>NZ_JBLWIG010000002.1:120767-900948 GCF_048381605.1 Microbacterium sp. S1037
GCCGGACCCGACGACACCCCCGGCGGCCGCTTCCGGTTGGTCGGCTTCCGCGACGAGATGGGCTCCGACTTCGACCCCGCCCTCGTCGAGAGGGGCGACTACTCGTCGGACTCCGGGGCCGCCGCGATGGCACGCCTGCTCGAGAAGGCCCCTGACATCGACGCCGTCTTCGCCGCGTCCGACTCGATGGCGGCGGGCGCGGTGCAGACGCTCCGGCGTGCCGGACGTCGCGTGCCCGAGGACGTCGCTGTCGCAGGTTTCGACGACTCCGGCCTGGCGGCCACGCACGAGCCCGCGCTCACCACGATGCGCCAGCCCTGGGAGCAGCTCAGCGAGCGCATGGTGACCCTGCTGCTGGATGCCATCGCCGGACGGCCCGCCGCCCCGGTCGTCCTCGCGACCACTCTCGTCCCGCGCGACTCCGCGTGAGCGGCCCGTCGTCACGCGACCGCCGGGGTCGAGCGCGCCCCCGTAGAATCCTGGGGTGACTTCCGGCCGATCCTTCTACATCACGACGCCGATCTACTACCCGAGCGACGTCCCCCACATCGGCCACGGCTATACGACCGTGGCTGTGGACACGCTCGCGCGCTGGCACCGCCAGGCCGGTGACGACACCTGGATGCTGACCGGCACCGACGAGCACGGCCAGAAGATGATGCGTGCCGCGGCCGCGAACAACCACACCCCGCAGGGGTGGGTCGACAAGCTCGTGGGCGAGTCGTGGTTCCCCCTGCTGAAGACGCTCGACGTCGCCAACGACGACTTCATCCGCACGAGCCAGCCGCGCCACGAGGAGCGCGTGGCCAAGTTCGTGCAGGCGCTCTACGACCGGGGGTACATCTACGCCGGCGAGTTCGAGGCGCTGTACTGCGTCGGGTGCGAGGAGTTCAAGACCGAGGCCGAGATCGTCGACGGCGAGGGCCCCTTCGAGGGACTCAAGGTCTGCGCGATCCACTCGAAGCCGCTCGAACTGCTGCAGGAGAAGAACTACTTCTTCAAGCTCAGCGAGTTCCAGGAGCCCCTGCTCGAGCTCTACAAGACGGTGCCCGACTTCGTGCGCCCGGAGTCGGCGCGCAACGAGGTCGTATCGTTCGTGAAGAACGGCCTGAAAGACCTGTCGATCTCGCGGTCGACCTTCGACTGGGGCATCCAGGTGCCGTGGGACGACTCTCACGTCATCTACGTGTGGGTCGACGCTCTGCTGAACTACGCCACGGCGATCGGCTACGGCACCGACCCCGAGGAGTTCGCGCGCCGCTGGCCCGCGTACCACGTGGTGGGCAAGGACATCCTGCGCTTCCACGCGGTCATCTGGCCCGCGATGCTGATGGCAGCAGGCCTCGAGGTGCCCCGCGGCGTCTTCGCGCACGGCTGGCTGCTCGTCGGCGGCGAGAAGATGTCGAAGTCCAAGCTCACCGGCATCGCCCCGACGGAGATCACCGACGTCTTCGGCTCCGACGCCTACCGGTTCTACTTCCTCTCCGCGATCGCGTTCGGTCAGGACGGGTCGTTCTCCTGGGAAGATCTCTCGGCCCGTTACCAGGCCGAACTCGCCAACGGCTTCGGCAACCTGGCATCCCGCACGATCGCGATGATCGAGCGGTACTTCGAAGGGATCGTGCCGCCCTCGGGCGCGCTCACCGAGATCGATCGCGCGATCCAGCAGACGGTGGCGGATGCCGCGACGAACGCGGACGCGGCCATCGAGAAGTTCCGTATCGACGAGGCGATCGCCGCGATCTGGACGATCGTCGACGCGCTCAACGGGTACATCACCGACAACGAGCCATGGGCTCTGGCGAAGGACCCCGAGAAGCGCGAGCGCCTCGGCACGGTGCTGTACACGGCCGCCGAGGGACTCCGCGCGCTCGCCGTGCTGCTGTCGCCGGTCATGCCGATCGCGACCGAGAAGCTGTGGATCGCGCTGGGTGCCGCCGAGAGCATCGGCCGTCTGCACGAGCAGCCGCTGCGCGACGCCGGTCAGTGGGGCGTGCTGCGTCCCGGATCGTCGGTGAACGGGCTCTCGCCGCTGTTCCCGCGCGTCGAGCAGGCATGAGCACCCCCGTCGAGCGGCCCCGCGGCACCATTGAGGGCGGCGACCCGAGCCAGTACGTGCGGGAGCGTTCGACGGACGGCCGTCGCGACGTGAGCTACCCGCCCGCGCCCGAGCCGCTCGGCGTGCCCGTCTACGACAACCACACGCACCTCGAGATCGAGGACGGCGAGACAGGACTGTCGCTCGACGAGCAGCTCGAGCGTGCCCTGGCCGTGGGAGTGCACGGCGTCGTCCAGGCCGGCGGCGACGTCGACTCGTCGCGCTGGTCGGCATGGGCGGCCGACACGCACCCTCGGGTGCTGGCCGCCGTGGCCATCCACCCGAACGAGGCTCCCGTCTACGAGCGCGCGGGTGAGCTGGATTCCGCGATCGCGGTCATCGACGAGCTCGCCGCCGCTCCCCGGGTGCGAGCGATCGGTGAGACGGGCCTCGACTTCTTCCGAACCGACGCCGATGGCATCCCGGCTCAGATCCGCTCGTTCGAGGCGCACATCGCGCTCGCGAAGAAGCACGGGATCGCCATGCAGATCCACGACCGCGACGCCCACGACGCCGTGCTCGAGACCCTCGAGCGCGTCGGCGCACCCGAGAAGACCGTGTTCCACTGCTTCTCCGGTGATGCCGAGATGGCGCGGATCGCCGCCGACCGCGGCTACTACCTCTCGTTCGCCGGCAACGTGACCTTCAAGAACGCGCAGAACCTGCGCGACGCCCTCGCGGTGACGCCGCTCGAGCGCATCCTCGTCGAGACCGACGCGCCGTTCCTGACGCCCGCGCCCTACCGTGGCCGCCCGAACGCGCCGTACCTCATCCCGGTCACGCTCCGCTTCCTCGCGGCCGAGCGGGGGATGGATGCCGACGAGCTCGGTGCCCATGTCGCCGCGAACACCCTCGAGGTGTACGGACCGTTCTGACCCCGGCACCGCGAAGGCCGGCACCCCGCGGGGAGCCGGCCTTCGTCATTCGGGTCGAGATCAGCGCTTCTCGTCGTCGAGACGGGCTTCTTCGGCGCGCTCCAGGCGATCCTTCTCCTTCTGGGCTGCCTCGCGCTCTTCGCGGATCTCTTCGTGCGACTTCGAGTTGTTGGTCATGTTCCGGTCCTCTCAGGCGGTCTTCTTCGGTTTGCGGACGAAAAGGGTCTCGGTCTGCTCGAGTTCCATGCCCTTGGTCTCGGGGATCTTCCACAGGACGAAGACGAACGACAGGGCGGCGAAGAACGCGTACCCGCCGTAGGTGATCGCGAGCGACCAGTCGGCCAGCTGCGGGAAGGTCCACGACACGAGGAAGTTGGCGAGCCACTGCGCACCGGCGGCGACGCCGAGCGCCTTTCCGCGGATGCGGCTGGGGAAGATCTCGCCGAGGAGCACCCACACCAGCGGGCCCCACGAGGCGCCGAAGCCGACGACGAACAGGTTCGCCGCGACGAGGGCGACCGGCGCCCAGATGCCCGGGAGTGAGACGTCCTGGCCCGAGCCGGTGGCGAACGAGAACGCCAGCGCCATCGCACCGAGCGACAGCGTCATCAGGGCCGAGCCGACGAGCAGCAGGGGCTTACGACCGACCCGGTCCACCAGCCAGATGGCGATGAGGGTCACGAGCACGTTCGTGACCGAGGTGATCACGCCGATGAGCAGCGAGTCACTCTCGTCGAAGCCCACCGCCCGCCAGAGGCTCGTGGAGTAGTAGAAGATCACGTTGATGCCGACGAACTGCTGGAACACCGACAGGATGATGCCGATCCAGACGATCGGCTGAAGGCCCAGCGCCTTGCCGGCGATCGATGCGCCCTTGTTCTTGCGGTCGGTCTCGATCGCGCTGGTCAGTTCGTTGATGGTCTTGTCGAGGTCGGCCGGCGGCACCAGGCGCGCGAAGATCGCGCGGGCCTCGTCGGCGCGGCCGCGTGCGAGGAGGAAGCGCGGAGACTCGGGCATCGTGAACGCCAGAAGACCGTAGACGGCGGCGGGGACGACGCCGACGAGGAACATCCACCGCCAGGCCTCGAGCCCCCACCAGAGCTGGTTGTCGGCCGTGCCGCCCGCGGCACCCACGAGGAGGGCGTTGCTGAGCAGGGCGGCGAAGATGCCGAGGGTGATCGCGAGCTGCTGCAGCGATGCGAGGCTGCCGCGGATCTGCCGGGGCGCAACCTCGGCGATGTAGGCGGGTGCGACCACCGAGGCGATGCCGATGCCGAGACCGCCGATGACGCGCCAGATCGTGAGGTCCAGGACGCTGAACGTCAGTGCCGATCCGATCGACGACGCCAGGAAGAGCACGGCGCCGACCATCATGACCTTGAGGCGACCGAAACGGTCCGACAGGGCACCGGCGGCGATCGCGCCGATCGCGCACCCGATGAGGGCGATCGCGACGACGAAGCCGGTGAGGGTCGGCACCTTCGTGTACTCGCTCTCGATCGACTGGACCGCGCCGTTGATGACGGAGGAGTCGAAGCCGAAGAGGAACCCGCCCACCGCGGCGGCGACCGAGAGCACGATGGCTCTTCGACCGAAGGGGCTCCGCATGGTGAAAGCGTTGGCGGGTATCGACTGCGTCTGACTCACCCGCTCAACGTACTCCTGTCACCCGGCGGGTGGCGGGAGGCTGACTACAGTGGAACAATGCCCGTTTCCCTCCTCGGTGCCGCCGAGATCCGCCGACTCGCCACCGAGCTCGACGTCACCCCGACCAAGAAGCTCGGGCAGAACTTCGTGGTCGACGCGAACACGGTGCGCAAGATCGTCCAGGTCGCCGGGGTCTCGGCATCCGACCGTGTCGTCGAGATCGGGCCGGGTCTCGGTTCGCTCACGCTCGCGATCCTCGAGACGGGCGCCTCGGTGGTCGCGGTCGAGATCGACCACCGGCTCGCGGAGCGGCTGCCCGTCACCGCCGCGGCCCACGACGTCCCCGCGGACCGTCTCACGGTGATCGATGCCGATGCTCTCCGCGTCGACGACCTCCCGGGCGAGCCGAGCGTGCTGGTGGCGAACCTGCCGTACAACGTCTCGGTGCCCGTGCTGCTGCACTTCCTCGAGACGTTCCCGTACCTGCGCAGCGGTGTCGTCATGGTCCAGGCCGAGGTGGGGGAGCGCCTCGCCGCCCCTCCCGGCTCCAAGGTCTACGGCGCCCCGAGCGTCAAGGCCGCCTGGTACGGCGCGTGGCGGCTGGCGGGCACGGTCTCGCGTCAGGTGTTCTGGCCCGTCCCGAACGTCGACAGCGTGCTGGTCGCTTTCGAGCGGGATGCCGAACCCCGCGGCACCGAGGAGCACCGGCGACGCACGTTCCAGATCGTGGATGCCGCGTTCCAGCAGCGGCGCAAGATGCTCCGCCAGGCGCTGTCCGGCGTTCTCGGTGGAACCGCGGCCGAGGCCTCGCTCCAGCTCGAGCGGGCCGACGTCGACCCCACTCTCCGCGGCGAGCAGCTCACGGTCGACGACTACGCGCGTATCGCCGCCCTCTGACACACCCGCGGCGCCTGGACGCCCCCAAGCCTTCGCCGCCGTCCCGCGGTGCCGCCGTCCCGCGGTGCTGGTTCATCTGCATGATCGATGGGGCGCGTGAAGCCTCCTGAGGCGACTGGGCGTCGCGCGAAGCGATCGCTCCTGCATCCTGACCAGGGCAGCCGCGCCGCGCCCCGGGCGCAACGAAACCGGGCGAAATTCTCACCGTGTTCATCGCGCGTTCCTGAAACATGCCTGTAACATTCCAGGGCAAGCCGGGAGCATCACGCCGGTCACGAGGTCGTACCCGACGACCCGAGAGGAACGAGATGCGTTACGCCGAGTACCCCCGAGCCGAGAGGGTGCTGCTGCACCTGAGCGACACCCACCTGCGCGCCGGCGGAGCGCCGCTGTACGACCGGGTCGACTCCGAGGCGTACCTCGCCCGGGCGGTCGCCGCGATCGAGGCATCCGGGGTCCGTCCCGATGCCCTGGTGTTCACCGGAGACCTGGCCGACTTCGGCGAGGGCGACGCCTACGACCGCGTCCGCACGCTCGTCGAACCGCTCGCGGAGCGTCTCGACACGCGCGTGGTCTGGGTCATGGGAAACCACGACGATCGCGCCACCTTCCGCTCTCACCTGCTCCCCGACGACGACGCGGCGCCGACCGCTCCCGTCGATCGCGTCGACGAGTTCGACGGGCTGCGCATCATCACGCTCGACACGTCGGTCCCGGGCTTCCACCACGGCGAGGTGACGCCCGCCCAGCTCGAGTGGCTCGCCGACGTCCTCGCGACGCCCGCGCCGCTGGGCACGATCCTCGCTCTCCACCACCCGCCCGTGCCGAGTGTGCTCGATCTGGCCGCGTCGGTCGAACTGCGCGACCAGCGCAGCCTCGCGGCCGTGCTGCGGGGAACCGATGTCCGAGCGATCCTGGCCGGGCACCTGCACTACTCGACCTTCGCGACGTTCGCGGGCATCCCGGTCTCGGTCGCCTCCGCCACCTGCTACACGCAGGACCTCATGGTCCCCGTGGGCGGCACGCGCCCGCAGGACGGTGCGCAGGGCTTCAACCTCGTGCACATCTACGACGAGACGATCGTCCACTCGGTGGTGCCGCTCGGCGGTGCCGAGGAGCTGCAGTACGTCGATGCCGCCGAGTCGCAGGAACGCCTGCGCGCGGCGGGCATCGAGGTCCCGGCGAACCGCGGACTCAGTGGGCGGGTGTCGCCGCCGACGACGCCGTTGCCGGTTCTGCGCTGACGCTCGTCTTCTCCCACGGCGCCGCGATCGGGAAGTAACGCTCGAGGCACGCGCGGAGCGCGGGCACCCGCACCTCCTCGGGGATCTCGGGCACGCTTCCGTCGTTGAGGCAGAACATGTCGGTGTCGCGGCGCGAGACGAGTCGCTCCATCGTGCGCAGGGAATCGAGCTGCGTCGTCTGGACGTAGCGCGTGCGCGGCTCGGTCGTGACGACCGCCCGGCCCGTGGCCAGCGCGTAGTAGTGGTAGAGGCTGTTCGTGACCGAGATGTCGGTGGCCGAACGGAAACGACTCGCGGCCGTCCGGGCGTAGTCCTCGGCGAACTCCTGCTCGAGCTCGAACGCCACGGAGCGCCGCAGCGGCGTCGCGCAGTGCTCGAGGTCGAGCGTGATCACTCGGCCGAAGCGCTCCTTCAGCAGCGCCCGGTTCACGCGCAGACCGTTGTCGTGACCCGAGCGATCCACGTGCGGGGCACCGCTTCCGATCCGGATGCCGCTCTCGACGAAGCGGCTCACGCCCCCGCCGCTGAAGAACAGTTCCGGGGTCACGGGGCGACCGAAGAACATGTCGTCGTTGCTGTAGAGGAAGTGCTCGGCGAGGCCGGGGATGCGGTGCAGCTGCGCCTCGACGGCGTGCGAGTTGTGGGTCGGGAGCACGGAGGGGTCCGCGAAGAACTCCTCGCTGCGCACGATCGTGACCTTGGGGTGGTCGGCGAGCCACTCCGGGGTCGGGGAGTCGGTCGCGATGAAGATGCGGCGCACCCACGGCGCGTACATGTGCACGCTGCGCAGCGCGTACCGCAGCTCGTCGACCTGTCGGTAGCGGGCGGCGTTGTCGTCGCCGTCGCCCACGACATAGCCCTGCATGCGCGCGGCTCGCTGCCGCTGGAACTCGCTCGACGAGCCGTCGACCCACGAGAACACCATGTCGATGTCGCCGACGAACTCTTTCGGGTGCGGGTCGAACATGCCCGCGACCGTCTGCCACCGGCGGCCGTAGCGTTCCACCTCGACGAGGTCGAGATCGGCGCGGCCGAAGCGGCGACGGGTGAGGGCGCTGGGGCGAGGGGCCTCGATGGTCTTCTCGCCGAATCTCCAAAACTCCAGCCGCGGAGCGAGGGCCGCCCCGTACCGGTACGAGCCCTCGGTCGAGGTGCGCGGACGGAAGACGGCGTAGGCCTCGATCGAACCGGGGGAGGGGGCGACGCTGTGAGCGGGGACCGGGTCCTCGCCGCGCGCCTTGAGGTAGATCGGGCCCAGCTCGGGGTCGCGCAGAGCGGCGAGAGCGGCATCCGCGTCGACCGTGTCGACGACGAGCTTCGGTCGCCGGTTGGCGTCGCGAACGAGCATCACCGAGACGCCGGCGGCCTCGACGGCCTCGGCGACGGTCAGCAGGTCGTCGCGCTCGGCATCCGAGGGGGTGGACGCGTCGTCGATGACGTGCAGGATGCCGTCCAGCATCCGGATGTCGGACCGGGAGAGGAGTGTCCGCCAGGGATCCGTATCGATCGGAAGGGGAACGATCGAGCGCATATGCGGCCTCCTCGGGGTCGATGGTGAATCCGTACACCGTAGATACTCGGCGTTACGGGAGCGTTTCGGCATCGGGGCCGAAGCAGGGGGATGGGCGCGCTACTGTCGAAGAGTGACTGATCCCGCTCGATTCGGCCCGGACGTACCCGACCTTCACCGGCCTTACAGCGCGCGGGAAGCGCGATATTCCAGTGTCGCATACCGCCAAGTCGGTCGGAGCGGCCTCTTCCTCCCCCCGATCTCGCTCGGATTGTGGTGGAACTTCGGCGACAACGTCCCGTTCGACCGCCAGCGCGAGGTGCTCCGCCACGCGTTCGATCGCGGGATCACGCACTTCGATCTCGCGAACAACTACGGCCCGCCCTACGGCTCGGCCGAGACGAACTTCGGCCGCATGATGCGCGAAGACTTCGGCCGGTACCGCGACGAGCTCATCATCTCGTCGAAGGCCGGCTACGACATGTGGCCCGGGCCCTACGGCAACTGGGGATCGCGCAAGTACCTCCTGGCCAGCGCCGAGCAGTCGCTGACGCGCATGAGCGTCGACTACGTCGACATCTTCTACTCGCACCGCGTCGACCCGGTGACCCCCATCGAAGAGACGATCGGCGCCCTCGACACGCTCGTCCGGCAGGGCAAGGCGCTCTACGTCGGCATCTCGTCGTACAGCGCCGAGCGCACCGCCGAGGCCGCCGCCGTGGCCCGATCGCTCGGCACGCCGCTGGTGATCCACCAGCCGTCGTACTCGATCCTCAATCGCTGGGTCGAGGACGGGCTCACCTCCACGCTCCGGCAGGAGGGCATGGGGGCGATCGCGTTCACGCCCCTGGCTCAGGGACTCCTCACCGACAAGTACCTCGGCGACGGCCAGGCCGACCGCTCCCAGAAGCGTTCTTCCCTGCCCGACCGGATGCTGACGGATGCCGCCCTCTCGGCGCTGCGCAGCCTGGACGTCATCGCGAAGGAGCGCGGGCAGACCCTGGCGCAGATGGCGCTTCAGTGGGTGCTGCGCGATGAGACCGTGGCATCCGCCCTCATCGGCGCCTCGCGGACGCAGCAGCTCGACGAGAACCTCGCCGCGCTCGACGGACCGGCGTTCGACACCGAGGAGCTGGAGCGCATCGACGCGCTGTCCGAGGCCGCCGATGTCGACCTCTGGCGGGCGTCGTCGTCATCATGAGCTCCGCTGAATCGGTCCGCGTTCGCGCACCGGGCAAGATCAACGTCTTCCTCGAGGTCGGCGACGTCAAGGACGACGGCTATCACGATGTGGCCACGGCGTACCAGGCCGTCTCGCTCTACGAGGAGATGACCGCCACCGCGGCCGACGACATCACGCTCGAGGTGTCCGCGCGGGGTCCCGTCGACATCGACGGGGTGCCCACCGACGACCGCAATCTGGCGGTGCGGGCGGCGCGTCTGCTGGCCGAGACCGCGGGCATCGACCGTGGGGTGCACCTCTCGATCGTCAAGGCCGTGCCCGTGGCCGGCGGGATGGGGGGCGGCTCCGCAGACGCGGCGGCGGCGCTCGTCGCGTGCGACGCTCTGTGGGGGCTCGGGATGCCGACCTCGGAGCTCGTGCGCCTCGCGGCCCAGCTCGGAGCCGACGTACCGTTCGCCCTGCTCGGCGGGACGGCGGTCGGAACCGGGCGCGGCGACGAGCTCAGCCCCGCCCTGGCCCGTGGCCGTTTCGACTGGGTCCTGGTGCCGAACGAGATCGGCATGTCGACCCCCGTCGTCTACGGCGAGCTCGACGCTCACCGCGAGCGCCATGCCGTCGACATCGGACCGGCACCCCGGATACCGGCGGTGGCGCCGGAGGTCCTGCACGCGCTGCGCCAGGGCGACGCCGAGATGCTGGCCGCTTCGCTGCGCAACGACCTGCAGGCGCCCGCCCTCCATCTCCGCCCCGACCTCGCGCGCGTGCTCGAGCGCGGCGAGAGCTCCGGAGCCCTCGCCGGCCTCGTGTCCGGGTCGGGGCCGACCCTCGCTTTCCTCGCGGCCGACGAGGAGTCGGCGATCGATCTGCAGGTCACGTTGAGCGCTGCCGGACTCGTTGCCCTCCACGTCCACGGACCGGTCGGCGGCGCCCGCGTGCTCTGAGCGGCTTGCACCCTAGACCAGCCCGTCACACGGGGCAATGTTCGTTTTGCGCAGCATCCACTTGGTTAGCCTCTCGGAAGGTGGCTGGTCCACCGCTGGGCGCCGTGCCCGCGGGACGCCACGAGAGGGGTTTCGTCATGAAGGCAGTGCTCGACGGCGTCGTGATCGCTGAAGCCGACCGCGACGACGTGGTGTCGATCGAGGGCAACTGGTACTTCCCGCCGCGCGCCGTGCGCGAGGGCGCCCTGAACGAGAGCCCCACCCCCTACACCTGCCCGTGGAAGGGCGAGGTGCAGTACTGGAACGTCTCGCTCGACGGAGCGGAGCTCGCCGACGGCGCCTGGTCGTACCCCGACCTCCGCCCCGGTGCGGTGGAGCGTGTGGGCACGGACTTCGCCGGGTACGTGGCCTTCGACCGCAAGGTCGTGGTCTCCGACTGAGGTCGGGCACAGCATGATCGAGTTCTCGACCGTCTCGAAGGTCTTCCCCGACGGCACACGCGCCGTCGATGACTTCAGCCTCGTCATCCCCTCGCGGAAGACGACCGTTTTCGTGGGATCGTCCGGCTGCGGAAAGACCACTCTGCTCCGGATGATCAACCGGATGGTCGAGCCCTCCGCGGGCACGATCTCGATCGACGGCGACGACATCGGCGGCAAGCCCGCGGTCCACCTGCGCCGGAGCATCGGCTACGTCATGCAGAACTCGGGCCTGCTTCCGCACTTCACCGTCGCCGACAACATCGCCACCGTGCCCGTGCTGCAGGGGCAGAACCGCAAGACCGCTCGCGCCCGCGCGCTCGAGCTGATGAAGACCGTCGGCCTGGACACGGCGATGGCCGACCGATACCCCAGCCAGCTGTCGGGCGGCCAGCAGCAGCGCGTGGGCGTCGCCCGCGGGCTCGCGGCCGACCCGAACATCCTCCTCATGGACGAGCCGTTCGGCGCCGTCGACCCGATCGTGCGCGACGAACTGCAGCAGGAGCTCCTGCGCCTCCAGAGCGAGATCGGCAAGACCATCGTCTTCGTCACGCACGACATCGACGAGGCCTTCCTGCTCGGCGATCAGGTCGTGATCCTCGAGAAGGGCGCGCACATCGCGCAGGTCGGCTCGCCCAGCGAGATCGTCGAGAACCCGGCATCCGACTTCGTGGCGAGCTTCATCGGCGCCGTCAAAGGCAAGCGCGCCCTGCACCTCAAGCAGACGCCACGCGGGACCGTCGTCGTCGACGCCGAGGGGCGGACCCAGGGCGCTCTTGTGGAGGATTCCCGCCCGTGAACTGGGTAGGCAACAATCTCGAGCTGATCGGGGAGCTGGCTCTGGTGCACCTGCGCCAGAGTCTCATCGCGCTGATCGCGGGCTTCATCGTCAGCATCCCCCTGGGGTGGTTCGCGTGGCGGTATCGCCTGGTGCGGAGCAGTGTCATCACGATCACGGGCCTGCTCTACACGATCCCCTCGCTCGCCCTTCTGATCCTCGTCCCGGTCGTCACCGGCTGGTACAGCATCGTCAGCGAGAACAACCTGATCGTCGCGCTCGCGGTCTACGCCGTGGCGATCCTCGTGCGCGCGGTCGCCGACGGACTCGACTCGGTGGACGCCGGAGTGCGCCAGGCCTCGACGGCGATCGGCTACGGCTCGTTCCGGCGGTTCTGGGCGGTCGAGTTCCCGCTGGCCGGGCCGGTGGTTCTCGCGGGGCTCCGCGTCACGTCGGCCAGCACGATCGCTCTGGCGACGGTCGGCATCCTCGTCGGCATCCAGAACCTCGGATACCTGTTCACCAACGGCCTGCAGCGCCGCATCATCCCCGAGGTGTTCGCGGGGGTCATCGCGGTCGTCGTCCTCGCCCTCGTGATCGACCTGCTCCTGGTCTTCGCCGGGCGGCTCCTCATGCCGTGGACGCGCGGGACCCGGACCGTGTCGCGCATCTCCAACCGGACGTTGGTGAAGGCGTGAACCTCATCGGCGAGGCGTTCGCCTGGATCTTCTCGGGCGATCAGAGCCCATTCGACCCGCTCGGCCTGGCCCTGGGCGTGCAGCTGCTATACACGTTCGTCTCGGTCGTCATCGCGGGACTCATCGCGATTCCGCTGGGATGGTTCATCGGGCACACGGGCAAGGGGCGCGAGACCGCCGTCGCGATCTCCGGGGCCGCTCGAGCGATCCCGTCCTTCGGTCTGCTCATCCTGCTGACCCTGCTCCTCGGGGTGCTGCACAAGCCCGAGGCGGCCGTCATCTCGTTCGTCATCCTGGCGATCCCGTCGCTCCTCGCCGGCGCCTACACGGGCCTCGAGGCGATCGACCGTCGCGTGATCGACGCGGGGCGGTCGATGGGCATGACCGAGATGCAGATCTTCTGGCGCATCGAGGTTCCGCTCGGGCTGCCGCTGCTGGTCGGCGGCATCCGCGCGGCGACCCTGCAGGTGCTGGCGACGGTCACGATCGCCGCGTACATCGGCCTCGGCGGACTCGGGCAGTACATCATCGCCGCGATCCCACTGCGGCGTTTCGACATGCTCATCGGCGGCGCCATCCTCGTCGCGGTGCTCGCGCTCGTCATCGACGGGCTCTTCGCCCTCCTCCAGCACCTCGTCGTGCCCCGCGGCATCCGTGTCGCCGGTGCCGCGCAGCCGCAGCGGCGCTCCGCCCGCCGTCGTCGCGCCGAGGCCCTCGCCGTGGGGGCGCCCGCCGCACCCCCGGCGACTTCCTGACCCACCCGAATCCCGAATCACCAGAAAAGAGAGCACCCATGTTCACAGCACGAACCCGGAAGGGGCTCGGCCTCGTCGCCGGCCTCGCGGTCGCTTCCCTCGCCTTCGCCGGTTGCAGCGGTGGGTCGAGCGACCCGCTCAGCAACGGCGGCGGTGACGCTTCGGCGTCGTCCGACACCATCGTCGTCGGCTCGCAGGCGTACTACTCGAACGAGATCATCGCCGAGATCTACGCGCAGGCCCTCGAAAACGCCGGCAAGACCGTCACGCGCCAGTTCCAGATCGGCCAGCGCGACGCGTACATCCCGCTGCTCGAGGACGGCACGGTCTCGGTGTTCCCCGAGTACACCGGCAACCTCCTGCAGTTCTTCGAGGCGGACACCACCGCTCGCAGCTCGGATGACGTCTACAAGGCCCTGCCGGCCGCGCTCCCCGAGGGTCTCGAGGTCCTCGACCAGTCGTCCGCGACCGACCAGGACTCGATCACGGTCACCAAGGCCTTCGCCGACGCGAACGGCCTCACCTCGATCGCCGACCTCGCGAAGGTGACCTCGGGTCTCACCCTCGGCGGGAACTCGGAGCTCGCCGATCGCCCCTACGGCCCGAAGGGCCTGCAGTCGACCTACGGCGTGAGCGTGCAGTTCTCGGCCACCGGTGAGACCACGGTCGACGACCTCATCGCCGGCACGATCCAGGTCGCGAACGTCTACACGGCCGACCCCCGCGTCAAGACCGACAACCTCGTCAACCTGACGGACCCCAAGGACCTGTTCCTGGCGTCGAACGTCGTGCCGGTCGTCAACTCGAACGTCGCGTCCGAGGTCTCCGACGTGCTGAACAAGGTCAGCGCGAAGCTGACCACCGAGGGCCTCATCCAGATGAACGTCGAGTCGACGGTCGACCAGAAGTCGTCCGCCGACATCGCGAAGGAATGGCTCTCGGCCAACGGCCTCTGAGCCTCTCCGCTCCGACGGGGTCGTCCGGTTCGCCGGGCGGCCCCGTCGTCGTTTCCGAATGCCGGCACCCGGGCGCCACTGCCGGGATGCCGCGTCCGGCCTCCGGTGTCGCCACACCTCGCGAGACTGCACCGAGCTGACAACGTCGTTGCGCCGTGCAGTGGGTTTGTCAGCAGCGTGCAGTCTCGGGCATCAACGGGACTGCGGAGCGGCGGAGGCGCGGAGAAGCCGGCGCGCTGCCGTGCCGAGCACCGCGTAGCCTGGGACGGATATGGCACATCTGCTCGGGGGCGAAGCCCTGCACCTGGAATACCCGACCAAGGTCGTCTTCGACTCCGTTTCGCTCGGCGTGAACGAGGGCGATCGCATCGGCATCGTCGGTCGTAACGGCGACGGCAAGTCGAGCCTGCTCGGCATGCTCGCCGGCATCCGCGAGCCCGACGGCGGGCGTGTCACCGTGCGCGGCGGAGTGACCGTTGGCGTGCTCGACCAGCAGGACACGCTCGACGACGACGACACGATCGGCCACGCGGTCGTCGGTGACCGCCCCGAGCACGAGTGGGCGGGCGACGCCCGCACGCGCGACGTGATCGCCGGCCTCCTCGGCGACCTGCCGTGGGACGCGCGTCTGGGCGATCTCTCCGGCGGTCAGCGCCGCCGCGTCGCTCTGGCGAAGCTGCTCTCGGGCGACTGGGACGTGCTGTTCCTCGACGAGCCGACGAACCACCTCGACGTCGAGGCCATCACCTGGCTCGCCGGGCACCTCAAGAAGCGCTGGGCGCCCTCGGCGGGCGGCCTGCTCGTCGTGACGCACGACAGGTGGTTCCTCGACGAGATCTGCAACACGACGTGGGAGGTGCACGACCGCATCGTCGAGCCCTTCGAGGGCGGATACGCGGCGTACATCCTCCAGCGTGTCGAGCGCGACCGCCAGGCGGCATCCATCGAACAGCGTCGTCAGAATCTCGCGCGCAAAGAGCTCGCGTGGCTGCGCCGCGGCGCCCCGGCCCGCACGTCGAAGCCGAAGTTCCGCATCGACGCGGCGAACGAGCTCATCGCCGACGTTCCCGAGATCCGCGACAAGGTCGCGCTGCAGTCGCTCGCGGTCGCACGCCTGGGCAAGGACGTCGTGGATCTGCTCGACGCGGGGGTGTCCTACGGCGACAAGACCGTCCTGAAGGACGTCGAGTGGCGCATCGCGCCGGGGGAGCGCACCGGCATTCTGGGCGTCAACGGTGCGGGGAAGTCGACGCTGCTGAACCTCGTGACCGGGACGCTCGAACCCACGTCGGGGCGGGTCAAGCGCGGCAAGACCGTCAAGGTCGCCACGCTGACCCAGCGGTTGGACGAACTCGACCCGCACCTGAACGACCCGGTGCGCGTGGTCATCTCGAATCTCCGCACCACGTACGCCTTCGGCACCGGATCGAAGACCCAGGAGCTGACGCCGGGTCAGCTGCTGGAGCGTCTCGGGTTCTCGAGCGCCCAGCTCTCGACGCCGGTGAAGGATCTCTCGGGCGGACAGAAGCGCCGTCTGCAGCTGCTGCTCGTCATCCTCGACCAGCCCAACGTGCTGATCCTCGACGAGCCGACGAACGACCTCGACACCGACATGCTCGCGGCGATGGAAGACCTGCTCGACTCGTGGTCGGGCACCCTCATCGTCGTCTCGCACGACCGGTATTTCCTCGAGCGGGTCACCGACCAGCAGTACGCGATCCTCGACGCCAAGCTGCGCCACCTCCCCGGTGGAGTGGACGAGTACCTGAGGCTCCGGGCGCTCCAGGATGCCGAGCCCTCGCGCTCGACGGCGGCCGAGGCAACGGCATCCACGGGTCTGCAGGGTGCCGATCTTCGCGCCGCGCAGAAGGAGGCGTCGGCCACGGAGCGCAAGATCGAGAAGCTGCAGCAGCAGATCGACCGGGCCAAGGCGGCGCTCGCCGAGCACGATCAGGGTGACTACGTCGGTCTCGGCAAAGAGATGCAGCGCATCTCGGGTCTCGAGGCCGAGCGCGACGAGCTCGAGATGCGGTGGTTCGAGCTCACCGAGGCGATCGGCTGACCCGCGACGCGGAGGGCGCGCGTCAGTGCACCAGCGTCTCGAGGACGATGATGAACACTCCGAGCACGGCGGTCGACAGGGCTCCTACGAGACGAACCACGAGCCGGGACCCGCGGCGGCGGTAGGCGTTGTAGCCGAGGACCGCGAGCACGATCGTCGTGGCCAGGGCGGTCCAGTCGGAGGCGTCGTCGACCGAGGCGTTCGAGATCCCGCCCCATACGAGGCACAGTGCGGCGGGCAGCGACGCGTAGAGCATTCCGGCGGCGTGCCGCATCGCTTCGCGCGTCGAGTGGCGCAGGCCGTGCGTACCGTGCTCGGTCAGCGTGTGAGCGAAGACGTGGGCGATGTAGAAGACCAGCAGGGGGAAGACCGATGCCCCGAGCAGTTCCCAGGGTGAGTCGGCGTGGTCGTCGGCGATCGTGATGAACGACGCGTAGACGATGAGGCCGTAGATGGCGGCGGGGGAGCGGAAGCGCACGTCGAGCCAGGCTTTGAACCCATCCCACGCGGTGCGGGTCTCAGCGGTATCGGTCACGCGTCGAATCCCATGCTCAGCTTGCGCAGCAGGGTGGCCAACCGGTCGCGATCGCTGCGCGACAGGCCGTCGAGAAGCAGCGCTTCGGCGTCGACCAAGCGGGTGATCGCGGCGTCGACACGTACACGCCCGTCGTCGGTCAGGGTCACGAGGATGCTCCGTCCATCGCCGGGGTCGGATTCGCGCCGCACGAACCGGCGGGCGACGAGCCGGTCGATGCGGTTGGTCATCGTGCCGCTCGAGACGAGCGTCTGCTGCAGGAGCTGCTTCGGGCTGAGCTGGTACGGCTCGCCCGCGCGCCGCAGCGCCGAGAGGACATCCCACTCCCACGACTCGATGTCGCTGCGGCGGAAGGCTTCCTTCCGCGCGATGTCGAGGTGACGCGAGAGGCGCGCGACGCGCGAGAGCACCTCGAGAGGCGAGAAGTCAAGGTCGGGGCGCTGACGCATCCAGGCGTCGACGATGCGGTCGACCTCGTCGCTGTCCCCGTTCGTGCTCACGGTCTCATTATGGCGAGAGCGTGCGCCGCGCCGACACGCGGCTGGCAGGTCTGGCAGACTTGACCGGTGCCCGCGGGCACGGTCCGCCGTGGTGTAACGGCAGCACGACAGCCTTTGGAGCTGTTAGGTCTAGGTTCGAATCCTGGCGGCGGAGCATGACCTCAACGACCGAGCTCGCCGTCGTCGTCCTCGCTGCGGGCCAGGGTACGCGCATGCGATCCCGCCTTCCGAAGGTGCTGCACCCCGTCGGCGGGCGCCCGCTGGTCGGGCACGTGCTCGACACGGCGGCATCCCTCGATCCCGCACGGATCGTCGTCGTCGTCCGCCACGAACGCGAGCAGGTCGCCGCGACCGTCGCCGAGCTCGCCCCGGGCGTCGTGGTGGTCGACCAGGACGAGGTTCCCGGCACCGGCCGCGCGGTCGAGGCGGCCCTCGGGGTGCTCGACGGCTTCGACGGCGATGTGCTCGTGCTCAGCGCCGACGTGCCGCTGCTCGAGACCGGCACGCTCACCGAGCTGCTCGCCACCCACCGCTCGGGTGGCACCGCCGTCACGCTCCTCAGCGCCCGCGTCGACGAGCCCTACGGCTACGGCCGCATCCTGCGCGACGAGACCGACGGAGTGCGCCGGATCGTCGAGCAGAAGGACGCGACGGCCGACGAAGCCGCGGTCACCGAGATCAACGTCGGCGTCTACGTCTTCCAGGCGTCGCCGCTGCGTACCCAGCTCGCGCTGGTCGGGACCGACAATGCCCAGGGCGAGAAGTACCTCACCGACGTGGTCGGGCTGCTCCGGGATGCTCAGCTCGGGGTCGCGGCATCCGTCACCTCCGATGCCGCCGCGGCGCTCGGGGTGAACGACCGTGTCCAGCTGTCGGAGGCGGGGCGCACGCTCAACGCCCGCACCGTCCGGCGTTGGCAGCTCGAGGGCGTCACGGTCGTCGACCCCGCGACCACGTGGATCGACGTGACCGCGACCCTGGCGCCGGACGTCACGATCCTGCCCAACACGCACGTGCGCGGGGCCACCGTCATCGCGTCGGGGGCGACGATCGGCCCCGACACCACGCTCACTGACTGCGAGGTGGGCGAGGATGCCACGATCACCCGCACCGACGGCACCCTCGCCGTCGTCGAGGCGGGAGCGACCGTCGGCCCCTTCGCCTACCTGCGCGCGAACGCCCGGGTCGGCGTGAACGGCAAGGTCGGCACGTTCGTGGAGGTGAAGAACTCGTCGATCGGAGAGGGCAGCAAGGTGCCGCACCTGTCGTACATCGGTGACACCGACATCGGTCGCGGCGTCAACCTCGGTGCCGGCGCGATCACCGCGAACTACGACGACCTCACCAAGCACCGCACGGTCATCGGCGACGAGGTGCACAGCGGCTCGCACAACGTGTTCGTCGCGCCGGTTACGATTGGAGACGGCGCCAAGACGGGTGCCGGCGCGGTCATCCGCAAGGACGTCCCGCCCGGCGCTTTGGCACTCAGCGTGTCACCCCAGCGCAACATCGAGGGGTGGGTCGAGAAGAACCGACCGGGCACCGCAGCGGCCGATGTGGCCGCGCGAGCTCGGGCTGAACAGGAAGCGGCCGATGGCTCGTAAGAAGAATCGTGTAGACCTCGACCGCGACAACGGCATCGCCCCCGGGCTCGTCGCCAAGACCAAGAAGCGCCTCGTCGTCGCCTCGGGCCGCTCGCACCCCGAGTTGGCGAAGCAGGTGGCCGAACACCTCGGCACGGAGCTCGCCCCCACCGAGCACCGCACCTTCGCGTCGGGTGAGATCTACACCCGCTTCGAGGTGTCGATCCGCGGCTGCGACGTCTTCGTCGTGCAGTCGTTCGGGCCGCCGGTCAACGAGTGGCTCATGGAGCTGCTGATCATGCTCGACGCCCTCAAGCGCGCGTCGGCCAAGCGCATCACCGTCGTCGCGCCGTACTACCCGTACTCGCGGCAGGACAAGAAGGGCCGCGGCCGCGAGCCCATCAGCGCCCGTCTCGTCGCCGACCTGCTCAAGACCGCCGGCGCCGACCGCATCATGAGCGTCGACCTCCACGCCGCGCAGATCCAGGGCTTCTTCGACGGCCCCGTCGACCACCTCTTCGCCAAGCCGGTGCTGCTCGAGCACTTCGAGCAGGGGCTCACGGGTGAGGATCGCGAGACCCTCACCGTCGTGTCGCCCGACATGGGCCGCGTCCGCGTGGCCGACACGTGGTCCGACAGCCTCGGCGCGCCCCTGGCGATCATCCACAAGCGTCGCGACCCGAAGGTCGCCAACCAGGTCTCGGTGCACGAGATCGTCGGCGACGTGAAGGGGCGCACGTGCCTCCTCGTCGACGACATGATCGACACCGGCGGCACGATCCAGAAGGCCGCACAGGCCCTCAAGGCCAACGGCGCGCGCAAGGTCATCGTCGCCGCCACGCACGCGATCTTCAGCGATCCCGCGAGCGAGCGCCTGCAGGATCCCGCGATCGACGAGGTGGTCGTCACCGACACCGTGCCGCTGCCCGCGGAGCGCCGCTTCCCCGGTCTCACGGTGCTGCCGATCGCGCCGCTGCTCGCGCGCGCGATCCACGAGGTCTTCGAGGACGGCTCGGTCACGAGCATGTTCGGCGGCGACGCGTAAGCGTTCCTCCGTCGCTCAGCCGTCTCCCTCCGGGAGGCGGCTGAGTCCGTTTTCCCTCGCGGGCTGTACCGTCAGGCGGAGTCCGGGACCGACACGCCGATTCCGGATGCCGTGACCCGGCGTGTCGTCCGAAATTTCCGCGCGACGGTACGGGGTTCTCCACCCACCCCGCCGCGGGGTTTCTCATAGGTTGCACAAAGTATTGAACCGAGGCGCCGCCAAGGTCGTGTTCCTACGGTGAGCACGAACGCGCCGCGAGGCACGACAGAAGGAGGACCCTCATGATCCGCACCACCGCCGTACCCCGTCCCGTCCGCATCGGCACCGCCCTCCTGGGCGTCGCCGGCATCGTCACCCTGGCCGGCTGCTCGGGTGGCGCGACCACTGACGCCGCTGGCCCCGCCGAATCGGCTCCCGCGGCGACCGCGGCTCCGACCGCGAGCGCGACCACCGACAGCTCGACGACCGACAGCTCGACGACCTCGAGCACGTACAAGGACGGCACCTACGAGGCGACGGGCCAGTACGCCACGCCCGAGAGCGTCGAGACCGTCGACGTCACCCTCACGATCGCCGACGACACGATCACCGCCGTCGAGGTGACCGGCGACCCGCAGGCCGCGGAGTCCAAGCGCTACCAGAGCGAGTTCATCGGCGGCATCCAGGCCGAGGTCGTGGGCAAGAAGATCGACGACATCTCGGTGAGCAAGGTCGCCGGGTCGTCGCTCACCAGCGGCGGCTTCAACAAGGCGGTCGACACCATCAAGACCGAGGCCAAGGCCTGACCGTCATGACCATCCCGACCGCGACGGGTTCGACCTGGACCTTCGACGCGATCGGCACGTCGTGGGCGATCGAGACGGCGGCGCCGCTGCCCCCGGTCGCCCGCGACGCGGTGTCGGCCGTTATCGAGCGCTTCGACCGGGAGTGGTCGCGGTTCCGCGACGACTCGCTCGTCGCCGCTCTTGCGGAAGGACGCACGGCATCCGTCCCCGCCCCCGACGACGCGGATGCCATGCTCTCGCTGTACGACGAGCTCGACACCGCGACGGCCGGCGCCGTCAATCCGCTCATCGGCGACGCGCTCGCGCGCCTGGGTTACGACGCGCGGCTGACGCTCGCCCCGTGGGGAGAACCGCAGCCGGCCCCGGCGTGGCGCGACACCCTCTCGTGGAGCGACGGGCGGCTCGCCGTCGCGCGGCCCGCCACGATCGACGTGGGCGCGCTCGGCAAGGGCCGTCTCGTCGACCTCGTGCTCGACACGGTGCGCGCGCACGTCGACGGTGACATCGTCGTCGACGCATCCGGAGACCTCGCCGTTCGCGGCGAGCCGATCCGCGTCGGCCTCGAGCACCCGTACGACCCGACCCTCGCGATCGGCGTGATCACCGTCGCCGACGGCGCCCTGTGCGCGTCGGCGATCAACCGGCGGACATGGGGTGACAACCTTCACCACGTCCTCGACGCCCGCACGGGTGTTCCCGTCCGGGCCTACGCGGCGACCTGGGCGGCAGCCGACACCGCGATGCGCGCCGACGCCCTCGCCACGGCGCTGTTCTTCGACGGGGGACCCGAACTCGCGGCGTCCTGGAACGCGCACTGGGTGCGCATGCACACCGACGGTCGCGTGGAGTGGTCGCCCGGTTTCACCGGCGAGATCTTCTCGTGACCTCAACGCCACAGCTTCCGAAGGGAACACCATGAGCGCCACGCTCACCGCGGGCTCGACCCGCGTGCTCGGACTCATCGGCCGGGTGTCGATGTACCGCCTCGTCCTGTCGTCGCTCGGCCTGCTGGCCGTCTATGCCCTCGTACTCTCGTTCGCCGGACAGATCGGGCCCCAGCCGCTCGAGATCGTCGCGAGCGCCGTGGTGCTCGCCGTCGCGTGCGGCGCGACTGACCTCGTTGCGCAGGGCATACTCCGGATGCCGCGCCGCCTCGAGTCCTCGCTGATCACCGCCGCGATCCTGCTGTTCGTCCTCCGGCCGAGCCTCGAGCCGCTCGCGCTGGCCGGTTTCGCCCTCGCCGGGATTGTGGCATCCGCATCGAAGTACCTCCTCGTCTGGCGCGGTCGTCACGTCTTCAACCCGGCAGCCACGGGGGCGGCGGTGCTGACCATCGTGAGCATCTGGGCACCGGATCTCGGTGGCTCGGCCTGGTGGGTCGGAACGCCGCTGATGGCGATCGGCGTGCTGGTGCTCGGCGTGCTGCTGCTCGTGCGCACCGACAAGCTCCCCATCGTGGTGACGTTCTGGCTCGTGGCGATGGCGGTCGCGTTCGTGCGCACCAGCATCCAGTTCCAGACGGCGGGCTTCCCGGTCGACGTGCCGGCGCTGCTCCTGCAGGTCGCGTTCTCGTCGCCGTTCCTGTTCCTCGGTGCGTTCATGCTGTCGGAGCCGCTCACCCTGCCGCCGCGCCGCCTGCAGCAGTACGCCGTCGCGATCGTCGTGGGCGTCTTGGCCGGCTGGCCGATCGCCGTCGGGGCGATCACGCTCGGACAGGAGCGCGCTCTGCTGATCGGCAACCTCGTGGCGTTCGCGTTCTGCCTGCGCGCGGCGGTGCGTCTCCGCGTCGAACGCCGTCGCGACCTGACCCCGACCGTCCGCGAACTGACCTTCCACGCGGCGCGTCCCTTCGCGTTCTCGCCGGGCCAGTACCTCGAGCTCGACGTCCCGCACCGTCGGCCCGACGCGCGCGGCACGCGACGGGAGTTCTCGATCGTGTCCGCCCCGGAAGACCTGCCCGAGGTGCGCATCGCTTACAAGGACGGCTCGCAGTCCTCGTACAAGAAGGCACTCGCGGCCGTCGAGCCGGGCTCGACTCTCGCGGTCACGGGCGTGTGGGGGGACTTCGTCCTTCCCTCTCGACCGACCGCGCCCGTGCTGCTGGTCGCCGCGGGGATCGGCGTGACGCCGTTCGTCTCGCAGCTGCGGCACCTCCGGGCCACCGGGCAGCGGCGCGACGCCGTTCTCGTCTACGTGGTGTCCGACCCGAGCGAGCTCGCTTTCCAGGACGAGATCGCGGCGAGCGGCGTCCCGGTCGTCGTCTTCTCGCGTGAGGAACCGCGGGAGCTCCCCGCGGAATGGTCGTGGGCGGGGCCCGACCGGGTCGACGCCGACGCCCTGCTGCGCACGGTTCCCGACATCGCGCAGCGCGTGGCCTACGTGTCGGGTCCGCCGCGGCTCATCTCGGACCTCGCGCCGGCGCTCGCCAAGGCCAAATCGCTCACGACCGACGCCTTCGCGGGGTACTGACCCGCGGACGGACGCAGACGGGGGCGCGCCCCGCAAGCGGCCGGGAGGGGCATGCTCGACCCGATAGCGTCGCGACATGCTCCTCCTGGCTTTCGCCGCGCTGCTGCTCGTCGTCTTCGCGGTGGCGCGTGCCCGCCAGCGGGCCCAGCTGCGCGAGGGGACCCTGCTCGTCGCCGCGGTCGTCTTCGCCGCGCTGGGCGTGCTGCAGCTGCTCGTGCAGACGGATCCGGATGCCGCGCGCGCGGCGATCCTCTTCGTCGCCGTCGCGGTGCCCGTGGTCGTGGCGGTGCTCGCGGTGTTCCTCATCACCAACGGCATCACCATGCTGCGACTCGAGGGGCGGAGTCTGGCGAACCTGTTGTCGCTGATCGCCGGGATCGGTCTCGTGGCCTTCCCGTTCGTCCTGCTCGCGCTCCTGGCGTGGGGAGGACTGGGTGGCTTCCTCGTGGCGGCTCTGGTGGTCCTTGTCGCGGGGTACGCGGCGGCCGCGTTCGTCGCGTTCCTCGTGTCGTCTCTGCTGTACGCCGCGCTGCCCGTCCCGCGCACCCCGACCGCGATCGTCGTCCTGGGCTCCGGGCTGATCGACGGGCGGGTGCCGCCGTTGCTCCGGGGCCGCCTCGATCGCGCGATCGTCGCGTGGCAGCGGGCGGGCCGGGCCGGGGGAGTCGCGCCCTTCGTCATCCCGTCCGGCGGACAGGGGCCCGATGAGCCGCGTGCGGAGGCCGAGGCCATGGCGGACTATCTGCGCGAGCACGGCATTCCCGCAAACCTCGTCCATCCCGAGACGCGCTCTCTGAACACGCGGGAGAACCTCGCCTTCTCGCGTGCGATCGTCGAGGAGGTCGGCGCGACGAAGCCGCTGCTGGTCGTCACGAGCGACTACCACGTCCTGCGTGCGGGACTCCTGGCGCGTCGGGAGTTGCCCGGAGCGCGCGTGGTGGGCGCTCGCACGGCGGCGTACTTCGTGCCGAGTGCGTTCCTCCGCGAGTACGTCGCTCTGCTGAACCGGCAGAGGTGGATGCACGTCGTCTTCGCTGCGGTGTTCGGCGTCGCGCTGGTGAGCGTCTACGCCGTCGTCTTCCTCAGGTGAACCCCGCCTCGCCGTCAGGCGTCGGCGGGCGGGCCCGGATCGGCGGGCTTTGCGGGAAGGCGAACCTCGAATGTCGTGTCTCCGGGCGTGCTCTGCACGCTGATCGTGCCGCGGTGCGCTTCGACGATCGCCCGGGCGATCGACAGCCCCAGTCCCGTGCCACCGGTCTTCCGATCGCGAGAGCGGTCGGCGCGGGCGAAGCGTTCGAACAGCTGGGCCGCGACCGCGGGGTCGACACCGGGACCGTTGTCGTGCACGCGCAGCACGGCGTCGTCGCCCTCGCGGCTCACCGAGACGGCCACCTCGCTCCCGGCGGGGGTGTGCGTGCGTGCATTGGCGAGCAGGTTGGCCACGACCTGGTGGAGGCGAGAGGCGTCGCCGGCGAGCTCGACGGGCTCGTCTCCGACGTCGATGGTCCACGAGTGATCGGGTCCTGCCGGACGCGCGTCCCCGACCGCCTCGACCGCGAGACGCGTGAGGTCGACCGTGCCGAAGACGAGTTCCTGGCCCTCATCGAGCCGCGCGAGCAGCAGGAGATCCTCGACCAGCGTCGTCATGCGGATCGACTGAGCGAGGATCCGCTCGAGCGACTGCTCGGTCGTCTCGACGGCCATCGCGGTGCGCTGACGCGACTCGTCGTCGTGGGCCTGGCGCATGGCGCGCAGCGAGAGCTCCGAGAACCCGCGGATCGATGCCAACGGCGTGCGCAGCTCGTGACTGGCATCCGCGACGAATCGGCGCATCAGTTCTTCATTGCGTTGACGCGCCGAGAGCGAGGCGTCGACGCGGTCGAGGAGGGTGTTGAGAGCCGCCCCGACCTGCCCGATCTCGGTGTGATCGTCGACCTGCTCGGCGGGCACGCGTTCGGTGATCGAGACGTCGCCCTGGTCCATGCGGATCGAGGCGACGCGCGTCGCCGTCTCGGACACCGCCTTGAGGGGCCGGAGTCCCAGACGGATCACGAGCGCGATGACGGCGGCGAGGAGCAGCAGTCCACCGGTCGTGACGAGGGCGACCGTCGTGAGGATGGCGCCGATCGTGCCGGTGACCTGCGACAGGGGAAGCCCGACGAGGAAGACCTCGCTGCTGTCGGGCGAGCCGTACGGGCGCACCAGGTACTCGCCGAGGTTGGGGAGGTCCACCGTGCGCGCGTTCGGGTTCGACGATGCCAGGCTCTCGACGATCTGCGAGAGCTCGTCCGCCGTCAGCGCGCGGGAATTGCCGTTGTCGACGACAGCGCCGGTCGTCCCGCCGAGACGGGTCTTCATGACCATGAGGGTGCCGTTGTCGAACGGACCCGAGTCGAGCACGTCCTCGGCCGTGCTCTGCAACGAGATCCGGGGCTGCGCGACGGAGGCGACGTCGGTCACCTGGGCATCGAGGTTGTTCAGCAGCACCTGGCTGAGGATCGCGCTGGTGGACACCCCGATCATGATGAGGATGAACGCGACCATACCGATGACCGCCGTCATCAGGCGTGCCTGCAGGCTCCACGGCCGACCGAGCCGCCGAGAGCGGGCGGGCGGGGGAGACACCGGTGGCTCCGGCCGCGGGGAAGTCGTCACTGCGGCGCTTTGATCATGTAGCCGACGCCGCGGACCGTGTGGATGAGCGGCTCGTGACCCGCGTCGATCTTCTTGCGCAGGTACGAGATGTACAGCTCGACGACGCTCGAGCGGCCGCCGAAGTCGTAGTTCCACACCCGGTCGAGGATCTGCGCCTTCGACACGACACGGCGCTGGTTCCGCATGAGGAACCGCAGGAGCTCGAACTCGGTCGCCGTCAGCTCGATCTCCTGACCCGCGCGCACGACCTCGTGGCTGTCCTCGTTGAGCGACAGGTCGCCCACGCGCAGGATGGGCTCCGCGTCGCGCGTCAGAGCGGTACCGGCGCGGCGCATCAGGCCACGCAGACGCGCCACGACCTCCTCGAGGCTGAAGGGCTTCGTGACGTAGTCGTCACCACCCGCGGTGAGACCGGCGACGCGGTCCGCGACGGCGTCCTTCGCGGTCAGGAAGAGGACCGGCACGTCGTTGCCGGAGTGACGCAGCCGCTGCAGGACCGCCATGCCGTCGAGGTCGGGCATCATGATGTCGAGCACCATGGCATCCGGAGCGAAATCACGCGCCGCCTGCAGCGCGTCGAAGCCGGAGCCCGCGGTGCGGACGTCCCACCCCTCCATGCGCAGAGCCATCGAGAGGAGGTCGGTGAGCATCTGCTCGTCGTCGACGACGAGGACGCGCAGGGCGCTCCCGTCGGGGCGGGTGAAGGCGGGAGCGGTGGCGGTCACGGTCATGGAACTCATTGTGCGCTCGTATCTATGAGCTTTCTATGGCGTGGCTTATGGGAATCCTGAGAGCGAGCTGCGCGCCAGCCGACAACGACCATCAGGACGACGCCGATCGCCGCTCCCGAGGTGTTCGCGATCACGTCACGCACGTCGGCGACGCGGGTGGGGAGGAACAGCAGCTGCGTCGTCTCGATCGCGGAGCTCGTGAGCAATCCTGCCGCTATTCCGTGCCACCACCGTCCGCCCCACAGCAGCACGAGCACTCCGAGGGGGACGAACATCACCACGTTGGCGGTGAACTCGACCCCGTTGAAGGTGATCCACGCGGTCGGCGGCCAGCCGCGGGCGGCGCGGAGGATCGCGTGCAGGATGCCGCCGACGTTCTCGTCGTAGATCGTCGGGCGCAGCGTCATCCACCAGACTCCCGAGGCGTACAACGCCGAAGCGGCGACGAGCAGAGCCCGCCGCCGCTTCGTGGACCGCACCGTCAGTGCGTGTCCTCTGCCTCGATCTCGGTGCGGTCGCCCGACCAGAGGGTGTGGAACGTGCCCTCCTTGTCGACGCGACGGTAGGTGTGCGCACCGAAGAAGTCGCGCTGGCCCTGGATGAGCGCCGCGGGCAGGCGCTCGGCGCGCAGGCCGTCGTAGTAGGCCAGCGACGAGCTGAACGCCGGAGCGGGGATGCCGCTCGCCGCGGACAGGGCGACGATGTGGCGCCAGGCGTCCTGGGCGCGACCGAGAGCCTCGACGAAGTACGGGGCCGTCAGCAGCACGGGAAGGGTCGACTCGGCGTCGTACGCTTCGGCGATGCGGTTGAGGAACTGCGCGCGGATGATGCAGCCGCCGCGCCAGATCTTCGACACCGCGCCCAGGTCGATGTTCCAGTCGTACTGGGCCGCGCCGGCGCGGATCTCGTCGAAGCCCTGGCTGTAGGCGACGATCTTCGAGGCGTACAGCGCGAGGCGCACCTGCTCGATGAACGCGTCGGCATCCTCGCCCGAGAGCAGGTCGGTGCCGGAGGGGCCGGGGAGCTCGCGCGAGACCTCGCGCTGCTCGGGGTGGCTCGACAGCGACCGCGCGAAGGTGGCCTCCGCGATACCCGAGACGGGGACGCCCAGGTCGAGGGCCGTCTGCACGGTCCACGCGCCGGTGCCCTTGGCGCCGGCCTGGTCGAGGATGACGTCGACGAGGGGCTTGCCGGTGTCGGCATCCGTCTGACGCAGGACCTCGGCGGTGATCTCGATGAGGTAGGACTCCAGTTCGCCGCGGTTCCACTCGGCGAACACGTCGGCGATCTCGGCGGGGGTCTTGCCGGTCGCGCGGCGGATGAGGTCGTAGGCCTCGGCGATGAGCTGCATGTCGGCGTACTCGATGCCGTTGTGCACCATCTTCACGAAGTGGCCGGCGCCGTCGTGGCCCACGTGGGTCACGCACGCCTCGCCCTCGGCGACCGCGGCGATGGAGGTGAGGATCGGGCCGAGCGTCTGCCACGACTCGTCCGAGCCGCCGGGCATGAGCGAGGGGCCGAGGAGGGCACCCTCCTCACCGCCCGAGACACCCATGCCGACGTAGTTGATCCCCGTCTCGCGGACGGCCTTCTCGCGGCGGATCGTGTCGGTGAACAGGGCGTTGCCGCCGTCGACGATGATGTCGCCGGGCTCGAACACCTTGACCAGCTCGTCGATGACGAAGTCGGTGGGGCGGCCGGCCTTGACCATGATGATCGCGGTGCGCGGCTTCGACAGCGACGCGGCGAAGTCCTCGTACGAGAACGACGCGACGAAGTTCGCCTCGGGGTGCGCCTCGAGCAGCTCGTCGGTCTTCGAACGCGAGCGGTTGAACACCGCGACGGTGTTGCCCTCGCGGCTGGCGAGGTTGCGGGCCAGGTTCGACCCCATCACGGCCAGGCCGACGACGCCGATGTTGGCGGTGCCGGCGCCCTCGCCCGCGGGACGCGAATCCGCGTCGGCGGTGGGGCGGTCCACCTCTTCGATGCCGGGGGCACCCTCGTGAACCTGGGCGGCCTGGTGAGGGGCCTGATCCTGGTCGGTCGAAGGTCCGGTCGGGGGAGTGGTCGACGTCATGCGTTGCTCCGTATTCAGGTGCGAAGGGGGTGGGCGGGTTCACGCGGGCCGCCTCCGTCACTTTATCGGCTCGGCCCGCGTGTGTTTCAGGACGGGGTATGCGTGAGCTGGAGGCGGTCGACGACCTCCTGCACCTGCTCGCCCGGTGTGAGATCGAGGTCGACCCGGATCGCTCGCTCATCGGCATCCGGCATCTCCAGCGTTTCGAACTGGGATGTCAGCAGCGACGGGGGCATGTAGTGACCCTGGCGGCGCAGCAGACGCTCGAGCACGAGCTTGGGGTCGCCCATGAGCAGGACGAAGGTCACGTCGTCGCGGCGCAGCACATCGCGGTAGCTGCGCTTGAGGGCGGAGCACGTGATGATGCCCGGGCGGCCCGCGGCGATCTGCCCGTCGATCCACGCGGCGACCCGGTCGAGCCACGGCCAGCGGTCGCCGTCGTTGAGGGCATGACCGGATGCCATTTTGGCGACGTTCTCGGCGGGGTGAAGGTCGTCGCCCTCTTGGAAGTCCCACCCCAGACGGCCGGCGAGCATGCCGGCGACGGTGGACTTGCCGGTGCCGGCGGGGCCCATGAACACGAGGACGGGGACGGGGACGGTCATGGCTTCTCTCTTCGTCGGGGGAAGGGGGTCAGATGGTGAGGCGGACTTCGGAGAGCACCGCGGCGACGTATCGGCGCGTGTGCTCCTCGGCGGCGTCGGCGTCGGCCCGGCCGATCGCGGCGGCCGTCGCCACGTGGTTGTCGAGCGCGTCGGGGTTCGGGATGCCGGGGGTCAGGCCGTGCATCGCGCGTCCCTCGATCGCGGCGGCGATGGGGGCGCGTGCCGCCGCGAGCATGAGGTTCCCGCTGGACAGGAGGATCAGGTCGTGGAAGGCGATGTCGGCCGCGAGGTACTCGGGGGAGTTGCCGAGGCCCGCGGCGCCGAGCCGCTCGAGCTGCTCGGCCAGTCGGAGGAGCTCTCCGCGCTGCAGGTCGGTCGCGCGGCGGGCGCTGAGGCGCGCGGCGACGGGCTCGATCGCTGCGCGCAGCTCGGTGGTGTTCACGATCAACTGGTCGCGGCGGCGCCCGGCCAACTGCCACCCGATGAGGCGCGTGTCCAGCGCGCTCCAGTGAGCGGCGGGGCGCACGGTGATGCCGACGCGGCGGCGCTGTTCGAGCATGCCCATCGCCTCGAGGACGCGCACGGCTTCGCGCACCACGGTCCGCGAGACGGCGTACTCCTCCTCGAGGGCCGCGAGGGTCAGCACGTGACCGGCCGGAAGGTCGCCATCGACGACCCGCATGCCGATGGCATCCACCAGCGATCCGTGTGAGGCGCGGGCCATGACCCCTCCTTAGGTCGTTTGGTACGACCTTATCTTGTCAAAAATATGATCATTGTGTGAAGATGCCCTGACCGCCCCGGCGGACGCACGGCGTCTCACAGCATGCCCGACCCCGCGCCCGACCGGCTGAATCAACGGAGATCTCTTGGACGACTGGACACAGACACTCGGCACCACGCCGTTGCTCCTCATCGCGGCGGGCGCGATCGCGCTCATCCTGGTGCTCATCATCTGGTTGAAGGTGCACGCCTTCCTCGCGCTCATCATCGTGTCGCTCGTGACGGCGTTCGCCGCCGGCATCCCGGTCTCGGCCGTCGTGAAGACGTTGACGGACGGGTTCGGCGGAACGCTCGGCACGGTCGCCCTCCTCGTCGCGCTCGGCGCGATGCTCGGCAGGCTCATCGAGCACTCCGGTGGGGCGCAGGCGCTCGCGGACGCGTTCGTGCGCATCTTCGGCGAGAAGCGCGCGCCCTTCGCCCTCGGCATCGTGTCGCTGATCCTCGGCTTCCCGATGTTCTTCGACGCCGGTCTGGTGATGATGCTCCCCATCATCTTCGCCATCGCGCGTCGCGTGTCGGGCAACAACGTGCTGCTGTTCGGTCTGCCGGCGGCCGCCGCCTTCTCGGTCATGCACGTGTTCCTGCCCCCGCACCCGGGGCCGGTCACCGCGAGCGAGCTCTACGGCGCGAACCTCGGCATCGTCCTCATCGTCGGCCTGATCATCGCCTTCCCCATCTGGTACCTCTCGGGTTACCTCTGGGGGAAGTTCGTCGCGAAGCGCATCGTGCTCCCCGTGCCGGCACTCTTCGGCGACGTGGACGCCGACCAGCCCGTGAACCCCCCGAAGCCCGCCACGGTCATCGCCGTGCTGCTCCTGCCGATGCTGCTGATCTTCCTCAACACCGGTCTCACCACCCTCGGCGCCGCCGGAGCGGTCGACAGCGACAACATCGTCGTCCAGGTGCTCGTCCTGCTCGGCAACTCGCCCGTCGCGCTGCTCATCACCGTGCTGGTCGCAACCGTGGTCTTCGGATTCCGCCGTGGAGAGAACGGGACCGCGCTCGAGAAGGTCGTGGACTCGGCGCTCGGGCCCGTGGCATCCGTCATCCTCATCACCGGCGCCGGCGGCATGTTCGGTGCCGTGCTGCGCGCCTCGGGCATCGGCGACGCGCTCGCCGACAGCCTGAGCGACCTCGGTCTCCCGGTCATCGTCGCGGCCTACATCATCGCGGTCATCCTGCGGCTCGCTCAGGGCTCGGCGACCGTCGCCCTCGTCACCGCCGCGGGCCTCGCCGCCCCGGCCGTCATGGCCGGCGGCTTCTCGCCGCTGCAGGTCGCCGCGATCACGCTGGCCACCGCCGCCGGCTCCGTCTTCGCCGGTCACGTCAACGACTCGGGTTTCTGGCTCGTGGGCCGCCTTATGGGCATGGACGTCAAGACCACGCTGAAGACCTGGACCGTTCAGCAGACGATCGAGTCGGTGCTCGGCTTCCTCGCCGCGCTGCTCGTCTTCGGCATCGGAGCCCTCCTGTGACGGCCTCGAACGCCGACCTCTTCGACGTCTCCGACCGCCTCGCTCTCGTCACGGGATCGTCGCGGGGCCTGGGCCGCGCGCTGGCGTTGACGCTGGCGCGCGGCGGGGCTCGGGTCGTCGTGCACGGTCGTGACGCCGACGCGGTCGAGCAGACCCGTGCCGAGGCCGAGGAGCTGTCCGGACGCCCCGCCCACGCGGCGGTGTTCGACGTCACCGACGCCGCCGCGGTGGAACGCGCCGTGGCTGACCTGCTCGAGAGCGTCGGGGTGCCCGACATCCTCGTCAACAACGCCGGCGTGCAGCGCCGGGCGCCCATCCACGAGTTCGCGGTCTCCGACTGGGACGACATCGTCGCGGCGAACCTCTCGGGCGTCTTCTACGTCTCGCGCTTCGTCACGCCCGCGATGGTCGCGCGGGGCTCGGGCAAGGTCGTCAACGTCGCCTCGGTCCAGTCGCGCCTCGCGCGCCAGACGATCGCGCCGTACTCGGCGACGAAGGGCGGTGTCGCGCAGCTGACCGCCGGCATGGCCGCCGACCTCGCCCGGTTCGGCATCCAGGTCAATGCGCTCAGCCCTGGTTACTTCGCGACCGAGATGAACCGCGACCTCGTCGACGACCCCGAGTTCACGCGCTGGCTGACCCAGCGCACGCCCGCCGCGCGGTGGGGCGATTTCGACGAGCTGCGGGGGGCGCTGCTGTTCCTCGCGTCCGACGCGTCGAGCTTCGTCTCGGGGCAGAACATCTTCGTCGACGGCGGGATGACGGCGGTCGTCTGACCGCGGAGAGGGATCACCGATGAAGTCTCTGCTGATCGAGAAGGCGCTCACCGCCGAGGTGCGCGACGTGGACGTGCCCGAGCCCGGAGAGGGGCAGGTGCGCTTGCGTGTCGAGTACGTCGGTATCTGCGGGTCGGACCTGCACTACTACTACGAGGGCGCGAACGGGGCGTTCGTGGTTCGGGAACCGTTGGTCCCCGGTCACGAGCTCTCCGGCCGGGTCGACCTGGACCCCTCCGGTGCCCTGGCGCCGGGGACGCCGGTCACCGTCCACCCCGCGCGCTTCGGTACGCCGCGGGAGGGCATCGAAGATGCTCCGCACCTGTGGCCGGGAGGCTCCTACCTCGGCAGTGCGTCGACCTGGCCGCACACGCAGGGCGCGGCATCCGAGTACCTGATCGTCGAGGCCGGCATGGTCCGTGTCCTTCCCGACGCTCTACCCGTGCGCCGTGCGGTTCTCGCCGAGCCGCTCGCCGTCGCGCTCCACGCGCTCGGAAAGGCCGGTCCTGTCGAGGGGCTCGACGTGCTCGTCACCGGTTCCGGCCCCATCGGCCTCATGGCCGTGGCGGCTGCCGTCGCTGCCGGTGCACGCGTCACCGCCACCGACGTGCTCGCGGGACCGCTCGAGCGGGCGGCGGCGCTCGGCGCGTCGGCGACCATCGATGTCTCGACCGACGCGGTCGAGTCGGGTGCGTACGCCGTGGTCCTGGAGTGCTCGGGCGTACCGGTGTCGATCTCGACGGCGTTGAAGGCCGTCCGTCCCGGCGGCACAGTCGTGCAGGTCGGCATGCTCCCCGACGATCCGCGGCCGGTGAACCTCGCCCCCTTCATCTCGAAAGAGGTGCGCTACCTCGGCGCGTTCCGCTTCCGCGACGAGATCGATCAGGCGGTCGCGCTCCTCGCCGCGAACCCCGGCATCGAGAGCGCCCTCACGCACGAGTTCGCGGTGACGGATGCCGCCGAGGCCTTCGCCACGGCGCGGGACTCGCAGCGCTCGGGCAAGGTCGTCTTCGCGCTCTGAACGACGACGAATGCCCCGGTGGCCTCGACCACCGGGGCATTCTCGTTCGTGCGTCAGTCGTCGCTGCGGACCGCCGTGAACCGGCGCGTGACGGCGATGTCGCGCTCGCCGAGTCCGCGCTCGACGATCTCGTCGAAGGCGGCGCGGAGGGCGGGGAGCAGGGCGGGACGCGTGTCGGTCGCGGCGGCGATGTCGGCGGCGAAGCGCAGATCCTTGACCATGTAGCCCGCGACGCCACTCGGGGAGTCGTCGCCGGTCACGAGCTTGTCGCGGCGGCTGGCGAGCAGGTTCGACCCCGCGTACCCGCCGCCGAGCAGTTCCCAGAGCGCGGCGGGGTCGACGTCGGACCGGGCGGCGAGCTCGGTCGCTTCACCGAGGGCGAGGATGGTCGCCGCCACGACCATCTGGTTGCAGGCCTTGGCCACCTCTCCCGCGCCGAGGGGGCCGAGACGGACGGGGGTGCCGCAGGGCGCGAGGAGCTCCGCGGCGAGATCGGCGACGGCGCTGTCGCCGCCGAGCATGATCGACAGGGTCCCGGCCTTCGCGCCGTCCTCGCCGCCCGAGACGGGGCAGTCGACGACGCGGATGCCGGCGGGCAGCCGTTCCGCCAGCTCGCGCACGCCGACGGGGGAGGATGTCGATCCGATCATCAGGAGAAAGGGGCGCCCGTCGGTGCCCGCGAGCAGCCCGTCGGGGCCGTCGAGGTGCTCCTCGAGCTGCGGGAGGTCGGGGAGCATGACGAGGACCGCGTCGGTGGCCGCCGCGAGTTCTCGCGCCGTCGACGCCCACGCGGCTCCTGCCGCCGTCAGTGCGTCGCGCTCTCGGCGGGCGTGGACGGTCAGGGCCCCGCGCGCGGACAGCAGATGCTGCGCCATGGGCTCGCCCATCGCGCCGAGGCCCCAGACGCCGAGGCGCACCTCGGGAGCGGGGGGAAGCGTGCCGGTCTCTTCATCGAGCGAGGTCATGGACACATCGTAGCGGCTGGACAATATGTTGGACAGGGTTCAGTATGGTGAACGACGAACGACGGGCAGATCACGGTGCCGGTGAGCCGTGACGAGAGGAGACGACGACGATGTCGACAGGTAAGAGCCTACGCGCGGTGGTGGCGGTGCCCTTGAAAGAGGAGCTGTGCGAGCTGATCGAGCGCCTCGAGCCGCGCGTCGAGCTGGTCCGCGACGCCTCGCTCACGCACCCGATGCGCGGGCCCGCCGACTGGTCGGGTGACCCGGCGCACGAGCGCTCGGCTGACGAGCAGCGCGCATTCGACGAGATGATCGACTCGGCGGACGCGCTCTTCGGCATCCCGGACGTCGATCCCGCCGCCCTCGCGCGGACCGTCGCCGCCAACCCGAAGCTGCGGTGGGTCATGACGACAGCCGCCGGCGGAGGAGGGCAGGTGAAGGCGGCCGATCTCGACCGCGCGGCGCTGGATCGCATCGTCTTCACCACCAGCGCCGGCGTCCACGGGGGGCCGCTCGCCGAGTTCGCCGTCTTCGGTGTCCTCGCCGGCGCGAAGGACCTGCCGCGGCTCGCGCAGCAGCAGGCCGATCGGCGCTGGACCGATCGCTGGGAGATGCGCCAGGTCGACGAGATGACCGTGCTCGTCGTCGGTCTCGGGGGAATCGGGGCCGAGTGCGCGCGCCGCTTCCATGCGCTGGGCGCCGAGGTGTGGGGGACGACGCGCTCCGGAACCCCCGTGGACGGGGTCGACCGCCTCGTCTCGCTTGACGAGCTGGCCACGGCGGTGAGCGAGGTGGATGCCATCGTCGTCACGTTGCCGGGAACAGATCAGACGCATCACCTGATCGGCGCGGAGGTTCTCTCCGCGGTGAAGCCGGGGGTGATCGTCGCGAGCGTCGGTCGCGGGACCGTGATCGACGAGACGGAGCTCCTCGCGGCTCTCGACGACGGACGCGTGTCGTTCGCCGCCCTCGACGTGTTCGAAGTGGAGCCCCTCCCGGATGAGTCGCCGCTGTGGCGGCATCCGCGAGTCCTGGTCAGCCCGCACACGGCCGCGCTCAACAGTAAAGAGGAGGAGCGCATCGCGCGTCGGTTCGCCGAGAACGCCACGCGCCTGCTCGACGGCGAGCCGATGCGCGCGGTTGTCGATACGGTCGAGTTCTATTGACCTGTCGCGCCCCTCGCGACACCGGTTCGACGGGAGGACGCCGTGAGCGATGACGAAGCGGGCGCGATCGCGCGCGATCCGGCCCCGGCCGTCGGGCGCAGCATCCGTCTTCTCGGCCTGCTCGCCGAAGCGGGCCGCGCGCTGACGCTCACGGAGCTTGCGGCGGGCCTGGGGCTCGCGAAATCGTCGACCGCCAACCTGTGTCTCTCGCTCGAGGCGGGGCGCATGATCGAGCGCGTGCCCCTCGGCTACCGTCTCGGGATCCGCACGGCGGAGCTCGGGGGAGCGTTCGCCGCGCAGTTCAACCAGGTGCGCGAGTTCTACGCCGTGTGCGAGACCTCTCCGGACCTCTCGTCCGAGCTCGTCCAGGTCGCGGTCCTCGACGACACCGATGCCCTCTATCTGGCCCGGTACGAGGGGTCGCGCTCCGTGCGGCTCGGGACCCCCCTGGGCTCGCGCCTGCCCGCCGCCCTGTCGGCGACCGGGCGTGCGCTGCTCATGACGCGCAGCGACGACGACGTCCGTGCGCTCTTGATGCGTGGTCCGCTGCCCCGACTCACCGAGCACAGCACGGTCGACGTCGAGGCCGTGCTGGCCAAGCTCGCCGCCGCTCGCGAACGCGGGTGGTCGGTCGACGAAGAGGAGTCGTTCCGCGGCATCGTCGGCGTCGCTGTCCCGCTCGAGGGCTGGGCGCCCGGCGATCCGCAGCTCGCGCTGGGTGTCGGCATCCCCGTCGCGGATGCCACGCCCGAACGCGTCGCCCGCGTCGGTGCCGCGCTGCGCGAGGCGGCGGCTGCGCTGACGAACCCGTTCAGCGCGTCGCGCTCGCGCTGAGTCGCCCTTTCCTCCGCCCTGGCAAGGGCGGTGATCGTCGTGTCTGCGGCACGGGGACGGAAATCGCGTGTCCAACATATTGAACTGTGTCCACAGGGTTGGTACAGTCGCGGAAGTCGCAAGACCCCAGCCGATCGAAGGAGATGGCCGTGACCACTGCATCCACACCGACGCCGCAGCCGCAGGATGATCCCGAATACGCCGCGAACCTGCGCCGCGCGACGCTCGCCTCGAGCATCGGCAGCGCGCTGGAGTACTTCGACTTCGCGCTCTACGGCCTGTCGACGGCGCTGATCTTCAACGTCCTCTTCTTCTCGCAGGACAACCCGGCCCTCGCCACGGTCGCCGCCTTCGCGACCTACGGCGTGGGATTCCTCGCCCGCCCCTTCGGCGGACTGTTCTTCGGCGTCCTGGGTGACAAGCTCGGCCGCAAGTGGGTGCTGGTCATCACGATCCTGCTGATGGGCGGGGCGTCCACGGCGATCGGTCTGTTGCCCACCTACGAGGCCGTCGGCATCCTCGCGCCGATCCTGCTCGTGATCATGCGCCTGCTGCAGGGCTTCGGTGCCGGCGCCGAACAGGCTGGTGCGACCGTGCTCATGGCGGAGTACGCCCCGGTCAAGCGCCGCGGTTTCTTCTCGGCGCTGCCGTTCATCGGCATCCAGGCGGGCACGCTGCTCGCGGCCGTCGTCTTCAGCCTCATCTCGCTGCTGCCCGAGGATCAACTGCTCAGCTGGGGATGGCGCGTGCCGTTCCTCGCGTCGTTCGCGCTCATCCTGCTCGCGCTGTTCATCCGTATGCGTCTGCGCGAGACGCCCACCTTCATCGAGCTCGAGAAGAGCGAGCAGATCGCCGAGCGCCCGATCCGCGACATCTTCACGCGGGGCCTGCCGGGCATCATCGTCGGCATCGGCCTGCGCATGGCCGAGAACGGCGGCTCGTACATGTTCAACACCCTCGCGCTGACGTTCTTCGTCGCCTCCGTGGGCGGCCAGGCGGACCGCAGTCTTCTGACCTGGGGCGTCACGCTCGGTTCGCTCATTGGCATCTTCTCGGTGCCGCTCACGGGAGCCCTGTCCGACCGCATGGGCCGCCGCACCGTCTACCGCCTGGGCGCGCTGTTCATGCTCGTCTTCACGTTCCCCGCCTGGTGGCTGATCTCGCTCGGGAGCTACCCGATCACGATCGCCGTGATCGCGATCGGCATCGGCGTCGCCGTCAACTCGATGCTCGGACCCCAGTGCGCCATGCTCCCCGAACTGTTCGGCAACCGTCACCGCTACCTCGGCGTGGCCATGGCGCGCGAGATCTCGGCCGTCCTCGCCGGTGGCCTCGCGGGAGTCCTGGGCGCGTACATCATCGCCGTGAGCGGGGCGAACTGGCTCCTCCTGGCCATCTACATGGGAACCCTCGCGCTCATCACGACCGCCTCGACGTTCCTCGTCCCCGAGACCCTCCGCCGCGACCTCACGCGCACCGACGACGCCATCAAGGTGTCGCGCGACGAGGCGGGCGAGGGTGTGGACGCCACGACCGTGACCGTGCGGACCATCCGATGACGCGCATCGCCCGCGTGCGGACGCCGGAGGGCGTCCGCACGGTCCGGCTCGACGGTGACCGGCTCGTGCCGATCGCCGACCCGTATCTCGCCTTCGCGGCGGGGGAGCAGATCACGGATGCCGGGACCCCGGTGGAGGGGACTTTCGAAGCGCCCTGCATCCCGACGGTCGTCGTGGGGATCGCCCAGAACGGGCCCGGTCACGCCTCGCCCGTCCAGGCGTGGTTGAAGAGCCCCCGCACCGTGACGGGTCCCGATCGCCCGGTCGTCCTGCGCCGAGACGCCGGCACCACGGTCGCGGAGGCGGAGGTGGCGGTCGTCATCGGTCGCGACACGACGGGTCTCACCGCCGAGAACGCTCACGAGTACGTGCTCGGCATCACCGCGGTGAACGACCTGTCGAGTCCCGATCGGTCGGAGTTCGACCCCCGCAACTTCGAGTCGAAGTCGGGGGAGGGGTACACCCCGCTCGGCCCGTGGATCGACACCGGAATCGGCCTCGACGACGATGTGGTGCTCCAGCTCGTCGTCGACGGGGAGCCCGCATGCGACACGTCGGCGGGCCGCTACCCGATGTCGATGCGCGAATGTCTCGCGTACGTCGCGGGATGGACGACCTTGGGCCCCGGGGACGTGATCATGATGGGAGCGCCGTTCTCGGCATCCCCGATTCGTCCGGGAGTCACGGTCGAGGTCGTCGTGGGCGAGCTGCGCCTGCGGACCCCGACGGACTGATGCGCGTCAGTGCTTCTTGTACCCCGCGTTGCGGCCCATCGAGAAGAGGGCGCCGATCGCGCCGATGCCGCCGACCAGGGCGACACCGCCGATGACCCAGAGCACGACGTGGGAGAAGAAGCCGCTGTCCATGATGATCCTTCGGGTCGGTGGCCTTCGATTCTACCGGGGCGCTCCGGTACTCCTCGACACGCGCGGGTCGTGCGCCGGCGATCGCGCTGCTAGACTTCCGGGGTACTTCGGCGAGGGACTGTCGCACACCGGTTGGTGAACGCGGCATCCGTGATCGACGCGGTGATGCAGGCTCCCGGCTTTCCTCACGCGCTCGCGTTCGAGTCGAATCCAGACCACCGGTGCGGGCCGTGTTCCGCCCCTGAGCTGCGGGCCGCACGCCCGCGAGGAGAACATCATGTCGGAAGACAACAAGGTCGTCGCGGAGCTCCGCGAGAACTTCGGCAAGGGCTTCGCCCGTCGCCTCCGCGCCGCGGGCAAGATCCCGGCCGTCATCTACGGCCACGGCACCGAGCCGCAGCACGTCGCGCTGCCCGGTCACCAGACCGCGCTGCTCATCCGTCGCGCGAACGCCCTGCTCGACCTCGACATCGCGGGCAAGAGCCAGCTCGTCCTGGTCAAGGACGTCCAGAAGGACCCCGTGCGCCAGATCATCGAGCACATCGACCTCATCGTCGTGAAGAAGGGCGAGAAGGTCCAGGTCGACGTCCCCGTCGTCGTCGTCGGTGAGCCCTTCTCCGGCACCATCGCGATGCTCGACACCGCGACCGTGTCGCTCGAGGTCGAGGCCACCCACATCCCGCAGAACGTCGAGGTCGATGTCGAGGGCGCCGAGGACGGCACGCAGATCACCGCCGCCGACCTGAAGCTCCCCGCCGGCGCGAGCCTCGTGACCGAGCCCGAGACCCTCATCGTGGGCGTCTCGGTGCCGCTCGACACGCTGGCCGCCGAGGAAGAGATCGCCGAGGCTGACGCCGAGGTCGCCGAGGAGCAGTCCGAAGAGGCCGAGGCCGGCGACAACTGACATCCGGCGGCTGCTACTCGCAGTTCGTCGACGAGGGGGCGCGTTCTCGCGCCCCCTCGTTTCGTTTGCGGCTGGACTTTCGTTTCCGGCTGAACCGGGAGAATGGATGCCATGGCAGACACGTGGGTGATCGTGGGACTCGGCAACCCGGGCCCGCGCTACGAGGCGACGCGGCACAACATCGGCCAGATGGTCGTCGACGAGCTCGCCGCGCGGCGCCGCGAAGCCTTCCGCGCGCACAAGGCGAACGCCCGCGTCGCCGAGACCTGGCTTCGCCCCGGTGGTGCCAAGCTCGTGCTCGCGAAGCCCAACAGCTTCATGAACGTTTCTGGGGGGCCGGCCGCTGGCCTTGCGCGTTTCTACGACGTCGCCCCGGAGCGCGTCGTCGTCGTCCACGATGAACTCGACATCCCGTACGACACCGTGAAGCTCAAGACCGGTGGCGGCCACGGCGGCCATAACGGTGTGCGCGACGTTGCGAAAGCACTCGGCACTCCGGAGTTCCCGCGCGTGCGTGTGGGCATCGGCCGCCCGGTGGGTCGGCAAGACCCCGCGGATTGGGTGCTCGATCCGTTCGGCGCGACCGAGCGTCAGACCCTGCCCATCCTGATCGGTGACGCCGCCGACGCGGTCGAGATGCTCATCGACGAGGGTCTGGTCGCCGCGCAGCAGCGCTTCCACGCGCCGCGCGCCTGACGAGCGCGCACACGAAGAGAGCCCCGGCCAACCGGCCGGGGCTCTCTTCGTGTCGCTGAGGGGCTCAGCCGATGGTGTTGACGTACGGTGCCGCTCCGGCGGTCGCGCCGATGCCGAAGACCACCGCGACGACGATGCCGCCGAGCACCGCGAGGATGATCGCGGTGATGCCGTAGCCGCGACCGCGGTTCTTGACGGCCGCGATGATGCCCTGGATGAAGCCCCAGAGGCCCAGCGCGCCGAAGACGAGGAAGCCGGCCACCGCGAGCAGACCCGCGACGGCAGCGGCCTGCTGCGCGCTCTCAGGGAGCGTCGCCGCGTCGATCTGCGTGCCGTTCGCGCCGGTCGTCGCGTACTGCACGAGCGCACCGCTCTGCATGCCGCCGATGAAGGCGAGGATCGAGCCGATCACGATCGCGGCCAGCGACACCACGAAGGCGATGAGGCCGAGACGGTTCGACGGCTTCGCGGCCGCCGCGGTCGGGGGCTGGTAGCTCGGGGACGCGGGGTAGCCCGCCTGAGCGGCGTCGGCGCGCGTGGCGGGAGGAGGGTTGTACGGCTCGGGGGGCGGCGGCGTGCTGCTCACGGGGTACTCCTTCGATCGCGGGACGGTTTCATCCCATGGCCGCGAGTATAGGGAGACCGATCGATTTCTGAGAAGAAGCTGGACGCGCGTCCGCAAACGCGGTAACGGCGCCGAGTCAGACGAGCGCTCCTCCCGTGCCCGTGGTGGTTCCGGCGCCCGCGACAAGCGCGACGGCCAGGAGGGCGCCGAACACGAGGGGGCCCAGGGCGGCGAGGACGATGGCGACGATGCCCATCGGTCGGCCCCGGTCCCGAGCGGTCGCGACGATCCCGACGACGAGCGCGGCGATCCCGAGTGCGGTGCCGCTCCAGAAAGCGATCTCGACGACGAGGACGAGGTCGCGGACGGGGGTCAGGACCCGCAGGTCGAGGTTCTGTCCGCCCTGAGCGACGATCTGCGCGCCGGCTCCGCGGCCGACGCGGAACGCGGCGAACCCGGCGACCGCGGGAGCGACGAGCATGCTCAGGATGCCGGCCACGAGGGCGAACGCCCCGAGAGGGCGCCGCTTTCTCGTCTTCGGTGGGGGAGCTAGAAGCGTTCCCGTCGCGGGAGCGACGTAGGGGGCGGCGAAGGGCGACGACATGTCAGCACTCTACGAGACGGGTTCCGTCGAGACTTCGTCGACGGGCTCCGCCGAGACGTCACGCGACGGGCTCGACAGAGCCGATGTCGGCGGCCCCGCGTAGACTTTCCCGAGTGACAGTTCCCGGGATCGTGCGCGCCCTCGAGCAGGCTGAGTCGTACCGTGAGGCCGCGTCCGCGGCATCCGCCGACCTGTCTCTCTCCCTCGTCGACGGGCTCGACGCCCCCGTCATCGCGGGTCTCATCGAACGCCGGCGAGCGGCGGGTGGACCGGGGGCTGTTCTGGTCATCGCCCCGACCGGACGTCGCGCCGAGTCCCTGGGGCCGGCGCTGGATGCCGTCCTGCCCGGCGCGCAGGTGCTGCACTTCCCCGCGTGGGAGACGCTCCCGCATGAGCGTCTCAGCCCGAGCCCCGAGACGGTCGGACGACGTCTCGACGTGCTGCGCCGGATCGCCGCGTGGAACGGTGAGGCGCCCCTCGTGGTCACCGCGTCCGTCCGCAGCGCTCTGCAGCCGCTCGCACCGGGACTCGGCGACGTCGCTCCGGTCGAGCTGGCCGTCGGCGGCCGCGGCCACGAGCTCGAAGCGGTCACGACGCGACTCGTCGAGCTGGCGTACCACCGCGTCGACATGGTCTCGCGCCGCGGCGAGTTCGCCGTGCGCGGCGGCATCCTCGACGTGTTCCCGCCCGTGGCCGACCACCCGTACCGCGTCGAGTTCTTCGGTGACGAGGTCGACCAGATCCGCGCCTTCTCGGTCGCCGACCAGCGCTCGCTTCCGGGCGACGTGACGACCGTCACGCTGGTCCCCAGCCGCGAGCTGCTGCTCACGCCCGCGGTGCGTGCGCGCGCGGCGGCGCTTCGCGACGCCTACCCGGGCCTGCGCCAGCTGCTCGAGAAGATGGCCGAGGGCATCCCGGCCGAGGGGATGGAGTCGCTCATCCCCGTGCTGATCGACGACCTCACGACCCTTGTCGACTACCTGCCCGGTGGCAGCGCGGTCGCGCTCGTCGACCCGGAACGCTCGCTCGCGCGCGCGACGACGCTCGGCGACACCAACCGTGAATTCCTCGAGGCCGCGTGGTCGGCGGCGACGGCGGGAGCCGACACCCCCGTCGATCTCGACTCCGGCGACTTCGTGACCCTCGACGACCTCCACGAGCGCGCCAGCGGTCGCGGGGGAGTCTGGTGGCAGCTCAGCGCCTTCGACTCGGGCGCAGCGGATGCCGAGGACGAGGGGCTCGTGACGGGCGACGACTCCGCGCACCGCATCAAAGCCGACGCCGTTCCCTCGTTCCAGGGCAACGTCGACGGGGCCACCGCACACGTGGGCCAGTTGCTCGGCGACGGGTGGTCGGTGATCGTCACGGCATCCGGACCCGGCCTGGTCGACCGCGCGCGCGACGTGCTCGCGGAGCGCGGGATCGCGGCGCGGCGCGTGGACGACGTGCTCACGCCTCCCGAGCCGGGTGTCGCCCACGTCGTGTGCGCGCCGCTCGAGCGCGGCTTCGAACTCGGCGAGGCACGGTTCGCCGTCATCACCGAGACCGAGTTCTACGGTCGCTCGGTGGGCGGCGACAACCGCGGCGCGAAGAAGCTCGCCTCGCGCCGCCGCAACGTCGTCGATCCGCTGCAGCTGAAGCCCGGCGACGTCGTGGTTCACGCGACCCACGGCATCGGCAAGTTCATCGAGCTCACGCAGCGAGAGGTCTCGAGCGGCGGGCGCAACGCCGTGAAGACGACGAAGGAGTATCTCGTCCTCGAGTACGCGCCGTCCAAGCGCGGCTACCCGGGCGACAAGCTGTTCGTGCCCACCGACCAGCTCGACCTGCTGTCGAAGTACGTCGGCGGCGAGGCGCCGACGCTGTCGAAGATGGGCGGCAGCGACTGGGCCGCGGCGAAGGGCCGCGCCCGCAAGGCGGTCCGCGACATCGCGGTGGAGCTCGTGAAGTTGTACTCGGCGCGCATGGCATCCAAGGGATACGCCTTCGGCCCCGACACCCCGTGGCAGCGCGAGCTCGAGGAGGCGTTCCCCTTCGCCGAGACCCAGGATCAGCTGCAGACGATCGACGAGATCAAGGCCGACATGGAGAAGCCGATCCCGATGGACCGGCTGCTCTCCGGCGACGTCGGCTTCGGCAAGACCGAGGTCGCCGTGCGCGCGGCCTTCAAGGCCATCCAAGACGGCAAGCAGGTCGCCATGCTCGTCCCGACGACGCTGCTGGTCAAACAGCACCTCGAGACCTTCGCCGAGCGCTTCGCCGGCTTCCCGGTGACCGTGCGCCCGCTCTCGCGCTTCCAGAGCGACAAGGAAGCGAAGGCGACGCTCGCGGGCCTGACCGACGGCACCGTCGACATGGTCATCGGAACGCACCGCATCCTCACCGAGAAGGTCATCTTCAAAGACCTCGGGCTCATGATCATCGACGAGGAGCAGCGGTTCGGCGTCGAGCACAAGGACGCCCTGAAGAAGCTCAAGACCAACGTCGACATTCTCGCCATGAGCGCGACGCCCATCCCGCGCACGCTCGAGATGGCGGTCACCGGCATCCGCGAGATGTCGACCCTGGCCACGCCGCCCGAGGATCGGCATCCGATCCTCTCCTACGTCGGTCCGCGCAACGACAAGCAGATTGCCGCGGCGATCCGCCGCGAGCTGCTGCGCGAGGGCCAGGTGTTCTACGTGCACAACCGCGTGTCGTCAATCCAGCGCGTCGCGGCGCACCTCGCCGAGCTGGTGCCCGAGGCACGCATCGTGGTCGCGCACGGCCAGATGGGCGAGCACGCGCTCGAGCAGGTGGTCGACGACTTCTGGGAGCGTCGGGCCGACGTGCTCGTGTCGACGACGATCATCGAGACGGGTCTCGACATCTCGAACGCGAACACGATCATCATCGACCGCGCCGACAAGTACGGCCTGTCGCAGCTGCACCAGCTGCGCGGCCGCGTGGGTCGCGGGCGCGACCGCGCGTACGCCTACTTCCTCTACGACGAGATGAAGCCGCTGTCCGAGACGGCGGCCGACCGCCTCGAGACCATCGCCGTCAACAACGACCTCGGCTCCGGTATGCAGGTCGCGCTGAAGGACCTCGAGCTGCGCGGGGCGGGAAACCTCCTCGGCGCCGAGCAGGCCGGTCACATCGCCGGTGTCGGCTTCGACCTCTACCTGCGCATGATCGGCGAGGCCGTGTCGACCTTCCGCGGCGAAGACGTCGACGGCCCCACCGAGCTGCGCCTCGAGCTGCCGGTCGACGCGCGCCTGCCCGAGTTCTACATCGACAGCGAGCGGCTGCGCCTCGAGGCGTACCAAAAGCTGTCGGCCGCGGCATCCGCCACCGCGAAGGACGACGCGATCGACCTCGTCGTCGAGGAGCTCCGCGACCGCTACGGCGAGCCGCCCGCCGAGGTCGAGGGTCTCATCGCCGTGGCGCGCCTCCGTCGCCGCGCGGCGCAGGCCGGGCTCGCCGACGTCGTCGCGATGGGATCGAACCTCCGCATCGCCCCCGCAAACCTCGCGGAGTCGATGCGAGTACGCCTGCAGCGGCTGTACCCGAAGGCGAAGCTCGTCGCGGGCGGAGACGCGATGGTCGTCCCGCTCCCGCAGGACGCCGACGACACGAACCTCATCGCCTGGGTGCGCCAGCTGCTCGACGCGCTCTGGCCGTTGCCGGTCGAGACGGCGTCGGTCTGAGGGATGCCATGATCGGCGCACTCGTGACCAGCACCGTGGCGATGGTCGCGGTGGCCGCGCTCGCGTTCTGGACCGCGCGGCGCGGGGCGGCGGGCACGCTGCCGCGGAACGACTTCATCGGCATCCGCACCGGGACGACCCGGGCATCCGACGAGGCGTGGATCGCCGCGCATCGCGCGGGCGCAGCCGACTTGCGTCGCTCCGGCATCGGTGCGGCGGCGACCGCCGTGCTGCCCTGGGCGGCGTTGGCGCTGCCCGCAGCGGCGCGCGAGCCCGCGATCGCCGTCGTGGTCCTCGCCGGGATCGCCGCGCTGATCGGCTTCTCGGTGCGCGCAGGCATCGTGGGGCAGCGAGCGGCGCGCGCCGTCAGCGAACCGCTCTGAGACACGTTCCCTCCGCGGTCGGCACCGCGTCGGGGTCTGCCGCCGGCGGGTGAATCCGCCACCTCGCGCGCCACTGCCAGAATGAGCGCATGACCGACGTCGCGCCCCGCCACCCGGACGCCCTCCGCCCGACGGTCGGCGCCCGAGCGTTCGATGCGCTCGACATCGCGGCGACGGCGCTGTTCGGTCTGGAGGGTGCCGCGGCCGCCGCGCACGCGGGTTTCGATCTGTTGGGCGTCGTCGTGGTGGGTCTCATCGTGGCGCTCGCGGGCGGAGTGCTCCGGGACGTCCTCCTCGGCGACCTTCCGCCCGCCGCGCTGCGTACTCCCAGTCGCATCGTCGCGGGCCTGACCGGTGCGCTGGTCGCGTTCGTGTTCATCGAGGTCGTCGACGCGTTCCCGGTCCTGCCCCTGCAGATCCTGGATGCCATCGGCCTCGCGCTCTTCGCCGTCACCGGGGCGCAGAAGGCCTCGGCATCCGGAGCGAACCTCTGGGTCGTGACGATCCTCGGAACCCTCGCGGCGACCGGTGGGGGCGTCATCCGCGACGTGCTCCTGGCGCGGACCCCGTACGTTCTGTCGGAGAGCATCTACGGCACCGCCGCCGCCGCGGGCGCCGTCGTCACCGGCATCCTGCTCAGGGCGACCCGACGTCCCCCGCTCTCGCTGGCGATCGGCTTCGCGGTGGCTCTCGCGCTCCGGCTGGGCGCGGTCATCTGGGGCTGGTCCCTCCCGAGGATCACGTGACGTCGGTTCGCCCCCTTTCCGGACGGCCCTCGCTCGGTGCCCGAGCGTTCGCGACTCTCGACCTCCTCGCGACGGCCGTGCGCGGCGTCGAGGGGGCCGCTCTCGCCGCGCACGCGGGTTTCGACCTTCTCGGCGTGCTCGTCGTCGGTTTCGTGACCGCGGTGGTCGGTGGCATCCTGCGCGACGTGCTCCTCGGGGATCTTCCGCCGGCCGCCCTTCGATCGTCGAGCCGCATCGTCGTCGCTCTCGGCGCGTCCGTCGCCACCTTCGTGCTTCTGGCGCTCGTCGACGAAGTCCCGTCGACGGTGATCCTCACCCTCGACGGCGTCGGCCTCGCCCTGTTCGCCGTGATCGGGGCGCAGAAGGCCTCGGCTCACGGGGCGAGCCTCTGGGTGGTCGTAGCGGTCGGAGTGGTCGCGGCGACCGGCGGCGGGGTCGTGCGTGACGTGCTCCTCGGGCACACGCCCGTGCTTCTCACCCAGAGCGTGTACGGCGGCGCCGCCGCGCTCGGGGCCCTGGCCACCGGCATCCTGCTCCTCGCGACGCGCCGCGCGCACCTGTCGATCGTGGTCGGGTTCCTCCTCGCGTTCGGTCTCCGGGAGGCCGTCCTGCTGATCGGCTGACGTCCACCGCTCGCGGGTCTACGCTGACCGCATGCGCTTCGCTCACCTCGGGGCCGAGCCCCGCATCCATCCCGACGCGGTGGTCGCGCCCACGGCCGTCATCAGCGGTGACGTCACGATCGGCGCCGGATGCCAGGTGCTCCACGGCGCTGTTCTCACGTCCGAGGGCAGTCCCATCGTGCTGGGCGAGAACGTCATCGTGATGGAGAACGCCCTCGTGCGGGCCAGTTCGACCCACCCCGTGCACGTGGGGGCGCACTCCCTGGTCGGCCCGATGGCGAGCGTCGCCGGCGCCGATGTGGGCGAGGAGGTGTTCCTCGCGACGGGGACGCGCGTGTTCAACGGTGCGGAGATCGGCGACCGCAGTGAGGTGCGCATCAACGCGGTGGTCCACCTGCGCACCGTCCTCCCCGCCGAGACGGTGGTGCCGATCGGATGGGTCGCCGTCGGCGATCCGCTCCAGATCCTGTCGCCGGACCGGCACGACGAGATCTGGGCGGCGCAGAAAGAGCTCGACTTCCCCGGCTACGTCTTCGGCCTCGACCGCGAGACCCCCGACCTGATGGTGCAACTGACCGAGCGGTACGGCCGCAGCCTCGCGCGCCACCTCGGCGACCGTCGCCTCGACTGAGGCCGCCCTGCCCGGGTGTGCCGTCGTGCGGAGTTGGCGGGCGACACGCCGGTGCGGGCATGGTCGGGGCGGTGTGTCGGGGCTGATCTCCGCCTGACGGTACGGGGACCCCGGGCGTGCCGTCGCACGGAGTTGGCGGGCGACACACCGGTACGGGGGTGGTCGTGGCGGCGTGTCGGGGCCGTGGTCCGCGTGACGGTACAGGGACGCCGGGGTGTGCCGTCGTGCGGAGTTCGCGGGCGACACGCCGGTTCGGCGGTGGTCGGGGCGGCGTGTCGGGGCCGACCTCCGCTTGACGGCACGATGCCCACCCCCGCACAGCGGCGCGCCGACCCCCGCGAGGGGAGCCGGCGCGCCGAGGATCGGGCGGATGCCGCTCAGCCGGTGTTCTGCAGACCCGCCGCCACACCGCTCACCGACAGCAGCAGGAGGCGCTGGTGCTCGGCATCCGGGGTCCCGGACTCGGTCGAGGCGTCGCGGAGCGCGCGCAGCGCGCGCAACTGCAGCAGAGACAGGGCGTCGACGTAGGGGCTGCGCATCTTCACCGCGCGCTGTAGCACGGGCTTGTTGCCGAGCAGACCACCGCCGGTGATGCGCTCGACCCACGAGCGGGTGAGGAGCATCTCGTCCATCACGAGCTGCGCGAGGTCGTCGCGGTCGCCGAGCGCGAGGTAGCGGCGGGCGATGCGCTCGTCGGCCTTCGCGAGGCTCATCGCGACGTTGTCGATCATCGTGCGGAACAGGGGCCACTGCTCGTACGCATCGCGGAGGCGCTGCTCGTCACCGACGGCGTCGAGCGCCGTGCCCAGGCCGAACCACCCGGCGAGGTTGATGCGGGCCTGCGTCCACGAGAAGACCCACGGGATCGCGCGAAGGTCCTCGAGCGACTCGACCGACAGGCCCCGACGCGCGGGGCGGGAGCCGAGCGCGAGGTGACCCAGCTCTTCCATCGGGGTGACCGTGGCGAACCACGGCGCGAAGCCCGGCGCCTTCACGAGCGCGAAGAAGCGCTCCCGCGAGGCGACGTCCATGGTCTTCGCGACATCGGCGAACGCCTCGGCGGCCCCGCGGTTGCGGCGCTCGATCGAGGGAGAGGATGCCGTGAGCACGGCCGCCGCGACCTGGTCGATGTGGCGCATCGCGATGTCGGGATCGCCGTAGCGGGCGAAGATGACCTCGCCCTGCTCGGTGAGCTTGAAGCGGCCGTCGACCGAGTGCGGCGGCTGCGCGAGGATCGCCGAGTTGGCGGGTCCGCCGCCGCGACCGAGCGCGCCACCGCGGCCGTGGAAGAGCGTGAGCTCGATGCCCTCGGCCTCGGCCCACGTCGAGATCTTCGCCTGCGCCTCGTACAGGGCGAGGTTCGCGGCGACCGGCCCGACGTCCTTCGACGAGTCGGAGTAGCCCAGCATGACCTCGAGGCGTCGGCCGGTGGCATCCAGTCGGCTGACGAAGGAGGGGTGCGTGACGATCTCGGCGAGGATGCCGCGCGCCGCCTGCAGGTCGGCGAACGTCTCGAACAGCGGGATGACGTCGAGCACGGGCAGCGCCTCGCCCGGGCCCATCGCGTAGGAGGCCAGCTCGTGGACGTTCGCGAGATCTTCGGCCGACTGTGTGAACGACACGATGTAGCGGCCGGCCGCGCGGGAGCCGAAGCGCTCCTGCACGTAGGCGATCGAGCGGAAGACCTCGAGCACCTCGTCGGTCTGCTCGCTGCGCTCGCCGCCCGCACGCAGTTCGTCGAGCACCTTGCGGTGAACGGCGGAGTGCTGGCGCACCTCGAGCTCGGTCAGGTGGAAGCCGTACGTCTCGACCTGCCAGACCAGACGCTGCAGCGCGCCGTACGCCTGACGTGCGGCGCCCGCGGCGACGAGCGAGTCCTGCACGACGCGCAGGTCGGCGAGGAGGTGCTCGGGGTCGCGGTACGCGAGGTCGGCGTTGCGCGTACGGGTCGCGGCGATCTTGCGCGCCAGGAGCAGCATGATGCGCCGGTGCGGCTCGTCCGGCGACCGCTCGGCGATCTCCTTCGCCGCGTCCTCGTCGGCAGCGCGCAGACGGTGCCATAGGGCTAGCAGTGCGTCGCTGGGCGGGGTGGTCTCGGCATCCAGGGTCAGACCGCGCCCCACGCGCTGCGTCGTGCGCTCGAGGCCGAGGAGCACGTGCTCGCTCGCGATCGCGGCAGCTTTGCGGGTGACGGATGCCGTGACGAACGGGTTGCCGTCACGGTCGCCGCCGACCCACGATCCGACGCGCACGAACGGCTTCACGATCGGCGCGCGCGATCCGGCGTTCTCGCCCTGGAGGATGTCGTCGATGCGGCGGTACACGCGCGGGACCGCGGTGTAGAGGGTCTCGTCGAACACCGACATGACAGAGCGGACCTCATCGACCGGTGACGGTTTCTCGCGGCGCAGGGGAGCGGTGCGCCAGAGCGTGTCGATCTCTTCGAGCATGCGCCGCTCGGCACGGCGGCTCTCGGAGCCGCCCTCGGCGGCGGCGTCGTGCTCGGACAGCAGCTCCGAGAGGCGACGGATGCTGGTCGAGATCGCGCGGCGGCGGGCCTCGGTGGGGTGCGCCGTGAAGACCGGGTGGAAGCGCAGGGCCTGCAGGCGAGCGAGTGCGGTGTCAGCGCCGACCTCTTCCGACAGGCGTTCGAACGCTGTCGCGATCGTGTCGGGCGTGCCCGAGCGCGAGGGACGGTCGCCGCGCTCGCGCAGGATGCGCACGCGCTGGTGTTCCTCGACGAGGTTGACGAGGTGGAAGTACGCCGTGAAGGCACGGGCCACCTCGTCGGCCCGCTCGATCGAGAAGCCGTCGGCGATCGCCGCGGCCCGCTCGAACGCCTCGGGCGTCTCGTCCGTGTAGGCCTGGATCGTCGCCGTGCGCAGCCGCTCGACGTCGTCGTACAGTCCGGGGGAGCCGCTCTCCTGAAGCACACGGCCCAAGAGCGATCCGAGCAGGCGCACGTCGGCGCGCATCTGTTCGGGCAGCTCCTGGCCGGCTTCGAAGCGGCCCACGAGGTCGATGGCCTCGGTCGGGGTCAGTTCTCGCACACGCCCCAGATTATCGGCGTCCCGTGTCGAGCAGATGACGAGCGGACACAGTGGTACACGTCCGGTTGATCGCCGCCGTGCCGAACTCCGGACTTTTCGCCGTTCGACGCACGGATGCCGCGGGTTTTTGCGGTCGCCGTCGTGTGGCATCCGAGATCTTCCGGAGTTCGGTCCGTTGTCGGTCCGCCGCATGCTCGAGCGGGGCATACTCGGGACAGCGGCGTTCTCGCCGCCGGGGAGGGAGATGCCGTGACCGACGACGCGCTGCGACAGGCCGCCGACACCATGCGAACCGTGCGCGAGCGCTGCGCGTGGACGCAGACGATCGACCACCGCGATCTCGTCCCGTATCTCGTGGAGGAGAGCGCCGAGGTCATCGACGCCGTCGAGTCGGGCACGCGCGCCGACCTGCGTGAGGAGCTCGGCGATCTGCTCTGGCAGGTGCTCTTCCACGCCGAGATCGCCGCGGGCGACCCCGACGATCCGTTCGACATCGACGACGTCGCGCGGGGGCTGACCGAGAAGATGGTGCGACGGCATCCTCACGTGTTCGCGGATGCCGTGGCCTCCACCCCCGAAGAAGTGCTCGTGCACTGGAACGCGGCGAAGGCCGCCGAGAAGAGCGACCGCACCAGCGTGCTGGACGGTGTCAGCGACCACATGCCGTCGCTCGCCCTGGCGCAGAAGATGATGGGCAAGGCGGAGCAGGTGGGCGTGTCCGCTCCGCACCACCGTCTCGCCGATCCGGCCTCCGAAGCCGAGCTGGGTGATGCCCTGCTGGCTCTGGTGCAGCTCGGGCGTGAGCGCGGGTGGGATGCCGAGCGTGCCCTGCGCGAACGTCTGCGCGCGCTGCGCGCCGAGGTGCGCGCCGCCGAGTAGCCCTGATCGCCCCCGCGTGGACGAGCCTGAGGTGGACCACCGGCGGGAGCCTGGAACAATGGACCCGTGGCATCCGTGAACCCGCCGCGCGGCATGCGCGACTTCCTCCCCGCCGACAAGGCCCGTCGCGAGCGCGTGCTCGCCGTCATCCGTGAGCGTTACCGCGCCCACGGCTTCGACGAGATCGAGACCCCCGTCATGGAGGAGTACTCGCGTTTGCACGCGGGGCTCGGCGGCGACAACGAGAAGCTGTCGTTCAGCATCCTCAAACGGGGAATGGATGCCGAGGCGATCCGCGCCGCGGCCGACGACCCCGCAGCCCTCGCCGACCTCGGCCTGCGCTACGACCTGACCGTCCCGCTCGCGCGGTTCTACGCCACGAACCGCGCCCAGCTGCCGACGGTGTTCCGCGCGATCCAGATGGCGCCCGTCTGGCGGGCCGAGAGGCCGCAGAAGGGGCGCTACCGCCAGTTCATGCAGTGCGACATCGACATCATCGGCGACGCTTCCGCACGCGCCGAAGCCGAGCTGATGACCGCGAGCCTCGACGTGCTCGACCACCTGGGCCTCGAGGGCGGGTCGATCCGCGTGAACGACCGCCGCGTGCTCGACGCGATGCTCGACGTGTTCGGCTTCGTCGTCGAGGAGCGGCCGGGTGTGCTCATCACGATCGACAAGCTCGACAAGATTGGGCCGTCGGGCGTCGTCGCCGAGCTGCGCGATCGCGGTGCGACCGCGGACGCCGTCGATGCTCTCGCTGCCTACCTCGACCGCCCTTCGGGCACCCCGTCATTCGACGAGGCCGGCATCCGCGCGGCCCTGCCGACGGGCATCCCGGACGAGGTCATCGCGCACCTCGTCGCCCTCGGCGAGACGGTTGCTGCCGCCCGGGGCGCCGACGCCCCTCTCGTGTTCGACCCCTTCCTCGTGCGTGGCATGGGCTACTACACCGGCACGATCTTCGAGCTCGCCCACCCGAGCGTCGACTACTCGCTCGGCGGCGGCGGTCGCTATGACGGCATGATCGGGCGCTTCCTCGGTCAGGACGTCCCGGCGGTCGGGTTCTCGATCGGCTTCGAGCGCATCGTCGATCTGCTTCAGGATGCCGCTGACACCGGCGAGCGATCCGTCGTCCTCGTGCACGACCGAGACGTGCCGCTCGCCACCCTGCTCTCGCTCAAGACGGCGCTGATCGCCCAGGGCGTGCGCGTGCGCGTCGAACAACGGGCGAAGAACATGAAGGCGCTGCTGGAGCGCTCCGCGGCCGACGGATACGCGTCGTTCGCGAGCGTCGGGGCGGACACCACGGCCGAGTCCCTGGAGCTTCGCCCGCTGAACTGAGTGCGCGCGGGGACGCGGCTAAGCCACCGCGCTGATCAGCGCCTCCGTCGGGTTCTCGGCCGCGAGGCGTTCCAGACGCGCCGCGGTGTCGGCATCCCGGGGCGAGAACCAGACCACGCGAGAGCCGAGGCCGTCGTCGATCCACAGGCTCGACATCTCGAGGTTCAGTTCGCCGACGCGCGCGTGCACGAGGTGCTTGACGGCATTGCGCTCGCCGCCCACGTCGCCCAGACGCCAGAGCTCGGCGAACCGTGGCGACTCCTCTTCGAGCTCGGCGACGAAGCGCTGCCAGGACGGCTCCTCGTGGTGCCGCCCGTACGCTGCACGCAGGCGTGCGGCGATCCGCCGTTGGGCGTGGTCGAGGTCGACGTGCGCGCGTTGCCACACGGAGTCGGTGAACAGGAGCACGGCGCAATTGCGTCGATCGGCGGGCATCTCGTCGAGGTCGTCGAACAGGTAGCGGTACGAGCGGTTGTACGCGCGGATGTCGAAGCGAGCGGTCTGGACCGCCGCGGGGTAGGGGAGCAGCTTCTCGAGCAGGTCGAGATGCGCCGCCTCCACGCAGAGGCGCGCCCCTCGATCGGGCACGGGGAGGTCGGCGAGGGCGAACAGGTGATCGCGCTCGTCGTCGCTCAGGCGGAGTGCCCGCGCGATGGCTGCGACGACCTGGCTGGATGCCGCGATCGGCCGGCCCTGCTCGAGCCAGGTGTACCAGGTCAGCCCGACACCGGCGAGCTGGGCGACCTCCTCACGGCGGAGCCCTGCGACACGGCGTCGCGTGCCCTCGGGCAGCCCCACGTCTGCGGGGCGAAGACGCGCGCGCCTACTGCGCAGGAACCCCGCGAACTCGGCACGGGCGTCATCGGATCGGGTCACGGCATCCTCCTTCTCCGGTGATCATAGGGCGGTCCGCCGACGCCGAATCGCCGCAGGGGAGTGGTGCCAGTACCAGGATGAGTGCACTCCTGGTACCAGGATGCCGGGGTCTCCATGCTGGCACCATGACCACTTCCGCACACCCCGCCACCGGCACGGCTCCCGTGCCGATCCGTCCGGGAGCCTTCGCCGACGTTCCCACCTGGCGCTACCTCGGGTTCCTCCTCGGGCCGGGCGTGGGAACGTTCGCCTTCAACGCGGTCACCGTGATCCTGCCGACGCTGCGCGAGCGCTTCGGGGCGGGCGACGTCGCTCTCGAGCTCGTCATCGCGGGATACGGCATCCCTTTCGCGGTGCTCCTCATCCTCGGGGGCCGGCTCGGCGACCGATTCGGGCGCCACCGCCTGTACGTCGTCGGCATGGGACTCTTCCTCGTCTCGGCGATCGCGTGCGCCCTCGCGCCCTCGATCGAGACGCTCATCGCTGCCCGCATCGTGCAGGGTGTGGGCGCGGCCCTGTGCACACCCCAGGTGCTCGCCACGATCCAGGCCACGTCGCAAGGACCCGCCCGAACCCGCGCGATCGCCGCGTTCGGGGCGAGCGGCGGAATTGGTGCCGCCGTCGGCCAGGTCGCCGGTGGGGCGCTCGCCGCGCTCTCCTTCGGCCCGGTCGAGGGGTGGCGCGCGGTGTTCGTCGTCGTCGCGCTCATCGCCGTCGCGGCGATCGCGTTCGCGCCGCTGGCGCCGCAGTCCCGCGCACACGAGGTCGTCGCGATCGACCTGGTCGGCACCGCGGCGCTGGGGCTCGGCATCCTGGCCGCCTCCCTCGCCCTGACCTTCGGTCCGGCGTGGAACTGGTCGTGGCCGGTCGGTGTCGCCCTCGTCATCGCGGCGGTGTCGCTCGTGGCGATGTGGAAGCACCAGAACGCGATCGAACGATCCGGGCGGGTGCCGTTGCTTCCACCGAGCGTGCTGCGCCTCCGGCCCCTGCAGCTCGGCCTGATCGCGGCCGGCCTCTTCTTCGCCGGATACTCCGCCCTGCTCTACGTCTTCCCGCGCGCGGTCGAGGCGGGCGGACTGACTTCCCTCCAGGCCGGCCTGGCGCTGCTGCCGTTCGCCGTCGTCTTCGCGGGCGTCTCGCTGGCCGTCGCGCGTATCCAGAGCCGACTCGGCGACTCCACGCTGATCCTCGGCGTCTCGCTGCAGATCGTCGCCCTGGTGGCGATGGCCGTGACCCTCGCGCTCGCGTGGGGCAGTGAGATCGGGCTGTGGCTGCAGCCCGCGCTGCTCGTGCTCGGCGCTGGTCAAGCGCTCATCTTCTCGCCCCTCACGCAGCTCGTGGTGCGCGAGGTCCCCGTCGAGGCCGCGGGGCTGTCGGGCGGAATGTTCAGCACCGCCCAGCAACTGGCCCTGTCGTTCGGCGTCATCGTGATCGGGGGTGTCATCACCCTGACCGGGGTCGCCGGCAGGGCTGAGCTGCTCGCGGGCCTCGCCCTCGACATCGCGCTCGCCGTGGCGGTCCTCGCCCTGGCGGTCGCCCTCCGTGCGCGGAGCCGCCGCGCGGAGGTGTGAGCCGTCCGGATGCCGGGAGCCCGTCCGTCACGGTGGGGCATCCGGCGTCCGGCCGCCGCAGCACGGCGGTGCGAGCTTCGCGGATGCCGGGAGCCCGTTCGTCACGGCGCCGCCGCACGGGCCCGAGCCCCGCGGATGCCGAGAGTCCACCGTCGCCCTCCCGTCACGGCGCGGCCACCCGCCGTTCACCGCGGGCCGGTGTCATCGGAGGATGCGCACGCGTCGACCGGTGACCCTGGCCGCGGCCTCCGTCGTGGCGCTCGCCGGGGCGGGTGCCGTCGGTCTGCGGACGCTCCTCATCCGCCAGGCGGCGGTCGCCCGCCGCCGCATCGGCAAACCGCTCGGTGAGCAGGCTCTCGATGCCGATCGCGTGTGGCGCCGGAAGAAGCACCCCGGCGAGCCGGTCGAGCTGTTGCTGCTCGGCGACTCGATCGCCGCGGGTCTCGGAGCCGCCCACCGGCGCGACACGCTCGGTGCGCGCCTCGCGAAGGGGATCGCGCGGCAGGCGGGTCGACCGGTGCGGCTGCGCACGGCGGCGGTGGTGGGGTCGGAGACGTCCGCCCTCGCCGCCCAGGTCGCGTCGCTCCCCGCTGAGTACGTGCCGGACGCGGCGGTCATCGTTGTCGGCGGCAACGACGTCACCCACCGCATTCCCGCGGCACGCTCGGCAGATCAGCTGGCCGACATCGTCCGCGAGCTGCGCGAGCGCGGCGTGCCCGTGATCGTCGGTACGTGCCCCGACCTGGGGACGCTGCGAGCGATCCCGCAACCCCTGCGTGCGCTCGCCGCGCGCTCGTCGAGACAGTTGGCGTCGGCGCAGGCGGCGGCGGTCCACGGCGCCGGAGGGCGCGTCGTCGCGCTCGCGCAGGCCGTGGGGCCGATGTTCGCCGAGCGCCCCGACGAGATGTTCAGCATCGACCGTTTCCATCCCAGCGCGCTCGGCTACCGCCGCACGGCCGACGCGTTGCTCCCCGCCGTGCTCGCCGCGCTCGCCGAACCGGCGCGCCCCGGGCGAAACTCCTGATCGTCCCGCGCTCGCGCCGTTCCGACCCCCGATTTCACGCGGCGAGGCGCCGCATGAGCTCGCGAAACTCAGGAGCTTCGCACGGCCCTGGGCCGGTCCGCTCCTCGGCCGATCCATAGGTCGCGGCCCTACTTTTTCCCCACGCCTCCCATCGATGTCTTCCTCAGCACCTGGCGCGCCGATCCGATCACGCTCGGCGTGCTCTTCGTGGCATCCGTCGCCTATTTCCTCGGCGTCCGTCGCGTGCGTCGCGGGGGCGAGCCGTGGCCGGTCCGCCGCACGATCGGTTTCTTCGCGCTCGGGGTGCTTCCCTACGCCGTCATCGAGCTCGGCTTCCTGGGTGTGTACTCCTCGGAGCTGCGGTGGGCGTTCTCGACGCGCATCGCCCTGCTGATCTTCGCCGTGCCCGCGGGAATCGCCGCCGGCCGTCCCCTCGACCTCGTCCCTTCCGCCCTCCGCGAGCATGTTCTCGCCTCCCGCGTCACCCGCATCTTCGGCAACGCGATGGTCGCCACCGTCGTCATCGCGGCGGTGTTCTGCCTCTTCCTCACGCCGGTGGCCGGCATCCTGCGCGTGAATCCCGTGGTCGAGGCCTCGCTCGGCATCGTCGTGCCCCTCGTCGGGCTCGCGATGGTGCTGCCGATGATGGCCCTGGGTGCCCTGCACACGGGCACCTTCATCGCGATCGAGTTCCTTCTCGCGTTCGTCGAGCTGCTGATCGACTCGGTTCCGGGCTTGCTCATGCGGCTCAACGACAACGTGCTCGACCTGATCCCGGATGCCACGCGTGCGGTGTCGTGGTGGCCCTCGACGCTGCACGACCAGCACCTCGCCGGAGACTGGATCTGGTTCATCGCGGAGTTCGCCGACGTCCCGATCCTCGTGATCCTCATGATCCGGTGGATGCGCAGCGACCGCGTCGAGGCGAAGAGCTTCGACGACCTCTCCGACGAGGAGTACGACGAGATGACCCGCGCTCACCTGCGGGGGGAGCGTTGACCCGCCGCCGGTGCGCCGACAGGCTGGGGGAGTGCCCACTCACGACGACGTCGACGCGTTCCTGACCGACACCCTGGTCGGTGACGACCCCGTTCTGGATGCCGTGCTCCAGACGCAGCACGACGGTGGCCTCCCATCGATCGAGGTCGCCCCCGTCAACGCCAAGTTCCTGCACCTCCTGACCCGCATCGCGGGCGCGCGTCGGGTCCTCGAGGTCGGCACGCTGGGCGGCTACTCGAGCATCTGGTTCGCCCGGGCGGTCGGAGCGGGAGGACGCGTGATCACGATCGAGGCCGAGCCCGCCAACGCGGAGATCGCGCGCGCGAACCTCGATCGCGCCGGGGTCTCCGACCGGGTCGAGGTCCGCGTCGGTCGCGGGGCCGACGTCCTCCCCACCTTGGAGGGCGAGGAGCCCTTCGACCTCGTCTTCATCGACGCCGACAAGGAGTCGAACACCGTCTACCTCGACTGGGCGGCGCGTCTCGGGCGCCCCGGCACGGTCGTCGTGCTCGACAACGTCGTGCGCGGGGGAGAGGTGGCCGATGCCGCCACCACCGATCCCAAGGTGCGTGGCGCCCGCGCCGGCCTCGTGATGCTGGGGCGGGATCCCCGATTCGACGCCACGGCGTTGCAGACCCTCGACCGCAAGGGCTGGGACGGCGTGGCCGTGGCGATCGTGGTGGATCCCGTGGCAGGGTCCGGAGCCTGAGGGGGTCCCCGAGCGCGGTGAGGTCCCTGTGCTCGAGAGGTCCCTGCGCTCGAGAGGTCCCTGAGCGCGCAGAGGTCCCTGAGCCTGTCGGAGGGACCGGAACCCGCGTGCACCGGCGGCTGCGACGAGCTCAGCCACCTCGCGCTCGCGGGCCGGCCCAACCCGACCCAACGCCCGCCGAACGACATCACTAGACTCGACTGCGGACCGACGACGCTCCGCCCTCTTCCACCCAAGAACCAACGAGGAGTCCTTCGTGGCACTTATCGAGGCTGTCAACGCGCGCGAGATCCTGGATTCGCGCGGTAACCCGACCGTCGAGGTGGAGGTGCTCCTCGACGACGGCATCGTCCAGCGTGCGGCCGTCCCCTCCGGCGCGTCCACCGGCGCGTTCGAGGCCTACGAGCTGCGCGACGGCGACAAGAGCCGTTACGGCGGCAAGGGCGTGCTCAAGGCCGTCGCCGCGGTCGTCGACGAGCTCGGCCCCGCCATCGAGGGCGTCGAGGCCAGCGAGCAGCGCATCATCGACGAGATCCTCATCGAGACCGACGGCACCGAGAACAAGTCGCGCACGGGCGCCAACGCCATCCTCGGCGTCTCGCTCGCGGTCGCCAAGGCCGCGGCCGACAGCGCCGACCTGCCCCTGTTCCGCTACCTCGGCGGCCCGAACGCGCACCTTCTGCCCGTGCCGCTGTTCAACGTCATCAACGGTGGCGAGCACGCCGACAACGGCATCGACTTCCAGGAGTTCTTCCTCGCCCCCATCGGCGCCGACACCTACGGCGAGTCCCTCCGCTGGGGCACCGAGGTCTACCACGTCCTCAAGGGCGAGCTGAAGTCGGCCGGTTACAACACCGGCCTCGGCGACGAGGGCGGCTTCGCCCCCGACCTGCCCAGCAACCGCGAGGGCCTCGACTTCCTGATCCGCGCGATCGAGAAGGCCGGCTTCACCCCCGGCAAGGACATCGCGGTCGGCCTCGACGTCGCCGCCACCGAGTTCTACAAGGACGGCGTCTACACCGTCGAGGGCAAGGAGTGGAGCGTCGACACCCTGGTCGACTACTTCGCCGACCTCGTCGCGAACTTCCCGATCGTCACGATCGAAGACGCGCTCGCCGAAGACGACTGGGACGGCTGGAAGAAGCTGACGGATGCCATCGGCTCCAAGGTCCAGCTCGTCGGTGACGACCTCTTCGTCACGAACCCCAAGCGCCTGAAGCAGGGCATCGACCTCGGTGTCGCGAACTCGCTCCTGGTGAAGGTCAACCAGATCGGCACCCTGTCCGAGACCCTGGATGCCATCGCCCTGGCCACCCGCTCCGGCTACACCTCGATGCTGTCGCACCGTTCGGGTGAGACCGAGGACACCACCATCGCCGACCTCGCGGTCGCCGTGAACGCCGGCCAGATCAAGACCGGTGCTCCCGCGCGCAGCGAGCGCGTCGCGAAGTACAACCAGCTGCTCCGCATCGAGGAAGACCTCGGCGACGCCGCCGTCTTCGCCGGCCGCTCGGCGTTCCCCCGCTTCAAGGGCTGAGCGTCTGACATCGTGAGGAGGGGGAGCCGCGAGGCTCCCCCTCCTTCGCCGTTTCCGCGATCCTCACGCGTTCGCTGAGACCCTCGACCGTCCGCGGCGCGTCCCCGGGGCACCGTGAACCGGCGACGTAGACTCGGCTCGGCCCGTTGAAGGAACACGCGGGCGAGAACGAGAGGGGATGCCGTGGACCGACCGACACTGCCTCCCCGGGGCTCGGCATCCGAAGGCCCTTCGGGTGCGAAGGGCAAGGCGGCTTCGGGCAAAGCTGCGAACCCCAAGGGCGCGAAGCCGAAGGGCGCGAAGCCCAATGGTGCGAAGACGCCCACCTCGAAGACCGCCGCGGTGAAGCCCTCTCGGACCAAAGCCCCGGCCGCGAAACCTCAGGCCGCCTCGCCGGAACGTCCTGTCGCCGCGCAGCGCCGGGTCGACGTGCGGGGGTGGCTCGGCGGCATCCGCGTGTCGGGGTTCGTCGTCATCATGCTGGGCCTCGTCGTTCTCGGGACGTTCGTGCTCGTCCCCACGGTCGGGACGTACATGGATCAGCGACAGCAGATCCAGGCGCTGAAGAGCGCGGTGGCTCTGAGCCAGTCCCAGGTCGCCGACCTGCAGGCCCAGCGCGAGCGGTGGTCGGACCCGGCCTACATCACGACCCAAGCGCGCGAGCGGTTGTACTACACGATGCCCGGCGAGGTCGTGTACCTCATCGACGACGATCTGCCCGCCTCGACCGCTCTGCAGGAACAGCCCGACGTGAGCGAGGACGTCGGTCAGACCCGTACCGACTGGATGTCGCAGTTCATGCGGTCGCTCACGTCCGCGGGTGCCGCTCAGGTGGTCGTTCCGACCGTCGGTGTTCCCGACCCGACGCCCGCCCCCGACTCGACGCCCGCGCCCTGATCGGGCCTGCCCCGCCCGGCGGCCGCGGCGTGACGCTCGATCGTGGCACTCCGCCCTGGTCGCGTGTTCGCCCGCGCGGGCCGCATCGTCACGCATAAACGCGATCCGCGCACATAAACGCGAGCGCAGCGTGTTTCTGTGAGCGGATCGCGTTTATGCGAGCGCCCAGGCGCGCGGCGTCGCGCCCCGCGCCGCCGCGACCACACGAAACCACAGCCCGCGCCACTCGCCCGCAGGCCGGCAACACCTCCCGGTACCCTGGAAGCGATGACTTCTCCGCAGCTTCCCCCCGCCTCCGACGCCGACCTCGCCGTTCTGCAGACGCAGCTCGGCCGTGTGCCGCGCGGCGTCGTGGGCATTGCGGCGCGCTGCGTCTGCGGCAACCCCACCGTGGTTGCGACGTCTCCACGGCTCGACGACGGTAGCCCGTTCCCCACGTTCTACTACCTGACGCATCCCGCGGCGACGGCCGCGATGTCGGTGCTCGAGGCCGGGCACGTCATGAAGGAGTTCCAGGACGAGCTCGCCGAGAACGATGACCTGCGCGCCGCGTATCTCGCCGCGCACGAGGCTTATCTGCGCGACCGAGCGGCGTACGGCGAGCCCGACGAGATCGCGGGGATCTCCGCCGGGGGGATGCCGACCCGCGTCAAGTGCCTGCACGCTCTGGCCGGCCATTCCCTCGCCGCCGGTCCCGGCGTCAACCCGATCGGCGACCGCGCCCTCGCCCGCGGAACCTGGTCGCCCGAGCGGTGCGTCTGCGAGACGCCCGGAGCCGGAGGATGAGACGCGTCGTCGCCGCGGCGGCATCCCTCGTCCTCGCGGTGATGCTCAGCGGGGCGACGACTGCTCCCGTGCCCGAAGACCCCACCGACAGCGTCCGCGCTTCCGAGTACTGGCTCGATCAGTACGGCATCCGGGATGCGTGGAAGACCACCCGCGGTGCGGGGCAGACGATCGCCATCATCGACACGGGAATCGGACGCGGGCCGACCGAGTTCAACGGCGCTGTCGCCGGCGGAACGGACGTGTCGGGCGCCGGCTCGTCCGATGGCCGCACTCCGGTGGGCGCGGTGGACTCCAACCACGGAAGCTGGGTCGCCTCTCTCGCGGCTTCTCGCGGCACCGGGAACGGCCGCGGGATGATCGGTGTCGCCCCAGAAGCGGAACTGCTCTCCATCTCGATCGGGTTCGGGGCCTCGGCATCCGTTCCCTTCACCGAACAGATCGCGAAGGCCATGCGGTGGGCCGTCGACAATGGAGCGACCGTCATCAACCTCTCGCTCACGACGAACACGCTCGACTGGGATCCCAGCTGGGACGACGCTTTCATGTACGCGTTCGACCATGACGTGGTCGTCGTCGTCGCCGCCGGCAACCGGGGGAGTGGCACCGACCGTGTGGGCGCACCCGCGACCATCCCCGGTGTGCTCGCGGTGGGTGGCGTCGACCCGTCCGGACGCGCGAGCAGCGACGCGTCCACCCAGGGCATCACGATCGGCATCTCGGCTCCGAGCGAGCGCCTCCTGGGCGTGTCGGCCGACGGCACGCTCGCGCAATGGAACGGCACGAGCGGCGCAGCGCCGATCGTGGCGGGCATCGCCGCGCTCGTGCGTGCCGCGCATCCGGGAATGGATGCCGACAACGTCCTGAACCGTCTCATCTCGACCGCGAAGCCGGCCCCGGGCACTTCACCCGGGCTCGACCTCCTCTACGGCTACGGTCTCGTCGACGCATCCCGTGCCGTCACGGCGGATGTCGACTCGGTGTCGGAGAACCCGCTCGGCAGTCTCGAGGACTGGATCCGCGTCTACCGCCGCGCCGACAGCGAGCCGAGCCCGACGCCCACTTCCGCGCCCGTCTCGATCCCGCCGCTCCCGCCGATCGAGGGGCCGCCCTCCGCGAGTTCGCCTCTGCTCCCGTCCCGCGATACCGTGCTGTACGGGTCGCTGCCGCTCGCGGGTGCCACGCTCGCCGCTATAATGATTGCGCTCGGCGTCAGTGCTGCTGCCCGGCGAATTCGAAAGGCGCGCATTCATCGCGAGCCGAGCCGCACCACAAACCAGGAGTCTCTCCCATCGTGACCAGCACCGTGCCCAGGATCCTCATTGTCGGCGGAGGCTACGCGGGTTTCTACACCGCGTGGAAGCTCGAGAAGCTGCTCAGCCGCGGCGAGGCCGAGGTCACCATCGTCGACCCGCTGCCCTACATGACCTACCAGCCGTTCCTCCCCGAGGTCGCGGCCGGTGAGATCGAGCCGCGCCACGTCGTCGTCGGCCTCCGTCGCCACCTCAAGCGCACCACGGTCATCGCGGGCAAGGTCACGGGCATCAACCACGCGACCAAGACCGCGACGATCACCCCCATCGCGGGCGACGAGACCTGGCAGCACGAGTACGACCAGATCGTCGTGACCGCCGGGGCCGTCTCGCGCACCTTCCCGATCCCCGGCATCGCCGAGAACGCGATCGGCCTCAAGACGATAGAAGAAGCGGTCGCGATCCGCGACCGTCTGACCTCGAACTTCGACAAGGCGTCGGTGCTTCCCGCCGGTCCCGAGCGTGACCGTCTGCTGACCGTCGTGGTCGTCGGCGGCGGCTTCGCCGGCATCGAGGTCTTCGCCGAGCTGCGTGCCTACGCGTCGTCGCTGCTGAAGTCCTACCCCCAGCTGTCGTTCGACGACACGCACTTCCACCTCATCGAGGCCATGGGCCGCATCATGCCCGAGGTGTCGCAGAAGACGAGCGAGTGGGTGCTCGCCGACCTCGCGAAGAAGGGTGCCTTCGTGCACCTCGACACGCAGGTCAAGGGTGCCGTCGACGGCGTCATCGAGCTCTCCACGGGTGAGCAGCTGCCGACCGACCTCATCATCTGGACCGCCGGTGTCATGGCCAACCCCACCGTCGTTCGCGGCAGCGACCTCCCCGTCGAGGAGCGTGGTCGCATCCGCACCCGCCCCGACCTGCGCGTCGGCACCGACGAAGAGTTCGTCGAGGGTGCCTGGGCCGCTGGTGACGTTTCGGCCGTTCCCGACCTCTCGGGTGGCGGCGTCGGCGGCTTCTGCGTGCCGAACGCTCAGCACGCCGTCCGCCAGGGCAAGCTCATGGCAAAGAACATCGTCGCGGTGCTGCGCGGCGAGGAGCCCAAGCAGTACTTCCACAAGAACCTCGGTGCCGTCGCCGGTCTCGGCCTCTACAACGGTGCCTTCCAGTCGGGCAAGATCGCGCTGACCGGCTTCATCGCCTGGCTCGCCCACCGCGGTTACCACGGCCTGGCCATGCCGACGTGGGAGCGCAAGTTCCGCGTGATCGGCGACTGGGTGCAGAACTTCGTCCACGGTCGCGAGACCGTCAACCTCGAGGCCGTGCAGAACCCGCGCGCGACGTTCGAGGAGTTCGCGGCTCGCCCCCGCCCGGCGGCCCCGGCCGCCGAGGCGCCCGCGGCCGAGAAGAAGCCCGAGCCCGTCTCCGCGAAGTAATCGTCGCGTCTCGAGACCCCCGCGCCCTTTCCGGGTTCGGGGGTCTCGTCGTTCCCGGATGCCGCGTCCCCGGCGTTCCGGCATCCGGTGCCGTCGTGCGGAGTCGATGACCGACCCGCCGTTCTACCCCGCCGTGTGGCGGCGTGTCGGGGAAGGAGTCCGCGGGGCGGTACGGAGGTGTCGGGCGGTTCCGGGCCCGGCGCCGCGGCATCCGGTGCCGTCGTGCGGAGTTCATGGCCGACGCGCCGCTCCGGCACGCCCGTCGCCGGCGTGTCGTCGCCCGTTTCCGCCTGACGGTCCGCTGTGGCGGCGTCGAAATCTTCGGGTCGATGCCACTGTCGGGTCTCGTCGTTTTCGGATGCCACGCCCCGGCCCCGCGGCATCCGGTGCCGTCGTGCGGAGTTCATGGCCGACGCGCCGCTCGGCCCCGTCGTGCGCCGGCGTGTCGCGACCGAAGTCCGCCTAACGGCCCGCCGTGCGCATGCCCGAACCCCGCGGCGTTCCTCATGCCGGTACCCGGGGCCACCCGCGATACGGTTGAGCCTCGGGCCCCCGTAGCCCAATGGCAGAGGCAGGCGACTTAAAATCGCTTCAGTGTGGGTTCGAGTCCCACCGGGGGTACTGGCCCTGATCCACATCCGCTGAGAGTCCCCGCCACCCCCCGGTTCCCTGCCCCGGGCCACGGTTACACTGAAGGGCAATCTTCCGAACGGAGTGTGGGGACTTATGTGGGAGTGGCTCGTACCGGTCTTGGTGATCGTCGGCATCGTGGTGATCGCCGGCATCTACCTGTGGGCCACCTACAACTCGCTCGTCGCGCTGAACGTGCGCGTCGACGAGGCGTGGAGTGACATCACGGTCCAGCTGAAGCGCCGCGCCGATCTGCTCCCGAATCTCATCGAGACGGTGAAGGGGTACGCGGCCCACGAGAAGGCCGTGTTCGAGAACGTTACGCGCGCTCGTGCCGAGACGCTCTCGGCCGAGAGTCCCGCGGCGGCCGGCGTCGCCGAGGGCCACATGCAACAGGCCCTGAAGTCGCTGTTCGCCGTCGCCGAGGCGTACCCGCAATTGCAGGCGAGCCAGAATTTCCTGCAGTTGCAGCACTCGATCGTCGACACCGAAGACAAGATCCAGGCCTCGCGTCGCTTCTACAACGGGGGTGTCCGCGAGCTCAACACGAAGATCAAGGTCTTCCCGAACAACCTGTTCGCCCGGCAGCTCGGCTTCAGCGAGCGGGAGTTCTTCGAGGTCGTCGACGGCGCGGCCATCGCCGAACCACCTCGCGTCCAGTTCTGACCGAACGCGCCCTCTCCGGATCGGAGGGGGCGCGTTTCAGGTGGAGCGCCCGTCGGGATGCTCATGGCGTTCTGCGCGGAGCGCGCCCGCCAGGGCGTCCGCGGCGTCGCCCCATCGGGAAACGGTCACGCGATCGAGACCCTGCCAGCGCGCAGCCGTGAGCAACTCGGCCGCGAGTCGCTCGGCGGCGTCCGGTGGCGCGCCGTGCTCCCACCACGCCGACTGCACGCGGAGGGCGCTGGACGCACGGTCGGCCTTGAGGTCGACGCGACCCACGACGTCGTCGCCGACGATCACCGGGAGCGAGTAGTAGCCGAACCGACGCTGGGGAGCCGGCGTGTAGATCTCAATGCGATAGTCGAAATCGAACAGCCGCTCCGCGCGGTCGCGGAACCAGACCACCGGGTCGAAGGGCGTGAGGATCGCCGTCGCATCGACGCGGCGCGGGCGCGCGGCATCCCGGTGCAGCCATGCTTTCGCGGGTCGCCCAGCCACCTGCCACCCCTCCACCTGCACGGGGATCAGCTCGCCGGCGTCGACCAGGTCGTGCACGGCGGCCATCACCGCCGGCCGGTCGCGGATGCGCCAGTAGTCGGCGAGGTCGGCGGCCGTCGCCACGCCGTACGCCACCGCAGCCCGCCGCACGAGCTCGGCGATGGCCATCTGACGCGGGACGGTGGTCTCGAGCGCCGACGGCGGAAGGACATCGGATGCCAGCGCATACCGCCGCTCGAACCCCCGTCGCCCCGCGATCGCGACGTCGCCGAAGAGCCACAGCCGCTCGAGGCCGTTCTTGACGTCGTCCCAGCCCCACCACGACCCCCGGGAGCCGCTGCGAGCATCGTGCTCGATCTCGGCCGGACGCAGCGGGCCGCGCGCGGCGAGCTCATCGCGCAGCCACTGCAACAGCGGCTGGTTGGCAGCCGCCCAGCCGTCGTTGCCGTACTTGTCGCGCAGGGCGTCGCGACGGAACTGCAGCAGCGGCCAGTCGTCGACGGGGACGAGGGATGCCACATGCGCCCACGATTCCGCCCATCTCGGCCGGCGCGAGAACGCGAGCTTGTCGAGAAGGGTTGTGTCGTACCCACCGAGGCGCGCGAAGAGCGGCATGTAGTGCGAGCGCGAGAAGACGTTGACCGAGTCGATCTGCAGGATGCGCATGCGGTGCAGCGCACCCGTGATCTGACGCGTGCCGACCGTCTCGGGGCGAGGGCGGGCGAAGCCCTGGGCGGCCAGGGCGATGCGGCGTGCGTCGGCGCGGCGGAGCGTCGTGATCATGCGTCTCACCGTAGCCACAGCCTCCGACATCACGGCGATCCCGCAGGGAGCGCGGCGGTAGGCTGACAGGATGACCGGACCCGATCCCGAGCCTCGCGGATCGTTCTTCGACGCCCTCCGACGGCGCACGGTTTCGAGCGATCTTCAGCCTGCGATACCCCCGGCGCTCCGGCAGACCACGGCGTACGCGTGGCGGCTGCTCGTGATCGCCGCCGCCGTCGGCGTGGTCATCTGGGTCGTCATCCAGCTGAAGCTGCTGGTGATCCCTCTCCTGGTCGCGATCCTCATCACGGCGCTCGTCTGGCCGGCGTTCTCGTTCCTTCAGCGTCACCGCTGGCCCAAGTGGCTCGCCATCGTCGTGACGGTGCTCGGGACCATCGCGATCATCTCGGGCCTCGTCTGGCTCGCGGTCTGGCAGATCTCGCGCGAGTTCGCCTCGGTCCAGAACCGCACGGTGCTCGCGGTCGAGCAGTTCCGCCAGTACCTCATCGACGGCCCCCTGCACCTCAGTGCGCAGCAGATCGACGACGGACTGACCCAGGCCGGGACCTTCCTGCAACAGCAGGCGGAGCTCCTGTGGACGGGTGCCCTCGCCATCGGAACGACTCTCGGCCACGTCGGCACCGGGGTGCTGCTGACGCTCTTCATCCTGCTGTGCCTGCTCGCCGACGGTGGCGGCATCTGGCGCTGGACCACGCGCCTGTTCCCGCGCGTCGCGCGCCCGGCCGTCGACGGCGCCGGTCGTGCGGGCTGGCGCACGGTCAAGAGCTACGCGCGGACGCAGCTGCTCGTCGCGACGATCGACGCGATCGGTATCGGCCTCGGCGCTTTCCTTCTCGGAGTGCCGCTGTCCATCCCGATCGGGGTATTGGTCTTCCTCGGGGCGTTCATCCCGTTCGTCGGAGCCGTGGCCACCGGCGCTCTCGCCGTCTTCATCGCGCTCGTCTACAACGGCCCGCTCATCGCGCTGTTCATGCTCATCGTCGTACTGGGCGTGCAGCAGGTCGAGAGTCACATCCTCCAGCCGATCCTGATGGGGTCGGCGGTCAAGGTGCACCCGCTCGCCGTCGTCCTGGTCGTCGCCGGAGGCGCCATGATCGGTGGGATCGCCGGTGCGCTGTTCGCCGTGCCGCTCGCGGCGTTCGTCAACGTGGTCGCGGTGTACCTCAGTTCCAAGGCCTGGGAGCACGAGGGGCAGCCGCTGGCGTCCCGCGATCTCATCTGGCAGACCGTCCCGCGCGAGCGCGGAAGGAGATCATGAACGACACTCCCACCCTGGCCGAGTTCGAGGATGCCGCGCAGGCTCTGCGCGGCATCATCACGCGGACCCCGCTCGACGAGTCGCTGCACCTCACCGAGCTGCTCGGCGTTCCCGTCAACCTCAAACTCGAGAACCTGCAACGGACCGGCTCGTTCAAGATCCGCGGCGCCACCTACCGTCTGTCGCGCCTGACGGCGGAGGAGCGCGCGCGGGGAGTCGTCGCCGCCTCCGCCGGCAACCACGCGCAGGGCGTCGCGCTGGCGGCTCAGCAGCTCGGCATCCCGGCCACGATCTTCATGCCGCTCGGCGTCCCCGTGCCGAAGCTCTTGGCCACGCGTGGGTACGGTGCCGAGGTGATCCTCGAGGGCGCCACCGTCGAGACGCCGCTGCGCCTCGCCGCCGAGTTCGCCGAGCGCACGGGGGCCGTGCTGATCCACCCGTTCGACCACCGCGACATCGTCGTGGGGCAGGGGACGCTCGGGCTCGAGCTCGTCGAAGACATGCCCGACCTCGAGACGATCATCGTGGGCATCGGTGGAGGCGGTCTGGCCGCCGGCGTCGCCGCCGCCGTCAAGGCCCGCGCCGCGGCCGAAGGCCGTCACGTGCGCATCATCGGCGTGCAGGCGCACAACTCCGCCGCCTACCCGTCGTCGCTCGCCGCCGGGTACCCGATGCAGGTCGAGACGACCCCGACGATCGCCGACGGCATCGCGGTCGCCCGCCCCGGCGATCTGCCGTTCGAACTCATCCGGCAGTACATCGACGAGGTCGTCACCGTCACCGAGGACGACATCGCGCGCGCTCTGCTCGTGCTCCTCGAGCGGGCGAAGCAGGTCGTCGAGCCCGCCGGTGCCGTGGGCGTCGCCGCGATCCTCGCGGGCAAGATCCAGGCGACCGGCCCCACCGTGACGATCCTGTCCGGCGGGAACATCGACCCCCTGCTGCTGCAGCGCGTCGTGGCGCACGGTCTCTCGGCATCCGGTCGATACATGTCGCTGCGTATCCCGCTGCCCGACCGTCCCGGCCAGCTCGCGCGCGTCTCGGAGCTTCTCGCGCAGGTGGGCGCGAACGTCATCGAGGTGCTCCACACGCGTCACGGGCAGGGCTTGCAGATCAGCGAGGTGATCCTGCAGCTGAGCGTCGAGACCCGCGGTGCCGAGCACCGCGCGCTAGTGATCAAGACGCTCGAGGACGCGGGCTTCATCGCGACCGTCGTCCCCGACTGACTCGCCGGTCCCCGAGCCGCCCCGTCGGCTCGGGGTCGTGTACGCACCCAGTCTCGAACGGTGGGCGCGCAGGCGCCCCTGACGCGCAGCACGGCCCGGAGCCGTGGCATCCTGACCCCGAAACGCCACGAGCCGCTCACCCCGAACGGGGGAGCGGCTCGTGATCGTGGGGCTTACTGGCCGGAGTAGGTCTCGACCTTGAGGATCTCGACCGAGATCTCCTTGCCGTTGGGGGCGGTGTAGGAGCCCTTCTCGCCCTCCTTGAGGCCGATGATCGCCGCACCCAGCGGGGAGGCCTCGCTGTAGACGTCGAGCTCGGAGTTCGCCGCGATCTCGCGGTTGCCGAGCAGGAACTTCTCTTCGCCGCCGGCGACGACGGCGGTCACGACCGTGCCCGACTCGACCACGCCGTGGCTCTCGGGCGCCTCGCCGACCTTGGCGTCCTTCAGGAGCTGCTGCAGCGTGCGGATACGCGCCTCCTGCTTGCCCTGCTCGTCCTTCGCGGCGTGGTAGCCGCCGTTCTCTTTCAGGTCGCCCTCTTCGCGGGCGGCTTCGATGCGCTTCGCGATCTCTTCACGGCCGGTGGTCGAGAGGTGCTCGAGCTCCTGAGCCAGACGGTCGTAGGCGTCCTGGGTGAGGAACGTCACCTGAGCGTCGTTGGACACGGTTACTCCTTCGTCGAGGGCGAGCGGCGTTCATCGCGTGTGCCGCCGGGGTATATGTCGAACGCCCCGGCATCGAGCCGGGGCGCGTCATCTGAGGCTATTTTACGGCACCCAGCAGGAGTTGACAAAACCCGTGGTCGCCAGCGCGAGGGTCGGAATCTCTTCGGTGAACGCCCGGCTGTGATCTTCGGATGCCGGGTATTCGACCACCCGCCATCCGACGGTTCCGTGGTCCTCGTCCTGCGCCTCGATCGCGCACGCCACGGGTTCACCGACGGGGGCCGTGAACTGGAAGGAGATCGTGACGGCGCTCGCATCCGTGACGGTGAAGCCCGTGTCGGTCGCTGTGACCGACCGCAGGGTGTTCGACACGGTGGCCCACCCGAGCAGCGCGGTGAGCGTCAGCGCGACGACGCCGACGATGCTCCACAGCACGATCCGGCGGCGGGGTGACGTGCGCCGACCGTAGCGCTCATCGAGCATCTCCTGCGTCGTCATGGTCTCTCCGGGCTTTAGGCTGGAGTTCCAGGCTACGCGCTTCCGCCCGGACCGAAGGACTCCATGCTTCCCGTGCTCGTCGCTCTCGCGACCACGCCCACCCCGGCCAACACCCCCGACGACTCCCTCGTCACGCCCGGGCCGTTCGGCTTCGGCGCGATCGCGTTCATCGGTGTCGCGGTGTTCCTCCTCGTCTGGGACATGCTGCGTCGCATCCGTCGCGGGCGCTACCGCGAAGAGGTCAACGCCGAGCTCGACGCCGAGGAGCAGGCGCGCGCCGCTCGGACGGCCGCCGTACCGGACGACGACGACACCGACCCCGCCGCTCCCCGCCGCTGAGCGCGGCCTCGAGGCCGCGGCATCCGTAATCCGGAGCGTCGCAGAATCGGAGAGGTCGACCGAATTCGGAAAGCCTGGGGCATGCCGTCCGATTCTGGCGCTCTGGTCCGAATCTGCGCGACCAGGCGGGTCGCTCAGCCGCCGTGGTACGCCGGAGCGAGGGCGATCAGCAGGCACGCCGTCCAGTGGCACAGGAACGCCAGCACGGTGCACACGTGAAAGATCTCGTGGAAACCGAAGTGCCCCGGCCACGGGTTCGGCCGCTTGAGCGCGTAGACGATCGCTCCGGCGGTGTAGAGCAGGCCGCCCACGACGACGAGCACCATCATCGCCGGATTCGCCTTGAAGAGGTCGACGATGTACATCACCGCGGCCCAGCCCAGGGCGAGGTACAGCGCCACGTACAGCCAGCGCGGGGCGTTGATCCAGAACACGCGGAACAGGATGCCGAGCAGCGCACCGCCCCACACGATCGAGAGCAGCAGGACCGTCTGCGGGGTATCGAGGGCCAGGACCGCGAGAGGCGTGTACGTGCCCGCGATCAACAGCAGGATGTTGGCGTGGTCGATGCGCTTGAGGACGGCCTTGGTCTTCGGCTTCCAGTGGAAGCGGTGATAGAGCGCTGAGTTGCCGAAGAGGAGGAGCGAGGATGCCGCGAACACGGCGGATGCCCACTTGGCCGGGGCGCCGTGCGCGAGGACGATGAGAACGATGCCGGCCGCGATTGCGACGGGAAAGGTGCCCGCGTGGATCCATCCGCGCCAGGTCGGCTTGACCTCGTCTTGGGCGCTGACGGCGGATGCCTCGAGCAGGGGAAGCTGCGGCATCTCCACACCGTCATCAGGGATCGTCGGGGTCACGGGAAAACCCTACGCGTCCGCCCATGCCGCAGATGGAACGCGGAGAGATGCTCACCTTTTCCGCAGGTGGAAGCCGCCCACGCGAAACGGCGAACCGCCCTGCGCGCGGTAGCGTAGGCGGGTGGCGCGGAGGCGAAGGAACGAGGGGCGTGGCCCCCTGTATCGTCTGTACGCCTCGCGATTGCGTCGACGGATGCCCGCGACCGTTCCGCACCACGTCGCCATGATGATCGACGGCAACCGCCGATGGGCGCGTCAGCTCGGCTACGACAGCGCGGCGCACGGGCACCGCGCGGGCGCGGCGAAGATGCACGAGTTCCTGCGGTGGTGCGACGACCTGGGCATCGGCGTCGTGTCGCTGTACCTGCTGTCGAACGACAACCTGCTCAAGCGTGACAGCCGCGAACTGGGTGACCTGCTCGAGATCATCGCCGAGCTCGCCCGGGAGCTGTCGCTCGAACCCGACTGGCGCGTCCAGCACGTGGGTCGGGCCGAAGGGCTCCCGCCCGAGCTCGCCGAGGTTCTGCGCGAGGTCACCGAGCGGACGCGCTCGCACACCGGCCTGCACGTCAACCTCGCGGTGGGGTACGGGGGTCGGAGCGAGATCGTGGACGCCGTGCGCAGCATCATCGCGAAGCACGACGCGTCGGGCGGTTCTCTCGAGGAGCTCGCAGCCAGTCTGACGCCCGAGCAGATCGGCGAGCATCTGTACACGGGCGGCCAGGCGGACCCCGACCTCGTCATCCGCACCTCGGGCGAGCAGCGCCTCAGCGATTTCCTTCTGTGGCAGTCCGCTCATTCCGAGTTCTACTTCGTGGAGGCGCTGGGTCCGGATCTGCGAGAGGTCGACTTCCTCCGGGCCATCCGCGACTTCTCCGCCCGGGATCGGCGTTTCGGTCAGTAAGGCTCACGGGCCGACAACCCTCACCACGAGAGTGAAACTTGTTCACACACTTGTCATTTTGGTGGTGTGTTAACGACCCTCGGATGCCGCTGGGCATCGTACGGTGATCACATCGGGCACGGAGCCCGATCGAGTCGGCCTTCGGATTGCGACTCGTGACCCACAGGTCGACTCGTGACAGCCGGGTGAGACACCCGGGTCGGGAGTGGGTTGTGACTGCACGAGCACCATTCGACCAGCGTCACGTCGACGAGAGCAGCGTCTCCGAACAGGATCTGCGCACCTATGTTCTGGACACGTCTGTCCTTCTGAGCGATCCGCGGGCATTCTTCCGCTTCGCGGAGCATTCGGTCGTGATACCCGTGGTGGTGATCACCGAGCTCGAGGGCAAGCGCCACGACCCCGAGATCGGGTACTTCGCTCGGCAGGCGCTCCGTCATCTCGACGAGCTCCGGATCGAGCATGGGCGCCTCGACTTCCCCGTCCCCGTCGGCAACGACGGAACCCTCCGCGTGGAGCTGAACAACACCGACCAGATGGTCCTGCCCTCGGGCATGCGCACGGGCGGCAACGACAGCCGCATCCTCGCCGTCGCGATGAACATCGCGAAGGACGGCGCCGAGGTCACCGTCGTGTCGAAGGATCTGCCGATGCGCGTGAAGGCCGCGTCCCTCGGCCTGACGGCGGAGGAGTACCTGGCCGAGCAGGCGATGGACTCGGGATGGACGGGAATCGCGTCTCTCGACATCTCGGGCGACGATCTCAGCGACCTGTACGAGAGCGAAGTGGCCACGAGCGACGAGGTCGTCGGTCTGCCGGTGAACACGGGGCTGATCATCCACTCCGAGCGCGGTTCGGCGCTCGGCCGTGTCACGGGCGACGGCGAGTTCCGGCTCGTCCGCGGAGACCGCGACGCCTTCGGGTTGCACGGTCGATCGGCCGAGCAACGCATCGCCCTCGATCTGCTGCTCGACCCCGAGGTGGGCATCGTGTCGCTCGGCGGGCGGGCGGGCACCGGCAAGTCGGCGCTGGCGCTGTGCGCCGCGCTCGAGTCGGTACTCGAACGGCAGCAGCAGAAGAAGATCATCGTCTTCCGGCCGCTGTTCGCCGTCGGCGGGCAGGAGCTGGGGTATCTGCCCGGCGACCAGGCCGAGAAGATGGGGCCCTGGGGGCAGGCGGTCTTCGACACGCTGGGCTCGGTCGTCTCGGGCAACGTCCTCGAGGAGGTGCTGGCCCGTGGTCTTCTGGAGGTGCTGCCTCTCACGCACATCCGCGGTCGTTCCCTCCACGACGCCTTCGTGATCGTCGACGAAGCCCAGTCTCTCGAGCGGAACGTGCTCCTCACGGTGCTGAGTCGCATCGGGCAGAACTCCCGCGTCGTGCTCACGCACGATGTGGCGCAGCGCGACAACCTGCGCGTGGGGCGCCACGACGGCGTCGCCTCGGTGATCGAGACGCTGAAGGGTCACGCGCTCTTCGGCCATGTCACCCTGACGCGTTCGGAGCGCTCGGCGATCGCCGCTCTCGTGACCGATCTTCTGGAGGCCGGCGAACTCTCCTGACGTGATTCCACAACGGAGGGCTCGGGCGAACCGCTCGAGCCCTCCGTCTTTTCCTAGATGAGAGCATTCTCATTCTCGGCTCCTGTGGCTTTCATATGCGCACGGCAGAATGGAGCCATCGACGAGGGAACAGTCTCGTCACCGCCCCCGGCGGTCCCCCCTGAGAAATGAACACGAGATCCGCTCTCAACGGGCTGGTCGCTGCATTTCGGGTAAGTCAGCAGACCCCCGGAGCAGGATCTCCCCACAGCCCCCGGTTTCCCCCCGCCGGGGGCTTTCGGGTTAACGGCGACTACTCCCAGCGGTAGCCGGCTCCGCGCACGGTCGCGATGCGGCTGGCGCCGAACTTCGCGCGAAGGTATCTCACGTACACGTCGACGACGTTGGAGCCGGGGTCGAAGTCCATGCCCCAGACGCGGCTGAGGAGCTGCTCGCGGCTGAGGACCTGCCCCGCGTGGCGGAGGAACTCCTCGGCGAGGGCGAACTCGCGCGCGCTCAGGTCGACGTCGCGCCCGTCGATGCTCGCCCGTCGCCCGCGCACGTCGAGCGTGATGTCGCCGTGCGAGATCGAGATGGTGTGCGCCGTGAGCGGTTCACGCAGTCTCGACCTGACGCGCGCGAGCAGCTCATCGAACTTGAAGGGCTTCGCCATGTAGTCGTTCGCTCCCGCGTCGAGACCGTCCACGGTGTCGCGCGTGCTGGTCCGCGCGGTGAGCATGATCACGGGGATCGCGGACCCCTGTCCCCGGAGGGTGCGGAGCACCTCGAAGCCATCGAGCGTGGGCAGTCCGACGTCGAGCAGCACCAGGTCGATGTCACCGGACAGAGCGGCACTGAGGGCTTCGGCACCGTCGTCGACGGTCGCGGTCTGATAGCCGGCCGCCTCCAATCCTTTCGCGACGAACGCGGCGATGCGCTCTTCGTCCTCGGCGATGAGGATGCGAGTCATCCGGTGGCCTCTCTCTGCATCACGACGTCTCCGGCGCGCACGGGGGTGGGGAGGTCGGCGGCGGAGTGCGACCGACCGAGAGGGAGATGCAACGTGACGGTCGCGCCGCCACCGGGCGTGTCGCTGACGCTGCAGTAGCCCTCGTGGGCTTTGGCGATGGCATCCACGATCGACAGTCCGAGTCCGGATCCCTCGACCCCGCGACGCGTCGAGATGCGGTCGAACCGGCGGAAGACGCGGTGGCGCGCAGCGGGAGGGATGCCGGGACCGTGGTCGCGCACCCACAGATCGGCGCTGCTGTCACCGACGCTGCTGCCGATCTCGATCGGCGTCCCCGGTGGGGTGTACTTCGCGGCGTTGTCCGCGAGCTGCAGCCACGCTTGAACGAGGCGGTCGTGGTCGCCGTGGATCGCTCCGCGACCGCGGGACTCGACCGTCCAGGTGTGGTGGGGGATCGCGCTGACCAGCTCGCCGACGCGGTCCGTCAGAGCCGCGACCTGGATGACCTCGGTGGTCAGAGAACCGGCCTCGACCACGGCCAGGGCATCGATGTCGTCGACCAGACGCGAAAGGCGGTCCAGTTCGGCGATTCCGAGGTCGCGCGTCTCGGAGACGTCGTGCGGGTCGGCGGGGTCCATCATCTCGAGATGCCCACGCACGATCGTGATCGGCGTCTTGAGCTCATGACGCACGTCGTCGAGCAGCTGTCGCTGGGCTTCGACGGACATCGCGAGACGATCCAGCATGGAGTTGACGGAGGAGGTGAGGTCGGCGATCTCATCGTTGCCCTGCGGCGGCAGACGCGTGCCCAGATCCGCCAAGGTGATGGCATCCGTCGTGTCGCGGAGCCGCCGGAGGGGCGAGAAGAGCAGGCCGGTCACGAACCAGCCCGCGACGGCCACCGCGAGCAGGACCACGGTGCCCGCGATGGCGAACGTGGTGGTCGAGAGGGTGACCAGCTCCATCCGCTGATCGATCGAGATCGCCTGGACGACCGAAGCCCCGTCGAGCGGGACGGCGGCGTACAGAACCGGTCCGTGCTCGCTGTCGACACGCCCGCGCAATTCTCCGCGCGCGATCGCGTCGCTGACGGCCGAGACGAAGCGCGTGTCGTTCGAGAGGGAGAGCCCCGGCGGCGACGGTGTACCCGCGAGCACCGTCGTGCCCGACAGGGCGACGGTGCCGTCGGTGCGTCCGGGGATGGTCGCACCGACGAGCTCGACGGCATCCGTTCCGCTGGATGGGGCCGTGCTCGAGAAGCCGTCGAGCTGACGTTCCGCGTTGGCGATGACACGCTCGCTCTGCACGAGGAAGGTGACCCCTCCCGCGATGATGAGTCCCAGCAGCAGAACGCCGAGGATCGCGCCGAGGAGTCGCGCGCGCACCGAGACGGGTCTCGGTGCGCGGCTCATCCTTCGATTATGGCGCGCCTCGGCGTTCGATCTTGCGGGGCTCAGCCCGGGTGGGTCATCGAGAGCAGGTCGAGCTTGGCGTCCAGCACCTCTTCGGTGATCTCGCCGCGCTCGACGTAGCCCAGGTCGATGACGGCCTCACGCACGGTGATGCCCTTGGCGACGGCGTGCTTCGCGATCTTCGCAGCCGCCTCGTAGCCGATGACCTTGTTCAGGGGTGTGACGATCGACGGGGACATGCCGGCGAAGGCCTCGGCGCGAGCAACGTTGGCTTCGAGACCGTCGATGGTCTTGTCGGCGAGCACGCGCACGGCATTGGAGAGCAGGCGGATCGACTCCAGCAGGGCCGTCCCCATGACGGGGATGGCGACGTTCAGCTCGAACGATCCCGATGCGCCGGCCCAGGCGACCGTGGCGTCGTTGCCGATGACGCGCGCGCAGACCATGAGGGTGGCCTCGGGGACGACGGGGTTGACCTTGCCGGGCATGATCGACGAGCCGGGCTGCAGGTCGGGGATGTGGAGTTCGCCGAGACCCGTGTTCGGGCCCGAACCCATCCAGCGGATGTCGTTGTTGATCTTCGTGAGCGACACCGCGATCGTGCGGAGGGCTCCGGATGCCTCGACGAGACCGTCCCGGTTGGCCTGAGCCTCGAAGTGGTCCTTGGCCTCGGTGATCGGGAGCTGCGTCTCGGCGGCGAGGATCTCGATGACCTTCTGCGGGAAGCCGAGCGGCGTGTTGATGCCGGTGCCGACGGCCGTTCCGCCCAGGGGGACCTCGCCGACGCGGGGGAGGACGGCCTCCACGCGCTCGATGCCGAGACGCATCTGGCGGGCGTAGCCGCCGAATTCCTGACCGAGCGTGACGGGCGTCGCGTCCATGAGGTGCGTGCGGCCCGACTTCACGATGCCCTTCCAGGCATCGGCCTTGGCCTCGAGGGCGACCGCGAGGTGGTCGAGCGCGGGGATGAGGTCGGTGATGAGCGCCTGGGTCACGGCGATGTGCACGGACGTCGGGAAGACGTCGTTCGACGACTGCGAGGCGTTGACGTGGTCGTTGGGGTGCACCGTCGAACCGAGGATGCGCGTCGCGAGGGTCGCGAGCACTTCGTTCATGTTCATGTTCGACGACGTGCCGCTGCCGGTCTGGTACGTGTCGACGGGGAAGTGGGCGTCGTGCACCCCGGTGACGACCTCATCCGCAGCCTGGGCGATGGCATCCGCGATCCGACCGTCGAGAGTGCCGAGATCCTTGTTCGCGAGGGCCGCGGCCTTCTTGATCCGGGCCAGTGCCGCGATCTGCGTCGACTCGAGACCCGAGCCCGAGATCGGGAAGTTCTCGACCGCGCGCTGCGTCTGCGCCGCGTATAGGGCGTCCTTCGGCACGCGCACTTCACCCATGGTGTCGTGCTCGATGCGGTACTCGGTGTCGGTCACGTCGTCGTTCCTCCAGGTCGTTCGTTCGGTTCTCAGATGCGGGTGTCCGCGAAGCGGGGGTCGTCGACCCGGGGGTCGTCGACGTCGCCCACGATGACGACGGGGAACGCTTCCCCCTCGTCGAGTCGGTAGTTGGCCCCGACGACCGCGGTGCGGCCCTCGGCGACGGCTTCGCTGATGAGCTCGGATGCGCGGAGCAGCTCGCCGACGGTGTGGCGCAGATGCTCGCGCCCGACGAGTTCGGGGTCGACATGGTCGGGCAGGTGTCCGTCCACCGCGGTCTGGCGCTGCACGCGACGCACCGCGGGCACGATCGGCGCGATCTGACGCCAGATGTACGCGGGGAGGGTCGGCGCGTCGACGCCGGTGCTCTCGATCGCGGCACCGACAGCGCCGCACGCGTCGTGGGCGAGGACGACGATGAGGGGCACTTCGAGGACGCCGACGGCGTACTCGAGGCTGCCGATCACTGAATCCGAGATGACCTGGCCGGCGTTACGGACCACGAAGAGGTCGCCGAGTCCCTCGTCGAAGATGATCTCGGCGGCCAGGCGCGAGTCGGAGCACCCGAACAGGGCGGCGGTCGGATGTTGCGAACCGGCGAGCTCGGCGCGGCGCTCGACGTCTTGACGCGGGTGCGCGGGTGCTCCGGTCACGAACCGGCGGTTGCCTTCGACCATCTGCTGCCAGACCTGGCCGGGGGTCAGGGGTGCGCTCACGGGATCTCTTTCAGCTGCTTCACCTGCGCGGACACCGACGCCGCCGCGAGTGCCGCGGTCTCGGGCGCGGCGTCACCGTAGACGAGCACGTAGTCGGGGCCGGCGGGGGTCGCCAGCGCATAGTCGATGTTGCCGGTGCCGGACGGGTTGGCCGGGCGGTAGACGTTCCAGGTGATCCCGTCGATCTCGGTGGTCTCGGTGCTCCGTGTTCCGTCGAGGACCTGAGCGACCCAGGCCTCGTCGGTGTCGAAGCCCTGGGCGACACGGAGGAATCCGGACTCGCCCGACCGGACGTAGACCATCGTCCAGGCCTCGGTGCCTCCGACGCCTTCGACCGTGGCCTGGTTGACCCGCCAGCCCTCACCGAGCGAGGGTGTCAGCACGGGGCGGCCGCGATCGGTCTCGAGGTCGGCGGCCAGTGCGGGGACATCCGGCTCGGGGCGGGGGACCGGCTCGCCGCGCGGGACCGCGGCGACGACGACGAAGACGACCGCGACGGTCACCAGCAGCGCCGCGATCAGGTTGCGGAAGGTCTTGCTCGAGCGATAGCGGCGGGACGACTCGGCCTTGCGGGCTGCGGTCTCCTCCGGAGTCTCGGGACGGCCGAGCTCGGCGACGACGCGGGCCATCAGGCGTCCTCGCCCTCGCCGCGGGCGGCGTCGAGACGGCGCTTGGCCCCGAGGAGCCACTCTTCGCAGCGCGCGTAGAGCTGTTCGCCGCGCTCCCAGAGGGCCAGCGACTCCTCCAGCGTGGGCGCGCCCTGCTCGAGCTCGGACACGACGCGCACGAGTTCATCGCGTGCCTGTTCGAAAGAGAGGGTCGCGACGTCTGCCGAGGGTCCGGGAGTCGTCGCGGTCATGGCATCCATCTTAGGCGGGACCCACCGACACGCCGTCGCCCGATGCCTCGCCGTCGAGCGGAGCGACGGGCGTCCCATCGATCTCGCCTTCCGAGCGGGCCGTCAGCGATCCGCGCGCGACCGTGACGGTGAGCGCGGTTCCGGCGGGGGCTTGGCTCGCGTCGCGGACGATCGCACCGCCCTCGACCTGGGCGATCGCATAACCGCGTGCGAGTGTCCCGAGGGGCGAGAGCGCGCGCAGGGACGCGCTCAGCTCGCGTGTCCGGCGCTGTTCACTCTCGAGTCGGCGATCGACGATGTCACGGCCGCGGTTCGAGAGCATCCACAGCTCCTGCGCCCGTGAGGTGAGCATGGCGTGCGGGGTGCGCAGCGACGGACGCGAACGGATCTGCTCGAGCTGGGCGATGTCGTGCAGCACGCGCTGCGTGAGGCGTCCGGTCAGCCGTGCGCGCAGCTGCGCGACGAGAGCCCGCTGTTCGGCGACGTCGGGAACCACGCGTTTTGCGGCGTCGGTGGGTGTGGAGGCGCGGAGGTCGGCGACCTCGTCGAGCAGGGGTCGGTCGTTCTCGTGGCCGATCGCGCTGACGACCGGCGTGGATGCCGCGGCCACCGTGCGCAACAGGCGCTCGTCGCTGAAGCCGAGAAGGGTCTGCGGATCGCCGCCCCCACGGGCGATGATGATGACGTCGACCTCGGGGTCGGCATCCAGAGCCTTCAACGCGGCCAGGGTCTCCGGGACGCAGCGGTCGCCCTGGACCGCGGCGTACTTCGTGCGGAAGTTCACCCGCGGCCAACGCAGCTCGGCGTTGCGGTGCACGTCTTTCTCGGCGTCCGAGTTCTCACCCGTGATGAGGCCGATGCAGTGGGGGAGGAAGGGCAGCTTCTTCTTGCGCACGGGGTCGAACAGACCCTCGGAACGCAGCTGCACGCGCAGTCGCTCGAGCCGCTCGAGCTGTTCGCCGAGGCCGACGTGACGCATGGCGGAGATCGCGAACGAGAAGTCGCCCGTGCGGGGGAAGTAGTCCGCCTTGACGCATGCCACGACGTGGTCGCCCACCTGGAAGTCCTTGGGGAGGCGCGCGAGCGTGCTCGACCAGATGCGGAACGCCACCGTGGACTCGGTGTTGAGGTCTTTCAAGCGACCGAAGACGTTGCCACCCCGACGGTTGAACGAGGTGATCTCGCCCTCGACCCAGACCGAGCCCCAGCGTTCGATGAAGCCGCGGATCGTGTCGTTCAGGCGCGACACCGACGTGGGGGTGTCGGTTCGCGAGTCGCGAGGGTGGACCGAGTCGGCGGGGGGCGCCTCGCCGGGTACCGTCTCGGGATGGAACGAGGTCATGGGCTCCAGTCTGCGGGGTTCGGCCGTCGTCCAGGGGCGCCCCGGTAGAATCGAGGGGTGAGCACACCTGTCGTCCAACTGCCCGTTCCCCGGATTCCGGGTCGACGTGGGCGGCTCCAGGATATCCCGGTCAAAGGCCAGAAGAAGGTGCTGCTGGCGGCACCGCGCGGATACTGCGCCGGTGTGGACCGCGCCGTCGTCGCCGTCGAGAAGGCCCTCGACCGCTACGGTGCCCCCGTGTACGTGCGCAAGCAGATCGTGCACAACATCCACGTGGTGACCGAGCTCGAGAAGAAGGGCGCGATCTTCGTCGAAGAGGTCGACGAGGTCCCCGAGGGCTCGCACGTCGTCTTCAGCGCGCACGGCGTTTCGCCCGCCGTCGTCTCCGCGGCGTCCGACCGCGGCCTGCAGGCCATCGACGCCACGTGCCCCCTCGTCACCAAGGTGCACCGCGAGGCCGTGCGCTTCGCGCGCGATGACTACGAGATCCTGCTGATCGGCCACGACGGCCATGAAGAGGTCGAGGGGACCGCCGGCGAGGCTCCCGAGCACGTCACCGTCGTCAACTCGCCCGAGCACGCCGACACCGTCGAGGTGCGCGACCCGTCGAAGGTGGTGTGGCTCTCGCAGACGACGCTGTCGGTCGACGAGACGATGGAGACGGTTCGCCGACTCCGCCTGCGCTTCCCGCACCTGCAGGACCCGCCCTCCGACGACATCTGCTACGCCACCCAGAACCGTCAGGTCGCGATCAAGAAGGTCGCCGTCGGCGCCGACCTCGTCATCGTCGTGGGCTCCGCGAACTCCTCCAACAGCGTGCGCCTCGTCGAGGTCGCGCTCGAGCACGGTGCCAAGGCCGCCTACCGGGTCGACTACGTCGACGAGGTCAAGCAGGAGTGGCTCGACGGCGTCGAGACGGTCGGCGTCACCAGCGGCGCGTCGGTGCCCGAGGTGCTCGTGACCGAGGTGCTCGAGGAGCTCGCCGGCGCGGGCTACCGCGACGTCGAAGAAGTACGGACCGCCGAGGAAGACCTGATCTTCTCGCTCCCGAAGGAGCTGCGTCAGGATGCCGCCGGCCAGCGCGACCAGCGGGCGCTGGGCGGCCGGGGTCGTTCGTGAGCGACGCCGACCCGCGGCCGCGTCCGCAGTTCGGGGAGTACGCGACGCCCGAGGAGCAGCAGGCTCGCATCCAGCGTCCGGAGGTCACGGAGTCGCTCGATGCGGGCGTCGCCCCGCAGCCGGCCGCTCCGGCGTCGGCCACCGTCGCACCGGCGCCGGCCCGCGGGCCCCTGGTCGACCGCGTCATCACGCTCATGCTGCTCGTCTACGGGCTGTTCTCGGTCGTCACGACGATCGTGCAGGTGCTGGACTTCCCTCACTATGCCGAGCAGGCGGCGAAGGTCCTCAACGTCGACGCGACCTACTCGAACCTGGCCGCCGGTTTCGTCTGGGGTGCGGTGGCCGCCGTGGTCTACGGCGTCGTCTACCTCGTCACCGCTCTGCTGACCTGGCGTCGGCTCAAGCGCGGCCGGATCGCCTTCTGGATCCCTCTCGTCGGCTTCGCCGTGGCCGCCCTCGTGGGCGGCACCTGCATCGCGATCGCCATCGTCAGCGACCCCGCCTACCTCTCCGCGCTGATGGACGGCATCTCGAAGTGAACCGACGGGGCCGGCATCCCGTGTTCTTCTGAGAACCCGAGAGAGGAGCCGGCCGTGGTGCGAGAAGATCACGCGCGTCTGACCGCGCTCTACGACGCCCACGCGGCGCCCGTCTGGCGGTACGTGGTCAGTCTCACGGGCGACCACGCGGGAGCGGACGACGTCGTGCAGGAGACGCTGCTGCGGGCGTGGCGGTCGCCGCGCATCATGAGCGATGATCCGGGATCGCTGCGGTCGTGGATGTTCACGGTCGCCCGCAACCTCGTCATCGACGAGGCGCGCAGCGCCCGTCGTCGCCACGAGCTGGCCGTCGACGAGGTGCCGGACGCGGGACGCGACGACGACACGGATGCCATGTTCGACGCGTTGCTCGTCGAGGAGGCGCTCTCGACCCTGACGCCCGATCACCGTGCGGTGATCGTGAGCGCGTACTACGGCGGTCGGAGCGTCGCGCAGACGGCCGAGGAGCTCGGCATCCCGGCGGGGACCGTCAAGTCGCGACTGCACTACGCGGTGCGAGCACTGCGGCTCGCCCTGCAGGAGAGGGGGGTGACGCGATGAACGCCGATCACTCACGGATGTCCGAGTGGGACGGTGCCTACGTTCTGGGTGCCCTGTCGGCGGCGGATCGCGCGGAGTACGAGGGGCATCTCGCGATCTGCGCGGAGTGCCGGACGGCTGTGGCGGAGCTCGCGCCCACGGCGGGCCTGCTCTCGCGACTGTCGGCTGACCGTGCCCGGGCGATCGATGCATCGAGCGGTCCGGTCCCCATCGCCCTGCCCCATCCCTCGCTCCGGACCCGCGTCGTGCAGACCGCGCGTCGGCGTCGGGCCCGGCGGATCACGGCGTGGACCCTGGCGGCATCCCTCGCCGTGGTCGCCGTGGGCGTGCCGACCGTCGTCACGATCACCAACGCCTCTTCGTCGTCGGGGACGACCTACGCCCTCGACGAGGTCGGCGGGGCTCCGCTCGAGGCGTCGGTCAAACTGACCCCGGTTGCGTGGGGCACCCGGATCGACCTCGTGTGCCAATACACGGGTGAGGTGCTCGATGCCCCGCCCGGTGGCTGGCCCTACGCTCTGGCGGTGACCGATGACTCCGGCTCGACCTCGGTGCTCTCGACCTGGCGCGCCGGCCCCGGGGCCACGACCGAGCTCAGCGCCGGCACCGACCTCGAAGCATCGAGCATCGGCTCGATCGAGATCCGTTCCGTCGACGGCGATCGCGTCGTCATGCGGAGGGACTTCTCCACCCCGTAGCATCGACGGATGCCACGCCTCGTCGCCGTCTGCGCCGTCCACCAGCTCCACCCGGACGCGGGGTCCGTCGGGGTGACCGCGATCGACAAGCGCGCGCTCGACGGTCCCGTTCGTCTGGGCCCGCTCGGCGTACGCGCGGATGTCCAGGCGAGCCGCAAACACCACGGCGGGCGCGACAAGGCGGTGTACGCATACTCCGAGGCGGACGCGGCGTACTGGGAGAACCAGTTGGGCCGCGATCTGCACCCGGGGTGGTTCGGTGAGAACCTCCGGGTGGACGGCATCGATGTCAACGCGGCGCGCATCGGCGAGATCTGGCGCATCGGCGACACCGTCGAGGTCGAGGTCACCATGCCGCGCACGCCGTGCGCGACGTTCGCGCGCTGGGTCGGCGGACGCGACGCCCGAGGGTGGGTGAAGCGCTTCTCCGACGAGGGACGCCTCGGCGCGTACCTCCGGGTCCGGCGCGCGGGAGATGTCCGGGCGGGGGATGCCATCGAGGTGCTGTCGTCCCCCGAGGGCGCGCCCACGGTGCTCGAGGTCTACCGCGCCTGAGCCAGCGCCCGCACGCTCACGGACGTGGCATCCGGTGTCGGAAACGACGAATGCCCCGGCCGGAGCCGGGGCATTCGCGAGAGAGGGTCGGGTCAGCTCTTGGACTGGCCGTACGAACCCAGCTGCTTGGTGGCTTCGACCACGCGGACGGCCATGGCCGACTCGGCGACCTTGCCCCAGGCACGGGGGTCGTACTGCTTCTTGTTGCCGACCTCGCCGTCGATCTTCAGCACGCCCTCGTAGTTCGAGAACATGTAGCCCGCGATCGAACGGGTGAAGGCGTACTGCGTGTCGGTGTCGATGTTCATCTTGACGACGCCGTTCGCGACCGCGAGGGCGATCTCTTCGTCGCTCGAGCCGCTGCCGCCGTGGAAGACGAGGTCGAGAGGCTTCGGGCCGGTGCCGAACTTCGCGGCGATGCCCTCCTGGATCTCGCCGAGCAGCTCGGGGCGGAGCTTGACGCCGCCGGGCTTGTACACGCCGTGGACGTTTCCGAACGTGAGGGCCGAGATGTAGCGGCCGTTCTCGCCGAGGCCGAGACGCTCGACGGCCTTGGTCACGTCGGCGACGGTCGTGTAGAGGGCCTCGTTCGAGCCCTCGTGCTGAACGCCGTCCTCTTCGCCGCCGACGACGCCGACCTCGATCTCGAGGATGGCGTTGATGTTCTTCATGCGGGGGAGGAGCTCGGCGGCGATGTCGATGTTCTCGTCGAGGGGAACGGCCGAGCCGTCCCACATGTGCGACTGGAAGATCGGGTTGCGGCCGGCCTTGACCTCTTCCTCGGATGCTTCGAGGAGGGGGAGCACGAACCCGGGGAGCGCGTCCTTGGGGCAGTGGTCGGTGTGGAGCGCGACCGTTACGGGATAGTTCTTGGCGACCTCGGTGACGTACTTGGCGAAGGCGAGCGCGCCGGTGGCGCGGGCCTTGACCGTGTGGCCGGCGAAGTAGTCGGCGCCGCCGGTGGTGACCTGCAGGATGCCGTCAGAACCGGCCTCGGTCAGGCCCTGGAGCACCGAGTTGATGGTCTGCGAGCTCGAGACGTTGATCGCGGGGTACGCGAAGCTGCCGGCCTTGGCGCGGTCCAGCATCTCGGCGTACTGCTCAGGGGTGGCGACGGGCATTGTGCTCCTTGTGTCGTTGCGGGGACACCGTCAGCCTAGCGAAGGTGCTGGATCGTGCTGAGGCTGTCGGGTGAGGAAGTGGCGGAGTATGCGCCAGCGATAAAAATCGAGATTCCTTCGTCGGCGGGCGCCGGAAATTGGCCGATTGTCACATCTCGCGTGGCTACAGTGGCCACATGGTGAGCCTGACATCCGATATGAGTCCGTTGCACCCCGATCGGAACCTGGCTCTCGAGCTGGTTCGCGCGACCGAGGCGGCATCCATCCGGGCAGTCCCCTTCATCGGTCGTGGTGACAAGGAAGCGGCGGACGGTGCGGCCGTCGACGCCATGCGCGCGTTCTTCAGCACGGTCAACTTCGACGGCACGATCGTCATCGGCGAGGGCGAGAAGGACAACGCCCCGATGCTCTACAACGGCGAGCGTGTCGGAAGCGGGCGCGGACCGCGGTGCGACGTCGCGGTCGACCCGATCGACGGCACCTCGCTCACGGCGGCGGGGCGTCAGAACGCCCTCTCGGTGATCGCCGTGTCCGACCAGGGAACGATGCTCGACGCATCGAGCGTCTTCTACATGGACAAGCTGGTCACCGGACCTGCCGGCGTCGGGGTCGTCGACATCCGGCTCCCCATCGGCGAGAACATCCGCTTGCTCGCGAAAGCCCTCGGCAAGCCCGTCGACGAGATCGTCGTGTCGGTGTTGAACCGTCCGCGTCACGAACAGCTCATCGCCGACATCCGCGCGGCCGGTGCGGGCACCCGCCTCATGAGCGACGGCGACGTCGCCGGCGGGATCAACGCCGCCCGTCACAATGCCCGTACCGACATGTGCGTCGGTATCGGAGGCAGCCCGGAAGGCATCGTCACCGCGTGCGCGATCAAGGCGCTCGGTGGACACATTCAGGGTGTTCTTGCTCCCCGCAACGACGAGGAGAAGCAGAAGGGCGTCGACGCCGGCCTGAAGGTCGACGGCACGGTTTACGAGGCCGACGACCTCGTCAAGGGCAAGAACACGATCTTCGTCGCCACCGGTGTGACCGACGGCCAGCTGGTGCAGGGTGTGCGCCGCGACGGCGACTTCATCTACACCGAGAGCGTCGTGCTCCGTGGCGCGTCGGGAACGCTTCGTCGCATCTCGTCTGAGCACTTGACGTCGAAGTGGCTCTGAATCGGTAGCGCTCCGTCTCGCTGAGCACAGCCGCCGCCCGGCCGCGCTCAGCGAGACGGCACTGACCCGGTAGCGCGTCGCCCTTGCTCCGCGGTGGAGCTCCGGTGGGAGGCGCGGCGACGGACGCGGAACGCACACCTACAGCCGGGCGTGTCGTGACGCAAGCGTGACCGGTGTCGCGGGGGTGGTCTGGCAGAATCGTGTGCAGTGTCAACGGCGACGCTGTGTTCTTCCGAGACCCGAAGGGGGATCGTCCATGGCAACTCCCACGAACCAAACCGCACCCCAGACCGGGGCGCAGGCGGTCATCGCCGACGCCGTTGACCCTGCGCGCCGCCCCGATGTGCTGCTTCGCGTTCGCCGCGACGACGGCCACGAGATCAGCGCCTGGTGGATGGTCGGCGCATTCGTCGGCGTATCCGCGGCTGTCGTCAGCCTCTTGAGTTGGGTCCCCGGCGGCTCTTGAGCCACCCCGCAGCCTCTCTCTCCGTCGATTCCGCTTAGCGCTCCTCCGACTCGAGGCCCGCGCGGATCCGCACGTCGCCCAGATCGGCTGATGCGACACTCCGGTGGTCTCCCTCCACCGCGCTGTCCGCCGTCGAGCCGTCATCGATCGGTGTCGTCGCGGAGTCGATGAACTCGGGGGCCGCCCAGCGCCGCGGCGTCGCCTCGATCGAAGCGGGAGGGGAGACGGCATCGAGCTTCGTCTCGTCGATCCCTGGGAACTTCCGCGCCGTCACCAGCACGCGCGACTCGAGTGATCCGGCGAACTTGTTGTAACTGTCGACCGTGCGCTCGATCGCCCGGCGGAGGTCGCCGGCGTGCCCGGCGAGGACGCCGACACGCTCGTACAGCTCCGAGCCGAGGGTGAAAAGCGCGCGCGCTTCGTCGGACACGTCTTGCTGGGTCCAGGTGAACGCGACGGTCTTCAGAACCGCCCATAGGTTCACCGGTGAAGCAAGAGCCACCCGTCGGGAGAACGCGTAGTCGAGAAGCGTCGGGTCTTCGTCGAGAGCCGAGGCCAAGAGCGATTCGCTCGGGATGAAGCACACCACGAACTCCGGGCTGCTCTCGAGGCCCGCCCAGTAGGTCTTTCGCGCGAGAGCGTCGACGTGACCCCGGACCGCCTTGGCGTGACGGGCGAGCAGCGTCGCACGGCGAGCGCCCTCGTCGCCCTGCGCGGTCACCGGGATCGCGCTGGCCTGGAGATAGGCGTCGAGGGGGACCTTGGCATCCACCGCCAGAGCTTTGCCACCCGGGAGCCGGACGACCATGTCGGGTCGACCCGCACCCGCGTCGGAGGTGATGGAGGCCTGCAGGTCGAAATCGACGTATCGCGTGAGTCCGGCGGCTTCGACGACCCGACGCAGCTGCGTCTCTCCCCAGACGCCGCGCGTGCTCCCGGACCGCATCGCCGACGCGAGGGCTTCGGTGGTGGCACGCAGAGCCTCGTCGGCCTCACGCGACATCCGCAACTGCTCGCCCAGGGCGGAGTACTGCTCGACGCGGTCGCGCTCGAGCCCGTCGACCTTGCGCTGCATCGCCTCGAGGGTCTCGCGCACGGGGTCGAGGGCGCGCAGCACCGTCTGGTCGCGACGTTCGCGTTCTTCGCGAGCGGCCTGGTCGGTGCGGGATTGACCGACGGCCTCTCTGTAGAGGGCCGTCTGATGGTCGAGCTGCGCCTGGAGTCCCGCGCGCGCGGCATCGGAGGCGGCGACCCGGGCGAGGAGATCAGCTTGTTCGGTGGCGGCGCTCGCAGAGGCCCGCGCGGATCCGAGGAACCACCCGCCGGCGACGCCGAGCGCGAGGGCGAGGATCACGAGAACGAGGGCGATGGCATCCATGAGGTCAGCATGCACCAGACCTCCGACATCGCCGGAAAGACGGGCCGCGAGCGTCAGGCGACGGCGCGCTCCGCGACGGGCTCGACGGCGATCTGCGACACGCGGACGCCCAGGTGCGCCGCGAGGGCGTGGACGTCGCCGACCCCGGCGCGGCGCGCGCAGTCGATCGTGATCTCGGCGCACGCGACCGCGTCGGCCAGAGCGTCGTGGTGGGCGAAGGGCGAGCATCCCGCTTCCTCGGCCACGAGGGGCAGGCGGTACGACGGCAGCGTGTAGGTCTTCCGAGACATCTGCACGCTGCAGAGGTAGCGATAGGGCGGACACTCGTCACCCGTCGCGGCGCACGCGCGACGCAGGACCGACATGTCGAAGCCGGCGTTGTGGGCGACCAGCACGTCGGCGCCGGCGAACGCGGTGAGGCGCGCGAGCTGGGCGCTCCAGTCGGGCGCGTTCACGACATCGGCCGCTCGGATCCCGTGGATGCCCACGTTGATCGGAGCGAAGTGGTCGTGTCCGGGCGGCGGTTTGATGAGCCACGCGGCGGTGGCGACGACACGACCGTCGCGCACGCGGGCCAGACCGACCGCACAGGCCGACGCGCCACTGGAATTCGCCGTCTCGAAGTCGATCGCCGTGAAGTCCAGTCCCACGTGTCCACTCTCACCCGCCGCGGCGACGACCCGAAGAGGCGCGCCGAGGGGCTCGGCATCCGGTGTCGGAGCCCGCGCGCGACATGTCGTGCCGTCACGCGGAGTCCGTGTGCGACACGCCGGCGACACGTGTGCGACACGCTGAGGTGGTTCGGCGAACTCCGCAGGACGGCGCGGGGCTGCTCGTGTCGGAGGCGCGGCGTAGGGTCGGAGCATGAGCGCCCAGCACAAGTCGAGGTCGTTCGGACAGGCAGCGGCCGCTTACGAATCGGGGCGGCCGGGCTACCCGTCCGAGGCGGTGGCCTGGCTGCTGGATCCCGTGCGGGAGGCGGGCCGGGCGCTCCGCGTCGCCGATGTCGGCGCCGGAACCGGCAAGCTGACGCGCGCCGTGGTCGAGCTTGGCGCCGATGTGGTGGCGGTGGATCCGGATGCCGACATGCTCGCGACCCTGCGAGAGAACGCGCGCGGTGTGCCCACCTTCGTCGGCACGGCCGAGCAGCTGCCGCTGCCTGACTCGGGTCTGGATGCCGTCGTGATGGGCCAGGCCTGGCACTGGGTCGACGTCGAGGCGGCCTCGCGCGAGACGGCACGGGTCTTGCGCAGCGGGGGAGTGCTCGGGCTGATCTGGAACATCCGCGACGACGCCGTGGACTGGGTGCGGAGGCTCACCGAGGCCATGGGCGGCTCGAATGCCGAGGTGCTCCTCGCCACGACCGGTCCACGCGTCGCCGAGCCGTACGAGAGCCTGGAACACCACGAGTGGCGCTGGGAGCGACGGATCACTCTGCCCCAACTGCGCGACCTCGTCGTCTCGCGGAGCGACATCATCACGGCCAGCGCCGAGAGGCGAGCAGCCATCGATGCGGCGGTCGACGGAGTGCTGGCATCCGTTCCCGGACTCGCCGATGGAGGTTCGGTCGCGCTCCCGTACGTGACCCACGCGTTCCGGGCACGACGACCCTGACGCGGGTGAGCGGGCTCCGGGCCGGGTAACCTGGACTCCCGTGGCTCTTACCATCGGAATCGTCGGCCTTCCCAACGTCGGAAAGTCGACCCTCTTCAACGCCCTGACCAAGAACTCGGTGCTCGCGGCGAACTACCCGTTCGCGACCATCGAGCCGAACGTCGGGGTCGTGAACCTTCCCGATGTGCGCCTTCAGCAGCTCGCCGATGTCTTCGGCAGCGAGCGGCTCGTTCCCGCCGCGGTGTCGTTCGTCGACATCGCCGGGATCGTGCGGGGCGCGAGCGAGGGTGAGGGCCTCGGCAACCAGTTCCTCGCGAACATCCGTGAAGCGGATGCCATCGCCCAGGTCGTCCGCGGATTCGCCGACGACGACGTGGTCCACGTCGACGGAGCGGTCAATCCCGCGAGCGACATGGAGACGATCAACGCCGAGCTGCAGCTCGCCGACCTCCAGACCCTCGAGAAGGCGATCACCCGGTACGAGAAAGAGGTCAAGGGCAAGAAGCTCGATCCCTCGGTTCTCGACGCCGCCAAGGCCGCGCAGGACGCGCTGCAGCGCGGCGTGCTGCTCTCGGCATCCGGTCTCGACCTCTCGCCCATCCGTGAGCTGGGGCTCTTGACCGCAAAGCCCTTCATCTTCGTGTTCAACGTCGACGAGGCCGTGCTCACCGACCAGGCGAAGAAGGATGAGCTTTCGGCGCTGGTCGCTCCCGCGAAGGCCGTCTTCCTGGATGCCAAGATCGAGTCCGAGCTGATCGACCTCGACCCCGAGGATGCCGCCGAGCTGCTGGCATCCACCGGCCAGGACGAGTCGGGGCTCGATCAGCTCGCCCGTATCGGCTTCGACACCCTCGGTCTCCAGACCTACCTCACGGCGGGTCCCAAGGAAGCGCGCGCGTGGACGATCCCGCAGGGTGCGAAGGCGCCGCAGGCGGCCGGTGTCATCCACACCGACTTCGAGAAGGGCTTCATCAAGGCCGAGGTCATCTCGTTCGACGACCTCATCGAGCTGGGCTCGGTCGCCGAAGCCCGCGCGAAGGGCAAGGCGCGCCTCGAGGGCAAGGACTACGTGATGCAGGACGGCGACGTGGTGGAGTTCCGCTTCAACAACTGACACGAACGTCCATCTCGGGTCGTCCGCACGAGCGGGATCCTTCCGCCCAGCGTTCATCCGCCTGTTCCCGGATTCCGGTGGAGGCTACCCGTTCGTCGAGGTCAGTAGTGGTACCGCGCCTGCAAGATCGTGATGTGGGTGTCGTTCGCGACGTAGACGAGGCGGTTCGCCTCGTCGATGCGGCGTGACCAGGCGCCGGCGAGGGCGTGTTTGAGGGCTTCGGGCTTGCCGATTCCCTCGAACGGGTCGTCGCGGAGGGTGTCGGCGATCAGCTGGTTGATGCGGCGCAGGGTCTTGCGGTCCTGTGTCTGCCAGTACAGGTAGTCGTCCCACCCCTCGGCTGTCCAGGCCAGCTTGCGGCCGCTCACGGCTCGATGAGGTCGTGTTCTTCGATCGCGTCGTCGCGAGCGCTTGCCAGGGCACTCAGCAGACGACGGGCGTTCTCGGGGGAGCGGAGCAGATAGCTGGTCTCGACGAGCGAGTCGTACTCGTCCTTCGACATGAGAACGGCGGAACCGCGCTTCGAGGTGATCTCGACCTCCGTGTGGTCGAGGTTGACGCGCTCGATGAGGCCGAAAAGGTCGCGGCGTGCTTCGCTCGTCGTGATGGCCATGAGTCCTCCGAAGTCGTACCAGAAATGGTACCACTCAGGAGTTGGTGGTGGCCGCTGGGGTGCGCCGTGGAGCGCGACGATCCGGGGGAGAGACCCGCTAGCCCCACGCCGACACGGCCGACGCCCCCACCGCGAGCCGCGCGCGCCGCGCGAGCTCCGCCGCGTCGATACCCGGCCACCCGTGCAGAACGGTCGTGTGCGAGTCGGGGAGTGCGTCCGCGCCCCAGACGGCACCGGCGAGGGAGCCGGCGATGGCCGCGACGGTGTCGGTGTCGTTCCCGCCGCGGACCGCGCGCTCGATGGCATCCAGGGGTCCGGCGGCTCCGGAGACCGCGGCCAGCGCACCCTGGAATGCCCGCACGACCCAGCCGTTCGCATCCCGGAAGTCGCGTGGGTGACGGCCGGAAACCAGGGCTTCGTCGATCAGCGCCGCCCACCGGTCGCGACGGTCCTGCGGCACGACGTCGAGCTGTCCGCACATGTCGAGTTCGCCGGTCAGGATGCCATGACGGATGGCCGCGCACCACAGGGCGCAGGCGTCGACGTTGTCGTCTTCCCAGTGCGTGAGCTGCGCGACTGCCGCAGCCGCGGCGGTGAGATCGGGACGGTCGAGGTAGCCGAGGGCGACGGGACCGGTGCGCATCAGCGAGCCGTTGCCGCCGCTTCGCCCGGTCTCGTCATGCACGGCGCGCGCGGCTGTGCGGATGGCATCCATCATCGGGGGCGACGGGATACGGCCGAGGACGTGCCGTGTCTGCGCACCCACGTCGAGGGCGCTCTGAGCCCACCCCTGCCACGCCGCCACGATGCGCTCGAGAGCGGCGGGGTCGGTGAGCCGGCGCCCCGCGGCCAGCTCGTCGAGCACCGGGATCGCCATGCTCGTGTCGTCGGTCCACTCTCCGGCTCCGTGGCCGAAGTGCCCCACGCCGAACTCGGGGGTGACCTCGTCGGGGAGTGCCGGGCCGAACTCGTACGCCGAGCCGAGAGCGTCGCCTGCGGCCGACACGATGACGGTTCCGACGGCGCGATCCATCTGGGCGGGGGAGAGGTGTGCCATCCTCCCAGCGTACGAGCACCTCCGCGCTCGAGCGCTGCGGCCGAACGGACACGTTGTCCAGCCCCGCCGACAACCCGTCCGCACTTTCGTAAACTGGCCGCCGTGAACGCGCCGAATCCCCGCACCGCCTTCATTCCGCCCGGGTGGGCGACGCCCTTCGCCTCTCGAAAGCGCCTGCGGTTGCTTCCGGCGGAGATGTTCAACCGCACCTTCGAGCGCGCGCCGGACGACTGGTTGCACGTCGCGCCCTTGCGGCGTCCGCCGCTGATCCTCACGATCGCGTTCGGCCTCATCGCCCTCATGTGCGGGTGGATCGTGTGGGGCGTTCTCTCGCAAGCGGGGACGACACCCTCGATGCAGGGGCCCATGCCCTACGTGATCGCCGTGATGTTCGGCATCCTGGGGCTGTTCGCCGTGCTCGTGTTCCTGAATCTGATCGCGGCCTCGCGCAGCCGCGCCTCGTGGGGCAACCGCCAGTGCATCGCGGTCGGACGCAGCGGAATCGCGGTGCGCTTCCAGGGTGCGGCGGTGAACATCCCGTGGGACGAGGTGACGGGAATCTGGGCCACGACGACCAACTCGACCGGGGCGTCGCAGGCGCGCCTCGTCAAGACGCCGGTCCTGCGCATCGAGCGGGATACGGGCGACGGCACGGAGGGCGTGCTCGGTTCCTGGAACATCGCGCCTTTCGCTCTGGATGCCGCGCCCCAGGCGACCTACGCGGCCGTGCACTTCTACTGGGTCACGCCCGCCGCGCGTCACGAGCTCGGGACGACCCTCGGCCAGCAGAGGATCGACGGCTTCGCGGGCTACGCACCCACCACGGTGGCGCCACGGGGATAGCCCCGAGCGTCAGCCACCGAGCTGGGTGGGATGAGTCAGCCGCCACCACAGCGTCGGCTCCTCGATCGCCCCCGAGATCTTCACGTCGGCCGAGGCGGTGTTCGGCCCCGCCGTCCAGGTGATCGTGCCGACCTTCTCTCCGTCGGCGTACTTCTCCGGCGTCGTCGTGTCGAGTGAGGTGGCCACGGGCGTGTCCGACCACGTCATGATCGAGGCGTTCTGCGCCACGACGACCTTCGCCGACGATCCCCAGGGGGTCGTGATCTCGCCCACCTCGGCGCCGACCGTCCCCACCTGAAGAGTGTGGAATCCATCCCGGATGCTCTCGAGAAGAACGACGACATCCTGATTCGCGCTCGCTCGGGTCTCGCCGCCCAGGCGGACACCGAGGACGTGCAGCGGCGCGCCGATGCCGACGTCGAGAACAGACGTGAAGAGCAGGTTGAAGGTGCCGTCACCGAGGTTGCCCGTCTTCAACCCCGTGATCCCGGAGGTGCCGAGGAGGGCGTTGGTGTTCTCGATGTTCCCCGGGCCCGCGGGGAGGTCGGCCCACTGCGTCGCGGCGATCGCGGCAATCGTGGGATTGGCCGCGGCGATCCGGCCGAGCGCGAGGAGGTCGCTCGGCGTGCTCGTGTTGCGGTCGTCGATGCCCGTGGCATCCACGATCCGGGTCGAGTTCAGCCCGTTCCTGCTCAGCCAGGAGCGCGCGGCGTCGACATAGGCGCCATCCGAGCCGTAGGCCCAGCGGGCGATCGCCGTGGCGTAGTTGCTCGCCGACGGCAGGAGCATGGTCTCGAGCGAGTCGTGCAACGACAGCTTGAGCCCATCGGGCATCCGCGCGATCGTCGCGCCGCGGACGTAGTACTGGTCGTAGAGGTCGGTATCGGCTTCGGTGTAGGCGATCGTCGGCCCGGGATCGTTCGCGTCTGCCAGCGGGTGAGCGTCGAGTACGACGAGCGCGGTGACGAGTTTCGCGATGCTCGCGATGGGTCGCGCGTCGTCGCCCCCCGACGACAACCATGCGCCGGCGGCATCCGGTCCGAGGTAGGACTCACCACCCGCGACACTGACGAGCATCGAGCCGGAGGCGGGGAGCCTGACCTCGGCCTTCGCGCCGGGGGCGACGCTCGGCGCGGAAGACGTGACCGTCGGGGCAGCCAACGGCGCCGCCGAAGCCCACCAGACGTAGCCGCCGCTTCCGCCGAAGACCACCAGCACGAGGACGAGGAAGACGATCAGGGCGATGCGTCCACCGCGTCCGCTCGGGCGTTCGACCTCATTCGCGCCGTCGAGCAGATCGCCGAACGGACTGTCCTCGCTCATCGCTCGCCGAAATCGTTCGCCGGGACGCGAATGGATGCCACGGTGTCGCCGTTCATCTCGAGGGCGATGAACTCCGTTCCCACGCTGTCCGGTCGCTCCGCAGAGGACGTGCCCGGGACCTCGCGAACGTCGATGCGCAGCTCGTGCCCGGAACCCGGGAGGGCCCCAGCGGCCATCGCCTCCGCGCGCGTCGACCCGACGGCCAGGCCGTGGGCGGTGCGAACGGGGTGCCCGTTCACCTCGGCTGCGGTGATCGAGACCGAGCCTTCGTCGTCGTCGTCGGCCAGGAGCAGCCGCAGTCCGGGCCAGTCATGGGCGACGACCCCGTCGGCCGAGGGGGAACCCGAACTCGCCGAGTCGGAGCCGAGGGCCGACCGCCAACCGTCCACGGCGTCAGCTCGATAGCCCAGAGGTTCCTGCGCGGTGCCGCCCTCCACGGTGGCGTGCTCGAGGCTGACGACGATCGCAGATGCCACCGAGACGACCTCTACGGCGGGGAGCGCCTCCGATTGAGCGGTGGGGAGGGTGGCGACATCCATCAAGCCGGAGGAGGTCGGTGCCGAGGTGCACGAGACGAGCGTGAACGTCAAACCGAGGAGCGCGGTGGCGCCGGCGAGAGCGGTTCGAAGGGGACCCACAATGTCGAACCTAGTCGTGCACCGCCGTCTGTTCCCCACTCGATCCCGAAATTCAACCCCCCTGAAACATGACATTCAGCGACATAGCGTGGCCTCATCGGGAAAGACCCGAGCATGACGCGGGAGGAGCCGACATGGGACTCGACGACAAGATCAAGAACGCCGCTGAAGACCTCACCGGCAAGGCGAAGGAAGCCTGGGGCAAGGCCACGGACAACGAGCGACTCGAAGCCGAGGGCCAGGCCGAGCAGAGCAAGGCCAACGTCAAGAAGGCCGGCGAGAACGTCAAGGACGCCTTCAAGTAAGTCGCCCTCCCCGAATGCCCCGACCCTGGCGGTCGGGGCATTCGTCGTTTCCGCCGCGCGTCGTTTCCCCCGCGATAATGGCGGAATGACCGATGCTGTTCCCACCGAGACCCCCACTCCGGTCTCGGGTACCCCCGTCGTCCTACGTGCCCACGGTTACGAGGCCGCGATTGCGAGCGTCGGGGCCTCGTTGCGCTCCCTCACGTTCGACGGTCGCGATCTCGTCGTCCCCTTCGCTGAGGACGAGGTCCGCCCCGCCTACCGGGGAACGACGCTCGCTCCCTGGCCCAACCGCGTGGTCGACGGCATCCACCGTTTCGGCGGTGAGGAGCACCAGCTCGCCCTGACCGAACCCAACCGGGCACACGCTCTGCACGGGCTCCTGTCGTGGGTGAGCTGGAACATCCTCGACGCCTCGGACGACGCCGTGACGCTCACCGCGACCGTTCCGGCCCAGGCCGGATACCCCTGGTGGCTCGTCGTCTCGACGACGTACCGCCTGGATGCCGACGGCCTGGCGCAGACGGTCCGGGCGACGAACCTCTCGGACACGCCTGCTCCGTGGGGGACCGGTCCGCATCCCTACCTCGTCGCCGGGCCCGCGACGCTGGACGAGTGGACCCTCGAGCTTCCCGCCGAAACCGTCCTGGAGGTGACGCCGGACCGCCTCGCGCCGGTGGCACTGGCATCCGTCACCGTCGACGCGGAGCGCTTCGACTTCCGCGAACCTCGCGTGCTCGGCGCGGTCGAGATCGACCACGCGTACACGGGATTGATCCGGGATGCCGGCGCTCGCGCGACCGTCACGCTCACCGATCCCTCGGGAACCGGCGTGGCGATGACGTGGGACGAGTCCTGCCCGTGGGTACAGATCCACACTGCCGACCTTCCCGCGGGCCCCGGAACTCCGGGACACCGCGCGGGACTCGCCGTCGAGCCCATGACCTGCGCTCCGGACGCCTTCAACGACGGCTCCTACGACTACGACACCGGGGTGATCGCCCTGGCTCCGGGCGCTTCGTCCGAGGCCGGGTGGACGATCTCGGCGCGCTGAGCCGCTCACACGAAGAACCGCCCCGATGCTCAGGCGACGGGGCGGTTCTTCGTGTGCGTGTCAGACGACCTGTGCGCCGCACATGCCGCAGTCGCCGCCGGCCGAGACCTCGACGAAGCAGTCGGGGCACATGGTCCGCATCGGGCGATCGGTGACAGCGACGGCCTTCGGGCTGCTCGGGCGCCGTTCCGCGCGGGGCGCCGCGGTGCGTGCGCGCTTGACCGCGACGGGCGCCGGCGGCGGGGGAGCGGCGGCGGGCTTGTGGGTCTCGCAATAGAAGCGGACGAAACCGCCGTGGTGCTTCGGGTGACGGTGCTTGACCGCCCACAGTTCGGTGCGCTCGAACAGCTCGCCGGCCGTGCCGCACGCCACGCAGCGAGTGGGTTCGCCGGGGACCACGTCGGCGACGAGGACCGGAACGTCGAACGCGATGGCATCCCGCCAGTCGGAGGAGGACACGATCTTCATGGGGGGACCTTTCCGGAGGCGGTTCGGGCCGCCTTCCTCTTAACGGTACGCCCCGGCCGGGCGGCGTGCGACGGTTTCTCCCCCCTGAGGGGGTGGACACCGCCTCGGAGGCGGCCGATAGGTTGGAAAGAATTCCCCCGTACCGCTTCGTGCGGTGCCTGTCGAAGGAGAACCATGGAAATTGCTGCTCTGGGGGCGATCGGCATCGTCGTGGTCATCGCACTCGTCGTCGTCATCGTCGTCTTCCTGATCATCGCGGGGCTGATCCGCGGCTGGTATCGCGTCGCCAAGGCCGATGAAGCCCTGGTCATCGTCGGTAAGCGACAGAGAGGCGCGGACGGCGAATCATCGCGGATCACCGTCATCACCGGTGGTGGCGCGATCGTCAACCCGCTCACGCAGCGCGGCGAGATGATCTCGCTGCGGGCTCGCCAGATCAAGATGGAGCCGACCGCTCAGTCGTCCAACGGCGTCACCGTCAACGTCAGCGGCGTCGCCCTCGTGAAGATCGGCTCGGACCCCGAATCGGTGCGTCGTGCGGCCGAGCGTTTCGCTTCGCAGGACAAGGCCATCGAGCAGTTCACCACCGAGCAGCTCGAGGGTGCGCTCCGTGGTGTCGTCGCCACGCTGACGGTCGAGGAGCTCATGCGCGACCGGCAGCGCCTGTCGGATCAGATCGCGGAAGGCATCAAGGGCGACCTCTCGTCGCAGGGTCTGATCCTCGACTCGTTCCAGATCCAGGGCGTCACCGACGGCAACGGCTACATCGCCGCGCTCGGTGCGACGGAGGTCGAGCGCGTGAAGCGCGAGGCCGAGGTCGCCCGCATCAACGCCGTGCGCGAGATCCGGGCGCGCCAGATCGCGACCGACGAGGCGAACCTCATCGAGCAGACCAAGCTCGACAAGAACAGCGCCGCGGCCAAGGCCGAGGTCGGTCGCGCCAACGCCGAGGCCGAGCAGGCGGAGGCGCTCACCCGTGCCGAGCGTCGCCAGGCCGTTCTGCAGCAGGAAGCGCAGAACACGCAAGCGCGTCTGGAGTCCGAGGTCGCCCGCGTCGCCGATGCCGACTTGTACCAGCGTCAGAAGGACGCGGACGCCGAGGCGTACGCGCAGATCAAGGCGGCCGAGGCCCGTGCGCAGATCGCCGAGCAGGAGGCGGCCGCCGTCCGCGTGCGTGCCGAGGCGGATGCCCAGGCCGTGCGTCTGGCCGGTGAGGCGCGCGCCGAGGCGATCCGCGCCGAAGCGGAGGCCCTCTCGCACAACCAGGAGGCCCTGCTCGCGCAGCGCGCCCTGGAGTCGCTCGTGCCGATGATGGCGGAGTTCGCGAAGGGATACGACCGCGTCGGCAACATCACGGTGCTCGGCGGCGAGGGGGCGAGCGGCCACCTCGCGACCGAGTCGGCGACGGGTCTGCGGTCGTCGTTCGAGGCGGTCCGGGCAGCGACAGGCATCGACCTGACGCAGATCATCCAGGGCCGCGCCGTCGCGGATGCGTTCGCGACGGCCCAGCGTTCGGGGGAGAAGGCCCCGGCCGCCGCGCCGTCGTTCCCCGCCCCGACCACGACCCCGGCCCCGACGACCCCGGCCGCGCCCGAGACCGAGGGCTGAGAGGCCGGATCGTGCCCGAGGCACCCGAAGTCGAGGCGCTCACGCTGTTCCTGCGTGAGCGCCTCGTCGGCCACATCGTGCGCGAGGTCGACCTCGTGGAGGGTCGCGCGCTGAAAACACGAGTGCGTCCGCTCACCGAAATGATCGGACGTCCCGTCACCGGGGCGACCCGCCACGGAAAGCACCTCGACCTCGATCTCGACGGCGTGCACCTGGGGATCGGCTTCGGCCGCGCCGGGTGGGCGACGTGGCGCGAGCCGTCAGACGCGGATGTGGAGTCGCCCGCCCCCGAGATCGCGCGATTCGTGTTCGATCACGGCATCCTGGGCATCACCGATGCGGGCGACTGGCTCTCGGTGCAGCTCCACGTCGTGGATGCGCCCGACGACGTGCCGGCGGTGGCGAAGCTGGGACCGGATGCCATCGACCCGGGCTACTCGCGGGAGATGCTGGCGGAGGTCGTGCGCGGCCGGCGCAAGCAGCTCAAAGCCCTGCTGCAGGAGCAGGAGACCCTGGCGGGGATCGGCAACGCCTATTCGGACGAGATCCTGTACGCGGCGCGTCTGTCTCCCGTGGCGCACGCCTCGGCTCTGAGCGAGGACGACATCACGAGGCTGCACCTGGCGCTGCACGACACGCTGACCGCCGCCGTCCTCGCGCGTCGCGGAGTGCCCATCTCCGAGCAGAAGGCGGCGAAGGTCGCGTCGATGCGGGTCCACGGTCGGACCGGTGAGCCGTGCCCCGAGGGTGACGGCGTCATCGAGGACATCCCCGGCACGAAGGGCGCCGGCCAGTGGTGCCCGTCGTGCCAGGTCCTGCCCGACGGCTCGGCGTGACGACAACGGCCCCGCACCGAGGTGCGGGGCCGTTCTGCTCGGGAGGGTCAGGCCGTCTGGCCCGCGTGGCGGCCCTCGGCGACCTCTTCCACGAGCTTGGCGTTGAACGCGGGCAGGTCGTCGGGGTTGCGGCTCGAGACCAGACCCTGGTCGACGTGGACCTCCTCGTCGACCCATGTCGCTCCCGCGTTGCGCAGATCGGTCTGCAGCGTCGGGTAGCTGGTCAGCGTCCGACCCTTGAGGACGTCGGCCTCCGTGAGGATCCAGCCACCGTGGCAGATGACGGCGACGGGCTTGTGCTGCTCGAAGAAGTCGCGAGTGAACGACACGGCATCCGTCACGATGCGGATGTCGTCCGCGTTCTGGACGCCACCGGGAAGCACGAGGGCATCGAAGTCGCCGGCCGACGCCGAGGACACGTCGAGGTCGACCTTCTGCTCGTGGCCCTTCTCACCCGTGATGCTGCCCTCGCTCGGCGAGACGAGCACGGCCTCGGCGCCCGCCGAGGTCACCGCCTCCCAGGGGCTGGTGAGCTCGCTGTCTTCGAAACCGTCGGTGAGCAGGAATGCGATGCGCTTGCCGCTGAGATCGGTCATGGTTCGACTCTCTCTTTCTCGATCGGGGTCTCTCCGCGCGGTGGACCGCGGGACCGTCCCGACCGGGTTCTCGATCGGGGTGTTCCCACGCTATGAACGGCGGGACCGCCTCGAACGGGGGTTGCGGATGCCGAGGCCCGGCGTTACGGCGCGGCCCCGCCTCGCGCGCACGGGCGTAGCATGGAGCGCATGTCCGGTGACACCACGTCTGACACGACCTCCGCTTCCAAGCCCGTTCTCACTCTCCTGAACGGCCCGGGCGACGAGGCGCAGAAGTCGTCCCGTCCCGCGTCGCAGTGCTGCGGCGGGGGTTCCTGCTCGCTCTGAGCAGACGGCGTTCGCCTCGCGTCAGTGGCCGACGGGAGCGGATCCCTCGACCTGATCCGCGGGCTTGCGGATGACGAAGGCACCTGCGATGAGCGGGAGCGAGATGATCGCGGCGATCATGAACGCGGTGCGCGTGCCCGTGGCATCCGCCTCGATCCCCTCGCCGGTCGCGGCCGACACGGACGACATCACCGTGATCAGGAGCGCGATGCCCGCCGCGCCCGCCACCTGCTGCACCGTTCCGACGACGGCTGAGCCGTAGGAGTAGAACCGGGGCTCGAGTGAGCCGAGCGAGGCCGTGAACAGCGGCGTGAACGACAGAGCGAGACCGATCATCATGACGGTCTGCACCACGATCAGCAGAGCGAACGACGTCTCGGTTCCGACCGTCGTGTAGAACCACAGCGTGGCGCTGACGATGACGGCACCGGGGACGAGGAGCATCTGCGTTCCGAACCGGTCGTAGATGCGTCCGATCACCGGGCCGGCGAGACCCATGACGAGCGAACCGGGCAGGACCGCGAGGCCCGTTTCGAGCGGGGTCTTACCCAGCACCGTCTGCAGGTACAGCGGGAGAAGCGTGATCGCGCCGAAGAATGCCAGCGACATCACACCCAGCTGGGCGACGGTCAGCGTGAACGCACCCGAGCGGAACACCCGAAGATCCAGAAGGGCGGAGTCGGTGCGCTGCAGGCGGATCTGACGCCAGATGAACGCGCCCAGGCCGAGCGCTCCGATCGTCAGGGCGGCGATCAGGGACACGAGCGAGGTCGAGGCGGCATCCGGGTCGCCGCCGTGACCGCCGCCGATCTGGCTGAGACCGAAGACGAGGCCGCCGAAGCCGAGAGCCGACAGGATCACGGATGCCACATCGATCGGTGCCGTGCGGGTCTCGCCGAGGTTGTGGATCCAGCGCGCGCCGACGAACAGCGAGACGAGGGCGATCGGCAGAACGATCCCGAAGATCCAGTGCCAGCCGAGGGACTGCAGGATCAGGCCTGACATCGTCGGACCGATGGCCGGCGCGAGCGCCATGACGATGCTGACGCGACCCATCATGCGGCCGCGGTGCTGCGGCGGCACGATCGTCATGATCGTCGTCATCAACAGCGGCATCATGATCGCGGTACCGGACGCCTGGATCACCCGCGCGACCACGAGGAGCTCGAAGCCCGGCGACAGGAATGCCACGAGGGTTCCGGTCGAGAACAGCGTCATCGCAGTGATGAAGACCTGTCGCGTGGTGAAGCGCTGCAGCAGGAACCCCGTGATCGGGATCACGACGGCCATCGTCAGCATGAACGCGGTGGTGAGCCACTGCGCGGAGACAGCGGTGATGCCGAGATCGCGGATGAGGAACGGGATCGCGACGTTCATCGTCGTCTCGTTCAGCATCGCCACGAATGCGGCGGTGAGCAGCAGCCAGATCACGCGGCTCTGCGCGGTCGTGACGCCCGAGGCGGTGGGCGGGGGTGCGGTGGTGGTGCCGGGGGCGGCCATGACGAGGTCCTTTGCGTGCGGGGGGCTTCGTGGCGCCGGAACGGCGACGTGCTTCGGTGGCAACTGTGTCCACCGGCGAGATATTCCACCGTCGAAGGAATTCGACGAAAGAGATGCGGGCCACCGAGCCTAGCCGCTGGGCCGCGGGCCGAGCGGCGAGAGCCGATGTCGGTGAGCGGACGTAGGCTGGCCCGCATGGGCCCAGGTGGAGTCGGCGGAAGCATGTTCCGCGGTGTCGATGCGGCCGAGCAGCGTCGACGCAACGCTCAGGCGCCCCGCGTCGCGAACCTCGGGAAGCGCGTCGTCGACCTCTTCCGGCCCTACCGGGGACGGATCGCGATCACGGTGCTGCTCGTGATCGTGGCGTCGGCGGTCGGCGTCATCCCGCCCTTGCTCGTGCAGCGCATCTTCGACGACGCGCTCTTCCCGATCGACGGCACGCCGCCGGACCTTCGTCTGCTCACCGTTCTCGTGAGCGTCATGATCGCGTTGTTCCTGCTCTCGGCGGGATTGAACGTGGCGCAGACGTGGTTCACCGCCACGGTCGGGAACCGCGTCACCGGCGACCTGCGCACCCGGCTGTTCGATCACCTGCAGGCGATGGAGCTCGGCTTCTTCACCCGCACGAAGACCGGCGTGATCCAGTCGCGGCTGCAGAACGACGTCGGGGGTGTGTCCGGCGTGCTCACCAACACCGTCACGAGCATCCTGGGCAACGCGGTCACCGTCATCGCCTCGCTCGTGGCCATGATCCTCATCGATTGGCGGCTCACGCTGATCGCCGTCGCCCTCATGCCGTTCCTCATCTTCGTGCAGCGGCGCGTGGGACAGGTGCGCGCGCGGATCGCGGGCGAGACCCAGGAGTCGCTGTCCGAGCTCTCCGCGATCACGCAAGAGACGTTGAGCGTGTCCGGCATCCTGCTGTCGAAGTCGTTCAACCGGCAGCGAACGGAGTCCGCCCGTTTCGATGCCGAGAACGACAACCAGGTCCATCTCCAGGTGCGGCGGGCGATGAGCGGCCAGGGCTTCTTCGCGGTGGTCCAGGTCATCATGTCGAGCGTTCCCGCCGTGATCTACCTCGTCGCCGGCTTCCTGATCGCCGGGGGGACCGGGGCGATCACCGCGGGCACCATCGTGGCGTTCACGACGGTCCAGGCTCGGCTGCTCATGCCGCTCATGGGGCTCATGCGCGTGGCGCTCGACGTGCAGACATCGTCCGCGCTGTTCGCCCGCATCTTCGAATACCTCGACCTGCGTCCCGCGATCGTCGACGCGCCCGACGCGTTGCCCGTGTCCGCCGCCCCCGGGCCGCTGGGGCGGATCGAGTTCCGCGATGTCGAGTTCCGCTACCCCGATGCGCCCGCGCATGCGCGTCCCACTCTCGACGGTGTGTCGTTCTCGGTCGAGCCCGGACAGCACGTCGCCTTCGTCGGACCGTCGGGAGCGGGGAAGACGACGATCCTCTATCTGACCCCCCGGATGTACGAGGCGAGTGCGGGATCGGTGATGTTCTCGGGGGCGGATGTGCGGACGCTCGACCGGGCGTCGATCATCGACGAGATCGGGATCGTGTCGCAGGAGACCTATCTCTTCCACGCGACCGTGCGCGACAACCTCCGCTACGCGCGCCCCGACGCGACCGACGAAGAGATCGAGGCCGCATGCCGCGCCGCGAATATCCATCACGTGATCGCCGGGTTCGAGGCGGGATACGACACCGTCGTCGGAGAGCGCGGATACCGCCTGTCCGGCGGCGAGAAGCAGCGCATCGCCATTGCGCGCGTGCTCCTGAAAGACCCCCCGGTGCTTCTCCTCGACGAAGCGACGAGCGCTCTCGACACGGTGTCGGAGCGGATCGTGCAGGAGGCGCTCGAGACCGCCTCCCACGGCCGGACGACCCTGTCGATCGCCCATCGGTTGTCCACGGTGATCGGGGCAGATCGAATCCACGTCGTGGACGCGGGGCGCATCGTTGAGTCGGGCACGCACGCCGAGCTCCTCGCCGCGGGGGGACTCTACGCGAGCCTCGCGGCCGAACAGCTCGCCGCCTCGTTCGTGTTGGCGGAGGAGGAGCGGGATGCCGCCGGCCTCGCCCGCGCGGCGCTGCCGGCCCGGCGGGCCGACGAGGCTCCCGCCTGAGCTCTGGCGCGCGAGGGTGACCTCGAGCTGGTGGAGAGTCCCGGAGCGCTGCGTGGCGCGGTGGCTTCGACAGGCTCAGTCACCTGTGCGGGCACAGCCACCTGTGCGCGACTTCGGCACCGCGGGCCTTCTCGGCCTGTGGATAGGTCCCTGAGCCTGTCGAAGCGACCGCCCCGACCCGTCAGCCGGGCAGCGACTCGAGGAACGCCTCGAGAGCGATGCGATACGCGGGATCAGGGTGCGTCTCGGCGATGCGGAGCAGCGGCGGGAGATCGAGCGTGCGGATCAGCGCTCCGCGCTGCGCGATCGCGGCGTCCGCCCCGGCCGCGCGCAGCACCGCGATGCCCTCGCCGAGGGCTTCGAGGTAATCGCGCAGCACGTCGAGCTCGCCGAGGCGCTGCGTGATCGACCCCCCGTCGCGGCGCTGCCGCCACTCGACGATGACGTCGGGGATCACGTCGAACGCCTCGGCGCTCGTGTACATCCGCTGCGCCAGCACCTGGTCCTCGTAGTACCGTCCCTCGGGGAAGCGGAGATCGTGCTCGCGCCAGAAGGCCGTGCGGCTCAGCTTCGACCACGCGACGATGTTCCCGGATGCCGCGGGGTGCGCCGCGAGGGTGGTCCTCTCGCGCGCCGGGTCGGTGGCGGCCGTGACCCAGGGCTGGACCTCGCCCGGGGTGTAACCCGGGCCCTCGGCATCCGGTCGAAGGCGTACGTACGCTCCCACCACGAAATCGCTGCTCGTGTGGTCGAGCGTGTTCGCCAGCCGGGTCAGGGCGTCGGGTCGGAGGAGGTCGTCGGCGTCGAGGAAGGCGGTGTAGGGCGTTTCGACCCGCTCGAGTCCCGTGTTCCGCGCTGCGCCGAGTCCTCGTTGCGTCTCGTGGCGGACGACCCGGAAGCGCGGGTCGGCGGCTGCCGCGTCCGCGAACAGATGCCGGGTGTCGTCGGTGGAGGCGTCGTCGACGAGCACCGCGGTCCAGTGTCGATGCGTCTGCGCGCGGAGGGAGTCCAGGGCCTCTCCGGCGTAGTCGGCGACGTTGAAGCCGGGGATGATGATGGTGACGCCGGTGGTGCTCACTCGGGCGATCCTACGGCGGTCACGGCAGCCTGGACCGCTCGGGCGACCGGTTCCAAGGAAGCCGTCAGTCCGTGCGGGAACGTGAACCTGACCGCGGTGCGCGCGTCGTCGTGGGGGAGACCGAGCGCGAGGAGGACGTGCGAGGCTTCGTCGCTCCCCGCGGCGCATGCCGACCCACTGGACGACACGATGCCGCGACGTTCCAGTTCGAGCAGGACGGTTTCGCCGTTCGTGCCCGGGAAAACGAAGCTCGCGGTGCCCGGGAGGCGCCGAGACGGGTGCCCGGTGAGCCGCGCACCGGGGACGAGATCGAGCACCCGCGCGACGAACTCGTCGCGCAGACCCGAGACCCGCTCGGCTTCGTCGGTGCGCTCGGCCTCGGCGAGTTCCAGCGCGCGGGCGATCGCGACCGCGCCCGCGACGTCGGGGGTGCCGGACCGCCGACCGCGTTCCTGCCCACCGCCGTGCAGCAGAGGCTCGAAAGGGAGCCGACCCCGCACGGCGAGGATCCCGGTGCCCTTCGGGGCGCCGATCTTGTGCCCGGCGACCGTGAGCGCGTCGGCCCCGAGCCCCGCGAGCGGAAGCCACCCCGCGGCCTGGACGGCGTCGAGGTGCACGGGGACGCGGCGGTCGTGGGCGACGGCGACGAGAGCGGCGGCATCCTGGACCGTGCCGATCTCGTTGTTCGCGTAACCGACGCTCACCAGTGCGGTGTCATCGCGGAGCTCGCCGGCGAGCGTATCCGGAGTCAGGGTGCCGGTCGCATCGACCCGGGCGTGCGTGACATCGACTCCGTGCAGGCGAGCGAGGTAGTCCGCTGACGCGAGGACGGACTCGTGTTCGATCGCGGTCGTGACGAGGTGCTTCTTGCCGGAGCCGAGGACGAGTCCCTTGATCGCGGCGTTGTTGGACTCGGTGCCGCCGGATGTGAAGAGGATGTCGCCCGTTCGCATCCCGAGCACTCCGGCGACGCGTGATCGCGCGTCGTCCAGGGCGACTGCTGCCGCCTCGCCGACCTCGTGATTGCTCGACGGGTTGCCGAAGAACCGCGTGAGGTACGGCGCCATGGCCTCGAGCACCTCTGGTCGCACCGGTGTCGTGGCGGCGTTGTCGAGGTAGAGGCTCACGCCGTCTCGATCTGGATGTCCAGGCCCAGGTCGAGCGCGGGAGCGGAGTGGGTGAGAGCGCCGACCGAGATGACGTCGACGCCCGTTTCGGCGATGGCGCGGACGGTGTCGAGCGTCACGCCGCCCGAGGCTTCGACCTGAGCCGCGCCGGCGATGCGCGCGACGCCGAGACGCAGGTCGTCGAGGGAGAAGTTGTCGAGCATGATCGTGCCGACGCCGGCCGCCAGCACCGCATCGATCTGGTCGAGGCGGTCGACCTCGACCTCGACGTGCGTGGTGTGGGGGAGGCGGGCGATCGCACCCTCGAGCGCCTGCGTGACGGACAGCCCTCCGGAGGTGAGCACGGCGAGGTGGTTGTCCTTGGCCATGACCGCGTCGGAGAGCGAGAAGCGGTGGTTGTGTCCTCCGCCGTCACGCACCGCCTGGCGCTCGATCGCGCGCAGGCCCGGCGTGGTCTTGCGCGTGTCGACGATGCGGGCGCCGGTGTGCGCGACCTCGGCGACGTATCGGCTGGTGAGCGTGGCGATGCCGGACATCCGCTGCACGAAATTGAGCCCGATGCGCTCGGCGGTGAGCACGGCGCGTGCGGGACCGGAGACGGTCGCGAGCGTGTCACCCGGGGCGAACCGCTCCCCGTCTACCACGTGCTGCTCGACGACGATCGAAGGGTCGGTGAGGGTGAAGGCGGCGGCGAACACGGCCGCGCCGCTGAAGACACCGTCGACGCGAGCGACGAGGGCGGCACGGGCGACGGCGTCCGCGGGGATGAGGGTCTCGCTCGTCAGGTCGCCCCAGGGGGCGTCCTCGTTCAGAGCGGCCGAGACGACACGTTCGATGGCGGCACGGGTCAGCATGCGAGGGCCTCCTGGACGGGCGGGACGGATGCCGCGGCGGGAGCGTCGGCGCGGAAGTGCGCGCCGACGGAGCCCGTGCGGGAGCGCGCGGCCGCCACGACGTGACGGGCGACGAGCAGCAGGTTGGCGTCCTCGACCGAGCGCGGAGCCGGGGAAGCGGCCCACGCGGCGAGGATCCCGGACGCGTGGTCGAGGCCGGCGGCGTCGCGCACGAGTCCCGCGTGCGCCCACATCACCTGCTGCAGGGCCTCGCGCGAGAACGGGGGAGCCTCGGCGGTGGCCTCGGCATCCGCGAGAGTGGTCGACGCGGGCGGGATCGGCCACGTGGTGTCCCCGGCGACGGCCTCTCCGGCCCGGGCGCCGAACACCGCCCCCTCGAGCAGGGAGTTGGATGCCAAGCGGTTCGCGCCGTGGACGCCCGTGCGCGCCGTCTCGCCGACCGCGTACAGACCGGGGACGCTCGTGCGCCCGTCGAGGTCGGTGACGATTCCGCCCATGAGGTAGTGCGCAGCGGGCGTCACGGGGATGGGCTCACGCGCCCAATCCAGCCCGCGCGCCCGGACGGCGGCGTCGATCGTCGGGAACCGCTGCGCGAGCCGCTCGGCGCCGAGTGCCGTGGCATCCAGGCGAACCGGCCGCTCATCCTGCGCGGCCATCGCCCGGGCATTGGCCCGCGCGACGACGTCGCGGGGCGCCAGCTCGCCGTCGGGGTGCGCGTCGAAGCAGAATCGCCGCCCCGCATCGTCGATGAGGACGGCCCCTTCGCCGCGGACGGCCTCGGAGACGAGGAACGGAGCCCCGACCGCGAGGGCCGTGGGGTGGAACTGGACGAACTCGAGATCCGCGACGGCGGCACCGGCGCGCAGGGCCGCCGCGATCCCGTCTCCGGTCGCGCCGAGCGGGTTCGTGGTGTGCGCGTACAGTTGTCCGGCGCCACCGGTCGCGAGGATCACCGCGTCGGCGTCGAGACGCTCGCCCCCGTCCAGCACGATCCCCGTGACACGACCGCCTTCGACCACGAGGTCGCGCAGAAGGGCATGTTCCCGCACGGTCAGGTGGGCGGCGCGCACCGCGGAGCCCAGCGCCGCCTGGATCTCGGCGCCGGTCGCGTCGCCGCCGGCGTGCAGTACGCGGGGGACGGCGTGCGCGGCTTCGAGGCCGCGGGCGAAGTCGCCGTCCGGCGTCCGATCGAACGTCACTCCGCGCGAGACCAGTTCGAGGATCCGCGCCGGTCCCTCGCCGACGAGGACGTCGACGGCGGCGGCGTCTGTGAGCCCGGCGCCCGCGGTGTGCGTGTCGGCGGCGTGCGAGGCCACGCTGTCGGCGGGGTGGGTGACCGCCGCGATCCCGCCCTGGGCCCACCGCGTGTTGGTGTCGGGAAGAGCGCCCTTCGTCACGATCGTGACGTGGCATCCGTTCTCCGCCGCGTGCAGTGCCGCCGTGAGACCGGCGATACCGCTGCCCACCACGACGACCGCGGTCATTTCACGGCGCCGTTCGGCTTGGCCGCGAGCATGCGCTCGAGGGCGACTGTGGCGGGCTCGGCGACGTCGGCCGGGACCGTGATGCGGTTGACGACCTGGCCTGCCACGAGCGACTCGAGCACCCACGCGAGGTAGCCGGGGTGGATGCGGTACATCGTCGAGCACGGGCACACGACCGGGTCGAGGCAGAAGATCTCGTGCTGCGGGTACTGGGCGGCCAGGCGCTGCACGAGGTTGATCTCGGTGCCGATCGCGAAGGTCGTGGGCTCCTCGGCGGCGGCGATGGCCTTGCGGATGATGTCGGTGGACCCCGCCTCGTCGGCGGCATCCACCACGTCCATCGGGCACTCGGGGTGCACGATCACGCGCACCCCGGGGTGCTCGGCGCGTGCCTTCTCGATCTGGTCGACGGTGAATCGGCGGTGCACCGAGCAGAAGCCGTGCCACAGGATGACGCGGCTGTCTTCGATGACCTCGGCCGTCGAGCCGCCGAGCGGCTTCCGCGGGTTCCACATCGGCATCTGCTCGAGCGGCACGCCCATGGCCTTCGCGGTGTTGCGGCCCAGGTGCTGATCGGGGAAGAAGAGCACGCGGCGTCCGCGGGCGAAGGCCCACTCGAGCACGGTGCGCGCATTCGAGGAGGTGCAGACGATCCCGCCGTGACGGCCGACGAATCCCTTGATGGCGGCGCTCGAGTTCATGTACGTCACCGGGATCACGGGCACGAGGCCGTCGGCATCCGGGGTCTCCAGGTCGCCGAGGACGTCTTCGAGCTGCTCCCAGCACTCCTCGACCTGGTCGATGTCGGCCATGTCGGCCATCGAGCATCCCGCTGCAAGATTCGGCAGGATGACGGCCTGGTCGGGGCGCGAGAGCAGGTCGGCGGTCTCGGCCATGAAGTGCACGCCGCAGAAGACGATCGCCTCGGCCTCGGGACGCTCCTTCGCCGCATTGGCGAGCTGGAACGAATCGCCCACGTAGTCGGCGTGCCGCACGACCTCCTCGCGCTGGTAGAAGTGGCCGAGCACGACGACGCGATCGCCGAGGGTCGCCTTGGCAGCGCGGATGCGCTCATCGAGTTCGTCGTCGGACGCCTCTCGGTACTCCGCGGGTAGTTCGCCCTGTCGCGGGGAGCCCGTGGGGATCACGTCGCCCATCGACGAGCCGGGACCGTAACCGGGGCGCGTGTCGAAGTCCCAGGGGCCGACGGCGAGGTCGGTCGTGCAGGTGGCGTCGGTCGACGCGCCCGAGACGATCGCCTGGATCGCGTGGTCGACGCTCGGGTCGATCTCGGGGCGGGGCTGCAGGGTGATGAGGGTGGCGGCCATGGGCGTTCCGATCAGTGACGGGAGGGGAGCGGGCCGCGGTCGGCGAGCTCCACATCGCGGTTGTAGCGGTACAGACGGGCGGGGCGGTGGCTTCCGGTGCGGAAGCGCTCGGTCGGGATGAGGGTGTTCGAGGTGTCGACCTGGCGGCGGAAGTTCGCGGGGTCCAGGCGCTTGCCGAGGATCGTCTCGTTCACCTCGCGGAGGTCGGCGAGCGTGAACTCGTCGGGGAGGAGGCCGTGGGCGATGCGGCTGTAGCCGACCTTGTTGCGCAGACGCCAGAGGGCGTACTCGACGATGTCGTTGTGGTCGAACGCCAACGGCGGGAGGTCGGTCGCGTCGAACCACTCGACGTTCTCGGGGGCGTCGCCCTCGCGTTCGTGCGCGGCGACCTGGGCGTCGACCTCGTCGGAGCGCAGCAGCGCCCAGTACACGATCGACACGACCCGGGTGGGGGAGCGGTCGACCGCACCGAACGCGTAGAGCTGCTCGAGGTAGCTGGGGGTGAGGCCCGTCGTCTCGGCGAGGGTCCGGGATGCCGCGGTGTCGAGCTCTTCGGCAGCGTCGAGCCAGCCACCCGGCAGTGCCCACCGACCGTCGAAGGGGTCGCGCGTGCGGCGGACGAGAGGCAGAGACAGGACCGGCTCGTCGTGCGCGTCGCGGCGGACGCTGAAGATGACCGTCGAGACGGCGACGCGCACGCCGCTGTCGAGGCCCTGGGGTTCCGAGGTTCGTGTCATGGTGACCATATCTCCGTCCACGATCTTAATGTCATTGTGACCCGAAGCGCAAAACGCGCGTCGAGGGGTTCTCACAGGACCGTCGACGTACCCTGATCGCGGACCTCGGAGGTGCGGGTGGCTGTTGTCGACATCGTGTTGATCGTCGTGCTGGCGATCGCGCTCCTCGTGGGCCTGTCGCGTGGTTTCCTGGCCACGATCGGCTTCTTCGCGGGGTTGGCGCTGGGCGCGCTCGCCGCTTTCTGGGTGACGCCTCTCGTCGGTCAGTGGGTCGCCGAACCCTCGTGGCGTGGACCCGCGATGGTCGGCGCGGGTGTGCTCCTCCTGCTGCTCGGGGCCGGTCTCGGCAGCGCCGTGGGGCAGGTGTTCCGACGCGGTGCCGACCGCATCAAGCTGCGCATTCCCGAGAGACTTCTGGGCGGGATCGTCAACGTCGCTGCCGCGGCCCTCGCCATCTCGTTCGTCGCCGGATCGTTGATCCCCGCCGGGATGCCGGTGGTCTCCGCCGCGCTCGGGTCGTCGACCATCGTCCGCACGATCGACGACATCACCCCTGCCCCCGTCCGCGCGGCGATCGCGGAACTGCGCGGTAACGTCCTCGCCGACGGCCTTCCGCGGCTGGGCCAGTTGATCCAGATCGGCCCGGTGCCCACGGCCCCCGACATCGCGCTCGACGACCCCGCTCTGACGGAAGCGGCGCAGTCGGTCGCCCGGATCTCCGGCACGGCCTACGCCTGTGGCGTCACCTCGAGCGGATCCGGTTTCGTTGCGGGCGACGGCCGACTGATCACGAACGCCCACGTGGTCGCGGGCGTCGACACGCCGCTCGTCGAACTCCCCGGCCAGCCCGCGCGCGAGGGGCGCGTGGTGTACTTCGACCCGACCGACGATTTGGCCGTGGTGGCCGTCGACGGCCTCGATGCCAAGCCCCTCCCGGTCGTCTCCACTCTCGACGTAGGAGCGGCCGCCGTTGTCCAGGGATACCCGTACGGCGGGCCTTTCACCTCCGGCAGCGCGCAGGTGCTGTCGGTGGGGAGCGTGCCCGTTCCGGACATCTACGACGGCCAGTCGACCCCGCGCGAGATCTATGCGCTCGGCGCGGTGATCCGCCCGGGTAACTCGGGCGGCCCCCTCCTCACGCCGACCGGCGATGTCGCCGGTGTCGTGTTCGCGCGGTCCGACTCCGACGAGAACGTCGGATACGCGATGACACCCGCCGAGCTCGAGCCCGTGATGGCCCAACTCGACTCGCTGTCGACGCCGGTGGCATCCGGAGCGTGCATCCCGCGCTGACGCGCCGTCGACGACTGCTCCTCACCAGGGTGGCGTCTGTGGAGAGATTTCCGGACCGTCTCGGCGATCCGACTAGCGTCTCGCGGATGACCGACCGCTACGCCATCGACATCCCCGGCTTCCTCGGGCTCGCCGGCGAGACAGCACGGCGTCTCGATGACCTGACGGACGCGGTCGGAGCGACCGCCCACGTGCTGTGGGGGATTCGGGATGCCGTGGCCCCGGTGCCCGAGCTGTTCCAGGCGTTCTGCCGTGTCATGGACCCGTGGGAGGCGAAGGCGGGCGGATCGATCGCTCACGCTGGTTCGGTCTCGACGATCGCGGAGCAGGCCGTGGCGGAGTACTGCCGCGCAGATGTCGTGATGGCCGTCACGGCGGCGCAGCTCGAGACACGTCAGGGGACCGGACGGTGGCGGGTCGCGTGAGCGCGGATTTCGGCGTGATCCCCGAGATTCCTGTGGACGCCGCCGCGCTGGGGCGCCTCGCCGAAGAGCTGCGAGCCAAGGCGGCCCTCCTCCCCGAGGCGGGAAGCGCGGTCGCATCCCGGTGGGACGGTCTCGAAGCGGTGTACGAGGCTCCCGAAGCGGCGGCCGTCGCCGCGAAGATGCGACCTCTCACCGTGGTCGCCGCCGACATCTGCGAGGCTCTGCTGCGCGCGGCAGATATCGTCGATCATCTGTCCGACGACCTCCTGTGGCTGTCGATGCGTCGCCGCGGTCTCGTCGAGGACGTCGCAGAGTTCGCGCGCGCAGCCCGGGGGATCGATGACCGCGACCGTTCCGTCGAACTCACGCGCGAGATCGACGGGTTCGCCGCGGACGTCGATGAGCGGATCGACCAGGCGCGTGGCGATCTCGCCGCGATTCCGCTCCCTCCGACGTGGGAGGTCGCGATCCCGGATGCCGCCGCACCACCCCTCGGTCCCCGGCTCACGTGGGCCGTGCGCAGCGAAGAGATCACGACCGAGCTCGTCATGGCGCCTCTGCTCGAGCTTGCGCGCTCGGGGACGTCTCGGATCGCCCGTCTCATCGCCGCTCATCCCGAGTGGGCGGATCTGCTGCGCGAGCATCCGCCCGCTCCCGACGCCGTGCGCACCTGGTGGGACTCCCTCTCCCCGGCAGCCGCTGCCGCCCTCATCGACGGCGCTCCGGCTCTCGTCGGGGCCCTGGGCGGCGTGCCGCCTCTCGCGAGGGTCGCGGCGAATCGGGTGACGGCGCGCTCACGCCTGGGTGAGGTAGAGGCCGAGTTGGCGGCGTGGGAGCGACTTCGCGGTGAGGGGGCGAGCGCGGACCTCCAGGCGGAGCGGCGTGCTGCGTGGGACGACCTTCTAGCTGAACGGGACTACCTGGCTCAGGTGGTTCGTGGGGACGTGTCTCTCGTGTTGTACCAGCCTGATGCGAATCGACTCGTCGAGATGATCGGGACACCAGGCACCGGAACGCAGCGCGTCTTGACTTATGTGCCGGGAACTTTCACGTCGGTCGACAGCTTCTACCGCGGCGAGCCGCAGAAGATCGCGCGGTGGCTGGTGGGGCAGGGCGACGGGATGGTGGCGTTCGTGTGGAAGGGCACCGAGTTCCCGGGCGACAACGAACCGCAGGTGGCCAGCGGACAATTGCGTGGCATCGGCGAGGCCAACGACCAGGTTCGAGCTCATCCCGCGGGCGTCGACCTCGCGCGGTTCGTCGCCGACGTACGGAGCGACTCCGAGATCGCACAGGCTCGGCAGATCGCATGTGGATACAGCTGGGGACTGGTGCCCGTGACAAGCTCCGAGGTTGTTGGAGTCCACTATGACGCTGTCCACTCGCTCGCGGGAGCCTGGGTGGCGGAGGGGTGGAGGCCGCGTCTCGCAACGGATTACACACATTGGAGCTACACGGATTTTCTGTCGATGGCGCAGGACGCTGGGTGGGTAGGGGGCGGCCGAAATCCCGACACAACTCCAGCGTTCGAGAGTCATCTCTACGAGCGCCCGAGCGACATGGTTGTTCCACTAGGCGGAGACCTTGCTCCCTTCCTCACCCCTGAAGGGCCATCTGTGCGTATCTCGATGAGTCCGTTTGAGAACCATCAGTTGATCGTCGCCACCTCGCAGGAGAATGCTCCCGTGCTCAACAGTCTGCTGAGGGAGATGCTCAGGTGAGTGCACATCGTCTCGCGCGTACCGGGTTCGTCATCTTCCTCGCTCTCCTGTGCGCGGGTTGTGTCCCGTACTCGGACGGCATCGACGACACGATGTCGTTGGAGGACGCGAAGGAGTACGCGCAACAGGTGGAGCGTGAAATCGCCTCAGCCGTCCCCCTGGAGTTGCTGTCAGGCGTTGATCAGCGGGACAGGGGCTCGTTCCTCGCGTGTTCTCGAGACGGGGGGCATCAGTGGGCGGGAGGACTTACCGCGACCGTTGTCAGCGACCCCGCCCCCGAACATGTGCTGAACCCGATCGCCGTTCACTTCGCTGATCGCGATGACCTTGCGGTGCGACGTCGCGAGGATCACGGTGATTCCCTCATCGACCTCATCGGGCCACACGGGGCCATGTGGATTGTGCGTTACAGTCGCGACCGCGGTGAGCTCGACGTCGACTCATTCGCCACCTGCATCCGCCTCCCCGACGGCGTCTGGCCCGGCGGCTCCTACTGATTCTCAGGCGGCGCGGGCTGTACGCCGCGCCCCCACCCGCTAGGCTGACCCCACAAGTCCACACCGGCCCCATGATCGATGCGGGAGAGCTCCGGCGAACGCAGCCGGGCACCGAAGGAGCAAGCCTCCCCGCCAATCTCTCAGGTACGCGTACCGCGTCGATCGGGCCACTCTGGAAAGTGATCCGGGTGCACCGCGCCGGGTCCGCCGACGGTGAAAGCTCGATCTCCCTCACGAGGGCGCGAGCGAAACTCTCAGGCCCATGACAGAGGGGGAGTTCTCAGGCGCCGGCCGGCGTCTGTCCGTCATCGCGAACGGCAGAACTCATGACCGAAACCCCCGCTCCACCCCGCACGTCGCCGCTGCATGATCGGCACGAGGCCCTCGGCGCCTCGTTCACCGACTTCGGCGGCTGGAACATGCCGGTGCGCTACACCTCCGACCTCGCCGAGCATCACGCGGTGCGCACGGCCGCAGGGCTGTTCGACATCTCCCACATGGCCGAGTTCGTCGTCGAGGGCCCGCGAGCCGCGGCTTTCCTCGACTACATGCTCGCCGGCCGCCTGTCGACCATGAAGATCGGCAAAGCGAAGTACTCCCTCGTCCTCGCCGAGTCGGGCGGCATCATCGACGACGTCATCGTCTACCGCACGGGGGAGCAGCGCTTCCTCGTCATCTCGAACGCCGGGAACCGGGATGCCGTGGCGGCGGCGTTCGAAACCGCTCAGGCGACGTGGCGCCCCGCGCCGGACGCTTCGACGGGGTCAGCGACCGACGCTCGCGGAACCCTCACCGTCGAAGACGTCACCGACCGCTACGCCCTCCTCGCCCTCCAGGGTCCCGAAGCACGTGGCATCCTGAGTTCCACCCCGGGGGTCGAGATCACCGGCACGCCTCTCGACGAGCTCGGCTACTACGCCTGGACCGAGGGAACCTTCGACGGCGCGCCGCTCTTCGTCGCCCGTACCGGGTACACCGGTGAGGACGGCTACGAGCTGATGATCCCCACCGCGCAGGCCGGCGCCCTGTGGGACGCCGCGCTCGCCGCGGGCGCAGACCGCGGGCTCGTTCCCTGCGGTCTCGCCGCGCGCGACACCCTTCGCCTCGAGGCCGGCATGCCGCTCTACGGCCACGAGCTGTCGCGCGACATCGTGCCCGCCCAGGCCGGTCTCGGCCGCGTCGTCGCCGTCGACAAGGAGTCCTTCGTCGGCAAGGACGGCCTGTCGTCGGGACCCGCCGACGCCCCCGTGCTCGTCGGCCTCGTCTCGGAGGGTCGGCGCGCGGGCCGCGCCGGCTACGCCGTGCTGCACGGCGACGACACCGTCGGCGAGATCACCAGCGGTGCCCTGAGCCCCACCCTCGGCCACCCCGTCGCGATGGCGTTCGTCGCGCCCGCGGCATCCGCACTCGGAACCGAACTGACCATCGACGTGCGTGGAACCCGCATTCCCGCGACCGTCACCGCCCTTCCCTTCTACCGGAGAAACGCATGACCGACCTCACCGCCCTCAGCTACACGTCCGAGCACGAGTGGATCGCCGTCACAGAGAGTGAAGAGGGCACCATCGCCACGGTCGGCATCACCGACTTCGCCGCCGACAAGCTCGGCGACGTCGTCTTCGTCGAACTCCCCGGCGCGGACTCCGCGGTGACCGCGGGCGACGTCTGCGGCGAGATCGAGTCGACCAAGTCGGTCGGCGAGCTCTACGCGCCGATCACGGGCACGGTCGTCGAGGTCAATGAGGCAGTGGTCGACGACCCCTCCCTGGTCAACGCCGAGCCCTTCGCCGGCGGATGGCTCATCAAGATCCGCGTCGAGGGCGAGCTTCCCGCCGACCTGCTCGACCGCGCCGCCTACGAGGACCTCACCGCATGACCTCCGTCCTTCCTTCTCGCACCGAGGCCGGCGCGCCGGTCGCGTTCACCGACCGCCACATCGGAATCGGTGCCGACGCGCAGGCCCGCATGCTCGAGGTCGTCGGGTACGACAGCGTCGAGGCGCTCGTCGAGACCGCCGTCCCGGCATCCATCCACGTCCGTCCCCGCGAGACGAGCGACATCCCCGTCGCCGCGACCGAGGCCGAAGCGCTCGCCGAGCTGCGTGAGTTGGCGACGGCGAACCGTTCCGCGCGGCCGCTGATCGGCCTCGGCTACTACGACACCTTCACCCCGTCGGTGATCGCCCGGAACGTCCTCGAGAACCCGTCGTGGTACACGGCGTACACGCCGTACCAGCCCGAGATCTCACAGGGCCGCCTCGAGGCGCTCATCAACTTCCAGACGATGGTGACCGACCTCACGGGTCTGGCGACGGCGAACGCGTCGATGCTCGACGAGTCCACCGCCGTCGTCGAGGGCATGCTCGTCGCGCGCCGGGCATCGAAGGCGAAGACCGACGTCTTCCTCGTCGACATCGACGCGTTGCCGCAGACCAAGGCGCTGCTGCACCACCGTGCCGCGGCCGTCGGCATCCGCATCGTCGAAACGTCCTACGACGATGAGCTCCCCGAGGCGTTCGGCGCGTTCGTGCAATACCCCGGTGCCACCGGGCGCATCTGGGACTTCTCCGCCGTCGCCGAGGCCGTGCACGCCGGCGGCGGTCTCGTCGTGGCCGCGGCCGACCTGCTCGCCCTTACGCTCCTGCGCTCACCCGGTGCGCTCGGCGCCGATGTCGCGGTCGGAACGACCCAGCGCTTCGGCGTCCCGCTCGGTTTCGGCGGACCGCACGCCGGCTACATGGCCGTGCGCGCGGGCCTCGAGCGCCAGCTTCCGGGCCGTCTCGTCGGGGTGTCCCAGGATGCCGTCGGCGCCCCCGCCTACCGGCTGTCGCTGCAGACGCGCGAGCAGCACATCCGTCGTGAGAAGGCGACCTCGAACATCTGCACCGCGCAGGTGCTGCTGGCCGTCATGGCCGCGATGTACGCGGTGTATCACGGGCCCGACGGGCTCCGCGCGATCGCGACGCGGGTCGCGCAGAAGGCCGACGTCCTGGCATCCGCTCTCCGGTCGTACGACCTCACCCTCGTGAGCGACGCGTTCTTCGACACCGTGCGCGTGCACGTCCCCGGTAGAGCGCAGGACGTGGTCGATCGTGCGCGCGAGCGCGGCTACCAGCTGCTCTGGGTGGACGATGCGACCGTGGGTGTCTCGGTGGATGAGACGACGACGGATGCCGACATCGCGGCGGTCCTCGACGCGTTCGGTCTGGTCGCGGGTGAGCTGCGCGAGGGCGAAGCCCTGCGGGGCGTCGCCGACGCGCTGCACCGTGACGACGAGTACCTCACCCACCCCGTCTTCCACGCGCACCGCAGCGAGACGGCGATGATGCGCTACCTCAAGACTCTCGCCGACCGCGACTACGCGCTCGATCGCGGAATGATCCCGCTCGGATCGTGCACGATGAAGCTCAACGCCGCGACCGAGATGGCGGCGGTGTCGTGGCCCGAGTTCTCGCGCGTGCACCCGTTCGCGCCCGAGGCCGACGTGCGCGGCTACCTCGAGATGATCGAGCAGCTCGAGCGCTGGCTCGCCGAGGTCACCGGGTACGACGCAGTGTCGCTGCAGCCGAACGCCGGCTCGCAGGGCGAGCTCGCGGGCCTGCTCGCGATCCGCGGCTACCACCTGGCGAACGGCGACACCGCGCGCACGGTGTGCCTGATCCCGTCGTCGGCGCACGGCACCAATGCGGCCTCGGCGATCCTCGCGGGCATGAAGGTCGTCGTCGTCGCGTGCGACGAGGCCGGCAACGTCGACCTCGGCGACCTGCGGGCCAAGATCGCGCAGCACGCGGCGGAGCTCTCGGCTCTGATGATCACCTACCCCTCGACCCACGGGGTGTACGAGCATGACGTGCTCGAGATCACGCAGGCCGTGCACGATGCCGGTGGACAGGTGTACGTCGACGGCGCCAACCTCAACGCCCTGCTCGGCTTCGCGCGCTTCGGCGACCTGGGCGGCGACGTCTCGCACCTCAACCTGCACAAGACGTTCGCGATCCCGCACGGCGGTGGCGGACCGGGCGTCGGCCCGGTGGCGGCGAAGGCGCACCTCGCGCCCTTCCTCCCGTCGCACCCGTTCTCGCAGCGCGCCGAGCACGCGGGCGGCGTCTTCGACGGCGGCCCCGTGTCGGCCGCCCCCCACGGCTCCGCCGGCATCCTGCCCATCTCGTGGGCGTACGTGCGCATGATGGGCGCTGAGGGGCTGCGTCAGGCGACCGCCGCGGCGGTGCTCTCGGCCAACTACATCGCCGCGCGCCTGCGCGAGCACTATCCGGTGCTCTATGCGGGTGAGGGAGGCCTCGTCGCGCACGAATGCATCCTCGACCTGCGCCCCCTCAAGGAGCAGACCGGTGTCACCGTCGACGACGTGGCGAAGCGCCTCATCGACTACGGCTTCCACGCGCCGACGATGTCGTTCCCGGTGGCCGGCACCCTGATGGTGGAGCCGACCGAGAGCGAGGACCTCGCCGAGCTCGACCGATTCGTGGATGCCATGATCGCGATCAAGCAGGAGGCAGTCGCCGTCGCCGCGGGGCAGTGGCCCGCCGACGACAACCCGCTCGTGAACGCCCCGCATACCGCCGAGACCGTGGTCGTGGGGGAGTGGGAGCACCCGTACTCGCGCGAGACCGCCGTGTACCCGGTGCGTTCGCTCATCCGAGGCAAGTACTGGCCTCCGGTGCGCCGCATCGACCAGGCCTACGGTGACCGCAACCTCGTGTGCTCGTGCCCTCCGCCGGAGGCGTTCGCCTGATCTCCGGCCCGGCCTCGCTCGCTGTGAAGGAGGCCGGGCCGTTCGTGCGCCACACGAGCCCCCGAGACTGCATTCAGCTGACAAACCCACTGCGCGCTGCAATGGGTTTGTCAGCTGTGTGCAGTTTCGGCCTTAGATTGCTCAGCTCACGGAGGCTCGGAGCCTTCGGGTCGAGCGCGGAGCGTGGTGCGGAGCGTGGCGAGACGCGCAAGGTCGGGTGGGTGATCCGGAGAAAGACCGACGGACATCAACAGGGCTCGCAACGCATCGCCGTCGGTGAGGTCATCCCAGCCCCAGTGGACGACAGCCCGGGCTCCGCGACGCAGAAGACGGCGATCGCGGTCCTCTCTTGCCCTGAGCGCGGCGGCCGGGTCCCCGAATCGACCGTCGTACTTGATTCGACCGTCTGCCTCCCCCGCGACTCGTCGCGCCGACCACCACATGTCCGCGCGATCACCGCCGGCTCCGTCGGCGCCGATCCACTGTTGAAGTTCGGGCGGCGGAAATCCCCACCATTCGATCGCCGCGCGGCTCAGAGACTCGAAGGCTGACTCGGCTCGCCCGTCCGCTCGGCTCAGCGCCCATCGCGCCGCCCGTCGACCTCGCGCGGACATCCTCTCCTCATTCAGCGTCACCAGGGAGAGCGAGTCGATCGTCCGATCCGCACCGACTGCTGCGTCCGCCGCGACGAGGCCGATGCCGGGATGCCGGTGGCGTGCGATGTCGACGCATGTGTCCGCGCGCGAGGTCAGGCGTATGCCGTGAATCTCTTCGATGATGCGATCGGCATGCGCGCTCGTATGCACCTGCACCCCACCCGAGTGTCGCGAAGTCGCTGTATCCGGAGCAAGGATGTGGACAGGATGACCAGCCCCCACCGTCGGCAGTCCCCACAGCAGCGCGGCTGACTCCAGACACAGGACATCGTCCGGTGCTACCAGGAGGTGCGCGTGGACTCGCGCCAGATCTCGTTCCCACCCTGCGAGCGACTCCCACTCGACACGTGGTGCGTAGACGCCTCGGCCAACCGACACGATCTCGCCACGCCGCACGCTGCGCGTCGAGTGGGTCAGCGCGGACGGCCGGAGGAGGGGGAGAGGGGAGATCGTCGGCATCCGCATCATTCGCCCACCTTTGCCGACAGCACCCGAGCGCGCGTCGTGACTGAGCTCTTCGGTGGTCAAACCCCGAACTCGCCCTGCTGTGCAGGACGAGCGGGCCTTCGCGAGACTGCATTCAGCTGACTTCTCCACTGCAGACTGCAATGGAGAAGTCAGCTGAATGCAGTCTCGGAGCACGGGGCGCCGAAAGCGACGCGCAAGGGCAAGCAGGACCGCCGCGGGCGCGCACAGGCAATCGCACAGCACGGGTTGGGTAAGGTTCCCCTGTGCACCCTGGCCAGTCTCACGCTCCTCGATTGACCACACGTTCCCGGAGTCTGCTGCGCGCCGCCGCGCTCATCGTGACCGCGACGATCGGACTCTCCGCGTGCTCCGCGCCCGAACCGGCCCCCGAGCCCGAGAAGCCGGTACGCACCAGCCTCACGGTCGGTGTCGTCGGTGCGCTCACGAGCTTCAACGCCGCCACCGCGCAGGGGGCGACGCCCGCCAACCGAGCGGTCTCGTCGCTGCTGGACGAGCGACTCGGCTCTCTCGACGGAGACCTGCAGGTCGTCCCGAACAACGGGATGGGCCGCATCACGCGCGTCGAGGGCGATCCGCTCACGGTCAGCTACGAGCTCTTCCCCGACCGCACATGGTCGGACGGCACCGCGGTCAGCCTCGACGACCTTCTCTTCGGCTGGGCGGTCTCGTCGCACTTCTTCGACGACGCGACCTACGACGCTCAGGGGCAGGTGGTCTCGGGTACGCGATACTTCCAGACCGCCACTGCCGCCGACCCGAACGCACGGACCGAGCGTCCGACGCTGAACCGGGCGAAGGACACCCTGACGCTCGTCTACGACGAGCCCTTCGCCGACTGGAACCGTCAGTGGATGCTGGATCGGCCCGTTCACGTGATCGCCGAGAAGGCCGGGGTCACCGTCCAGCAGCTGATCACGGCCATCTTGACGACGCCCGAGGGCGACCCTTCCGCGCCCGTGGCGCCCAACCCCGTCCTCGCCGCCGCAGCCGCCGCCTGGAACACGGGCTTCGACGCGCCAGCAGGAGGGGTGCCCGACGCCGCCTCGGCGGTCGCCGCGGGGCCGTGGAAGGTCTCCGGCGTGACGGCGGACGCCCTCACCCTGGAGCGACGCGATGACTACCAGGGCGCCCACTACCCGGGTCTGACTGGGCTCACGGTCCGGTTCTTCCCCGACCGCGCAACGCAGCTGGCAGCGATGACGGCGGGCGAGATCGACATCGCCAACGTCGGCGACCTCGACGCGGAGCAGCTCGAGGCCCTGACCGACGCGGGGGTGCAGGTCACCACCGGTCCCACCACTCAGACGCTTCAGCTGCGCTTCGCCGACGGCACGCCCGCGGATCTGCGGCAGGCCGTCTCTCTCTCGCTCGACCGCGACGCGCTCGTCAAGGAGCTCCTTCAGGAGGTCCGCCCCGAGGCCCGGCCCCTGCAGTCGTTCCTCTCTTCTCCGGCGACGGGGCAGCTTTACACCGACCTCACCTCGGGCAACAACGCTCCGGGAACATCGGCGGATCCGGATGCCGCGCGCTCTGCGCTCGAGGACCGTGCCGCCGTGCTGCGCGTCGCGTACGACAGCACCGACGATCTGTCGAGCGCGGTCTTCACGAAGCTGGTGACGATGGGCGCGAAGGCGGGGATCGCCGTCCGCGCGGCCACGGCCGAGGAAGAACCCGACGCCACGCTGTCGTGGGTGGGGGAGGACGAGAGCCTCTATCGCTCCGCGCGCGACCGTCTGGCCGAGGGCGTGGACGGTCCGGATGCCCAGCGCACCTTCCGCAAGCTCACCACCGACACGGACCCCGTCGACGTGCTCGCCGGTGCGAAGGAGATCGATCGCGCCCTGTTCTCGGCCTATGCGGGCGTTCCGCTCTTCGAGCGCACCGGCGCTGTCGCCGTGGGCAAGGGAGTACAAGGCGTCGAGTACACCTCGGAGCCCGAGGGCGTGCCCCCGTCCTTCTGGACGTGGTCCGTCACGACTCCCTGATTCGGCGTCCCGGATGCCGTGCCCCGAGCGCTGCTCGGGTCAGGGCGTGCCGCTGGGCGTCGGTGTCGGACTCGGCGTCGGGGTGAAGATCCCGGGCCACCAGGCGGCCGCCAGGGGGTAGCCGACGAAGGCGACGATGTCGATGACCGTGTGGGCGATCACCAAGGGCATGACACGGCCCCAACGGCGGTAGCACCAGCCGAACACCAGGCCCATCACGACGTTTCCGAGCGCCGAGGGCCATCCCTGATACAGGTGGTAGCTACCGCGCAGGAGAGCGGTCGACACGATGACCCACGTCCACGACCACCCGAGTCGGCGGAGGCGATCGAACAGGTAGCCGAGGAAGATCACCTCCTCCGTCAGCCCGGCTCGCAGCGCGGCGAGGATCAGCAGACCGATCACCCACCACGATGAATCGAGCGGCGCCGGAATGACGGCGATGCTCTGCCCGAGCGCCCGCCCCGCCGCGTAGACGCCGATGCCGGGTGCTCCGATGACCGCGACGAGAAGCAGTCCCCGGGCCGCGTCGCCCCCGAAGCGCCGGAAGTCGAGACCGATGCGGCGCAGCGCGCTCAGGCCCGGCTCCCAGAGGAGGTACACGACCAGCGCGACGAGAGCGAGCGAGAAGAAGATGTCGAGGAACTGGTAGATCGCGTCCCACAGCGGCTCGGCGCTGCGGGAGGGGTTCAGCTGCGTCTGCTGCTGCGAGATCGGTGCGCGCGTCGCTGCCCGGATGAAGGACACGACGGAGTAGATCGCCGACTGTCCGACCGACACCAGGAGCACGAGCGCGATTTCCCACGGCAATCTTCGGCGGCGGAAAGTGTCTTGTTCGATCCCGGGTTCGTAAAAGGCCGAGGCGCGGATCATGTTGTCAGATTGCCACATTCAACCGCTTCCGAATTAAAGGTATGTAACGGTTTCCCCAGGAGTTTTGACCAACGCAGAGCGTTTACTTATCGTTTCCGTATCCACGGCTCCCCCTGCTGACGTCTGTTGCGCGGGGAATCGCCAACCTTGCACTGGAGGCAAAGTGTCTGAAAAGACTCGGCGCGCACGCGCCCTGACGGTGGGAGCTGGTGTCGCCGTTGCGGCGCTCGCCCTCGCCGGCTGCACCACGACGGCAGCACCCGAAGGCGGATCCTCCGCCTCCGGCGGCACCATCACGATCGCCACGACGAACGCGTTCACCTCGTTCAACGGCGACACCCCCGAGGCCAACCTCGACACCAACGGCATGGTGGGCTACCTCACCGGTGTCAGCGGCGGTCTGGGCCTCGGTGGCTTCCAGCGCCTCGACAAGGACTTCAGCGTCCTCGACAACACCGACTTCGGCACGTACGAGAAGGTGTCGGACGACCCGCTGACGGTGAAGTACACCATCAACGAGGGCCTGACCTGGTCGGACGGCCAGCCCATCAACGCCGATGACATGCTCGTCAACTGGGCCATCAACTCGGGCTACTACGACGACGCGAAGCTCGACGAGAGCGGCGCCGTGACTAACGGTGGCACGCAGTACTTCACCCTCGCCGGCAGCACCGCGGGCCTCGACACCACCGCGTTCCCCGAGATCAGCGACGACAACATGTCGATGACGCTGACCTACTCGGAGCCCTTCGTGGACTGGGAGCTCGTCAACCCGATCGGCAAGCCGGCCCACGTGCTCGCCGAGAAGGCCGGTGTCTCCGAGGAAGACTTCATCAAGCTCCTCAAGGACACCCCCAAGGGCAACCCGGAGGCGCCCGTCGCCCCCAATGCGACGCTCAAGGCCGCGGCCGACTTCTGGAACACGGGTTACGACGTCACGGCCATGCCGACCGACGCCAGCCTCCTGGTCGCGAGCGGTCCGTTCATCGTGACCGACTTCACCCCTGAGCAGAGCATCACGCTGGGCAAGAACCCCAACTACAAGGGCAAGATGTCGCCCTCGTACGACCAGCTGATCATCCGCTTCATCGGTGACGCCAACGCGCAGGTCACCGCCCTTCAGAACGGCGAGGTCCAGGCCATCCAGCCGCAGCCCTCCGCCGACACGCTCACCGCGCTCGAGAACGCCAACGCGAAGGTCCACGCCGGCAGCCAGCTGTCGTACGACCACGTCGACCTGAGCTTCGGCGGCGTGTTCGCCGACGCCAACGTCCGCGAGGCGTTCCTGAAGACCATCCCGCGTCAGCAGATCCTCGACTCGATCATCAAGCCGATCAACCCGGATGCCGAGGTCCTGAACTCGCAGATCTTCCTGCCCACGGACGGCGACAAGTACACCACCGCGGTCGCCGCGAGCGGGTACGACAAGTTCACCGAGCCCGACATCGAGGGCGCCAAGGCGCTGCTGAACGGTGCGACCCCGACGGTCCGCATCCTCTACAACACCAACAACCCCAACCGTGTCGACAGCTTCCGCGCCATTCAGCAGTCGGCGCAGCAGGCGGGCTTCAACATCGTCGACGCCGGTTCGCCCGACTGGAGCAAGCTCCTCGGCAGCGGCAGCTACGACGTGTCGATCTTCGGCTGGATCTCGCCCGGTGCCGGTAACGCGGCTCTCCCGCAGATCTTCAAGACCGGCGGCGGCGGAAACTACAACAACTACAGCAACGCCACCGTCGACACTCTCGTCGACGAGAGCCAGGTGACCACCGACACCACCAAGCTCGACGACATCAAGGTGAAGATCGACGCCGAAACGGCCAAGGACTACTACGGTCTGCCGCTGTTCCAGCTCCCCGGTCTCTTCGCCGACAACGGTTCCATCCAGGGCGTCGACTACTTCGGCGGCCAGACGGGCATCGTGTGGAACGCGCAGGAGTGGACGCTGGCGGGTTGATAACCCGTTGATCCCTCGCGAGGCGCCGGAGTCGCCCGACTCCGGCGCCTCGTTTCGCGTGTGCGCGTGCGCCGAACCCGGACCGCTCGCGACTATCCTTTCCTGGGCACCTACAGGTGCCTTTCCACCCGATCGAAAGAAGTCCTCCCGCGATGGTCGGATTCATCCTCAGGCGCATCGCCGTCTCGATCCTGGTTCTGCTCGCAGCATCGTTCATCATGTACGTGCTGGCCGCCAACTCCGGCGACCCCCTGCAGGACCTGCGCGACAGCTCCGCCGCCAACCGTGACCAGCTCATCGCCGCCCGTGTCGCGGCGCTCGACCTGAACGTCCCGGTGCCCCTGCGTTACTTCCTCTGGCTCGGCGGTGCCGCCGGCTGCCTCGTTCCATTCACCGGTGCCTGCAACCTCGGCCTCACCGTCTCGAACGCGGCCGTCCTCGACATCCTCCCGACCGCCATCGGCTCGACTCTCCAGCTCGTGACGGCGTCGTTCGTGCTGGCCATCGTGCTCGGCATCGTGGTCGGCGTGGTCTCGGCCCTGCGCCAGTACAGCGGATTCGACTTCGGCATCACGCTGCTCAGCTTCTTCCTCTTCTCGCTGCCGTCGTTCCTCGTCGCCGTCCTCCTCAAGGAGTTCATGGCGCTCGGGTTCAACAGCTTCCTCGAGTCGGCCACGTCCATCCCGATCTGGCTGATCGTCCTGCTGGCCGTGATCACCGCCATCATCTGGCAGGCCATGATCGGCGGCGACGTCCGTCGTCGCGTGATCGTCGCTGCGGTCTCGGGTCTCGCGACCATCGCCCTGCTGGTGTACTTCAACGTCACCGACTGGTTCCGCAACCCGGGTCTCGGGCCCGTCGGTCTCCTCCTGCTGATCGCCGGGATCGTGGTGATCACGACCGCTCTGATCGCGGGTCTGCAGAACCGCCGCGCTCTCATCGTCGCCGCGCTGAACGGCGCGATCGCGTACGCGTGCTACTACGCGCTGCAGGGACTCTTCGACATCTCGACGTTCAACACGATCATCATCCTGGGCGTCGTCGCGGTCGCCGTCGGTGTGATCTCGGGCTACGTCCTGGGTGCGCCCGATCGGGGTATGGCCGCGCGCATCGGCGCCCTGGTGGCCTTCCTCTCCGGCGCCCTCGTCGTTCTCGACCGCTACATGCAGTCGTGGCCGCAGTACGTCAACAACCCCCGCATCAACGGGCGTCCGATCGCGACGGTCGGTGCGAGCACACCGGGGTTCACCGGTGACATGTGGATCACCGGCATCGACACGTTCACCCACCTCCTGCTGCCGACGGTGTCGTTGCTGCTCATCTCCTTCGCGGGATACACGCGGTACGCGCGCGCCGGCATGCTCGAAGTGATGAACCAGGACTACATCCGCACGGCGCGTGCGAAGGGCCTCCCCGAGCGCACCGTCATCCTGCGCCACGGACTGCGCAACATGCTGATCCCGATCGTGACCCTCGTCGCGACCGACATCGGTGCGCTCCTGGGTGGTGCCGTCATCACGGAGCGGGTCTTCGCGATCTCGGGAATGGGGGCGCTGTTCGTCACGTCCATCCAGCGCGTCGACGTCAACCCGGTGATGGGCTACTTCATCGTCATCGCGATCACCGCGATCGTCTTCAACTTCCTGGCTGATCTCGCCTACGCCACGCTCGACCCGCGCGTGCGAGTGGTCGCATGATCGCCGTCATCCGAATCCCGGAGGTCCTCCGATGACCCAGATGCTTCCCGAGCCGGCCAACGTCGACGCTCCGCCGCCCGCGGACGAGCGCAACACGGTCGGGGTGAGCCAGGGACGGCTCATCCTCCGGCGCTTCCTCTCCAACAAGGTCGCCGTCGTGTCCGGCATCCTGTTCATCCTCGTCGCCGTCTTCTCGGTCTCGGCGATCGGTGTCGGCCCGATCCCCGGGTGGTGGAAGTACGACTACACCACCCTCAACCCGCAGAACGACGGCGGGGCACCGACGCTGTCGATCTGGCCCTTCGCGGTCGGCGAGCACCCGTTCGGTCAGGACCGCATCGGCATCGACTACTTCGCGATGACGATGCGCGGCATCCAGAACTCGATCCTCGTGATGATCGTGATCAGCTTCGTGGGCACGGCCGTCGGTACCGTCATCGGTGCTCTCGCCGGGTACTACCGCGGCTGGGTGGACTCGGTCCTCATGCGCATCACCGACGTGTTCATCGTCATCCCGATCATCGTGATCGGTGCCGTCGTCGGTCGCGCGACCGGTGGTCTCGGCGTGATCCCGCTGGCCTTCTTCCTCGCGATGATCTCGTGGACCACGATCGCGCGCCTCGTCCGCGCCGAGTTCCTGTCGCTCCGCGAGCGTGAGTTCGTCGAGGCGGCTCGCGTTGCGGGGGCGAGTGATGCGCGCATCATCTTCAAGCACATCCTGCCGAACGCCATCGGCGTGGTCATCGTCGCGGCGACGCTGCTGGCGGCATCCGCGATCCTTCTCGAGACGGCCCTGAGCTACCTGCAGCTCGGTGTGCGTCCGCCGGACGTGTCGCTCGGTCTGATCATCTCCGACAACCAGTCGGCGTTCCAGACCCGCCCGTGGCTCTTCTGGTGGCCCGCTGTCTTCATCGTGCTGCTCGCGGTCCTCGTGAACTTCGTCGGTGACGGTCTGCGCGACGCCTTCGACCCGCGTCAGAAGCGCTTCTCGCTGCGCCGCACGAAGGAGCAGCCGGCGTCGTCGACGACGGCCCCGGCGAGCACGCAGGCGCGGGTGCACCCGGAGACGCCGTCGTCATGACGACCGTCTCTCGGCGGGTGTCAGGCCAGTGCGACGGCCAGCACCATTCCGGCGACACCCGCGATCAGCAGCAGCAGGTTGTCGACGCGCGGGCTGACCGCCACGGGAACCGACTCGGCGATGCCGGCCTCCACACGGCCGGCATCGCGGAGGGCATGCCAGCGCGAGCGAACGAGTTCGGCCGCGTTACCGGAGTCCGTCCCGGGCAGCTCGCCCGGCCGGGTGTTCGGTGCCGTCACACCCTCGCTACGCCGGTGGGCGCGCATCGCGCGCAGCGATCCGGTCGCGCCCGGGGCCGGTGCGGCGGTGACACCGATGCGTCGTCCCGGAGTGTGCAACTGCAGGGCGTAGCGGGTGTCGACGTGGATGAGCGCAGCCCACGGCACGCGGTATCGCAGGGCGATGTTGTCGACCTGCACGGCCTCGTCGTCGACGGAGATCGAGGGCGACCAGAGCACGGCGGTCACGACGGCCGCCGCGCCGAGGCCTCCGACGATCACGAGCGCGGGCGCGTCCGAGGCGCCGGGCACCACCAGCAGCCCGATCGCGACCACGGCGATGATCGCCCACGCGATGACGCACAGGATGCGTGTGAACGTCGAACGGAACGTCTGGCGTGGCATCCTCCGATTCTTTCATTTTCCGATCACTCACTCCCGCTGAGCGGGACCGAGAGGACAGTCTCATGAGCACGACCGAGACGGCGGGCGTCCCCGCCCTCCAGATGACCGACCTCAGCGTCGACTTCGCGGTCGACGACGTCTGGGTTCCGGCCGCGAAGAACCTCAACTACTCGATCGCGCGCGGTCAGGTGGTCGCCGTCGTCGGCGAGTCGGGTTCGGGAAAGAGCGTGAGCTCGATGGCCGTGCTCGACCTGCTTCCCAAGAACAGCCGGGTCACCGGAAGCATCAAGGTGAACGGTCGCGAGATCACCGACCTGTCGGGTCGACAGATGCGTGAGCTGCGCGGTCCCGAGGTCGCCGCCATCTTCCAGGAGCCGATGACGGCGCTCAACCCGGTGCTGACCGTGGGGTCGCAGATCATCGAGGCTCTGCGCGCGCACACCCCCATCGCTCCGTCCGCGGCCAAGGCCCGTGCTCTCGAGCTGCTGGGCATGGTCGGCCTGCCCGACCCGGCCAAGGCGTTCGCGTCGTACCCGCACCAGCTCTCGGGTGGTCAGCGCCAGCGCGCGATGATCGCGCAGTCGATCAGCCTCGAGCCCGCCCTGCTCATCGCCGACGAGCCGACGACCGCGCTCGACGTCACGGTCCAGGCCGAGATCCTCGACCTCATCCGCGACCTGCGTGACCGCCTCGACTCGGCCGTGCTGCTCATCACCCACGACATGGGCGTCGTCGCCGACCTCGCCGACTGGATCGTCGTGATGAAGTCGGGCGAGATCGTCGAGCAGGGTCCTGCCGCGGTCGTGCTCGGCGACCCGCAGGACGACTACACGAAGGAACTGCTCGCGTCGGTCCCGCGCCTCGGCGAGACGCTCGAGGGCGAGGCGACGGTCGACATCGTCGAGGCCCTCGCCGCCGCGGTGGCCGAAGGTCCCGCGCACACCGAGGAGATCTCGCTCGCCGCCGCGGCGCCTGTCATCGCCCACCCCGTGCTCGAGCTCGAGCACGTGTCGATCGAGTACGGCAAGAAGGGCCGTGTCGCCGCGTTCCGCGCGGTCGACGACGTGACCCTCGGGATCGCCGAGGGCGAGATCGTCGGTCTGGTCGGCGAGTCGGGCTCGGGGAAGTCGACGATCGGTCGTGCCGCGATCGGGCTGCAGCCGATCGCCGACGGCCGTCTCGTGGTCGACGGCGTCGACATCTCGAGCGGCTCTCGCAAGCTCATCAAGTCGCTGCGTCGTCGCGTCGGCATCGTGTTCCAGGACCCGTCGTCGTCGCTGAACCCGCGCCTCCCGATCGGCGAGTCGATCGGCGAACCGCTCTTCCTCGCCGGTGAGGCGAAGGGCGCCGAGCTCGACGCCCGCGTCGAGAAGCTCCTCGACGAGGTGCGTCTTCCGCGCAGCTACCGCAACCGCTACCCGCACGAACTGTCCGGTGGTCAGAAGCAGCGCGTCGGCATCGCGCGCGCCCTGTCGCTTCAGCCGCGCCTCCTCGTCGCCGATGAGCCCACGAGCGCCCTCGACGTGTCGGTGCAGGCGCGCGTGCTCGAGCTGCTCAGCGAACTGCAGAAGGAGCACCGTTTCGCGTGCCTCTTCATCAGCCACGACCTCGCCGTGGTCGACGCGATGGCCGATCGGATCGTCGTGCTCAACCGCGGAAAGATCGCGGAGCAGGGCACGCGTGACGAGATCCTGCGTGCTCCGAAGGAGCCGTACACGCAGCGTCTCATCGCGGCGATCCCGGTGCCCGACGTCGAGGTCCAGGCTGCTCGTCGCGAACTGCGTCACGAGCTGCTGAAGGACACGCCGGCATCCTGATGCGTATGCGGTCAGGGCGGGATTCCTCCGGGAGTTCCGCCCTTTCTGCTGGCTGCCAGGGAAAGTTGCGGCCGCCCGGTAGGATGGGAGGGCTCAATTCTGGGCGACACCCCGAAATCTTCCTGGAGACCCTCCATGGCGCACGCCCTTCGTCCTGACCTCCGTAACGTCGCGATCGTCGCGCACGTCGACCACGGCAAGACGACTCTCGTCGACGCCATGCTCCGCCAGACCGGCTCGTTCGGCGAGCACGCGCACGTCGAAGAGCGCGCGATGGACTCGAACGACCTCGAGCGCGAGAAGGGCATCACGATCCTCGCCAAGAACACGGCGATCGAGTACAACGGCATCCACACCGACGTGCCCGTCACGATCAACGTGATCGACACCCCGGGTCACGCCGACTTCGGTGGCGAGGTCGAGCGTGGCCTGTCGATGGTCGACGGCGTCGTGCTGCTCGTCGACGCGTCCGAGGGCCCGCTGCCCCAGACCCGCTTCGTGCTGCGCAAGGCGCTCGAGGCCAAGCTCCCCGTCATCCTGCTGGTCAACAAGACCGACCGCCCCGACGCGCGCATCGCCGAGGTCGAAGAGGAGGCGCACGACCTGCTTCTGGGTCTGGCGTCCGACCTCGTCGACGACGTGCCCGACCTCGACGTCGACGCGCTGCTCGACGTGCCGGTGGTCTACGCCTCGGGTCGTGCGGGCGCCGCGTCGCTCAACCGCCCCGACAACGGCGCGTTGCCCGACAACGACGACCTCGAGCCGCTGTTCGCCGCGATCCTCGAGCACGTTCCCGCCCCGGCCTACGACGACGAGGCGCCGCTGCAGGCGTGGGTGACGAACCTGGACTCCAGCCCGTTCCTCGGTCGCCTCGCGCTGCTGCGCGTCTTCAACGGCACGCTCAAGAAGGGCCAGACGGTCGCCTGGGTGCGCTCCGACGGCACCACGAGCAACGCTCGCGTGACCGAGCTGCTGAAGACCCGCGCGCTCGAGCGCTTCCCCGCCGAGTCCGCCGGCCCCGGCGACATCGTCGCCATCGCCGGTTTCCCCGACATCACCATCGGCGAGACCATCGCCGACCCCGAGGACGTGCGTCCGCTGCCGGCCATCACGGTCGACGACCCCGCCATCTCGATGACGATCGGCACGAACACCTCGCCCCTGATGGGCAAGGTCAAGGGGCACAAGCTCACCGCCCGCATGGTCAAGGACCGCCTCGACCGCGAGCTCATCGGTAACGTCTCGCTCAAGGTCGTCGACATCGGACGCCCGGATGCCTGGGAGGTCCAGGGTCGCGGCGAGCTCGCCCTCGCGATCCTCGTCGAGAACATGCGCCGCGAGGGCTTCGAGCTCACCGTCGGAAAGCCCCAGGTGGTCACCAAGCGCGGCGAAGACGGGAAGCTCAAGGAGCCCTTCGAGCACCTCACGATCGACGCCCCAGAAGAGCACCTCGGCGCGATCACGCAGCTCATGGCCGCCCGCAAGGGCCGCATGGACAACATGACCAACCACGGCACCGGCTGGGTGCGTATGGAGTTCGTCGTCCCCTCGCGCGGTCTCATCGGCTTCCGTAGCGAGTTCCTGACGATCACGCGCGGCACCGGCATCGCCAACGCCATCTCGCACGGCTACGACGACTGGGCCGGTTCGATCACGACCCGTCAGAACGGCTCGATCGTGGCCGACCGCATGGGTGTCGTCACCCCGTTCGCCATGATCGCCCTGCAGGAGCGCATGAGCTTCTTCGTGCAGCCCACCGAAGAGGTCTACGAGGGCATGGTCATCGGCGAGAACTCGCGCGCCGACGACATGGACGTCAACATCACGAAGGAGAAGAAGCTCACGAACATGCGTTCGTCGACCTCGGACTCCTTCGAATCGATGACGCCCCCGCGCGTGCTCACGCTCGAGGAGTCGCTCGAGTTCGCGCGCGACGACGAATGCGTCGAGGTCACGCCCGAGAAGGTGCGCATCCGCAAGGTCGTGCTCGACGCGACCGAGCGTGGTCGCGCCGCCTCGCGTCTGAAGCGTCAGGATGCCAACGCCTGAGCGTTGATCCCGAGAACGGCCCCATCGAGTTCAGGCTCGGTGGGGCCGTCCTGTTTCGCGACGTAGGGGTCTGAGCCTGTCGAAGCCACCGGTCCCTTCGACGGGCTCAGGGTCCTCCCTCGCGAGCGGCGGGCGAGGCGGCCTCAGCCGGCGGGGGTGGGCGCCGGCTCCCGGAGCACCTTCGAGAGCGGACGTCCCTTCGCCAACTCGTCGACGAGCTTGTCGAGGAGGCGGATGCGGTACATCAACGGGTCGTCGATCTGCTCGACGCGGATGCCGCAGACGACCCCCGTGACCTGATCCGCCCGCGGGTTGAGCGTCGCCTCGTCGAAGAATTCGCGGAGAGTCGTGGTGCCTTTGGCGTGCCGGGTGACCGCGGCCTCGTCGAATCCGGTGAGCCAGCGGATCACGGCATCCAGTTCGTCCCTCGTCCGCCCCTTGCGCTCGACCTTCGTCACGTACAGCGGGTAGACGGAGGAGAAGGTCATGTCGAAGACGCGGGACATGCCCCGCACACTACGCCGCACGGCGCGGCGGCGCGACGGGTGCCCGATGACTTCGGTCGAATGCTCACAGTGAGGCCGTTCGGGCGTGCATTCGGCTCAAGTCAGCGCGGACGTCGGGGGACCCCGGGTCAGTGCGACTCGACCACGCAGACCGCGCTCATCCCGGGGGTCAGCGCCTCGAAAACGTGCGGGGCGTCTCCGGGATACGAGAGGTAGTCGCCGGGGGACAGCTCGTACGGGTCGTCGGCGGGCCCGACGCGCCCGCGGCCGGTGACCATCACGAGATGCTCCACCGTGCCCCGCGGGTGGGGGTCCGAGACGCGCGGGGTGCCCGGCTCGGCGCTCAGCAGGTAGATGTCGCGGCGCGCGTGCGGCGGACTCGCCGACAGGAGAACGGCGAGATACTCGGATGCCGCCGAGGGCACGGCCGTGGCCGCTTCTCCGGCGCGGATCAGCGTGGGGGAGCGGACGCCCTCGTCGACCAGGACCGCGAAGGGGACCTCGAGCGCCGAAGCCAGGGCCCACAGCGTCTCGACGCTGGGATTGCCGCCGCCGTTCTCGAGCTGGGACACGGTGGCTTTCGCGACGCCGGCGCGTCGCGCGAGCTCCGAGACGCTGAGGTCGCGACGCTCGCGTTCGCGCCGCAGGGTCGCCGCGATGCGGTCGCCGAGATCACTCATGTGTTCATTATGCTTGCCAATCGTTCGACTTGACGAACGAACGAGCATCGTTCAGCATGATGTCCATGCGTTCGTTATCGCGAACACCCGAGGGTGTCGCCGCCCGACAGGGCCTCGCCGTCGCTCTCGCGACCAGCGCGTACGGCATCTCTTTCGGGGCGCTGGCCGTGGCATCCGGGCTCGATGTCTGGCAGACGTGCGTGCTGAGCCTCCTGATGTTCACCGGCGGCTCGCAGTTCGCCTTCGTCGGCGTGATCGCGGCCGGGGGACTCGCCGCCGCCCCCGCCGCGATCGCTTCGGCGGCTCTTCTCGGCGTACGCAACGCGGCCTACGCGATGCGCATGGCCCCGATCGTCGCCGGCGGGTTCTGGCGCAAGGCCGCCGCGACGCCTTTCACGATCGACGAGTCGGTCGCGGTCGGGCTCGCGCAGGACGAGCCTCGGGCACGGCAGGCGGGCTTCTGGGTGACCGGCGTGGCGATCTGGGTCGGCTGGAACCTCTCGACGCTCCTCGGCGCACTGCTCGGGGACGTGCTGGGCGACCCTCGCGCGTACGGGCTCGATGCGGCCGCGGCGGCTGCCTTCCTCGCCCTCCTGTGGCCCCGGCTCCGCGGTCGTCAGCCGCTCGCGGTCGCGGCGGGGGCCGCCGTCGTCGCGGCGCTGCTGACCCCGGCGCTGATGCCGGGTATCCCGGTGATCGCCGCCGCCGGCGTCGCCGTCGTCGTGGGGCTCTTCGATCCGCGCCCGCCCGCACCCGAACCCCGGGACGTCGCTGAGCAGAAGGGCATGCCATGACCCTGTGGACCGCCGTGCTCGCGGCATCCGTCCTCTGCCTCGCTCTGAAGGCGGTGGGCTATCTCCTCCCCGCCCGGTGGCTGGAGGCCCCGCGGTCGGCGCGGATCGCCGACCTGCTCACGGTGGCGTTGCTCTCGGCGCTCGTGATGGTCCAGACGCTCGGTGAGGGTGCCGCGATCGTCGTCGACGCACGGGTGCCCGCGGTGGGGGTGGCGGCGCTGCTGCTGTGGGCGCGCGCACCGTTCCTGGTCGTGGTGGCGGCCGCCGCGCTCACCGCTGCCCTCCTGCGCCTGTGGGGGTGGGCAGCCTGATGCCGGTTCTCCGCTGCCGCATAGCGACCCGCGCCTAGACTGACCCGATGAGCTCTGGCATCCTGCGCATCGTCGGCTGGGTCGTGGCGCTGCTCATCGGCGCCTTCTACGGCGTAGCGGGCACGATCGGTCAGGCGTTCCGCCTCGGACCGGTGCCGCTCGGACTCCTCCTCGCGACTCTCGGCAGCGCCGCGCTGCTGGTCGCTCTCCGCACGCTGACGGGCGACCGCGTCAATGCCCTCGCGGGCGGGCTCGGCATCTCGCTCGCGACGTACGTGTTCTCGCAGCCCGGCCTCGGCGGATCGGCGATCGTGGCCGCGCCCAGCCCCGGCATGGAGTGGATCCCGGTGGTCTGGACGGTCGTCGGCCCCGCGCTGATGGTCTTCGTCGCCTTCTGGCCGTCCTTCTCGCACGTGCCGCAGGGGACGACCGAGTCAGACGAAGCCCGGGCCGCGGCTCACGTCCGCTGACGCGAGCGGATCATAGGGCCGACGGCGCGCGGCGAAGCCCTTCCGGCGAGCGCGATTAGACTGGTGTCGTGACTTACGTGATCGCCCTCCCGTGTGTCGATGTCAAAGACCGCGCCTGCATCGACGAGTGTCCGGTCGACTGCATCTACGAAGGCGAGCGGTCGCTCTACATCCACCCCGACGAATGCGTCGACTGCGGTGCATGCGAACCGGTGTGCCCGGTCGAGGCGATCTACTACGAAGACGACCTGCCCGAAGAGTGGTCCGACTACTACAAGGCGAACGTCGAGTTCTTCGACGACATCGGCTCTCCCGGCGGTGCCGCCAAGGTCGGCGTGATCGCCAAGGATCACCCCGTCATCACCGCACTTCCCCCGCAGAGCCACTGAACCGTGGGCGTCGCCGACCTCGCCGACTACCCCTGGGACGCCGTCGCCCCCTACGCGGAACGGGCGAGGCGTCACCCTGCCGGCATCGTCGACCTGTCGATCGGCTCGCCCGTCGACCCGACGCCCGCGGTGGTCGCCGAGGCTCTCGCCGACGCGACCGACGCGCACGCTTACCCCCAGACCGCCGGAACGCCTGCGCTGCGTGAGGCGATCGCCGAGTGGTACGCCCGACGGCGCGGCGTCCCCGGTCTGAGCGCCGCGAACGTCCTGCCCACCGTCGGCTCGAAAGAGCTCGTCGCGCTCCTCCCTCTGCTGCTGGGTCTCGGCCCCGGCGATGCCGTGGTGCACCCGCGCGCGGCGTACCCGACCTACGAGGTGGGCGCGCGTCTCGTGGGCGCCGAGCCGGTGGCATCCGATGATCCGACCGAGTGGCCCGCGAACACGAAGCTCGTCTGGGTCAACTCGCCGGGAAACCCCGACGGCCGCGTGCTGTCGGTGTCCGAGATGACGGATGCCGTGAGCCGGGCGCGAGAGCTCGGAGCCGTTCTGGCGTCGGACGAGTGCTACGCCGAACTCGGGTGGGACGCCCCCTGGGACGTCGAGCGCGTGCCGAGCGTGCTGGATCCCGCCGTGGTCGGGGACGACCTCACCGACGTGCTGTCGGTGTACTCGCTGAGCAAGCAGTCGAACCTCGCGGGGTACCGCGCGGCGTTCTTGGCCGGTGACGCGGCGCTCGTCTCGCGATTGCTGACCGGGCGTAAGCACCTCGGTCTGATGCCTCCCGCTCCCGTGCAGCGCGCGATGACCGTGGCTCTCGGCGATGACGCGCACGTCGCCGAGCAGCGTGAGCGCTACGCCCGGCGCCGCGCCGTGCTGAAGCCCGCGGTCGAGGCCGCCGGCTTCACCATCGACCGCAGCGAGGCCGGCCTGTACCTGTGGGCCACCGAGGGACGCGACGCGTGGGAGAGCGTGGGGCGGCTCGCCGACCTCGGTATCCTCGTCGGTCCGGGGCACTTCTACGGCACGCACTTCCCGAACCACGTCCGGTTCTCGCTGACCGCGACCGATGAGCGGATCGCCGCGGCGGCCGAGCGGCTCGCTCCCTGATTCAGGTCGAACGACTCCACGCGTCCCACAGGCGCGCGTAGGCCCCGCCCGCGGTGCGGAGGTCGTCGTGGGTGCCCTCCTCGTGCACACGACCGGCGTCGAGCAGCACGACACGGTCGGCGGACGCGGCCTGGCTGAGTCGATGCGCGACGACGAGCGCGGTTCGCCCCCCGATGGCCGCCGACGCCGCGTCCTCGAGGCGTCCCGCCTCGGTGGAGCCGGCCTCGGCGGTGGCCTCGTCGAGGACGATGAACGAGGGGTCGGCGAGGAGAACTCGTGCCAGCGCGAGATGCTGGGCCTCGGAGGGTGACAGGGGAGTCCCCGAGGCGCCGACCGGTTCATCGAGGCCGCGGGCCAGCCGCGCGACGATGTCCTCGGCGCCCACGCGCCGCAACGCGGCATGCACCTCGTCGTCGGTCGCGCCGGGTGCTGCGAGGGTGAGGTTGTCGCGGAGGTCGGCATCGAAGACGTGCACGTCCTGAGTGACGAGAGCGACGGAACGCGGTCGGTCGACCTGGCCGACGAGCGGGTCGTGCACTCCGGCGGCGATCGCGGCGAGCGTGGACTTCCCGGCGCCCGACGCTCCGACGACCGCCACGCGCTCGCCCGCCGCGATTCGCAGTGACACGTCGTGCAGCACGGGGTGACCCGCGTCGTACGCGTGGGTGATCCCGCGCAGGTCGACGTCGCGGGGGTCGACGTCGCGCGGGTCGACGTCGCGCGGCTCGGTGCCGTGCGGTTCGACGCCGGCGGGACCGCGTGACGATTCGCTCACGGGATCCCGCGGCGCCGCCGTTCGGATGACCCCGACGATGCGCGAGAGCGACGCCAGGGCCGATTGCAGGTCGTCGACGACGAAGAGCAGCTCGTTGATCGGGCCGAACAGGCGGAGGAACAGCAGCATGGCTGCGGTCGTCCCACCCACGCTGCCGTGCCCGTTCGCGACGAGGACGAACCCCACGACGAGCAGACCCGCCATGCCGAGGAACTCCGCCGCGTTCAGCCGGGCGAAGAACAGGTTCTGGATGCCGCGTGCGCGCATGCTCCACCGCACGACGGCCCACGACGCGGTCGAGATGCGGTCCAGGTGCGAAGGAGCCGTGCGATAGGCGCGGACGGTCTCCAGCCCGCGCAGCGTGTCGAGAAGATGCTGTGCGCGCTCGGCCATCGCGGCGCGCTCCGCCGCGTAGACACCCGGGGCGTGACGCAGATAGCGACGCACCGCGAAGACGTGCAGGGGCGTGATGGCGATCAACGCCACTGCGTACCAGGGATCGATGACCGCCATACCGACGAGGGTGACGGCGATCGTGAACGCGGCCCCGACGAGGGCCGGGACGACGCGGGGGATGGCCTCCGACACCTGAGCGACATCGTCGCCGGCCCGAGCGATCAGATCGCCCGTGCCGGCGCGTTCGACGCGAGCCGGAGGCAGGTGCAGGGCGGTGTCGACCATCCGCTCACGGAGGTCGGCGAGGGCGCTCTCGAACAGCTGCGAGGCCGAGACCATGCCGACGGCGGTGAGCACGGCGCCGGTCACGACTGCGCCGGCCATCACGGCGGCGAGCGTCCACGCGAGCGGCGGTGCGTCGTCGCCCGCGCCGATCGCGTCCACGACGACCCCGAGGGCGAGCGGGCCCACCACTCCCGACGCCGCAGCCGAGAGCACGACCGCGATGAGCGACGGCAGGCGCCACCATCCGCGCGGAAGAGACTTCCGGAGTTCGTGCAACACCTCTCGGGCCGAGGCGAGCGGGAGGGGGACACTCATTCGGTCGCTCCTTCGGGCATGCGGATCACGCGATCTGCGATGGCGGCGAACGCCGGTGCGCGCGTGATGACGACGGTGCGTCGATGGCGCCGCATCCTGTGTACCCGCTCGGCGATTCGCGCTTCGGTGACGGCGTCGACGGCGGTGGTCGGATCGTGCAGCACCAGCAGTTCGGGGTCGTGCGCGAGAGCGCGCGCGAGGGCGACCCGTTGACGCTGACCGCCCGACAGCGCGCTGCCGTTCTCGCCGACGCGGCTGTCGAGTCCGGCGGGCAGTGCGGTGGCGAGTTCGTCGCACACGGCGGCGTGAAGGGCCGCCGACTGGGTCGCGGCATCCCGATCCGGCGGGCTGACGTTGTCGGCGACCGTCCCGGTGAACAGGTGCGCAGCGTGCGGGGCGTGGAGGGCTTCGGGATGCCGTGCCCGCAGGGCCGCGATCACCTCGGCGGCCCGCTCGCCGCCGCACGCGACGACCACGAACTCTCCGGGCCGGATGTCCGGCGCCCGCTGTGCCGCCGGGCTCGGCGGCGCGACGACCGCGACCGGTTCGGTGTCGCGGAGGACATCGAGCACCCGTGCCGCAGAGGCCGTCGCCGACGCCCACCATGAGCCGGTGTAGAGCGCGAGCGCGCGCAGCGGGTCGAGGAGGAACTGCGCGAGTCCCACGACCGCGATGAACTCGCCGAGGCCCAGGCCTCCCGACATTGTGAGCAGGGCCGCGGCGACAGCGACGGCGGTGAGGAACAGTCCGGTGACGACGCTCATGGCCCCGCCGAAGACCCCCTCGGCGCGGCGGGCGCGCATGGTGTCTACGAGGGCGGCGCGGCTGGCGCGACGGTACCGGCGGCCCGCCTCGGCTTCGGCGCCGATGCCGCGGATCACGCGGTATCCGCTCATGAGGTCAGCGGCCCGACCCGCCGCAGCGGCCGCGGCTTCCTGCTCCTCGCCGCTACGGTCGCGCAGTCGTCGACCCGCGCGCTCCGTGACCCACAGCAGGATCGGCGCGCCGAGCAGGACGGCGACGCCCAGCGGCCACGAGACGGTGACGAGCACGGCTCCGCCGAAGAGCACCGCGGCGAGCTGGCCCACGGGGTAGACGCCGATCTCGACGGCCTCCGCCAGCCTGCTGGTGTCGGACGTGGCGATCGAGAGGGCGACACCCGGCTGCTCCGACGGACGCCCCGGTCGTGGTGGTCGCTTGAGAAGGTGGGTCGCGACGGAGATCCGGAGACGGTGTTGGACGGCCAGCATGCCCAGTTCCGCGAGCCGCGATCCGAAACGCCAGGAGAAGGACAGCAGGACGAAGTCGGCCGCGAGCACCCCGAGCCACAGCACGAGCTGAGCGGGATCGCCGGTCGTGACCGCGCGTTCGATCGCGAGCCCCATGACGATCGGGACGAGCGCTTCGCCCACCTGGTGGGTGATCGAGAGCACGGCGGCCGGAACGGTGTAGCGCGGCGCGGCACCCATCGCCCGTAGGGCGAGTGAGCGCGGGGTCGTTCGATCGGTGACCGACAGATCTCGGGTGCGAACGGGGTCGGCGGGGGCCTGGAGAAGCATCCTCACGGTCGGACGGCCCTGTCTCGACCGAGGGCCGAGACCGCGGGCGTCCCCGAGACCGGGTCGGGGGTCACCACGCAGCGCAGGCCGAAGACGTCCTCGACCATCTCGGCCGTCACGATGTCGGCCGGGGCGCCTTCGGCGACGATCCGCCCGTCTTTCACGGCGATGAGGTGGCTCCCGTATCGCGCCGCCTGGTTCAGGTCATGGAGCACCGCCACGAGTGTGCGCCCCTGCTCGTTCAGGTCGGTCAGCAACTCCATCAGCTCGATCTGGTGGGCGATGTCGAGGAAGGTCGTGGGTTCGTCGAGCAGGAGGATCGGCGTCTGCTGCGCCAGCGCCATGGCGATCCAGACCCGCTGGCGCTGGCCGCCCGACAGTTCCGCGACGAGGCGTCCCGACAGATCCGCCGTGCCGGTGGCATCCAGAGCCTGCCTCACCGCCGCCTCGTCGTCGACGGACCACTGCCGCAGGAACCCCTGGTGGGGGTACCGTCCGCGGGCCACGAGGTCGATGACCGTGATGCCGTCGGGAGCGAGAGACGTCTGCGGGAGCAGGCCCACGGCTCGCGCGAGCTCTTTGGGTTGGTACTCCGCGAGCGGCCGTTCGTCGAGCCGTACCTCGCCCGACACCGGCGTGAGAAGGCGGGCGAGAGCGCGCAGGAGCGTGGACTTTCCGCTCGCGTTGGCGCCCACGATCACCGTGAAGGAGCCGTCGGGGATGGCGACTGACAGCTTCTCCGAGATGATGCGGCGGTCGTAGCCGATGGTCAGATCATGAGCGGCGAGGCGGGCGGGAGCGGTCATGCGCGTCTCCGGGTTTCGTGGATGAGGAGCCAGACGAGGTAGAGGCCGCCGACGACGACGGTGACCAGGCCCACGGGAAGCGGCGTGGGCAGCATGTGCTGAGCGACGATGTCGGATGCCAGGAGTACGACCGCCCCGACGAGCGCCGACGGTACGAGGGCGATGCCCGCTGTCCGGGCCAGCCGCTGTGCGATCTGCGGTGCGGCGAGGGCGACGAAAGCGATGGGTCCGGCGGCCGCGGTAACCACCGCGGTCAGCGCGACGGCGCAGACGACCAGACCGAGCCGGGACCTCTCGACACGGATGCCGAGCGCCCGCGCCGCGTCGTCGCCGAGCTCGAGACGCGAGAGGGCGCCGCTGAAGACGGCGAGGGCGACGAGGGCGACAGTGATCACCGCGGCGGCGGGGAGGAACTGCCCCCATCCGACCGGCGACAGCGAGCCCGCGCCCCACACAGCGGCGACCATCGCCACTTCGATCTTGGCTCGCAGCACGAGGTAGGTGCTGAGTGCTTGGAGCATCGCCGAGACGCCGATGCCGACGACGATCAGACGGAAGCCCTGGATGCCGCGCCGGTAGGCGAGCACGTACACCAGCGCCGCGGCGGCGAGGCCTCCCGCGATCGCCCCCGCGGAGACGGGACCACTGCCCGCCGCCGCGCCGAAGAGAATGATCGCGCTCAACCCGCCGGCGTAGGAGCCGGCCGACAGCCCGATGACGTCGGGGCTGGCGAGCGGGTTCCTCGTGAGCGACTGGAAGACCGCTCCCGACACGCCCAGAGCGGCGCCGAAGACGAGAGCGGCGAGCACGCGCGGAAGCCGCCACTCGCGGACGACGGTCGCCGTGAAGCCGTGGTCAGCGCCGAGAAGGGCGCCCCCGACCTGGGCAGGGGTGAGGGGCAGATCACCGAGACAGAGGGCGAGGACCGCGAGGATCGCCGCGACCACGGCGACGACGACCCCCGTCGTGAGCGTGCGCACGCGGAAGCGCAGCGACACCGGCCCACGGCGGATGACGAGGCTCACAGGCTGCTCGCTCTCGCCCGGCGCACCAGCGCGATGAGCACGGGTGCTCCGACGAAGGCGGTGACGATGCCCACCGGCACTTCGCTCGGCCACAGGATCACCCGACCGATGACATCGGACACGAGGAGCACCGTCGGTGCGATCACCATCGTGTACGGGAGGATCCACCTCTGGTCCGGCCCGACGATCCATCTCGCGACGTGCGGAGCCATGAGGCCGACGAAGGCGATCGGACCGGCGATCGCCGTTGCCGATCCCGCGAGGACGGTGATGGCCGCGATCGAGAGCACACGGGTGCGCACGAGTCTCGTGCCGAGGGAGGAGGCGAGTTCGTCGCCGAGGCCGAGAGAGTTGAGCGACCGCGCGCAGGCGAGGGCCACGACGACACCGCAGCCGACGAAAGGGACGACGGGGAGGATGACGTCCCACCCGCGTTCCACGAACGAACCCGCGTTCCACCCCCGCAGGCGCGCGAAGGTGACCGGGTCGAGGAGCATCATCGCGCTCGTGACGCCCATGAGCACGGCTCCGACGGCGACTCCGGCCAGGGTCAACCGCACGGGATCGGGCCCGCCGCGTCCCGCCCCGCCGATCGCGTAGACGGCGACGGTGACCAGGAGGGCGCCGCCGAACGCCCAGGGGAGGAACTGCACGGCGGTCACCGCGCCCAGGACGACGCCGATCGCGACGAAGAGGGCGGCGCCGGCATCCACTCCCAGGATGCCGGGATCGCCGAGGGGATTCCGGGTGAATGCCTGGATCAGCGCGCCGGCGAGTCCGAGGGCGACCCCGGCGACGACCGCGGCGATCGTGCGGGGGACGCGCAGGTCACGGACGATCTGATCGGTGACCGCTCCGTCGGGGGTGGCCAGGGCATGCCAGATCTCGGCGGGGGAGAGGGCGTTCGAGCCGACCGCGACGCTGAGGCCGGCCGCCACGACGAGGGCGATCACGGCAACGACGAGACCCGCGGCTCGGCGACGAGGGGAGGCGGAGGGGCGGTCGCGCCGCGCAGCAGGGCGCGACGCGACCGCGAGGGGCGAGATCACCGCGGGTCAGCCCTCGACACTCTGCGGGGAGGTGCCGGCGACGGCCTTCTCGAGGCGCGGGACGAGCTTGTCGATGACGTACTTCTGGCTCAACGGCGTGAGGAAGTAGATGGCGCCCGCGAGCTCGGCGTCGGTGTAGACAGCGCGTCCTCCGGTGACCGCCGACAGCGACCGCGTCGTTCCGAAGTCGAGCAGCGCAGGCAGCGAGTCGGCGCTCTCGGTGGCGAAGACGATGACGTCGGCGTCGATGAGCGACATGTTCTCGCCCGAGATGAGCGCCTGCGCGCCCTTCTGCTGAACATACTTCTCGAGCCCCGGGGTGATCACGAAGCCGAGGTCGGTGAGGAAGTCGGTGTTCAGGCCGTCGGGATACACGTAGATGCTGCCCTCCCACGGGCCGCCCTGCGAGAACGACGCCGTCTTGCCGGCGAACTCGGGGTGGGCGGCCGCGGCCGCCGCGTACTGCTCTTCGATGCCGGTGATGAGCTTCTCGCCCTCGGCGCTGCGCCCCATCGCCTGAGCGATCTGCCGGGTCTGACCCTTCCAGTCGGAGAAGTAGCGCTCGCTGCCGGGGACGCTCGCGATCGTGGGGGCGATCGCGCTGAGCTTGGTGTAGTCGTCGGCCGTCATGTTCGCGTTCGTGCCGACGATGAGGTCGGGCTCGAGCGAGGCGATCTTCTCGAACTCGAAGCCGTCGGTGGCCGACAGCACGGTGGGCTCGGCACCGTTGAGCAGATCGGTCGCCCACGGCCAGACGGCGTAGGGCTGTTCCCCGTACCACTCGGTCGTGGCGATCGGGGGTGTGCCGAGTTCGAGCAGGATGTCCTGCTCGGTGAGGCCCACGACGACGACGCGCTGCGGTTCCGCCTCTACCGTGGTCTCGCCGAACTGGTGGGTCACGGTGACGGGGAACGCGTCGCTCGGCTCGGTCGAATAGGTCGCGTTCTCCGCGACAGCCGTGGCGGTGCCGCCACAGCCGGCGAGCAGGGCGGCGGTGACGGCGAGGACGGTGCCGAGCGCGGCGAGACGCGCGGGGCGGGAGCGGTGCAGGGTGACGGACATGGAGGCTCTCGGGTAGACGGGTACGGGCGCCGCTAGGTTAGCCTTGCCTTACTTTGCCCGCCATCGTCGTGAGGAGACACCACGTGCTGATCGAGGACACGGTCATGTCGCCTGGGGAACACGCGGACCACGTGGATGCGGCTCTCTCCGCGCCGCGTGTTCGCCAGTGGACATTCGCCGAGTTCGCGGTCACGTCGACATTCGTCGACGGCGGCAGCGAATTCGCGTTGCACCGTCACGAGGAGGATCAGCTCGCGTGGATGGCATCCGGATCCATGGAGGTCTCGGTCGGATCCGATCGCTGGCACCTCCGTCGCGATCACGCGGCGTGGATCCCCACCGGGGTGCTGCACGAGATGCGCTTCGCCGAACCGGGGGAGCTCGTCAGCGCGTACGTGGATCAACGACACCGACCGAGCCCCTCGGGCTGGGCGCAGGCTCGCGTTCTCACGCTCGATCCCCTCGCCGGGGCACTACTGCGTCATCTCTCGGTCGATGGGCGGTCCGCAGCGCGTCGACAAGCCGCCTACGCGCTCCTCAACGACCTGGTCGCCGAGGCCCCGGTCTCGCGCGAGGTCGTCGCTCTGCCGCGCGACCCCCGTGCGCGCGCGATCGCTGTCGCGCTGCTCGCCGCACCCGACGACGATCGCGAACTCGCCGCCTGGGCGGCGAGCGAGGGCGTCAGCGCGAAGACCATCGCACGCGCCTTCCTCGCGGACACGGGTTGGACCTTCCGGGAATGGCGTGTGCGGGCGCGTCTGCACGTCGCGGTCGGCCTGCTGCAGGGGGGTGAGCCCGTGCACGCCGTCGCTCCGTCCGTCGGCTACGACTCGGTCAGCAGCTTCATCTCGGCCTTTCGCGCGCGGTTCGGAGTGACCCCCACCGCCTACGTCGGCCGCTCACGGTCCGCCGACCTCTGACCCCCGCGTCGGGACCAGTCGCGCCCCGCGTCGACGCCGGGGAGCATCGTCGCGAGCGATGAGGAGGATCCCTCCATTCGATGGGGGCATCCTTTGGCGTTGTCATCTGTACGTGCCACGGCCTACTAGGCTGTAAAAGCACTGTGCTCGGGCATCCCTCCGAGCGCGTGTCGACCGTGAGGCCGCACTCGTGGCATCCACCGGTCGAGAAGACCGCGGGTGCCTCCGCCCCCGTGGCCGAACAAATGGGCGACCAGAAATCGCAAGGAGGCGCGGTGAGCGACGCGGGAACGCAGAACGACAAGGCCACCCTCACGGTGGGGGGCACCACCGCCGAATTCCCGGTGCTCCGGGGAACCGACGGCATCCCGAGCATCGACATCGCGTCGCTGACGAAGCAGACCGGCCACACGACGCTCGACTACGGCTTCGTGAACACCGCGTCGACGAAGTCCGACATCACCTACATCGATGGCGACCAGGGCATCCTGCGCTATCGCGGGTACCCGATCGAGCAGCTCGCGAAGAACAGCACCTACCTCGAGGTCGCGTGGCTGCTCATCTACGGCGAACTGCCGTCGGCATCCGAACTCGCCTCGTTCGACGAGCGCATCCGCCGTCACACGCTCCTGCACGAGGACCTCAAGCGATTCTTCTCGTCGCTGCCCCCGACCGCGCACCCCATGTCGGTGCTCTCTGCGGCCACCGCGGCTCTCTCGACCTACTACGAGTCCGAGTCGGACCCGCACAACCCCGAGCACGTCGAGCTGAACACGGTGCGCATGCTCGCCAAGCTTCCCGTGATCGCGGCGTACGCGCACAAGAAGAGCATCGGCCAGGCCTTCCTGTACCCCGACAACTCGCTCGGCTTCGTCGACAACTTCCTCAAGCTCAACTTCGGTGTGCTGAGCGAGATCTACGAGGTCAACCCGGTCATGACCAAGGCCCTCGACCTGCTGCTCATGCTGCACGCCGACCACGAGCAGAACGCCTCGACCTCGACGGTGCGTCTGGTGGGCTCGACCGGTGCCAACCAGTTCGCGTCGATCTCCGCCGGCATCCAGGCCCTGTCCGGCCCGCTGCACGGTGGCGCCAATGAGGCCGTGCTGCAGATGCTCGGTCGCATCCGCGACTCCGGCGAGAGCGTCGAGCGCTTCGTCGAGCGGGTGAAGAATAAAGAAGAGGGCGTCAAGCTCATGGGATTCGGCCACCGGGTCTACAAGAACTACGACCCGCGCGCCAAGCTCGTGAAAGAAGCGGCCGACGAGGTTCTCGAAGCCCTCGGCGTCAGCGACCCGCTGCTCGACCTCGCGAAGGAGCTCGAGCAGATCGCGCTGCAGGACGACTACTTCAAGGAACGTCGTCTGTACCCGAACGTCGACTTCTACACCGGCGTGATCTACAAGGCGATGGGTTTCCCCACGCGCATGTTCACGGTCCTCTTCGCGATCGGTCGTCTGCCGGGCTGGCTCGCGCAGTGGCGTGAGGCGATCACCGACCCGCAGACCAAGATCGGCCGCCCGCAGCAGCTCTACACGGGGGCTGCCGAGCGCAACTACCCCGGCATCGGCTGATCCCGCTGCCGCAAACGCCCCGTCCCTCTTCGGAGGGGCGGGGCGTTTCGTGTGAGGGCCGGCGTGCGAGGGCCAGCGCGTGTGGGGCCAGCGCGGGTAGCGCGCGCATAAACGCGATCCACGCACAGAAACACGGGGAGAACGTGTTTCTGCGCGTGGATCGCGTTTATGAGAGGGGAGTGCCGCGGCTCAGGCGTGCAGCGCCTCGTTCAGCGTCACGCCGACACCCGCTCGCGCCGACGCTTCGACAGCGCCCGTCAGCGAATTGCGTCGGAACAGGATGCCGTTGCGCCCCGACAGTTCGCCCGCCTTCACGACCTCGTCGCCGACCTTCACCTTCGTGCCGGCCGTGACGTAGAGGCCCGCCTCGACGACGCAGTCGTCGCCGAGCGAGATGCCGATGCCCGCGTTGGCGCCGAGCAGCGTGCGCGCGCCGATCGAGACGCGGTGGGTCCCGCCCCCGGAGAGCGTGCCCATGATCGAGGCTCCGCCGCCGATGTCGGTGCCGTCGCCGATCACCACGCCTTGCGAGACACGTCCTTCGATCATCGAGGAGCCGAGGGTGCCGGCGTTGAAGTTCACGAAGCCCTCGTGCATCACAGTCGTACCGGGGGAGAGGTGCGCACCGAGGCGAACACGCGAGGCGTCGGCGATGCGGACGCCGGCGGGCGACACGTAGTCCGTGAGGCGCGGGAACTTGTCGAGCCCCTGGATCTGGATGCCGTGCCTCTGGAGCGCGGGACGCAGGCGCGCCGCGTCATCGGGGTGGATCGGGCCTGCGTTGGTCCACGCGACGTTGGGCAGGTGCCCGAAGATGCCGTCGAGGTTGATCTCGTTCGGGCGCACGAGCAGGTGCGACAGCGCGTGGAGGCGCAGATAGGCGTCGACCGTGGACGCCGGGGCCGCATCGGCGTCGATGGTCAGCGACACCGTCTCGATACGGACATTGCGGCGCTCATCGGCCCCGGCCTGGGCCTCGAGATCGGTCGAGACCTCGGGCTCGCCGCCCAGGGACGGCTTCGGGAACCACGCGTCGAGCACGGTCCCTCCCTCGGCGATGGTCGAGAGTCCGGCAGCGCTGATACGTCGTTCGTTGCTCACGGCTCCAGGCTACCGGCGGCACCGCGCTGGATAGGATCGGGGGCATGCCCTCGCTCGATCTCACGTCGTCCTCGCTCGATCTCACGCGCGCCATCTGCGACATCCCGAGCGTGTCCGGTGACGAGACGACCCTCGCGGATGCCATCGCCGCCGCCCTCGCCGACTACGACCACCTCGAGGTCATCCGCGACGGGGACACGATCGTCGCGCGCACCGATTTCGGCCGCGCGCGTCGGGTGGTGATCGCCGGGCACATCGACACCGTGCCCATCAACCGCAACCTCCCCGTCGAGGACCGCGACGTCGACGGCGAAGCCGTGCTCTGGGGCCGCGGGACCGTCGACATGAAGGCGGGCGTCGCGGTGCAGCTCAAGCTCGCCGCAGAGCTCGTCGCGCCCCCGGTCGACATCACGTGGATGTGGTACGACCACGAGGAGGTCGACTCGTCCCTGAACGGTCTGGGGCGACTCTCTCGCAACCGCCCGGATCTCTTCGTCGGAGACTTCGCGATCCTCGGGGAGCCCAGCAACGGCGAGGTCGAGGGGGGATGCAACGGCACGCTCCGCGCCGTCATTCGAACCGACGGCGTCCGCGCTCACAGCGCTCGGTCGTGGATCGGTGAGAACGCGATCCACAAAGCGGCCCCCATCCTCGCGCGCCTCGCCGAGTACCGCGCGCGTGAGATCGAGGTCGAGGGGCTGCTCTATCGCGAAGGCCTCAACGCCGTGAAGATCTCCGGGGGAGTCGCGGGCAACGTGATCCCCGACGCGTGCGAGGTCGAGGTGAACTACCGCTTCGCCCCGAGTCGCGACGCTGCGGGCGCCGAACGGGTCGTCCGCGACGTGTTCACCGGCTTCGACGTCGAGATCGTCGACGTCGCCGAGGGCGCCCGTCCGGGCTTGGACGCGGCACTCGCGCAGGAGTTCGTCGCCGCGGTCGGTGCGACACCCCGCCCGAAGTACGGTTGGACCGACGTCGCCCGGTTCTCCGCGCTCGGCATCCCGGCCGTCAACTACGGTCCGGGCGATCCGCACCTCGCGCACCACGACGAGGAGCGCGTTCCCGTGGCGCAGATCGACGCCGTGGAGCACGGCCTGCGAGCGTGGTTGAGCGGGTCGTGACCACCGAGGTCGCGGCATCCAGAACCGTCCGGGGATGGGCTCGTCTGCCCGTGCCGTGGCGTATCGCCCTGATCTACGTCGCGGCGCGCGTCGTCACGACGGCCTTCTTCCTGATCGCGGCGGCGATGTCGGGGCCGGCATCGCGCTACGGCGTCGACCCGTCGCTCGGACAGCTCGCCCTGGGGTGGGACGCGCAGTGGTACTGGCTCGCGGCCGTGTCGGGGTATCCGTCCGTGCTGCCCGTCAACGCCGAGGGTGCGGTGTCGGAGAACGCGTGGGCGTTCCTTCCGCTGTACCCGTACCTCTCGGCGGGGCTGGGAGCTCTTCTGGGGTCCTGGGGTGCCGGGGCGGTCACGATCTCGCTCCTCGCCGGTTACGGCGCGAGCGTGGCGCTGCATGCCCTTCTCCGTGACCGTGTGGGCGATGCGGCGGCCACCTGGGCGGTGGTCTTCTTCGCTACCGGTCCCCTGGCCGCGCTGTTCCAGGTCGGGTACGCCGAATCGCTCTTCCTGTTCCTCCTCTTCGTGGCACTCCGCTGCGTGCAGCGACGGCGATGGGGGTGGCTTTACCTCCTCGTCCCCGCCATGGGGTTCACCCGCCCGGGAATCCTCGCCTTCGCGCTGTTCCTCGCGCTCTACGGCATCCATCGTTTCGTCCGGCGACGCAGCGATCCGCTCCCGCGACGCGAGGTCGTGCACATCGTCGCCCTCGGGCTCGTCAGCGTGGCCGTCGGATTCGCGTGGCAGACGATCGCGGCGATGGTCACGGGCGACGCGGGCGCGTATCTCGCGACGGAGCTCGCGTGGCGCCGCAACTGGATCACCGACGCGAGCGGGCATTTCGTCCCGATCGAGGGGTGGGTGCAGGCCGCCGCGTTCTGGTTCACCCAGTGGGGACTCGGGGTCTGGCTCGGCTACGTCGCGCTGGTGGTCCTCGTCGTGGGTGTCTCTCTCGCGCTGTGGTTCCTCGGTCCGGTTAGACGGCTCGGTGTCGAGGTTCGTCTCTGGTCGGCCAGCTATCTCATCTACCTGCTCCTGGTGTTCTTCCCGCAGTCGAGCATCTTCCGGTTGCTCCTGCCGGTGTCGCCCCTGTGGGGAGCACTCGCGGTGCCTCGCTCCACCGCCTGGCGCGTCGGGGTCCTCGCCCTGGCGTTGCTCGGGCAGTGGTGGTGGATCTACAACATGTACGCCCTGGCCAACACCTACTGGCAGATCCCCTGAGCGGATGCCGTGCCGCCCCGCGTGGCGTCGGACGACGCGCCACGCGCGCTACCGGTAAACTGTCAGGAGACCAACGACGAAAAGGGGGCCGCGATGGCAGCCATGAAGCCGCGAACCGGTGACGGACCGATGGAGGCCGTGAAGGAGGGCCGGCTGATCATCGTGCGCGTGCCGCTCGAGGGTGGCGGGCGACTCGTCGTCTCGGTGAACGATGCCGAGGCGAAGGAACTGCACGACGTGCTCGGTGGTGTCGTCAACGCATCCTGACGGAACTTCACGAGAGAAGGCCGGTCCCTGACGGGGCCGGCCTTCTCTCGTTGGGTGACTATCGCGGTGCAGCGGGTGAACCGCGGGGTCATGCCCCGCTCAGGACGTCGGCGAGACGGTCGTCAGCTGCAAGAGGCCCTCGCCCGTGGTGGACAGGGCTCCGAAGACGGCGGGTGACGCCTGGACCTCCTGGATGAGGGAGCGGTACGCCGTCGTCACCGCGTCGCGGCGAACGGGATCGGCGACGGCGCCGCCCGCGAGGACGCGTGGAATGAGCACCGTGCCGCCCGCGCGCACGAGGCGCAGGCCGTGCTCGACGTACTCGATGACGCCGTCGGGGTCGGCGTCGATGAAGACGATGTCGTACGACGCTTCGTTCATGCGGGGGAGGACTTCGGCCGCACGGCCCGTGATGAAGCGTGCTCGCGCCGCAGGAATCCGCGCATCGGCGAACGCCGCGCGCGCGGCTCCGAGATGCTCCGGCTCGCTGTCGATGGTGGTCAGCGTGGCGCGCGGAGAACCGTGCAAGAGCCAGAGTCCCGAGACGCCGCCGCCCGTGCCGACCTCGACGACGTTCAGCGCGCGCGTCGCGGCCGCGAGAAGCGCCGTCTGCGCGCCGACCGCGGGGCTGATCGGGGCGGCACCCAGCTCGAGCGCGTGCGCGCGAGCCCGGGCGATGTGCTCCGGCTCCACCGTCGATTCCTGCACGAACCGTTCGTTCGCCTCGTAACCACTCACCTGGACCTCCGTGCCCAGGCTAGAGGGCGGGGTCGTGCCGGAGGCCGAGGCGCGGCGGGTAATCTGAACTCATGTTCTTCGGGCTCACCATCGAGAAGCTCATGCTGATCGGTGTGGTCGCCGCACTCGTCATCGGCCCCGAGCGCCTCCCCAAGTACGCCGAAGCCCTCGCGAAGCTCACCCGTCGCGCGAAAGAGACGCTGCAGGGAGCGAAATCGCGCATGCGCGAGGAGATGGGGCCGGAGTTTGACGAGGTCGACTGGCGCAAGCTCGACCCGCGTCAGTACGACCCGCGTCGCATCGTCCGCGAAGCTCTCCTCGACGACACCCCGACGGCGACGATGCGCGCCGCCGGTGCCGCCGCCGTCGCCGCGCGTGTCACACCCGAGAAGCCGCCCTTCGTTCCCGGGTCGGTTCCCCCGTTCGACGACGAGTCCACCTGAGACCCGCCGCCCGTCAGCGGGTGGCCGTCACGCCGACGGGGTGACGCGGAGCGCTCGTCCGGCGAGCCCACGCGGGTTCACGGCGAGAGCCGCCGCCGCCGCGTCGATGGCGCGTGATGCGGGATCGTCGGGTGCGCCCAGCACCACGGGGTGGCCGTCGTCTCCGCCTCCGCGGAGTGCCGGGCTCAACGGGACGGATGCCAGGAGGGGCACGTCGTCGTCGACGGTCGACAGGGCGCGAGCCACGGCCTCGCCGCCGCCGGAGCCGAACAGGTCGAGCGAGCTGCCGTCCGGGAGCGTCATCGCGGCCATGTTCTCGATCACGCCGATCACGCGCTGTCCCGTCTGACGGGCGACCGTTCCGGAACGGACCGCGACGTCGGCCGCGGCCGCCTGCGGGGTCGTCACGACGAGGACGTCGGCGTGGGGGAGAAGCTGGCCCACGGAGATCGCCACGTCGCCCGTTCCCGGCGGCATGTCGAGCAGCAGCACATCGAGGTCCCCGAAGAACACGTCGGTGAGGAACTGCTGCACGGTGCGGTGCAGCATCGGACCCCGCCAGGCGACGGCGCCCGCGGCATCCTCTCCCGGACGACGGAGGAACATGCCGATCGAGATCACCTTCACCCCGTAGGCCACCGGCGGCAGGATCAGCTCGTCGATCCGCGTCGGGGCGGGCGGGAGGCCGTCGGCATCGATCAGGCCGAGCAGTCCGGGGATCGAGAAGCCGTGCACGTCGGCGTCGATCAAGCCGACGCGAAGGCCTCGGGCCGCGAGAGCGACCGCGAGGTTCGCCGTCAAGGTCGACTTGCCGACACCGCCCTTGCCGCTGGTGACGGCGATGACGCGCGTGAGCGAGTCCGGACCGAAGGGCATCTCACGCTTCGCCCGCCCGCCGCGCAGCTTCTCGGTGAGGGCTCTGCGCTCGTCGGGTGACATCACCCCGACCCGCACGTCGACCGCATCGATCCCGGCGACCGAGGCCGCGGCATCCCGGACGTCGCGTTCGATGCGGTCGGCGGCGGGGCACCCGACGATCGTCAGGGCGATACCGACGTCGGCCCGGGAGCCGTGGACGTCGATCTCGCGCACCATGTCGAGCTCGCCGAGGGGTCGACGGAGCTCGGGGTCGGTCACCGCGGCGACGGCCGCGCGGACACGTTCGGCGAGTTCGACCGTCACGGCGCGGGCCGTGACTGCTCGTCGTGGTCGTCGAGTCGTTGGAGTGCGGCGCGCAGCTCGGCACGCAGCGTGTCCTTCGTGATGACCTCGTCCGTCAGGTCGCGGACGGCCATGCGCAGGGCGACGATCTCGCGTGCGAGGTACTCGGTATCGGCGAGGTTGCGCTCGGCGCGCTGACGGTCTTGCTCGATCTGCACGCGGTCGCGATCGTCCTGGCGGTTCTGCGCGAGCAGGATCAGGGGGGCCGCGTACGACGCTTGCAGAGAGAGCACGAGGGTCAGCGCCGTGAAGCCGATCGCGGCGGAGTCGAAGCGCCAGTCATCGGGGGCGATGGAGTTCCATCCCATCCACAGCACGCAGAAAAGCGTCAGCGACAGGAGGAAGGTCGGCGTGCCCATTGCTCGCGCGACCCACTCGGTGAAACGGCCGAAGCGATCGCGAGACGGCTGCGGGGTCCGCGGGGCGAGAACGCGGCCGCGGCCGCGGGGCGCGTCGAGAGCGGGCTGGCGGTTGTTCCGAGCCATCAGCGCCTCCTCGGGGTCGGTGGGGTCTGGACGGGGATGCTCTGCGTCGCGGTGGGTCTGAGTGTGACCTTGGGCGTCGGATCATCGCTGTCGTGTGTGCGCCAGTCGTCGGGCAGGAGATAGTCGAGGACGTCGTCGACGCTGACGCAGCCGACGAGCCGGTGCGCCTGGTCGATCACGGGCAGCGAGACGAGGTTGTAGCTCGCCAGCAGGCGCGCGACCTCCGCTGCCGTCGCATCGGCGGGCACCGGTTCGAGCGTGTCGTCGATGATCGCGCCGAGGCGCTCGTGCGGCGGGTAGCGGAGCATCCGCTGGAAGTGCACGGTGCCGAGGAGTCGCCCCGTCGGCGTCTCGTAGGGCGGGAGGGTGATGAAGACGGATGCCGCGAGCGCGGGGTGCAGCTCGTGGCGGCGGATGAGGGCCAGGGCCTCGGCCACGGTGGCATCCGCCGACAGCACGATGGGCTCCGGGGTCATGAGACCGCCGGCGGTGTCGGGGCCGTACTGAAGAAGGGCGCGCACGTCGTCGGCCTCTTCGGGCTCCATGAGCTCGAGCAGCTGTTCGGAACGGGACTCGGGCAGCTGGCCGAGGAGGTCGGCTGCGTCGTCGGGCTCCATGGCATCCAGGATGTCGGCGGCCCGCTCGTCGCCCAGCTGCTCGAGGATGTGGACCTGCTCGTCTTCGGGCATCTCTTCGAGGGCGTCGGCGAGGCGATCGTCGCTGAGCTCTTCGGCGACCTCGATGAGGCGCTCCTCGGGGAGGTCGAGCAGGGTATTGGCGAGATCGGCCGGCTTGAGCTCGGAGTACGTCGCGACGAGCTGTTCGGCCGACTGCGCTTCGCCCGGCGTCTGGTTTTCTCGCACCTCGGTCCACGCGGCGAACGTCGTGGCGCCCTTCGCGAAGGGGGACGCACTCGTGCGCGGACGACGGAGGAAGAGCTGGCCCACGTCCCACTCGCCGAGCCGGTTGCGCTCGATCGCGACGTCCTCGATGACGGCCGTGCCGGAGCCGTCGACCAGGCTCACGCGGCGGCCGAGCATCTCGGCCATGACCCGGACTTCGCCGCCGCGCTGCTGGAAACGGCGCACATTGATGAGGCCGGTCGTGATGACCTGACCGGCCTGGATGGAGGTGACGCGTCCGATGGACACGAACACATGTCGGCGCCCGGGAATCTCGACGACGAGCCCCACGACGCGCGGTGCGGCCGACGCGCGGTAGATCACCACGACGTCTCGCACCTTCCCCAGGCGGTCGCCCGCCGGATCGAACACCGTGCAGCCCGCCAAGCGGGCGACGAAAACCCTTTGCGTGCTCACCGGTACAGCGTAGTCCGCAGCTCATCGCGAACACCTCGGTGACGCCTCAGGAGCACGTGACAAGATGGTGAAATGAGTATGTTGACGGGGCGGCCGGGAGCCGGGCGCGACGAGGTCGGCGAGAAGGTCGCGTCGTTCCCGACGTACGAGCAGGCCCAGAAGGCCGTGTCCTCCCTCATCGCCGGCGAGGTACCCGCGCGCGACATCGCGATCGTGGGGACCGGGCTCCGATCCGTCGAACGCATCACGGGCCGTCTCGGATACGCCACGGCGGCGCGATCCGGGGCGCTGAACGGTCTGATGATCGGTCTGCTCTTCGCCTTCATCTTCGTGCTCGGTCAGCCCACGGCGCAGGTCGCGACCTTCCTCGGCGTGCTGCTCGTGGGCATGGCGCTCGGAATGCTCCTGAGCCTCGGCACCTACTCGATCATCCGGCGCCGACGGGACTTCGCGTCGGTCATGCAGGTCACCGCCGACCACTACGACGTCTGCGTGGCCGCCCCCAGCCTTCACAAGGCCCGCGGGGTGCTCGGCCCCACGGGCACCGCGCGCACGGTGGTCGCGCGCCCGCCGGTCTCGGTGGACGACGCCCCGCCGCAGTACGGCGAACGGGTGGCCCCCGGCGGCGCGTCGCCGTCGACCCCGCGTCCCGCCGCTCCGAGCTCCGCACCCGCGTCGGACGAGCCGCCGCGCTACGGGGAACGCATCGTTCCGCCCACGCCGCAGGCCCATCCGGACGAGTCGGCCGGCACCGGGTCCGCCGACGCTGATCCTGTCGCCGGTGAGCCGCGAGGCGACGCCCCCGAGGCGCCGCGCGAAGAGCGGTGACCGCCGAACCGGTCCGGATCCCGGTCGAGTCGCCGGGCGGCGCGTCGAGTGTGTCGGGGCTGTGGGAAGCGCCCGATGGCGCGTCCGCCACGATCGCGCTGGCCCACGGGGCGGGCGCGGGCATGACGCACCCGTTCCTCGAGGGTCTTGCCGCGGCCCTCGTCGAAGACGGTTTCGCCGTGCTGCGGTTCGTCTTCCCGTACGTCGAGGCGGGACGCCGGATGCCGGGACCCGCCGCCGCGGCCACGACCACCTGGGCGGGTGTGCAGGCGTGGTGCGCCGCGGCATCGGCGCCGGGCGTCTTCGTCGCGGCAGGAAAGTCGTACGGCGGGCGCATGGCATCCGTCGCCGCGAGTGAGGGACTGCTGAGCCCCGCCGGACTCGTCTACCTGGGCTATCCCCTTCATCCTCCCGGTCGACCTGACAAGCCGCGGGTCGAACACCTGCCTCGGGTCGAACCGCCGCAGCTGTTCGTCGAGGGCGAGAACGACCCCTTCGTCGACCCCCACGAGCAACTCCTGGAGGCAGTGGACTCGTGCTCGGATGCCCGTGTGCACTGGATCGCCGGTGCGAACCACTCGTTCGAGGTGAAAGGCGCGCGGCGGCCGGCCGACGAGATCGGCGCGGGATTGGCGCCGGTGGTGGCGGAGTTCGTCCGGGCGCTGTGAGGGCTACGGGCGCTGGTCTTCGGACAGGGTGCCGCAGCGGGAGATGGCGAGGAGTTCCACCGCTCTGCGTCCCTCGAAGGTTCGCTCCTCCACCGTCAGACTCATTCGAGGGGAGTCGCGCACCAGATAAACCTGGGGATGGCTTACGGGGATTCCGAGGCTATCGGAGCGCCACCCATCGCCCAGCGCTTCGGGAAATTGGTCGATGAAGGCGGTCACATCGAACGATCCGTCGACGAAGATCAGCCACTGCCCCGTGTAGAAGCTCCCCTTACTGGCTCCGAGGGACAAAGAGTCGCCGCAGGGGTAAGGGTCGAAACTCTCGTTCGGCTCGATGCTTCGCGGCTCAGGCACCATGTCCGCTACCTGCGTGAGAACCGCGACCGTTTCCGCTCGAACCTCGTCGTAGGTGGGCGGCGTTGGTGTGCAGCCACTCATCATGAGAAGTCCTATCCCTAACGTGATTGATGTGATCGTCTTCCTCATTCGCCCGCCCCTCTGAGAAGAAGCGACTTGACGCTGCGGAGAACCGGTCCGTTGACCGATTCTTCGTCGCTCATCAGCGCATTGTGGTGTTCGACGCTGTCCGCGACAATGCCAATTGCGCCGCCAACAACGAGATTTCCCGGGTCCAATCCTGGTAGCCCTGTCTCGACGATCTGTACGCCCGGAAAGGACTCCGGGGGCACGCTGAACCCGAGATTTGCGAGGCTCAGACCCGCGTAGTAGCGGTTGATGTCGTCCGGTGCCTGCGCGGCGAAGTATCGCGTCTCGGGCGATGGTTGGTAAGGCCCGATCGCACCGACCGTGGCGGCCATGAACCGAGCATCGACGACTCCTCCGTACGACTCGGCGGCGCTTCCGATGGCTCCCGCATACGAGTGCTCGTAGCTCATCGTCCAGAGGTCCGGTCGCGTGGCATCGATTCCCTGCACGAAGCGCGCGTACTCGGGCGAGCGCTCCAACGCGTAGGTGGTCAGCTGCGGGCCACCTCCTGATGGAATGTCGGAAAGTTGGGGCATCGGTCCAGACAGGACAGTGAAACTCACGACGGCTCCCATCCCCGCTCTGGTCTCCCACTCCGCAACCCGCGTCACCGGCACATCGCCGAAGAACGACTCCGCTCGTGTGTTCGTTCCCGGAACGACGAACAGTGCCGACGTCGCCGTCGCCGGATCGCCCGACATCTCGATGAGAGAGCCATGGTCGGGGTCCCACGCGTAGAGCTGCTTCCGTCCGTCCTGGACGGCCTGGAAGTACGCGATCTCCCGATCGAGGTCGCTCACCCGACGGTTCGCCTCCGCGCGTGGAACCCGGAGGGAGGGTCCGAGGCCATCGACCACGCCGACGGCGTCCAGCCGCTGGCGGAGGAGTTCTTCGACGCGCGACGCGGCCCGCGCGCGATTGGCGGTGACGCGGGCCGTGATCGCCACGCCGTCGAGGTTCCCGATCACCGAGGGGATCGCCATGGTCAGCTGCTCGGCCGTGGTGACCGGCAGGGCGTTCCACCACACGGCCACGGCCGCCGGGCGGGCGCGATGAAGGATGCCGGTCCAGTCGGGGTGCGCGGTGAGGAGAGCCGCTGCGCGCGAGCCCCCGTGGTCCGCCAACCGGGCGAGAAGCGGCAGGGCCGCGGCATCCGTGATCGATGTCGACGCTTCGGCGATGAGTTGTTCGTCGACACGCAGCAGGTTCGACAGCGACCAGGGGATCTCGGGGATCGACCGCAGCGACGCCGTGCACGCGTCGACCGCGGCGTCCCATCTGTCGACGAGGGTCGCGCAGTCGCGACGGAAGGCGGCTTCCTCGTCTGCGCGCACGGCATCGGCCACAGCCCGGCCGAAGCGATCATCGGGGAGGGGCGCCTGGTACAGACCGGGGGCCGAGCGCCGCGCGATGCGTTCGACGAGACCATCGCGCTCGCGTTCGATCGCCTCGAGCTCGTCCGCCAGCGTTTCGATCGCGGTGCAGGCCGAACCGAGTCCCGTCGCGATCTCGACCGCCGCGGGGCCGATCGTGATCAGCGCGTCCTGCAGATCCTGTGCCTCCGGCGCGCGGTATACGGCGGGGAGCATTCCCCAGGCGAGCAGGACGTCCTCGGTGTTCAGGCGCAGAGGCGCGACCGCGCGGCGCACGGCCTCCGCGCAGCGGCGGAGGTCGGCCGGGCTCGCGGGGCCGACCGGAATCGCGGCGGTATCGATGGTCATGACGGGCGCGCACCGAATCGCGAGGGGTCGAACAGTGGTGCTGCGGCACGGGCGTCGGCCGCGGAGGTCGTCGTCGCCATCTGATCGTCGGCCGTCACGTAGGCGGCGATGATCCGACGAAGAGCCGTCACCGCGGCGAGGCCGTGCGAGACCACTCCGCGCGACAGCCTCACACGAGGCTCCGCGCCGTCGTCGAACGCCGCCTGCGCCGACGTCGCTCCCGACAGGGCGGTGCTCAGTGCGTCGACGGTATCTCGAAGCGCATCGGAACACGCGAGCGTCTCGTCGAGGGCACGTCGCAGGCGGTCGGCGATCCCGATGACCTGGTCGGGCTGCAGCGCATAGGACATGCCGGGATGTTAGGGACTTTCGCGCCGTCCGATTTTCACCCTGTGGACAGCGCGACCACGTTTCACCCGCCGCGGCGGACGGTCATCGTCCGGCGGCGTAGCCCTGCATCCCGCGAGGGTTGGCGGCTGCCCATAGCAGTCCGCTCGCGTCCCGACCGACGGCACTCACCCGGCCCAACGCCCAGTCACCGGCCACGGTCACCCGGTGGCCCCGGCGCTCGAGTTCCGCGATCACCCCGTCACCGATCCGCCGCTCGGCCATCGCCCCCGCCGGTGTCCACGTGCGCGGCCAGAACGAGTCGGCGATGGCCGTCGTGTGCAGGGTCGGGGCGTCGATCGCCTGCTGCGGTGTGTATCCGCCGACGAGCATGCGCAGGAGCACCGGCAACTGCCACTGGTCCTGCTGGTCGCCACCCGGAGACCCGAGCGCGGTGACCTCGTCTCCTCGCGTGAGAAGGGTCGGCGTCAGAGTGGTTCGGGGTCGTCGCCGCGGGGTGAGCGAGGCGGGGTGACCCGGAACCAGCCAGGTCATCTGCAGGCGGGTGCCGAGGCAGAACCCCAGCTCGGGGATGGTCGGGGAGGACTGCAACCACCCTCCCGACGGCGTCGCCGAGATCGCGTTTCCCCAGCGGTCGATGACGTCGATGTGGCAGGTATCGCCGCGCGTCTGCCCCGAACGATCAACCGTCGGTTCACCCGTTGCGCCGGCGGAGACACCCGCTTCGGTCCGCAGAGGAGGGACCACCGGATGCCTTCCCTCGGGCGCCCCGGGACGGAACTCCCGCGACGCCTCGTCGCCGATCAGATTCCGCCGTTGTGCGACGTAGTCGTCCGCCAGCAGGGCAGCGGGAGACACCGAGCCGTCACCGTCGCCGAACCACGCATCGCGATCCGCGTAGGCGAGCTTCTGCGCCTCGAGGACGGTGTGCGCACCGCGCCCGGTGCCGATGTCGAGCGCGTCGTCGTCGAACGGCTCCAGGAGCTTGAGGGTCTGCAGCAGCGCGGAACCTTGCGTCCACACCCCCGGCTTGTAGACGTCCCATCCGCGGAAGCGAGCGGAGACCGCGGCTTCGACAGCGGCGCGCCAGTCACGGACGTCGTCGGCACTCAGGACGCCGCGGTGCTCGCCGCCGTCGGAGTGCACGTGCGGTCGGGAGAGGAACGCGGCCGCCACGGGGAGGACGTCGCCGGCCCATCGGTCGCGGGCGGCGTCGATGCGCTCCTCCCGGGAGTCGCTCGAGCGACCAGCCTCGATGAGTGCCTGCAGGACGTCGGCGTACGCCGGGTTCCGCACGACGGTGTCCGGCGCGGGTTCCTCGCCGTCCGGCATCCATCGCGCGACAGACGAGGGCCAGTGGTCGCGGAACAGCTCGGCCACGCGGCCGATCGTCATGGCCGCTCCCGCGACCAGAGGATGGCCGTCGCGGGCGTAGCCGATGGCGTAGGCGAGCACGTCGGCGAGTTCCCACGTTCCGTGGTCGCGGAGGAGCAGGAGCCACGCGTCGACGGCTCCGGGGACCGTCGCGGCGAGCCCGCCGGCGCCGGGGACGAGGTCGAGGCCGAGACCGGTCATGTGGGCGATCGTGGCGGCGGCGGGGGCCGGCCCCTGGCCCATCAGGACGACGGGCTCAGGTGCCCCCGCGGGACGCACGAGCGCGACCAGGTCGCCCCCGGGTCCGTTGAGATGGGGTTCGACGATGTGCAGCACGAAAGCGGCGGCGACGGCGGCGTCGAACGCCGTGCCACCGCGCTCGAGGACGGCCTGCGCGGTCGCCGTGGCGGTCCAATGGGTGGATGCCGACATCCCGAACGTTCCCCGGAGGGTCGGGCGCGTGGTGAACGACGCCGGGGGAGTGAACGTCACCGCGACAGCCGAGCGATCCAGTCCTCGACCTCGTCCGCGGTCCGCGGGATGCCGGCCGAGAGGTTGACGGGCCCGTCCGAGGTCATGACGATGTCGTCCTCGATGCGCACGCCGATGCCGCGATACTCCTCGGGGACGGTGAGGTCGTCGATCTGGAAGTAGAGACCGGGCTCGATGGTGAACACCATCCCCGGCTCGAGCAGACCGTCGTAGTACATCTCGCGACGAGCCTGAGCGCAGTCGTGCACGTCGATGCCGAGGTGATGGCTCGTGCCGTGCACCATGTAGCGGCGGTGCTGGCCGCCGGTGTCGGCATCGAGGGCCTCCTGCGCCGTGACGGGGAGCAGGCCCCACTCGGCCACGCGAGCGGCGATGACCTCCATCGCGGCTTCATGGACACGGCGGAACGGCACACCGGGTCGCGCCGCGTCGAATGCCGCGTCGGCCGCCTCGCGAACCGCCTCGTACACCCGGCGCTGTACCTCGGTGAACCGCCCCGAAACGGGGAGGGTGCGGGTGATGTCGGCGGTGTAGAGGCTGTCGACCTCGACGCCGGCGTCCACGAGGATGAGATCTCCCGGCGTGACCGCGCCGTCGTTGCGCGTCCAGTGCAGGTAGCACGCGTGGGGGCCGGATGCCGCGATCGTGTCGTACCCGACCGCGTTGCCGTCGGCGCGAGCGCGCTGATGGAAGACGCCCTCGACGACGCGCTCTCCGCGGGGGTGCTCGATGATCCGCGGGAGCTCCGCGACGATGTCGTCGAAGCCGCGTGCGGTGACTTCTACCGCGAGGGCCATCTCGGCGAGCTCGAACTCGTCCTTGACCAGACGGAGTTCGGACACGAACCGCGTCAGCTCGTCATCCTCGCCGACCGTCCGGTCGGCGTCGGAGGCGACGAAATCGGCGACGTGCGCCGTCGCAAGACCCAGGTCGGCCGCGACGCCGTCGAGGGCCGGGCGAGGCCCGATCCAGAACTCGCCCACCGACGCATCGGCGTAGAACTCGGGGGTCGTGCGGTCGGCCCGCTCGCGGAAGTACAACACGACCTCGTGACCCTCGTCACGCGGTTCGAAGACCAGCACGGAATCGGGCTCGGCATCGGACGCCCACCCGGTCAAGTGGGCGAAAGCCGAGTGCGCGCGGAACGGGTAGTCGGTGTCGTTGCTGCGTTGCTTCAGTCCGCCGGCGGGGACGACGAGCCTCTGACCGGGGAAGGCCGCGGAGACCTTCGCTCGACGGCGTGCCGCCCACGCCGCCTGCTCGCGCGGGCTCGGCAGGGACTCCGCGCGCTCGGCCCATCCCGTCGAGATGGTCTCGAGGAAGCCCTTCGGGAACGGAGCCTTGCGGTTCGTCGTCGAGTTCTCGGCCGCGCCCGACCCGTCAGCGCCGTTCGCCTGCGGCTCGGCCGTGGTGGGAGTGGCTGCGTGCTCGGAAGGGGCGATCGTGTCGCCGGTGGCGGGGGTGTCCATTCCTCCAGTCTCGCACCGCTCGACGGCGTCCGCTCGGGCGGCGCCGAGCGTGTCGTCGGTGCCGGGTGCGCGGCATCCGGAATCGTCCGTCAGCCGGCGGTGCGTTCGAGCTGAACGACGAGCGGACGGTGGTCACTGCCCGAACCGTCGAGGGTGCGCATGACGATCGAACCCGAGACGGTCCAGTCCGGCGTCGCCATGACGTGGTCGATCGGGGCGCCGAGCATCGCGGGGATGTCCGTGGGCCACGTGCCCACGCCCCCGTTACCGCTCGCGGAGGTGGTGTCGCGACAGCGGCCGAGGGTGCCGCCGTCGACCCCGAGCCCGCTCATGTGGTCGATCGTCGCGTTGAAGTCGCCCGCGAGGATGACGTTGTCGCTCGCGCACTGGTCGGCGAGCCAGGTCAGGTCGGACCGCCACTGCGTCATGTAGTCCTCGCGCGGGGCGACGGCGTGCGCGGCGACGATGATGGGGCCGTCTCCGGAGACGGGCATCGCGACGGCGCTCGGCACGGTGGAGGTGTTGCTCGAGCCGTCGAGCGAGGAGTCGATGACGGAGTAGTCGCCCAGCTCGGGCCGGATGAGCACGGTCGTGGAGGTGGCTCCCCACCCGGTGCCGCCGTATTCGGCGTGATGAGCCCACATCGGACGGCCCATGTCGCGCATGAGCTCTGCCACGCGCGTGCCGGTGTCGATCGTCGTCTCGGGCAGCGTCACGACATCGGCCTGCATGTCGACGGCGAACTGCGCGATGGACTCGGCCGAGGTGGCGGCACCCGCGGTGTTCCACGTCATGACGCGGAGGCTCGTCGCGGTCTTGTCGGGGAGGGTCTCATCTCCCGTGCCGCGCTGGACGATCATCAGGCCGTTCGCGCCCGCGGCCACGCCGAAGATCAGCACGGAGGTGAGGGCGAGCGCACGGAGCGGGCGGATGAGGGCGAAGAGCAGCGCCAGCACCGCGGCCGCGGCGAAAGCGGCGCCCAGAGCGGCGCGGAAGGAGATGATCTGCACGAGCGGGAACGTGCGTTCGAGGCCGAACACGCCGGGCCACGTGAGCACCGCGGCGCCCGCAGCGAACACGAGCGCGACGATGACTCCGAACAGGCGACGCACGCGCTCGACCCTAGGCGAATCGCCTGGGAGAACGACGGATGCCGCGGCCTCGGTGCGCGGCCCGCGTCGGCGCTTTCGCCCGTGGATTCGCCCGCGTGTTCGCGCCCGACCGGCGGCACGGAGCCGCGCTAGGCTCGACGGGTGGAGCATGATCGTCGATTCGAGGGGCCGAGCGACCTGCACCTCCACTCGACGCACTCCGACGGCACGGAATCGCCGGCCCTCGTCATGGCGGCGGCGCACCGACACGGTCTGCGCACCGCGGCGCTCACGGATCACGACACCACGTCCGGATGGGCGGAGGCCGCCGACGCCGCCACCTCGCTCGGGATGACCTTCGTGCCGGGGATGGAACTTTCGGCTCGTCACCGGTGGCGGAGCGTCCACGTGCTCGCCTACCTCGTCGACCCGGACGACGCGGACCTCCGCGCGATGACCGACCGCGTCCGCTCGTCGCGACTGGATCGCGCGCAGATCATGGCGGAACGCATCTCACGCGACTACGACATCGCCTGGGACGACATCGTCGCGCAGACGACCGACGGCGCGACCGTGGGACGCCCGCACATCGCGGATGCGCTCGTCGCGCGGGGGATCGTCGCCGATCGGACCGAGGCGTTCGCGGGCATTCTGCACCCCTCGAACGACTACTACGTCGCGCTGTACGCACCGGACCCGGTTACCGCGGTCGAGCTGGTCGTCGCGGCGGGCGGGGTGCCGATCGTCGCGCATCCGGCCGGTCGTTCGCTGCTGCCCGACAGCGTCACCATGGCGATGCTGGACGCGGGACTCGCCGGGTTCGAGCTCGCCCATCGCGAGAACCTCCCCGAGCCGACCGCGCTGCTGGCCGAGCTCGCCGCCGAGCGCGATCTGATCGTGACCGGCTCGAGCGACTACCACGGCCTCGGCAAGCCCAACGTTCCGGGAGAGAACACCACCTCCGACGAGATGGTCGCGCGGATCTTCGCGCTCGGTCGCGGGACGGCGCCGGTCTTCCCGTAGGCGCCGGGATCGGCCGGCCGGGGCGGCACTCATCGATAAACGCTGTCGGCGCGCGGAAACGCGTGGAGCACGTGTTTCTGTGAGTGGATCGCGTTTATGGGTGCGGGGCGGCGCGCGTGCGGGTTGGCGGGCGGATGCCGGGGGCCGGGTACGCGATACGGCACCGGTCGATGAGGGACAGGGGCCGGGAACGCGAACGGCGCCGGCCCGCGAGGGACCGGCGCCGCATCGAGGCGTCAGGCGACGGGGGCGGACGGAGCACCGGAGCTCCCGCCGCTGCGGCGACGACGGCGGCGGCGGGGAGCCGCGTTGCCGTCGTGGTGCTCCTTGCCGGCGCCGTCGTGCGTACCGGCTCCGCCCTCGGCGCGCGACGCGCCCTCGGAGTCGGCACCGGCCGCGGCAGCCGTTGCGCCGGACGATCCGCCGCGACGGCGGCGACGACGCGGAGCGCGTTCGCCCTCGGCATCCGGAGTGTCGTTCTTCTTCTCGGACTTCGGCGCGACGGCCTTGGGAGCCGTCACGAGGCGGCCCTTCGTGCCCTCGGGGATGTTGAGGTCGGTGTAGAGGTGCGGGCTCGACGAGTAGGTCTCGGTGGGCTCGGGCTGACCGAACTCGAGCGCGCGGTTGATGAGCGCCCACTTGTGCACGTCGTCCCAGTCGACGAAGGTCACGGCGATGCCGGTACGGCCGGCGCGGCCCGTGCGGCCCGCGCGGTGCAGGTAGGTCTTCTCGTCGTCGGGGATCGTGTGGTTGATCACGTGGGTGACGTCGTTGACGTCGATGCCTCGGGCGGCGACGTCCGTGGCGATGAGCACGTCTTTCTTGCCCGCCTTGAACGCGGCCATCGAGCGCTCCCGAGCCTCTTGGCTCATGTCGCCGTGGACGGCCGCGGCGTTGAAGCCGCGATCGCCGAGCTCGTCGACGAGCTTCTGGGCGGCGCGCTTCGTGCGCGTGAAGATGACGGCCTTCTCGCGTCCCTCGGACTGCAGGATGCGGGCGATGACCTCGTCCTTGTCGAGCGAGTGCGCGCGGTACACGAGGTGCTTGATGTTCGCCTGCGTGAGGCCCTCGTCCGGGTCGTTGGCCCGCATGTGGATGGGGTTCGACATGAAGCGGCGGGCGAGCGCCACGATCGGACCGGGCATGGTGGCCGAGAAGAGCTGCGTGTGACGCACGGCCGGAACCTTGGAGAAGATCTTCTCGATGTCGGCGAGGAAGCCGAGGTCGAGCATCTTGTCGGCCTCGTCGAGGACGACCTCGGTCGCGTGCGAGAGGTCGAGCAGGCGCTGGTTGGCGAGGTCGATGAGGCGGCCCGGGGTGCCGACGACGATCTGCGCGCCGGCCTTGAGCTGGTCGATCTGGCCCTCGTACGCCTTGCCGCCGTAGATCGCGACGACGCTGGTGGGGCGGTTCGAGGTCAGCATGTCCATGTCTTCGTAGACCTGGACGGCCAGCTCACGCGTCGGAACCACGATGAGCGCCTTGACGCCGGGCTCGGGGTTCGGCCCGAGGCGCTGGACGACCGGGATGCCGAAGCCGAACGTCTTGCCCGTACCGGTCTTGGCCTGACCGATGATGTCCTGGCCGGGGAGGCCGAGGGGGATCGTCTGCTCCTGGATCGGGAAGGCTTCGGTGATGCCTTTGGATGCCAGGGCATCGACGATGTCCTGATCGACGCCGAGGTCGGCGAATGTCGTCATGAGCGTGCCTGTTCCGGCGGTGAGAAACCGCCTGGGGAGTCGGATCCACGCCCTCCACTCGTCCACAGGCGCGGGGCCCCGATCCATCGCCGGGGCGTGTCCACTCTACCCAACAGTGTTTCGCGCGCCCTCGACGCCTAGGCTGTAGGCGTGTTCGAGTGGTTCCGTCGTCGTCAGCGCCCGGTCGGTCGAACGCTGCAATTGCGCTCGCGCGGAGACCTCGGCGAGGCCCTGCGCGTCGATTTCGCGGAGCTCGCTCCCGAGATCGAGACCTTCCTCGGACAGGCCGCGTACCTGCAGCTCGGGTTCTTCGAGACGCTCAGCGAGCTCATCGCGCTCACGCCGGAGCTCGCCGAGAAGGAGTCGCTCTCGCGTGCGGCCGGCGCGGCGCTGATCAAGCATCAGGAGCTCGTGGGGCTGATCCGCGAGCGTGGAGCCGACCCGACGCAGCTCATGCTGCCGTTTCGCGAGTCGCTCGACGCGTTCCGGCGCAACACGCACGGGGTGCGTCCGCAGGAAACGATGCTGTCGGTCCACATCACGGCCGGCATGCTCGACGACTTCTACCTCGCGCTGTCGTCGAGCTACGGCGACACCGGTCGCCGCGTCGCGCGCATCCTGCAGGCGGACGACGACCGGCAGGCCATCGTCGACATCCTCGGCGCGGCGATCGAGAGCGACGAAGAGTGGCGCTGGCTTCTCGCGCTCTGGGGGCGGCGCCTGGTGGGGGACACCCTCCTCGTCGCGCGGGCGGCGCTGCGGCATCCGCGCCTCGACCGGGCCGAAGAGGCGAAGGTGGAACCCGTGTTCACCGAGCTCATGGGTGCCCACGCGCGACGAATGGATGCCATGGGCCTGGCCGCCTGAGGCGGGGCCGTCCGGCTTCGGTCGACGCTTCGAGAAGAGGCCTGCGACGCAGACTCAGATGCCCAGGCGGGCGCGGTCGGCGTTGTCGCGCCGGAGGCGGACGCGGGACACCAACGGCACGAGCACGATGGTGGTCAGCACGGGGGCCGCGATCGCGGCGAGCCACAGGATCGGCGACTCGACGGTGAGCCCCGCCCACGTGAGCGCGGTCCACGTCACACCCGACGCAGCCGCACCCGCGAGGGGCGCCAGGGCGACACCCCGGACGTCGCGGTGCGGCAGCGCGAAGTGGACTCCGAGGCCGACGACCGCCCCGATTATCAGGCCGAGGAGGATCTGCATGCGACGGGTGTCAGGCGACGAAGCCCACGCGGCGGGACTCTTCGGTGCCCAGCTCGACGAAAGCGAGGTTCGCGGTCGGCACGATGTAGGAGTTGCCCTTGACGTCGGTGAACGTCACGTGGCTCGCGGAGCTGTCGAGGGCCGAAGCGACCGACGACTTCACGACATCGGAGCTCTCGTTGGTCTCGAAGCTCAGCTCGCGGCCGGTGTTGGTGATGCCGATGCGGATCTCCACGATGCGTCCTTTCCACCCGGGTCGCGGTCGGCCCGGCGTGCTCTTCGACTCTAGGGCAGCCCTCCGACACGGAGCCGCGCCCGAGGCGTCGCTTCGCGGATGGCGAACGCACGCTCGTGAAGACGCGGGGTGCGGGCGTGCGACCCGGTCCGGAGCGTCGGAGAAAGTCGATGTCGGAAGCCGCGGCTAGCGTGGAAGTCATGCTCGATCGCGACACCTCGCCGCCCGTCCTCGACCGGGATCAGCGTGAGGTCGTCGAGGGGGACGCCGAGCGGAGCGGGGTCGTCGTCGGTGCGCCGGGGTCGGGCAAGACCTCGACGCTCGTCGCGCGCGTGCGGCATCTGGTGGAAGCCGGGGTGGATCCGGACCACATCCTCGTCCTGACGCCGACACGGCCCGCGGCGACGGCGCTGCGTGACCCCCTCGCCCTCGCGGTGGGCCGGGCGACATCGGGAGCGCTGGCGCGTTCGCTGGCCTCGTTCGCCTTCCAGCTGGTGCGCGGAGCAGAGGTGCGCCGGGGCAACGAGCCGCCGCAGTTGCTGACCGGCGGAGACGAAGACCAGATCGTGAAAGACCTGCTCGACGGCGACGCCGCAGACGAGGCCGAGGGCTTCTCGCGCTGGCCGGACTGGCTCGGCCCCGCCATCCGGGCGACCCGTGGCTTCCGCGGCGACCTCCGTGCCTTCCTCGCGGAGTGCACCAATCTCGGTCTCAGCCCCGACGACCTGTCGGCCCTGGCCGAGCATCACGACGTGGAGGTGTGGGAGTCGCTGGCCTCGTTCACGCGCGAGTATCGCCACGTCCGGCGACGGATGCGCGGTGCGCACCGGGACGCCGCGGATCTCACCCACGAAGCCGTCGGCATCCTGACCGAGGCGGTGCACGATCGCGAGGTGCTGGGGCGGTTCGCGGCGCTCCGCTGCATCCTCGTGGACGATGCGCAAGAGCTCACCAGCGGTGGGGTCGACCTCCTGCGGGCGTGCCGTGCTCTCGGGATCGGCGTGGTCGCGTTCGGCGATCCCGACGTCGGTTCGGGAGCGTTCCGCGGTGCGACGCCCGAGAACTTCGCGCGGCTCACCCGGGAGCTGGGAGACCTCGCGACGCTCGGAACGGTGCACAGGGGGACCCCCGAACAGGTCGATCTCGTGCGGACGGTGGCCGCGCGCATCGGTGCCGCGGGCATCGTGGCGCACCGGCGCGCCCCCGAGGGTGCGGCGCCTACCGGTTCCGTCCGCACATTCCTCTTGCGGTCCCCGGCCGAGGAGGCCGACGCGATCGCGCGCCTCCTGCGTGAACGTCATGTGCTCGACGGAGTGCCGTGGGGGGCGTGCGCCGTGATCGCCCACGATTCGCGGCAGGTCGCCGCACTCGAAGCAGAACTCGCCGCTCGAGAGGTGCCGGCACGGTCGAGCGGTCCGGGCGTCGCGCTCGGCGCCCAGCGCCCCGTACGCGATCTCGTCGCACTCGTCGAGTTGGGCGCGGCGGACCCCCTCGACTGGTCGCCCGAGTCGATCGGAGACGCGCTGCTCGGGACCTTCGGCGGCTTCGACCCCATCGAACTCCGTCGGCTGCGTACCGAACTCCGGCACCAAGAGCTGCAGGAGGGCGGTACCCGCTCGGCGGGCGAGGTCCTCGCGTCGGGCCTGCGGCATCCCCTCGAGTTCGCGTCGATCGACTCGCGGGAGGCACGCCGGGCGGCTCGGCTCGCGGAAACGCTCGCGGTCCTGCGGAGACAGTCGGCGGAGCACGCGACGGCGCACGAGCTGCTGTGGACGGCATGGGAGCGCAGCGGGCTCGCGCGGTCGTGGCGCGAGACGGCGCGCGGGCAGGGACCGCTCGCGGAGCAGGCGGATCGCGACCTCGACGCGGTCGTCGCGCTGTTCCAAGCGGCGAAACGCTTCACCGAACGCGAACCCGACGGAGAAGCGGCCGTCTTCCTCCGGGCGATCCTCGACAGCGATGTAGCAGAAGACCGCATCGAGCAGCCGGCGGTGATCGACGCCGTGCGCGTCCTCACGCCCGCGGCGGCCGCGGGAACCGCGTTCGACACCGTGATCGTCGCCGGCGTGCAGGACGGGATCTGGCCGAACACGCGCTTGCGTGGCGGACTGCTCGAGACGTGGCGTCTCGCCGACGCCGTGCAGTTCCCCGACCTGCCCGCGGCGGGCATGCTCGACCGCCGTCGCTCGGCGATGCACGACGAACTGCGGCTGTTCGTGCGCGCGATCTCTCGCGCCGGGACCCAGCTCATCGTGACCGCTGTCGACGACGACGACACCGGGCCGAGCGTGCTGTTCGAGATGCTGCCCACGCCGGAGCCGGCATCCGCGATCCCCGAGCATCCCCTGTCGCTGCGGGGACTCGTCGCCCGCCACCGTCGGGCGCTGACCTCGCCTCGCGTCCCGGCCGCGGAGCGTCGCCATGCCGCCGGTCAGCTCGCGCTGCTCGCTGCCGCCGACGTCGCGGGGGCCGCTCCCGAGCAGTGGTACGGCGTCGCGGCGCCCACGTCGACGGCACCCCTGCGAGACCTCACGCGCGAAGACGTGCGGGTCTCGCCCTCGCGGCTGCACACGCTCGAGGAGTGCGAGCTGAACTGGGTGATCGCCGACCTCGGCGGCGACCGCAGCGGCACGACGGCGGGCATCGGCACGATCATCCACGCGGCCCTCGAGACGGCGGCATCCACCTCCGAGGACGATCTCTGGGCAGTCGTCGAGGAGCGGTGGGGAGAGCTGGTCTTCGATGCCGCCTGGCGGGAGCGCGCCGAGCGGACGCGCGCGCGCGACCTCGTCCGGCGCCTGGCGACGTATCTTCGCCGCTTCGACGATGCCGGCGGCCGGCTCATCGGCGCGGAGCGGCACTTCGAGGTTCCGATTCCGCTCGACGATGCGGGTGAACACGGTGCGGTGGTCAGTGGCGATATCGACCGCGTCGAGGTGACGGCATCCGGACAGGCGGTGATCGTCGACCTCAAGACGGGGAAGAACGAACCGCAGACGGATGCCAAGGTCGCCGACAACCCGCAGCTGGCGGCGTACCAGTTGGCGTTCGCTTCGGGGGCGATCGAGAACACCGAAGGACTGACGCCCGGCGGCGCGAAACTCCTGGTCCTGCGGCCGAGTGCGGTCACGAAGGACTACGCCGAGCCCCTCCAGCCGCCGTTCGACGACCAGGCGCGCACCGCTTTCGTCGAGCGCGTGCAGAGGGCCGTGGGCGTGATGAGGGGCGGAACGTTCGCCGCGCCCTACGAGGTGCATTGCCGCGACGAGTTCTCGTACGGACTCTGCCGCATCCACACGGTGTCGGCGGTGAGCGCCTCGTGAGCCCGACACTCTCCGCGGCGACGATCGCCGCGGCGCTGGGGCAGTTCCCGCCCACGCCCGAGCAGACCGCCGTCATCGAATCGCCGCTGGCCCCGGCGCTCGTCGTGGCCGGAGCGGGAAGCGGAAAGACCGAGACGATGGCGGGGCGCGTCGTCTGGCTGGTCGCCAACGGCATCGTCCGTCGCGATGAAGTGCTCGGCCTGACCTTCACGCGTAAGGCGGCGGGCGAACTGGCCGAACGCATCCAGCGGCGCCTGCAGAGGCTCTCGGAGTTCGAGACGCGCGGTCTTCTGCCCCTGCTGCCACGCCTCCATGCTGCCGGGCGCCTCGCGATCTTCGCCGAGCTCGCCGCGCGAGAGGGAGCGCGGGGCGACACGGCGCGACGCGAGGTCCTCGATGCCCTCGCCGACGAGTTCGCGGCACCCGCCACGGGCGACGGCGACGGCGACCAGCTGCTGCACCGTCCGACCGTCTCGACCTACAACAGCTTCGCCGATTCGCTCGTTCGAGAGCACGGGCTGCGGATCGGGCGCGACGCCGAGTCCGCGATCCTCTCCGAGTCCGCGGCGTGGCTCCTGATGCGACGAGTGGTCCTCATGTCCGACGACCCGCGTCTCGAGGAGCGGCAGGAGTCGCCCCGCACCTTGATCGACGCCGCGCTGCGCATCGCGCGCGACGGAGTGGACAACCTCGTCGACCTCGAACGCCTCGCCGCCTTCCCCGATGAGTTCGGCCGTGTCGTCGAACGACCCTCCACTTCCGCGCGCGTCACCGTCTACAAAGACGTCGCCGATGCGGCCGCGCGCGTGTCCGCCCTCGGTCTGCTCGCGACGCTCGCCGCGGATTACGACCGTGAAAAGACCCGGCTGGGTGTCATGGACTTCGCCGATCAGGTGGCCGGTGCGCTGCGGATCGTCCGAGAGCACCCCGCCGTCGTGTCCGAACTGCGGTCGCGTTACCGCGTCGTTCTCCTCGACGAGTACCAGGACACGTCGGTCGTCCAGACCGATCTGCTCTCGACCCTCTTCGCGGGCACGGGCGTGATGGCCGTTGGCGACCCCCATCAGGCGATCTACGCGTGGCGCGGCGCGAGCGCCGGCAATCTGGGCGGATTCCCCGCCGCGTTCTCTCCGGACGGGGGATGCCGACACTTCTCACTGCTGACCAGTTGGCGCAACAGCGCGCGCGTCCTCGACGCCGCCAACGCCGTCCTCGCTCCGCTCGCGAACCGATCGCCCATCGCGGTCGAGGCGCTCCGTGCGCGCCCGGGCGCGCCCGACGGCCTCGTCGAACTCGTCTTCGAGAACGATCTCGACACCGAGGCGGATCGCGTCGCGTCATGGTTCGCCGGCGTTCGCGCCGCGCGTCAGGCTCAGAATCTCGGCACGACCGGAGCGATCCTGTTCCGCAGCAAGAAGCACATGGTGCGTTTCGGCGACGCGCTCGGCCGCCGTGGCATCCCGCACCGGATCCTCGGGCTCGGCGGCCTGCTGACGACGCCCGAGGTCGTCGACGTCGTGTCCGCCCTGCGCGTGATCAGCGATCCCGAGGCGGGTTCCGCGCTGATCCGCCTGTTGTCCGGACCGCGGTGGGCGGTGGGGTTGGCGGATCTGCGCGCGCTCGCCCAGCTCGCGCGGCGTCTCGCCACGCACGACGTGGCCCTGCGTCCGCTCGAGCGCGACGTCGTCGAACGGCTGCGAGCCACGCCCGGCGGGGACAGCGCATCTCTCGTCGATGCGCTCGACTTCATCGCCCGGCAGAGCGACGATCACGGTTGGCTCTCCGACATCACGCCGGAGGGGCGATCGCGTCTGCGCGAGGCCGGCGCGGTCTTCGCGGGCCTGCGCCGAAGCATCGGCGCCCCCATCCCCGAACTCATCCGCTTGATCGAAGCCGAACTCCGCCTCGACATCGAGCTTGCCGCCAACGAATCGCGCGGACCTGCGCGCATCGCCTCGGCGCAGTTGCGCGCGTTCGTCGACGAGATCCGCGGGTTCCTCGCCGCTGACGAGTCCGGTTCGGTGACGAGCCTCCTGGCCTGGCTCGACCACGCCGAGCAAGCGGACGAGTTCGCGCCGCGCACCGAGCCGCCCGAGGACGACGTGGTCCAGCTCTTGACCATCCACGGCTCCAAGGGGCTGGAGTGGGATGCCGTCGCGGTCGTGCGTCTGGTGACCGACGAGCTTCCGTCGTTGCCGCGCGACACCAAGGGGTGGTTGGGGTTCGGCATCCTGCCCTCCGATTTCCGCGGCGACGCGGCGTGGCTGCCCGTTCTCGGGTGGAGGGGTGCCGAGACACAGCAGGAGCTGAAGGCGGCCATCGACGACTTCGTCGCCGCGAATCGCGCGCGCCAGCTCGATGAGGACCGTCGCCTGGCGTACGTCGCCTTCACCCGCGCGCGCGACCACCTCCTGCTGTCGGGGTCGACGTGGTCGGGCACGAAGAAGCCGCGCCGGCCGAGCGTGTTCCTCGACGAGGCCGCAGAGGCCCTGGAGCTCGATCTCGTGGTGGACGACGCGGGAGAAGACCCGTACGACGGGGAGCGGCGCCTGCTGCAGTGGCCGCTCGACCCCCTCGGCTCGCGTCGCACGGCCGTGACGGCTGCGGCCGCGGACGTCGCCGCCGCGCGGAGTGCGGCGCCGGTAGAGCCGGATGCGGACCTCGCGCTGCTCCTCGCCGAGCGTGCCGCGCGCTTGCGACCGCTCCACGCCCCGGCACCGACGCGTATCCCCGCGTCACGTTTCAAGGACTTCGTCGCCGACTACGGCGCCGCAGTCGACGAGGTCCGACGGCCGATGCCTGAGCGTCCGTACCGGCAGACGCGTCTCGGAACGCTGTTTCACGCCTGGGTCGAGCAGCGCTCAGGACTCGTGGGCGCCGGAGTCGGCTTGGACGACGGAGCCCTGTGGGATGACGACGAGATCGGAGCGTCGGCCGCCGATGCGGCGGAGCTCGAGCGGTTGCGCGAGTGTTTCGAACGGTCCGAATGGGCGACCCTCCAGCCCCTCGAGGTCGAGACCGAGATCGATTTCGTCACGCGACGCCTCGACGGCCGCGACCACGTCGTGATCTGCAAGCTCGACGCGGTGTACCGACGCGGGGACCGCTACGAGATCGTCGACTGGAAGACGGGGAAGCCCCCGGCCACGGCCGAGGACCGGCGGTCCCGCATGGTCCAGCTCGAGCTCTATCGGGAGGCGTATCACGCGAAGCACGGCATTCCGCTCGATGCGATCGACGTCGTGCTGTTCTACGTCGGAGACGAGCTGGTCCTCCGCGGGTGACCCGCGCGCGGTGCGCTCAGACGTTGTCGCCCGTCACGCCCCAGCGACGCAGGGCCGCGCGGCTCGCCCGCGCGGCATCCTCCTCGTCGTCGTGTCCCACGGCGTCGTCCGCGGCGGCGGCGTCAGCGTCGTCAGCTGCCGCGGCGTCGCCGCGAACGTCGAGTCCGGGGGCCTCCTGGCTCGAAGACTCGGCGTCCGACCGGTCTGTGCGCCACGGCGCGTCGGTCCACCCGTCGAGGTCGATCGGCGCGGTCGGACCGGGTTCCTCGCTGAGGGCCGGGGGCAGATCCACAGCGTCGGATGGAGTCGTCGCCCGGGGGAAGTCATCGTCGGCCAGAGCGGCGGCGAGACCCGCGGCCGCAGCCTCGCGGTCACGCTCCGCGGAGAGGTAGAGCGAAAGGGCCTCGGGATCGTACGCGTCGGTCTGCATCGATGTGTCGACGCCCCCGATCACCGCCGGGGGGACCTTCTCGACGAGGGCGAGCGCGTCGTCGATGTCCGTGCGCGAGTCGGCCACGATGTGGTCGCCTCGAACCCCCTCGACCAGCGCCTCCAGGAGGGCGACGGCGTCCGACACGACCACCGCGTCGCCGGCGTCGTACCCGTGGACGAGCCAGCGCGCGAACTCGAGCTCGGCGTACAGGCGCGCTCTCTCGCGGAGAAGAGCGTCGGGGGAGCGGTCACCGGCGGCGGTATAGCCGGCGAAGACATCGTCAGCGGCAAGGGGCGCGGATGCCAGCCACCGCAGGTCGACGGCGGGATCGCCGACGCTCAGCCCCGACCACTCGAGCACACCGGTCACGTGCGGGATCTCGTCGTCGTCGTCTTCCAGCAGGATGGAGGAGCTCGTCGCACCCCCGAGGACCACAGCCGATTCGAAGCGCCACAGCTCGTCTTCTCGGAGCGCCTGCCTCCATCGCAGCATGAGACCGTCGGGAACGCGGTCCGTGCCGTCGGCGCGGTCGAGCAGGCGGGCCGTGTCGTCGCGCACCTGCTCGGGGGAGCGGACCGGAAGGCCGTCGGTGCGGACGATCGAAACGGGGAGCGCGTGAATGGCCGCGAAGGCACCGCCGATGGCCGAAGCGTAACCGGGACCCTTCGGCAGGTGCGCCGGGTCGATGCGATAGCCCTCGAGGTGGGTCGTGACGAGGACGCGGTCGATGCCGGATCCGTTCTCGCCGAGCACTTCGGGAACGGCGAAGGGGAGGAGGGCCCGCACCCCGGGGGTCAGGGCGTGCAGCGCGCGAGACTCGGCGGCGAGGTCTGATGCGAACTCCTCCGCTGAGGGGCGGCGCACGACAGCGGTCCGTCCGTCGTCGAGATGGACGAGCGCGGCGTCGAAGCGGCCCGCGGCGTTCTCGGTGAGCGCTCCGACGCGCGTCACGCCGATCCGGGGGAGGGCCGCCGTCACCGACGCGGCTAGAGTGAGGGGCGAGCGGGCCATGCACCCAGGGTAGGTCGCGTGCTCGCTCCTTCCCCTTGCGCCACGCCCTTGAGAGAGGTGTTCGATGCCGCTGCCCGTCCCGGTGCCGCCCGATTCCCCGTCTCCCGCTCGATGGCCGGGCGGCGCGCTCGACAGGCGCGGTGACGAGCGCGCCGCCGAGGATCTCGTGTCGCGCGAGCGCGCGGCATCCGGAACCCGTGTTCTCGCCGTACGGGGGGACGCGACGCCCGTCGACGATGGGCGTTTGGCACTACTCCGCACCGATGATGTCGGGCAGACGATCGAGTGGGCCTTTCTGGGGCGCGACGACAACGATGACGCCCTTCTTCTCGCCGTCATCGATGACGACGACGACCTGCAACTCTCCCCGTCTGTCGAGTGGGGCAGACTCCGGAGCATCGGGGGCGATCTGCCCGCGGACGAGTCGGAGATCTTCGCCACCGCGGTGGCCCTCGCCGGGTGGCTGCGCGACGCGCCGTTCTGCCCTGCGTGCGGAACGCGCACCGAGCTTCGTCATGCCGGGTGGTCGCGCCACTGTCCTCGCTGCGGACGGGAGCACTTCCCGCGCACCGACCCCGCGGTGATCGTGCTGCTCTCGTCGGCGACCGATCCCGACCGAATCCTCCTCGGTGCGAACGCCGCGTGGGGCGGGGGTCGGTACTCGTGTTTCGCCGGTTTCGCGGAAGCCGGCGAGTCACTGGAGGACGCGGTCGCGCGCGAGATCCTCGAGGAGGCCGGAGTACGCCTGCAGGACGTGCAGTATCGCGGCTCGCAGGTGTGGCCCTACCCGCGCTCGCTCATGCTCGGTTTCCGTGCCCGCATCCTCGACGACACCGAGGTCCGCGCCGACGGCGAGGAGATCGTCGAGGTCCGCTGGTTCGATCGGGAGCAGATCGGCGCGGCGCTGCGCGGGGAGGATGCCGTGCAGTTGCCGGGAACCTCCTCCATCGCCCGTCGACTGATCGAGGACTGGTACGGGGGCGCCGCGTGACCTCCGACGCGCTCGACGGACTCGACGAGCACCAGCTGGAGGCGGCACGCGCGCTGCGCGGGCCCGTCTGCGTCCTGGCTGGGGCGGGAACGGGAAAGACCCGCGTGATCACGCGCCGCATCGCGCACGGTGTCGACACGGGTGCTTATTCGCCGCAGCGAGTGATGGCCGTCACCTTCACGGCGAAGGCCGCAGGGGAGATGCGCGGACGGCTGCGCGCCCTGGGAGTGAGCGGGGTGTCCGCTCGCACCTTCCACGCCGCTGCTCTCGCTCAGGTGAACTACTTCTGGCCGACGCTGGCCGCCGACCAGGCGCCGTCGATCATCGACAACAAGGTGCGCATGCTCGCTCACGCCGCGGACGGCATCGGGCTCGCTCCCGACACCGCGACCCTGCGCGATGTGGCCGCGCAGATCGAGTGGCGCAAAGTGACGATGCGATCCATCGAGCAGTATGCCGCGGCGCGTCCCGACGGGGTCGGACGACTTCGCGTGGAACAGGTCGTCGACCTTCAGCGGGCGTATGAGAAGTTGAAGGACGAACGGCGGCAGATGGACTTCGAGGACGTCCTCCTCACCTGCGCCGGAATGATCGAGGCGGAGCCCCGCGTGGCCGCGGCGGTTCACGAGCAGTATCGGCATTTCACCGTCGATGAGTTCCAGGACGTCTCGCCCTTGCAGAACCGTCTGCTCGAACTTTGGCTCGGCGATCGGCGTGATCTGTGCGTCGTCGGTGACGCGAGCCAGACGATCTACTCCTTCACCGGGGCCGACGCACGCTACCTCCTCGAGTTCGACCGGACGTACGACGACGCCCGCGTCGTTCGGCTCGAGCGCAACTACCGCTCCACCGGTGCGGTGCTCGCGGTGGCGAACGATCTCATGCGCGGCCGAGCCGGTGCCCTCGAGCTCGTCGCGGCGCGCGATGGCGACGCCTCCGTGCCCGCGGCGCGCGATGGCGACGACCCCCTCCCCGCGGTACGCGCGTACGACGATGACGAAGCCGAGGCCGTCGGGATCGCCGCCGAGGTCGCCGGGATCATCGCCGCCGGTGCCGATCCCGACAGCATCGCGATCCTTTACCGCTCGCACGCGCAGTCCGCGGTCGTCTTGAACGCTCTTTCGTCTCGTGGAATCGCGGCCACGGTGCTCGGCGGCCGCAAGTTCTTCGACATGCCGGAGGTGCGCCAGGCCTTGATGGCTCTGCGCGCCGCTTCCGTCGCTCCGGTGGAGACGGGCTTCCTGGCGACGGTCCGCGACGTCCTGCGCGGGGTCGGGCTGACGGATGATCCGCCGCAGGCGGGCGGGGCGCTCCGCGATGGCTGGGAGGCTCGCGCGGCGCTGCTTCGTCTCGCAGAGGAAGCGGCTCCCGGCACCGACCTGCGCTCGTTCACCGACGATCTGCAGGCGAGGGCGCGCGACCAGCACGAGCCCGCGACACGCACGGTCACCCTTTCGACGCTGCACGCGGCGAAAGGACTGGAGTGGGATCACGTCTTCCTCATCGGCGTGAGCGAGGGCCTTCTCCCCATCTCGTACGCCACAACCTTCGAAGCCGTCGACGAGGAGCGTCGTCTCGCGTACGTCGGTGTCACGAGAGCAGCCCGCTCGCTGACGGTGAGCTGGGCTCGAGGTCGTGGCCGGGCGGATCGGGAGCCGTCGCGTTTCCTTCGAGAGATCGGCACCGGCAGTCTTCGCTCGGCCGATGCTCTTCCCAGACACGCCGGAGCGAGTCGACGCGCAGGCGCAGCGAGCGGGACGGGACGCCCGGTCGTGCGCTGAGCAGGTGCCGAGCGGCGCGGCCCGCCTCCGCGGCCAAAGCGACATCGGCGGTCGCGCACCGCCGAGCGAGTAGTTGCGCCGCGAGAAGCGGCCATGAACCGTCGAGGCGCTGGGCCGTGGCATCCAGACACGACAAGCACGCCGTGCGTCCGGGGTGGACGACGGGACCGATGGTCGCGCTTGATCCGTCGAGAACCAGGGGCAGGTGCACGACACCCTCGCGGAGCAGGGTCGATGCCCGGCGAGGATCCACGCGATGCGCCGCGAGGAGCACGACGCGCGAGCCGGCCGCGACCGGCGCCGTGTCGGCGCCCGCCCACGCGACGAGCCGACTCCGCGCCGGCAGGGCGGCGAGCACCGCGCGGACGACGGCCGTGGGCAGGTCGTCGGCGGTCTGCACCACGAACGTCCCGGGGCGTCGGGAGCGCACGAGCGCGGGGGAGAGCGCCGTGAGCAGCGCATCGGCGTCGGCGTCGGCGTTCGGAGCGCGATGCAGGCGTGCGAGCGCGCGGAGCTCGCTGCGCGTCGTCCCCGCTTCGAGGGCGTCGATCGCGCGTTCCATCCACGGCGCCGAGTGCTCGACGCGGGCGCGGGCGGGCGCGCCGAACTGCACGGTTCCGTCGGAGCGGAAGAGCGGGGGAGCGGCCTGGTCGAGTCGGATCATCCACCGATGATCTCGGGCTCTCGGGTGCCGCCCCCGCCTGTCCACACGCCACACGACCTCCCCGGCGGTTGGGGAGGAAGAGTCAGACCGGGCGCTGGTCGCCCGGTGTCCCCTCGTCGCCGTCGGACTCCTCACGGCCCGGAGCGCCGTCACGGTCACGGTCGGCGAGATTCTCCTCCGCCAGCAACTGGGCGAGCGCGTCGTCCATGGCATCCGTCGGGGCGGCCTCGCCGCGCGACGCGGCGACGACCCGTTCCACCAGGCGTGCCGGATCGTCGATGTCCTCTGCCGACGGCATGAGGTCGGGGTAGTCCCAGAGGGCGTCACGGCCGGCCACGCCGACCGCGTCGGTGACGGCGCGCCACATCGCCGCGGCCTCGCGCATACGGCGCGGGCGCAGCTCCAGCCCGACGAGCGAACCGAGAGCCTGCTCGGCGGGACCGCCCACCGCGCGACGGCGTCGCACCGCCTCGGCGATACGTGCTGCGGCGGGCAGGCGGGACGTCGCGTCCTCCGTGACGACGTCGACCCAGCCCTCGATGGTGGCGAGCAGGTTCTCGAGGCGCGTCAGCGCCGCGGTCTGCTCCTCGGAGCGCGCGGGGAGCAGCGCACCGCTCTCCAACGCGCTGCGGAGCTCCTCGGGCTGCGAGGGGTCGAACCGCGACGCGAGGTCTTCGAGGGCGTCGGTGTCGACGCGGATACCGTGCGCGAAATCGCGCACCTGGGAGATCACGTGCAGTCGCAGCCAGCGCGCGTGCCGGAAGAGACGTGCGTGGGCGAGTTCGCGCGTCGCGAGATACAGCGCGAGCTGATCGTCGGGGATCTCGAGATCGCGACCGAAATCGGCGAAGTTCTGCGGCAGGATCGCGGCTTCGCCGTCGGGCATGACCGGGATGCCGACATCTCCACCGCCGACGACCTCGGTGGAGAGCCGACCCACGACGTGGCCGAGCTGCGTCGCGAACAACGAACCGCCGACGGTGCGCATCAGGCGACCGGCTCCCGCGATCATCTCTTGCATGTCGTCGGGAGCCTGCTGGCCCAGAGCGTCGGTGAGCGCGTCGGCGATGCTCGTCGCGACGGGCTCGGCGAGCTCTTGCCACACGGGCAGGGTCGCGCTGACCCAGGCGCCACGCGTGACGGCGCGAGCGGGCTGTGGGAGGTCGGCGATGTTCGTCGCCTCGCCGAGCCAGAGGTTCGCCAGCGCGAAGGCTTGCGACAGGTCGCTGCTCTGGCCCGAGGTGACGCCCAGCCCGTCCTGGTTGGCGATGTGCAGGGCCTGGCGTTCGGCCAGGCTCCAGTCCACGCCCTCCTGGGTGCCCGCGAACGCGCCCTGCAGCTGGCTCATCACGGCCTGCAGCATCGCGGGGTCGATCTGCATGCCCGACAGCCGGGAGAGCTGTTCGGGATCGATGCCGGTCATGTCGCCCGACATCAGGCGACGCATGAGCTCCTGGAACTCTTCTTCAGGGTTCCGGTCGTCGTCTGCCACTTCTTCGCCTCTCAGCCAGGTCAAGGGGAACGGGATCTACGCTAGTCGCACGTTTCCTCGCTCTCCCCGGCTCGGCTCCACGCCGCTTACGCCGCGCGCGAACGATCCCCGGTAAAGGTAGGACCCGTGACCCTGTTCGACGAGAACGTCTCCGTCGTGCCCGCTCCCGCACGCCGACGGTCGCGCACCACCCTGTTCGGGTTGTGGTCCCTCGCCGTCGCGGTCGTCGTGCTCTTCGTGCTCACCTTCCTGCCGACCGCGTACGTGATCCAACAGCCCGGACCGGTGCTCGACACGCTCGGAACGTCGAAGAACGCCGACGGCGTCGATGTGCCCCTCATCTCCGTGCCGAACGAGAAGAACGATCCCACGACGGGCCAGCTCGACCTTCTCACCGTCCAGGTCAATGGCAACCGCGAGCGCCGACCCTCGTGGATCGAACTGGCGGCCGCGTGGTTCGACCCCTCCCGCGCGGTCATCCCGATCGACCGGATCTTCCCCGAGGGGCAGACGACGGAGCAGCGCAACACCGAGAACGCGGACTTGATGTCGGACTCACAGCTCGAGGCTTCGGCGGCGGCGTTGCGCCAGCTCGGATACGACGTCCCCCAGGTCATCTCGGTGGCAAGCGTCACCGCCGACGGTGCTGCCGCGGGTCTGCTCGAGGCGGGCGACGTCATCGAGTCCGTCGACGGAACCGCCACCCCGACGGCGGACGACGTCAAGGCCGCCATCCAGGCCGCGGGCGGTCAGCCCGTGACCTTCGGGATCGACCGGGACGGCACACCGACGACCGTGACCGTCACCCCGCGGCAGGGCGATGTCAATGGACAGCAGCAGTGGCTCGTCGGCATCTCGCTCGCCCTCGGATTCGACCTCCCCGTCGACGTCAAGATCCAGCTCAACGACATCGGCGGCCCGAGCGCGGGCATGATGTTCGCGCTCGGCATCATCGACAAGATGTCGCCCGGCGACCTCACCGGCGGGCAGCACATCGCCGGCACCGGCACGATCGACGAGCAGGGGCAGGTCGGTGCGATCGGCGGCATCCGTCAGAAGCTCTACGGGGCTCGGGATGCCGGTGCAACCTGGTTCCTCGCCCCGTCGGCGAACTGCAACGAGGTCGTGGGTCATGTGCCGAACGGCATCCGGGTGTTCTCGGTGTCGACACTCTCTGACTCCCTGAAGGTGCTGGAGACGATTCGCGACGGCGGCGACCTCGACGCCCTGCCGACCTGCGAGGCGGGCAACAGCACGGGATCGTAGTATCCACGGCTCACCCACAGTGGTCGCGCCTAGGATGAGGTGGTGACCACGACCTCAGCGCCGAACCAGGCCACGCCGCCGAACCGCTCCCGACGAATCATCTCGATCAGCTTGGCGATCATCGCCGCGTTGGTGGTGGCCTTCTTCGTCTTCGCGAACCTCTACGCCGACTGGATGTGGTTCGCCCAGCTCGGGTTCACGACCGTGCTGACCACGCAGTGGATCGCGCGGGCCGTGATGTTCGCCGTCGGGTTCGTCGCGATGGCCGTGCCGGTATGGGCGGCGATCCAGCTGGCCTACCGGCTGCGTCCCGTCTACGCGCGGCTGAGCTCTCAGCTCGACCGCTACCAGGAGGTCGTCGAGCCCCTGCGGCGCCTGGCGATGTGGGGGATCCCGATCTTCTTCGGCTTCTTCGCCGGCTTCGCGGCATCCGCGCAGTGGGAGACGACCTGGCTGTGGGCGAACGGGGTGCAGACCGCGGTGACCGACCCGCAGTTCGGTCTCGACACCGGGTTCTACATGTTCGCGATGCCGTTCTACACGGCGGTCCTGGGCTTCGCGTCCGCCGTCGCGCTCGTCTCGCTCCTTCTGACCGCCGTGGTGTCCTACCTCTACGGATCCGTTCGCGTGGGCCAGCGTGAGCTGCGCATCTCGAAGGCCGCGCGCATCCAGCTGGCGGTCCTCGCCGGTCTCTACCTGCTCCTGCAGGGCGCCAGCCTCTGGCTCGACCGCTACCGCACGCTCATCCAGCCGGACGACCGCATCACGGGCCCGGGCTATGTGGGTGCGAACGCGGTGATCCCCGGCCAGACGATCCTGGCGATCGCCGCGGTGATCGTGGCGTTGGCCTTCTTCGTCACCGCGTTCATCGGCCGGTGGCGCTACCCCCTGATCGCGACAGCGCTGCTCGTCGTCTCGGCGATCGTCGTCGGTGCTGCGATCCCGTGGGCGGTGAACACGTTCCAGGTGCGACCGAACCAGCTGTCGCTCGAGAGCCAGTACTACCAGCGCAACCTCGACAGCACGAAGACCGCGTACGGCATCGACAAGGTCGAGAAAGAGAACTTCGAGGCCACGACGACGGCGCAGGCCGGTCAGTTGCGCAACGATGCGGCATCCACCGCCCAGCTGCGCATCATGGACCCGGCCATCATCGGCCCCACCGTCCGCCAGCTCGAGCAGTACCGCTCGTACTACCAGTTCGCGGAGCCGCTCGACGTCGACCGCTACCAGATCAACGGGCAGAGTCAGGATGCCGTCGTGTCGCTCCGAGAGCTGAACACGAGTCAGCTCGGCGACGCCAACTCGTGGCAGAACTCGACCCTCGTGTACACGCACGGGTACGGCATGGTGGCCGCCGCCGGAAACGAACGCACGGCCGACGGCGACCCCGTCTTCCTCGAGCGGGCCATCCCGGGAACGGGCTTCCTCACCGACCTGAACTACGAGCCCCGCGTGTACTTCGGTGAGCAGTCGCCGCAGTACTCGATCGTCGGCGGACCCGAGGGCGGCGAAGACATCGAGCTCGACTACCCGCTCGGCGCCGACGGAGGCACCGAGACGCGCACCACGTTCCGCGGGAACGGCGGTCCGAGCGTCGGCAACGTCTTCAACCGCCTCATCTACGCGCTGAAGTTCCAGTCGGAACAGATCCTCTTCTCGGACTACGTCAACGCGGACTCGCAGATCCTCTACGACCGCAACCCCAAGGAGCGCGTTCAGAAGGTCGCCCCCTACCTGACGCTCGACAGCGACCCGTACCCGACCGTGGTCGACGGGCGCATCAAGTGGGTCGTCGACGGGTACACGACGAGCGCGAACTACCCGTACTCGACCGGTGTGTCGCTGTCGCGCGCGATCGCCGACTCGAACAACCCGGCTCCGACGTACGCGCTGGATGACATCAACTACATCCGCAACTCGGTGAAGGCGACGGTCGACGCGTACGACGGCAGTGTGACCCTCTACGCGTGGGACGACCAGGACCCGGTCCTCCAGACCTGGCAGAAGATCTACCCGTCGACGCTCCAACCCTGGAGCGAGATGTCGGCCGACCTCATGAGCCACGTGCGCTACCCGACCGACCTCATGAAGGTGCAGCGGTCGATGCTCGGCGTGTACCACGTCGACGACGCCCGGTCCTTCTTCCAGCAGGACAACCGGTGGGCGACGCCGAACGACCCGCAGAACGCGAACGAGCTCCAGCCGCCGTACTACCTGACGATGAAGATGCCGAGTCAGGATGCGCCGTCGTACTCGATGTTCACGAGCTTCATCCCGGCGTCCCAGGGTGGTCAGGCGCGCAACGTGCTCACGGGCTATCTCGCGGTCGATTCCAACGCCGGTGACGAGAAGGGCACGAAACGCGACGACTACGGGCGATTGCGCATGCTCGTGATCGACGCGGCGACCACGGTGCCCGGCCCCGGTCAGGTGCAGAACACGTTCGACTCGGATACGAACGTGTCGTCGCAGATCAACATCCTCCAGCAGGGGCAGTCGCAGGTGCTCAACGGCAACCTGCTGACGCTCCCCGTGGGCGGTGGTCTGCTTTACGTGCAGCCCGTGTTCGTGCAGTCGTCCGGTGATACGAAGCTGCCGCAGCTCCGCCGCGTCCTGGTCGCCTTCGGTGACAAGATCGCGTTCGAGAACACGCTGAGCGAGGCGCTCGACGCCCTCTTCGGCGGAGACTCGGGGGCCGACACGGGAGATGAGTCGGTGACCCCGACGGATCAGGCGGAGAACCCGACTCCGTCGACTCCGACCGCCCCGGCCGGTGACTACGCCGCCGCGCTGCAGGAAGCGCGCGACGCGCTGACGGCGCGCCAGCAGGCGCTCTCGAGCGGAGACCTCTCGGCCTTCGCCACGCAGGACGCGCGACTCACCGCAGCGGTCCAGCGCCTGCTCGAGCTCCAGGCCCCGTCCTCGGGGAGCACCGAGAACCAGGGCGGCTGACGCCCGGTCCACGACGAACGCCGGTGCCCCGCTTCCGCGGGCACCGGCGTTCGCCGTTCGCGCCGCGCCCCGCCTCGCGCGGCCCCGTGCGCCGGCATCGGCCCCGCGCCCCGGCATCCATCACCCCCGTCGAGTGTCCAAGACACGCCGTAACCGGCACCGGGATAACGGCGTGTCTTGGACACTCGACGGGGACGCCACCGCACGCGTCGGGCATCGCAATCGCCGGGCGCCGCGTGCGCCGGGCATCGCGAGCGGGATCCCCGCGCGGCGGCACCGCCCCGCCCGTCAGGCCGTCAGGAACCACCACCAGATCAGCAGCATCGTCGTGCCGAAGCCGGCGATCTGGTTCAGCCAGAGGAAGCGGTTCCACCCGGCGGTCGCGCGGTCGCTCTCGGCATCCGTGACGTTCCGGTACGGCCAGCAGACGACGAGGTAGGGGATCACCAGCACACCCGCCAGGGGACCGGGCCACGCGGTGAACAGCATCGCCACGCCGGCGAGGGCGTAGGCGACCAGGGCGAAGCGCACGGTCCAGCGCGCACCCCGAGCCGTGGCGATCGACGAGATGTCGGCGGCGCGGTCGGCCTCGACGTCCTGCACCGCGCCGAAGGCGTGCGATGCGATTCCCCACAGCGCGAAGGCGACGAACACGAACACGAGCTGCCACGTCCAGGTCGCACCGGCGAGCACGAGACCGTAGACGGCAGGCGAGAAGAAGTGGATGCTGCTCGTCACCGAGTCGGCGAAGGGTCGCTCCTTCAGACGCAGCGGGGGCGCGGAGTAGAACACGACGAAGAACAGACTCAGCGCCAGCACCAGCCACGACAGCGGCGACCCGACGACCACCAGATAGACGACGAACGGCAGACACGACAGCACCGACGCCCAGAGGGTGATCGGGTGCATCCGCTTGTCGAGCACGGCTCCGTGCGTTCCACCCTTGCGGGGATTGCGCAGGTCGGACTCGTAGTCGAAGACGTCGTTCACGCCGTACATCGCGAGGTTGTAGGGCACGAGGAAGAACAGGATGCCGGCGATCAGCGTCGCGTCGATCTGCCGCGTCGTGAGGAGGTACGCGGCAGCGAAGGGGAACGCGGTGTTGATCCAGCTGACCGGTCGCGACGACACGAACAGCTCCCGCAGAACGCGGCCGGGGGTGAGAGCGGCGGGGGCGGTCATGCGGCATCCTTCGGGGACGGGTGGGGGGACAGCAGCGTGAACACCGCCGGCACGAGGAAGGCGGCGCACAGCGGGTACGCGAAGTCCTCGATCGGAGCGAGACCGATGCGCAGACCGCTGAGGTGTTCCTGCGGGTACGAGAAGAGGTCGACGGCGATCATGAGGTTGTCGAAGACGAGGGTGAGAGCGATGAGCACCAGGGCGACGAGCGTCGAGGATGCCATGCGCTCCCGGAAGCGCGGATGGGCGAGCGTCGCGAGGGTCACCGCCGCCGTGACGATCACGAAGGGCAGCACGATCAGGGGGTAGGTCATGCCTCCTCCTCGACGCGAGCGCGGTCGCGGATTCGGGCGCGTGCTCGGCGCTCGAACACGGCGTACATGACGACCGCGAGGTAGCTGAGGAAGACGAGGAAGAACACTTCCTCGAGCGGCAGGTGCGGTGCAAGCTCGACGCCGACGAACAGCGGACTCTCGCCTTTCACGAAAACGCCCGTGGCGATGCCCACGGCATCCCAGGCCAGGAAGAACACGGTCGCCACGAGCACCGCGGCGATCGTCCGGATGGGCGCGACGCGCAACGCCAGCGAGAACTTCACATCGATCGCGATCATCCCGGCGAGCGAGAACAGGATCGCGCCCAGGTAGATCCCGGGCACCTCAGACCGCCGCGCGCGCGGGTTCTGCGAGGGGGCCGGGAGAGGTGTCTCCGGTCAGACGCTTGACGACGAGCTCGGCGGAGATGAGACACATCGGCAGACCGATCCCCGGGAGCACCGACGTGCCCGCGTAGTAGAGGTTCTGCACCTTCCGCGACCGGTTCTTCGGCCGGAAGATCGCACTCTGATTCAGTGTGTGCGCGAGACCGAGTGAGTTGCCGTGCCAGGCGTTCAGGTCGTTCGCGAAGTCCTCCGGGGCGATCGTCCGACGCACGACGATGCGCTCAGCGAGATCCGGGATACCGGTCCACTCCGCGATCTGCGCGATCACCCGGTCGGCCGCCTGCTCGATGCGCTGATCGCCCGAGCCGTCGACGCCACCGCGGCCGCTCACCGGGTCGGCCGGGACGGGGACGAGGACGAAGAGGTTCTCGTGTCCCTCGGGCGCGACCGAGTCGTCGGAAGCGCTCGGCCGGCAGATGTAGATGGACGCGGGGTCGGGGATCTTCTTGTCCTCACCGAAGATCGCGTCGAAGTTGGTGTGCCAGTCGTCGGTGAAGAGCAGCGTGTGGTGCGTGAGCTGGGGGAGCTCGCCCTTCACACCGAGCAGCAGCAAAAGTGCTCCGGGGCTCGGGACCTTGTCCTTCCACCACTTCTCGGGGTACTGGCGGTCCTTCTCCTCGAGCAGGTGATTCTCGGTGTGGTGCAGGTCCGCGCCGGACACCACGGCATCCGCGGCGATCACTCGCCCGTCCGCGAGCCGCACCCCGCGCGCGAGGCCCGACTCGGTGATGATGGCGTCGACGGGGGCCGACGTCTCGATCTGCACACCGCGCCCGCGAGCGAGCTTCTCGATGGCGGCGATGATCTCCGTCATCCCGCCCTTCGGATAGAGCACGCCGTCGCCGAGGTCGAGGTGACTCATGAGGTGGTAAAGGCTCGGCACCTCGAAGGGCGAGCCGCCGAGGAAGACCGCGGGATACGCGAGGATCTGTTGGAGCCGCGTGTTCTGGAAGTCCGTGGTGACGCGCTTCCACAGGGTGCGGGTGAGCAGCGGGATGAGCGTGGGGAGGCGCTTCACGAGTGCGGGGTCGCGCAGCCCTCTCGTGGACGAGTACGGGTCGTAGAGGAACTTCGACGTGGAGAGCTCGTACGCGTCCTTCGCGGAATCGAGGTACGCGTCGATGTTGTCGCCCGAGCCGGGCTCGTGCTCCTCGAAGAGCGCCCGCACGGCCTCGCGTCCCGACACGATGTCGATCGGCTCGCCTTTCCCGGGAGGACCGTAGACGCGGTAGGCCGGGTCGAGACGGACGAGATCGAGCTGCTCGTCGGCACTCGTGCCGAGCAACCGGAAGAAGTGGTCGAACACCTCGGGCATGAGGTACCAGCTCGGCCCGGTGTCGAACCGGAAGCCGTCGGCCTCCCACGACCCCGCGCGTCCGCCGAGGGCGTCGCGGGCTTCGAAGAGGTGGACGTCGTGGCCGCGGTCGGCCAGCAGGGCGGCGGTTCCCAGACCGGCGATTCCGCCTCCGACGACGACGATGCGCTGGGCGCTCATGAGCGGGGACCTTTCGGTGGACGCCCCAGGAGGGCACGGGCAGCGAGAGTGGCTTTCACGCCGTCGGGGACGCGCACGCGCGGAGCACCGGCGGGGGAGAGGCGCAGGCGTCGCGACAGCTCGGCGAAGAGGTCGTGCGCAGCGGTCACCGCTGCTCGACAGTCCGGCGGCAGGTGCGGAATGACGGATGCCGCGGCGGCGAGGTCGGCGTCGATCCGATCGAGCACGGCGATGCGTCGTTCGTCGTCGGCTGCGCCGTCGAGGTAGTCGCGGCCGAGACGGTCCGCGTCGTCGGCGAGATCGCGGAGGAAGTTGACGTCCTGGAACGCGGCCCCGAGGCGTCGCGCGCCCTCGACGAGGTCGGTGGCGGGGCGTGCGGGGGCGGACATCCCGGCGTTGAGGAACACCTGCAGGCACATCAGCCCGACGACCTCCGCGGAGCCGTACACGTACGCGTCGTGCGAGAGGTCGTCGTGTGCGGCGGTGTCGATGTCGGTGCGCATCGAGGCGAAGAACGGCGCGATCAGCTCGGCACCGATGCCGCACTCTCGCGCGGTGCGGGCGAAGGCGTGCACGACGAGGTTCGCGCTGAAACCGGTGGTGATGGCATCCATCACCTCGGTCTCGAGGGCGTCGAGCACGGCGCGCTCGCGCTCGGCCGTGAGGCCGGCGTCGTGGGCCGGCCCGTCGACGATCTCGTCGGCGACGCGGACCAGCGCGTAGATGTTGCGGACGTGCGGACGAGGGCGTCGGCCGAGCAAGCGCGCAGCGAGCCCGAACGATGTCGAGTAGCGCTGGATGACGGCTGCGGCCGCGTCGTCGGCCGTCCGTGAGTAGAGGGCGAGTCCGGTGGGGCCGGTGCTCACGGAACGCGCTCCTGCACGGCGTCGACCAGGTCAAGAAGCATGCCCTGACACTCCTCCGGCAGGGTCGAGGCGGCGACGATGCCCCGCGCCTCGTCGAGGGTGTCGCGCACGAGGTGTTCGAGGCGGACACGCGCACCGGACGCGGACAGCGCACTCTGCGCGGCGCGGATCGCGACCGGCCCGGTGTGGGCGTTCGCGAGGGCGTCGCTCACCTCGGGCCAGTGCTCGCTCTCGCGGGCGAGCACGATCAGGTGCGTCTTCTTCGCCTCGCGGAGGTCGGAGCCCTCGTCCTTGCCCGCGGTGGCGGCGCTCCCGAACGCGCCGATCAGATCGTCGACGAGTTGGTACGCCAGCCCCAGACGCTGCCCGAACCGCTCCAGAGCGTGCCGCACGGGCGCTTCCGCGCCCGCGAGCACCGCCCCCGCCTCGAGAGGCGCCGAGAACGAGTAGACGGCGGTCTTGTCGTGGGTCGTGCGCAGAATCGTGTCGGCATCGATGTCGCCGGCAGAGACCGCGTTCTCGACGTCGGCCAGTTCGCCGGCGGCCGAGACGAGGACGGCGTCTTCGACGAGGAGGAGCAGGTCACGGCGCACGTCCGCCGGGATCTCGGCCATCGCGACGAGCCGAGAGGCCTCGTGCAGCAGGAGGTCTCCCGCGAGGATGGCCGCCGCATCGCCGAGGAGCGCCGCCCCCGCGGCATCCGCCCCGCGCTCGGTCCCGCGAGAGCGGAACTCGCCGCCGACGTTGGGCATGCCGCGCCGCTCGACGTCGTGGTCGATGACGTCGTCGTGGACGACGAAGGCGGTGTGCAGGAGCTCGAAGGCGGCGGCGACCTGGTACAGCGCGGGCCGCGCGATGTCGGGGCCGCCCAGGGTGTCGAACGCCGACACGACCAGGAGCGGACGGAATCGTTTGCCGCCTTCCGCAGCACGACGGATCGCGGATGCCAGAGCCCGGGCGCCGTCGCCGAGCTGGCCGAGACGCCGATCGAGGCGGGTGAGAGCGCCCTCGATGGCCGAGTCGATGTCGTGGCGTGCTGCCGGAGTCGTGGCCAAGGCGATCACGATGCCCGCCGAATGGCCGGAGGTGGATTGAAGAGATGCAGCTGCTGTGCCTGGAGGACGAGCCAGGGGCTGAACGCCCACGGCGTGGACTCGAGTGAGGCGGCCAGCTCGAGGGGATCGACCCAGCGGTGCTCCGCGACCTCGCTCGGGTTGGGGTTCGGCTCATCGTCGGTGAAGGCGATGTAGACGGGGCAGATCTCGTTCTCGACGATGCCGCTCGCGTCGACCGCGCGGTAGCGGAAGTCGGGGAGGGCGAGCTCGAGGTCGCGGACCCGCAGACCGACCTCGAAGGCGCCGCGGCGGTACACGGCGTCGAGGAGGGGCTCGCCGGGAGCCGGGTGGCCGCAGAAGGAGTTGGTCCACACGCCCGGCCAGGTCTTCTTGTCGAGCGCGCGCCGCGTGACGAGCAGCTGACCGTCGGCGTTCACGACGTGGCAGGAGAACGCGAGGTGCAATGCTGTGTCCGCACCGTGCACACTTGCTTTCGGTGCGACGCCGATCTCGTCGCCATGCTCGCCCAGAAGGACGACGTACTCGATCTCGCTCATCGTGCCTCCTGTTTGCTAGTTTAGCTAGCGATGTGAGCTTCAATATACCGACGCCGAAAGGGGGTGTCCACCGTGACTGATACCACCGCTCGTTCTGGTAAAAGGCCCGCCGTCGTCGAAACCCTGACCGCCGTGCGGGCCCTCAGCGACGCTCTCGACCGCATGCACAGCGGAATGAAGGGCGAGATGGACATGAACGCCAGCGACCTCGCGACGCTGCGCATGCTCATCATCCGCGAACAGCGCGGAGAGATGGTGAGCCCCCACGACGTGGCGCGACACCTTCGCATCTCGACCGCGTCGACGACCAAGCTCATCGACCGGCTGGCGGCGTCCGGCCATGTGGAGCGCCGCGCCCACCCGTCTGACGGCCGTGCGCGCGTCGTCGTACTCACCGACAAGTCGCGAAGCGAGTTCTTCCACCACCTCGGCGGACACCTCGGGGCGATGCGCGATGTTGCCGCGAACTACAGCGACGACGAGCTCGCCACGATCTCCGGCTTCCTGCACTCTCTCACCGAGGCGATCACGACGACCGACTGAGCAGCGGCCGCCGGCGGTCATGAATCTCGCGCTCCGCGGGCGACGCGGACCCCGACGTCGTCGAAGCCGTCTCGCGGTCCGCCACCCCGGCGTGTCGTGGCGCGCACGACGGCGGGGGCGTCATTCCATCCTCCGCCCCGGAAGACGCGGGCGTTGCCTCGTTCCGGATCGACGAGGTCTTCGCACCACTCGGCGACGTTGCCCAGGATGTCGAACAGTCCGAACAGATTGGGCAGACGGGCCCCGACATCGACCGGCGCGCGAAGACCGTCGGCAGCCGTCCACGCGATCTCGCGGATGGGTCCGTACGTCGACCCGGTGGCGCCGGCGCGGCAGGCGTACTCCCACTCGTCCTCGGTGGGCAGGCGGAACCCGTCGCTCTCGGCATCCGCGTGCACCTCTTCTCCGTCGAACCGATAGACCGGGTCGAGCCCTTCCCACTCCGACAGGGCGTTGCACAGGCGGATCGCTCGGAACCAGCTGAGATCGACGGCCGGCCGGCGAGGGTGCCGAGCCGGGATCCCGAGAAGCTCCGCGACGTGCTCCTCCGTCACCGGGTAGACGCCCATTTCGAACGGGGCGACGACGATCTCGCGTCGTTCGGCACCGCGCATGTCGCCGCGCAGCACGCGACCGGCCGGGATCTGCGCCATCTCCACGTCGGTCATTCCTGCCTCCGTCGGAGAAGGGCAGTGGCCTGGTCGCCCCGGCCGGAGGGGAGGGTTCCATCGGTCATGCGTCCAGTCAAGCGCGGGTCGGCGAACTCGGACGAACGGGTTGACGGCCGGGTGAGGATCTCCGCTCGAACGTCAAGCCCTTTTCGGGTCCGAGCACGAATGATTGGATGGACACTCCAATCGTTCGAGGAGAACCCGAGATGAGTCCCCGGCGCTACGCCTCCCCTCTGCGCAAGGCGGAGGCGGCTCGCACCCGTGCGGCGATCCTCGACGCGGCGGCCGCGTTGTTCTCTCGCGACGGTTATGCCGCGACGACGATGAAGGGGATCGCCGTCGAAGCCGGAGTGTCGGTGCAGTCGGTCCACCTGGCCGGATCGAAGTCGACGTTGCTCGTGGCCGCTTTCGAGCGAACCTTCTCGGGCGCGGGGGTCCTGGACTCCCCGGCGCAACCCCCTCTGATCATCGCGGCCCTGGAGCGGCTCGAGGTCGATGAGGCGATGCGCGTCTGGCTCGACGGCATCGCCCGTGCCCACGAGCGTTCCGCGGGGCTCGCGCGGGCCATGGCCATCGCGGCGGAGACGGATGCCGTGGCGGCCGCGGCCCTGGCCGCCTTTGACGCGCGTCGGCACGGCGACATCCGCGTCGCCTCGACATGGCTCGTGGAGCGGGGTCTGCTGCCCGCGAAGGACGCGGACGAGGTGGCGGACGAACTCAGCTACCTCGTGGGGCCTGAGACCTACGCGTTCCTGGTCACACGGTCCGGGTGGACGCCCTCACGCTATCGGGCCTGGCTCGAGCGCACGCTGCGCGACCTCCTCGCGCGACGGACCACCGACGTTCCCGTCTCGTGAACGAGGCGGCGGCGCGGATCGCTCCGCGCCGCCGCCCTTCGGACGCGGTTCAGCGGGCTCGACGCATCCGCGCGCGGCGTCCGACGACGAGCGCCGCCCCCAGCGCCATCAGCGCGAGTGCGCCCCCGGCGAGAGTCGGGGCGAACGAAGCGTCCGTGCCGGTCTGTGCGAGCCGACCGTCACCCGCGGGGACGGGGACCGGGGTCGGCGTGGCCGTGGCGGTGGGACTCGTCGTCGGGCCGGGCGTGGGCGTGGGCCCCGGCAGCGGGGGAGTGTCCACGGCGACGCTGACGACCGGGCCGTCCTGGGCGGCCCCTCGCGCGGTCGCGGTGACGGTGAGCGCCGAACCGGCCGGCAGGTCACGGAAGGTGGTGGCATCCACTCCCTCCGCGAGGTCGGCGGTGGCCAGGACGTCGCTCCCCGAGAGCACCTGCACGGTCGTTCCGGTCGAACCCTTGGCGTTGACCCACGACACCGTGAGCGAGGTGGGCGACAGGGCGGTGGCCTGCAGGTCGGTGACGGGGCGCGCCGGGAGCGCCGTCAGCAGGGCGTGCGCGTCGATGAGGCCGGCACCGAACAGCTGCTGGTCGGTGACCGACGAAGACGTGGGGTTCTTCAGGGGACCGGCCGTCGCGAACGCGGTGCGCGCGATGTCGGCGGCGGATTCCTGCGGCGCGTACTCGAGGGCGAGCGCGTGCACCGCGGCCGCGGTGGGTGCCGCCGCGGAGGTGCCGAAGAAGTACCAGTCGTCGTCCAGCGAGGGCACTCGCTGCGCGAAGAAACTCGTGCGGATGCCGTCGACCGATGCGATCTGCGGACCCATCACCCGCAGCGGCTCGGGGTAGGCGGGCGACACGACGGGCGTTCCGTCGACGAACCGGACCGGTTCGAAGAGCAGGGTGGTGTCGCCGGCCGAGGTGAAGCGTTCCGGGACGTCGGGTTCGAGGCTGAAGGCCGCCGCCACGCCGATGCCGGAACCGTCGGCGGGGTGGCCGACCGAGGTGAGACCCACGACATCGTCGCCCTGGGAACGGTCGTACTCGATCGCGGACAGGCCGGGACTCCAGAACGCCATCGAGAACGCAGGCGTGGAGGTCGATCCCGTCGAGGTGTCGCGGAGCACCACCACGTCGAGATCGCCGGCCGCGACGACGTCCGTCGCCGTGGTGTACACGGTCGGCGTGATGCCGTCGAGATAGGACTCGCTGACGAGCTTCTCGTCGACGTAGAGCTGCGGCACCAGGGCCGTGGTGAGCCCGAACAGCGGATCACCCCACTGCGCGACGATGCTCGGTACGCCGTCCTCGGGGAAGGTCGCCGTGTCCGTGGCATCCTGGGCGGCCGACGGGTCGAAGTCCAGGCAGTCGTAGCTGGTCATCCCTTCGGGCGGCGTGACCCAGCTCGGGCAGTCCATGGGGCGGTAGGCGGTGGTCCGCCAACCGTTGATCTGCAGTCCCGCGCTCTCGGTGCCCTTCGCACCGATCTCCGAGCCGTTCCCGGCCGCGGTGTAGTACGCGACTCCGCGCGACTGCACCTGGGTGATCGCCGTCGAGATCCAGCCCTGCTGGTACAGAGGTTCCTCGCTCCAGCCGATGTCATCGACGATGACGGTCGCCCCCGCGTCCGCGAGAGCCACGATGCCCTTCGCCATGTCCTGAGAGCTGCGCCAGCCGGTGTAGAAGACGATGCGGGCGCCCGGAGCGATGCCGTGGACGAGTTGGGCCATCGCCCGTCCCTCGTCCCCGCCGCCCTCGTCGGGCTCGATGTCGGAGAGGACCGTGACGGGCGTCTCGTACCCGCACGGGTTGCCCGGGCCGGGGAGCAGACCCGCTTTCACGTCCTCGTCGGGAGTCGTCTCGGCGTCCGGCGCGGCATCGTACGAGTCGGAGAGGATCCCGATGGTCACGCCCGTGCCGTCGACGCCGAAGTCCTTCCGCGCATCCGCGGAGTGCAGGGGTGCGTCGGCCGTGCTCGGAAAGGCGCGACAGGCCTTCTCAGCCGCCCCGCGCTGCTGCGCGGAGGGGATGTCGTCGACCGCCGGCGGGACGACGGGGATGGCGACCGGCTGCACGACGGGGTTCACCGCGCGGATGCCGTCGAGGGCGCGCAGCTCCGCGAGGGCGTCCGGGGCGACCCACGCCGTCGCCGACGACGTCAGCTCCTGCACGCTCACGATCTCGGCGAGCCCGCCGACCGCGTCGAGCTGCGCGGTGCCGGGGCTGCGCTCGAACGTGATGGTGACGGAGAGGCGGCCCTCGTCGTCGAAGCGGAGCGAGCCGCGGCCCGAGCCCGGCGTGCCGACCGCCGAGGTGATGGCATCCGGAGAGTCGGCCCCGGCTTCGACGGCTTTCACGACCGCATGGGTCAGCGTGAGAGCCGCCGGGATGTCCGTGGTGTCGGGTGTGCTCGGCTGGGCCGAGGCGGGCAGTGCGGCGGTGCTCAGTGAGCAGATCACGGCAGCGGTGATCGCCACCGCGCGGAATGCGCGATTCATCGTTGTTCGTCGTCCCCCAGTTTTCGGTCAGTGTAGGGGGCGAGATGCGGCGAGCGCGAGAAGAATCTTCTCGGCCGATCAGACCGGGTTCGCACGGGTTGCGGGAAAGCAGAAGGCCCCGGATCGATCGATCCGGGGCCTTCATTTTGTTGCGGGGACAGGATTTGAACCTGCGACCTCTGGGTTATGAGCCCAGCGAGCTACCGAGCTGCTCCACCCCGCGGCACAAGAGAAAACATTACGCCGAGATGAACGACGGCGCAAATCCGCGCACACCGCCCGGGAGTGTCGCGGCAGAATGGCCCGGTGAGCAGCATCATCGACGATCGCGACGACGGCCGCCCCGAGAGTCCTGCGCAGCGCGCCGACCGCAACTGGACCGACGTCCTCCAAGAGCTTCGCGTGCTGCAGACGGGAACCCAGATCCTCACCGGGTTCCTTCTCGCGCTCGCGTTCCAGCCGGCCTTCGGTGACCTCGACGCGGGCTGGCGTGCGTTCTACCTCGGCCTGGTCGCTCTCTCCGCGCTGAGCGCGGTCGTCGCTCTCGCCCCCGTGGCCCTGCACCGCGCCGTCTTCCGGCTGGGCATCAAGCCCTCCGTCGTGCGCTTCGGCCATCGCGCGCTGCGCGCCGCTCTGGTGCTCGTCTCGTTGCTGCTCACCGGCGTGGTCGCGTTCGTCTTCGGTGTCGTGGTCGGCGGAGGAGCCGCCGTCGCGGGTGCGGTCGTCCTCGCGGTGACGATCCTCGTACTGTGGGTGGTGGTGCCGGCGATCCTCCGTCACCGCGGGCGAAAGGATGACGAGTGACAGACCGCCGATTCGGACTTGCCGTCGCGCAGTTCGCCCCCAGCGCTTCCCGTGAGTCGAACCTCTCGGCGATCGAGGAGGCTGTCCAGGCGGCCGTCGCGCGGGGCGCGCAGCTGGTCGTCTTCCCGGAGTACTCGAGCTACTTCGTCGACCCCTTCGACGACACCCTCGTGCAGAACGCCGAGGATCTCGACGGACCCTTCACTGCCGCGCTGCAGTCCCTCGCGGCGCGACACGGCATCGTCGTCGTGGCGGGTCTCCTCGAGCGGGCTGATGACGGCCGGCGCGTGCGCAACACCGTCGTGGCGGTGGCGGGGGATGGCATCCGGTCCGTCTACCGCAAGTTGCACCTGTACGACGCGTTCGGTCAGCGCGAGTCGGACTGGGTCGCGCCGGGCGAGATCGCTCCACCTGACACCTTCGAGGTCGACGGACTGCGATTCGGTCTGATGACCTGTTACGACCTGCGCTTCCCCGAGGTCGCGCGCACCCTCGCGGACGCCCACGTCGATGTGGCTCTGGTTCCGGCGGAGTGGGTTCGTGGTCCTCTCAAGGAGGATCACTGGCGCACGCTCGTCCAGGCGCGCGCGATCGAGAACACCTTCTTCGTCGCGGGGGCGGATCATCCGCCGCCGCTGGGCGTCGGGCATTCGATGATCGTCGACCCGCAGGGTGTCGTCCTCGCGGCGGTGGGCACGACGACCGACGTCGCGGTCGCTCACATCGATCCGGATGCCATCGCCCGCGTACGCCGGGTGAATCCCGCGCTCGACCTGCGACGTTTCCGGGTGACTCCGCGCTGACGGTTCGTCTAGGCTGCGCACCGTTTTGCGCCGTTTCGATGCCGTCGGCCGTCAGATGACGCAAGCTGGAAGAATGACCGGTCTCGCGTTGGACTATCCCTGGATGACGTACATGGGCGAGCTCGGGGCGAATCTGCGCGCGGCGCGCCTCGCCACGGGGCTCACTCAGGAAGACGTCGCCGTGCGCGCGCGAATCTCGCTCTTCACGTACCAGAAGCTCGAGAAGGGCGAGTCCAACCCCGGGACGCCCGCCAATCCGCGTCTGCAGACGCTGCTGGCGCTGTCGGCGGTGCTCGAGGTCTCGATTCAGGACCTCGTGCCCGACCTTGACCGAATCCGCGAGGGCGAGCCGGGGCCGAGCGACGTCTAGGGGAGGTCGTCCAACAGGGCGGTCACCGCGCGCATCAACCGCTTCGTCGTCTCGATGCTGAGCACCGTGGACTGCCGCGCGAACTGATCGGAACCGAACCACACCCACGTCTCGCCGCGGGTCTGCTCCAGTCCGATCGTGATCTCGGTGACGCCGATCGCGTGGATGTCGCCGTTCGGGTGAAGGCTGCGCTCTACGCCGGGGACGGTGATGCCTTCGCTGCGGTGCGAGACGTCGGCCGCCGCATGGTCTTCGTGCTCGCCCGCGCACCAGGAGGGGCACGGGGATGACGGTTTCAGCGCGCGTGGCGGGTCGGGCCAGCTCATGGGTGTCTTCCTCGTGACGATCGTGCAGGGACGTCCTCGACGATACGAGCCGTACGCGTCCCTCGAGCGAGGCGCGAGCCACCCGTTCCGGTGGTTGACGTCGAGAGAAGGCGCGGCCTGGTCAGGGGAGTTCGCTCGACGGCTGGATGCGCTGCACGTACCGGATCAGCGAGATGGGCCGGGCGGATCGCCACCCCGACCGGGTGAGTGCCATCGTGTACCCCTCCGCGCGCAGCTGCATCGCCGTCTCGGGTGTGAGCAGCGTCCGTCCCGGCACCTTCGTCCACCGCAGCGCTGTCCCGTAGACATGCGTGATGCGGGGCGGGCGCGATTCGAGCGGGTGTCGCGGGCGTGGCATGAAACTCCCCGGTGGCTGGGCGACGGGAGTCGCGGGCGCGATCGCCGGCTTGCGATCACTCGAACAATACCATGCATACATGGTATTTCGCCGGTGTAATGACGAGTTCTCCGCCGCGTGTCACGCGTCGGCCGGTCAGGCTCCCGACAGGCTCGCCAGGCGTTCCGCTGCGTCGCTCAGCACCTCGACGCGTTTGCATGCGGCGAAGCGCACGAGGGTCGCATAGCGATCCCGCCGAGCGGGGGAGACGAACGCGGTCAGAGGAATGCCGACCACCCCGGCGCGGGCGGGCAGCTCCCGACAGAACGTTGCTGCGTCCGTCGCGCCGAGCGGAGCGGCATCCACGACCGTGAAGTACGAGCCCCCCGGAGACGACACGTCGAAACCGGCTGCGCGGAGCCCGGTGCCCAGCACCTTCGCCTTTGCGGCCATCGTCGCGGCCACGGAGGCGAAGAACGCGTCGGGCAGTCGCAGGCCGGCTGCGATCGCCGGTTGGAACGGCGAGCCGCCGACGTAGGTGAGGAACTGCTTGACGGCCAGCACCGCGGTGACCAGTTCGGCGGGACCCGTCACCCACCCGGTCTTCCATCCGGTGAGCGAGAACGTCTTGCCGGCCGAGGAGATCGAGAGCGTCCGCTCCGCGGCGCCGGGCAGCGTCGCGATCGGAACGTGCGGTCCGTCGAACACGAGGTGCTCGTACACCTCGTCGGTCACGATGATCGCGTCGTGGAGGTGGGCGAGGCGCACGACCTCGTCGAGCACCTCGCGAGAGAACACCGTGCCCGTCGGGTTGTGGGGGTCGTTGACGAGGATCACCCGCGTCCGGTCGCTGACGGCGGATGCCAGGTCGTCGAGGTCGGGCTGGAAGTCGGGCCAGCGCAGCGGGACGCCGACGAGTCGGGCGCCCGCGAGCGCGACGCTCGCGGCGTACGAGTCGTAGTACGGCTCGAACACCACGACCTCGTCGTCGGGCCCGTCGATGAGGGCGAGCAGCGTCGCCGCGAGCGCCTCGGTCGCCCCGACCGTCACCAGCACCTCGCGCGCGGGATCCAGCTCGAGACCGTAGAAGCGCTTCTGGTGCTCGGTGATCGCGGTCAGCAGCTCGGGGAAACCGCGCCCCGGGGCGTACTGGTTGACCCCGTCGGCGATGGCGCGCCGCGCGGCCTCGAGGACGACCTCGGGGCCGTCCTCGTCCGGGAATCCCTGGCCGAGGTTGATCGCGCCGGTCGAGGTCGCCAGGGCGGTCATCTCGGCGAAGATCGTGGGGACGGCTCGGCCGTCGGCGGCGAGGAGACCGGCTCCTCGGGCGGTGCGCTGCCAGGCGCCGGGGATGGTGTTCATCGGGGAAGTGCCTTCGAAGGGATGCGTGGGCCGGAGGGCCGATAGGTTCTCACCGTAGGCCATCGGCCATGCGGGGCGTTGGTGTGAGACCCATAGAGGCGGCTCACCCGCGTCATAGGCAGCGCACAGCATTCGGGGTCATCGTTGAAGCGCCTGGAAGAAGGAGCATCACATGAGCGACAACACGGACAACCGTCCCGAGGGTAACGACATCAGCTCGAACACCGACGCGACCGCGCAGAACGCCGTGCCCGCGTCGCCGAACACCGACCACACCGCGACCGGGAACGCGAGCGACGCCGCCGCCACCCCCGGCGCCGTTCCGCCCGTGCCGACGCGTTCGCCCGCCGCCGCCGCGGCCGCGTGGCCGCCGCCGGCGCACAACCCCGCCGCGGGGACGCACGCGTCCGGTTCCACCCACGACGGAGCCACCCGCCCGCAGGCCTACGCCGCCGCGCCGTCGGGCGCGACCGGCCCCACCGGCCACGCGTTCGGTCCGGCCGCGGGCGGTCACGACCCGCACGGACAGCACCCCACGCTGAACCTCGGCGGGACGCCGACGGCCACGCAGCCGCGCAAGAAGAGCTCGGCACCCAAGGTCGCCGCTCTCCTCGTCGCCGCAGCCCTGGTCGGCGGCGGTGCGGGCCTCGGTGGCACGTACGCCGGTCTGTCGCTGTGGGGCGGGTCGAACTCGGCTGCCGTCGCGGGTCCGACGGCCGTCACGGTCAACAACCCCGAAGACGTCAACAACACCACCGCTGTCGCGGCCAAGGTTGTGCCGAGCGTCGTGACGATCCAAGCGATGGAGGGCCAGACCGGCGACACCGGCTCGGGCGTGATCCTGAGCAAGGACGGCTACATCCTCACCAACAACCACGTCGTCACGATCGGGGGCAAGTCCGCCAACCCGACCGTGTCGGTCACCACCTCCGACGGACGCGTCTTCTCCGCGAAGATCGTCGGCACCGATCCGACCTACGACCTCGCGGTGATCAAGGTCGACAACGCCTCGAACCTCACCCCGATCGAGTGGGCGGACTCGTCGCAGCTCAACGTCGGTGACAACGTCTCGGCGGTCGGCGCTCCGCTCGACCTGCCCAACACCGTCACCACGGGAATCGTCAGCGCGCTGAACCGTTCGATCCTCGTCGCCTCGTCGGCCGCCCCGAAGGACGGCACCGAGTCGGAGGACGGTTCGGGCTCGGGCGGCAACCAGAACCCGTTCTACTTCGACTTCGGCGATGGACAGCAGAGCCAGCAGCAGGCGACCGACTCCATCAAGATCGCCGTCATCCAGACGGATGCCGCGATCAACCCCGGCAACTCCGGTGGCGCGCTCGTCGACGACGAAGGCAAGCTGATCGGCATCAACGTCGCCATCGCCAATGCCGGTGGATCGTCGTCCGGCGGTCAGTCGGGCAACATCGGCGTGGGCTTCGCGATCCCGTCGGACATCGCCAAGCGCATCTCGCAGGACATCATCGACAACGGCGCCGCCACGCACGGTCTGCTCGGCGCCAACGTCCAGGATGCCGGCAGCATGCAGGGCGCGACCACCACGGGCGCGTACGTCGCGGTCGCGGTCGACGGCGGTGCCGCCCAGGCCGCAGGCCTGCAGAAGGGCGACATCGTGACCAAGTTCAACGGCGTCCCGATCACCAACTCCGCCGACCTGACCGCACAGGTGCGGGCGCTCGCCGCCGGGACCAAGGCCGAGATCACCTACGTCCGCAACGGGCAGGAGAAGACCGCCGAGGTCACCCTCGGGCAGATGCCCACCAACTGACGCCCCGGCGTCGGACGCCACCCCGCGATAGGCTCGCGGGGTGGCGTCTTTCTCGTTCGGGGCGGGAAACGCGCGAAAGCTCCGTCGGATCCCGCTCTACGTCGCGGGTCGCCTCCTCACCGCTCTGGTCCCGCGATCGCGCGAGCTCTGGGTGTTCGGCTGCGCGGTCGGCGTGACCGACGGCGCTCTCGCCCTGTGGCGATTCGCCGCCGCCCGCGGGGCACGGACGCTCTGGCTCGTCGCCGACGCGACTCAGGAGCGCGATGCCGAACGTCTCGGCATCCCGTCGGCGAGGAAAGACTCCGTCCGGGGCCTGTGGGCCACCGCGCGAGCCCGCGTGATCGTGGTGACCCACGGTTTCGGCGACGTCCAGCGCTACGCGGTGACCGGGGCGTTGATCGTCCAGCTCTGGCACGGCATCCCGCTCAAGCGCATCGGCCTCGACTCTTCCGAGACCACGCGTGCCGGGTCCACCGTGGCGCGTCGTGTACTGGCGGTCCTCTACCGGCGTACGACCCGCCAGATCTCGCTGCTCCCCGCGGCGTCCCACCTCGTGCGCGGGCGGCTCGAGACCGCCTTCGGCCTTCCCGACGCGCGCCTTCCCGTCACGGGCGAACCTCGCGTCGACGTCCTCTCTCGAGGCTCCGCCGAAGAGCGTCGCCACGCCGCCCGCGCCGCTCTCGACGAGGCGTGCGGCCGTCCGCTCGGCGGCACGCGGGTCATCCTGTACGCACCCACGTGGCGCGACGGCGAGCCCGACCCCGCGGTGCCCGACGCGGGGGAGTGGGATGCCATCACCGCCGCTCTCGACCGTCTCGACGCCATGCTGCTCATCCGTTCGCACCCGCTCGGCGCCGGCGACTACACGCCGCCTGTGCCGCACGATCGGGTCGGGACGCTCGGGAGCGACTGGGTGGCGGACATCACGCCGCTGCTCCCCGGGATGGACCTCCTCGTCACCGACTACTCGTCGCTGGCGTTCGACGCCGCGCTCGTTCCGCTGCCGGTGCTGTTCTTCGCGCCCGACCTCGAGGAGTACACCGCGCGCCGCGGACTCTACGGGACCTACACGGAGGTCGCCGGCACCGACCCCGCACGCACCTGGACGGACGTGCTCGCGTGGGTGGGTGGCATCCTGAACGATCCGACCGAGGCGCTCGCAGCCTCCCGCCGTCGCAGCGAGACCGTCCACGCGCACCGGGACGGGCGGAACACCGAGCGCGTGTACCGCGAGATCCGCCGTTGCCTCGAGCGGGCGAAACCGACCGACGCCCGCTGGGGCGCGAGAAGGGCGCCGCGATGACCGACGCACGTTTCCTCGACGACGGGGGTGTTCCCGTGTTCGAGATCAGCGGGACGGGAGGCCGCCCGGCATCCGTCACGCTCATCGGACGACGCGCCCGCGTCTCCGCGAGGCTGTACGGACGGGGGCGCACGTGGCGCGCCGAGGTGCCCTTGCGCGCAGCGCGGTGGGGCGGACCCGAGCTGCCGCTGCCCACGGGGGAGTACCGGCTCTCGATCGAGGCGGGAGAGGCGACGGATGCCGCGCCCCCGCGTGAGGCGATCGCCCTCACGGTCCTCCCGGGCCTGCGCGCCGCGTGGACGGGGGCGATCCTGCGCGTGGGCCCGCCGGCCGATACCGCTGGAGCACAGGCCGCCCTCGAGAGGCGATACGCCCGGCAGCGCGAACCACTCGAGAACGCGGTCTTCTTCGAGAGCTTCTACGGACGCAACGCGAGCTGCAACCCGCTCGCGATCGATCGGGAGCTCGCGCGCGTCGCTCCCGGGGTGACGCGGTATTGGAGTGTGGTCGACCTCTCGGTGGAGGTCCCGCCGGGGGCGGTCGCGGTCGTCGAGGGGACCCCGGAGTGGTGGCGCGCCCGCGGCGTCGCGCGACTTCTCGTCGTCAACGACTGGCTGCGGCGACGCTTCGTCCGCCGCCGCGGGCAGGTGGTGCTGCAGACCTGGCACGGCACGCCCCTCAAGCGCTTGGCGCTGCACCGGCCGGGCTTCGATCCACGGCGCGCGGCGGCCGTGGTGCGCGAGGCGCGGCGGTGGAACGTCCTGCTCGCGCAGAGTCCCTACGCGGCGCGCGTCCTCACGAAGGCCTATGCCTTCTTGCGCCGGCCGGTGTGGATCGAGGGGTATCCGCGGAACGATGTCCTCCGCATGGACGACGGAGCTCGAACCCGTCGCGCCCTCGGCATCGGCGCGGACGAGCGGGTGCTCCTGTACGCGCCGACGTGGCGCGACGACCGGGAGGCCATCGTCGATTTCGTGGACCCGACCGCTCTGGCCCGGGCGACCGACTCCGTCGTTCTCGTGCGGGGGCATTCCCGCACGCTGCTCCCCGGGGAGGACGCTCGAGGCCCGCGCGTGATCGACGTCACCGGATATCCGGACACGGCACGACTCCTCGCCGTCGCCGACGCGCTCATCACCGACTACTCGTCGGTCATGTTCGACTTCAGCATCACGGGCAAGCCGATGTACTTCCTCGTGCCGGACCTCGAGCACTATCGCGGAGCGCAGCGCGGCTTCTACTTCGACCTGCTGGACGCGGCTCCCGGCCCCGTCGTCCGGACGCAGGAGGAGCTCGCGCGAGCGATCGACGAGGTCGATCCGTCGATCTTCGCCGAGCGTTACGCCCGGTGGCAGCGGATCTTCAACGCCCGCGACGACGGCCGCGCGAGCGAGCGCGTGGTGGCGCGCATCCTCGATCAGGGGTTCGTCGACCGCTAGGGCAGCGGCGTGTTGCGCCCGTCGAGCCGAGAGGTGTCGACGGTGTCGCGAGCGCCCCGCGCGATTCCCCACAGGAAGCCCGCACCCCAGGAGAGGTGCATCGACGGCAGGACCGTTGCCGTCCACGCGCGGTCGCGCCAGCCGCGACCACCCCCGCGTCCGAGCGCGGCTACGGCGACCAGCACCGCGTACGCCGCGACGGGGAGGTGGAGGACGGATGCCACGGCCGAGCGGCGGCGACGCGTACGAGGAGCCGTCTGCCACACGCCCGCGGCGGTCGAGAGCACGACGGCGACGACCAGTGCAGGAGGGGCGAAGAACCGCAGTGAGTTGCGCCGACCGTAGCGTCGGACCAGCTCCCCGCGCCATGCTCCGGTCGCACGGAACTGCCGCACCAGGCGTGTCCAGCTCTCGCGGGGCCAGTAGACGACCGAGAGGGCGGGGTCGAACCACACCCGATATCCGGCGCGGCGCAGGCGGAGGTTGAGCTCCCAGTCCTCCCCGCGGCGGATCGACGGATCGAACCCTCCCACCTCGTCGAGCGCGGCGCGACGCATGACACCGAGGTACGCCGATTCGGCCGGCCCCTCGACGGCACCGCCGTGATACGCGCCGCCGCCCAGCCCGGCTCGCGAGTTGTAGGCGCGCGCGACCGCCCGCTGGAAGGGGGACCGACCGTCCGCCCGCATCACACCCCCGACGTTCGCCGCGCGCGTGCGGGCGAGGGTCGCGAGGGCACGGCGGGTGTAACCGGGAGAGAGTTCGGAGTGGGCATCGACGCGCACCACGGTCGGGTAGCGACTGGCCGCGAGGGCGAGGTTGAGGCCCACCGGGATGTCGGCATCCGGGTTGTCGACGAGCACGATGCGAGGGTCGCCGTCCGCCAGGTCGCGGGCGATCGAGGTGGTGTCGTCGGTCGACGGGCCGAGGGCGAGGACGATCTCCACGGGTCCGGGAACGTCCTGCGCGAGGGCGGATGCGACGGCGTGCCGCAGGTACCGCTCCTCGTTGAGGACGGGCATGATGAAGCTCACGCCGGCGTCGTCGGGGGGAACGGGCGCGTCTCTACCGCCGGGGGTCGGGAGGGGCATCCCTCGATCCTTTCACGGTGCACCTGGCCGGTACCCTGGAACGATGCCCCTCGTCCGCGACGCCCGTCTCGCCGTCCGCCTGCTGCGCAAGGCGGTCGCGACCCGGGGTGCCCGACGCGACCTGCACCGCGCGCTCGCCGCGCGGGGTCCTCTCCCCGAGAAGGCCTTCCGCATCGCGGTGTACTTCGCCGACGGGGCCGTCAACATGTACCAGATGCGCCAGTGGTACGCGCCGCTGCGAGAATTGGCGCGCACCTGGCCGGTCGTCGTGATCAGCCGGACGATCCGCGGTTCGGACGCGTTGCTGAAAGACGGAGAGCTCCCGGTCGCCTTCGCGCCGACCGTGCGCGACGTCGAACGGGTGCTCGACGAGCAGGACATCCGCCTCGTGTTCTACGTCAATCAGAACACCCGGAACTTCCAGATGTTCCGGTACGGGCGACGCTGGCACGTGTTCATCAACCACGGCGAGTCCGACAAGATGTACATGACGACGAACCAGTTCAAGGCGTACGACTACGCTTTCGTCGCCGGAGATGCCGCCCGCGCCCGCCTCTCACGCGCCCTGTGGGACTACGACCTCGACCACCGGACGTTCTCGATCGGACGCCCCCAGGCCGACCACGCGATCGGAGAGGCGCCGTTCGCGGACGATGAGCGCACCGTCGTGCTGTACGCCCCGACGTGGGAGGGCGACCGCCCGTCGGCCCACTACGGCTCGGTCCGCACGCACGGCGAGGCATTGGTCGCCGCCCTGCTCGCCACGGGTCGCCACCGCGTCGTCTACCGCCCGCACCCGCGCTCGGGGGTCGTCGATCCCGAATACCGCGCCGCGAACGCGCGCATCATCGCGGCCCTGGCCGCCGCGAACCGAGCCGATCCGTCGGCGCAGCACGTTCACGACACCTCGCCCGCGATCGGGTGGCAGCTGCGGTCGGCCGACCTCGCCGTGCTCGACATCTCCGCGATGGTCTATGACCGACTCGCCTTCGCCGCCCCGTTGCTCATCACGCGGCCGAGCGATCCCGAGGCCGAGGTCGACGAGTCGGGCTACCTCTCGGCGTGCGAGTGGTTGGATGCCGATTCCTCCGGCGACATCGTCGCAGAGACGGATCGCGTGCTCCGTGACCCCGAGGCTGTCGCTCGCCTGCGGCACTGGGTGCAGCACTACTTCGGCGACACCGCGCCGGGCGCGTCCACGGCGCGCTTCCACGCCGCTGTCGCTGAGCTCATGCGCCGCTGGGACACGTGGCACGCGCGCGAGGGTGACCGCGCGTCGCGGCATTCATAAACGCCATCCGCGCACAGAAACACGTGGAGAGCGCGTTCACGTGAGCAAGCAGCGTTTATGGGCCCGGCCCGGCGCACGCGCCCGACAGGCGCCGCCCGCCGCCGCCCCCTGCGGCTAGCCGGCGTAGGTGAGGCGCCCGATCGCCGCGAGGGGGATGCCGAGCCAATCCGGACGATTCCGCGTCTCGTAGATCGCCTCGTAGACGGCCTTGTCGAGCTCGAACGCGGCGAGGAGATCGCCACCGCCGGCTATCTCGCCGCCGGCCGCGGCCGCGTAGCCCTCGAGGAACGACTGCTGTGCCGCGATGACCCACGCGCGGACGGCAGCGCCGTCGTCGTCGGCGATCGCTCCCGAGACGTAGTCGAACGAGCGCAGCATTCCCGCGACGTCACGCACAGCGAGATCGGGGAGGATCCGTTCCGCCATGGGACGCAACGGTTCGCCCTCGAAGTCGAGCAGCACCCACCCGTTGCTCGGCGTGTGCAGCACCTGCCCCAGGTGCAGATCGCCGTGGACGCGCTGAAGCGCGGGCCACGGCGTCGCCGCCGCGCGGGCGTAGACCGTACGGATGCGATCCACCAGCGGCGCGAGCGCGGGAACCTCGCTCACCGCGATCGCGAGTCGGCGCTCCCACGCGCCGGTCACGGCGGCACGGTCAGCGGCATCGGGCTCGCGCGTGGGGAAGGCGGCGGCGAGGGCGACGTGCATTCCGGCCACGGCCTCGCCCAGGGCGCGCGCCGGCTCGCGAAAGTCCTCGTCGGCGCCCGCAGCGTTCAGCGCGACCCGCCACGCGTCCTCGACTCCGTCGAAGAACTGCTGCGCGAAGGCGAGGGACCCCGTTTCCGTCTCGCCCGTCGAGGCCGTCCACGTTCCCCGCAGCTCGCCGATCGCCGCCGGGACGAACGTCGCTCCACCGGCGGCCAGGGCGGAGGGGAGCTCCACATCGGGATTACGCCCGCCGTTGACCTGGCGGAAGAGTTTGCAGATGACCGGGAGGCCGTCCCCGTCGGGGCGGAAGATGATCGACGTGTTGGACTGCTCACCGCTCAACACCCGCGCCGTCGCCCGCGAGGCGGGTGTGCCGAGGTGCGGAGACCACAGCGCGAGGGCTTCCAGACCGGCCTCGGTCGACACGTCGATGCCGCCGACCGTGACAGCTCGATAGAGCAGATCGGTGAACGCCTCGTCGGTCGTGGCATCCGCCCACACGCCGCCGTCGCTCTCGGCACCGATCAGGCTCCCGGGCGGGACGGTGCCGACGGGCCGCTTCACGACCGGTACCTGGTACACGATCGCGGGAACGGCGGCGTCATCGCGCACGAGGAGAAGCCGCATGTCCTGTTCGACGAGCGGCCAGGACGCGACGAGGGAGAGCCGGGGGTCGCGGCCCTTCGTTCCGTACCAGCGCTGCCGCGGCATCCAGACCGCGAGGAGATCGAGGAGGTCGCCCATGCGGCGAGAGTAGCCCGCCGACGTGATCGTCGCGCGGGTCTTGCGTCCCGGGTCGGCGAGATGAGAAGGGCTCAGGATGCCGCGTTCTCGGGCGAGGAGGCGCCGGTGCTCGATTCCACGCCCTCGGCGTCTCTCTTCCGTCGCGGGAGCGCCTTGCGCGCGATCGCGCCCGTCCGGCGGCCGGCGCCGCTGACGGCACCCGCGAGGACGTCGCCGACGCGCGCCACCCCGTTCGCGGCGGTCCTCTCGAGCCGCTCGGCGCCAGGCCGTGGCTCGAGGTCGGCCGGGAGTGTCGGCGGCGGGGGACCGAACGCCCGCCGCGCGTTCACGAGGACGCGTCGTCCGAGGATGTGGTTGCCGGCGCCGCCGACGACGGCTCCGATGCCGAACGGGAGGGCCTTGCCGAGCCACGACGCCCCTCCGCGCGCTGCGAACTGGCGGGCGAACGTGGTCTTCAGCCGATCGACCAGGGGGCCGACCGCAGCGCGGGGGAGCGTCTTGGTGACGAGATCGCCCCAGTACGTCGATCGACTCGCGCCTCGGCCCGCGGCCTGCGCGGCCAACTGGGCCACCAGGTCGGTGCCTTCTTTGCCCAGCATCAGCGTCAGTACGAGGGCTCGTGCACGATCCGGGTCATCGACCGCGACACCGTGCACTTCGGCGACCGACTGGGCGTACAGCGCCGTCGCCTCGAGGAAGCCGATGGTCTCGACTCCGCTGAGAGCGAGGGTGATCCCGGTCGTCACCCCGGGCACGACGGCGGTCGCGCCGACAGCCGCGCCGCCGGTGGTCACGGCTGCGAGGTAGCGACGTTCGAGGATTCCGAGGATCTCCTGCGTGTCGGCATCCCGATGCCGGAGTCGGATGCTGCGCAGGTGCGCGAGAACGACGGGACGCTGCACCGCGAGGGCACGGTCGAGCAGGCGAATCGCCGCGGGATGTTCTTCGGAACCCACGGGCGGGAGCCCGCCCTTCCACGGAGCGTCCTCGGGGAGGGAGTGGATGCGATGCACCTTCTCAGCCATGACGTCATCTTCTCCCGAGACCGACGGCGGTCGCGGTGACTTGACGGATCAGACGAAGAGGTTCGCGCGCTCGAGGTCTTCGGCGAAGTCGACCTCGACCGCGTAGAGGTCGGAGATGTCGAGCGGCTCGACCCGCAGACCGTCGTGAACGATGCCGAGCTCGATGCCGCGCTCGAAGTAGTCCTGGTCATTCACGCGCTGCAACTGGCGCATGAGCGCCTTCTTGTCGCGAGACGACACGTAGTTGATGCCGACGGCTTCACCGACGCCGCCGACGACGGTCTTCGAAAGGTTCTTCACGAAGCCCTCGGCGTCGACGGTGTACTTCACCTCTTCGTCGCCCACGCTCGCGGTGTCGACCGTGACGAACGAGCGATCTGCCTCGATCAGCTCGCGCGCGCGACCCAGCACCCGCGGGTCGAAGACGACGTCGCCGTTCATCCACAGCACGCCGGAGCGCCCCGTCTTGGCGAGCGCACGGAGGAGGCTCTTCGAGGTGTTCGTCTGGTCGTAGCGGTCGTTGTAGACGTAGTCGACGTCGGGGAAGGCGTCGACGATCGTCTCGGCGCGATAGCCGACCACCGTGGTGATGCGAGCGTGGTGGCCGAACGCAGCACGGATGTTGTCGTGCTGCTGCTGCATGATGCTGCGGCCGTCCGCGAGCGGGGTGAGGGGCTTCGGCAGGCTGCGGCCGAGGCGCGAGCCCATGCCCGCGGCGAGAATCACGATCTGAACAGTCAAGGCTGGCTCCTGGGGGGATGAGTCGTCATGTCCGGTTCACCGGAATGTCACGCCTTCGTGCGCTGACGATGCTAGCGAAGGGCCCGCCGGGGGTGGCATGATTCGCCCCACTCGTTGTGGTTTCGTGATCGGCTACACCATCTTGCGTCCCGCTGCCTCGCGTACAGCGGTGTCGGAGGGGCTTGCTAGTTTGGAGTGATGACAGCGTCGCTGCCGCAGCCCCAAGACTCGTCCGCCCCTCGCTCGGACGGCGACGCGGTGAGCGCCGATTCCACGCCCGACACGCCCCCGACGCCGAAGCCGCGTGCGCCGCGCGCGCCTCGCACGGCCACCCCGAGGGCGCCGCGGACGTCGACCGCTCGCACGCCGCGCAAGCCCGCGTCGACGGCCGACACGCCGGAGGCGAGCGAAACCGGTAGTTCGTCCGTTGCTCCGCGCGTGACGAAGAAGCCGGCGGCGAAGAAGCCCGCCACGCCGCGTAAGCCCGCGGCACCTCGTAAGCCCGCGGCTCCGCACAAGACCGCAGCATCTCGGCCGGCTCCGTCGACGGCGGCGGCTGCCGCCGAGACCACATCGACTCCCGCCCTGCCCGACGACATCGTCATTCCTCCGCGCCCGCCGCTTCCGGTCCCGGCTCCCCGCGTCGAGGATGCGCGCTCCGCTGACGACTCAGCGTCCACGAGCGATGCCGGTGAAGAGTCGCCGTCAGCCGGGGCTGCGGTCGAACCTGTGACGCCGACGGACGTCGCACCCGACGAGCAGACCCCTGCGGATGCTGTGGCGGAAGACTCGGCGCCCGCTGACGCCGCACCCGACGATGAGGCTCCTACCGAGCAGGCTCCGACGGATGCGGTGGCGGATCCGGTTGCCGCTGACACCGCGGCCGAAGACCCGACTCCCGCCGACGTCGCGATCGAAGAGCCCGTCGTCGCCGACGACCGGGCCGTCAACGCTGACGCAGAGCCGCTCGTCGACGAGTCGGCGGACGATGCCGCGCCGACCGTCGAGGCTCTCGTCGCCGACCCGGTCGACATCTCGGTCGACACCCCCGTCGAAGATCCCACCCCCGCAGATGTCGCCGTCGAGGAGCCCGCACTCGTCGACGAGGGCGACGGTGACCCCGATGCCGGCGCGGCGGCCGTGTCGCACCCCGTCGAGGGGCCTTCGCCGGGGCCTGACGATGCGCTCGACGAGCTGCTCACGACCGAGACCGACGAGCCTGCTTCCGGCGATCGTGTCGATGAGTCCGTGGACGCGGACGAAGAGCCGACCGCCGCGACGTCCACGGGCGCCGCAATCGGCGCCGCGGCGCTCGACGGCGCCCCCTCATCGACGGACGCCGACGAGGCCATCCCGGCTCTCGCTCTCCGCAACGTGACCAAGACCTTCGGTGAACTCCGCGCCGTCGACGGTATCGACCTGACGATCCCCGCGGGATCGTTCTACGGCCTCGTGGGTCCGAACGGTGCCGGCAAGACGACCACGCTGTCGATCATCGCGGGGCTCCTGCGGGCCGACGCGGGAACGGTCTCGATCAACGGCGTCGACGCCGCGAAGAACTCGCGCGCGGCGAAGAAGATGATCGGCGTGCTGCCGGACCGCCTCCGCACGTTCGATCGGCTCACCGGGCGTCAGCTTCTGTCTTACTACGGGGCCCTGCGCGGTCTACCGGCCGCTCTCGTCGAGAGTCGATCGGCCGACCTCGCGCGTGCCTTCGATCTGGTCGATGCCCTCGCGCGCCCCGTGTCCGATTACTCGGCCGGCATGACGAAGAAGGTCATGCTCGCCGGTGCGATGATCCACTCGCCCCGACTCCTGGTGCTCGACGAGCCGTTCGAAGCGGTCGACCCGGTCTCGAGTGCGGTGATCCTCGACATCCTCGGCGCCTACGTCGGCCACGGCGGAACGGTCATCCTCTCCAGCCACGGAATGGAACTGGTGGAGCGCGTGTGCTCGCGCGTCGCGGTCATCGTGTCGGGGCAGGTCCTCGCCGAGGGCACGGTCGACGAGGTGCGCGGCGAGGCAAGCCTCGAACAGCGTTTCCTCGAGCTCGCGGGCGGTCTCGGCGACGTGGAGGGCCTGGAGTGGTTGCACACGTTCTCCGGCTGAGGCTGGCCATGATGCTCGGTGCCCTGAGGGGCGACCGAGACGACGTCCTCCGCCGAGTAGTGGGCCTCGTGGTGCTCGTCGCGGGCACCGTTTTCGCGGCCGTCAACGCAAGCGGGCTGGGTGAGGTCGATCGCCTCACCGCCGGCGTGGTCACGGTCCTCGCGGGTTCCGCGATCACGCTCGGGTTCGCGGTCGCACCGCCGGTCACGGCATCCGTCGATCCCCTCGATCCACGTCGGTTCGCCGTCGTCGGACCGGAGCCTCGACCCCTCGCCGGTGCGTTGCTGCTCGCCGGCTTCCTGAGCGTCCCGGTTTTCGCGGTGCTGGTGCTCGCCATCAGCGTCGCGATCGCGTGGAGCGAGCAGGGCGTGGGGGCTCTCGCGAGCGTCGTGTCGATCGTGCTCGGGCTCACGACGTGCGTGCTGCTCGCGCGCGTCAGCATGGCGCTCGGCGCCCTGGTGAAGCGTCCCCGGCAGTCGCGCGAGCTGGCGGGTGTCTACCTCGTCGCCGTGCTCGTGGTGGTCGTGCCCGTCGCGGTCTTCCTCGGCTCCCTCGAGTGGCGAGGGACCGTCCCTTCTCAGCTGGTGTCCGCCGCCGAGGCCCTGGCCTGGACGCCCGTGGGGGCGGCATGGGGGATCGCTCTCGCGCCGACGCCGGGTGCCGCCGTCGGGAGTGCTGTCGTGGCTGTCGCCACGGTCGCCGCTCTCACGGCCGTGTGGTTCATCCTCGTCCGCATCCTGCTCACGACCACACCGCGGCCGGTGGCCGTGCGCGAACGGGGCGGCCTCGGCTGGTTCGCTCTGCTCCCCGGTACCCCGGGGGGTGCCGTCGCCGCGCGCAGCCTGTCGTACTGGCTGCGGGATCGCCGATACCTCGTCAACATCGTGGTCGTGCCGATCGCGGCCGTGCTGTCCATGGTCCCTCTCGTCGTGGCGGGTGTTCCCCTCGAGATGGCGGCGCTCCTGCCGGTGCCGATCATGGCGCTGTTCTTCGGATGGCTGCCCCACAACGACCTCGCGTACGACTCGACCGCCCTGTGGATGCACATCGCCAGCGGCGTCCGTGGTCTGTCCGACCGGATCGGGCGACTGGTGCCCGTGCTCCTCATCGGGCTCCCCATCCTCGCGGTCTCCATCCCGTTGGCGATCGTCGCTCACGGGCGATGGGCGTTCCTCCCCGCCCTGATCGGCGTCTGCGCTGCGCTGTTCCTGTCGGGTCTGGGCCTGTCGAGCATCTCCTCGGTCGTCGCGCCCTACGCCGTGTCCCGACCCGGTGACAGCCCTTTCCAGCAGCCTCAACGCACCGGTTCCGGCGGGGTGATCGCGCAGGCGCTCGTCATGCTCGGCTCGCTCCTCGCCGCGTCGCCGGCGATCTGGCTCGCCGGGCGGGCGGTGGCATCCGACACGGAAGACGCTGTCGGTGCGCTCTGGGCCGGCCTGACGGCCGGAGTGATCGTCCTGGTGGTCGGCGTCGCGGTCGGCGCGTTCCTGTTCGAGCGCCGCGGAACGCGTCTGATGGAGTTCGCCGAAGCCACCTGATCGATCGTCGTCGGGCGGGATCGGTCCGCACGGTGCGCTCCGCGGCTACACTGGCAGACCATGAGCACGCCTCTCGACAGTCCTGACAGCGGGGGCCTTGCGACCCTGGATCGTGAGCTCGAGGAGCTCATCCGCGAAGAGAACATCGAGCCGGGTGACCATGAGCGCTTCTCGCACTACGTCAAGAAAGACAAGATCCTCGAGTCCGCTCTCACCGGAAAGCCGGTGCGTGCGCTGTGCGGCAAGAAGTGGACTCCGGGTCGCGACCCCGAGAAGTTCCCGGTGTGCCCGCAGTGCAAAGAGATCTACGAGTCGCTGACCAAGTAGCGGCTGAGCGGCCCGCCCACCCGGGGCTTCAGCCCCGAGGCGTGGCCTCCCGGTACTCCGTCGCCAGGGCGGGGTCGGCCTTGCTGAGCGCAAGCGCTCGCACGGGGAGCTCCTCGCGCACGCGCGCGTGGTGAGCCCGTGCGGCCTCGACGCCGGCGGGGCCGAGGGCTGCGGCATCCGCTTGTCCGTCCACCATGAGCGCGACCTGCAGTGCTCGCGCGTCGGGGTGCTCGGCGGCGGTGGCGAGTTCTTCGAAGCCGTCGCTGACGATGATGAGCTCCGACGTGGCCGTGCCCTGATCGAGCGTCCGGAAAGCGGCTTTACGGCCCCCGTGCGACGCCTTCTGCGTCGACGCCTTCGCGACGGCGACCCACGATCCGTCGGCTGCTTCGCGGGCGACGAGCTTGAAGACGAGGCCCGCCGTCGGAACCCCCGAGCCGGTGGCCACCGAGGTGCCGACGCCGTACGAGTCGACGGGGGAGGCCGCGAGGGCCGCGAGGGCGTATTCGTCCAGGTCGCTCGTGACGGTGATCCGTGTTCGGGTGGCGCCGAGCTCGTCGAGGAGGGCGCGCACCTCGCCCGCGACGATGGGGAGGTCGCCCGAATCGATGCGGACGCCGCCGAGCTCCGTTCCCGCCACGCGGACCGCGGTGCGGACCCCCTCCGCGATGTCGTAGGTGTCGATTAGCAGGGTCGTGTCGGTGCCGAGCGCCTCGATCTGGGAGCGGAACGCGTCTTCCTCGCTGTCGTGGAGAAGCGTCCAGGCGTGCGCCGCGGTCCCCATGGTCGGCACGCCCCAGCGCCGGCCGGCTTCGAGATTGCTCGTCGCCGAGAAGCCCGCGATGTAGGCGGCGCGGGCCGCGGCGACCGCGGCCTCCTCGCTCGCACGCCGCGAGCCCATCTCGGCCAGGGGACGGTCACCGGCGGCCACGCTCATGCGCGCCGCGGCCGTCGCGACGGCCGAGTCGTAGTTCAGGATGCTGAGGGCCAGGGTCTCGAGAACCACAGCATCGGCGAACGTGCCCTCGATCGTCAGCAGCGGCGACCCCGGGAAGTAGACCTCGCCCTCGCGGTACCCGGTCACCGACCCGGTGAAGCGGTAGTCGGCGAGGTGGTCGATGGTCGTGGCATCCACGATCCGGTTGTCGCGCAGGTACCGGAGCTCGTCGTCGCCGAAGCGGAAGTCCTGAATGGCGTCGAGGAGTCTGCCGGTGCCGGCGACGACACCGAAGCGGCGGCCGCCAGACAGTCGACGCCCGAACACCTCGAACACGCAGCGCCTCGTCGCCGTGCCGTCGCGGAGGGCCGCGTCGAGCATCGTGAGTTCGTAGCGGTCGGTGTGCAGGGCGGTGCTACGCGTCATGGCGTCAGCCTATTGCCGTCGCAGGTTCGTGCCGGCGCGCCGCGGCGCCGTGCGAAACTCCTGAGTTCTCGATCGATTCGTGCAGCAGAACGTGGACGTCGCCGCATCGAACCCCCGTTCTCAGGAGTTTCGCCCACGGGGCGGCCGGGCACCGCGGCCGCGCGACGACCGACGGGTAGGCTGAGTCGCGATGAATGACGCGCCGATCGGGATCTTCGACTCGGGGGTCGGCGGTCTCACCGTCGCCCGGGCCGTGTCGGCACAGCTGCCGCGCGAGTCGATCCTCTACATCGGCGACACCGCGCGCTCGCCCTACGGCCCGAAGCCCATCGCCGATGTCCGCAAGTACGCGCTCGAGGTGCTCGACACCCTCGTCGAGCAGGGCGTGAAGATGCTCGTCATCGCGTGCAACACCGCGTCGGCCGCGATGCTCCGCGATGCGCGTGAGCGGTACGACGTGCCGGTCGTCGAGGTCATCGGGCCCGCCGTGCGTACCGCGATGTCGACCACGCGCAACGGGCGCATCGGGGTGATCGGCACCGTCGGCACGATCGGTTCGCGCGCGTACCAGGACATGCTCGAGGTCAACGAGCGCCTGACCGTCTTCGCCGAGGCGTGCCCGCGTTTCGTCGAGTTCGTCGAGGCGGGGGTCACCGACTCGCCCGAGGTCCTCGCCACGGCCGAGCAGTACCTCGCTCCTCTCCGTCACGCCGGTGTCGACACGCTCGTCCTCGGCTGCACCCACTACCCGTTCCTCGAGGGAGCCATCAGCTACGTGATGGGACCCGAGGTCAGCCTCGTCTCGAGCGACAGCGAGACCGCGAAGGACGTCTACCGTCAGCTCGTGTCGCGCGACCTGCTCGCGAGTCCGGATGCCGTCCCCACCTCCCGCTACGAGGCCACCGGCTCCTCGGCCGACGACTTCGTGCGACTGGCCCACCGCCTCATGGGCCGTGAGGTGCGCGACGTGCAGCTCGTGCAGACCGGCGCCATCGACCTGCCGCGCTGAGGCGTGGCATCCACTCCCCGTTCCTCAGGAGGACCCATGACCCGCAAAGACGGCCGTACGACCGACCAGCTCCGCCCCGTGACGATCGAGCGCGGCTGGTCCGCGCACGCCGAGGGCTCGGCGCTCATCACGTTCGGCGGCACGAAGGTGCTGTGCACCGCCTCGTTCACCAACGGCGTGCCGCGCTGGCTGACCGGCAAGGGCAAGGGGTGGGTCACGGCCGAGTACGCGATGCTGCCGCGCGCGACGAACAGCCGCAATGACCGCGAGAGCATCAAGGGCAAGGTCGGCGGCCGCACGCACGAGATCTCGCGTCTGATCGGCCGTGCCCTCCGCGCGGTCGTCGACACCAAGGCCCTCGGCGAGAACACGATCGTCATCGACTGCGACGTGCTGCAGGCCGACGGCGGGACGCGCACCGCGGCGATCACGGGCGCGTACGTCGCCCTCGCGGATGCCATCGCCTGGGGCCGCGAGAAGAAGTTCATCGCGCAGCGTTCCGAGGTCCTCATCGACTCGGTGTCGGCCGTGTCGGTCGGGATCATCGACGGCGAGCCGATGCTCGATCTCGCCTACGTCGAGGACGTGCGCGCCGAGACCGACATGAACGTCGTCGTCACCGGCCGGGGGCTGTTCGTCGAGGTGCAGGGCACCGCCGAGGGTGCGCCGTTCGACAAGGCGGAGCTCGACCGTCTGCTCGAGTTGGGCGTGAACGGCTGCGCCGAGCTCCGCGGCATCCAGACCGCCGCTCTCGAGGGCTGAGATGCCGCGCGTCGTTCTGGCCACGCACAACGCGCACAAGGTCGAGGAGTTCCAGGCGATCGTCGCCGCGGTTCGTCCGGACCTCGAGGTCGTCGGCTACGACGGGCCCGAACCCGTCGAGGACGGGGTGACCTTCGCCGCGAACGCGCTCATCAAGGCGCGCGCGGCCGCGGCGCACACGGGATTGCCCGCGCTGGCCGACGATTCGGGCATCGCGGTCGACGTGCTCGGCGGGTCGCCCGGGGTGTTCTCGGCGTACTGGGCGGGACACAAGAAGGACTCGACCGCGAACCTCGAGCTGCTCCTCGACCAGCTCTCCGACGTCGCCGACCCGCACCGCACGGCGCAGTTCGTCTCGGTGATCGCGCTCGTCCGGCCTGACGGCCACGAGGACACGGTCGAGGGGCGCTGGCCCGGACGCCTGGCGATGGCGCCCGCCGGGCCGGGTGGATTCGGATACGACCCGATCTTCCTTCCCGACGGCCAGGCGCCGGGTGAGGAGCGGACCGTGGGGGAGTGGTCCGCGGATGAGAAGAACGCGGAATCCCACCGGGCGCGGGCGTTCCGTCACCTCGTGCCCCTCTTGGAGACACTCTGACCGTGTAGGAAGGAAGCGTGAAGCCGCTCCCGTCGGTGTCGATCATCGTGCCTGCCTTCAACGAGGAGGCGGTGATCGCGCAGTGCCTCGAAGCGATCGTCCGGCAGACGGTTCCCGCCACCGAGGTGCTCGTCGTCGACAACCGGTCGACGGATGGCACGCGGGTCGTGGTCGAGCGATTCATCGCGGAGCACCCGGGTTCCGGCATCCGTCTCCTGCGTCAGGACGAGCGGCAGGGTCTGGTGCCGACTCGGAACCTGGGGATGGATGCCGCGACCGGCGATGTCCTCGGACGTATCGACGCCGACACCGCGATCAAGCCCGACTGGGTCGCTCAGGTGTCGCGGGTGTTCGCGTCGGGCGAGGTCGACGCCGCCTCGGGTCCGGTCGAGTACTACGACCTGCCGCTCCGGGCTATCGGTCAGCAGATCGACGATGCGTTCCGTCGCCTCCAGGTACGTCTGGCGGGGGACTTCGTCTTCCTCTTCGGCAGCAACATGGCCGTGCGGGCAGACGCCTGGCACGACGTGCGAGAGCACCTCTGCGACGACGAAGAAGACATCATGCACGAAGACCTCGACATCGCCGTGCACCTCGCTCTCGCCGGCCGCCGCATCGGGTACTTCTCGAACATGGTGGCCGGCATCGGAGCGCGGCGTCTCGACGACCAGCCCCGCGATTTCCGCCGGTACATCGATCGTTTCGAGAACACGTACTCGGCTCACGGCATCCGTGATGTGCGCCTGCGCGCGCCGATGGCGATCTTCCTCGGGGTGTACCCCGCGTTGCACGCGCACCGGCGGATCCAGGCGCAGCTCGCGGGACTGCGGCGCTGAGCCGTCGAGAGCGACACCCGTTCTCATTCCCGACTACCGCGAAAACACGCGGGTGATCGCGCCTCCCACCTAGCCTGGAGCTATGCACGATCACGCTCCCGCCGGTGGCATCCGCGATGCCAGCAACCGGCGTCTGCTCGCCACCGCCCTGACGCTCACGGCGTCGGTGATGGTCGTGCAGATCGTCGGCGCGATCCTGTCGGGCTCCCTCGCGCTGCTCGCCGACGCCGCGCATATGTTCACTGACGCCGCGGCGCTGGTCGTCGCCCTCGTCGCGACGGCGATCGCCTCGCGCCCCGCGGACGACCGCCGGACCTTCGGGTATCAGCGCGCCGAGGTCCTCGGGGCGCTCGCGAACGGCGTGATCCTGATCGTCCTGTGCGCCTGGGTCGGTATCGAGGCCGTCCAGAGGCTCCTCGCCCCCGCCGAGGCCGAGGTCGAGGGCGGTTTGATGCTCGTCGTGGCCGCGGTCGGCATGGTTGCGAACGCGATCTCGATGTGGCTGCTCGGCCGAGCGCAGAAGCGGAGCATCAACGTCCGCGGCGCGTACCTCGAGGTCCTCGGCGACCTCGTGGGGTCCATCGCGGTGATCATCGCGGCGATCGTGATCGTCACGACCGGTTTCACACAGGCGGATGCCATCGCCTCGCTGCTGATCGCGGTCCTCATCGTCCCGCGGGCGATCGGCCTGCTGCGCGAGGTGGTCGTCGTGTTGACCGAGTCGGCGCCCGTCGACGTCCAGGTGGCGGAGATCCGTCAGCATCTGCGCGATACCGACGGCGTCGTGGACGTCCACGACGTCCACGTCTGGCAGCTCACGCGGGGCGCGCCGGTCTTCAGCGCCCACGTGATCGTCGAGGACGCGGCGCTGACCGACGGACGCGCGGCGCGCATCCTCGAGTCATTGCAGGGGTGTCTCGCCGACCACTTCGATGTGGAGCACTCGACCTTCCAGCTCGAGCCCGCCGGCCACGTCGAGCACGACTCGCGTCACGCGTAGCTCCGCCGGACCTCGCCGCCCCGCGCATCGCGGTTTCGGTGTGTCAGTACGGTCCCGGAGCGCGGTAGAGCGTGGCGTACTCGGCGTCGCAGGAGGTCAACACGAACCCCTTAGCCCACCCGTAGCCGAGGATCAGTTTGCCGTCCGGGTAGAGGCGCGTGATCTTCCGCTCCGTCTCGATGTGGACGAAACGGTCCGCGTCCATCCACCACCTCGCGTCGCCCGTGGTGACGGCAGCATCTCCCGACACGCACAGCCGTCCGGCCGCGTTCCGCTGGACGTCGTCTCCGACGGACACTGCAACGAGCTCCGCGCTGCCGTCCGTTCGAAGAGTGAGCGACGAGCCCTCGGCGGTATAGGTGACAGGGAGATGGACTTGATGCTCGAGCGTGGCGAGAGCATCCGCCGTCTTGACCGACGCATCGATTTGACCGAGAGCGAAGAAACCCACGACGACGATGACGGAGGTGGCCGCCCACGGCAGCCATCGGCGATGGCGACGACGACGGCGTGCCAGCAGAAAAGTCAGCAGCGACAGGACGACGATGACGCCGAAACCGGCGATCCAGATTCCGGTCAGCTGGAGGTCGAGATCGTCGATGAACACGCGACCAGGCTAGCCGTCACGACCCGCACAGCGTCGCCGGAACGACCGACCCTTCAGCCCTCCCGCACCACCTCGTCCGGGCTCTTGTCCGGCCGCAGCCCGCGCCAGCGGGCCTGGCGCAGGATGCCGTCCGGAGTGAACTCCGCGAACTCCACCTCGGCGACGAGTTGTGGTCGAACCCAGATCGCATCCCGGGCGTCGGCCGCAGGGACGCCCACGAACGGGTCGGTGTCGCTCCCGAGCGGTCCGAGGAGCTCGCTCAACCGTCCGAGGGTCTGCTCCGTGAAGCCCGATCCGACGCGACCCGCGTAGCGAAGCCCGTCCGCGCTCGGCACGCCCACGAGCAGCGAGCCGATCGTGCCGCGGCGATTGCCCTTGCCCGGACGCACTCCACCGATCACGACCTCCTGCGTGCGGGTGTGCTTGACCTTGAGCCACTGCTCCGATCGTTCGCCGCGACGGTACGTCGATCGCGGGTCTTTCACCACGACCCCCTCGAGGCCGAATCGGCCGCTCGTCGCGACAGCGGCATCCACATCGTCGAACACCGGCGGAACGACGATCGGAGGTCGGGCGTCTCGCGTGAGCGCCTCCAGGATGCCGCGGCGTTCGGCGAGCGGCAGGGCCGAGACGTCGCGCCGGTCCGCGGCGAGCACGTCGAACAAGTACAGCTGTACGGGGGTGCGGCGCGCCTCGCGCTCGATCTCGCGTGGTTGGGCGAGGTTCATCCGCTTCTGCAGCAGCGGGAAGCTCGGACGCCCCTGCGCGTCGAGGGCGACGATCTCGCCGTCGAGAATCGCGGGGTCGGATCCGAGGCAGAGGTCGACAGCGGTGAGGTCGGGGTACGTCGCGGTGAGGTCGTTGCCGTTGCGTGAGCGCAAGCGCAGGCGATGGCCGTCCCAGAGGCCGATCCCGCGGATGCCGTCCCACTTCATCTCCACCCACGCGCGGTCCCACCGCTCGGCGGCGGCGCGGGCGATTCCGGGTGTCGCGGACACCGCCAGCATGGGGCGGAGATCCGCCGCGGCCGGCAGGGACGGTTCCGAACGATCTGCGTCGCCCCCACCGTGGTCGAGGGGCACGACGGGCTCGCCCTCGCTCTGCGGCCGGCCCGCGGCATCCGTCTTCATGCGGTGGAGAAGCCACTGCGACTTCTCGCCGTGTCCCTCGGTGCGGATCAGCGCGAGGCGCACGCGGCCGAGGGGACCGTCGTCGCGGCCCTGCAGCGTGGCGATCACCTCGTCGTCACGCCACTTCTCGAGCTCGTAGGTACCCGTGTCCCAGACCGTCATGATGCCGGCCCCGTACTCGCCGCGGGGGATCTCGCCGGCGAAGTCGAGGTACTGCATCGGATGGTCCTCGGTCATCACCGCGAGGCTGTTCTTCGCCGTCGTCGGTGGAACGCCCTTGGGGACGGCCCAACTGACGAGCACGCCGTCGTGTTCGAGCCGCAGATCCCAGTGCAGGCGCGAGGCGTGGTGCTCCTGGATGACGAAGCGGGGGAGTCCCTCCGCCGCGGGCTCTGCGTGCGGGGCGTCCGGGACCGGTTCGGGGGTCCGGGCCGCCGTGCGCTTGGAGATGTACGAGCGCAGGGGTCCGGCGTCGCGTTCGACGGCTGCGAGCGGATCGCCCGTGCGTTCGAGAACCTCGGTGAAGAGCAGGTGTCGGAGCCCCGGATCGTCCAGTTCTTCCCACGTGCGCGGAGCGGCGACCGTCGGCTGCGCGCGTCCGCGGAGCGAGTAGGGCGCGATGGTCGTCTTCGACCCGTTGTTCTGGCTCCAGTCGATGAACACCTTCCCCGGACGTGCTGCCTTCGACATCTGGCTCACGACGAGGTCGGGGTGGTCGGCCTCGATCGCCCGCGCGAGCTCCTTCGCGATCGCGCTGGCCGCCTCACTCGTCGGTCGACCGTCGAGGTGGGCGTAGAGGTGGATCCCCTTGCTGCCGCTCGTGACCGGCAAAGGGTCGAGACCCATGTCGTTCAGGATCGCTCTCGCCCACCGGGCCACTTCGGCGCACTCGGCGAGACCGACGCCGGGACCGGGGTCGAGATCGAGCACCAGCCGGTCGGGATTCCGCCGTTCCCCCTCGGGCGAGAACCGCCATTGCGGCACGTGCAGCTCGAGACTCGCGACCTGCGCGAGATAGACGAGCGTGGGGAGGTCGTCGACGAGGGGGTAGTCCTTCGCGCCCGACGAGTGGTCGATGGGAAAGCGGCGCACCCACGCGGGAGCGCCGGGCTCGAGGGCTTTCGCGAAGAACGGTTCAGCCGGATCGGCCTCCGTGCCCACGCCGTCCGGCCAGCGTTTGCGGGTGACGGGCCGTCCGGCGACGTGGGGGAGCAGGCGCGGGGCGATGCGCGAGTAGTAGTCGATCACCTCGCCCTTGCTCGTCCCGGTCTCGGGGTAGAGCACCTTGTCGAGGTTCGACAGGCGTAGTCGGTGACCGCCGATGCGCACCGTCTGCTCCGTCATCGACCCAGCGTAGAGCGGGGAGGGGGCCGGATGCCGAGGGGGTTGCGGGCGAGGCGCGTACCGGGCTCCGGACCAGCAGGGGTGGACCCGGCGACGTGACGGTGGCGGGGGCGGAAACCGGGCTGACGCTCCGGAGCGCGGCACGTGCGTCAGGTCGGCGCCCTCCGCGGCCGACGGCTCCGGAGCGCGGGACGTGCGGGAACCGCAGCGCAAGGGTCTCGGCATCCGCCCCGGTGACGGTGTTCACTGGACCCATGCGATCGATCTGGAAGGGCGCCCTGACGTTCGGCCTCGTCAACGTGCCCGTCAAGGTGTACTCGGCCACGGAGGACCACGACGTCTCGCTGCACCAGGTGCACAACAAGGACGGTGGACGCATCCGCTACCAGCGCATCTGCGAGATCGACGGGGAGGTCGTGCCCTACAGTGACATCGATCGTGCGTACGACGACGGCGAACAGACGGTCGTGTTGACGAAAGATGACCTCGCGTCGCTGCCGAGCGAGCGCAGCCGCGAGATCGAGGTCGTTGAGTTCGTGCCGAGCGACCAAGTCGACTTGCTCACGCTCGACAAGGCCTATTACCTCGAGCCCGACTCGTCCTCGCCGAAGGCGTACGTGCTGCTGCGCAAGACGCTCGAGCAGACCGATCGCACCGCGATCGTGCGCTTCTCGCTGCGGCAGAAGACCCGCTTGGCCGCGCTGCGCGTACGCGACGACGTGCTGGTGCTGCAGACGCTCCTCTGGGCCGATGAAGTGCGCGAGGCCGCCTTCCCCGCTCTCGACGAGGACGTGCGCATCTCGGCGAAGGAGCTCGAGATGTCGGCATCCCTCGTCGACAGCTTCTCGAAGGACTTCGACCCCGAGGAGTTCACCGACGAGTATCAGCAGGAGCTGCGGACCCTGATCGACGCGAAGCTCGAGCAGGGCGACGCGATCGACACGGATGCCACCTTCGGCGCGCAGGAAGACGAAGACGGCGGCGAAGTCATCGACCTGATGGAGGCGCTGCGGGCGAGCGTCGAGCGCACCCGCGCAGCGCGCGCCGAGAAGGACGAGCCCGCGAAGAAGAAGACTCCCGCCAAGAAGAAGAGCTCGAAGGCGTCTTAGCGCGTGGGCTGATCGCCGTCTTCGAGCGTCTTCGGGTCGAGGGCGAGCGACGCGGCCTCGTCGTGGGTGACCGTTCCCTCGCGCTTCGCGGCGGCCCGCTCACGGAAGTAGTGGATCGCGATGAAGAGTGCCGTGCCGGCGACGGCGGCGAGCAGGATCACGTCGATGTACTCGGTGACGATGTCGCGGATGAAGGGGATGTAGCCGACGGCGTAGCCGAGCATCGTCAGGCCGATGCCCCAGATGACGGCACCGATGAAGTTGTACAGCGTGTACTTGCGCCACGGCATGTGGCCGACACCGGCGGCGATCGGGGCGAAGGTGCGCACGACGGGGACGAAGCGCGCGAGGATCACCGTCAGTCCGCCGAAGCGCTCGAAGAACGCGTTGGTGCGTTCGACGTTCTTGCGGCTGAAGATGCCGGAGTCCTTGCGCTCGAAGATCGACGGCCCCGCCTTGTGGCCGATGTAATAGCCGACCTCACCGCCGACGAAGGCGGCGAATCCGATCGCGAGGGCCACCCACCACGCGTTGATGCCGAACACACCGTTCGGCGCCGCGGGCGTCGAGTGCGACAGCAGGCCGGCCATGATCAGCAGCGTGTCGCCGGGAAGCAGGAACCCGATGAGCAGACCGGTCTCGGCGAAGATGATGAAGCAGACGACGAGCAGGGCCCAGGGCTGCGAGTTGGTGATGATCGTCGCGGGGTCGAGCCACGGGAGCAGAGCGGTGGGGTGGATCACATCGGTCCCGTCGGGTCGGAGAGGTCATGCTCGGGTACGGCAGTTGTCGTGCGGAAGGGGGGACTTGAACCCCCACGCCCGAAGGCACAGGAACCTAAATCCTGCGTGTCTGCCAATTTCACCACTCCCGCGAGTGGGTTCAGTCTATGCGCGCGCGAGGCTCGCACGATGTGAACCAGCCGTCAACCCCCGGCGACGTCGCCCGCGACGACGGTCGTGACGTTCCGGGTCTCGTGGATGCCGTCGGGTCGGCCCGCGAAGGGGTCGCGATCCGCGATGGCGAGGTCGGCCGGCGCGCCCGGGGCGAGGGTCCCGGGACCGATGCCGAGCAGGTCCGCCGAGCCGCGCGTGTATGCGTCGAGCGCCTCGCCGAGCGAGAGGGACTGAGCGGCGCCCAGGGGCTCGGCATCCGATTCTCCCGGCGGCTGACGGGTCACTGCCACGTGGACGCCGAGCCAGGGGTCGAAGGTCGAGACGGGCCAGTCCGATCCCATCGCGAGGCGCGCGCCCGCGGTGCGCAGGGAGGCGAACGGGTACAGCTCGTCGGCGCGTCCGGCGCCGAGGAGCGGGAGCGTCACGTCGCGGACGAGGTCGTTGCGACACGCCCAGTACGGCTGGCAGTTCGCCGTCACCCCCAGCGCCGCGAACCGCGGGAGGTCGGGCGGGGTGATCAGCTCGAGGTGGGCGATGTGGTTGCGCACGCGAACGCGATCGGCGGAGGGGACCGCGGCGAAGCCGTCGAGGGCGTCGCGGACCGCCGCGTCGGCCAGCGCGTGGACGTGCACGGCGAGTCCCGCGGCGTTGAGGGCGGGCACGAGCAGGCGCACGATCTGGGGGTCGAAGTAGGCCAGGCCGTGCGAGCCGTCGGGGTAGGGCGCGCAGACGTGAGCGGTACGCGTCTCGATGATCCCGTCGAGCATGAGCTTGGCGGTGCGCGTCGGGAACCCCGCCGCCGTGTTCACACGGGCGCGTTCGACGCACTCCGCCACGAACGCGTCGACCGTGGCCGCGGTCAGGTCGCGGGGCACCCAGATCGCGCCGGTGGCACGGCCGACGAGGTCACCGGCCGCCGTGAGGGCACGGTACGCGTCGGAGAAGTCCGGATACCCGGCGTAGGTGCCGAGAGCCGCCTCCTGCCACCCGGTGATGCCTGTGGCGAGGACGTCGCGAGAGATCGACAGGAGCGCTCGCGCGATGTCGGCCGTGTCGGACGGCGGGACCAGGGGGGAGACGAGCTGCATCGCCCCCTCGCGGAGCGCGCCGCCGGGGACTCCGTCGGAGGAGCGTTCGATCCTCCCGTCGAACGGGTCGGGTGTTCGCTCGTCGATCCCCGCCGCGCGCAGAGCCGCGCTGTTCACCCACGCGCCGTGGTGATCGGCGTCGAGGAAGAGGGCGGGCCGATCGGGGACGAGCGCGTCGAGGTGGGCGGCCGTCGGACCGGTCGTCGGGAACAGCGTGGGGTCCCATCCTCCGCCGACGATCCATGCCGCGGTCGTCCCGGCGGCGAACGTCCGGACGCGATCGTCGACCTCCGCGAGGGAGGCCGCCCCGGCGAGGTCGCAGCGCAGCGCGTCGACGGCCCCACCGCCGAGGTGGATGTGGGAGTCGACGAATCCGGGGGTGACGAGGCCTCCGCGCGCGTCGAGCTCGTCGGCATCCGGTCCGATCGCGTCGCGGACGTCGCGTCGGGGTCCGGTCGCGACGATACGACCGTCGCGGATGCCGACGGCGTCGCCCTCGAGCACCGATCCGCCGGAGAACAGGACGCCGTTCGCGACCACGAGACTGCTCATCCGCCCAGTGTGGCGGCTGGCGGGTCGACACGCCGAGGGAATGCGTGCGCGCCGAGCCCGCTTGTCCTCTCCATGCGAGCGATCACGTACTCCCAGACCGGTGACTCCTCCGTCCTGACGCTCGGTGAGCGTCCCGTTCCCGAACCGGGACCCGGCGAGGTGCGCGTGCGCATCGCCGTCTCGGGCGTGAACCCGACCGACTGGAAAGCGCGTGAGGGTGGTCGGCCCTTCTCGTTCACCGAGGTGACGCCGAACCAGGACGGCGCGGGAACAGTGGATGCCGTGGGCGACGGCGTGACGTCGGTCTCGGTGGGGCAGCGGGTCTGGGTCTACCTCGCCCAGCACGAGCGTCCGACGGGGACGGCGGCCGAGTTCGCCGTGATCCCCGCGGAGCGCGCCGTTCCGCTCGCGGAGGGGGCGTCCTTCGCCCTCGGCGCGAGCCTCGGAGTGCCCGCGATGACCGCGCACCGCGCGCTCACCGTCCACGAGGACGGCCCGTCGCGCCTCGCACCGGGAGCCCTCGCCGGGAGGACGGTGCTCGTCCAGGGCGGCGCGGGAGCGGTGGGTCACGCGGCGATCCAGTTGGCGGTCTGGGCCGGTGCCACCGTTATCGCCACCGTCAGCAGCGATGAGAAGGAAGCGCTGGCTCGCGCGGCGGGCGCCCACCACGTGTTGCAGTACCCGAGTGAGACGTTGGCCGATGGCATCCGGGAACTGGCCCCGAACGGCGTGGAGCACATCGTCGAGGTGGCGATCGCCGAGAACGCGGCGCTCGACGTCGAGGTCATCGCCAACCACGGAAGCATCGGCTACTACGCCGACAACGGCGGAGACAGCTTCACCGCCGCCGTGCGGGCGAGCTTCGCGAAGAACGTCCGCTGGCAGGGGCTGCTGCTCTACACGGTGGGGGAGACGGCCTTGACCGCGGCCGCCGAGGACATCTCCGCGGCTGTCGCCGACGGCGCCCTGCCCGTCGGCGAGGAAGCGGGTCTGCCGGTCACGTGGTTCCCGCTCGACGAGACGGCGGCCGCCCACGACGCCGTCGCCGCGGGGGCGACGGGGAAGGTGCTGATCCGGGTCAGCGACGAGGACTGACGCCACTCGCTCCACCGCGGACGGCGATCACCGTCGACGCGGCGCCGAGCGCGAGGGCCGCGATGGCGAGCGCGGCGGGGCTGCCGAGGCGATGGGCGACCCCGCCGATCACGGCCCCTGCCACGAGTGATGCCCACAACAGCAGGGGGCGTCGCCACGCCGTCCGCGAACGCCCGGTGAGCAGGGACGCGAGGCCCAGACCCAGGCTCACGAGGGTTCCCGTCGCGTAGGTGATGGCCACGCGTGCGCGGCCCTCCGCGAGGAAGAGCGTGTTGAGCGCCCCCATCGCGGCGGCGAGCAGTCCTGCTCGCCAGAGCGTCGCGTCGCCGGCCAGGGCGAGTCCGGCCGCGATCCCGACGGCCACCGCAGCGCCCGCGACCACGCGCGCGAGGGGGCGCGACGCGTGCATGCCGGCGGTGGCCCCCGCCGTCACGCCAATCACGAACGCGGCGATGATCCCGGCCGAGATCAGCGCCACCCGGGCGCCGCCGTCGAAGAGGTCTACCGCGCCCTGCGTCGAGTTGCCGCTCATGAACGAGACGAAGAGGCCGCCCGTGTCGAGGAACCCGATCGCGTCGACGAACCCCGCGACGCCGGCGAGAGCGGCCGAGAGGGCGAGCGCGCCGCGGTCCACGTCCTTCATAGCGCCCTCCCGTGCGTCTCGTTGATTCGCATCTTCGTGCGCGGGGCAGCCGCGGGCAAATCCTCGGGGCGTGAAAAGGCCGTCGGGGCCGCGTGCCGATGACACGCGACCCCGACGGCCCCTCTGCGGTGCTTACTCCTGCGGGCGTCGACGGGCGATGATCGTTCCGGCGGCGATGAGCGCGCCGATGACGAGCATTCCCGCGCCGATCGCCGGGAGCGGGGAACCCTCGGCATTCGATCCCGTCTTGGCGAGGTCGTTGCGCGAGCCAGGACCCGCGGTCGCGCTCGGCGACGGGACGGGCTGCGCGGTCGGCTCCGCCGTCGGCTGCGCGGTGGGCTCAGCGGTGGGCTCGGGAGTCGGCTCGACGGTGGGCTCGGGCGAGGGCTCCGTCGGCTCGGGCGACGGCTCGGCCGCCTCGTCCCAGGCCAGGGCGACGGCGGCGTAACCGATCGCCGGGGCGAAGATGTCGATCGAGTCGCGGTTGACGTTCGCGAGGCTGTCGTTGATCGTGTGGTAGTTCCGGTCCATGTAGACCCCGGCCGTCCCGCCGAACAGTGCGGCCTGCTCCTCGGTCTTGATGTCATCGGCGCCCGAGAACAGTCCGCCCGCGGGCACGCCGTTGTCGATGAACGCCTGGTAGTCAGAGCGACCCGAGTACTCGGTGTCGATCCACGGCTGCTCGATGGTGTCGAAGTAGTCGGTGTAGAGCTTCTCGATCTCCACCGACCCTTCGGGGATGTTCACGCCCTCCGCCGGGAAGGTGGAGCGGTCGGCGTCGTACACGCCCACGGTGAAGTTCTCGGAGCCGATCATGTCGTAGTTCAGGTACGACGAGATGCGGTCCCATTCCGCGGGGTCGTTCGCGACGAGGTCGTTGACGTACGCGGTCGAGCCCAGCAGGCCGATCTCCTCGGCGCCCCACAGGGCCAGGCGGATCCGCTTGTCGTTCGGAACCTCGGATGCCGCGATCTTCTCCGCGAGAGCGAGGACGGCCGCGGAGCCCGAGCCGTTGTCGTTCACCCCGGGTCCCTCGGCGACGCCGTCGAGGTGCGCGCCGATGACGACGGTGTCGTCGGGGTCGCCCGCGACGCTGTCGGCGATGATGTTGAAGGACTGGCCGACGAGGAACTGCTTCTCGATGACCGCGGTTCCCTCGACGGGAGCGTCCACGGGCGCCGCGGTGACGAGCGCGGCGAGGGCGTCGCCACTGGCCTGCGGGAGCGTGGCGGCGGGGGAGTCCTCTTCGTTGCGCGGGCCCGAGCCCACGTTGGTCAGCTGATCGTCGGGCGAGACGCCCTCTTCAGCGGGGCGCTCGTTGTTGTAGACGAACACCGCTCCGGCTCCGGCCGCGGTGGCGTTGTCGATCTTGGCCTCGAACGTGCAGTCGCCGCGCTGGACGAGCACGATGGCTCCCGCGGGGACGTTCGCGAAGTCGGTGGGTTCGCAGCCGAGCCGACCGCCGTCCGCGGACTCGGGGAGGGCGAGCGCCGCGGTCACCGGGGAGTCGGTGCCTTCGCTGTTGTCGAAGTGCGAGCCGGTGTAGGTCGTCCCGTCGACCGTGAGGGAGGCCTCGCCGAACTCCGAGTACGGCACGTCGAACGCGTGCCGCGACACCGTGAACGCGCCGGTCGCTTCAAGAACCTGCTCGGCGTACTGCGCGGCGGCCTCGTAGCCGGGGGAGTTCCAGGAGCGGTAACCCTGGTCGGCGAACGACTCGCTGATGTCGGACAGCTCCGTCAGGTGCGTCATGACGTCGGCACCGGTCAGACCGAGATCGTTCGGCGCGTCGCCCGGTGCGGGGGCGGCGAAGGCCGCCGGAGCGACCAGGAGCGCGCCCCCGACGAGGGCGCTGGTGGCCAGGACGGCCGAGGCGCGCCGGGCGCGCGAAGCCGCGCGCGGCGCGAGGGAATGCGGGGTGTTACGGGGCACGGTGAAGGTACCTCTCTGCGGGCGGCGTCGCCCGCTTCATCCGGGGGAAATGACACGTCGCCGGAGGGCGGCGAACGTGTGACCGATTCTCACGGCAAACTCATCAAATGGCCAGAGTCAACCGGATTTTTTACGGCCCGGAAACACGCAAAGCTGACTTTTGCCCCGTCTTTCCGGGGCGAATCAGGAAGATCCGAATCCGTCAGGATCGCGATCTCGGCACGTACCGCGGGACCCAGCGGACGAAGCCGAAGGCGCCCAGCGCGGCAATCGCTCCCATGGCGGCGACGGCCCCCGACAGCGACACCAGCGCCGTCAGCGCCGAGATCATCACGGGAGCGATCGCACCCCCGGCATCCGTCAGGGTCCGCCACGATCCCAGGAACGCGGCCGGCTCGTCCGCGGGTGCCAGATCGGCGCCGAGGGTGAGCAGGATGCCACTGGAGAGCCCGTTTCCGACCCCGAGCACCGCCGCGAACATGGCGAACCACATCGCCGAGCTGTCGAGATCGTGCGTGAACGACAGGGCGAGGAAGCCGGCCCCCATCAGCACCATCGCGGGGAGGGCCGCCCACAGGCGGCCGAAGCGGTCCATGACCTGTCCGCTCGCGTAGAACAGCGCGAAGTCGATGGCTCCCGAGACGCCGACGACCACCGCGATCGTCGAGGCGTCCAGCCCGAGCGACACGCCCCAGAGGGGAAGGACCACCTGTCGCGCCGAACGCACCGCCGACAGTGAGGCGGCGGCGAGGCCGAGGCGCGCCAGCACCGCGCGGAATCGCCACATCGTGCGGAACACGCCGACGCGCTCGACGGTCGGGATCGCACCCGTCACGGGCTCACCGGTGTCCTCGGCGTCGCGCGAATCGCTGCCGTTCGCCGCGACCGCCTTCTCGGGGTCGGGACCGAGGAACACGAGCAGGATCGTCGCCACCTGGCAGACGGCGAAGAAGGCGATGGATGCCTTCTCGTCGCCGAAGATGCCGAGCAGCGCCGCGGAGATGAAAGGGCCGACGAACATCCCGAGCCGGAAGGTCCCGCCGAGAAGCGACAGGGCGCGAGCTCGGAAATGCAGGGGAACGCGCGTCGTCATGAAGGAATGGCGGGCGAGGGCGAAAGAAGCCGCGCAGAAGCCGATGAGGAAGACGGCGGCCGCGAAGATCGCGAGAGTCCCGGCGAAGACGACGCCCACCAGGCCGCCGAGGATGACGATCCCCGCCACGCCCATGGTGATCCGCTCGCCGAACCGCGCGACCGCCCATCCCGCGGGGATGTTGCCGCACAGCTGACCGACCACGAGGGCGGCCGCGACCAGGGCGGCCAGGGCCACGTCCGCGCCGAGCCGGTTCGCGATGACGGGGATGAGGGGGATGACGGCTCCCTCGCCGATCGCGAACAGCAGGGTGGGCCCGTAGATCATGGGTGCGAAGCGCACCAGCACGCTCCGGGGAGAGTCGGCGGTCACCGTCTCCACGATAGGCTGATTCCAAATGCTCGAACTCGATTTGACCGCCGACATCCAGGCGCTGCGCTCGACCTTCGCCGATATCCAGGCCGTGGTCGACGTCGACGCACTCAAAGCCGACATCGATCGCCTCAGCGAAGAGGCGGGTGCTCCCGACCTCTGGGACGACGTCGACAACGCCCAGAAGGTGACCAGCCGGCTCAGCCACCGTCAGGCCGAGCTCAAGCGCATCACCGAGATCGAGCAGCGCCTCGACGACCTCGAGGTGCTCGTCGAGCTGGCGATCGAGATGGACGACGAAGACAGTGCCGATGAGGCCCGCCGCGAGCTGGCCTCGCTGAAAGACGTGATCGGTCAGCTCGAGGTCCAGACGCTTCTCGACGGCGAGTACGATTCCCGCTCGGCCGTCGTCACGATCCGTTCGGGAGCGGGCGGCGACGACGCCACCGACTTCGCCGAGATGCTTCTGCGCATGTACCTGCGCTGGGCCGAGCGTCACAAGTACCCCGTCAAGGTCATGGACACCTCCTACGCCGAGGGCGCGGGCATCAAGTCCGCCACCTTCGAGGTAGACGTGCCCTACGCGTACGGCACCCTGTCGGTCGAGGCCGGCACCCACCGGCTCGCGCGCATCAGCCCCTTCGGCGGTGCCGACAAGCGCCAGACGAGCTTCGCCGCCGTCGAGGTCATCCCCGTGATGGAAGAGGCCGTCGAGGTCGAGGTGCCCGAGGGTGACATCCGCGTCGACGTCTTCCGCTCGTCCGGCCCCGGCGGTCAGTCGGTCAACACGACCGACTCGGCCGTGCGCATCACGCACATCCCCACCGGCCTGGTCGTCTCGATGCAGAACGAGAAGTCGCAGATCCAGAACCGCGCCGCGGCCATGCGCGTCCTCCAGACGCGCCTGCTCCTGCTCAAGCGCGAAGAAGAGGCCGCCAAGAAGAAGGAGCTCGCCGGCACGATCACCGCGAGCTGGGGCGACCAGATGCGCTCCTACTTCCTCTACGGCCAGCAGCTCGTGAAAGACCTGCGCACCGGCTACGAGGTCGGCAACCCCGCCGTCGTCTTCGACGGAGACCTCGACGGCCTCATCGCGGCCGGAATCCGCTGGCGCAAGCGCAAAGACGACGACGACTGAGACGGATGCCGCGGCCCTCGGCATCCATAGGGTTTTCCCGGATGCCGACACGGCGCGTCCTGTCGGGCTCTCCGGAACGCGCGCTTAGGCTCGTCGAGCCATGATCCGGTTCGAGAATGTCACCAAGCGGTATCGCGGCACCACGAAGCCCGCGCTGAGCGCAGTCGACTTCGAGGTGCAGCGCGGAGAGTTCGTCTTCCTCGTCGGCGCCTCGGGTTCGGGGAAGTCGTCGTGCCTGCAGCTGATCCTGCGGGCCGAGACCCCGAGCGAAGGGCGTGTCGTCGTGCTCGGCCGCGACCTCCGCACCCTGTCGAACCGCAAGGTTCCCTATTTCCGTCGCCACATCGGGTCGGTGTTCCAGGACTTCCGGCTGCTGCCGAACAAGACGGTCCACCAGAACGTCGCTTTCACGCTGCAAGTCACCGGTGCCTCGCGCGGCTTCGTCCAGCAGGCGGTTCCGGAGGTCCTCGCTCTGGTCGGTCTCGACGGCAAAGAGAAGCGCCTTCCGCACGAGCTGTCGGGCGGTGAGCAGCAGCGCGTCGCGATCGCGCGCGCCCTCGTGAACCGCCCCCAGGTGCTCCTGGCCGACGAACCGACGGGAAACCTCGACCCCGGTACGTCGATCGACATCATGCGCCTCCTCGCGCGCATCAACGCCGGCGGGACGACGGTCGTCATGGCCACGCACGAGGCGGGATTCGTCGACCAGATGCAGCGCCGTGTGATCGAGCTTCGCGGTGGCGAGATGGTGCGCGATGAGCGCCACGGCGGCTACGGCGACCGTTCGGGGCTGCCGGTGCTCGCACCGGAGGTCGAGAAGGGCGCGGCCGCGGTCGCAGCGCTCACGGCCGTGCTCGAGGTGCAGCGCGAGGTCACGAACATCACCGGGCCCGTCGAGCCGCTCCGCGGACCGGAGGGGTCGGAGCAGGTCTCCGCCGCCCCCGTCGAGCCCACGTCGCCGTCGGTCACCACCGCTGCTGCGGAACGCCGCGAACCCGGGACGAACACGCGCTCCATCCCGGTGAGCAACCCCGAGGTCGACGCGCTCGGCCTCGCCGACAGGCTCGGGCTCGCCGAGAAGAAAGACCGCGACGACGAAGTGGGACCCACGTCATGAGGTTCGGGCTCATCCTCTCCGAGGCCTTCACGGGTCTTCGCCGTAACGCGTCGATGGTCATCTCGGTCATCCTCGTCACCTTCGTCTCGTTGACGTTCGTGGGTGCCGCGATGCTCATGCAGATGCAGATCGGCAAGATGCAGTCGTACTGGGCGGATCGCGCGCAGGTTGCGGTGTTCATGTGCTCCACCGTGTCCGACAAGCCGACGTGCAACGCCGGTGAAGCCGCCACCCAGGATCAGATCGACGCGGTGCGCGCCACGCTCGACGGCGAGGCGCTCAAGCCGCTCATCCGCGATTACACCTTCTCGACCAGCGACGAGGCCTACCAGAACGCTCAAGGTCTGCTGTCGTCCGACATCGCCGGCGTCGTCACGGCGGACCAGTTCAACGCGACGTTCAACATCAACCTCGTCGACCAGAACCAGTCCGACGTGATCGCGGAGGCGTTCAGTGGGCAGGCCGGGGTCGAAGAGGTGACCAACCAGATGCAGTACCTGGAACCGCTGTTCCAGTCGCTCACGGTCGCCACGTACGTCGCCGTCGGCATCGCCGGTCTCATGCTCATCGCCGCGGTCCTCCTGATCGCCACGACGATCCGTCTCTCCGCCTTCGCGCGGCGAAGAGAGCTCGGCATCATGCGTCTCGTCGGAGCGTCCAACCGGTTCATCCAGACGCCGTTCATCCTCGAGGGCGTGCTCGCCGCGCTGATCGGGTCCGCTCTCGCGAGCGTCGCCGTGTGGGCGATCGTGCAGGTCGGCGTCGAACGGTATCTGCGCGATCGGATCAGCTTCATCACGTCGTGGGTGAGTCTCTCGGACGTCGCGATCGTGGTCCCCGTGATCGTGGTGATCGGCGTCGTCCTGGCCGCGTTGAGTGCCGGCTTCGCCATCCGGCGATGGCTGCGCGCCTGATCGCGTAGACTGAGAGGCTCTGTGTGCCCGTGATCATGAGGAGGTGGCACCATGCCTCGTGAGCAGGGGGAGAAGCTCATCGCGTCCAACAAGAAGGCGCGACACGACTACGCGATCGAGAAGACGTACGAAGCCGGTCTCGTGCTGACCGGTACCGAGGTGAAGTCGCTGCGCCAGGGGCGTGCGAACCTCACCGACGGCTACGCGTACATCGACGGCGGTCAGGCCTATCTCGACGCCGTTCACATCCCGGAGTATTCGCAGGGCCACTGGACGAACCACTCGGCCAAGCGCACGCGGAAGCTGCTGCTGCACAAAGAAGAGATCGTGAAGCTCTCGCACGCCGTCGCGGCGGGCGGCTACACGCTCGTTCCGTTGCGTCTGTACTTCCTCGACGGGCGTGCGAAGGTCGAGATCGCGGTGGCCAAGGGCAAGCGCGAGTTCGAGAAGCGACAGACGATCCGCGAGCGCGAAGACAAGCGCGAGGCCGAGCGGGCCATGCGCACGCGCAACCGTCTGGGGGAGTGACTCTCACTCCGCGCGGAAGCGCCCCTCGACGGTCGAGCTCACCACGATCTCGGGCGGCTGCAGACTGAACGACGGCCCGCTGTCGGCGGTCATCGCGCGAGCGGCGAGAGGCATCGGTTGATCGGGTCGCGACGCCAGGAGTCCGGCATCCGCGATCTCCATGGCGGACACGGATGCCAACCCCAGGGCGTCCGCGTAGGCGCTCGCGCGCTCGACCGCGACGCGCACGGCGTCGGCGGCGACGTCGCGTTCGACCCGGGCGCGCGTGTCCGCCGAGAGTCGCCAGTCGACGGCCGTCACATGGACGTCGTCGGACTCGGCCACATCGCCGAGCCACCACGACAGCGCGCCGGCATCGGTGAAGGTGGCCGAGAGCTCGACGGCGGCGTGATGGACGAGGGGGAGCTGAGCGCCCTCGTTGTTCCAGGGGCGGTCGGACCAGACCGACACACGCGCGCTCGACCACTCGGAGATCTCGCCGGAGCGCAGGTGCGCGACGAGGCCGTCCTGGACGGAGGAGGCGCGCTCCTGCGCGCGCTCGACGACCGGGCCGCGAGCGGGTCCGTCCGTCACGACGCTGACTCGCACCGCGGCTTCCTCGGCGCGCACGCGGGCGCTGCTCTCGCCACGGACGGTGATGACGACCTCGCTCATGCCGCGAGCCTACGGGACGGGCCCCGTCGACCGCCGAGAGTCGTCACGCCGCGGGCTGGAGATGCCCGAGGTCGTCGCGCACCTGGGCCCATCGCACGTCGGTGCCGGTGAACAGGTACGTCTGTCCCCACCCCTCGGCGTCCGCCCAGCCGCCCGACTCGCCGCGCAGCGCCCACTGCACGCCCTCAGGCACGTCGAGGCGCTCGAAGCCCGCGTCCGCCAAGTACTCCTGCGCGGAGGTTGCGGCGGATCCGTCGATCGGTGCCCACGCAAGGTCCAGCACGTTGTCGGTGGCTACGTCGGGGCTGGCGCCGAAGCGGCAGCTGAGCTGCCCGACCGGGGCCCCGCCGGGGAAGGCGTCGAACGGGCTGTGCCCGATCTCCTGGCCGACCATGTTCCAGCCGACCCACCCGAGGTCGGCGAGCTCGGCGCGGAATTCCGAGGTGACGGCCTCGTCGCACGAGGCGAAAGAGGCGGGGATGGCACTCGGCTCCGTAGACGAAGACGGGGCGACATCGGGTGAGACGGGGGCTGAAGCCGTGGGGGAGCTGGAGGGTGGCATCGTGGCCGCTCCGGCTTCGTCGATCTGTCCGGCGGGAGTGGTGCAGGCTGAGAGGCCGAGAGCGGCGACGAAAAGAAAAGGGATCAGAGCGGGGCGTCTGGACACGGGGTTGACCGTATCGAACTCGTGCGACCGGCACGGGGACCGGCAGCAGCCGTCACCGAATCGTTGCACGAGCGCTAGGGAATCATCCGGCGTGCTGATCCGTTGTAGACTGTGATGCTCGGGTGCCGCTGACGAAGACGGCGACCCGAGGTGGTAATTCAACAGTGTGACAGTGGCCACTCCGAACGGAGTTCCCGGGGCTGATCGGTTTCGACAGCGCCTGCGAACCCGCGAGAAGCGGGCCGAGGATGTGGGGTTATCTCGTAAACGCTCCCTGCAAAACAATAAGTGCCGATGCTAAGCGCACTGACTTCGCCCTCGCTGCGTAAGCGAGCCCGATAGTCCGTCAGACCGTGTGTGACCCCGCCACGGATCCTGGCGTCATTTAGGGGTCTTGCTGCGTGACGGCGTCTGGACGTCACGCGGGACTTTTCCCAGGCTGGGCTTGTCGACTTAGGTGTCTGTGACAAAGGTCGGAGCCGAGCAGAACGTCTTCACAGACTGCGCCCGGAGAAAACGCGGAGACCCAGCGTTGGACGGGGGTTCGATTCCCCCCAGCTCCACGAGCCACTGTCACCTCGACGACGCCCCCGCTCCCACCCGTCTCGGTGGGGCGGGGGCGTCGTCGTTTCCGCCGTCGTCAGGCGGCCGAGCGCGTGTGGATGTCGCTCTCGCCCGAGACGCCATTGAGCTCGAGGTATACCCGGCCCTCGGTGCGGGTGAGCGTGGCCGTGCTGCGTCGTTCGATGTGACCGGCCATGCGCTCCACGAACCCCGCGTCGAAGCTGTGCAGGAGAACGTCCTCACCCCGATGGATCCGCTTTCCGGCCCACGGTGCGGCGACCTTGTCGGGGTCGCGGTGCGTGTACACGACGGTGCGCGCGGCCTTCATGCTGCCGGTGTGCAGGCGGGCGGCATCCGGGGCTCCCACCTCGATCCACGCCACCAGCGCGCCCGTGAGGTCGCGCACGAGCACAGCGGGTTCGTCCGTGGCCGAGATGCCCTCGCTGAAGTCGATGCCGTCCTCGTACTCGAGGCAGTAGGCGAGCACACGGGTCAGCATGTAGGCGTCGGTCTCGGACGGGTGCCGAGCGACGCGGATCGACAGCTCGTCATAGACGCCGCGGTCGACGTCGGAGAGCTGCACCGTGAACGTGTGAATGGTCGCGCCGATAGCCACGAGGGTCGAGCCTACGTCGTCTGCGCTCGCCTGCGCGTTCGCGCACCCCGTTGAGTTGCGCCGAATGGTCGCCGCGGAGCCTCCCGAGCGGACATTCGGCGCAAGTCGCCGAGTGTGGCGCGCTTGTCGGGGCACGAGTGCAGCGCATAGCGTCGAGGGATGCCAGATCCCCGCGCATTCCGCATCGATGTCGGCCCGTTCCGCCTGGAGCCGACGCCTGACGTCGGCACCTGGACCGCTGTGCCCCGCGAGGCGGACGGGGGAGTGGCATCCGGGATCACTGCCGCGTGGAGCGACTGGGTCGCCTTCGCGGAGAAGGTGAGCCGGGCCGACGAGTTGTGGCGCGAGCGCGAGGCGCGCGGGGACGCGTGGGACGAGGGCTTCTCGGCGGCGGGAGATGCCGCGGCGACCAACCCCTACCGGTGACGGGTCAGGAGGGACCGTCGACGAGCACGAGGCTCTGACGGGTGTCGGCGACTTTGACCCAGCCGTCTCCGAAGAGGTAGGTGATGCCGTAGCCGTCGCTGTCGCCTCGTCCTCCCACCCACGAGGAGTTCTCGGTGACGTAGGTGCCGGCCGGCCCCTCCTCGCGACGCCAGCCGGATGCGACCAGGTCGCGTTCGGCCTTCGCGGCGGTCGCCTCGTCGATCGGAGCCCACCCGAACACCTGGACCCGGTCGGTCGTGATGCGCTGATCGCCCCACTTGCACTGGATCCCGCCGTCGATCTCGGTCGCCCCGATGCGGAACGGCTCGGAGCTCACGCTCCACCCGAGGCCCCGGAAGTCGTCGGCGGTGCTCTTCGGGATGATCGTGTCGCACGTGGGGTCGGCAGCGGGCTCGGGGGTGCCGTCGGAGGTCGGTTCCGGGGTGGAGGTGCCGGCGGCGTCGCTCGGCACCTGCGCGGCCGCGGTCGGCGTCGGTGCCGGAGCGGAGCAGCCGGCGAGCAGGATGCCGGCCAGCGCGACGGTCGAGATGACGAGCCCGAGACGGCGGGTCACGCGGTGCCCTCGTCGTGCGTGAGGCGGAAGAAGTCGTCGTGCAGGATGCCGTTGGTCGCGAACGACGAGCCGGCGTCGAGGCGGTCGGTTCCGTCGAAGGCGGTGAAGCGGCCGCCCGCTTCGCGCACGATCGGCGCGAGGGCGGCGACGTCGTACTCCTTCACGCCGAACTCCGCCACGAGCTCGAGGCGGCCCTCCGCGAGCCACATGTAGGGCAGGGCATCGCCGTACCCCCGGTCGCGCCAGACGGCGCGGGTGAGCCGGTCCAGGGCCGGGAGGAGGTCGACGTCGCGCCACTGCTCGACGCTCTGGAAGCTGACGCTCGCTTTCGCGACGTCGTCGACAGCCGAGACGTGGATGCGGCGTGGTTCACCGGCCGGCGTGTTCGTCCACGCCCCGTGGCCCGTCGCGGCCCACCAGCGGCGCCCGAGGGCCGGCTGGCTCACCACACCCACCACGGGAACCTCGCCGACGCTGAGGGCGATCAGCGTCGCCCAGATCGGGATGCCGCGCATGTAGTTGTGCGTGCCGTCGATCGGGTCGATCACCCAACGCCGGGCGGTTTCACCCGACGTGCCGTACTCCTCGCCCAGAACGGCGTCGCCGGGCCGTTCGGCATCCAGGATCTCCCGGATCGCCCGCTCGGTCGCGAGGTCGGCTTCGGTCACGTGCGTCCGGTCGGCCTTCGTGTCGATGCGCAGGTCGGCGGCGTCGAAGCGCGCCATGGCGACCGCGTCGGCGGCGTCCGCCAGCCGCAGAGCGAGCGCGAGGTCGTCGGCGAGGGTGGGGAGGTTCTCGTCGGGAGTCGGGGACACGGCTCCAGGATAACGGGCGACCCCGGGCCGATTTGGCGCGGTCGCGTCACGCCTGGTAACGTAATCCCTCGGTTCGCCAAGCAAATCTGAGGCGGATCAGCCTGCACCTCTAGCTCAATCGGCAGAGCAACTGACTCTTAATCAGTGGGTTCTGGGTTCGAGTCCCAGGGGGTGCACGCACCGGGCCTCCACCTTCGGGTGGGGGCCCTTTCTCGTGCGGGCGGACGTCACTCCACGGTCCACCATGCGATGTCGACGAGGCACAGGCCCCCGTCGTCCTCCCGGTAGAACAGGTCTCCCGGATACTCGACTCCGGATGCCACCCGCCCGGCGGGCAGCGAGAGGTTGATGCTCCACGTCGGGTCGAGCTCGGCCTGCTCGGGCCAGTACTCGGCGACGAACTGCTCGGGCTCCTCGGCGGACAGTCCGTCCCAGTCGGCGGGGGAGCCGAGATCCAGCTCCCGCCCGTCGCACACCGTACCTTCTGCCTCTCCCGCTGCCGCGGCCTCGATGAGGTTTCGCGTGGTGTCGATCACTCTCGCGCCCTCGGGACCCCAGATCAGCCCGTCCAGAGAGCACCCCGTCAGGGCGAGCGCGGAGGCGGTCGTGAGGGTCGCGGCGATGCGGCGGTGCGTTCGGCTCATGCGCTCAACCTATCCACGGCCCATTACCGTGCGCGTACGCAGCCTGTCACGCGGTGGAAAGGGGGGAAGGACCCTCGTCGACCATCGGAGTCCGGGCAACGACGAGAGCGTGTACGTCGACGTGCTTCCCGCTTCGGCAGAACGTTGACTGCACGCGCCCTACGCGCCGCCTCTTCGGGAAGGATGGCCCCATGGCCGATGACGAGATCTGGGACGTGACCGACATCCAGGGGACTCCGACGGGCGCGCTGCATCGCCGTGGGGACGGCCCGGTGCCGGCCGGGGCGTTCCACATCGTGGCATCCGTCTGCGTGGTGTCGTCGACGGGACGGGTGCTCGTGAGTCTGCGTGCGCCCGGGAAGGACTACCCCCTCGCGTGGGAGTTCCCCGCGGGAAGCGCCCTCCGCGCGGAGTCGAGCCGACGCGGCGCCGCGCGTGAGCTCGAAGAGGAGACGGGGCTCTCGATCGCCCCGGACGATCTCGTCCTCGTCGGGCGGGTGATCGAGGAGCGCGCGCTCTTCGACCTCTGGATCGCGCGAGTGGACGGCGAGCCGGTGCCCGTACCCGACCCCGAAGAGGTCCAGGATGCCGAGTGGGTCACGCTCGATGAGGTGAGGCGCCGTTGGCAGGCGGGGATGTTCGCCTCGCCCTGGAACGCGCGCTTCGACCAGTTGTGGGACACGCTCGCGCGCGAGGTGGGGCGCGGCGCATGAGCTCCGCGTACCGGACGCACGACATTGCGGTCGAGGCGGGGTCGCTTCTCGTAGGGGAGTGGAATCCGGATGCCACGGGCATGCCGTGGCTGCTCGTGCACGGCGTGACCGCCTCGCACCTCGCCTGGGCGTGGCTGGCTGCCGAAGCACCCGGGCAGCGTCTGATCGCTCCCGACCTGCGCGGCCGCGGGCGGAGCGAGAGGGGAGAGGGACCGCTCGGCATGGCCGCCCACGCGGATGACCTCGTCGCTGTCGTGGATACGCTCGGGGTGGAGCAGGTCGTCGTCATCGGTCACTCGATGGGCGCTTTCGTCTCCGCCGTGCTCGCCGATCGGCACGCGGGCCGGGTGGATCGAGTCGTCCTCGTCGACGGTGGCCTGCCCCTGGAACTGCCGCCGGGGATGTCGCCTCGGGAAGCCGTGCGGCACGTGTTGGGGCCGACGGCGGCGCGGCTCGAGCGGCGGTTCGCCGACCAGGGCGAGTACAGAGACTTCTGGCGCGCGCACCCCGCGTTCGTCGACCGCGAGGATCCGCTGCTCGATTCGTACTTCGCGTACGACCTCGCGGGCGCGGCACCGTCCCTGCGTCCCGCTACGTCGCTGTCCACCGTTGAGGAGGACTCGATCGATCAGAACGCGGGCGACGCGATCGGGAGGGCTATCGAGCGGATGCCACGGCCGACGACGCTCCTCGCGGCAGAGCGTGGTCTGCGCGGTGAGGTGCCTCCGCTGTACCCCGACCTGGACGCGCTCCGGGCGACCCACCCGCGCCTTCGGGATGTCCGCCGCGTGGACGGGGTCGACCATTACTCGATCGTCATGTCCGCGGCGGGAGCGCGGGAGGTCGCGCGCGCCGCGGGCGAGGCCGGCTGACGCAACGGTGGGCGTGAGGGTGAAGTTCGGCCCCTTAGGGGTCGAAAGCCGGGTCGCCCGCCCTCCGCGGCTCTAGCGTCGGGCGGATGCGCCGTCTTCTCTCCACTGGTGCCGTGCTCGCCGTCCTCGCCGTGTCGGCGATGGCCGCGATCGCCGTCCCCGCTTCCGCCGCCGTCCCCGACCTGACGGGTCGTTCCTACGTCTCCCTCGGTGACTCGTACGCCGCCGCCTGGGGACTCCCTCTCGCCGCGACGCAGCCCGCCGCGGGGTGCGATCAGTCGGATGAGAACTACCCCCACCTCGTCGCCGAGGAGTTCGGCCTCGACCTCGACGACCGCTCGTGCGGGGGAGCTGTGATCGCCAACGTGGTCGACACTCCGCAGTCGGTGGGCGGGGCGACGGCACCGGTCCAGTCGGACGCCCTGGATGCCGACACCGACCTCGTCACCCTCACGATCGGCGGGAACGACCTCGGGTTCTGGCAGCTCGGTCAGATGTGCATCGCGGCCACGGCGGGAGGGCCGGTCGCCGGGAGTCTCGACGGCAACGTGCACGCCTCGTGCGCCGAACAATTCGTGGTGAACACTCCCGCGGGCCCGGTGAACACGCTCGAGACGCAGATCGATCAGACGGTGGCGCCCGCCCTGTCGGCGGCCCTCGCCGATATCGGGGCCCGGGCTCCGCACGCGAAGGTCATCGTGGTCGGATACCCCGCGCTCGCCCCCGACGCCGCGCACACCCCGAGCGACGGGTGCTATACCTCGCTCCTCCAGGGGCTCGGGTTCCGCACGAACGCCTACCCGTACACGAACGCGGACGTGGAGTTGCTCTACGCCACCCAGGTCCACCTCGACGACACGATGGCGGAGGTCACCGCGGCCTCCGGCGCGACCTACGTCTCGCTGCTCGCGGACTCCGTGGCGCATACGCCATGCAACCCGACCGACGCATACGTCAACGGCATCACGCTGAGCCTCGCCCCCGACAGCGTTCCCGTCTCGGGGCTCCCCGTCGGCGGGATCAAGAAGGGGGCGATCCACCCGAATGCGGCGGGTGCCGCGTTCACCGGTACGAAGGTCTCGGATGCCGTGCGTGCGCTGTTCGCGGAGCCGGATCCGACGCCGACCCCGACGATCACGCCGACGCCGACCCCGACGGACGACCCGTCGCCCACCCCGACGGCGTCACCGAGCCCGAGCGCCACGGAGAGCCCGAGCGCCGGCGTGAGCCCGGTGCCGTCGGCCAGTGCCACGCCCGTCGCCGCCGCGTCGACCGGGGCCTTGGCGACAACGGGGACGCCGTCGGTCGCCGGGGCGATCGGTATCGGTGCTGCGCTGCTCCTCGTGGGGGTCGCGGTGACCCTCCTGCTTCGGCGCCGCGTGCACAGCTGACCCGACCGCTATACGGGCACGCGCCCTGTTCCGAACGATTCGGAACAGGGCGCGTGCGTGCATTCGCGATGCGTCAGGCGGCATCGCCCACGAGGACGGCGGCTCCCTCGTCGGCGATCGTCGGATGGGCCTGATCCACGTGCGCGAGGGCTCGCCGACCGAACAGGACGCACGCCGCCGCGATCAGCACGGAGACGGTCGCCATGACGTACGGCACTCCCGCGCCGGCGGCGTGCCAGAGGAAGGCGGCGAGCGGCGGGGCGACGGCTCCGCCGAGGAAGCGGACCGCCGAGTACGCCGAGGAGGCGACCGAACGGGGGAGGTCGGTGGCTTCCATCACGGCCTCCGTCAACGCCGTGTTCACGACGCCGAGCACCAGACCGCCCACGACGATGCAGATCACGAGTCCGACGGGGGAGTCCACGACGAAAGCGGCGACGAGGAGGTCGACAGCGAGCAGGGGGAGGGCGAGCAGCAGCACCGACGTCAGCCGCATCCGGCGGAGGAGGATCGGGGCGACCCAGACACTCGTGATCGCGAGCGCCACACCCCACCCGAAGAAGGTGAGCCCGATCCCCATCGCGCCGAAGCCCAGCGGGAAGGGGGAGAAGGCCAGGAGGGTGAAGAAGCCGATGTTGTAGAACAGCGCGGTGGCCGCCAGGATCGCGAGCGCCGGACGACCGAGGGCGCGGAACGGTGCGCTGAACGGAATGGGTGTGCGTGCGGGAGCAGGACCGCGCAGGAGCACAGCCACCGCGACGAAGGCGATCGCCATGAGGACGACCACGCCGAAGAACGGTCCGCGCCAGCTCGCCTCGCCGAGGATGCCGCCGAGCAGCGGTCCGATCGCGATGCCCAGGCCGAGCGCCGCCTCATACAGGATGATGGCCGCCGAGCTGCCACCGGAAGCGGCGCCGACGATGGTCGCGAGAGCCGTCGAGATGAACAGGGCGTTGCCGAGGCCCCAGCCCGCGCGGAAGCCGATCACGGCGTCGACGCTTCCGCTCAGCGCGCACAGGAGCGAGAACACGACGATCAGGGCGAGCCCCACGAGCAGCGTGGCCTTCGCTCCGATTCGGCTCGAGATCCAGCTCGTGACGAGCATTGCGAGGCCCGTCACGACGAGGTAACTGGTGAACAGCAGCTCGGTCTCGACGGGCGTCGCCTTCAGGGACTCGGCGATCGCGGGGAGGATCGGGTCGACGAGACCGATCCCCATGAACGCGACGACGCACGCGAAGGCCACGGCCCATACCTGCGCCGGCTGCTTCCACACGCTCGGAGCGGCGCTCATCGCACGACCTCCGGCTGAAGGCCCACGCGGGCCGAGAGGGCGCCGGCAGCCGTGCTCACGGCATCCCATTCGGCGTCCGTCAGATCGGCGACGTGGGGCGCGAGGGCGGTGCTCAGCTGGGCGAGCCAGCGCTCGAGGGCGGAGAGACCGGCGTCGGTCACGGCGATGACGCTGACGCGCGAGTCGTCGGGGTGCGGTTCGCGCGTGACGAGACCCGCGTCGCTGAGCTGGTGGACGAGGCGCGTCATGCCGGGCTGGGTCACGCGGCTGAGGGTGGCCAGGTCGCCGAGACGCTGGGGTCCGTGGTCGCGCAGCAGGGTGAGGGTGCGCCACTGCGCAGAGGGGGCGTCGTTCTGGGTATCGAGGGCCGCGATGCGCGTCAGGGCGTGCACCGCGAGCAGCAATCTCTGGAGATCGTCATCGCGGGTCATGGGGAAAAGCATACCGCAGATATATACCTGAGGTATTTATCGCGAGGCGAGTCGCGTGGACAGCTGGTGCGCGTGCGCGAGCAGCATGCGCCCGAGCTCGCCGAGCCGCTCGCCCGAGAAGCGGAATTCGACGCCGGTCAGGCTCAGCGCCCACTGCGGAGCCCCCGCTCGGTCGAACACGGCCGCCCCCAGGCCCCAGCTGCCCTCGACGATGAGCCCCGGGTTCACGGCGTACCCGCGCTCCTGCGTGTCGCGCACCCGCGCGCGCAGGCGTGCCGGGGCATGCGAGGATCCGAACCTCTCGGCGAGGTCTCCGTGGCGCTCGAGGTAGGCGTCCACATCATGGGGCGGAAGAAAGGCGAGGATCGCGAGACCCGCGGATGCCACCCCCAGCGGGAACCGCACTCCCTCGGACAGCACGAAGGAGCGAATGGGGAAGCTCCCGTCTTCGCGGACGAGGCACACCGTCTCGTCGCCACGCCGCACGGACAGGAACGCGCTCTCTTCGGTCCGGACCGCCAGCGAGCGCACGATGTCGCGCGCCGTCGCGGTGATGTCGAAGCGAGAGGCCGCCACGCTGCCCATGAGGTAGAGCTCGGGGCCGGGGAGCCAGTGGCCGGTCGTCTCGTCGCGGTCGACGAGCCCCTCCGCGCGGAGGGCGGTCAGGAGTCGGTGCGCGGTGGGGCGCGTGAGGTCGGCGTCGCGGGAGAGGTCGCCGATGGTCGCCCCGGCGGATCCCGCCGCCGTCACCAGGCGGAGAAGCGCGGCGGCGCGGGCGATCGCCTGGGCGCCGGGAACGCTCGCCGGTGAGCGCGGATGAGGTGCGGTGTCCACGATGTGGACGCTACGCGGCTTGGCATCCACATCGCAAGATCGCGCTGGGCGCGTCCCGGCGCCGACCCTCAGCATGAGATCACGCAGACACGAAGGAGTTCGCGTGATCGACAAGACCTGGTCCTCGGCCGCCGACGCGGTCTCCGACATCCCCGATGGCGCGTCCCTCGCCGTCGGCGGCTTCGGACTCTCCGGCAACCCCATCGCCCTCATCGAAGCCCTGCTCGCGCAAGGGACGCGAGACCTCTCCGTCGTCTCCAACAACTGCGGTGTCGACGACTGGGGTCTCGGCATCCTGTTGGGGGCCGGCCGGATCCGCAAGATGACGTCGTCGTACGTCGGCGAGAACAAGGAGTTCGAACGGCAGTTCCTCTCCGGTGAGCTCGAGCTCGAGCTCACCCCCCAGGGCACTCTCGCCGAGAAGCTCCGAGCCGGCGGGGCGGGCATCGCGGCGTTCTACACCCAGACGGGAGTCGGAACCCAGGTCGCCGAGGGCGGCCTTCCCCAGCGGTACGACGGCGCCGGAGGTATCGCGGTCGCTTCCCCCGTCAAAGACGTGCGCGCCTTCGACGTCGACGGCGTGCCTCGCGAATTCGTCCTCGAAGAGGCGATCACGACGGACTTCTCGCTCGTCCATGCGTGGAAGGGCGACCGGCACGGCAACCTCGTGTTCCGCAAGGCCGCCCGCAACTTCAACCCGCTCGCAGCGATGGCGGGGCGGGTCTGCATCGCCCAGGTCGAGCATCTCGTCGAGCCCGGCGAGATCGACCCCGACGACGTGCACCTGCCCGGGGTCTACGTCCATCGAGTGGTCGAGGTGGGACCCGGGATCGAGAAGCGCATCGAGAAGCGCACGGTGCGAGAAGGCGTCACCGAGCCGGGGCCGGTTCCTTCGACGAGCTCAGGTCCCTCCGCATCGATGAGCAAGGAGTTCTGACATGGCCCTCACCCGCACGGAGATGGCGGCGCGAGCCGCTCGTGAACTCGCCGACGGCTCGTACGTCAACCTCGGGATCGGCCTGCCGACCCTCGTTCCGAACCACGTCCCCGAGGGCGTGACCGTCGTGCTGCAGTCCGAGAACGGCATCCTCGGCGTCGGTCCGTATCCGACCGAAGACGCGGTGGATGCCGACCTCATCAACGCCGGCAAAGAGACGGTGACCACGCTCCCCGGCGCAGCCTTCTTCGACTCGGCGTTGAGCTTCGGGATGATCCGCGGGGGCAAGATCGACGCCGCGATCCTCGGGGCGATGCAGGTGTCGGCATCCGGAGACCTGGCGAACTGGATGATCCCCGGGAAGATGGTGAAGGGTCCCGGCGGCGCGATGGACCTCGTCCACGGAGCCGCGCGCGTCATCGTGCTCATGGAGCACGTCGCCAAAGACGGCTCGCCGAAGATCGTGAACGACTGCTCGCTGCCGTTGACCGGTCGCGGTGTCGTCGATCGCATCATCACCGACCTCGCCGTCATCGACGTGACCGAGGATGGACTCGTGCTCGTCGAGCTCGCCCCCGGGGTGAGCGTCGACGAGGTGCGGGATGCCACCGAGCCCCCGCTGACCGTGAGACTCACCGAGGAGGTCACCCGATGAACCCCGAAGACGTCGTGATCGTCGCCGCCGCGCGCACCCCTCAGGGGCGCCTGAAGGGCCAGCTCGCTCCGCTCACCGCCGTGCAGCTCGGCGCGGCCGCGATACGCGGAGCCCTCGACCGCGGGGGAATTCCCGCCGAGGCCGTCGACGCGGTGCTGGTCGGACAGGTGCTCCAGGCCGGTGCCGGACAGAACGCGGCTCGCCAGGCTGCCGTCGCCGCCGGGATCGGGTGGGACGTGCACGCGGCGACCGTCAACAAGGTCTGCCTGTCGGGTCTCACGGCGATCATCGATGCCGCGCGCATGCTCCGTCTCGGTGACGCGACGGTCGTCGTCGCGGCGGGCATGGAGTCGATGACCCGCGCCCCGCACCTGCTGATGAACTCGCGCGAGGGCTACGCCTACGGCTCGGTCGAGGTGCTCGATCACCTCGCCTACGACGGCCTGACGGACGCCTACGACCGCGAGAGCATGGGGGCGTCCACCGAGCGCGCCAACGCGCGATTCGACGTGACCCGTGAGGCTCAGGATGCGGTCGCCGCCCGGTCGCACCAGCGCGCCGCCGCCGCTCAGGCAGAGGGCGTCTTCGACGCCGAGATCGTGCCCGTCGAGATCCCGCAGCGCAAGGGCGATCCCGTCGTCGTGACGGCCGACGAGGGCATCCGTGCCGACACGACGGTCGACACGCTCGCGAAGCTCCGCCCCGCTTTCGCCGAGGGTGGGTCGATCACCGCCGGCAACGCCTCGCAGATCTCCGACGGGGCGTCGGCGGTCGTCGTCACGACCCGATCCGTGGCGGACGATCGAGGATGGGACGTCCTGGCGGTCGTCGGAGCCGCGGGACAGGTCGCCGGACCCGACAACTCGCTGCACGCGCAGCCCGCCCGCGCGATCGCGAGAGCCCTCGAGAAGCAGGGCATCTCGGCATCCGATCTCGATCTCGTCGAGATCAACGAAGCCTTCGGCGCTGTCGTTGCTCGTTCGCAGGCCGAGCTGGGGCTGTCCGACGACGTCGTCAACCCGCACGGCGGGGGCATCGCGATCGGTCACCCCATCGGCGTCTCGGGCAACCGGCTCGTCGTGCACGCGGTCCACGAGCTGGTGCGGCGGGGGAGCGGCACCGCCGCGGTCGCCCTCTGCGGCGGTGGAGGTCAGGGCGACGCGCTGATCCTCACCCGCTGACGGACAGACGGATGCCACGACCCCGGGGTCGTGGCATCCGTCGTCCGATCAGCGCGCGAGGCGCTTCTTGAAAAGCTTCTGCTGCTTCTTCGCGACAGGGGAGTCGCCCGCGATCACGCGTCCGCGCCGGGCGCGACGGGTATCGACGACCGATCCGATCGCGAGCGCGAGAGTGATGCCCCAGCTGAGCCACGCGAGCGCGGTGCGCCAGGTGAAGGGCTCGTCGTTGCGCAGAGCCCGCAGGAGCGTGATGCCACCCGTGATGGCGCTGAGAAGACCCGTTCCGAAGATGTACTGGCGCATGCGTTCAACCTACCGAGGAGCGCGGACCGATGCCGCGCCTTGACAGGCGGGCGTGCATATCGCATCCCGTCCAGCCCTCTGCGCCGCCCGACGCCGCTGTTAGCCTGAGGTCGATCCCCGAGGAGGACCTGTGACCCAGGCCGATTTCGTCGTCGTCGCCAACCGCCTTCCCGTCGACCGCACCCCGGACGGTGAGGGATGGCGTCGTTCCCCCGGCGGTCTCGTGACCGCCCTCGAGCCGGTCATGCGTCGCGCCGATGGCGCGTGGGTCGGGTGGGCCGGTCAGCCCGACGTCGAGCTGGAGCCGTTCGAGTTCGACGGCGTGCACCTGGTTCCCGTCGTGCTGTCGGCGGCCGACGTGCAGAACTACTACGAGGGCTTCTCGAACGACACGATCTGGCCGCTCTACCACGACGTCATCGCCGCGCCGACCTACAAGCGGGCGTGGTGGGACGCCTATGTCCGCGTGAACCGTCGATTCGCCGAAGCTGCGGCCGCCTCTGCTTCTCAGAACGCGACGGTGTGGGTGCAGGACTATCAGCTGCAGCTCGTCCCCAAGATGCTGCGGGAGCTCCGCCCCGACCTGACGATCGGCTACTTCCACCACATCCCGTTCCCCGCTTACGGGCTGTACTCGCAGCTCCCGTGGCGCAAGCAGGTTCTCGAGGGGCTGCTGGGCGCCGACGTGATCGGGTTCCAGCGCGTCGCGGACGCGGGCAACTTCGCGCGAGCCGTGCGGCGCCAGTTGCGGTACGAGACGAAGGCCAGCGGCATCCTGGTTCCGGACGAGAAGGGCGGGACGCGCGTCGCCCTCGCCAAGGCGTTCCCGATCTCGATCGACGCCGAGTCGTACGTCGAGCTCGCGCAGAAGCCCGAGATCCAGCAGCGTGCGAAAGAGATCCGCGAGGGGCTCGGCAACCCCCGCAAGATCCTGCTCGGGGTCGATCGCCTCGACTACACGAAGGGCATCCGCCACCGTCTGAAGGCGTGGGGCGAACTGCTCGAGGACGGCCGCGCCACCGTCGAGGACGCCACGCTCGTGCAGGTCGCGAGCCCGAGTCGCGAACGCGTCGACGCCTACGTTCAGCTGCGCGACGAGATCGAGATGACCGTCGGGCGGATCAACGGCGACCACGACACCACCACGCACACCGCGATCCGGTACCTGCACCAGTCGTACCCGCGCGAAGAGATGGTCGCGCTCTTCCTCGCCGCGGACGTCATGCTGGTCACGGCCCTCCGCGACGGCATGAACCTCGTGGCGAAGGAGTACGTCGCGAGTCGCACCGACAACCGCGGTGTGCTGGTGCTGAGCGAGTTCGCCGGCGCGGCCGACGAGATGGGCAGCGCCCTGCTCATCAACCCGCACGACATCGACGGGTTGAAGGATGCCATCGTCCGCGCGATCGACATGCCCGCCGCCGAGCAGGGTCGCCGTATGCGGGCGCTTCGCAAACGCGTGCGCGATCACGACGTCGAGGACTGGTCGCGCGAATTCCTCGAGGCTCTTGCGACGTTCCACGACACGGCCTCGAGCGCGGCGGCCGCAGCCGAGGTCGAGGGCGGTTCCGAGAGCGAGGACGCGGAATGACCGCCGCCGACGCCACGATCGAGGCCGTCGCCACGACCGACCGCCTGCTGATCGCCGTCGACTTCGACGGCACCCTCTCCCCGCTCGTCGATGAGCCGATGTCGGCGCGCATGACGCCGGGCGCCCGTGCCGTGCTCGGCGACCTGGTCACGCTTCCCCGCACGGTCGTCGCTCTCGTCTCCGGACGCTCGCTCGGACACCTTCGCGAGATCGCGGAGCACACGGACGACTCGCTCATCTGGCTCGCGGGCTCCCACGGCGTGCAGTTCTGGGTACCGGGGGTCGGTGTCGAGTCTGCGACGGACGACGACGCGGACCTCGCCCTCCGGGATCAGCTGCAAGACGAGGTCAGTCGTCGCGCCGCCGGGACGACCGGCGTCTGGATCGAACCGAAGGAGTACGGCTTCGGCGTGCACACCCGGACCGCGGATGCCGAGACCGCCCGCGCCGTCCGGGAGATCGCCGACGAGCTGGTCGCCGCCGAGGCGCCCGGGTGGAGGCGTCGCACGGGACACGACATCCTCGAGTTCTCGTTCCGCCACGAGGGGAAGGACTCCGCCGTCGCGCACCTGCGCGAGCGGGTCGGAGCGACCGCGGTGCTGTTCGCGGGCGACGACGTCACCGACGAGGACGCGATGCGCTCCCTCGGCCCCGGAGACCTCGGCATCCGCGTCGGCGGGGGAGAGACCGCGGCCACGCTGCGCGTCGACGACATCGACGCTTTCGTGACCGTCCTGGAGGACATCGCGCGTCTTCGCCGCGCGCACACGGATTGATCAGCGATTCGACACTCGTGGCGCATCGGCGCGCCACGCGCGCGCAATAGACTGCGAGGATGCCCGCACCGCAGAATCCGAACACCGGCGAGTTCGACATCAAGCCCCGCAGTCGCGTCGTCACCGACGGCATCGAAGCCACGACCTCCCGCGGAATGCTCCGCGCGGTCGGCATGGGTGACGAGGACTGGGACAAGCCCCAGATCGGCATCGCGTCGAGCTGGAACGAGATCACCCCCTGCAACCTGAGCCTCGACCGCCTCGCGCAGGGCGCCAAGGAGGGCGTCCACGCCGGCGGCGGGTACCCGCTGCAGTTCGGCACCATCTCCGTCTCCGACGGCATCTCGATGGGCCACGAGGGGATGCACTTCTCGCTCGTCTCGCGTGAGGTCATCGCCGACAGCGTCGAGACGGTGATGATGGCCGAGCGCCTCGACGGGTCCGTCCTGCTCGCGGGCTGCGACAAGTCGATCCCGGGCATGCTCATGGCATCCGCTCGTCTCGACCTGTCGAGCGTCTTCCTCTACGCGGGCTCGATCGCGCCGGGCTGGGTCAAGCTCAGCGACGGCACCGAGAAGGACGTCACGATCATCGACTCGTTCGAGGCCGTAGGCGCGTGCCTCGCGGGCAAGATGAGCGAGGCCGACCTCAAGCGCATCGAGTGCGCGATCGCCCCGGGCGAGGGTGCGTGCGGCGGCATGTACACCGCCAACACGATGGCCTCGGTCGCCGAAGCCCTCGGTCTCAGCCTCCCCGGCTCCGCCGCCCCGCCGTCGGCCGACCGTCGTCGCGACTACTTCGCCCACCGTTCGGGCGAAGCCGTGGTCAACCTGCTGCGCCAGGGCATCACCACGCGCGACATCCTCACCAAAGAGGCGTTCGAGAACGCCATCGCCCTCGCCATGGCGCTCGGCGGCTCGACCAACGTCGTGCTCCACCTCCTCGCGATCGCCAACGAGGCCGAGGTCGAGCTGAACCTGCACGACTTCAACCGCATCGGCGACCGCACGCCGCACGTCGCCGACATGAAGCCGTTCGGCCAGTACGTCATGAACGACGTCGACCGTCACGGCGGCATCCCGGTCATCATGAAGGCGATGCTCGACGAGGGGCTGCTGCACGGCGACGCGCTGACCGTCACCGGGAAGACGCTCGCCGAGAACCTCGCGGACCTGAACCCCGACCCCGTCGACGGTAAGGTGATCCACCGATTCGACGACCCGATCCACGCCACGGGCGGCATCACGATCCTCCACGGCTCGATGGCCCCCGAGGGCGCCGTCGTGAAGTCGGCCGGCTTCGACGGCAACGTCTTCGAAGGCCCCGCCCGCGTGTTCGAGCGCGAGCGCGCGGCCATGGACGCGCTCGAGGCGGGAGACATCGCCGCGGGCGATGTCGTGGTGATCCGCTACGAGGGCCCCAAGGGCGGCCCCGGCATGCGCGAGATGCTGGCCATCACCGCGGCCATCAAGGGCGCGGGGCTCGGAAAAGATGTACTACTCTTGACGGACGGTCGATTCTCAGGCGGCACAACCGGCCTCTGCATCGGCCACATAGCTCCCGAAGCGGTGGACGCAGGTCCGATCGCCTTCGTGCGCGATGGTGATCTGATACGGGTCGATATCGCCGCTCGCACTCTCGACTTGATCGTCGATGAGGCCGAGCTGAGTTCCCGCCGCGAAGGCTGGGAACCGCTTCCCCCGCGCTATACCCGTGGCGTTCTGGCCAAGTACTCCAAGCTCGTGCACTCCGCCGCGGAGGGCGCGGTCACGGGCTGACGGCCGTCCCCCTTTTTCACCTTCTTCTGGTTCTCGAGGTACTCCCATGTCCATCGATTCCCCTACGGCGGCCGTGCCCCGGCCTCCCGCCCGCACCGCCCCGGCGCCCGTGATGACGGGTGCGCAGGCGGTCGTCCGCTCGCTCGATCTGCTCGGGGTCACCGACGTCTTCGGCCTGCCGGGCGGGGCGATCATGCCCGTCTACGACCCGCTGATGGACGACGAGCACGTCCGTCACATCCTCGTGCGCCACGAGCAGGGCGCCGGCCACGCGGCCGAAGGCTACGCCGCGGCATCCGGCAAGGTCGGCGTCGCGATCGCGACGTCGGGTCCGGGGGCCACCAACCTCGTCACCGCGATCGCCGACGCCTACATGGACTCGGTGCCGCTCGTGTGCATCACGGGGCAGGTGTTCTCCACCCTCATGGGCACGGACGCCTTCCAGGAGGCCGACATCGTCGGCATCACGATGCCGATCACCAAGCACTCCTTCCTGGTCAAGACGGCCGAGGAGATCCCCGGCGCCATCGCGGCAGCTTTCGAGATCGCCTCGACCGGTCGCCCGGGCCCGGTGCTCGTCGACATCACGAAGGACGCCCAGCAGGCCGAGGCCGCTTTCGTCTGGCCGCCCAAGATCGACCTGCCCGGATACCGGCCGGTGACCAAGGCGCACGGCAAGCAGATCCAGGCCGCGGCGCAGCTGCTCGCCACCGCGCAGAAGCCCGTCCTGTACGTGGGCGGCGGAACGATCCGCGCGAACGCGGCTGCCGAGCTGAAGGTGCTGGCCGAGGCGACCGGTGCGCCCGTCGTGACCACTCTCATGGCACGCGGCGCGTTCCCCGACTCGCACGAGCAGCACCTGGGGATGCCCGGAATGCACGGCACCGTTCCCGCGGTGCTCGCCCTTCAGGAGAGCGACCTCATCGTCTCGCTCGGCGCGCGCTTCGACGACCGCGTCACGGGCAAGGCGTCGCTGTTCGCGCCGCACGCGCAGGTGGTGCACGTCGACATCGACCCCGCCGAGATCTCCAAGATCCGCACCGCCGACGTGCCGATCGTGGGCGACCTCAAAGAGGTGCTCGTCGACCTGGATGCCGCCTTCCGCGCCGCCGACGCCGAGCACCCGCACGATTACTCGGAGTGGTGGACCTACCTGAACGGCCTCCGCGAGGAGTTCCCGCTCGGCTACACGCCCACCAGTGACGGTCTGCTCTCGCCGCAGCACGTGATCCAGCGCATCGGCGAGCTGACCGGTCCCGAGGGCGTCTACGCCTCCGGTGTGGGGCAGCACCAGATGTGGGCGGCGCAGTTCATCAAGTACGAGCGCCCCAACGCCTGGCTGAACTCCGGCGGCGCCGGCACCATGGGCTACGCGGTTCCGGCCGCGATGGGCGCCAAGGTCGCCCAGCCCGAGCGTGCCGTGTGGGCGATCGACGGCGACGGCTGCTTCCAGATGACGAACCAGGAGCTCGCGACCTGCGTCATCAACGACATCCCGATCAAGGTCGCGATCATCAACAACTCCTCCCTCGGCATGGTGCGCCAGTGGCAGACGCTGTTCTTCGACGGACGCCACTCCAACACCGACCTGAACACGGGACACGGCACGCGTCGCATCCCCGACTTCGTCAAGCTCGCCGAGGCGTACGGGTGCCTCGCGATCCGTGTCGAGAAGGAAGACGAGATCGACGCCGCGATCCAGCTCGCGCTCGACACGAACGACCGTCCGGTCGTGATCGACTTCGTCGTGAGCGCCGACGCGATGGTGTGGCCGATGGTGCCGCAGGGCGTCAGCAACAGCTACGTCCAGTACGCGCGCGACCACTCGCCCGCCTTCAACGAGCAGGAGGACTGAGATGTCTCGTCACGTTCTGAGCCTCCTCGTCGAGGACAAGCCCGGTCTGCTCACGCGCGTCGCCGGTCTCTTCGCCCGTCGCGGATTCAACATCGAGTCGCTCGCCGTGGGTGTCACCGAGGTGCCGGGCCTCTCCCGCATCACGGTCGTCGTCGACGTCGAGGGACTGCCGCTCGAGCAGGTCACGAAGCAGCTCAACAAGCTGATCAACGTGATCAAGATCGTCGAACTCGACCCCGCGGCATCCGTCCAGCGCGAGCACGTGCTGGTCAAGGTGCGGGCCGACAACGCCACCCGCTCGAACGTGCTCGAGGTCGTCAACCTCTTCCGCGCGTCGGTGGTCGACTACGCCCCCGACGCGATCGTGATCGAGATCACGGGCGACTCGGGCAAGGTCGGTGCGTTCCTGAAAGCCATCGAGCCGTTCGGCGTGAAAGAGCTCGCGCAGTCGGGCCTTCTCGCCGTCGGTCGCGGAGGCAAGAGCATCACGGAGCGCGTCCTGCGCAGCTGAGCTTTCTACTTTCCATTCCAACCGGTCCCGGAGCGGGGCCAGAATTCAAGGAGAAACATCCTCATGGCAGAGATCTTCTACGACGACGACGCCGACCTCTCGATCATCCAGGGCAAGAAGGTCGCGATCGTCGGCTACGGCTCGCAGGGCCACGCGCACGCGCAGAACCTCCGCGACTCCGGTGTCCAGGTCGTCATCGCGCTCAAGGACGGGTCGAAGTCGGCCCCCAAGGCGCAGGAGGACGGCTTCGAGGTCAAGAACGTCGCGGACGCGACCGAGTGGGCCGACCTCATCATGATCCTCGCGCCCGACCAGCACCAGCGCTCGATCTACGCCGACTCCATCAAGGACAAGCTGACCGAGGGCAAGACGCTCGCCTTCGCGCACGGGTTCAACATCCGCTTCGGCTACATCGACGCGCCCGAGGGCGTCGACGTGATCCTCGTCGCCCCCAAGGCTCCCGGCCACACGGTGCGTCGCGAGTACGTCGCGGGCCGCGGCATCCCCGACATCATCGCCGTCGAGCGCGACGCCTCGGGCTCGGCCTGGGACACCGCCCTGTCGTACGCCAAGGCCATCGGCGGCACCCGCGCCGGCGTCATCAAGACGACCTTCACCGAAGAGACCGAGACCGACTTGTTCGGCGAGCAGTCCGTGCTGTGCGGTGGCATGAGCCACCTCGTCCAGTACGGCTTCGAGACGCTGACCGAGGCCGGCTACCAGCCCGAGATCGCGTACTTCGAGGTGCTGCACGAGCTCAAGCTCATCGTCGACCTCATGTGGGAGGGCGGCATCGCCAAGCAGCGCTGGTCGATCTCCGACACGGCCGAGTACGGCGACTACGTCTCCGGTCCCCGCGTCATCGACCCGTCGGTGAAGGAGAACATGAAGGCCGTCCTCGCCGACATCCAGTCCGGCGCGTTCGCGAAGCGCTTCATCGACGACCAGGACAACGGCGCCACCGAGTTCCTCGCCCTCCGCGAGAAGGAGCAGGGTCACCCGATCGAGGCGACCGGCAAGGAGCTCCGCGGTCTGTTCGCGTGGAAGCAGCAGGACAGCGACTACGTCGAAGGCTCGGCCGCGCGCTGATCCGTCCGTCGAACGCCCCGGAGCCTCTCGGTTCCGGGGCGTTCGCCGTTGCATGGGGTTCTCTCGCCCCGGATGCCGCGGACGAGGCGCTCGGCGGGGCGCGACCCGGTCGCGGGGGAGCGCCGCTACCGTGGGATCGTGAGCACACCGCGCGATGACGACGCCCTCTCGTGGGGCGGTGACGACGACCCGACCCTCGACGTCGGCGACAAGCGCGCGCCCGACCCCGTGGCGGAGCCGGTCGCGGGACCGGAACCCCTCGTGCCTCAACCCCCTGTCTCCGATTCGCCGCCGACACGCGAGGCGCCGCGGGCGCCCGAGGCCGCGGCATCCGTCGATTCCTCGACGGACGCGACTCCGGATGCCGCGCATTCCGCGCCCCTCGGAAACGTCGGCCTGGTGGGCATCGGCATGGTGGCGGCGACGTTCCTGCTCTTCGCGCTCGGCTGGCTGCTTTCGGGACGCCAGCTCCAGAGCCTCGGCATCCCCATCCCGGATGTGACCGTCGTCGCGATGACCATCGGGGCCACCCTCGCCCCGATCGTGTGGTTCGTGACGGTCCTCGTGCTCACGCGCTCGTGGCGCACCTGGCAGCGATTCCTCCTGCTGATCCTGGGCATCGTCCTGCTCGTGCCGTGGCCGTTCCTGTCGATGGGATCTCTCGCATGAGCGCCGTCGCCCACACCCGTCACCTGCCGACGTGGCTCGTCGTCACGATCGCGGGAATCTTCGGACTGTTCTACGCGTACGTCGTGTGGAGTTCGGTGGCCCTGCTCATCCTGCAGGTCAACGGGCCGCTGGGTCTCAACGGCCTCGGCTGGTTCGTCTACTGCCTGCCGATCGTCTTCCCGCTCATCGCGTTCGGCGTCGCTTTCGCGATCGGCGCGCGGCGGAAGGCGGGGGAGTTCGCCCTCGTGCTGCTCGCCGGGCTGACTCTCTCGGCGGCCTTCTGGCTCGCGATCGTGGGGTACGGGACGACGTCGTACGGGTTGTACGGGTCTTGAGCCCGGTTTCGCGCACGTCATCGCGCGCGACCCGCTCCGGCGTCATACGGTCCGGCATCCATTCGCCTCCGCGCTAGGCTGGCAGACGGCCCGCACGGGTCGCGCGCCCGGTTCGCGCCGGCGGTGCGCGACGGTGCGCGTCAGACCCCCAGCACCGTTTCGAAGGACGCATCCGTGACGAAGCCCGTCGTGCTCATCGCCGAAGAACTCTCTCCCGCCACGATCGACGCGCTCGGCCCCGACTTCGACGTGCGCAACGTCGACGGGACCGATCGCCCCGCGCTGCTCTCGGCCCTCGCCGACGCGCACGCGGTGCTCGTGCGCTCGGCCACCCAGATCGACGCCGAGGCCCTCGCCGCGGCGCCGTCGCTCAAGGTCGTCGCCCGCGCCGGTGTCGGCCTCGACAACGTCGACATCAAGTCGGCCACCGCGGCGGGAGTCATGGTCGTCAATGCGCCGACCTCCAACATCATCTCGGCCGCCGAGCTCACCGTCGGGCACGTGCTGTCTCTCGCCCGTCGCATCCCGGCTGCCCACTCCTCGTTGGCGCAGGGCCTGTGGAAGCGCAGCTCGTTCACCGGCACCGAGCTGTTCGAGAAGACGATCGGCATCATCGGTCTCGGACGCATCGGTGCGCTGATCGCCGCCCGGTTGCAGGCGTTCGACATGCGCGTGATCGCGTACGACCCCTACGTCACCGCGGCTCGTGCTCAGCAGCTCGGTGTGCAGCTCGTTTCGCTCGACGAGCTCCTCGAGCAGAGCGACTTCGTCACCATCCACATGCCCAAGACGCCCGAGACGACGGGAATGATCGGCGCCGAGCAGCTGCGCCGCATGAAGAAGACGGCGTACGTCATCAACGTCGCGCGCGGTGGCCTCATCGACGAGGAGGCGCTGTTCGACGCCCTCGCCACCGGCGAGATCGCCGGTGCCGGCCTCGACGTGTTCTCGACCGAGCCTCCCGCCGAGGGCGGCCCGGCGCGCAAGCTCCTCGACCTGCCGAACGTCGTGGTCACCCCGCACCTCGGCGCCAGCACCGAGGAAGCGCAGGAGAAGGCGGGTGTCTCCGTCGCCCGCTCCGTGAAGCTCGCCCTCGAGGGCGACCTCGTTCCGGATGCCGTGAACGTCGCCGGCGGCGCGATCGACCCGTTCGTGCGTCCCGGTATCGCGCTCGTCGAGATGCTCGGCCAGTTCTTCAGCGGCCTCGCCGACAGTGCCCTCACCAGCCTCGACATCGAGGTGCGCGGCGAGCTCGCCGCCTACGACGTGAGCGTCTACCGCCTCGCCGCACTGAAGGGGTACTTCAGCCGCATCGTCAGCGAGAGCGTGTCGTACGTGAACGCTCCGCTCTTCGCCGAACAGCGCGGTGTCGAGGCGCGTCTCGTCGTCGAGGCCGAGAGCCCGCTGTACCGCAACATCACGATCCTGCGCGGCACGCTCGCCGACGGGTCGACCCTGACGGTCGCCGGCACGCTCGCCGGAACCCGCATGGTGCCGAAGGTCGTCGCCATCAACGGCTACGACATCGAGGTGCCGATCGAGAAGCACCACCTTGTGATGCGCTACGCCGACCGCCCCGGCATCGTCGCGATCTACGGCCAGAAGCTGGGTGAGGCGGGCATCAACATCGCCGGTCTCCAGGTGGCTGCTCCGGATGCCACGGGCCGTGCGCTCTCGGTCCTCACCGTCGATTCGCCCGTGCCCGACGAGATCCTCGGCGCCATGCGCGAGGCCGTCGGCGCCGACCTGTTCCGGCAGATCGACATCGTCGAAGACTGACGCGACAGCGTTCGGGGGAGGGGGTCGCGGGAGCGGCCCCCTTCGTCGTTTCAGTGCCGGTGCGCGAAACTCTGCGCCGTCCACGCGATCCGGGTAGAAGGTGATGTGAACGTCGCAGTCGGGTGGTTCGCGCGACGAAGTTTGCACGAGCCGGTTTCGTCGGATGCTCGTATAGACCTGTGTTTGCTTGGGCTCCAGCTCGTGTCCACCTAAAGGTGGACATCCAGCCCGATGCCAGTGTCCGGGCATGAAGAATCGCTGTTCAGAGCCGTTATCCGAATCCATAACGAAGAATCCTCCGGGCTCGTCGCCCTCGCTAGTCCGCCGCGGCTTTCAGGGCGCCCTCCTCGTAGCCGCAATTGTTGCCTCGTCGCTGGTTCCGGCGACGGGGCGTCCGCGCAATGGGGCGCGCCAGAGCCTCAGCGCTACTGTTCATCGTCGGTTGGCTGCTACGTAGATCCCGCGACAGGGCGAGCCGTGTACACGACGCTCGGGCCGACGCTCACCGCTCGCGAGAGGGATCTGCTGGGGCAGTGTCAATTGCGGATGGCCGGAAGCGGCGCCGCTCTAGCAGGTGGTCTCGCGGGGCGTAACTGGCTGGCGATCCTCGGCGCCGCGTTCAACGGAGGAGCCGCATTGACCGGTCCCTGTAAAGATCTTTGGAACTCGACTGCCCGTTACAGGAGGAGCTGACCATGAGGTCATTGCGCGGTATCAACATTCTGCTTGTCGTCCTCGGCGTGATCTTCGTTATCGTCGGTCTCATCACACTTCGGACTGACGTTTTCGTCGGGGTGATCGGTGGAATCGGTGGGATCCTCATGGTTGTCGGAGGTTCGATCGCCTTGGCGAAGAGTCGAGGAACCACGACCTAAAGCTCTCCCTGTCGGAGATCTTCCTCCCTGCCCCGCCGCAACCCGCTCATGCGCGTATGCGGCGGGGCATCTGCATGCCCAGAACCGCGAGGTCTTCGCATCGAGGACCGAGATCGCAACGATGACAATCACGAGTGAGGGTGCTGCGAGCGTGACGTCGCATCTGCGAGACATGCGCGGGCGAGGGGCCGCCTCGCGCGGATCAGGTGGTCGCCGCGACGACCGCGGCGATGAGCTTGTCGAGGTCAGCACCCTCGACCCGCGGGCTCGGGACGGCGTTGAGGTCGAGAACGGCGTTGAAGTAGAGGCCGTCGCTGACGAGCAGCACGATCTGCAGTGCGGTCTCGTCGCGGGTGTGGCCCCGCAGGCTCTCTTCCCAGAGCTCGCGCACGCGTCGGAGTGATGCGGTGGCGGCGTCGTTGCCGTTCTGCGCGAGGCGGGATACCGCGAGGATCGTCACGTCGAGCGCGGAGCCGGTGTTCTGCGATGAGCGGATGTGCGCGGCGACGGCGCCCTCCGTGGACCTCTCGATCTCTTCCACGTCTTCGCGCGCGAGCTTCTCGAGGCGCTCCACGAGGGCCGCTTCGAGGGCGCTCTTGGAGCTGAAGTGGTAGAGGAGACCGCCCTTGGAGACACCGGCCGATCGCGCGGTGGCATCGACGGTCGCCGCGCGCTCTCCCTCGTCGACGAGGATGCGCGTGAACGCGTCGAGGACGGCTTCGCGGGCGAGTGGGGGGCGGCTCATGACTCCTCGATCGTACTGGCGGCAAGTGTTTCTCGTCTGTTACTATACCGGCTGGACGGTTCAGAAACGGATTCGAAGAATGCTCACCTCGTCGTTGCCCACGCAAGACATCGCCGTGACCCGCGCCGGGTGGCGTGGCTGGTTCGCGCTGGCCGTGCTCATGCTGCCCGTGCTCCTGGTCTCGGTCGACAACACGGTGTTGAGCTTCGCTCTCCCCGAGATCGCACTCGACCTGCAGCCGTCGAGCATCGAGCAGCTCTGGATCATCGACGTCTACCCGTTGGTTTTGGCTGGTCTCCTCGTCACGATGGGCACCCTCGGCGACCGCTTCGGCCGCAAGCGCATGCTGCTGATCGGCGCGACGGGTTTCGCAGCCGTGTCGGCGCTGTCCGCCTTCGCCCCGACGGCGGCTGCTCTCATCGCGGGCCGCGCGTTGATGGGCGTGTTCGGCGCGATGCTCATGCCCTCCACGCTCTCCCTGCTGCGGAGCATCTTCCGCGACCGTGATCAGCGTCGCTTCGCGATCGCGATCTGGGCCTCGGGTTTCTCGGCCGGTGCCGCGCTCGGTCCCATCGTCGGGGGCTTCCTGCTCGAGCACTTCTCGTGGGGCTCGGTGTTCCTCATGGCGGTACCGGTGCTCGTGCCTCTGCTCATCCTCGCCCCCATCTTCGTGCCCGAGAGTCGCGACCCCGCGCCTGGCCGCTTCGACCCGATCAGCGTCCTCCTGTCGCTCGCGACCATGGTGCCGATCGTCTACGGCATCAAGAAGCTCGCCGTCGACGGCCCGGTGTCACTCGCGCCCCTGCTCTTCGTCATCGGCGTCGTCTTCGGCTGGTTGTTCGTGCGTCGTCAGCGGCGCCTGTCCGCGCCGATGCTCGACATGACACTGTTCCAGCGCGGCACGTTCTCGGGCGCGATCCTCGTGAACCTGCTGAGCGTGGTCGGTCTCGTCGGATTCCTGTACTTCGTCGCCCAGCATCTGCAGCTCGTCGTCGGGCTGACGCCGATGGTCGCGGGCTTCGCCCTGCTCCCGGGGCTTGCCCTCATGATCGTGTCCGGCCTCGCGGTCGTGCCCATCGCGGCGCGTTTCGCACCGCGCGTCGTCGTGCCGATCGCGCTCGGCTTCTCGGCGGTCGCCTACGTGATGGTCGCGCTCTCGACCGCCGACCTCGTTCAGCTCATCGTGGCCTTCGGTCTGCTGGGCGTCGGTATCGGTGCGGCTGAAACGGTGTCGAACGAGCTGATCCTGTCGAGCGCGCCCTCCGCGAAGGCGGGTGCCGCGAGCGCCGTCTCCGAGACGGCGTACGAGGTGGGCGCGGTGCTCGGAACGGCTGTGCTCGGCGGCATCCTGGCGGCGTTCTACCGCGCTCAGCTGGTCCTGCCGGAGGGGCTGCCCGATGCCGCGGCATCAGCCTCCCGAGAAACCCTCGCCGGGGCTGTCGCCGTCTCGCACACTCTCGACGACGCCACCCTTGCCGAGGCTCTGCGGACCGCGGCGGCACACGCGTTCGACTCGGGTGTGGTCATCACGGCTCTGATCGGGGCGGGCCTCATCGTCGTCGCGGGTGTGATCGCTGCCACTACCCTGGGAGGAACCCGCGGCACGTCGACGAAGTGACGTGCCCCGAGCTCTGAGGAGAGCGATGTCGCGTGTCGTGAAGCTGGCCGTCATCCCCGGTGACGGCATCGGTCCCGAGGTCGTTGCGGAGGCCGTGAAGGTCCTCGACGCGGTCACCGCCGAATCCGAAGTCGTCTTCGAGAAGACGCACTTCTCCCTCGGGGCGGGTCGCTACCTCGAGACGGGCGACACGCTCACCGATGACGACCTCGCGGCCATCGCGGCGCAGGATGCGATCCTGCTCGGCGCCGTCGGGGGAGTCCCCGGCGACCCTCGCCTGAAAGACGCGAACATCGAGCGGGGCCTCCTGCTGAAGCTTCGGTTCGAGCTCGACCACTACGTGAACCTGCGTCCGTCGAAGCTGTACCCCGGTGCGAGCGGTCCGCTCGCCGACCCGGGAGACATCGACTTCGTGGTCGTGCGCGAGGGCACCGAGGGCCCGTACGTCGGCAACGGCGGCGCGATCCGTCGCGGCACTCCGCACGAGGTCGCCAACGAGACGTCGGTCAACACCGCTTTCGGAGTCGAGCGGGTCGTCCGATACGCGTTCGCCCTCGCGGAGCGTCGTCGCCACAAGCTCACGCTCGTGCACAAGACGAACGTGCTCGTGCACGCCGGCGGCATGTGGAAGCGGATCGTGGATGCCGTGGCATCCGAGTACCCCGGGGTCGACGTAGACTACCTGCACGTCGACGCGGCAACGATCTTCCTGGTCACGAACCCGGGCCGCTTCGACGTGATCGTCACCGACAACCTCTTCGGCGACATCCTGACCGACTTGGCCGGCGCCGTCACCGGAGGCATCGGCCTCGCCGCTTCGGGCAACATCAACCCCGACGGCGCGTTCCCCTCGATGTTCGAGCCCGTCCACGGATCGGCGCCCGACATCGCGGGCACCCAGAAGGCCGACCCCACGGCCGCGATCCTCTCCGTCGCCCTCCTGCTCGATCACCTCGGGCTCGCCGACGAAGCCGCCCGCGTCACCCGCGCGGTCGAGGACGACATCGCGAGCCGCGACGGCGCCCGCAGCACCGCCCAGATCGGCGACGCCATCGTCGAACGCGTCCAGGCGTAACCTGGACCGATCGGCCCGCATCGCCCCCGCGCATCGAACAGTTTTGGATCACGAATGACCACCATCGACACTGACCCCGACACCGGACTCGACCCGCTCGAGTTCGCCGTCACCCGCAACCTCGCGGCGAAGAGCGCGGCGGATCGCGACGCGATCCTCGCCAACCCCGGGTTCGGGCAGAGCTTCACCGACCACATGGTCGACATCTGCTGGTCGGTCCGCGGCGGCTGGCACCGCCCGCGCGTCTCGCCCTACGGGCCGATCTCGCTCGACCCGGCCGCAGCTGTCCTGCACTACGGACAGGAGATCTTCGAGGGCATTAAGGCCTACCGTCACGCCGACGGATCCGTGCACACCTTCCGCCCCGACCAGAACGGTCGTCGTCTGCAGCGCTCGGCCCGCCGCCTGGCGCTGCCCGAGCTGCCCGTGCCGTACTTCCTGCAGTCGCTGCGCGAGCTGATCGCCGTCGACGGCGCGTGGGTGCCGTCGGGCGAGGATCAGAGCCTCTACCTGCGGCCGTTCATGTTCGCGAAGGAGGCGTTCCTCGGCGTGCGCCCCGCGCACAAGGTCGCGTACTACCTCATCGCCAGCCCCGCGGGTGCGTACTTCAAGGGCGGCGTGAAGCCGGTCTCGATCTGGCTCAGCGAGGACTACTCGCGCGCCGGCAAGGGCGGTACCGGTGCGGCGAAGACCGGTGGCAACTACGCCGCCAGCCTCCTGCCCCAGTCCGAGGCGTACGAGAACGAGTGCGACCAGGTCGTCTTCCTCGACCAGGACCGCAACGTCGAAGAGCTCGGCGGCATGAACGTTGTGTTCGTCTACAAGGACGGCACGATCGTCACCCCGCAGTCCGACTCGATCCTCGAGGGCATCACGCGCGACTCGCTTCTGCAGCTCGCTCGCGACCGAGGACACCACGTCGAGGGGCGCAACGTGTCGCTCGACGAGTGGCGCCGGGGTGTGGCATCCGGAGACATCGTCGAGGTGTTCGCGTGCGGCACGGCCGCGGTGGTGACGCCGATCGGCATCCTGAAGGGTCGCGACTTCATCGACGAGCAGCCGACGGGCACTCTCGCCCTCGAGCTGCGCGAGGAGCTGACGAACATCCAGTACGGCCGCGCCGAAGACAAGCACGGCTGGCTGTACCGCCTCGACGCGTAAGCGCCGAGTCCAGCGGAGGGGTTCCCGGATGCCGGGGCCCCTCCGTCGTCTCCGCCGGGCGTCGCCCCTCCGCCATAAACGCGATCCACTCACGGAAACGCGGTGTGCACGTGTTTCTGCGCGCGGATCGTGTTTATGGATGCCGCGGGCCAGGGGCGCGCCGGGGCGGAGGAGCTCGGGCCGGACTCGCTCGCCCCGGGCGGGTGGGGAGACGGATGCCATGTCCGACCCCGCGGATAGGCTGAAGCGGTGAAGATCGCTCGATTCAGCCACCAGGATGCCATTCGCTACGGGATCGTCGACGACGGCGAGCTCGTGGTCCTCGCCGGAGACCCGATGTTCGCGGGATTCGACACGACGGGGGAGCGCGTGCCCCTGTCCGATGTCGCGCTCCTCGCGCCGGTCATCCCGCGGTCGAAGGTGGTCTGCATCGGCAAGAACTACCATGACCACGCCGCCGAGATGGGCGGCGAGGCGCCGGCCGAGCCCCTGATGTTCCTCAAGCCCAACACCTCGGTGATCGGCCCGGGAGACGTGATCGTTCGGCCTACGAGTCTGAGCTCGCACACCGACTACGAGGGCGAGCTCGCCGTCGTCATCGGCCGTATCGCCAAGAACGTCCCCGCCGACAAGGCGAGCGACTACATCTTCGGTTACACCGTGGCCAACGACGTCACCGCACGAGACCTTCAGTGCAGTGACGGGCAGTGGTCGCGCGCCAAGGGGTTCGATACGTTCTGCCCCGTCGGGCCCGTCATCGAGACCGAGCTCGACCTCGAGACCGCCGCGATCACCACGCGCGTCAACGGCGAGGTCCGTCAGCAGGGCCCGGTGTCCGACATGATCCACGGCGTCGGCGCCCTGGTCGCGTACGCGTCCGCGGTCTTCACGCTCCTGCCCGGCGACCTGATCCTCACCGGCACCCCCGCCGGCGTCGGTCCCTTCGTTGCCGGTGATGCCGTCGAGGTCGAGGTCAGCGGTATCGGGGTTCTGCGCAACACCGCGCGCGATGCCTGACGCGACCGCGCCGGTGGGCATCGACCTCGCCGCCACCCAGCGCCGTACGGTGCGGGTCCTGGCGGCGGGGCAGGTGCTCACCGGTGTGGCTTTCGGGGCCACCCTGTCGCTCGGAGCTCTCCTCGCGGCCGATCTGTCGGGCCAGGAGGCGCTGTCGGGCTTCGCGACCGCCGCGGTCACCCTCGGCGCTGCCCTGACCGCCATTCCGCTCGCCCGACTGGCTGCCCGTCGCGGCCGGCGATTCGCGCTGACGACGGGAAACCTCGCGGCGCTCAGCGGGATCATTGTCGTCATCGCGGCGGCCGCCACCCGCACCTTCCCCCTGCTGCTGGTGGGCATCGCGCTCATCGGGGCCGGGAACGCCGGCACGCTCCAATCGCGTTTCGCCGCGACCGACCTCGCGACGACCGCTCGTCGCGGTCGCGACCTCGCGACGGTGGTTTGGGCGACCACCGTCGGAGGCGTGGTGGGTCCTCTGCTCCTCGCACCCGGTGAGCTCGTCGGGGCGAGCATCGGGATGCCGCGGCTGACGGGCGCCTACCTTTTCTCGTTCGCCGCGCAGGTGTGGGCGTTCGCTCTGTACGTGCTCGTTCTGCGGCCCGACCCCCTCTTGCTCGCGCAGCGCCTCGACCGGGAGAAGACCGCCTCGGTGGCCGACATTCCCGAGGCCGATCGCCCGGGACTCGCCCGGTTCGCGATGCTCGCGGTCGCCGCCTCCCACGTCACGATGGCGTCGGTGATGGCGATGACGCCCGTGCACCTGTCGCACATCGTCGCCCCGGATGCCGTCACGCTCGCCGTCGGTGTGACGATCGCGCTGCACGTGTTCGGCATGTATGGCCTGTCACCGGTCTTCGGCATCCTCGCCGACCGCGTCGGACGTCTCACGGTGATCCTGCTGGGGCAGGCGCTCCTCGCGGCGTCGCTCGTCGTCGCGTCGCTGTTCTCCGCGTTCCAGTCCGGCGTGCTGGTTGCTCTCGTGCTGCTCGGCCTGGGCTGGAGCGCCGCGACCGTGGCGGGCTCCGCGTTGCTGACCGAGGCGACCCCGCTCGCTCTGCGCCCGCGACGTCAGGGCCGCAGCGACACCCTTATGACCGCGTGCGCCGCCGTCGGATCGATCCTCGCGGGCGTGATCCTCGGGCTCGTCGGGTACGGCGGTCTCGCCCTCTGGGCCTTCGTGCCCGTCGCGCTCGTGTGCGTGGGTGCCGTGGTCGTCCGGGCACGCGCGTCCTGACCGTCGGCGCGATATGCCCCGGGCGCGCACGAGAGCCCGCTCATCTATAGGCGTGCGCGTGCGAAACTCCTGAGAGATCGGGGCCGTGCACCGCGCGCCCGTCGAGAACCACGCGGCGAGCCCAGAAAGTCAGGAGTTCCGCACCCACCCGGGCCGTGGCCGCGCGCGCGTCGACCGATCAGATCGAGTAGCTGAGAGCTGCCGGCCGGGCGGCGGGCACGGCGGTGGTCCCCAGCGCGCGGAGCGCGCGGTCCACGTCGCCGTCGTCGTTGAAGACGTGGAACGCGACGCGCGCGCGGCCCGCGCGTCCCGACGCCGTGATGCCGCGAGCTGACAGCCGCGAGAGGGCTTCGCCGTCGGCATCCGGCCACGTGACGATCGCCGAGGGGCGTGCCGGCTGGGGGAGTCCGAGTCCTTCGCGGAATCGCGCCGCCAACCCCGTCGCGTGGGCGTAGACCTCCGTGATGTCGGCGTCGGCGAACATCTCGATCGCGGGAGCGGCCCCGACGAAGGCCTGCCAGGCGGGCGAGACGTCGAACCGGCGCGCGTCCGGCGCGAGGGTGCCGCCGGTTCCGTAGCACGATGCCCACGGATCGTCTCCCGAGTACCAGCCCGCCTGCACCGGCCGGAGCGACCGCGCGAAATCGGGTCGAACGGTGAGGAAGCCGACGCCACGGGGGCAGCAGAGCCACTTGTACGCGTGACAGACCGTCGCGTCGAAGAAGGTGGCGTCGACCGGATGCCAGCCCGCGGCCTGCGTGAGATCGCACAGCGTGCGCGCGCCGACGCGGGCGGCCGCGGCGACGATCCCCGCGGCATCCGCGACTTCTCCGGTCGCCGACTGCACGAGAGAGAAGGCCACGAGAGAGGTCTCGGCATCCACGGCGTGGGCGAGCTCGCCGAGCGACGCGGTACGCAGACGGATCCCTCGACCGGCGTGGGCGAAGGGGGCGACGAGCGACGCGAAGTCGCCCTCGGGGCAGAGGACCTCGGCACCGTCGGGAAGCGAAGCGGCGATGAGAGACACCATCACTGACGTCTGCGAGGCGATCGCGACGTCGCTGGCGGGGCAGCGCACGAGGCGCGCGTACGCGGCGCGCGCATCCTCGACGGCGCGGGACGCGGCGGCGACATCGGGGCGACCGGATGCCGCGGCGTCGAGGTCGGCGCGGACGGCGCGCACCGTGGCGCGAGACGGGAGACCGACGGTACAGGCGGCGAGATAGTCGCGGCCGCCGGTGAAGCGGGAGGCGAGGCTGCTCATGGATCCAGGCTCCCGCGGAGCGCGACATTGCACTAGAGCAGGTATTGCATGAGAAACATGCACTCTGCTTATGTATCAGGGTGACCGATCAGGACGACGACCTCGACGCCCATTCGCTCCGCGTCGTGAAGGCCATCGCCGACACCGGCTCGATCACCGCGGCCGCCCACGCGTTGGGCTACAGCCAGCCGGCGGTGAGCCAGCAACTGCGGCGGCTCGAGCGGCGCGCGGGCACGCCGATCGTCGAGCGCGTCGGGCGCGGTGTACGCCTGACGGAGGCCGGCCGCGTCCTCGCGCGGCACGCGGCCGTGGTCACGACGGCCCTCGAGGCCGCCGCCGGTGACCTCGCCGAGCTGCGTGGTCTGCGGGCCGGTCGCGTGCGCATCGCCGCATTCCCCTCGGCCTCGTCGACCGTCGTTCCCCGCGTCATCGCCGCCGTCACGGCTCGCCGTCCCGGGGTTTCGATCAGCTTCGTCGAAGCCGAACCACCCGAGGCGATCGTCGCGGTACGCGAGGACCGGGCCGACATCGCGCTCACCTACAGCTATCCCGGTGACCGGCGTGAGCTCGACCTCGCCGCCAACGGACTCTCGGTGCGCGCGGTCGGTGGAGACGACACCGTTCTCATCCTGCCCGTCGACCACCCGGCCGCCACCGGCCCCATCGACCTCTCCCGCCTCGCGGACGATCGGTGGATCGCGGGATGCCCCCAGTGTCGGGGGCACCTGCTCGAAGCCTGTGCGCGAGCGGGCTTCGTCCCCGACATCGCCTTCGAGACCGACAACTACATCGCCGTCGAGAACCTCGTCGCGCAGGGCGTGGGGGTCGCGATCCTGCCGCGCATGGCGGTGGCATCCTTCCCGCTGCTCGCGGGAATCGCCGCTCCTCGGCTCCCGGATGCCGAGGCCCGCACGCTGCACGTGGTGACCGCTCGCGGCGCGGAACGCGTGCCGGCGGTCGGGGTGGCGCTCGACGTCATCGCCGAGGTGCTCGCCGACTACCCCCTGCCCTCGGGGCGTCAGGCGCGCCGCCGGTAGGATCGAGGGGATGTCTGCCTCTCCCGATCCCCGCACCACGACCGCCACCGGTGCCGACGTCCGCGTCCGGTTCTGCCCGTCTCCGACGGGTCTGCCGCACGTCGGTCTCATCCGCACCGTCCTGTTCAACTGGGCCTACGCCCGGCACAACGGCGGAAAGCTCGTCTTCCGTATCGAAGACACCGATGCCGCGCGCGACAGCGAGGAGAGCTATCAGCAGCTCCTCGATGCCCTGCGATGGATGAACATCGATTGGGACGAGGGCGTCGAGGTCGGGGGTCCGCACGCTCCCTACCGGCAGTCCCAGCGTCACGAGATCTATCGCGAGGTTCTCGACAAGCTCGTCGCGGCGGGAGCGGTGTACGAGAGCTACTCGACGGCCGAGGAGATCGATGCGCGCAACGAGGCCAACGGCCGCGCGAAGCAGCTCGGCTACGACAACTTCGATCGCGACCTCACCGAGGAGCAGAAGGCGGCGTTCCGCGCCGAGGGGCGCCAGCCCGCGTGGCGCCTGCGCGTGCCCGACCACGACCTCACCTACGTCGACCTCATCCGCGGCGAGGTGACCTTCCCCGCGGGATCGTTCCCCGACTTCGTGCTCGTGCGCGCCGGGGGAGTGCCCCTTTATCCGTTCGTGAACCCGGTCGACGACGCCCTCATGGGTATCACCCACGTCATCCGCGGTGAAGACCTCATGCCTTCGACCGCGCGGCAGCTCGCGCTGTACTCGGCGCTGGTGGATGCCGGCGTCACGACGTTCATTCCGCGCTTCGGTCACATGCCGCTGGTGCTGGGTGAGACCGGCAACAAGAAGCTCTCGAAGCGCGACCCGCAGGCCGACCTGTTCCTGCAGCGTGAGAAAGGTTTCATCCACGAGGGACTGCTCAACTACCTCTCGCTCCTTGGCTGGTCGCTGTCGAGCGATCGCGACGTGTTCTCGCTCGACGAGATGATCGCGGCCTTCGACATCGCCGACGTCAACCCGAACCCCGCGCGGTTCGACCAGAAGAAGGCCGAGGCGATCAACGGCGACCACATCCGGATGCTGGATGCCGACGACTTCGCCGCGCGGATCGTCCCCTACCTCGCGGGGGCCGGGTTCATCGCCGAGGAGCCGTCGCCGGAGCACCGGGCGATCATCGCCGCCGCCGCTCCGCTCGTTCAGGAGCGCGTGCAACTGCTCGGTGAGGTGCCGGGCATGCTCGGGTTCCTCTTCGTCTCCGAAGTGGAGTACGCCGAGGATGCGCTCAAGGGTCTCCCGGCGAACGCGGCCGAGGTGCTCGTGGCATCGGTCGGAGCCCTCGAACTCGTGCCGGAGACGGAGTTCACCGCAGCGGCCGTGCAGGAGGCGCTGTCGCGAGCGCTGGTCGACGAGCTGGGCCTCAAGCCCCGCGTCGCTTACGGGCCGCCTCGCGTGGCGCTGACCGGCCGTCGTGTATCGCCCCCGCTTTTCGAGTCGATGGAACTGCTCGGTAAGACCGAGACTCTGCGTCGCCTCGATGCGCTCGTCCGTCACCTCGGCTGAGCATCCGCCGCCTGTCGCCCCGTCCGCGAGACTCGCAGAACCTCGCAGAATCCCCGTCGGATTCTGCGAGGTTCTCGCATTCTGTAAGCACGTCGCGCCGGCGACATCGCGGCGTGCGACGCGCGCGGGCCGACGCCGGTTTGGCGCTGGGCCGCGCTTCACGTAAGCTTGATCCTCGGCACGAGTTCCGGCTCAGCGCCTTGGGGTATGGTGTAATTGGCAACACGGCGGTTTCTGGTTCCGTTGTTCTTGGTTCGAGTCCAGGTACCCCAGCAAGACGAAAAGCCCCGGTCAACGCGCAAAGCGCGGAATCCGGGGCTTTTGCTTTTCCCCCCGAGGGTCTCGCATGTCCGCGGTCATCCTGGTAGGCAGGAGGTATGACCACGACCGCTTCTCCACCGCGACGACCGTCGCCGTCGGAGCGTCGCGCCCGCCGGGAGCGACTGTCGACGTGGATCACGATCGGTGTCGTGCTCGTCGTCTGCGCCGTCGCGGCGTTGGGGGCGTACGGCATGGCGAACTCGTGGTGGGTCGAAGATGCTCCGACCGCCTCCGCCGATCAGCAACTCCCGGATGGGCAGTCGCGGTTCGATCAGGCGGGCCTCGACTTCCTGAACCGGCAGCGACACGCCACCGTCGACGTCGTCGATGCTGCCTCCGCGGGTGAACTCGGGCTCCCCGCGAACGGCGACACGCCGGTCGAAACGCTCGTTCCGCTGACCGTCGATGTCCGCGGGAGCGGGGGAGTGATCTCCTTCCCCGGGGTCTCCTGGTTCGCCCTTGCGACGGAACAGGACCGACTGACCGCTCTGACGGTGGCTCCCGCCTCGAGCGCCACCTGGGTCGCCATCCGCTCGGATCTCGAGCAGCGCGCGGCTCAGTGGGGATGGTCGGACAGCGATCTGCGGGACCTGCAGCAGAACGTCGGGGATGCGGGGCGCGAGGAGGGTGTCGCTCAGACGTTCCGTCTGCCGGCGACTCCCGTCGACGGGATGACCGTCACCGCCGAGGTCTCGGTGGATGAGGGCGGGCGCATTTCTCTGCGATACGTCTTCGCGCGCTGACCTCGCCCGTCCCCTCGTGACGCGTCGCGAGCACAATGGGGTCATGGGAATCGTTGCGCAGCGTCCGGAGGAACCGACCGAGTGGGCGGGGTTGCCCGGGGAGCCACGCCGCGCCCGAAGTCGTGCCGAGATGCTTCCCGAGGGCGAGGTGTCGAGTGCGTCGTCGCCGGACCTGTTGGGGGTGGGAGAAGCGCAGCTCTCGTCGATCTCGGTCCCGTCCGAGATAGAAACTGACCAGACTTAAGTGGATCTGGCCGACCGCCGGCGACACGTGAAGATTTCCGTACTTGGCGGCAGGCGACTAGCTATCGCGCTAGCGTTTGGGCTGACTGTCGGCGGACTGGTGTGGGGGAAACGATGGAGCGCAAGCCGGGGCTGGCGAGCCGACGAGAACTCCTCACGCTCAGCTCGCTAGGTATTGTCGGCACCGCTGCGCACGGTATTGCGTCGATCACACCTGCGGCGGCAGCCGATATATCCGCTACGGGCGGGGCGTCGATCCAAGAGATCGCCGGCGACCAGGTGGGGCTCGCAGACTCGGCGGACACCGCTGTGATCATCGCATCTGCCGCGTCGTTTCCGGATATCGACTCGTCGGGAGAAGAAGACTCGTGGCGTGGCCTTCAGAGCGCAATTAACGCAGCTTTGGCGATTCCGAATGCAGTTCACCCTACAGTCGTGGTGCCCAGTGGTCGCTACAAGGTGAGTCGTGCGCTATTGAACGCTGTTTTTGATTTCACGACCGAATCCGCCTCCGCGCCCCGATCGTTGCGGATTTTGGCGCACGGTGCGCACATCACGAAATCTGGGCACAGCTTCCTCCTCGACATTCAGGGCTCGGTTGGAGCGATCTATGAGGTGGCGTCGATCGAAGACATCTACGACGCTCAACCAACACCCGGTGATCAGCCGAATGCGATGATGAGGGTTGCGCTCGCGACACCGGTGTCGAATCTCGCGCGAGGGGACGTCGTCAAGGTCATTGCGAACAACCATGTGCCCGGATCGATCCCGCGCCCCGAAGCGAGCACGACCGGAAACTACCCGCGCGCGGTCCTCATGGCGGTTGTTGATCGCATCGAGGCCAACGATGTCATTATTACCGGCAACACTGGCCTCTTTGACGCGGTCACGATGAGCCCGCGTTTGGTGAAGCTGGAAACGACATTCGAATTCCGTGGGGGAATATTAGACTCCGCGTCCGGGAGTACCACTGGAATGGTGCGGTGCACGAACCTCGTCGAACCCATCGTGTCAGACCTCATCATTCATCGGAGTCCAGCGTCAGGTGTGCAAATGAAGGGGTGTTGGTCTCCGCGAGTCGACAATATTGATGGACGCTACGCGCCCAACGACCCTTCAGCCAAGGCTGCTGGCTATCTGGTAGCGGACAACGGGTCGTTCTACGGTCAGTACTCGAACCTCCGGGGTGCGCATTGCCGCCATGTGTGGACTGACGACATAAATTCGACCGAGCCAATCAGCGGAATGGGCCCAGTAGCGCCGGACGCACTTGGCAACTTTGGTTCGACCTACGGTGCGAGTGTTACCGCTGTCACAGGAATCCAGTGCGATTCGCAAGCAGTCAGTCCTCACCATGGAGGGCGAAACAGCACTTTCTCGAACATTCTCGTGCTTGGTGGTGCTGGAGGAATCGCATCTCGCGGGCGCGGCCACTCCTTTCGCAACCTTCATCTAGTAGGTGGAAGTGTCGGCGTCGTCATTTTCACCCAGAGCGACGGGGTGACTAGTCGGACTACTATCGACGGTGCGTATATCGACGGTCCCTCGCGCAACGCGATTCGTGTACGGCGAAATACAACCGGTTCCTACGGCGGCGAGCGCGAGGCGGCGACCGACCACATCCAGAACGTCCGCGTTGTCAACTCTCCCCGCGAAGCGCTTCACATACTGAATAGCCGTCTAGTAATCAGCAATCTTTCTGTAGAATTTCCCGCTGTGGTTCCAGCTGTCTCGGGAGCTTCTGACCTGAATGTTTCCATTGCCCTTAGCAACTCTGAAGTCCGAGCGTCCGCTGTCTCACTCAACTTCTCCGGCACGGCACCTGCTTCGATACCCGCCGGTCTTACCCTTATCCAGTTGAATAGTGATTCTGTCTGGCGTAGCTCAGAGATAGATGTTGTGTTTGGGAATCCGACCGCTTCGCCCCGCTTTTCGGCCAGCGTTTCGGCAACTTCACGTGCACTATTTTCCTCGAGCTTTGTCTTCGACTATCTTCCGTCAGCGATCCTGTCGGCATCGAGTGCCGCGTTCCTAGCGGAAAAGAAGTCATCCATATCTTGGCGTGAACGCGAATACTCAGGTGTAACCCGGAGATCCAGCGCGTTCCTCGTGCATTCGCCAGACAGTGACGCATTTTCGGCGCTGTCGGTCTCAGGCGAACTGGTTGGCGCCGTTGGCTTCCAAGGGCACACCTCAGCACTGACAGTTCCGTCGATCCCCGCAGGGACGGTCCGCGGACAGCGCTTGTCGCTGCTGAATCAGTCCAGCTACCCGGTCGTTGTCGTAGCGGGCGGAGCCTCGAAGGTTCGAAGCAGTAGCGCGGGAAATCCGACGCTGAATCAGTTCGAATCGCTTGATTTGCTGTGGACGGGCGGGGTCTGGCAGCAGATATGACTCCGCAACGCCGAATCGCTCCCGCGTTGCGAAGCTCCAGACCCTTCGATCGCGCCGTTCGCGCTGTGCATGCTGGTGTCACCGATGACCTGCTGTCGGCGGATCGCATTCGATGCGGTTCGGCTTGGTCGGATGCTCGAGTGTGATTGTGTGCCTCCCGTTCTCGCGGAGGTTTGACTGCGGGCGTAAGAACTCGACGCTTGCGTCGCTACATGACGATCGTGTGACGGTGTGTGGCGAGCGCAAAAATAATCTGAAAAAATCCTTCACATCGTGCTTCACTGTACGCACATCATCCGTACACCCCCTGAGGCACCTATGAAGAAACCCTGGATCACCGCCGGTGCGGCCCTCGTCGCCGTCCTCGTCGTCGGTGGCGCCGCCGGCACCGTCGCCGTCGCGCAGAGCGGCATTCCCGCCGCGCCCGCCCAACCCGCTTCGAACGTCGGCGCGGTGGCATCCGCCATCGATCTCGAGCGCGCGGGGTCGTTCACGCTCGCCGAGTCCGAGGGGGCGGCCGCTCTCGACGACAGCCGCGTCATCGCGGCAGCGCCGGAGACGACCGCGATCGTGCCCGTCAGCCTCGATGCGACGAGCATCGAGCAGTACTGGCTCTGGGCTTCCGGGGTGGAAGTGACCGCCCACGGGCTCACCCCGGGCTCCGACGTGGAGATCGGCATCGTCTTCAGCTCGGGGACCACGAAGCACTGGGCTCCCGTGCAAGCCGACGCCGACGGCACGATCGTCACCCGGGTCCGCACGCTCGATGTCGACCCCGAGAACACACGCCCCGAGGCCGGCCTCGCACAGATCACGGTCAGCTCGTCGGCGGGCGAGGCGGGGTCGGCCCTGCTCGACATCACCGCGACGACCGACGTCATCACGGTCTCGAGCGACCCGGCCACCATCAGCCAGGACGAGTTCCTCGACCGACCCGTCACGATCCACGCGAGCGGGTTCTCGCCGATGACCAAGGTCTTCTTCAATCTCGGCATGCCGGACACCACGATGTACGCGGTGGGCGAGTACGAGGGTCTCCACTCGGACGAGAACGGGAACTTCTCGTATCAACTGCAGATGAACTCCGTCAACTCGCAGGTGGGTACCTGGCTCATGAGCTTCGTCTCGGACGATCGCAGCGGATCCGCCACCTTCCAGGTGACCGCGGGCGCCGTACGCACCGCCGACAAGGCCGTGACCCCGGCGAGCCGCGAGATCTCTGTCGCCGACTTCGCCGCCGAGCCCGGAATGCGGTTCGCGCTCGACGGATTCCTGCCGTTCGACACCTACGAGCTGCTTCTGACCACCTCTCGCGGCTACACGGCGTCGCTCGGTATCTCGCGCACGGACGGCGAGGGCCGTGACAGCAACGCCATCACGAGCCCGAAGGGCATTCCTGAGGGCGAGTACACCGTCACGGCGCGATCGACCACGACGGGCGACTACGCGACCGGCACCTTCCGTGTCACGGGCAACCCGGCGGCCCCCGCGTCGAAGATCTCCCTGTCGACGAGTTCTGTGAGCTCCGGTTCGCTCGCCGACCCGTCGGGCGGAGTGGCCCTCGAGGGCAGCGACGTCACCCCGGGGACGAGTTTGCGCGTCTCGCTGCGTAACGGCGCCTGGGAGCGGCAACCCCTGCTCGTCGGTGCGGACGCCTACGCCACGGCCGGCGACGACGGACGGCTCGCCGTGACGCTCGTCACCCTCCAGCCGCTGGCGCCGGGAAGCTACACGATCTGGGCGGAGGGCGGCGGTGGTGCGGCGGCGTACGACGTGCGCCTGCCGCTCGAGGTGACGGCCGATGCCACGTCGACCACGCCCTCGGTCGCGCCCGAGACCCGTCTCGCGCCCGTCGACGAGGCCCCCGCGCTTCCGGCGCCCACGCCCGACGCCCCGACCCCGGCTCCCGCGCCGCGGCCGAGTGCCTCACCGACTCCCACTCCCGATCCGATCGAGGACGACGTGCCGAGTCCGGCACTGCCCGTTCCGACCGTGCCTACCCGCTGACGTCCAGGAAACCTCATGATCATCTTCCGTTCTGCGCGCTCGCGCGCCTGCGCCCTGGTCGGGACCGGCCTGCTCGCGACCTCGCTGTCGCTCGGCGCCGCTCTTCCCGCCGGAGCCGCCCCCGGCGGTCTCGATGAGATCGCCCTCGCCCCCGCCGGGTCCGGTGGAGGCACCCCGCTTCCCGACTCCGTCGTCTCGGCGGACGGCCCCGTCGACGTGTTCGTCCAGACGCGCGGTGACAGCGCCCTCGGGGTGCACAGCGCGTGGCAGGCCCGAGGGGCGTCGGACGACGCCGCGTCGGCCGCCGCCGCCGACACCGCGGCACAGAATGCCGAGGTCGCCGATCGCGTATCGGAGGCGCTCGAGCAGATCGACCCCGATGCCGAGGTGCTGTACACCTCGACGTACTCGGTGCCGGGTATCGCGGTCAACGCGGACGCCGACACCCTGCGCCAGCTGGCTGAACGGCCGGACGTCGAGAAGGTGTCTCGCATCGTCACGCAGTCGATCGAGTTGCCTGCGACCTCGGATGCCACCCCGTCGAACGCCGCGTCGGATGCGCTGACGCGAGCGGTCAACGCGTGGCAGCAGGCGGGACGCACCGGTAAGGACGTCACGGTCGCCGTCGTGGACACCGGGGTCGACTACACCCACGCCGACTTCGGCGGACCGGGCACGACGGAGGCGTACCAGCAGGCCCTCGCCTCGACCGATGCGCCCGCCGCTGACTGGTTCGACGCGTCGAAGTACCTCGGCGGGTGGGACTTCGCGGGCCCGACGTACAACGGAGCCAACGGCACGCCGGCGTACGACCCGATCCCGCGCCCCGACGCCAATCCGATCGACGGCCCGGGCGGCAACCACGGTACGCACGTCGCGGGAACAGCCGTCGGCCTGGGCGTCGATAAGGACCTGAAGACGTTCCGCGGCGACTACACGGAACTCTCGGCCGAGAGCGTGCGATCCGAGTTCGCGATCGGCCCCGGTTCCGCTCCCGAGGCGGGGCTCATCGCGCTGAAGGTGTTCGGCGACAACGGTGGCAGCACCTCGCTCACCGGCGCGGCTCTGGAATGGATCGCCCAGAAGGTGGCATCCGGAACCTCGATCGACGTCGTGAACCTCTCCCTCGGCACGAACTACGGCGCGATCGACGACCCCGACAACGCCAAACTGCAGACGCTCGTCGACGCGGGCGTGCTGCCGGTCGTCGCCGCCGGCAACTCCGGCGACGTCACCGACATCGCCGGAAGCCCGGGCACCACGATGGGTGCCCTGACGGTCGCGGCCTCGTCGAGCGGGCACGGCCTCGCCGACGCGGCGTTGGCCACCGTCGGCGACCCGGCGCAGAACCCCGCCGAGAAGATCAAGGTGCAGTACTCGCAGGAGTTCGGCTGGGACTTCGCGGTCGCGGCGAACGTCGTCGCCCTCTCGGAGAAAGACAACGCCGACGGCTGCAAGCCGTTCGACGCCGCGGAGAAGCCTCGGGTCGCGGGCAAGATCGTCTGGCTGGAGTGGGACGATGCGGATGTCGCGTGCGGCTCCGCCGTCCGCTTCGACAACGCGTACGACGCGGGTGCGGTGGGCGTCGTGCTCACCGGTCAGGCGAATTCGTTCGAGAACGGGATCGCCGGCAACGCCGCGATCCCCGGCGCACAGCTCACGGGGGACTCGACCAATGCTCTTCGCTCCGCGATGGAGGAGGGTCGGCTCGTCGTCGAGCTGCGCTCGGACCTGCGTCGGACGATCGAGGTGTTCGACTCGTCGCGGGTCGACACCGCGGCATCCTTCACCTCCCGAGGAACTCACGGCTCGATCGACGACGTGCTGAAGCCCGACGTGTCGGCCCCCGGCGTCTCGGTGATCTCGGCCGGCAACGGTTCGGGAACGGGTCTCGAGGTGCTCAGCGGTACGTCGATGGCCGCGCCGCACGCGGCGGGCGTGGCCGCCCTGGTCGTCGAGGCCCACCCGGACTGGACGGCCGAGCAGGTCAAGCAGAAGGTCATGAACACGGCGGCGCACGACATTGTGACGCCGGGTGCCGACCCCCGTGCCTACGGGCCGGCCCGCGTGGGTGTGGGTCGCGTCGACGCCCTGGCCGCCGTCGAGGGCGACATCAGCCTCCGCTCGGTGGAGAACGGCGATCTGCTCAGCGCCTCGTTCGGCGTGATCGACGCCGGCACCGAACCGATCGTGCAGACGAGGACCATCACGGTCGGAAACGACGGGACGGATGCCACGACCCTCGACCTGCGGTATTCCCCGCGCACCGAGACGCCGGGCGTCGGCTACGACGTCAGCCCGTCCACCGTCACGGTTCCGGCGGGAGGAAGCGTCGACGTGACGCTGACGCTGCGCATCGACGACCCCGCCGCTCTGCGCCGCACCCTCGACCCGACCATGGAGGCGGAGACCGGGGGAGCGCCCCGTCAGTACCTCGCGGACGCCTCCGGCGTTCTCGAGGCGACCGGCCCGACCGGGACCTACCCCGTGCGTCTCGCGGTGTACGCCGCTCCGCGTCCCTACTCGGAGACGCACACGGAGGGGGTCGCGTTCGACGGGGCGTCGGGCACTCTGACGATCGCGGGCCGTGGACTGGACCAGGGCGAGGGCCGCGAGCGGTACCGCTCGCTCATGGTGCCCCTGATCCTCGGCACCACCGATCCCGATGACACGTTCCCCGACACGTCGGCACAGCGCACGCTGGAGAGCGCCGACATCCTGGCCGTGGGAGCGTCGTCGACGGCGTCGCTGCTCGACGACCCGACGCAGGGCGTGCTGACGTTCGGTCTGCAGATGGACGGCGAGTGGGCGCGCATGTCGCCCCTGACCTGGCCATCGGTGCAGCTCGACGTGAACGGCGACACCCGCGCGGACTTCATCGTTCAGGTGCAGCCCGGTGAGGCCGGCGACGTGCCGGTCGCGATGACGATCGACGCGGTGACCGGTGATCTGATCGAGGAACGCCCGGTCAACGGCGTGTTCGGCGATCAGGGCACGAACGTCTTCGACAACACCGTTCTCACGATGTCGACCTCGCTCAAGGCGCTCGGCTACACGCCCGGCACCACGCAGACGACGATCCGCTATCTGGCGCAGACGCGCTCGTACTACAACCCCGCTTTCGACGGCGGGTATCAGAGCGCGCTGGTCGACCAGACGGATGCCGCCACGATCGACGCCTATGCTCCGGCCCTGGCGTTCGGTGACTCCGGGACGGCACTGTTCGCCGACGCCGAGGGATCCGTCGCCGTCACGCGGGCGGGGGAGGAAACGCCTCAGGTGCTGGTCCTCCACCTGCACGGCGACGGTGACGCCCGTGCGGAGATCGTCACCCCGACGGTCGCGGGTGAGCCCACCCCGACCCCGTCGGAGCCGGTCCCGAGCCCGACGGCATCCACCCCCGACGGCGGGGCGACCACTCCGCCCGGCGCGTCGCCCTCGCGCGGTGGGCTCGCCTCGACCGGTGTCGACGGTGCGGTCCTCGTGTGGCTCGGTGCCGGGGCCATGGCCGCGCTGGTCGCCGGATCGGCGATCGCGTGGCGACGCCGCCGACGCTCCTGAGTCCGACCTCGGCGGGCGTCGCGCACTCTTCGAGATGCGCGGCGCCCGCCGAGGCGGCACACTGGGAGGACATGTCCGATCAGACGCTCGTCATCTCCGACCCTCGCGCGGTCCGCGCCATGGCGAATCCTCTGCGCATGGTCGTGGTCGACGAGCTCTACCGACGACAGGGTCCGGCCACCGCCACCGAACTCGCCGAGCTCGTCGGGCTCAGCCCGAGCGCGATGAGCTACCACCTCCGAGCGGCGGAGTCGACCGGACTCATCCGGCGCGGTGAGTCCACCGACGGACGCGAACGGCCCTGGCTCCCCGCGGCGCCGAGCTACTCGCTCGTGGCGAGTGCGGAGTCGGATGCCGTGCAGCGGATGGTCCTGATCGACTCACGCCTGACCCCCATGCGCCAGCGCATGGAGGAGCTGCTGGCGGTGCGGTCGGTCCGCCCTCCGGATGCCGACATCACGTACATGGTCCTGCGGACGGGGCAGCTGCTGTTGAGCGCCGACGAGGTGGGCCGGCTCCAGGATCGCGTCATGGAGGTCTTCGACGAGTTCGAGGCCCTGAGTGCCGGTCGCTCCGAAGAAGGAGAACTGCGGCGCGCGCGGTACATGTGGTCGATCGTCCCCGAGCGGATCGAGCCCGAGGACTGAGCTTTTCACCACTCAGACCTGCGCGCGGCGGGTCGATCGGGACGACGTCGTTCGATGAGTGCGGGCGACCGGTGGGCGACCTGCGGATCGCCTCCGGTCAATCCATCGGGTGCCCGGGTAGCATCCGGGCATCGGTGTCGAGGATCGCCGCGGTGGAAGAGGTGTGATGTGAAGCGTTCGTCGTTCTTCGTGGCAGGGGTCGTCATCGCCGGTCTCGGTCTCGCGGGATGCGCGCCCGCGGCGGATCCGACGCCGGCTTCGGACGCGAGTGCTTCCGTGGCTTCGGCGAACCCCCAACCGTCCGGGAGTTCGCAGGCGCTGCCACCGACGCTCGTCTCGCCTGGCGACCTCGACGGGCGGGACGTGTCCGTGGTGGTCGGCACCGCCCTCGTGATCGCCGCCCCGGACGGGACGGACGCCGAGTGGACCGGAACCACCGCCGACCGCACCATCGCGGAGTTCTCGGCCGGGGGCGCCTCCGAGGGGGCGACGTTCCACCCCGGGTTCATCGCGCGCGGGATGGGAACGACCGAGGCGACGCTCACCGGACCGGAGGGCAAGGAGATCGCCTTCCGTATCTCCGTCGTCGCCCCGTGAAGCGTCGCCCCCTGAACTGACAGTGCCGGTCGTGAGACCGCCGGCGAATCTTCAGTAGCGCGACAGCACCGAGAGCAAGGGGTCCGTTCCGGGCTCGGCGGGTCGCAGGGTCTTGCGCTCGACCTCGTCGAGGTGATGGGTGACGAGGTCGGCGGCGCGCTCGGCGTCCCCGGCGGCGAGGAGAACGAGGAGCTCCTCGTGCTCCTCGATCGAGGCTTGCTGGTCGATGTCGCGGCCGTAGATCGCCAGGATCAGCGCCGTCCGCGACACCACCTCCGACATGTAGCGCTCGAGCAGATCGTTGCCCGTCTCGCGGGCGAGCAGGATGTGGAACTCGCCGCCCAGGCGGGAGGATGCGGCCGCGCGGCGTTCTGCCCATGCTCCGCGCTCAGCGCGTACGTGCGACCGCAGCCGCTCGGCTATGTCGGCATCCCACCGTTCGGCGACGCGGAGCGCGGCCTCGCGCTCGAGGACCCGCCGCACGGCGAAGGCGTCGCGCGCTTCGTCGATCGTGGGGTGCGCGACCTCGGCGGAGCGTCCGTGCGGAGAATCGACGAGGCCGTCGGCGACGAGCCGGGCCAGGACGGTACGGACGAGCGTGCGGCTCACGCCGTAGTGGGCGGCGAGGGTCTCCTCGCCGAGTTTGGTCCCGGGGGTGAGGGCGCCTTCGATGACCGCGGCGCGGAGCGAGGCGTACGCGCGCTCAGCGCGCTCAGCGGGTGAACCGACCGCTTCTGTCTCGGGATTCATGCCACGACTGTATACGAGCGCTCGGCGATTTTCGCGAATGTGCGCGGATGCATGGCGTAACGCAAGCGACGCACGTTCGGAACACGCGCGACTCGTATACGGAATAGAACTATTCCTGTATACAGAAAGGCGCCCGAGATGCGACTCTCCCTCACGTCCCAGCAGCGCGAGCTGCTCGACCGCTCCATTCTCGCCGGTGAGGCGGCGGACATCGCCGACCTCGTGTCACTCGCATTGCGCGAGACCTCGCTCGGCGTGTCCGCCCGTCCGATCCCCGGCGTCTCGCCGACCGAGCGTGCGTGGCGAGACGATCTGGCGTTCACCCCGGGCGCCGAGCGGGTCGCCCGGCAGGAGCACCGTCTGCTCCCCGGGACCGGCAAGGCGTTCGAAGTCCGCGCCGGTCAGATTCTGCGCGTGGCGCAGGTCGACGGCGACCAGTGCGCCGACCTCAACGTCTTCTCGCTCGACGACTATCGCGAGGCGATGCACGTCGGTCGGACCCGCACGCTGCACGGCATCCATCCCGGGGAGGGGAGCTTCCTCTGGTCGGCGCCCCCGCGCGAACGCGCGATGATGTTCGTCCTCTCCGACGACGCAGGTCTGAACGACACCCTCTTCCCCCGGTGCAGCGCGGCGATGTACGAGTCGATGTTCGGATTCGTCGAGCACACGAACTGCGCCGACATGCAGGCGGAGGCCCAGCGCGAGTACGGCCTCACTCCCGACGACGTGCACGACTCGTTCAATCTCTTCATGGCCACGCGTGTGAACGCCGACGGCTCGATCGAGGTCGTGCACCAGCACACCCCCGCGGACGCGTACGTCGAGCTGCTCGCGGTGATGGATGTCTTGGCCGTGCCGAACGTGTGCGGCAACGACATCTTCCGCACGAGCAACCACGCGCTGCGGCCGCTCGACGTCACGGTGTTCGACGCCGCCGAGGCTGATCTCGTCCGGGTGCCGCCGCTCCAGGTCCACCGTGCCCAGCGGACCCCGGCCGACTTCACGCAATCCGAGATCCGCACCGACCGCCGGCTCGCGCGCGACCCCGATTACGTGCCGCACTTCCCTCGTACGCCGGTCACGGTCGACGACCTCGAGGTCGAGCTGACGGATGCCGACACAGCCCTGCTCCTCGCCCATGCGCGCCGTGACCTCTACGGCGATGACGATGAGGCCGCGCTGCGCGACATCGTCCTCAGCTGGTGGGTGCAGAGCCATGCATGAGGTCGACGACTTCGATGCGCTCACCCCGTACGAGCGCTACAAGCTCATGGCGTCGCTCGTCGTCCCGCGGCCGATCGCGTGGGTCACGACGCTCGGCCCGACCGCCATCCCGAACGCCGCGCCCTTCTCGATGTTCGCGATGGTGGGGGAGGACCCGCCGCTGCTGATGGTGAGCATCGACCGCCTGCCCGACGGCGCGCGCAAGGACACCGCCGTCAACATCGACGCCACCGCCGAGTTCGTGGTCCACCTCGTCGACCGCCCCCTGGTGGAGTCGATGGATGCCACGAGCGTGCGGCATCCGCCCGAGGTCGACGAGCTCGCCGAGCGGGGGATCGCGACGGTGCCCGCGGCATCCGTTCGCCCTCCGGTCATCGCGGAGGCCCCGGTCGCGCTGGAGTGCGAGCTGTGGTCGCGCATGGACATCCCGAGCCGCGAGATCTACTTCGGGCGCGTCCGTCGACTGCGGACCCGACCGGGACTGGTCGATCGCGAGCGCATGCGCGTGCGGCTCGCCGACTACGCACCCGTCGCACGGTTCGGCGCGAGTTTCTACACCACCACGCGTGAGCGCTTCACCCTGACCGGCGAACCCACGACCGACATCGATTCCCTCTGAGCTCCACCCGACCCCAGGAGAACACCATGATCAGACCCTCTCGTCCCCTGTCCGCGCTGGCCGCCGGTGCGGCCGTCGCCGCCGCCCTGACCGGCTGCGCCTCGGGCGCCTCGACTCCGGCCGCCACCTCCGACCTCGCGATCGGGGAGACCGACCTCTCGGCCGTGTGCCCGGCGAACGTCGTCATCCAGACCGACTGGAACCCGCAGGCCGAGCAGGGCGGCCTGTTCACCCTGCTGGGTCCCGACGCGACCATCGATGCCGGGAAGAAGAGTGTTTCGGGTCCGCTGATGTCGAAGGGGTCGTGGACCGGTGTGAACGTCGAGATCCGCGCGGGCGGCCCGGCGATCGGCTTCTCAGGCGTCCCGGCGCAGATGTACACGGACCCCGACATCCTGCTCGGCTGGGTGAACACCGACGACGCGATCGCGGCATCCGACACCCTGCCCACCACAGCCGTGATGTCGACCTTCGAGAAGGCGCCGTGGGCGATCATGTGGGACCCGAAGACCTATCCCGACGTCCACTCCATCGCCGATCTCGGAAAGACGGATGCCACCGTCCGCTACTTCGACGGCACCACTTACATGGACTACCTGACCGGGTCCGGACTCCTGCGCGCCGACCAGCTCGACGGCTCGTACGACGGTACGCCGGCCGCCTTCATCGCGGCGGACGGGAAGGCCGCGCAGCAGGGCTTCGCCACCGTGGAGCCGTGGGTCTACGAGAACGCGATCCCCGAGTGGGCTCGTCCGCTCGACTACCAGCTCGTCGCCGACACGGGGTACCCGATCTACGCGGTGGCCCTGGCCGTGCGCAGCGCCGACATCGAGCAGCAGTCCGCGTGCCTGAGCGCCCTCGTCCCCGTCATCCAGCAGGCGAGCGTCGACTACTTCGCCGACCCGGAGCCGGCGAACACGCTGATCGTGTCGGCCGTCGAGCAGTACGACAACGGGTGGGTGTACCCGGCCGAGGAGGCGGCGAACTCCACCGTGCAGCAGCGCTCGCTCGGCCTCGCGGCGAACGGCGGGGATGGGACGTTCGGCTCGTTCGACGCCGAACGGGTGGCGAAGGTGCAGTCGATCGTGACGCCGATCCTCAGCGCGAAAGGCGTGAGCGTGGCCGATGGACTCACACCCGAGAGTCTCGCCACGAACCGGTTCCTCGACGCGTCGATCGCGTTGCCCTGACGCTGCCCGACCTCAGGCGGATCGCGGCACGGCCCTCGGGTCGTGCCGCGATCTGCGTTTTGCGGAACGAAGTGTTGATTCGTGTGGCTTCGTGTTGTATCGTGTGGGAATCTTCGAGGGGGATCCCGTGTACGCAATGGAGCGCCAGCAGCTCATCGAGCGCGAACTGCGCGAGGTCGGACGCGTCAGCGTCGTCGACCTGGCCCGGCGCTTCGACGTCACCACGGAGACCGTCCGCCGCGACCTCGACCGCCTCGAGACCACCGGCTCTCTCCGCCGCGTCCACGGCGGGGCCGTGAGCATCGATCGCGCCAGTACCGCCGAGTCCACGCTGACCGAGCGTCGTGAGCGTCAGGGCGACGCGAAGCGCGCGATCGCCGCGAGCGCTGCCGCCCTCCTCGGCCCCGGCTTCCGGGGCTCGATCTTCGTCGACGCGGGAACAACGGCTGCAGCCGTCGCCGCGTCGCTGCCCGGCGCGCTCACCGCCTCGGCCGGTGTCGAAGTGGTCACGCACTCGCTCGAAGCCGCGCATCTCCTCGCGGGTGAAGAGGGTCTGTCGCTCACCACCATCGGCGGCCGCGTGCGCGGCGTGACCGCCGCCGCCGTCGGTGCGCACACCGTCCGCGCGATCGGACAGTTGCGGCCCGATATTGCCTTCATCGGCACCAACGGTCTGAGTGCGACGTTCGGTCTCAGCACCCCGGATCCCGAAGAAGCGGCCGTGAAGACGGCCATCATCCAGTCCGCGCGTCGGATCGTGCTGCTCGCCGACGCCGCCAAGTTCGGGGAGGAACTGCTCGTGAGCTTCGCTCGACTCGACGAGATCGACGTGCTCGTCACCGACACCCCGCCGTCCGGTGCCCTCGCCGAGGCCCTGGCGGACGCCGATGTGGAGGTGCGCGTCGCATGATCGTCACCCTGACCGCCAACCCCTCGGCCGATCGGGCCGTCGTCCTCGCGGAGGCGCTCGCGCAGGGCGAGGTGCAACGCGCTCTGTCGTCGCGCGAGGACGCCGGGGGCAAGGGCGTCAACGTCGCCCGCGTCGTCACCGCGGCGGGCGCACCGGCGCGGGCCGTCGTTCCGGTGAACGGCCACGACCCCTACCGCCTTCTGCTCGAAGACGCCGGCATCGCGCTCGACCTCGTCGAGGTCGCGGGCCGCGCGCGGGCGAACCTCACCATCACCGACCCGGCGGGCGAGACCACCAAGCTCAACCTCCCCGGTGCCGAGCTCTCCGCCGCGGAAGCCCGCGCGCTCGTGGCGGGCGTCGTGGCCGCGGCAGAAGGCGCAACCTGGCTCGTCCTCGCCGGATCACTGCCACCGGGCGTGCCGCCGACGTTCTACGCGGATCTCATCGAGGCCGTCCGCGAACGGTGGGGGAGCGCTGCTCCACGGATCGCCGTCGACGCCTCCGGCGCCGCTCTGGCCGCGGTCGTCGAGACCGCTCGCCCGGATCTCATCAAGCCCAACCACGAAGAACTCGCCGAGCTCGTCGGTGAGGATGCCGCGGACGACGCCGACGTTCTCGCCGAGGCGGCGCGTCGCGCACGTGCCCTCGTGCCCGGGCGCGTGGCATCCGCTCTGGTCACCCTCGGTGCCGACGGCGCGTTGCTCTTCTCGTCCGAGGGCGCCTGGCGCGGACGAGCCCCCAGAATCCAGGTCGCGAGCACGGTCGGCGCGGGCGACAGCTCGCTCGCCGGTTATCTGCTCGCCGATCTCGAGGGAGCCGCGGCTCCCGAACGTCTCGCGCGCAGCATCGCCTACGGTGCCGCCGCCGCGACCCTGCCGGGAACGCAGGCGCCCACCCCGGCCGATCTTCCCTCCGGGACGATCACCGTTTCCGATTTCCCCACCCCCATCGCAACATCCTGACCACGGAGGTCACTGCCCATGTCCGACATCATCACTCCGGAGCTCGTCAGCCTCGACGCGCCCCTGGGCACCGACAAGCAGTCGGTGATCCGAGCCCTCGCCGAGCGCGTCGTCGCGCAGGGTCGCGCGACCAGCGCTCAAGAGCTGTTCGACGACGCCTGGGCGCGTGAGCAGAAGGACGAGACCGGCCTGCCCGGCGGGATCGGCATCCCGCACGCGCGCAGCGCCTCGGTCACCGAGCCGACTCTCGCGTTCGCCCGCCTCACCCCCGGCGTCGACTTCGGCGCCCCCGACGGACCCGCCGACATCGTCTTCCTCATCGCCGCGCCCGCCGGGGCGGACGAAGCGCACCTGGCGGTGCTCTCGCAGCTGGCCCGCAGCCTCATGAACGATCAGTTCATGTCGGGCCTGCGTTCGGCCTCGACCCCCGCCGACGCGGTGCGGATCATCACGGATGCCGTGAACCCGGCCCCCGCGCCGGCGGCGGCCGAGGCCCCCGCCGCGACCCGCGCTGAAGCACGCACCGCCACGGCGACGAAGACGAAGAAGATCGTCGCCGTCACCGCGTGTGCGACCGGCATCGCCCACACCTTCATGGCCGCCGACGCGCTCACCGCCGCCGGCGCCGAGACCGAGGGCGTCGAGCTCATCGTCGAGCCGCAGGGCTCGAGCGGCTACAAGGCCCTCCCGCAGAGCGTGATCGACGACGCCGACGCCGTGATCTTCGCGGTCGACGTCGACGTGCGCGAGCCCCAGCGCTTCGCGGGCAAGCCCGTCGTCCGCGCGGGCGTCAAGCGCGGCATCGAGCAGCCGAAGCAGCTCATCGCCGAGGCCCTCGCCGCGAGCGAGAACCCGAACGCCGCGCGCGTGCAGGGCGGTGCCGCCTCGGCATCCGCGTCCGACGCACCGGTCGCGCAGCAGTCGGTCGGTCGCCGCATCCAGCGTTGGCTGCTCACGGGTGTGAGCTACATGATCCCGTTCGTCGCCGGTGGCGGTCTGCTCATCGCGCTCGGCTTCCTCCTCGGCGGCTACCAGGTCACGAAGGATGCTGCGAACGTCATCATCCAGAACTCGCTGTGGGATCTCCCGACCGAGAACATCACCTCGCCGCTCGGGCCGATCGGGCAGTACCTGGGCTCCGTCGCCTTCATGATCGGTGCCACCTCGATGGGCTTCATCGTCGCCGTGCTCGCGGGCTTCATCGCCTACGCGATCGCCGACCGCCCCGGCATCGCCCCCGGATTCGTCGCGGGTGCTGTCGCCGTGCTGATGAACGCCGGCTTCATCGGCGGCATCATCGGCGGTCTGCTCGCCGGCTTCATCGCCTGGTGGCTCGGTCGCTTCGACGCCCCGCGCTGGCTGCGCGGACTCATGCCGGTCGTGATCGTGCCGTTCCTCGGCTCGATCTTCGCCTCGGGGCTGATGATCCTCTTCCTCGGTCGCCCGATCGCCGCCCTCATGGCCGCGCTGACCGACGGACTGAACTCGCTCGCTGCCAGCAGCGCCGGCGCGGTCGTGCTCGGTGTGATCCTCGGTCTCATGATGTGCTTCGACCTCGGTGGCCCCGTCAACAAGGTCGCCTACGTCTTCGCCACGACCGGCCTCGCCGCCGCGACCCAGACGAACACCGCGCCGTACCTCATCATGGCCGCGGTCATGGCTGCAGGCATGGTGCCCCCGCTCGCGATGGCGCTCGCGTCGACGCTGCTCGCCCGTCAGAAGTTCACCCCGGTCGAGCGCGAGAACGGCGCCGCCGCGTGGCTGCTCGGTGCCTCGTTCATCTCCGAAGGCGCGATCCCCTTCGCCGCGGCCGACCCGCTGCGCGTCATCCCCGCCTCGATGGTCGGCGGTGCGATCACGGGCGGTCTGAGCATGCTGTTGGGCGTCCAGTCGTTCGCTCCGCACGGCGGCATCTTCGTGTTCTTCGCGATCAACCCGTTCTGGGGTTTTGCCCTCGCAATCGTGGCGGGTACCGTCGTGACGGCGCTGATCGTCGTGGCCCTCAAGGGTCTCGGTCGCAGCACCAAGGACGCCGCCGCCGCCGAGGCCGCTCCCGCAGCCACGGTGGCCGCCTAACACCCCGTCGAATCGGAAGGATTCACCATGGCAGAACGTCAGGCCACCATCGCCAGCGCCTCGGGCCTCCACGCCCGCCCCGCGAAGCTCTTCGTCCAGGCCGTGCAGGAGAAGAAGATCCCCGTCACGATCGCAGCGAACGGCGGCGCCGACCTCAACGCCGGCAGCATCCTGTCGCTCATGGGTCTCGGAGCCGGTCACGGCACCGTCGTGACCCTCAAGGCCGAGGGTGAGGGCGCCGAGCAGGCGCTCGACGAGCTCGTCGCCCTCCTCGAGACCGATCTCGACGCGCAGTAAGCACACTTCACGCGAGAACACCGGATGCCACGGGCCTGAGGCTCGTGGCATCCGGTGTTCTCGCGTTTCGGGGCGACCGTCATGTGCCGGACTCCGGACCAGCCCGGGCTCAGCGGCGCACCCGAGGCGCATTACCCGCCGAAGGCCTCACCCGCTCCGGAGCCCGGGACGGTGCCGCGTCACACGTCGGTCGAATCGCCCGGCTTCAGATCGACGAAGGACCCGCCGTTCTGCTCGACCGCCCACGTCAGGCGGCCGTCTCCCATCTGCTTCCCGGCGGCGGACAGCGTCATGTCGTGCGTCGCGAAGACCCGCTCGGGCTTGACCTCGAGGACGAAGTCGATCGCGTCGCCGATCTTCAGCCACGGTGCGCCGACGGGGGCGGCGAGCAGCGCGACCTTCTTGTGCTTCGGAACGGCGTACGAATCCCCGGGGTAGTACAGAGCGTCGTTCACGAGGACGCCGACGTTGTCGATCACCGGGATCGAGGCGTGGATGACGGCGTGCTCCCCACCGAAGAACTCGAGGTGGAAGGGCGCCAGGTCGAGCGTGTCGCCCGGGTGGACCACGCCGATGTCGAAACCGGCGGCGGCCTGCTTGACGCCCTCGGGTCCGTAGATCGGCGTTCCGGGGTGCGCCTCGAGGAGTCGATTCAGGTGGTCGGGCGTCCAGTGATCGGGGTGCTCGTGCGTCAGGACGATGCCGACGAGCCCCTCCAGGTTCTCGAGCGGTGAGGTGAAGCTCCCCGGATCGATGACGAGCGTGTGTCCCGACTCGGTGAGGACGAGAGCGGCGTGTTCGTGTTTGGTGACTCGCATGCGAGAAGTCAACTCTTCGCCCCGGCGAGCGGCAAGCTCTGGCATCCCGACCTCGAGAGATGTACATATGCCTGTCCACGGATACGCGCGGGCGTCTTCCGCTCGCCGCGCGATGGCGGTACGGTGACCGGACACGCCCGAGATCCCCGGCGGTCCCGCCTCGATTTTGCGTGCGTGCTTTCGTGGTGCATACTTGAACGGTTGCGACGCGGCCCCATCGTATAGCGGCCTAGTACGCCGCCCTCTCACGGCGGTAACGCGGGTTCGAATCCCGCTGGGGTCACCAACAACAAAAAGGCTCCGACCGAATGGTCGGGGCCTTTTTGTTGTTCGGGTGCCGCGGCTGGACGAGGAGCCGCATGAGCGTCACACGTCCGCGTCGGTCGACCGGCGTCGCCGGGCCCGCCGGACGCCCCACACCACCGCGCCGATCACCGCGGCCACGGCGAGCCAGGGGAGAAGGAAACCCAGCCCGATCACGACGCCGTTCAGTGCCGCGACGAGGCCGTTCCACCCCGCGACGAGACCGTCGCCGAATCCCGCGGGATCGGCCGAGACGGTCGAGGCTGCGGGGAGGACCTGCACCGACAGTGACGACATCGCCACCTGGGATTCCAGCAGCGTCAGCTGCTGCCGGTCCGCGTCCAGCTGGGCCTGACGCTCGGCGAGCGCCGATTCCGCCGCGATGAGATCGCTCACCGAGGCCGCCTGCGCCATCAGCTCCGTCAGACGGGCGACGGATGCCTCGGCGGCGGCGACGCGTGCCCGAAGATCGACCGCCTGGTCGGTGACATCGCTGCGGTTCACGCTCGACGCCGTCACGGTTCCGATGGCGGAAAGGCCGTCCATGACGCTCGTGAGCTTGTCGGCGGGGACGCGGACGGTGATCCACGCGGTCGCCGGATCACCGCTCGCACCCTGCGGTATCGCCTCTCCCTCGAACGGCACCGCGCCGGACGCGCCACCCACCTGCGAGGATTCGACGTAGCCGCCGACGGAGGTCGCGACATCCGAGATCCGGGTGACGGCGGTGCCGACGTCGCTCGCCTCGACCGTGGCCGATCCGTTCGCGACGATCTCACGGGTGGGAGCGTCAGGCGCGGCCTCGGTGGCCGATCCGTCGAGCGAGGGGGCATCGGCGACACTGCCCGCGGCCCCGGAGTACTGCTCCGTGAGGGCGCCCCCGCCCGCGGCGGACTGCTCGAACAGAGCGCGGCTGCCGCCGTTCATGACGGCGGGGCCGACGATGGCCGCGATCAGGACCACGCTGGCAGCCGCGGCGGTCCACCCGCCGATCCGGGCGCGACGCCGCCGGCGATCGGCACGGGCGGAGTCGCTGATGCGCGCGAAGATCACCCTCTCCATCGATTCGATCCGGTCCTCGTCGAGAGGGGGGAGTGTGGGGGTTTTCATGGGGTCTCCGTCTCCATTGCGGTGGTGCGCATCCGAGACCGGATGCGGGAGAGGCGATTGCGCACCGTGCCGTGGGTGACGCCCAGATGCTCTGCCGCAGCCTGGTAGCCGTAGCCCTCGGCGGCGCACAGGCGGAAGATCTCGCGATCCACCTCGCCGAGGCCGTCGACCTCGGCGAGGATCGCACGCACCGTCTCGGCGTCGACGACCTCCTGCTCGACGTCGACGCGCGCCGGCATCTCGGGGTCGAGTGCGGCATGCGATCCGTGACGCGCCCGGGCGCGGAGGCGGTTCGCCGCCTGGAGTCGACAGACCGTGGCGAGCCACGGCAGGAGCGACGTCCCCTCGAGCGTCATACCGGGCAGCTTCTTCCACGCGACGACGAACGTGTCCTGCACGACATCGTCGGCGTCGCTGGGATTGCCGACCAGGCCGAGCGCCGTCCAGTACACGGGGCGGACGTACGCGCGATACAGCGAGCGGAAGGCCATCTCGGACCCGCCCGCTGCGCGCGCGACGAGCGCCCTGTCGTCGATCACGTCGTCGGTCATCGGCATCCACTTCTCGTCGGGAGCGGCTCTGCGAGCACTCTCTCACTGAGAGGTGTCCGGGCGCGCGCGATCGTCTCACGGAGATACGCACGCAATGAGCAGTACGCGCACAAGCCGCCCGCCGCGCACGGGACGGCCGATAAACTCGAGCGTTTCCCCCGAGAAAGGCCCGCGATGGAGCTGCAGCTGGACCCGCTCTTCCAGACGATCACCCTCGTGGTGCTCGTGCTGATCCTGGTCGCGGATCTGCTGATCATCCTCAAGCGCCCGCACATCCCCGCGGCGAAGGAATCGACCCTGTGGGTCGTGTTCTACGTCACGCTCGCGCTCATCTTCGCCGGAGTGCTATGGATCGTCGCCGGGGGAGAGGTCGCGGGGCAGTTCGTCGCCGGCTGGCTGACCGAGTACAGCCTCTCGATCGACAACCTGTTCGTCTTCGTGCTGATCATGGGGCAGTTCGCGGTGCCCCGGCGCTATCAGCAGGAGGTGCTGATGGTGGGCATCATCATCGCGCTGATCCTGCGCGGGGCGTTCATCCTCGTCGGCGCGACCATCATCGAGAACTTCAGTCCGATCTTCTACCTGTTCGGCGCGTTCCTCGTGTACACCGCGATCCGCCAGGCCTTCCCGGGCGACGACCACGACGACGACACGCAGAAAGAGAACCTGATCGTCCGGACGCTCCGCCGCGTCCTCCCGATGACGGACTCGTACGACGGTAAGAGAGTCATCACGCGTGTCGACGGCAAGAAGCTGTTCACACCCATGATCATCGTGTTCGTGGCGATCGGCGTGACCGATCTGCTGTTCGCGATCGACTCGATCCCCGCGATCTTCGGCATCACGCAGAGCCCGTTCATCGTCTTCACCGCCAACCTCTTCGCCCTGATGGGGCTGCGTCAGCTGTACTTCCTGCTCGGCGACCTTCTCGATCGCCTCAAGTACCTCCACTACGGCATCGCGTTCATTCTGGCCTTCATCGGCGTGAAGCTCGTCTTCCACGCGATGCACGTCAACGAACTGTCGTTCCTCAACGGCGGTGAGCCCATCGAGTGGGCTCCGGAGATCTCGACGTGGGTTTCCCTCGCCGTGATCGTGGTGTCGATGGCCGTCGCGACGATCGCGAGCCTCATCGCCGCGCGGCGTCAGCCGGCCGTGGCGGACGGACCTCGACACACCCCGGGGTGAGCGGGAGGCGGCGTGACGAGGCGTGTCCCGCAATGTGCGAACACAGACGGTGGTTTCTGCACAAAGTGGGACATGCCCCGGAGGTGAGCGGGACTGGGCGCCGAGCGCGCGGCATCCGGGACTAGAACGCCCGCAGGTTCGCCCGCAGACCCCCGTCGACGTACTCCTCGCGGAGGATGCCGCGACGGCGCAGGATCGGCACCAGGTCGTCGAGCAGGCGGTGGACGGTGACCGGGTGGAGGTCGCCCCATAGCAGCACGCCGTCGTTGCCCCACTCGCCGAGCTCCTCGATGCGGTCGGCGAACTCGTCCGCGGTCCCGACGAAGCCGGAACCGTCTTTCAAACGGCCGAGGCGCGCGTGGGCGGCCAGGATCGTCCGCAGCGGCGCGTCGGCGTCGTGCTTCCCGACGAGTCGTTTGATGCTGCCCTCCGACACGTGCTCGCCGAAGATCGAGCGGTCGAGAGGTCTGTCGAGGTCGAGACCGGTCAGATCCGTCTCGAGGTCGCTGGACTGCTTGCGCGCGATCGAGATCAACGCCTCCTCGGACGGATTCGCGGATGCCGCGACCAGACGGTCGGCCTCCTCCGGCGACGACACCAGTACAGGCTGGATCGCGAAAAGGATCTTGATGTCGGCGGCGTCGCGCCCCGCTGCCTCCGCCGCGGCGTGGATGCGTCCGCGGTAGGCACGGATGCTTGCCTCGTCGAGCGGGGCGAGCGCCAACTGCACGTCCGAATTGTGTCCCGCGAACGCCAGCCCGCGCCCCGAGCCGCCCGGTGAGACGATCGCCGGCTCGCCGTCGGTGAAGGGGATCGCGTTGAGCGGTCCGTCGAAGCCGAAGTACTCACCGCGGTGGCGCGTGGCATCCAATCTCGTCCCGTCGGCGTAGACGCCTGACTCCTCGTCGACGACGAGCGCTCCCTCGCCCCAGCTCCGCCACAGCTGACGGATGCCGTCGAGCCACTCCTCGGCCCGGTCGTAGGCCGCGTCGTGTCCGAGCTGCGGGGCCGTGGAGAAGTGGCGCGCACTGCCGGTGTCGGTGACGACGTTGAGTCCCAGGCGGTGCCCGCTCAGGTGTTGCAGCGTCGCGAACTGCCGGGCCGCGGTGTACGGCAGATACGCAGCGGGGTTCACCGTCGGCACCACGCCGAGGTGCCGCGTCGCGGCGAAGAGGTAGGGGGCGAGCAGGAGCGGATCGTGCTTCGGCCCGCCGAAGGCGTGGCGCACGCGCAGGTCGATCGTCTCCGCACTTCCGAGCGAGGGTGCGTCCTCGATGATGAGAAGGTCGAAGCCCGCCTGCTCGAGGGTTCGCGCCGAGTCCTGGTACAGACCCGGCTCCGTCCAGCGGTGATTCCAGCGGAGGTAGGGATGGCCCCAGCCGTGAGGGCCGAAGCCGCGCGCCAGGAACCACCCGAAGTGCTGCAGACGGCTCACAGGACGACCGTTTCGCGCTCGGCGACGGGCACTCCCACGAGCGCCTGCTCGAGATCGGCGAGGAGGTCGTCGACGTCTTCGATGCCGACGGAGAGGCGGATCGTGCCGGGGAAGACGCCCGCGCGCTCGCGCTCCTCGACCGTGCGCGCCGAGTGCGACGTGCTCTGCGGGTGCAGCACGAGCGAGCGCACGTCGCCGAGGTGGGTCATGTGCGTGATGAGCTTCACCGACTGCACGACGTGGCGCGCAGCTTCGAGTCCGCCGCGCAGGGTCACGGTGAAGACCGAGCCGGTGCCTCGCGTGAGGTACCGCGCACCGAGGTCGTGATGCGGGTGGGATGCGAGACCGACGTGGTCGACGCGCTCGACCTCGGGGCGGTTCTCGAGCCACTGTGCGATCGCCAGAGCGTTCTGCGACTGCCTCTCGACGCGCAAGCTCAGCGTCTCGATGCCCTGCCCGATCAGGAAGGCGTTCAGCGGCGACGGCGCGGGCCCGAAGCGCGGGGCCACGCTCTCGCGGATGTACGCGCCGCGTGCGCGGGTGCCGTACTTCTCGGCATAGCTCGCCCCGCCGAGGCGGTCGGCGTGGACGAGGTGCGGGAAGAGATGACCGGATGCCGCGGCGTCGAAGCGTCCGTCATCGACGATCACGCCCCCGAGCACGGCTCCCTGTCCGGCCAGGAACTTGCTCGCGGAGTGCACGACGACCGCCGCGCCGTGCTCGATCGGACGCAGGAGGTACGGGGTCGTGAAGGTGCTGTCGACCACGAGCGGGATGCCGTGCTCCCGCCCGATCGCGGAGACGGCGGCGATGTCGAGCACGTCGTTGCGGGCGTTGGAGAGGGTCTCGGCGAAGAGCGCCTTCGTGCGCGGGGTGATGGCATCCCGCCACGCGTCGAGATCGGAGGTGTCGACGAACGTCGTCTCGATGCCGAGCCGCGCGAGGTTGTCGAGGAGCAGACCGCGTGTGCCCTCGTAGATGTGCTCGGAGACCACGATGTGATCGCCCGCCCCGGCCAGGGCGAGGAGGGCGACGGTCACGGCGGCTTGTCCGCTCGAGACGAGGACCGCCTGATCGCCGCCCTCGAGGGAGGCGAGGCGGTTCTCCACGGCCTGCACGGTGGGGTTGCCCGTGCGCGTGTACCCGAAGCCCGCGCCGGTGCCGAAGTGCTCGGCGGACTCGTCGAGGTCGGTGAACGTGAAGCCGGCGGTGAGGTAGATCGGCAGAGCGCGCGGCGAGGCGGGTACGGTCGTGGCGCCCACGTGCACCTGTCGGGTCGAGAATCCGGGCTCTGCGTTCGCGGCCATGCGGCACGCTCCTTCCTGCGGCGTTCCAGAAGGCTCGCACGAGCGGTTCCGCGACGCCCAAACGTGCGGCGTCGTGTTACGTCGATCGGTACCCGGCGGAGCGCGGTGCGAGCGCCGAGGGGGAGGAGAGCCGGTGGTATCGTGACCAGGTGCGGATCGTCGGCCTCCTCCTTAGCGGCCGCGACGAGACCTTGTTCTAGGCCTTTCTCGTCGCGGAGTTCGTCGCGGGCCTCACACCCCTCCCGAGGAGAAACGCAAACCATGAGCACGATTCCCGAGAACCCTCGCACCCTGGCCGAGAAGGTCTGGGACGACCACCTTGTCGTGAAGGGCGAGAACGGTCAGCCCGACCTCATCTACATCGACCTGCACCTCGTGCACGAGGTCACGAGCCCCCAGGCGTTCGACGGCCTGCGCGCCGAGGGCCGCCCGGTCCGCCGTCTCGACCTCACGATCGCGACGGAAGACCACAACACCCCGACGCTCGACATCGACAAGCCGATCGCCGACCTCACCAGCCGCACCCAGATCGAGACGCTGCGCCGCAACGCTGACGAGTTCGGTGTCCGCATCCACTCGCTCGGCGACAAGGAGCAGGGCATCGTCCACGTCGTGGGGCCGCAGCTGGGTCTGACGATGCCGGGCATCACGGTCGTCTGCGGCGACTCGCACACCTCGACCCACGGTGCGTTCGGCGCGATGGCGTTCGGCATCGGCACCAGCGAGGTCGAGCACGTGCTCGCGACGCAGACCCTGCCGCTCAAGCCCTTCAAGACGATGGCGATCACGGTCGAGGGCGAACTGAAGCCCGGCGTGACGGCGAAGGACATCATCCTCGCGATCATCGCCAAGATCGGTGCCAACGGCGGCCAGGGCTACGTGCTCGAGTTCCGCGGCAGCGCGATCCGCTCCCTCTCGATGGAGGGGCGCATGACGATGTGCAACATGTCGATCGAGGCGGGCGCGCGCGCCGGCATGATCGCCCCCGACGAAACGACCTTCGCGTACGTCAAGGACAAGCCGCACGCCCCGCAGGGGCAGGACTGGGACGACGCCGTCGCCTACTGGCGTACGCTCCCGAGCGACGAGGGCGCCGTTTACGACGCCGAGGTCTTCCTCGACGCGAACGAGCTCGAGCCCTTCGTCACCTGGGGCACCAACCCGGGCCAGGGCGTGTCGCTGTCGGACGTCGTGCCCACCCCGGCCGACATCAGCGACCCCAACGAGCGCGCCGCAGCCGAGCGGGCGCTCGAGTACATGGATCTCGCGGCCGGCACCCCGATGAAGGACATCCCGGTGGATGCCGTGTTCATGGGCTCGTGCACCAACAGCCGCATCGAAGACCTGCGTGCCTTCGCCTCCGTCATCCAGGGGCGCACCAAGGCCGAGAACGTCCGCGTCATGGTCGTCCCGGGCTCGGCGCGCGTGCGCCTGGAGGCCGAGGCCGAGGGGCTCGACAAGGTGTTCACCGACTTCGGAGCCGAATGGCGCTTCGCCGGGTGCTCGATGTGCCTGGGTATGAACCCTGATCAGCTGGCGCCGGGGGAGCGTTGCGCTTCCACGTCGAACCGCAACTTCGAGGGTCGGCAGGGCAAGGGCGGGCGTACGCACCTCGTGTCGCCGCTGGTCGCCGCGGCCACCGCCGTGCGCGGGACGCTGTCGAGCCCCGCCGACCTGGAGCCGCTCCCCGCGGACATCGTTTCGACCGGGGCGGAGGCCTGACATGGAGAAGTTCACCACGCACACCGGTGTCGCCGCGCCTTTGAAGCGGTCCGCGGTCGACACGGATCAGATCATCCCCGCCGTCTTCCTCAAGCGGGTCACCAAGACGGGCTTCGACGACGCACTGTTCGCGAACTGGCGCCAGGATCCGGAGTTCATCCTGAACCAGGACGCCTACCGCTCGGCATCCATCCTCGTCGCAGGTCCCGACTTCGGTACCGGGTCGAGCCGCGAGCACGCGGTGTGGGCGCTGCGCGACTACGGCTTCCAGGTGGTCCTGAGCCCGAAGTTCGCCGACATCTTCCGCGGCAATTCGGGCAATCAGGGCCTGGTCACGGGCGTGATCACGGAAGACGAGGTCGAGCAGATCTGGGCGGTTCTCGAGGCGAATCCCGGCATCGAGATGACCGTCGATCTGCAGGCCAAGACCGCCACGGTCGGCGACCTCCAGGTCTCGTTCGACATCGACGATTACACTAGGTGGCGGCTTCTCGAAGGGCTCGACGACATCGGGCTCACGCTGCGTGACGAAGACAAGATCACGCAGTTCGAGGCGCGCCGCGAGGCATGGCGGCCGCGGACCCTTCCGGTCCGCTGAGCCCGATCGACCCGATCGGGTCGATTCGCCGCCCCTCGTCCACGAAGTGAGGTCCACCCCCCTATGAGCACACTCGTCAGCGACACCGGAGAGCACCCCATCGGGCAGCCGGATTGGGAGGCGGCAGAGACCCTCACCATCCGCGGCGGTCGTCCGCTGCGGGGAACCGTCGAGGTCAAGGGGGCGAAGAACCTCGTCACCAAGGCGATGGTGGCGGCACTCCTCGGCGACACCACCAGCACGCTCCGCGACGTCCCCATGATCAGCGATGTGAAGGTCGTGCGTTCGCTCCTCGAGGTGCACGGCGTCACCGTGACCGAGGGCGAGGAGGAGGGAACCCTCCACCTCGACCCCTCGGGCGCGGTCGCCGCGCATTTCGAGGAGATCGACGCGCACGCGGGAGCTTCGCGCATCCCGATCCTGTTCTGCGGTCCTCTGCTGCACCTCCTCGGCGAGGCGCTCATCCCCGATCTGGGCGGATGCCGCATCGGCGACCGTCCGATCAACTTCCACATGGACGCACTCCGCGCCTTCGGCGCCGTGGTCGACAAGAGCTATGAGGGGATCCGCATCACGGCCCCGAACGGCCTGCACGGCGCGAACATCACGCTCCCGTACCCGAGCGTCGGCGCGACCGAGCAGGTGCTCCTCACCGCGGTCCGCGCGAAGGGCGTGACCGAGTTGCGCAACGCCGCCATCGAGCCTGAGATCATGGATCTCATCGCGGTGCTGCAGAAGATGGGCGCGATCATCTCGTACGAGCCCAACCGCGTCATCTTCATCGAGGGCGTCGACAAGCTCGTCGGATACGACCACCGCGCGATCTTCGACCGCAACGAGGCGGCCTCGTGGGCCTGTGCGGCCCTCGCCACCGACGGTGAGATCTTCGCCAAGGGCGCTCGCCAGCAGGACATGCTGACGTTCCTAAACGTCTTCCGCAAGGCCGGCGGCTGGTTCGACGTGCGCGAGGACGGCATCCTGTTCCGTCGCGGCGACGCCCTCAAGCCCGTCATGGTCGAGACCGACGTCCACCCCGGTTTCATGACCGACTGGCAGCAGCCCCTCATCGTCGCGCTCACCCAGGCGCCGGGCACCTCGACGGTCCACGAGACCGTGTACGAGAACCGCCTCGGCTTCACGGCCGCGCTGAACAAGATGGGTGCCGACATCGTCGTGCACCCGAAGGGCATCGCGAGCCCCGACCGCCGTGTTCCGCGCCGTGACCTCGAACAGGCCGCCGTCATCAACGGCCCGACGCCGCTGCACGGCGCCGACGTCGAGGTTCCCGATCTGCGTGGCGGCTACAGCTATGTCATCGCCGCGCTGGCGGCCGAGGGGGAGTCGACGGTGCGCAACATCGGCATCATCCGCCGCGGGTACGAGAAGTTCCTCGAGAAGCTGACCGCTCTCGACGCCGACTTCTCCGTCGTGGGCTGACGCCGGTGGCCTCGAACCCCGAGAAGAGCCGGCCGAGCGCCTTCTGGCCGCTCGCGGCGATCATCGTCCCCGTCACGGGTCTCTTCGCCCGGATCGAGATCCGCGGTGCGGAGAACCTTCCTCGCGAGGGCGCGTACGTGCTCGCGCCGAACCACAACTCGGAGTTCGACCCGGTGACCGTCGCCGTGGCCGTGTGGCGCCTCGGTCGCGCGCCGCGGTTCATGGCGAAGGAGAGCCTGTTCAAGGTCCCCGTCCTGGGTGCCGCGCTGCGGGCGACCGGCATGGTCCCCGTGCCGCGGACGTCCACGAGCGCGAACCAGTCCATGAAGGCCGCGCAGCAGATCGCCACGGACGGGCGCGGCGTCATCGTCTACCCCGAGGGGACGCTCACGCGCGACCCCGACCTGTGGCCGATGCGCGGCAAGACGGGCGCCGTCCGGCTCGCCCTCGCCGGCGACCTTCCCCTCATCCCCATGGCGCAGTGGGGTGTTCAGCAGATCCTCCCGCGCTACGGCAAGCTCAAGTTCCCCCGCCGCTCGCACGTGATCGTGGAGTTCGGCCCCGCGATGGATCTGTCGGAGTACGCGGGCTCGACCTCGCCAGCCGTGCTCACGAGCGCGACCGACGCGCTCATGGGACGCATCTCGCAGATGCTCGCCGGCATCCGAGGTCTTCCGGCTCCGGCGGAGCGCTGGAACCCGTCGCAGCACGGGCAGAACGAGACGGGGCGCCTTGAGTCGTAAGAACGCCGCGCCCGTCGCCGGTCCCAAGGTCGCCGTCATCGGCGCCGGAAGCTGGGGCACGACGTTCGGGAAGATCCTCGCCGACGGCGGGGCGTCCGTCGTCATGTGGGCACGCCGTCCCGAACTGGCGGCCGAGATCACCGAGTCCAAGCGCAACAGTCGCTATCTCTCCGGCATCAACCTGCCTCGCACCATGACGGCGACCACCGACCTGGCCGAGGCGATCCGCGGCGCCGAGCAGATCTACCTCTCGGTGCCGAGCCAGTCGCTGCGCGAGAACCTCGCCGCGATCAAGCCGTTCGTCGAGCACACCGACGTGCCGATCGTCTCGCTCATGAAGGGCGTCGAGAAGTCGACCGGCCTGCGCATGAGCCAGGTCATCGAGCAGGTGCTCGCGTGCGACCCGGCGCGCATCGCCGTGGCATCCGGGCCCAATCTCGCGCTCGAGATCGCACGGGAGCAGCCGACCGCGGCCGTCATCAGCTCGCTGAGCCCCGAAACGGCCGAGGCGGTCGCTCGACGCGCACGCAACCGCTACTTCCGGTCGTTCGTGAACACCGACGTCATCGGCACCGAGTTCGGCGGGGTGCTGAAGAACCTCATCGCGGTGGCGATCGGCATCGTCGACGGCGTCGGATACGGCGAGAACACGAAGGCCTCGATCATCACGCGCGGACTCGTCGAGATGACCGACTTCGCCGTCGCGCAGGGAGCCCAGCCCGAGACGCTGCAGGGCCTGGCGGGCCTCGGCGACCTCATCGCGACGTGCCAGTCCCCGCTCAGCCGCAACAACACGGCGGGGCGTCTGCTCGGCCAGGGCTACGGATACAAAGAGGTGGTCGCTCAGATGCAGCAGACCGCCGAGGGCCTGGCATCCGTCGCTCCCGTTCTTCAGCTCGCGAAGCAGGTCGGTGTCGACATGCCCATCGTGCAGCAGGTGAAGATGGTGCTCGACGGCACCATGGACCCGCGGGACATCGCGCCCCACCTGACGACCGACGACGACCAGCCGCAGGGCGAGAGGACGCGAAATGACCAAACCGGTGGTGGTGGTGCTCTTCGGCGGGCGCTCCAGCGAGCATTCGATCAGTTCCGCCACGGCGGGCGGGGTGCTTCGCGCGATCGATCGTGACCGCTTCCGGGTGATCCCGGTCGGCATCACCCGCGACGGGGCATTCGTGCTCGAAGACGACGATCCGGCGAAGTTCGCCCTCATCCCCGAGGCGCTGCCCGAGGTTGTCGACAACGGCACGCGCGTCAGGCTGCCCGACTCGACGCTCTCGAGGGAGTGGACCGTGACGGATGCCGAGGGCACCCGGTCGCTCGGGAACGTCGATGCCGTGCTGCCGATCCTGCACGGTCGCTTCGGCGAAGACGGAACGGTGCAGGGCCTTCTCGAACTGCTCGACATCCCGTACGCGGGCGGCGGCGTGCTCATGTCGGCGATCGGCATGAACAAGCACGTGACGAAACAGGTGCTGCGGGCCGCACACGTGCCGGTCGTGCCCTGGGTGGCTGTCACGCGGGCCGACCTCGCTCACGACCGGCAGATGTGGGAGCGCCGCATGCGCGCCCTCGACCTGCCCGTCTTCGTCAAGCCCAATGAGGCCGGCTCCAGCGTCGGTGTGACCAAGGTGTCGCGCTGGGAAGACCTGGATGCCGCCCTCGACACCGCCTTCGCCGAGGACCGCCTCGTGCTCGTGGAGCAGGCGATCGTCGGGCGCGAGCTCGAGTGCGGCGTCCTGCCCGGGCGCGATGGGGGACCGGTGCGGGTGTCGGTGGCGGGCGAGATCGTGGTCACGGGCCGGGAGTTCTACGACTTCGAGGCCAAGTACCTCGATGCGCCGGGCGTCGACCTGGTCTGTCCGGCGGACCTGCGCGACGGCGAACTCGCCGAGATGCAGCGCATCGCCGCGCAGGCGTTCGAGGCCATCGGCGGCCAGGGCCTGGCGCGCGTCGACTTCTTCTACACCGGCACGGAGTTCTTCGTGAACGAGGTGAACACCATGCCCGGGTTCACCCCGATCTCGATGTTCCCGACGTGCTGGATCGCTTCCGGCCTGAGCTACCCCGACCTGATCAGCGACCTGCTCGACGCGGCGCTCGAGAAGGCCTGACGCGCCCTCGGGCGGGCGACCGCGCGGGCCGCGGGTGGCTACGGGGTCGGGGTGGGTGCAGGCGTCGCGTCCGACAGCGACGTGCACTTCGCCCCGGTCGCGGGGAGATTGTCGCGGATGAGCGGGCCGAGGGCCTGGGCGACGTCACCGCTGCTCGCGACACCCTGATCCAGGAACACCTGCACCGCGGGCTCGCGTCCGTACGTGGTGAGCGTGTACTTGTTCTCGGACGCCCGGGATTCGTCGACGATCCAGTCCACGCCGTCCGACGTCCGGCACGGCAGCGTCGTCGGCGCGGGGGCCTCGAGACCGCAGGTCATGAGAATGGATGCCGGATTCCCCCACGCCGCGGTGGACTGCGCGTCGGTCCAGCGCCGCTCCTGTCCCGAGATCGTCTTGGGCAGACGCGCTTCGACGTTGGCGCAGGCCGGGTCGTTCGCGAGCTTCGCGGGCTCCATCGCGACGTTCGTGCTGCAGGCCGCGAGCCCCGGCAGGAGCGTGAGGGCGGCGAGCAACGCGAGGGTCCGTGAAGAGCGGGGCACCCCTCCAGGCTAATAGCGTGGGGGAGTGACCGACGCCGAGACCAGCCGTGAGATCACCGTGGGAGAGCTCTCCGAGGGGCAGATCCTCCGCGGCATCCTGGACCGACTTCCCCCGTCGACGGCACCGGTCGGGCCGGGCGACGATGCCGCGGTGCTGGCCGTCCCGGACGGGCGCGTGGTCGCGACGACCGACACGCTCGTGCACGGCCCCGACTTCCGGCTCGCGTGGTCGTCGGCGCACGATCTCGGCTTCAAAGCGGCCGCCGTGAACCTCGCCGACGTCGCCGCGATGGGTGCGCGGCCGATCGCTCTTCTCGTGGCCCTCGCGATGCCCGACGCGACTCCGGTGTCGTTCGTCCGCGGCTTCGCCGACGGGCTCGCCGACGCGTGCGCCGAGCTCGCGCCCGATTGCGCCGTCGAGGGCGGCGACCTCACGGTCTCGGACACCCTCACGATCGCGGTCACGGCACTCGGCTCGCTCGACGGCCGCGTGCCCGTGCGCCGCTCGGGAGCGCGGGTCGGCGACGGCGTCTACGTCATCGGTGAACTCGGACCGGCCGCGAAGGGCATCGACCTGCTCTTCCGTCGGTTCACGGATGCCGATGGCACTCCCGTGGCCGTGACGCCTGAGGCGCGCGCGAGCCTCACCGCGGGGGACGCGCACGCGCTGTCGCGCCAGCTCGCCCCCCGACCGCCGATCGCCGACGCGCTGCGTGCCGCGGACGCGGGTGCCACCGCCATGATGGACATCTCGGACGGGCTCGCGCTTGACGCGACGCGCCTGGCGGATGCGTCGGACGTGACCATCGCGTTCGACTCCGCCGCTCTGGGCGACGACCCCGCGCTCGCCCTCGGCGGGGGAGAGGACCACGGGTTCCTCGCGACGTTCTCCGCGGAGGCCGCTCCTCTCGGCCGCCGTGTCGGAACGGTCGAAACGCGCGGGGAGCACTCGATCACCGTGGACGGGTCGCCGTGGGCGGGTCGTACGGGCTGGGATCCGTACCGCGACTGGGATGCCGGCCGCGGTTGACGGCCCACGCCCTCACGCGGTCGGTCGACCCCACCACATCGTCGTGTCGCCGTAGGTGCGCTCGCGTTCGGGCTCGAGCCCGGCGGCGGCCCAGTCCGGCGCGGGGGAACGCTTCGCGCGCTCGACGATGACGGCGGCGTCCGGACTCAGCCGTGGCGCGAGGGCGATCAGCACGCGGGTGAGCTCGTCGTCGCCCACGTCGTAGGGCGGGTCGATGAACACGAGGTCCCACTCGGCTCCGGATGCCGAGAGGTAGGTCGTGACGTTCGCGCGATGCACCCGCACGGGGGCCTCGACGCCCGCGGTGCGCAGCCGATCCGCGTTCTTGCGGATCACGGCGGCGGCGGGAGCGGACAGCTCGACGAGATCGGCTGAGGCGGCCCCACGGCTGAGGCTCTCGAGTCCGAGTGCTCCGGAGCCGGCGTACAGGTCGGCGACGCGTGCCTCACGGAGGAGGTCGGCGGATTCGAGCGCCGCGAAGAGCGACTCGCGCACGCGGTCGCTCGTGGGGCGTGTGCCCTTCGCGGGGACCTCGAGCACTGTGCCGCCGGCACGGCCGGAGATGATGCGCGTCACCCTTCCAGCCTACGGTCGCTCGCCCGAGCGAAGCGGGAGCCGCCGACGATGTCGGTGGTCGTCCCTAGACTCGACGCATGCCCGGTCTGTCGCTCGCCTCCCATCTCGACGGAGCGATCGGCGGCAAGACGGCGGCGGCGTTCGACCGCGCCTTCGGCGTGAAGACCGTCGGCGAGCTCCTCGAGCACTACCCTCGGCGGTACGCGCGGCGCGGTGAGCTGACCCCCATCTCGACTCTGCCCCTGGGCGAACCGGTCACGATCGTGGCCGAGGTGGTGAGCGCGAGCGAGCGGCGCATGCAGAACCGTCGGGGGTCGCTGCTCGAAGTCGTGATCAGCGACGGCGACGGTCGCCTGTCGCTGACGTTCTTCAACCAGCCGTGGCGGCTCAAAGACCTCACCCCGGGCAGGCGCGGCATCTTCTCGGGCAAGGTCGGCGAGTATCGCCGCCAGACGCAGTTGACGAATCCCGACTACGAGCTGTTCGACGACATCGCCGAGGCGCGTGCCGAGGCGGAGGTCAGCGCGAAGCGCCCGATTCCGATCTACCCCGCCACGGCGACCGTGCCGAGTCCCCTCGTGCAGAAGACGATCTCGCTCGTCCTCGACTCGCTCGGCGACATCGACGATCCCCTCCCCGCCGATCTGCGAGCGCGGCGTGGTCTGCTCCCCGCCCGCGCGGCGCTCGAGCAGATCCACCGTCCCGAGAACGACGACGACATCCCGCCCGCCGTGGCGACGCTGCGGATGCAGGAAGCCTTCGTGCTGCAGACGGCGTTGCTGCAGCAGCGTCAGTTCGTGCGTGCGCTCTCGGCGACAAAACGCCCCGCGCATCCCGGCGGACTCCTCGAACGCTTCGACCGCATCCTGCCGTTCGAGCTCACGCCCGACCAGCAGAGCGTGGGGGCCCAGCTCCAGTCCGACATGGTGGGGGACTGGCCCATGAACCGTCTCGTGCAGGGCGAGGTCGGCTCGGGCAAGACCCTCGTGGCCCTGCGCGCCATGCTGCAGGTCGCCGAGTCCGGCGGGCAGTCGGCACTGATCGCCCCGACCGAGGTGCTCGCCGCGCAGCACCTGCGCTCGATAGCCCGCATGCTCGGTCCCGAACTCGCGCCCGAACTGATGCCGACGCTGCTGACCGGTCAGCTTCCCGCTGCGGAGCGGCGTAAGGCCGCCCTGCGCGTCGCATCCGGTCAGGCGCGGATCGTCGTCGGCACCCACGCCCTCCTGAGCTCCACGACGACGTTCGCCGACCTCGGGTTCGTCGTGGTCGACGAGCAGCACCGCTTCGGCGTCGACCAGCGAGAGGCCCTGCGCGCCAAGGGCGATTCTCCGCACACCCTGGTGCTCACGGCCACGCCGATTCCCCGCACCGTCGCGATGACGGTGTTCGGCGATCTCGACGTGTCGACGATCCGGACGATGCCGGCCGGGCGTGCCGGTATCCAATCGTTCGTCGCGCCCCTCGCCGAGAAGCCGAGCTGGTTTGCACGCGTGTGGGACCGCGTGGCCGAGGAGGTCGCGCAGGGACGCCAGGCCTTCGTCGTCTGTGCCGCGATCGACGCCGAGCAGCTCACGGCCGACGAGAAGACCGACGAGCCGGCCGATGCGCCCGACGGTGCCGCAGCCGCCCCTCCGAACGAGACCAACCGAACGCGGTGGGGCGTCGTCCAGGTCGAGGCCCTGCTGTCGCGCCTGCCGGCTTTCGCCGACATCCGCGTCGAGATCCTGCACGGAAAGATGCCGTCCGATGAGAAAGATGCCGTGATGCAGGCGTTCGCGCGCGGCGACATCGACGTGCTCGTCGCCACCACGGTCATCGAGGTCGGTGTCGACGTCCCCAATGCGTCGACGATGGTCATCCTCGAGGCCGATCGTTTCGGTGTCTCGCAGCTTCACCAGCTGCGCGGTCGTGTCGGTCGTGGCGGTCTTCCCGGCCTGTGCCTGCTCGTCACCGAGGCGGCGCCGGGCACGTCGTCGCGCGCGCGGGTCGACGCGGTGGCGGCGACGCTCGACGGCTTCGCGCTGGCCGAGGTCGACCTCGAACTGCGCGGCGAGGGCGACGTGCTCGGCGGCGCGCAGTCGGGCGTGCGTTCGTCGCTGCGTCTCCTGCGCGTCGTCACCGACGCCGACCTCATCACCGAGGCGCGCGCCGAGGGCGAGCGGCTTCTCGCCGACGATCCGGCCCTGCAGCGGCATCCGGGGCTGGCGGCTGCGCTCGAGCGTCGTCTCGGCGTCGAAGAACGTGCGGCGCTCGCGAAGTCCTGAGCACGTGGCCGTCGGTAGGCTGGCGGCATGGACCCCCGGATCGCCGTTGTTCCCGGCTCGTTCGACCCGCCCACGCTGGGGCACCTGGACGTGATCCGCCGCGCGGCCGGTCTCTTCGACCAGCTGCACGTTCTCGTGGTGCACAATCCCGGCAAAGAAGCGATGCTGCCGATCGCCCAACGACAGTCGCTGCTCGAGCAGTCGATCGCCGAGGCGGGTGTCGAGGGCGACGTGGTCGTCGCGGCGTGGAGCATGGGGCTCCTCGTCGACTACGCGACCGAGGTCGGCGCGAAGGTGCTGGTCAAAGGCATCCGGTCGCAGGTCGATGTCGCCTACGAGACGCCGATGGCGATCGTGAACCGGGATCTCGCGCACGTCGAGACGGTCTTCCTCCTCCCAGACCCTTCTCACGCGCTCGTGTCGAGTTCTCTGGTGCGCCAGGTCGCCGGTCTCGGGGGCGACGTGTCGCCGTACGTGCCTCCCGCTGTCGCGCGCTTCCTCGACACCGGCGCGCGCGGGATCTGACCGCCGCGGTTCTCGGCGGGGCTCTTCACGGCTCGAGCTGCCGTGCACGCGCTCAGCGCCCCCGCATAAACGCGATTCACTCACGGAAACACGTGCAGCACGCGTTTCTGTGAGCGGATCGCGTTTATGGGTGTGTCTGCGGCTCCGACCGCACCGACGCGCGGCCGCGGTGCCCCGGGGGCGACGCGCGTCTACAAGCCCGGCCGCGCCTCCCCGGCGCTGACCGCACGTGCGCGGCCGCGTCGTCCGGCCCCTCCCCAGGGCCGCCCGGGTAGCATGGACCCCCGTGAGAACCCACCGCCCCGGACCTTTCCAGCTCCCCGTGCGCGACATCGAGCGCAAGCCGGGCGAGATGCGCGAGCACAGCCTCGAGATCCCCGCGCCCGAGAAATGGGGCGAGGGTCTCGTCTCCGTTCCCGAGGCGGAGCCGCTCGAGCTCGAGGTGCGTCTCGAGTCGGTCCACGAGGGAATCCTCGTGTCGGGAACCGTCGACACCACCGCCACCGGGGTCTGCGGACGCTGCCTGATCGACATCGAGGAGCCTGTCGAAGTCGAGTTCCAGGAACTTTTCGCGTATCCTGGGGATGAAGCGAGTGACTTCGACGTTCAAGACGACCACGTGGATCTTGAAAATCTGGTCCGGGATGCCATTGTCCTGTCGCTTCCGTTCCAGCCGGTGTGTCAGCCGGATTGCCTCGGGCTCGACCCGGTGACGGGCGAGAAGCTGACGGAAAGCCCCGGCGACACGGAGCAGTCGTCCGTTGATCCTCGATGGGCTGCGCTCCAGCAGTACACCCCAGACGACGGCGATGCGCTCCGCGCCGCCCCCAAGACAGAGAAGAGCTAGACATGGCAGGTAACCCCCCGAAGCGGAAGGTCTCCCGCTCCAACACCCGTTCGCGTCGCGCGCAGTGGAAGGCCGAAGCCCCCGCGCTCGTCAAGACCATCGAGAACGGCAAGGTCGTCTACAGCCGCCCCCACCAGGCGAAGGTCGTCACCGACTCGCAGGGCACTGAGCTCTTCCTCGAGTACAAGGGCCGCAAGGTCGCCGACGTCTGATCGGCGATTCGTGACGCGTAACAACGTCGAGCGCTCAGCGCTCACCGAGAAGCTCGGGGTCGACATCGACCCCGAGCTTCTTTCGCTCGCGCTGACACATCGCTCGTTCGCCTACGAGAACGGCGGCATCCCGCACAACGAGCGCCTCGAGTTCCTCGGTGACTCCGTGCTTGGTCAGGCCGTGACCGTGCGCCTCTTCACGCGGCATCCGGATCTCGACGAGGGCCAGCTCGCCAAGCGGCGCGCCGGCGTCGTCTCGACGATCGCCCTCGCCGAGGTCGCTCGCGGTATCGGTCTCGGCCAGCACGTCCGGCTCGGCCGGGGCGAGATCCTCACCGGCGGCAACGATAAGGACTCGATCCTCGCCGACACGATGGAAGCGCTCATCGGTGCGACGTATCTGTCGGCCGGTCCGGATGCCGCGACCGCAATGGTTCTGCGACTCGTCGAGCCCCTGATGGCCGACCCGGCCCGGTACGGCGCGGCGATGGACCCGAAGACCAGCCTGCAAGAGATCGCGGCTCGCCTCTCGCTGCCCGCACCCACCTACGCCGTCGAGGCGTCCGGCCCCGATCACGACCGGCGCTTCACGGCGACCGTCACAGTCGGAGACGTGGTGACCACGGGAACCGGGTCGAGCAAGAAGCAGGCCGAGATGGCCGCGGCGCTCACGGCCTGGCGCGAGCTCGACGCGCGTGCCTGAGCTTCCCGAGGTCGAGGTCGTCCGCGCCGGTCTCGAACCCGCCGTCACCGGTGCGCTCATCGCGTCGGTCGACGTTCGCGACGAGCGAGCGCTCACCCGTCACACCGGCGGAGCGGCGCACTTCGAGGCGGCGCTCACCGGGCAGCGGATGAACGCCGCCGTTCGGCGGGGCAAGTTCCTCTGGATGCCGTTCTCCGACGACGAGGCGATCGTCACGCACCTGGGCATGAGCGGGCAGATGCTGCTCCGGGTCCCGGGTGCCCCCGAGGAGCGCCACGAGCGCATCCGCATCGAGCTCGAGCACCCCGTCCACGGTCCGCTCTCGGTCGTGTTCGCCGATCAGCGGACGTTCGGTTCGCTGGCCGTGGACCAGCTCGTCGACACGCCCGACGGCGCGGCGGCCGGACGGGGGTCGAATCTCGCTCGCGTGCCCACGCAGGTCGCGCACATCGCGCGCGATCCTCTCGACCCCGCTTTCGACGTCGGGCGCTTCCGGGCGCGACTCGCGCGCACGGCCTCGGGGATCAAGCGCGTGCTGCTCGACCAGACCGTCGCGAGCGGCATCGGAAATATCTACGCCGATGAGTCGCTGTGGGCGGCGCGCATTCACCCCGAGACCTCGGCATCCGCCCTCCCGACCCGGGCCGTGAATCGTCTGCTGGGCGAGGTCCGCGCGGTGCTCGACAAGGCACTGGCCGAGGGCGGAACGAGTTTCGACGCGCAATACGTGAACGTGAACGGGCAGGCCGGCTACTTCGCGCACTCGCTCAACGCGTACGGGCGCACCGGTCAGCCGTGTCCCCGGTGCGCCCGACCCATCGTGCGGGTGTCGTTCATGAATCGCTCGAGCCACTTCTGCCCGCACTGCCAGCGCCTGCGGTGACCCACTGACCTCAGTCGAGCACCTTCTTCCACGCCCCCTCGTAAGCCACCGGCACGAAGCCGATCGCCTCGTTGATCGAGAGCATCGGACGGTTCTCCTCCGCGTTGTAGGTGAGCACGCGCGGCGAGGCGGGCGCGATGTCGCGCCACGCGAGCAGACCCGCGCACTTCACAAGCATGCCGAGGCGGTGCCCGCGATGAGTACCCACGACGAGGGTGTCGTGCTGAGACGTCGTGGCCGTGCGGTCCTTGCCGATCGCGAGTTCGTTGAAGGCCACGAGGTCCCCGCTGTCGATGTGTTGCGCGGCCGTGATCAGCAGCAGACGTCCCGCATCGAGGTAGGTGCGCTCGTAGCGGCGTACGCGATCGGCATCCCACTTCTCCTCGTCGAACTCGAGTCCCGCCGCCGGGGCGTCGGTCACCATGCGTTCCTTCATGAGAGCCATTCCGTCGACGAACTCGTCGGGGGTCGGGAGGACCCACTGCACGACCCGGTATCCGGCGGAGGCCGACTCGGCTTCGGCGAGGAGCGCGCGAAGGCGGGGCTCCGCGGTCGTCAGGTCGAGAGCGCTGTTGCGTTCGACCTGTTCCAGAGTGTGCCCGGATGCCAGGAAGTACCGCGCGATGTGATCGTGCGGCACCGATCCGAAGCCGGTGGGAGCCTCGAGGTGAGGCCCGTCGGCGGCGGGGTGTTCGGCCCAGGACTGGAGCACGGTTCGACCGTGCTCTCGAGCGGTCTGTTCGACGAGCGCGTAGGCGGCGCGACCGATGCCGCGTCCCCAGACCGATCGAAGAAGCTCGACGAGCCAGTAGCCCGAACGAGCCCCGTCTTCCTGGGGGAGGTCGAGACCGATACGACCCACCGCCTCGCCGTCGAGAAGAACGAGCCATGAGAGACGCACCTGCGCGGGGTCGGGCTGGAAGTTCGGCAGAAGCTCGTCCGCCGGCATGGAGTGATCGTCGTGACCCGAGATCTCGGCGTACACGAGGTTGCGCACGCGGGTCATTTCGCGGAAGTCCGCGGCGTCATCGTCGTGGATGGAGGCGGGGATGTGCAGGCGTCGGAACTCGACGCCGTCGGGGAGCGAAGTCATCAGGTGTCTTTCGTGAGGGGATGGGACGGTGTGCGCCGCCCGCGCGGGGCGGCGCACACCATTCAGATGGTCGGACGCATCAGTGACGCCGTCCGGTACCAGTCGCGTTCACGCTGGCTCCGTTCGGCGTACTGCACCCGAGCGCGGTGCGCGCTCGTCGTGCGCAGCTCGATGACGTGCACGCGAGCCGCGTGGCGCGTCAACAGCCACAGGCCGAGGCGCAGGGTGAGACGGTCGACGAGGCCGACAGGTCGGTCGACGATCGTGGGAAGAGAAACGGTGGGCGTGGCCGCGGTGTGCTGCGGCGCGCGCGTGGGCAGAGTGCTCATGCGGAGGCTCCGGTGAGAAGAGATGAAGAAAGGAGACGGCGAACGGTGCTCGCGAGGGATCGAATGATCCGGAACGCTCGGCATCCGATGGATGCGGCGCGAGAAGCGGAGACGACGGGCGTCTCGACGCGACGGGGTCAGCCCAGGAAGACGGGCATTCCGACGGCGGTGGTCACTCCGGCAAAGGGTGCGGACAGCACGGGAGCGGCGGTGAAGCCGGTGGCGATGAAGCCGGTGGTGTTGCGAATCATGGGAGGACCTCCTTCCGTCGTCGGTTGCGACCCCCGACGCTAGCGAAGGCTGTCAGCGAATGTCAAGCTCGCGCTCAGATTCCGCGGGATCCCGGGCGCGTCTTCGCGGAGCGAGCGGCTCGCCGCCCCGGAATTCCGCGGGTTCTCCGGTAGCGTGAGGCGTCGACGATCAGACGGGAGGCGCGGCGACATGCACTTGAAAAGCTTGACGCTCAAGGGCTTCAAGTCGTTCGCGCAGTCGACGACGTTCGCGCTCGAGCCCGGTGTGACCTGCATCGTCGGTCCGAACGGATCCGGCAAGTCCAATGTCGTGGACGCTCTCGCGTGGGTCATGGGGGAGCAGGGGGCGAAGACACTCCGCGGCGGCAAGATGGAGGACGTCATCTTCGCCGGCACCTCGACACGGGGCCCGCTGGGGCGCGCCGAGGTACAGCTCACGATCGACAACTCGGACGGCGCCCTCCCGATCGACTACAGCGAGGTGACGATCAGTCGCACGCTGTTCCGTACCGGGGCCAGCGAGTACGCGATCAACGGTCAGACGAGTCGCCTCCTCGACGTCCAGGAGCTGCTGAGCGACTCGGGCCTCGGTCGCGAGATGCACGTCATCATCGGTCAGGGGCGTCTCGACACGGTGCTGCAAGCCACCGCGGAGGACCGTCGGGGCTTCATCGAGGAGGCGGCGGGCATCCTCAAGCATCGCCGCCGCAAGGAGAAGACCGTCCGCAAGCTCGAGGCGATGGAGACGAACCTCACTCGTCTCGGCGATCTCGCCGGGGAGCTCCGCCGGCAGTTGAAGCCGCTCGGGAAACAGGCGGAGATCGCGCGAGAGGCGGCCACGATCGCCGCCGTCGTGCGAGACGCGAAGGCCCGCCTGTTCGCCGACGATCTGGTGCGCCTGCGCAGTCAGCTCGCGGACGCGGCGCGGGCCGAGACCGAACGGCACACCGAGCGTCTGGTCCTGCAGGAGCAGGCGGAGGGCTTGCGTCATCGCGTGGAACGACTCGAGGAAGAGCAGCGATCCGAGGCGGTCGATCAGGCCCGACGCGTGGCGTTCTCGCTCGAGCAGGTGCAGGAGCGGCTCCGTGGGTTGTACACGCTCGCGGGGCAACGCCTCGCCCTGCTCTCCGACGACGACCGCGACACGGGTGCCTTCTCGCCCACCGTGTCGCAGTCGGCGATCGATGACGTCCGGAGCGAGATCGACGACATCGCCGCCGGTCTGGGCGACGCGCAGGATGCCGCCTCGGATGCCGCCCGAGCGGTGGCGCGGGCCCGCGCCGATCTCGACGCCCTCGATGTCGACATCGCCGCACAGAGCGCGCTCGTCTCGGAGCACGACATGAAGCTCACGGCGCTGCGCGGGGCGGCGGCCTCCGCCGCCTCGACGAGGGACGCCGTGCTCGCGGGCGTCGAGCGCCAACAGCGCGCCCTGGACGCGGCACTGGTCCGTCGCGCGGAGGCCGAGGAGGCCCTCGCCGCTCTGGGTCCGACGATCGCGCCGGAAGCGGATTCTGCGGAGCATGCGGCGGCCTACGAGCGTGCTCAGCGCGATGCGAACGACGCGGAGGCGGCAGTGGCGCAGTTGCGGGAGCGCCTGCACGCGGCGGAGCGCGAACGCGACGCCCTGTCCGCGCAGACCACCGCACTGGGTCGCGCGCTGGACGTACGCAATGCCGCCGCCGATCTCGTCGCTTCGGGCCAGCCGGGGGTACGTGGACTGGTGGGCGACGGCGTCAAGGTGACGTCGGGTTACGAGGCGGCCGTGGCGGCTGCTCTGGGCTCGCTCGCCGAGGGTGTGCTCGTCGACGATTCGGCCGCGGCGTTCGCGACGGCCCGTGTCGCCGCCGACGACGACCTCGGCGTGGTCGAGATCGCCCTTGCCGACGCATCGGTCGACGCGCCCGCGGTGAGCGTTCCGGCGGGGGGCGTGCGAGCGGTGGACGTGGTGACCGCACCGCCGGGGATCCTCGGCATCCTGGCCCGGTTCGTCGTCGTCGACGACCTGGATGCCGCGCAGTCGGCGCTTCCGTCCCTCGACGACCGTACGACCCTCGTGACGCGTGCCGGCGAGGTCCTGACCGTTCACACGCTGCGCGCAGGTTCGGGCGCCGGGCGTTCGAGGCTCGAACTCGCCGCGGAGCGCGATGCCGCTGCGGAACGGCTCGCCGAGATCGTCGTGGTCGCGGACTCGCTGCGGGAAGCGCTCAGCGATGCTCAACGGGCGCTCTCCGACGCGCGACAGCGGACGAAAGACTCCCTCGCCACGCTCCGCGCGCACGACGCCGCGCTGGCGGCGCAGGCCGAGAAGGTCAATCGCGTCACCGTGCGGCACGAGGCTGCGGTGGCGGAGTGCGAGCGCCTGGAGGCGGGCCTCGCGCAGGCCTCAGCCGCGGTCGCGGAGGCCGAGGATGCGTCCGCCGCAGCCGAGGCCGCTCTGGCCCGAGCCCTCGAGGCCCCTCGACCGATCCTCGACGCTTCCGCGCGCGACGGCATGGTCGCCGAGCTCGAGGCGGCCCGCGAGACGGAGATGCGCGCACGTCTCGACATCGAGACGCTGAAGGAGCGGGTGCGCGCGGGCGAGGCGCGCATCGTGCAGCTCGAGAACCAGCGGGAGCGCGAACGCGCGGCTGCCGAGGAAGCCGCGCGCCGGGCAGTGATCCGGCGTGCGCAGCGCGAGGTTGCGGCGGAGGTCGCGGCTCAGCTCCCCGCGCTCCTCGACTCGGTCGATCGCTCGGTGAGCCACGCCCGCGTGGAGCTCGCCACGGCGGAGGCGACTCGCACCGCGGTCTCGGCGGATCTTTCCCGCGCGCGCGCCGAAGAGTCCGAAGTCCGGGAGCGGCTCGCGCGCCTGACCGAGAGCGTTCACGGGCTCGAACTCCAGATGCACGAGAAGCGACTGCATGTCACGAGCCTGCTGGAGCGCGTGCAGTCCGAGTTCGCCCTCGACGAAGACATTCTGGTCTCGGAATATGGCCCCGACCAGCTCATTCCCGCGGAGGGGGACGGCGAGGCCGTCGCGTTCGACCGGGCCGGACAGAAGCGCCGACTGCAGGACGCCGAGCGGAAGCTCGGCCAACTCGGCCGCGTCAATCCGCTCGCCCTCGAGGAGTTCGCCGCTCTCGAGCAACGCCACGCGTTTCTCACCGAGCAGCTCGCCGATCTGCAACAGACGCGCGCGGACCTGCAGACGATCATCGCCGAGCTCGACGAGCGGATGCAGACGATCTTCGTCGCCGCCTTCGAAGACACCCGCGCCGCGTTCACCGAGATCTTCCCCATCCTGTTCCCTGGCGGCTCGGGGAGCATCTCTCTCACCGACCCGGAGCACCCGCTGACGACGGGGATCGAGGTCTCCGTCCGCCCCGTGGGGAAGAAGATCGAACGGCTCTCGCTCCTGTCGGGCGGGGAGCGCTCGCTCGCGGCCGTCGCCTTCCTGACGTCGATCTTCACGGCCCGGCCGAGTCCGTTCTACATCCTCGACGAGGTCGAGGCCGCTCTCGACGACGCCAACCTCGGGCGGCTCCTCGGGGTCTTCGAGAAGCTGCGCTCGAGCAGTCAATTGATCGTCATCACGCATCAGAAGCGCACGATGGAGATCGCCGACGCGCTGTACGGCGTGTCGATGCGACAGGACGGCGTGTCTGCCGTCGTCGGCCAGCGCATCGGCGATCGGGCCGCGGCCGCACGCGAAGCCGCCCCCGTAAGCTGAAGCAATGGCTGAGAACTCCTGGTCGCTCGGACGCGCGCTGCGCGGCCTGTTCGTCAAACCCACGATCGACGAGACGACGTGGGACGACCTCGAGACCGCCCTCCTGACGGCCGACTTCGGACCCGACGTGACCGAGCGCCTGGTCGACGAGCTGCGCGAGAAGGTCGAGCGCTTTCGCACGACCGACCCGCGCGATCTGCAGCGCATGCTGAAGGAGACGCTGGAAGAGCACTTCGCGAAGTTCGACACGACCCTGCGGCTCACCGAGCGTCCGGCCGTCGTCCTCGTCGTCGGCGTGAACGGCGTCGGCAAGACGACGACCATCGGCAAGTTCGCGAAGTTCCTGCAGCGCTACGGGCGCAGCGTCGTTGTGGGAGCGGCCGACACCTTCCGCGCCGCAGCGGTCGACCAGCTCGCGACGTGGGCGGAGCGCGGGGGAGCCGCGATCGTGCGTCCGCAGCACGAGGGCCAGGATCCGGCATCCGTCGCCTTCCAGACGGTCGCCCACGCGAAAGAGACGGGCACCGAGATCGTCCTCGTCGACACGGCCGGCCGTCTGCACACCAAGGGTGGGCTCATGGACGAGCTCGGCAAGATCAAGCGGGTGATCGAGAAGCAGGCGCCGATCGCCGAGGTGCTCCTCGTGCTCGATGCGACGACCGGTCAGAACGGGCTCATGCAGGCCCAGGCCTTCCTCGACAGCGCCGGGGTCACGGGTCTCGTCCTGACCAAGCTCGACGGTTCGGCGAAGGGCGGATTCGTGCTGGCCGTGCAGGAGCGCACGGGCATTCCGGTCAAGCTGCTCGGCCAGGGCGAGGGCATCAACGACCTCACCGGTTTCACGCCGCACGTTTTCGCCGCGTCGCTCGTCGACTGACCCGGGCGGGTCGCCTTCCCGAAGCGCGTGCCGCCTGGTTTCATGGGGGTATGGCGATCGAGCACGATTTCTTCGGACTCCTCGAGTCCGGGCCCGACGGGTCGATCTTCTGGTCGGAGAACGTCGAGTTCGGCGACCAGAGTGTGACCGTCGATCTCACGGCCCCCGACCAGGACGACGTGTCCGTCGAGGCCCTCGATGTCGCGGCCGCCATGATCTCGGCGCTCGAAGCCATCGACCTGGCTGCGCGGAACGCCATGGTGGGCGAACTCGACTCGCGCACCAGCGAGGTCACCGAGTACATCCTCCAGCAGCAGGCGACGCTCGGCGAGGAGATCGACGACCTGCTCATCGACCCGTCCGGCGATACGCACATCGATGTCATCAAGTCGATGCAGCTGATGAGCGTGACGATCCTCGCGGACGAGCACGGCGGTACGGACCCGTTCGCCGTTCTCGAGTACGCCCTCGATCCGGATGCCACGGACGACGTGCTGCTGGTGAACCTCGCGTCCGACGGCTCGGTGCAGTCGGTCACGAGCGCCGACTGATCGTCGACGCGCGGTCGGACCGCGACCCGCTCAGACGGCTTGAGCGAACCCCACGCCGTCCGCCGCGATGTCCTTCGTGAGGTGAGCGAGGTGCGGCGGGATCTCGCGCCCCTTCGACACCATCGACTGCGCCCACAGGCGCCCGGCGCGGTACGACGAGCGCACGAGCGGTCCGGCCAGGACCCCGAGGAAGCCGATGCGCTCCGCCTCCTCCTTGAACTCGACGAACTCGGCGGGCTTGACCCACCGCTGCACGGGGAGGTGGCGCGGGGTCGGACGCAGGTACTGGGTGATGGTGATGATGTCGGTCCCGGCTTCGTGCAGGTCGTTCAGCGCCTGCACCACCTCTTCGGGCTCCTCGCCCATCCCGAGGATCAGGTTCGACTTCGTGATGAGCCCGGCGTCGCGCGCCGCGGTCAGCACGCCCAGCGATCGCTCGTATCGGAACGCCGGACGGATGCGCTTGAAGATGCGCGGCACCGTCTCGACGTTGTGCGCGAAGACCTCGGGCCGCGAGGAGAAGACCTCCGCGAGCAGCGCGGGGTTGCCGGAGAAGTCGGTCGCGAGGATCTCGACACCGGTCCCGGGGTTCTCCGCGTGGATGCGCCGCACGGTCTCGGCGTGGAGCCACGCGCCCTCGTCCGGGAGGTCGTCGCGGGCGACGCCCGTGACCGTGGCGTACCGCAGCTGCATCCGTGTCACGCTCTCGGCGACGCGACGCGGCTCGTCGGTGTCGTAGTCGGCGGGTTTGCCGGTGTCGATCTGGCAGAAGTCGCACCGACGGGTGCACTGCGATCCCCCGATGAGGAACGTCGCCTCGCGGTCCTCCCAGCACTCGAAGATGTTCGGGCACCCGGCCTCCTGGCAGACGGTGTGCAGGTCCTCGTTCTTCACGAGGCTCTGCAGGGCCGTGTACTCGGGGCCCATCTTCGCCTTGGTCTTGATCCACTCGGGCTTGCGCTCGATGGGCGTCTCCGCGTTGCGGACCTCGAGCCTGAGCAGCTTGCGTCCGTTCGGAGCGGTGGATGCCGGGACCCCGGCCGTTCCGGTGCCACAGGTGCTCATGCCGCCACCCCCGCGTACTCGGCGTGGAAGACGTCGACGATGCGGGGCACGAGGTCGCCGGGGGAGACGTCGGCTCCGATCACCTCGCTCACGGTGGTCACGCCGGCATCCGAGATCCCGCACGGGACGATCCGCCGGAAGGCAGCCAATGAGTTGTCGCAGTTGACGGCGAAGCCGTGCATGGTCACCCCTTTCTCGACGCGGACGCCGATCGCCGCGACCTTGTCCAGGCCGAGCGGGCGCTGCACCCAGACGCCGCTGCGGCCCTCTACGCGGATGCCGTCGACGCCGATCGGTGCGAGGGCGGCGATGATCAGCGACTCGAGGCGGCGCACGTGCGCGACGACGTCCACCGGCTCCGGCAGACGCACGATCGGGTAGCCGACGAGTTGACCCGGCCCGTGCCAGGTGATCTTCCCGCCGCGGTCGACGTCGATGACCGGCGTGCCGTCGTCGGGCCGCTCGTGATCCTCGGTGCGCTTGCCCGCGGTGTACACGGCTTCGTGTTCGAGCAGGAGCAGAGTGTCGGAGCGACGCCCGGCGACCACGTCCGCGTGGATGCGCCGCTGCTGCGCCCAGCCGTCGAGGTAGGGCACGTAGTCCGGGGCGAACCCCACGTGATCGATGTCGAGCATCTCGGCTCCCGCCGTTGTTGGATTGCGTCTAACAATACATGTCGGGGCGTCTTCTAGGCTGGCGGCATGACCTCGCCGAGCCGCAGTGGACGCCCGCGCGCTTCGTCACGCGAGGTCCTTGCCGAGGCGGCGTGCGAGCTGTTCCTCGAACGCGGATACGAGGCGACGTCGGTATCCGACATCACCCGTCGCGCCGGCGTGAGCCGTTCCAGCTTCTTCAACTACTTCTCGGCCAAGAGCGACGTCTTGTGGTCGGGGTTCGACGAGCAGTCGGCGCGCGGTGTCGCCCTCCTGCGCGACGGCGTCGACACGAGCGAGGCGCTCACGTCGATCGGTGAGGGATTGACCCCCGATGCGCTGGCCCTCGCGATCACGAACGCGGATGCCATGGGGATCGCCGCCGAACTCGACCGCGACCGCGCGGTGCGTCAGTTCCACCTGCAGCGCGAGATCGCGGCGCGCCTGGTGCGCGATGGGGTGACGCCGCTCGTGGCTCAGGTGCGAGCGGGAGCTTTGTCGGCGGCGGTCCTGGCGTCTGTCTGGGCGTGGGCCGACCGCACGGCTGCGGGCCGGTCGCTTCCCGAGACCCTCGCCGAAGCCCTCGGCGGGGCCTGACCCTCCCGTCGGGGCGGCGCGGTCGCCGCGCCCCGCGTAAACTCGACTCATCATGGCGACTTTCGGCACCCTCTCCGACCGGCTCACAGAGACCTTCCGCAATCTCCGGAAGAAGGGCCAGCTCACGCCCGCAGACGTCGACGGGACGGTTCGCGAGATCCGCCGCGCCCTGCTCGACGCCGACGTGGCGCTGCCCGTGGTCAAAGAGTTCACGGCCGCGGTTCGCGAGCGCGCCCTCGGAGACGAGGTCAACCGCGCTCTCAACCCCGCGCAGCAGGTCGTGCAGATCGTCAACGACGAACTCATCGGCATCCTGGGCGGCCAGCAGCGTCGTCTGCAGTTCGCGAAGAACCCGCCGACGGTCATCATGCTCGCCGGTCTGCAGGGCTCGGGTAAGACGACCTTCGCCGGCAAGCTCGCGAAGATGCTCGAGAAGGACGGCCACACGCCCCTTCTCGTCGCCTGTGACCTCCAGCGACCGAACGCCGTGAACCAGCTGCAGGTCGTCGCGGAGCGCGCGGGGGCCGCGATCTACGCTCCGGAGCCGGGCAACGGCGTCGGCGACCCGGTCAAGGTCGCTCGCGACGGAGTCGCCTACGCCACGCGCCAGCAGCACGACATCGTCATCATCGACACCGCGGGTCGCCTGGGCGTCGACGCCGAGTTGATGAAGCAGGCCTCCGACATCCGCAAGGCAACGCAGCCCGACGAGGTTCTCTTCGTCATCGACGCGATGATCGGTCAGGATGCCGTGAACACGGCGAAGGCGTTCCAGGACGGCGTCGATTTCACCGGCGTGGTGCTGTCGAAGCTCGACGGTGATGCGCGCGGTGGAGCCGCACTGTCGGTTGCCTCGGTCACCGGTCGCCCGATCATCTTCGCGTCCACCGGTGAGGGCCTCGACGACGTCGAGCCGTTCCACCCCGACCGCATGGCATCCCGCATCCTCGACCTCGGTGACATCCTCACCCTGATCGAGCAGGCGCAGAACGCCTTCGACGAGGCCGAGGCGATGAAGGTCGCCGAGAAGCTCGCGACGGAGACTTTCACGCTCGAGGACTTCCTCGAGCAGATGCAGCAGATGAAGAAGATGGGCTCCATGAAGAAGATGCTCGGGATGCTCCCGGGCATGGGAAACATGAAGCAGCAGCTCGAGGACTTCGACGAGCGAGAGCTCGACCGCACCGAGGCGATCATCCGTTCGATGACGCCGGGTGAGCGTCGTAATCCCAAGGTCCTCAACGGTTCCCGACGCCTGCGTATCGCGCGCGGTTCCGGTATGACCGTCACCGACGTGAACCAGTTGGTCCAGCGCTTCGAGCAGGCCGCCAAGATGATGAAGACGGTCGCTCGCGGCGGTGTGCCCAACATCCCCGGCATGGGTCCGGTGGGCGGCAAGCCGGGCGCGTCGTCGAAGCGCGGCAAGCAGCAGAAGGCGAAGGGGTCGCGTTCGGGCAACCCGGCCAAGCGCGCGGCCGAGAACGCCGGCATCGCGGCATCCACCGCTCCGACGGGCTCGGGCTTCGGGCTGGGCGGTCAGAAGGCGCCGACGGAGGCCGATCTCGCCGAGCTGCAGAAGATGCTCGGACGCGGCTGACGTCGACGCGGCGGCGCGGTCGGCCTCAGGGCAGGACGTCCGCGTCCTGCAGGGCCGACACGATCGTCTGCTCGATCGCCTTCTGGCCGCGAGCCGTCGGGTGAACGTCGTCGTCCTGCAGCCACTCGGGGTGCCCGAGCAGGGGCTGGCCGATGTCGATGTACGTCCCGCCGACCGCGTCGATCGCATCGTGGAGCGCGTCGGACGTGACCGCGTTGTCGTCCGGGATGTCGGACTCGTCGTTCCAGATCGTGCTCAATCCGACGATGCGGGCGGTGGGCACGGCCTGATGGAGTTCGTCGACCGTGGCAGTGGTGTCCGCGCGGATCTCATCGGGGTCCTGCCAGAAGTCGTTGCTCGACGACTCCACGATGAGCAGATCCGGCTGCAGGGCGGCGACGGCGGGTGCGAAGCCCGCGTAGGCCGTTCCGCACTCGCCCTCGACGACGAACCCCATCCCTCCGCAGGCGAGGTTCGTCAGCGCGAGGTGGGCTCGGGACGCCATGAGATCGGGCCACGCTTCACCGATCGTCAGCCCCGCACCCGACATGAGCGAGTCGCCCACCGTGACCACACGGAGACGCGGGGGAGTGGTGGTAGCCGGAGCGGCAGCGGGGGACTCCACGCCGAAGGTCAGTTCGGGCTGCGGCGCGGTCGGTTCGGGCGCGCATGCGGTCAAGGTCGCGACCAGACCCGCGAGGAGCACGGCCACGGAGCGCGCCGAGCGGGAACGAACGGGGGTCATGGCGCGATCCTAGAGGCGCGGCCATGAGAATCCGCCGAGCGCCCGAGCGCCGGATCGGTCACGCGCGGAGAGCCGCCAGATGCTCTCGCAGCGTCGGGCCCGCGCGGAACTCCCGGATGAGATGCTGCACGACCTCACGCAGGTCGCCGTCGGCGGCTTCGGCCACGGCGAGCTGCCGCGCGGAACTGCCCCCGGTCGCGAGGATCGTCTCGAGGCCCGCGAACTCGCGCGCGCACTTCAGCTCGACGGCGATGTCGGCGAGTTCCTCCATCGACTCCCGCAGGTGCTCGACCACCGGCCGTTGCGTGCCGTCCCGGTCGACGATGACCCGCGCGTCGAGCCCGTACCGCGCGGAGCGCCATTTGTTCTCGCGGGCGAACCATGGCGGAATCCCCGGGAGCTCTTTGCCCTCGTCGAGGAGTCGGGAGAAGTGCTCCACGAGTGTCTGGGCGAGAGCGGCGACCGCGGCCAGCTCGGGAAGCGTGGACATGCCGTCGCACGCGCGGATCTCGACGGTGCCCCAGCGCGGGGCCGGACGGATGTCCCACCGCACCTCGGTGGCATCCGCCATCACACCCGTGCGGACCATGTCGTCGAGGTAGGACTCGAACTGATCCCACGTCTGGAGCTGCCAGGGGAGCCCCGCCGTCGGCAGTTGCTGGAAGACGAGGGAGCGGTTCGAGACGTATCCGGTCCGTTCGCCGGCCCAGAAGGGACTGGATGCCGAGAGCGCCTGCAGGTGAGGCAGATAGACGGTCAGGGCGTTGACGATCGGCAGCACCTTGTCCACGCTGTCGACGCCGACGTGGACGTGCACGCCCCAGATCATCATGTTGCGGCCCCACCACTGGGTCCGCTCGATGAGCGTGTGGTACCTCGTCTTGTCGGTGACCTGCTGGTCGTACCACTGAGCGAAGGGATGGCTGCCGGCGCAGAGCAGCTCGATGCCACGCGGCTCTGTCTCTTCGCGCAGCGCGCAGATGGCGTCGCCGATGTCGTCGACGGCGGCGGCGACCGTGTCCCCGACGCCACTCGTCACCTCGACGGTGTTGGTGAGCAGTTCTCCCGTCACCGTGAAGCGTTCGAGCGCGGTGCGCTCCTCGACGAGCTCCAGGATCTCGGGGGCTCGGGGAACGAGATCGCCCGTTTCGCGGTCGGCGAGCATCAGCTCCCACTCCAGCCCCACGGAGGAGCGCGTCGAGGAAGCGAACTGCAGCGTCATCCGGTCAGTCTGACACGGGACACGCGCGACGTTCTGTTTCGCGCCTCGCCGTGTCATCTGGCAGAATAAAGGGTCGGACCAGGCACTCGACCCTCTATCCAGTGCCGGCCCGCCTTTTTTGAGCTTCCGCCGGGTGTGCACCCCACGCTCCAGGCGATCGGTTCGTTCGCTTTTCACCATCCAGGAGAAAATTCGTGGCTGTCAAGATCCGTCTCAAGCGTCTCGGTAAGATCCGTGCGCCCTACTACCGCATCGTCGTCGCCGACTCGCGCACCAAGCGCGATGGCCGCGTGATCGAGGAGATCGGTAAGTACCACCCCACCGAGGAGCCCTCGTTCATCGAGGTCGACTCGGACCGCGCGCAGTACTGGCTCTCGGTCGGCGCTCAGCCCACCGAGCAGGTCGCTGCGATCCTCAAGCTCACGGGCGACTGGGGCAAGTTCAAGGGCGACAAGGACGCCGTGTCCACCGTCAAGGTGCGCGAGCCCAAGGCTGCTTTCGAGGCTGAGGCCGGCAAGAAGTCGGTCGTCAAGCCCAAGGCCGAGAAGAAGGCCGAGGCTCCCGCAGCCGACGCTTCGGCCGACGACGCCGCCGAGACCTCGGCCGAGTAAGTCCCGTGCTGTCTGCCGCGCTCGAACACGTCGTCAAGGGGATCGTCGATCACCCCGAGGACGTGACCATCCGTTCCAGCACCTCGCCCCGTGGCGACGTGTTGGAGGTTCGCGTGCACCCCGATGATCGGGGTCGCGTGATCGGGCGCGGCGGACGCACCGCCAAGGCTCTGCGCACCGTCGTGTCCGCCCTCGCCGACGGGCGCCGCGTGCGCGTCGACGTGGCCGACGACTGATGGCGGCCGGCGAACCCGCGGGCGGTCAGCCCGCCAAGACTCAGCTCCGCGTGGGGCGGCTCGTCAAGGCCCACGGCCTCAAGGGCGCCTTCAAGCTCGAGCTCTACACCGATGACCCCGAGGGGCGCTTCGTCCCGGGTAACACGTTCACGCTGCAGGTGCCGGAGTCGTCGCCGTGGCACGGTCGTCCGTTGACGGTCCGCGAGTTCCGGTGGATGAACTCGCACCCGGTCGCGTTCTTCGAAGGCGTCGACGACCGCACGGCCGCCGAAGAGCTCGTCAAGGCGATCCTGTGGATCGACCAGGACACCGCCGACGCCCCGGCCGAAGACGACGCGTGGTATGACCACCAGCTCGTCGGCCTCGATGTTGTGCGCGAGGGCGAGACCGTCGGACGTGTCGTCCGGGTCGACCACTTCCCCGCGCAGGACCTGCTGATCGTGCGCCCCTCCGGTGAGGATCGAGAGGTTCTCGTCCCCTTCGTGAGCGCCATCGTGCCCGAGGTCGACATCGAGGGCGGACGCGTGGTCGTCACGCCCCCCGCCGGACTCTTCGAAGACCTCCCGAGCGATGAGGGCGACGAGCACGAGCCGACCGGCGCCGACGGGCCCGAGCCCGAGGACGCCACGAGCGAGGCCGTCATGTGCGAGGACGCCAAGATCGCCGACGCCGCGAGCGCCGACGACACCCGTCGCGAGGACTGACGTGCGTATCGACGTCGTCTCGATCTTCCCGACGATCTTCGACGCCCTCGAGGTGTCGCTCCTCGGGAAGGCGCGGACGACAGGTCTCCTCGACGTCCGGGTGCACGACCTCCGCGACTACACGCACGACCGCCATCGCACGGTCGACGACACTCCCTACGGCGGGGGAGCGGGCATGGTCATGAAGCCCGAACCGTGGGGCGAGGCCCTCGACGACGTCACGCGTGACGCCGCGTCCCGGCCCGTCATCATCTTCCCGTCGCCCGCCGGGGAGCGGTTCACGCAGGCGACCGCGCGCGAACTTTCCACGGCGTCGCACCTCGTCTTCGGCTGCGGTCGCTACGAGGGGATCGACGAGCGCGTGTTCGACTACGCCGCGGAGCTCGGCGACGTACGCCTCATATCGCTGGGCGACTACGTGTTGAACGGTGGCGAGGTCGCCGTCATGGCGATGGTCGAGGCCATCGGCCGTCTCATCCCCGGTGTCGTCGGCAATCCCGAGAGCCTCGTCGAGGAGTCGCACGAAGACGGACTCCTGGAGTACCCCTCGTTCACCAAGCCGGCCGTGTGGCGCGAGCGCGAGGTGCCGCCGGTCCTTCTCAGCGGCAACCACGGCGCGGTGGCGGCATGGCGGCGCGAGCAGCAGCTCGAGCGCACGCGGGAACGCCGACCCGACCTTCTCTCCGACTGAGATCTCGCACGGATGACGGATGCCGCGGCCTCGAGGCCGCGGCATCCGTCATCCGTCCGTCAGTCGACGCCGAGGAACGACCGGTCGGTGAGCACGATCGGTCCGTCGGCGGTGATCGCCACGGTGTGCTCCGAGTGCGCGCCGCGGGAACCGTCAGCGCTGCGGAGGGTCCAACCGTCCGGATCGGTCACGAGCTCGTCGGTCGTCTGGAGGAACCACGGCTCGAGCGCGACGACGAGGCCGGCGCGCAGGGGGTAACCCCGCCCGGCCTTGCCGTCGTTGGCGACGTGCGGGTCTCCGTGCATCGTGCGGCCGACGCCGTGACCGCCGAAGTCGGTGTTGATGCTGAGCCCCTCGGCGTGGGCGACGGCAGCGATCGCCGCGGAGATGTCGCCGATCTTGTGGCCGACGGTCGCCGCGTCGATCGCGGCGACCAGGGCGCGCTCGGTGGTGTCGATGAGAGCGAGGTCCTCGTCGCGGGGAGTGCCGACCACGAACGAGACGGCCGAGTCGGCGACCCATCCGTCGACGGATGCCGCGAAGTCGAGCGACACGAGGTCACCGTCGCGCAGCACGTAGTCGTGGGGGAGGCCGTGCAGCACCGCATCGTTGATCGAGGTGCACAGCACCTTTCCGAACGGGCTTGCCCCGAACGACGGGTGGTAGTCGATGTAGCAGGACTCCGCGCCGGCAGTCCGGATCATGTCGTGCGCGCGACGGTCGAGGTGGAGGAGATTGGTGCCCACCTTGGTCTCGTCGCGCAACGTCGCCAGCACCTCGGCGACGAATCGGCCGGCCGGCCGCATCGCCTCGATCTCGGCAGGGGTGCGCAGTTCGATCATCGGTGGTTCCCTTCGTCACCGACCATTCTCCCCGATCGGGACTGCCCCATCCGTCGCACGCCTTCCTCACTCATAGGCGCTGCACAGTGACGGTGCGTAGCCTCGCTCCATGGTGCTTCGCCGAGTGTTCCTCCGATGGCTGTTCCCCGCCGCCTTCGTCCTGCCGCTGTGGCTGTTCGTCGGGTGGATCGTGTTCGCCGGCGGAAGCGGGTGGGCGCTGCTCTGGTTGCTGATCGCGGCCCCGACCGTGTTCGTCTCGGAGATCCTCCTCTCGCTGCTGGTCCGAGCGCGGGCCAGCGTGAGGCTGTCCGGTGCCGCCGGCTGGCGCGACATCGCGGGGCTGGGGCTCTGGCACCTCGTCATCGTCGCGTTGGGGTTCTACGACGCGCGGCTGTTCTTCGCTCTGCTGGCTCTCAGCGTGGTCGGCGCGCTCGTACTCTTCTGGTCGTCGCTGTCGCAGCTGTGGAACGAAGCGCGCGGTTCGGTGACCGTTCTGCACGCGCAGGACGGCACAGCGTACATTCCCCCGACGTCCGAGCCGCCGCGCCCACGGACGGTCGGCGACGTGATCGTGGTGCCGGAGAACCGACCGGGGCACTGAGCCGGTTTGGTGCGGCTCGCGGGGCATGGCAGAATAGGCGTTTGTGCCCTGACCGGCTCTGCCTCAGGGGAGTCCCGCCGCATCCGCGGCCTCGGGCACGCCTCACCTTTTTCCCTCTTATCGTGCGATCGACCTGTGGCGGTCGCAGGAAGTGATGATCATGCAGATCCTCGACTCCGTCGACGCGGCTTCGCTCCGCTCCGACATCCCCGCCTTCGCTCCCGGTGACACCGTCAAGGTGCACGTCAACATCACCGAAGGCAACCGCTCGCGTATCCAGGTGTTCCAGGGCGTCGTCATCGGCCGCTCGGGCGACGGCGTGCGCGAGACCTTCTGCGTCCGCAAGGTCAGCTTCCAGGTCGGCGTCGAGCGCACCTTCCCGGTCCACAGCCCCGTGATCGACCACATCGAGGTCGTCACGCGCGGCGACGTGCGCCGCGCCAAGCTGTACTACCTGCGCAACCTGCGCGGCAAGAAGGCCAAGATCAAGGAGAAGCGCGACCGCTGAGTCGACTCTCTCGAACGCCCCGTGGCTCCGTCACGGGGCGTTCGGCGTTTTCATGGCCACGCCGTCCGGCGCAGGGCGTGCGATGTGCGACCCTTGTTGCTGCGGGTTCTCCGGTGTGCGGCGAGCCCGGTGAAGGATCTTGCATGAGCGACCAGACCGCGTCGACCCCGGATGCCATGGCATCCTCTTCTCCGGACCGTCGACGACGGGGATGGGGCGCCTTCCTGCGCGACATCGTCGTGATCATCCTGATCGCCCTGGTCGTCTCGTTCCTCGTCAAGACGTTCGTGGTGCGTTCGTTCTACATTCCCTCCGCGTCGATGAACAACACGCTGATCGAGCAGGACCGGATCCTCGTCGACGAGCTCACGCCGCGTTTCGGGCAGTACTCGCGCGGCGACGTGGTGGTCTTCCGCGATCCGGGTGGCTGGCTGCCGGTGAACACCGAACCCGCGCGTCCGCCGCTCGAAGAGGGCGCGGATTGGGTGCTGTCGCTCTTCGGCCTGTCAGCGCCCGACAGCGATGACCACCTCATCAAGCGTGTCATCGGAACGCCCGGTGACCATGTCGTCTGCTGCAACGCCCTGGGGCAGACCTCGGTCAACGGCGTCCCCCTCGACGAGCCGTACGTGAAGCTCGCTCCCGGCGCCACGGCCCCCAATCCTGTTCCGTACGACATCACCGTTCCCCCCGGTTCGCTGTGGGTGCTCGGCGACAACCGGAACAGCTCGAAAGACTCCCGCTTCAACCAGGACCAGCCCGGACAGGGGTTCGTGCCGATCGACAACGTGGTCGGACGTGCCTTCCTGATCACCTGGCCGTTCTCGCGCTTCGGGCTCATCGACTTCCACCACAACGTCTTCGCGGGGGTGCCCGCCCCGGAGGCCACCCCGTGATCGAACCCACGCTGACGCTCGAACGGCGCATGCTCAAAGAGCACGCGCTGATCATCGCGTGCGACGAGGTCGGACGCGGAGCGCTCGCGGGGCCGGTGGCTGTGGGCGCGGCCGTGATCGATCCCGCGCGATCGCGCAAGCGCGTCCCGGCCGGGTTGCGCGATTCGAAGCTCGTGCCGGAGGCGCGCCGGCCCGAGGTGGCTGCCCGCGCGGCGGCGTTCGTGCAGCACAGTGCCGTCGGGTGGGCAAGCTCGGACGAGATCGATGAGATCGGCATCATCCGCGCCCTCGGGCTCGCCGCCATCCGGGCGATAGCCGACCTTCGCGCGCACGGTGTCGTCCCCGAAGACGCGCTGGTCATCCTCGATGGGAACCACGACTACATCACCCCGGCGGGGGAGCGCGGTCTGCACGTCCAGCCCATCGTCAAGGCCGACCGTGACTGCGCGAGCGCCGCTGCGGCATCCGTCATCGCCAAGGTCGCCCGCGACACCGTCATGACCTACCTGCACGACGATCTGCCGGCGTACGGCTGGGCGCGGAACAAGGGCTACGCGAGCCTCGATCACCGCGAGGCGATCTCGGCGCACGGCATGAGCGTGCATCATCGCCACTCTTGGGCGATCGCCGCAGCGCCGACGCTGTTCTGACGGCTCCTCGTCCGGGACGAGGCGGGCGCAGACGCCGGATGCGAGTGAGGACGCGCCCGGGGCGTCGACGCCGTGCGACCTCCGCGACCATGCGCGCCTAGGATGGAGAGACCATGGATGACGACGTCTTCGAGGACTACGACCGCGAACTCGAACTGGCCCTGTACCGCGAGTATCGCGACGTCGTGCAGCAGTTCCAGTACGTGATCGAGACCGAACGCCGGTTCTATCTGGCCAACGATGTCAACGTCGTCCGCCGCGACACCGAGCACGACTTCTACTTCGAGATCTCGATGTCGGACGTCTGGGTGTGGGACATCTACCGGGCCGACAGGTTTGTGAAGTCCGTGCGGGTGTTGACGTTCAAGGACGTGAACGTCGAGGAGCTCTCGCGTCGCGACTTCCAGCTGCCCGAAGAGCTCTCGCTCGACAACTGAGGATCGCGGTCGGGCTTTCCTCCCCAATCCGGTGAATTGCTGACTCCTCCACGGAAGGCGTCTTTGCTCGCTAACCTGACCGCCCGGGGCTGTCACGCTCTCGGACATGGCAGCGAAAGACGAACTCGGACGAGCCGGAGAGAACCGCGCCGTCGCTCACCTCAGCAGCAGCGGCTACCTCATCCTCGATCGCAACTGGCGATGTCCGCAGGGCGAGATCGACATCGTCGCGGATCACCACGGGGCGCTCGTGGTCATCGAGGTCAAGACGCGCACGAGTGAGGCGTACGGTCACCCTTTCGACGCCATCGACGCGCGCAAGGCCGCTCGACTCTGGCGTCTCGCGATGGCCTGGATCGCGGAACACCCCGCGGAGGCACGCGGGCGCCGATTGCGGCTCGACGCGATCGCTCTGACGGGACCCGACCCCTCGACCGCGCGGCTCGAGCACCTCGAGGACGCCTTGTGACCGTCGCCCGTACCTGGGCGGTGGCTCTGTCGGGCCTCCGGGGCGACCTCGTCGATGTCGAAGCCGATCTGTCGCAGCAGACCCCGGAGTTCTCGATCATCGGTCTTCCCGATAAGGCGTTGGGAGAGGCGGGTCGCCGGGTCCGCAACGCGTGTGCGAACCGCGGACTCGACCTTCCCAAGCGTCGGATCACCGTCAACCTCTCCCCGGCCAGCCTGCCCAAGCGCGGCTCGGGTTTCGACGTCGCCATCGCGGTGGCCGCGCTCGCGACGACGGGATCGATGGATGCCGCCCGCGTCGCCGCGACCGTGCACATCGGAGAGCTCGGGCTCGACGGGCGTCTCCGCCCGGTGCCCGGCGTCCTCCCCTCGGTGGTCGCCGCCCAGAGGGCCGGTCATCGGCGCGTGGTGGTCCCGGCCGCGAACGCAGGCGAGGCGGAGCTCGTCGACGGAATGGAGGTCTGCGCCGCCGGCTGTCTCGCCGAGGTCGTGCGGTGGCACGGCGGTTCGTGCGACGCCGGAGAGCTCGAGCCGGTGCTCCCTGCGGTGCCACCCGCCCACGACGCTCCGCCACTCGAGCTTGCCGACGTCGTCGGACAGACCGATGCGGTGGACGCGCTGGTGGTCGCCGCCGCCGGTGGGCACCACATGTTGATGAGCGGTCCGCCCGGCGCAGGCAAGACCATGCTGGCGCGCAGACTCCCGGGCATCCTTCCCGACCTGGACGACCAGGCAGCCCTGTCGGTGGCCTCCGTTCGCTCGCTCTCAGGGGAGACCGTGGTGCGGCTGTCCCGGACCCCGCCGTTCGAGAGCCCCCACCATGGCGCGAGCGCTGCGGCGCTGATCGGAGGCGGTTCCGGAATCGTGCGTCCGGGTGCCATCGCCCGCGCGAGCGAGGGCGTGCTGTTCCTCGACGAGGGCGGAGAGTTCCCCGCCTCCGTCCTCGATGCCCTGCGCCAGCCGCTCGAGAGCGGCGAGATTCACCTGCATCGCTCGGGCGTCGCCGCGACCTATCCCGCGCGATTCCAACTCGTGATCGCGACCAATCCCTGCCCGTGCGGGCAGTACGGCGTTCCCGGCGGCTCCTGCGAGTGCGCGCCTCAGGCGATCCGTCGGTATACGCGCCGCCTCTCCGGTCCGCTGCTCGATCGGATCGACATCGATCTGCGCCTCCAACGGGTGTCCGCCGCGCGACGCGGTACCGAGAACGCGACCATCACGACTCGTGAGGCGAGGGCCATCGTCGCCGAAGCGCGGGAGCGCGCGGCCCGACGCTGGGCGGACACCCCCTGGTCGCGGAACGCGGACGCTCCCGGGACGTGGCTGAGAGGGCCCGCGTCTCCATCCGTCGACGTCCTCCGTCCTCTGGACACCGCGCTGCGACGCGGCGCGCTGACCCTGCGCGGGTACGACCGCCTGCTCCGCGTCGCGTGGACCGTCGCCGACATCGCTGGCCACGACGCGATCACGGTGGACGACATCGGGCGGGCGCTGTATCTCCGGCGGGGGATGAGCGCGTGAGCCTGCCCGATCTGTCTCCCGATGCAGCTCGGGCTGCGCTCACCGGCATCTCGGGTGTGGTGGCCGGGATGGAAGCCGAGGCATATGCACGCACGATCTGGAACGTCATCGCCGAGCCGGGAGACGGCGCAGCGGGGGCGCTGATCGCCGCCGTCGGCGCCGTGGAGGCTCTGGGGACGGCCGCGACGCCGACGGACGACGAGTGGACGGCGGCCCGCGCGCGGTGGTCGCCGAGGTTGCGCCCCGCGGCCGTCCGATCCGCTCTCGACGGCGCTCGACGAGCGGGGGCCCGACTGGTGGTGCCCGGCGATCCCGACTGGCCGTCGCGTGTCGACGACCTCGGCTTCCACGCTCCCGTCGCACTGTGGGTGCGGGGGAGCGTCGGAGACCCCCTCGCACCGGCCGTGTCGATCGTGGGTGCGCGCGCGGCGACGCCGTACGGCGAGGGCGTGACCGCCGACCTCGCCGCTGAACTCGGTGAATCCGGGGTCACGATCATCTCGGGGGCGGCCTACGGGATCGATGGGGCCGCTCATCGGGCGGCGCTGTCGGCGGGCGCGACGACGGTCGCCTTCCTCGCGGGGGGAGTGGATCGGGCGTACCCGCGTGGGCACGAAGGGCTGCTCGAACGGATCGCCGTATCCGGCGCGGTCTGGAGCGAGACCCCGTGCGGATCGAGCCCCACGAAATGGAGGTTCCTCGCACGAAATCGCCTCATCGCCGCGATGGCGGACGCCGTGGTCGTGGTGGAGGCCGGGTGGAGGAGTGGCTCACTGAACACCGCGGCGCACGCGGCGACTCTCGGCCGAGCGTTGGGGGCGGTTCCGGGGCCCGTCACCTCGGCGGCATCCGCGGGGTGCCATCGCATCCTGCGGGAGTACGGCGGCGTGTGCGTGACCTCGGCGGAGGATGTTCGCGAGATGCTCGGCGACGTGTCGACGACACAGGTTCCCGCGGAGTCTCCTGACGAGGAGCGGACGGACGAGACGACTCGCATTTTCGACGCGCTCTCCACGCGCGTCGGTCGGCGGACAGACGACATCGCGCGCCGCAGCGGGCTCTCGGTGACTGAGGCGCAGACTCACCTCGGACTCGCCGAGCTCGAGGGACGGGTGGTGCGGGATGACGACGGAGGCTGGCGTGCGATGCGCGAGTGACGGAAGTCCGTGCGGCGTCGGGGTGCACTTCCCCACGACGCGGGCTGCCGGGAATCACCGTTCGACGAGGAGTCAGCGCGCGCCCTGTCACCCCTCGCCGCCCGACGGGGGCAATCTGGACTCATGCGCTCTTCCGTCGCCGCCGAGGCGTTCCTGTCGCACCTTGCGACCGTGCGCCGACTTTCGCCGGCCACCGTTCGCGCGTACCGATCCGACCTCGCAGACCTGGTGCGCTCGACGAGCGACCCTGAGCTGGCAGACCTCGACATCGAGAGGCTCCGCGAATGGCAGTGGCAGGCGACGACCGCCGGCCTGTCCAAAGCAACCGCCGCTCGACGGACGTCGTCCGTCCGTGCCTTCTTCTCGTGGGCGCGAGACGAGGGCCTCATCGACTCCGACCCGTCGGCCCGCCTCGTCGCCCCAAAACGGGGGCGGACGCTGCCCGTCGTCGCGACGAGCTCGGCTCTCGACGAGGTTCTCGCGAGTGCCGCAACCCGCGCGGAGACCGGCGACCCCCTCGAGCTTCGCGATCACGCCGTCCTGGAGATGCTGTACGGGTCTGGCGCGCGCGTGTCGGAGCTGTGCGGACTCGACCTCGATGACGTGGACCGTGACAATCGCACCCTCCGCCTGCGCGGCAAGGGAGACAAAGAGCGAGTCGTTCCGTACGGCCTCCCCGCCGCGCGCGCACTGGATGCCTACCTCGTGCGCGGACGGCCCGTCTTGAGCGCGCGCGACGATGGCGGGGCCGGACGCGCCGTGTTCATCGGTGCGAGGGGCGCGCGGCTCGGCCCGCGTGCTGTCCATGCGCTCGTGTCACGGGTCGTCGGCCCCGCGGTGGGAGCCGAGGCTCTCGGCCCGCACGCCTTGAGGCATTCCGCGGCCACCCACCTTCTCGACGGCGGTGCAGATCTGCGGACCGTGCAGGAGATCCTCGGGCACGCGAGTCTCGGGACGACGCAGATCTACACCCACGTCTCGGGTGAGCGACTACGCGAGGCCTACCGGCTCGCGCACCCGCGCGCCTGAACTTCCGGCGAGTTCTTGCCGCGCGCCGCGTGATGCGCCGCGGGCTCGCGTCCTGTCTGCGCTCACCGTCAGGCGAGCGCGTGCGGCCTGCCCATCGACCCGTGTCCGTCACGTGCCGCATCAGCTGGGACGGCCGAGACCGGCGTGGAACTCGCAGAGGTCGGGACAGCTAGCGCCCGCCCCACCGCCAGCCGTACCGTGGAAGAGTGAATCGACGGGGACGTGCGCGAAGCGTCGCGCTGGGGGCAGGGGTTCTCGTCGCGCTGCTCACGGGCTGCGCGCTCGCGCCGCAACCGACCATCACTCGCCTGCCCCCGGGGATGGGCGAGGGCGCGGCACAGCCCACGGTGACCGTTCCGTCGCCGTCGGTGGTCCCCGCGAGCCCGTCGTTCGCTGCGTCGACCCCGGCGCCCGCGGAATCCGCGTCCTCGAACAACGGAAGCGGTAACGGCGACACGGGTAACGGCGGCACGGCGGACGGCGAGGGTGTGACCTGTGCCGAGGGAGAGTCCGCATCGATCTCGGGGAGCGAGAAGACCGTGCGCGTCGAGGGGTCGTGCGCCGCGCTGTCGGTCTCGGGAAGCGCGCTGACCGTCGATGCGACGGCTGCGCGTATCGGCTCCCTCGTGATCGCGGGGGACCGCGTCCGGGTGGACGCCGCTGAGATCGGCACGGTCTCGGTGCAGGGCAACGACGGTGCGATCAGTTCAGCGGGGACGATCGGCAGCGTCGATCTGAGCGGCGACAGAACCCGGGTCACCGCGGTGGGCGCGATCTCGTCCGTCGCGGTCCGCGGTCAGAACAACGCCGTGACCGCCGGCGGGGGCGTCGGCGATCGCGTGGTCGAAGGTCGCGACAACCAGATCGGTTGAGGCGATCTCCGCGTCGGCCTTCAGCAGCACGGCAGGAGCACCGCCCGCGGGACACCCCCCAGGAGCCGCAGCGGGTTGATGTACTCCCCGTCGAGCCGCACACCGAAGTGCACCGTCCCCGGCCCGGTGTGCCCACCCGTCGCGACCCCGCCCACCGGCGATCCCCGCGAGACGGCGTCTCCGACAGCCAGCTCCGTCGTGACGGGTTCGAGAGTCGTCACCAGACCGTCGCCGTGGTCGATCGTGACGACGGGCCGACCCGCGACCATCCCGGCGAACGCGACGCGGCCGGCGGCTGGTGCTCGAACGGGTGAGTCCGCCGCGAGGTCCACACCGCGATGACCCGGTCCGTATGCGTGGGCGGGTGCCTCGTAACGTCGGATGAGCTGCACCTCGTCGACCGGCCAGACCCAGCCGCGCTGCGCCAGATCATCCGTCGCGGAGACCGAAGCCGCTGGACACATCACGGATACGACGATCGCGACCGCCGCGGAGACCGATTGGAGAGGTGAACGCCACATGGGATCAGTGTCGCCGGGGCGTCGGGTGTCGATGGCGCGGAGACCGGGGAATGGGGACGAATCGACGAAACACGCCGTGGGGGAGGAGTTGCCAGGGCGAGCGGTCGCCGATGCCCGTCCTGTACACTGGCAGACGCATCTCGTGTATTCGGGATGACTCCGCGTGCCCAGAGCGCAGCGCGCCGTCCTCCGGGACAGCGCATCGCGTGGCATCCACACCCCATGGTCCTCCGCTTCGGCGGTTGGCGGGTGTGCGCCGGGCACCAGGCTCGTCGGACGACTCGTCCGGCGCGATCAACCACAACCACGGCGCGAGAGCGCCCAGAAACAGGAGTACGACCATGGCCGTCGTCACCATCCGCCAGCTGCTCGACAGCGGCGTTCACTTCGGACACCAGACCCGCCGGTGGAACCCGAAGGTGAAGCGCTTCATTCTGACCGAGCGTTCCGGCATCCACATCATCGACCTGCAGCAGTCGCTCGGGTACATCGACAAGGCGTACGAGTTCGTCAAGGAGACGGTCGCGCACGGCGGCACCATCCTCTTCGTCGGCACCAAGAAGCAGGCGCAGGAAGTCCTCGCCGAGCAGGCGACCCGCGTGGGCCAGCCCTACGTCAACCAGCGTTGGCTCGGTGGCCTCCTCACCAACTTCCAGACGGTGTCGAAGCGCCTCGCCCGGATGAAGGAGCTCGAGGAGCTCGACTACGAGAACCCGGCGGAGAGCGGCTTCACCAAGAAGGAGCTCCTCCTCAAGAAGCGTGAGCTCGACAAGCTGCACAAGTCGCTCGGCGGTATCCGCAACCTGCAGAAGACCCCCTCGGCCATCTGGGTCGTCGACGCCAAGCGCGAGCACCTCGCGGTCGACGAGGCCAAGAAGCTCGGCATCCCCGTGATCGGCATCCTCGACACGAACGCCGACCCCGACGAGTTCCAGTACCCGATCCCCGGTAACGACGACGCGATCCGCTCGGTGAGCCTGCTCACGCGCATCATCGCCGACGCCGCGGCCGAGGGCCTGATCCAGCGTCACCAGCCCGCCGGTGAGGACGAGGCCGCCGAGCCCCTCGCCGAGTGGGAGCGCGAGCTGCTCGAGACCAACGCCGAGACCACCGAGGCCGCGACCGAGTCGGCTGCCGACGAGGCCGGTGCCGAGGCTCACGACGAGACCGTCGCCGCCGAGGCGGGCGAGTCCGCCGCCGAGGTCGCCGACGCCGAGGCCACCGACAGCAAGTAAGCAGCGCGACGTCCGCACCACCGCGACGTCACCCGCACAGGCTACGATCCGGCGGGGTCGTGACCGCACCTCCTCGTGAGGTGCGGCGCCACGGCCCCGCCGAGCTCTTATCAAGAACGCATACGACAAGGAGACGCCACACCATGGCAAACTTCACGATCGCCGACATCAAGGCGCTGCGCGAGCAGCTCGGCACCGGCATGGTCGACACCAAGAAGGCTCTCGAAGAGGCCGACGGCGACGTCGAGAAGGCCGTCGAGATCCTGCGCCTCAAGGGTGCGAAGGGCAACGCCAAGCGCGCCGACCGCTCCACGAGCGAAGGCCTCGTCGTCGCTCGCGAGAACGACGGTTCCGTGACGCTGCTCGAGCTCGCCTGCGAGACCGACTTCGTCGCCAAGAACGAGCGCTTCATCGCCCTGGCCGAGAAGGTCGTCGACGCCGCAGCCGCTGCCGGCGCTGACTCCGTCGAGGCGGCCCTCGCCGCCGACGCCGGCGGTCAGAGCGTCGAGCAGCTCATCTCCGACGAAGCCGCGATCATCGGCGAGAAGGTCGAACTGCGTCGCGTGCGCACCATCTCGGGCGACAAGTTCGAGGTCTACCTGCACAAGACCAGCAAGGACCTTCCCCCGCAGGTCGGCGTCGTGCTCGCCTACACCGGTGACGACGCTGAGACGGCTCGCTCCATCGCGCAGCACATCTCGTTCGCGAACCCCTCGTACCTCACTCGCGATGCCGTGCCCGAGGCCGACGTCGAGAAGGAGCGCGAGATCGTCACCGAGATCTCGCGCAACGAGGGCAAGCCCGAGGCTGCCCTGCCGAAGATCGTCGAAGGCCGTGTCAACGCCTTCTTCAAGCAGGTCGCCCTGCTCGACCAGGACTACGCGAAGGACAACAAGCTGTCCGTCGCCAAGGTCGCGTCCGACGCCGGTCTGACGCTGACCGACTTCGCGCGCTTCAAGGTCGGCGCCTAACACCTCGACAGGCTGACGGCCCGTCACAAGGCCCGGGATGCCATGGCATCCCGGGCCTTTTTCCTGCGCGCGCGACGTTTCGACTCCGCCGCCAGGCAGATAGTTTGGATGGAACGAGAGGACATGACACGTGATCGATGAAGCGACCAAGCGCCGCCGGGTGCTCCTGAAGCTGTCGGGTGAGGCATTCGGCGGAGGCCAGCTCGGGGTCAACCCCGACGTGGTCAGCCAGATCGCACGAGAGATCGCCGAGGCGGTCGATCGTGTCGAGATCGCGATCGTCGTGGGCGGGGGGAACTTCTTCCGCGGCGCGGAGCTCAGCCAGCGCGGCATGGACCGCGGCCGTGCCGACTACATGGGAATGCTCGGGACCGTGATGAACGCCCTCGCCCTCCAGGACTTCCTCGAGCAGGCGGGTGCCGCCACACGCGTGCAGTCCGCCATCTCGATGACGCAGGTCGCGGAGCCCTACATCCCGCGCCGCGCCGTGCGCCATCTCGAGAAGGGGCGCGTCGTGATCTTCGGAGCCGGTGCGGGCCTTCCGTACTTCTCCACCGACACCGTCGCGGCGCAGCGCGCGCTCGAGATCGGTGCGGTCGAGGTCCTGGTGGCCAAGAACGGTGTCGACGGCGTCTACACAGCCGACCCGCGCCTCGATCCGTCTGCGACGAAGCTCGACCACCTGACGTACAACGACGCGCTCCAGAAGGGCCTGAAGGTCGTGGACTCGACGGCGTTCAGCCTGTGCATGGACAACGGTATCGACATGCGCGTGTTCGGAATGGAGCCCGAGGGCAACGTCACGCGCGCGCTCCTCGGCGAGACGATGGGAACGCTCGTCACCGCGTGAACCGCCGCGTGGGCCCGGGGTGCCGGGCCTACGCGCGACTAGACTGAGACGTCAGTCCCAACGAATGGAGTCACCGTGATCGCCGATGTCCTCGCCGATGCCGGAACGCGCATGGATCGCGCCGTGGAGGCCGCCAAGGAGGACTTCGCGACCGTCCGCACCGGGCGCGCGAACCCCCAGATGTTCCAGAAGGTCCTGGTCGACTACTACGGGTCGCCGACCCCGCTCGCACAGCTCGCCTCGCTGAACAACCCCGAGGCGCGCACGCTCGTCATCAACCCGTACGACAAGTCGGCGCTGAAGGCGATCGAGCAGGCGATCCGCGACATGCCGAACCTGGGCGTGAACCCCACGAACGACGGCAACATCGTTCGCATCACGATGCCCGAGCTCACCGAGGAGCGCCGCAAAGAGTACGTCAAGCTCGTCCGCGGCAAGGGCGAAGACGCGAAGGTCCAGATCCGCAACCTGCGCCGCAAGGCGAAGGACGACCTCGATGCCCTCAAGAGCGATGTCGGCGAAGACGAACTCGTCCGTGCCGAGAAAGAGCTCGACGGCGTGACGCGCGCGCACGTCGACCAGATCGACGAGGCCCTCAAGCGCAAAGAGGCCGAACTCCTCGAGGTCTGACGTCGATGACCGATGAGTCCGAACGCGACGACGCCGAGCCGCACACCGGTGCGGCCGGTCGTCGTCGTGCCGACGGACCGCGCCGATTGCCCGCCACCGGCGAAGGCGTGACGGCGATCGAATCGCAGTTGCGCGCGATGCGATCGGATGCCGAGCAGCACATCGCGCAGGCCCGCGCCGAGTTCGATCAGGCCAACGAGCGGATCAAGCAGCGCACGGGCCGCGACCTGATCCTCGCAACCCTCATCGGCGTTTTGATCGGGGCGGTCGTCATCGCGTCGCTGATCTTCTTCAAGTGGCTGTTCGTCCTCTTCGCTGCGGCGGCCGTGGGGCTGGCGATCTTCGAGTTCTCGCGCGCCCTCCAGGCATCCGGCCGACGCGTCGACATCGGCCCGCAGCTCGGGCTCGGTCTCCTGCTCCTGCTGAGCGGATTCTTCGCCGGACTGTGGGTGCACTGGGTCGCTGCGCTGGCTGCGGTCGTGATCGTCATCGTCTGGCGTCTGGTCGGTCAGATGTTCGCTCGCGACGGCCGGACGCGCGCCGCCGTCCTCGGCGATGTCCTCGTGGCGGGATTCATCCAGCTCTACCTCCCGTTCCTCGGTAGTTTCGCGACGATCCTGCTCTCGGAGGATCGGGGCGAGTGGTGGGTCCTCGCTTTCCTCATCGTGGCCGTCGTCTCCGACACCGGCGCCTATGTCTCGGGCTTGACCTTCGGGCGCGGCGGACGCCATCCGATGGCGCCGCGCATCAGCCCCAAGAAGACCTGGGAAGGCTTCGCGGGGGCGTTCGTCGCCGCTCTGGTCGCCGGTGTCCTCCTCGCGGCGTTCATGCTCCACATCCCGTGGTGGGCCGGGTTGATCTTCGGCGCCGTCGTGCTGGCGACCGCGACCGTCGGCGACCTCGGCGAGTCGATGGTCAAGCGCGACCTCGGCATCAAGGACATGAGCTCGTGGCTGCCGGGCCACGGGGGAGTCCTCGACCGCCTCGACTCGATCCTGTTGTCGGCGATCGCCGCCCTCGCGATGTTCTATCTGCTCGCCCCGCTGGGAGTGTCATGACCGAATCGACGACCGAAGACCGCCGCACGAGCACCCCGTTCCCGGACGCCCCCGGCCGGACGAAAGGGTACGAGAAGCGAGCCGTCGACCAGTTCCTCGCCCGCGCACGGGATGCCTTCGAGTCCGACGCGGAGGGCACTCTGCGCTCGACGGAAGTGCGTGCAACAGCGTTCCCTCTCGTCCGCGGCGGCTACGCCATCGCACCGGTCGACGCTGCGCTCGGACGGGTCGAAGACGCCTTCGCCGCGCGCGAGCGCGAACACGCGCTGTCTCGTCTCGGTGCCCGGGCCTGGGTCGCGGAGACCCGCGATACCGCACAAGTCGTCCTCGACAGGCTTCAGCGGCCGAGCGGGCACCGGTTCGATCGCGTCGGCTTCATGCGGTACGGCTACCGTGTCGAAGAGGTCGACGTGGCCGCCGACCGCATCGCCCGATACCTCGCCACGGGCGACCCGATCACCGCCGAGCAGGTGCGTTCGGTGGCGTTCCGCATGGAGCGCGGCGGTTATCGGGAGCAGCAGGTGGATGCCGTTCTCGACGCGGTCGTCGAAGTGATGCTCGCGATCGGTTGATCCACACGTCGCCGCCCTTGCATCGCATCGGTAGACTCGAGGAACTGTGACTTCCGGATCCGACCTCACACGTGCGTCTTCGCGCCACGTCTCGCGCCGTGGCGCGAACTCGGCCGACGTCATTCCCCCCGCCCTCCCTCGCCGCGGCGCCCCTCGGTGGTCTCGCCGCCGTGGTGTGGTCGGGGTGTTCGCCGGCTGCGCCGCGCTTCTCTTCGCGGCGGCCTACGTCGGACCCATGGGGGCCGTGATCTCGAGCGCGAAGGCCGAGGAGCCGAAGACGGTCACGCTGTTCGCCGAGGGGCTGAGCGACACGCAGGTCGTGGCCACCTCGGGCGAGCGCGAATCTCCGCAGCTCGACCGCGCGAGCTACAACGTCTACGTCAAGCCGAAGCCGACGCCGACACCCACTCCCTCCCCGGCAGACCAGGGGTCGTCGGGTGGCGGGGGTGGCCCGCTGTTCTACACAGGCGGCGGTGCGCCCGCCGAGTGGATGGCGGCCGCCGGCATCGCCGAGTCCGACATGGGCTACGTCGACTACATCGTCAGCCGCGAGAGCGGCTGGAACCCGAACGCGACCAACCGCTCGTCGGGAGCGTGTGGGCTCGTGCAAGCGCTGCCGTGCAGCAAGGTTCCCGGCAACGGGTACGACCCTGTCGACAACCTGCGGTGGGCCACCGGGTACGCGACGGGCCGATACGGCAGCTGGGCCGGTGCGTACGCGTTCTGGACCAGCAACCACTGGTGGTGAGTGGCATCCATGCCCCGCTCACGCAAGCGCCGCCCGGATTCCCGCCGCGGCGATGACTCGCTCGATCGGTTGATCGCCGGCTGGAAGCGCAACGAGGTCAAGCGCGGCATCGAGTGGACCGTGCAGCCGATATCCGCCCCTCAGGCGCAGAAGGAGTATCGCTGTCCGGGGTGCGGTCGGGCTGTCGAGCCGGGCGTCGCGCACGTGGTCGTGTGGCGCGCGGACGGCGTTCTCGGCGACGCGGCCGACCTGGCCGCGCGTCGCCACTGGCACACACCCTGTTGGAGGATTGCCTGATGGAGATTCGCGGACCCGTCCTGCTTCCGGCGCGACGAGAAGACATCGATCTGCAGACCGTCGACGGTCTGACCCTGGTCGGTGAGCTCGCCCTTCCGGCCGAGCGCGAGCCGGTCGCGACGCTCGTCACCCTGCACCCCCTGCCCACCGCGGGTGGGTTCATGGACTCGCACATCCTGCGCAAGGCGGCCGGCCGCCTCCCTGCCCTGGCAGATCTCGCCGTGCTGCGCTTCAACACACGGGGGACGACTTCGCCTCGCGGTACGAGCGAGGGCTCTTTCGACGGAGGAGCGGCCGAGGCTTTCGACGTCGCCGCGGCCATGGATGTCGTCCGGGAGCGCGGGCTGCCGCGCCCCTGGCTCGTCGGTTGGTCGTTCGGCACGGAGCTCGCGTTGAAGTACGGACGCGACCACGACATCGAAGGCGTTATCCTGCTCTCTCCGCCCCTGCACCGCGCCACCGCCGACGAGGTCGCGGCGTGGGGCCAGGATCGTCGTCGCGTCGTCGTGCTCGTGCCGGAGTTCGACGACTACCTGCGCCCCGACGAGGCTCGCGAGCGATTCGCGTCCATCCCGCACGCGACGCTCATCGCGGTGGACGGGGGCAAGCACCTCTGGGTCGGAGAGACGCAGACCCGCCGTGTCTTGACCGAGATCGTCGCCGCGGTGAACCCCGACGCGTTGCCGCTCGCCGTCGAGTGGGACGACGACGTCGCGGACTGACTCTCGTCAGCGCTCGTTCTGGCGCGGGATGATGACCTCGCGATAGATGATCAGGATGCTGGCCGCCACCGGGATGGCGATCAGCGCACCGAGCAGGTTCAGCAGCGCTCCGCCGGCGAGCGCCGCGATGACGACGACCGCCCCCGGGACGGACACGGCGCGGTTCATGATCCGCGGTGAGATGACGTACGCCTCGATCTGCATGTACACGAGGTAGTAGATGAGGGCGATGAGAGCCATCGTCGGCGAGCCGAGACCGGGGATCAGACACGTCAGGACGATGATCGTCGAGCCGGTCAGGGTTCCCACGAGCGGGATGAGCGAGAAGAAGAACGCCACGACCGCGAGGACCGCCGGGAAGGGGGCGTTGATGATGCTCAGGAAGATCGCGCTCAGGATGCCGTTGATGACGCCCAGACTGACCTGACCCATCACGTAGTACCCCACCGAATCGGTGATCTTCTCGGCCAGCTCGATGAAGCGGGCGCGCTTGGACGCGGGCACCAGCTGGTAGACCGCCGATTTGAGGGACGGAGTGGATGCCGTGAAGTAGATCGTCAGGATCAGGACGATGAACGCGCCACCGAGTCCGGCAGCGACCGCCCCGCCGATCGTCAGGAGACTGTTGCCGACCATGGTGGAGATCGAACCCACGTCGAGCGTCGAGAACCAGTGCTGGATGCCGGCCCACACCTGATCGAGGGGGAGCCACGGCAGAGTCGACGAGGCCCAGTCCTGAGCGCCGGAGACGATCTCGTTCCACCGACCGGGCCGGAGGAGTTCCTCGACCTGTGCGACGAGCTGAGCGATCTGGCTCACGATGATCGGCACGACCATCAGGATGATGCCCGCGAAGATGCCAAGAACTCCGAGGATCGTCGCGAGGACGGCTGCCCAGCGCGGAAGCCCGCGCCGTTCGAGGAAGGAGACCACCGGGTCGAGGCCGAGCGAGAGGAACAGCGCAGTGCCCACGTAGAGGAGGATCGTCGACAGGTTCTCGACGCTGCCGATGAGCAGGAGCCCGACGCCGACACCGAGGGTCGCGAGCAGCGCCACCCGGAAGGGGTTGTGGATCTTCATGCCGGGGACTCCCGCCTCCTGCGGCCGTGGCCGCGTCCTTTCCGCAAGGATACTGAGCGCGCGGCGGTGGGGCGCGTCCAGTCCTCGCCGCGAACTTTCAGGAGTCCTCCGATAGTCTGAAACGTCGATTCTTCGGCGACCACCCGAGTCGCCGATTGAGGATGGTGCATAGCGTGAGATTCGTCTGGGCCGTGGTGGCGTTCATCATCGCCGCCGTCATGATCGGTGCGGGCATCGCCCAGCGCACCGTGTTCCAAGGGCCGGCGGAGACATCGCAGACGATCCAGACGGATCAGTCGACCGCCTACACGATGATCGACGGCGCGGTCCTCGGCAGCCTTCCGGGGGCTCAGACGCTGCGCGTCGACGGCGACTCGAATGTCTTCGTGTCCTACGGCCGCACCGAGGACATGCGAGCGTGGCTCTCGGACGCCGAGTACACGTCGGTCACGATGGGCGACCAGAACACCGTCGAGACCTCCGTCGTCGAACCGACCGTGGAGTCCACGCCCGCGGATTCGACGACCGCGACGGATGCGACCGGGGGCACGGATGCCACGGGAACGGCCGACACCACGACCGGAACGCAGACGGCCGGTGCGCGTTCACCGGCCGGTTCCGACCTCTGGCTCGACGAGTTCGAGCAGACCGGCACCCTCACCCAGACCCTGCAGCTTCCCGCCGATATGAGCGTCCTCGTCGCCTCGGACGGACAGGCGCCGGCCCCCTCCACGATCACGGTGACGTGGCCGGTCGACAACTCCACACCCTGGGCGGGCCCGCTCATCGTGGGCGGGGGAGTCGTTCTGCTGATCGGCCTCGTGCTCTACGTCCTCGGCATCCGTCATGTCCGTCGCTCGCGGCGTCCCCGTCGCAAGGGGCTTCCGCTGCCGGTCACGGAACCCATCTCGATCGCCGACGGCGAGGAGAAGGGCGTGATCAGCGAGTCGACCCGCCGCCGTGGAACCGGCCGGACACGCGGTGCGCTCGGGTCGGGTCGTCGTGCTCTCATCGCCCTCCCCGCCCTCGGGGTGTCCGCAGCGCTCTTCGCGGGCTGCTCCGCCGACGCGTGGCCGCAGATCGCCGCTTCCGATTCCCCGAGCCCGTCCGCCACGGTGATCGTGCCCGAGGGGCAGTTCCCGCCCGCGGTCACCGAGGCGCAGGCGCAGCGCATCGTGTCGAAGATCTCGCAGACGGTCGCGCAGGCCGACGCGGCGATGGACGCCACCGCCGCCGAGACACGCCTGACCGGCCCGGCGCTCGCCGAGCGCAAGACCAACTACACCCTGCGCGCAGCCATCCCCGACCGTCCGGCGCTGCCCGCCATCCCCGCGGAGCCGGTGCAGATCACGCTTCCCCAGACCACGAACGCGTGGCCGCGTACCGTGATGACCGTCGTCGAGTCCGCCGACGCGAGCGCCCCCACGACGACGATCATGATGATGACGCAGGACAACCCCTGGTCGGAGTACCGGGCCTCCTACGTCGGCAACCTCGAGGCATCGACGAACCTGCCTGAGCTCGCCGCGCCATATGTCGGCGCGACCCAGGTGCCGCCGGACTCCTCGTTCCTGGTGATGCCGCCGAACGAGCTCGCCACCGCCTACGCGGACCTCATCAACAACGGACAGAACAGCGCGTCGTGGTCGAAGTTCGACACGGCCAACGACCTGCTCCTGCCGGCGATCGAGGAGAACAAGAAGAAGCGGACCGACGAGCTCAACCAGACCGGAGCGGGCACCGCGGAGATCAGCTTCACGGCATCGGCCGGTCCCACGGATCCGATCGCGCTCGCCACCCTCGACACCGGTGCGATCGTCGCGGTGAACGTGTACGAGAGCGACACGGCGAAGCCGACCAACGCGGACGCCGTCATCAAGCTCGACAACAACCCGGCGGTCAAGGCCCTCACCGGCGTCGACCAGTCGGCGACGGGCTTCACCACCACGTACTCCGACCAGATCTTCTTCTACGTCCCGAGCCAGGGGTCGGACGATCCGATCCGTCTCCTCGGCTACCGATCCAGCCTCCTCGAAGCGAAGGTGTCCCCGTGAGCACTCCTGCCCCCGGCTCCGTCATGCGCGGTGCGGTCGATCTGTCGTCGCTGCGCAACCGTCCCACGCCGCCCGCGACGGGTGGCGCTCCCGCGCCGACCGCGGATGCGCCGGCGACGAAGCTGATCTTCGACGTGACCGACGCGTCCTTCGGAGACGTGCTCGAGCTCTCGCGGACGGTCCCGGTGGTCGTCGACCTCTGGGCGGAATGGTGCGGGCCGTGCAAGCAGCTCAGCCCGGTGCTCGAGAAGGTCGTGACCGAGCTCGGCGGTCGGGTCGTTCTTGCCAAGGTCGACGTCGACGCCAATCCTCAGCTCGCACAGGGCTTCCGCGCGCAGTCGATCCCCATGGTGGTCGCTCTCGTCGCGGGCCAGCCGGTTCCCCTCTTCACGGGCGCGGTCCCCGAACAGCAGGTGCGCGAGGTCTTCGCGCAGCTCCTGCAGCTGGCGGCGCAGCACGGCGTGACCGGAACGGTGCCGACGGGAGACGAAAGCGCGGATGCCGATGAGCCCGTCGAGGCTCCGCTGCCGCCGCTGCACGCCGAGGCGTTCGCCGCGATCGAAGAAGGCGACTATCCGCGGGCGATCTCGGCCTACGAGCGCGCTCTCGCGGAGAACCCGCGCGACGCGGAGGCCGCCGCCGGCCTCGGCCAGGTTCGTCTCCTGAACCGGGTCCAGGACGCTGACCTGCAGCAGGCCCGCGCGGCCGCCGCTGCGGCTCCCACCGACGTCGAGGCCCAGTTCCTCGTCGCCGATCTCGATCTCGCCGGCGGCCACGTCGACGATGCGTTCGGACGCCTGCTCGACCTGTTCGCAGCCCTTCCGGCGGAAGAGCGCGCTCCGGTGCGAGCGCGTCTCCTGGAGCTCTTCGGCATCGTCGGTGACGACGACGCGCGCGTCCTCCGCGCGCGAGGGCGACTGGCGTCCCTGCTCTTCTGATCATCGACGAAGGGCCCGTCCGCCGAGGACGGGCCCTTCGCCATATCGGTACCGGGTCAGGCCCCCGCGGAGTGCTGCAGCCAGAGCACCCCGAGCGGCGGCAGAGTGAGGACGGCGCTTCCGCGCGCGTCTGTCGTCACGGCGCCGAAGTTGCCCTGACCCGAGCCGCCGAAGGCTTCGGCGTCGCTGTTGAGGACCTCGGTCCACGTCCCCGCCTCGGGGAGGTCGATCGGGAAGTCGCCGAGGGGCACGCCCGAGAAGTTGCACAGCACGGCGATCGTGTTGCCGTGGTGATCGCGCCGGGCGAAGGCGAGCACGTTCGGGTTCCAGGCGGGTGCGCCCAGGCGCGAGAACGCCGCCCCGTCGTGATCGCGCGACCACAGCGGCGCGTGCTCCTTGTACACGCGGTTGAGCTCGGCCACGAAGTCGTGCAGTTGCGCGTGAGACGGCTGATCGAGCATCCACCAGTCCAGGCCGCGTCCTTCGGACCACTCGGACATCTGGCCGAACTCCTGGCCCATGAACAGCAGCTGCTTGCCGGGGTGGCCCCACATGTACGCCAGGAAAGCGCGCATGTTCGCGAGCTTCTGCCAGTGGTCTCCCGGCATCCGTCCGAAGAGGCTGCCCTTGCCGTGCACGACCTCGTCGTGGCTGATCGGAAGGATGAAGTTCTCGCTGAACGCGTAGACGAACGAGAACGACAGCTCTCCCTCGTGGTGCGAGCGGTACATCGGATCGCGCGCGATGTACTGCAGGGAGTCGTTCATCCACCCCATGTTCCACTTGAAGCCGAAACCGAGGCCGGCGTGGGACGTGGGCGCGGTGACGCCCGGGAAGCTCGTGGACTCCTCGGCGATCATCGCGATACCGGGGTAGCGCTTGTACGAGGTCGCGTTGACCTCCTGGAGGAAACGGATCGCCTCGAGGTTCTCGCGCCCGCCGAACTGGTTGGGGGCCCACTCGCCGTCGTTGCGGGAGTAGTCGAGATAGAGCATGGAGGCGACGGCATCCACTCTCAGACCATCGACGTGGAACTCCTCGAACCAGTAGAGCGCGTTCGCGACGAGGAAGTTGCGCACCTCGTTGCGGCCGTAGTCGAAGATGAGCGTGCCCCAGTCCTTGTGCTCGCCGCGGCGGGGGTCGGGGTGCTCGTAGAGCGCCTCGCCGTCGAAGCGCGCCAGGGCGAACTCGTCCTTGGGGAAGTGGCCGGGGACCCAGTCCATGATGACGCCGATGCCGGCCTGGTGCAGGCGATCGATCAGGTAGCGCAGGTCGTCGGGGTCGCCGAAGCGGCTCGTCGGGGCGTAGTAGCCCGACACCTGGTAGCCCCAGGAGCCGCCGAACGGGTGTTCGGCGAGCGGCAGGAACTCGACGTGCGTGAAGCCCTGAGCGCCGACGTAGGCGATGATCTCGTCCGCGGCGTCGCGATACGACAGCCCCTGCTTCCACGAGCCGAGGTGGAGCTCGTAGATCGACATCGGACGGTCGATCGGCGCGCTGTTCGAACGCTCCGTGATCCAGCTGTCATCCGACCAGGTATAGGTCGAATCCGTCACGACCGAAGCCGTCGCGGGCGGAACCTCGGCGAGGCGCGCCATCGGGTCGGCCTTCTGCACCCATGCGCCACTGCGCGCGAGGATCTCGAACTTGTAGCGTGCGCCGACGCCCACGCCCGGCACGAAGAGCTCCCAGATACCACTGGACCCCATGGAGCGCATCGCGCTGCCCTGACCGTCCCAGCCGTTGAAATCGCCGATCACGCGCAGCGCCCGCGCGTTGGGAGCCCAGACGGTGAAGGCGGTCCCGGAAATACCGTCGATCTCGCGCACGTGCGCTCCGAGGACACGCCACAGCTCCTCGTGTCGGCCCTCGGCGATGAGGTGCAGGTCGAGCTCGCCGACCGACGGCGGGAAGCGATAGGGATCGTCGGCGACGTGACCGACGCCGTCGTCGTAGGTCGAGCTGACGCGGTAGGCACCGGGGTGGCCGGGGACGGACGCTTCCCAGATCCCGCCCCGCACGTGCGACAGAACGGCCGTCTTGCCGTCACCGAGTTCGGCGACGACCTCCTTGGCGAGGGGGCGACGAACGCGGATCACCCACCCCTCCGCGGTCTCGTGCGCGCCGAGGACGCTGTGCGGGTCGTGGTGCGTGCCGTAGGCGACGGCATCCAGGATCTCGGCGGGAAGCGTGCTCATCGGACCTCCTTCACGTGCAGGATGTGCACGGGTTCGTCGAACGCGTCCAAGCGCACGAAGTTGTGATCGGCCCAGGTCCAGACCTGACCGGTCACGAGGTCTTCGACCTCGTAGGGGGTGCCGGGCTCGACGCCCCACACCGTGGTGTCGAGATGCACCGTGCTCTGCCGCGCCGAGTGCGGGTCGACGTTGGCGACGACGATGATCGTGTCGCTCTCGCCGGTGGGGGAGAGCGCCGCGTCGAGGTGCTTCGAGTAGACGAGGATCGCGTCGTCGTCGCTCCAGTGCACGTTGAGGTTGCGAAGCTGGCGCAGGGCGGGGTGGTCGCGCCGCACGTGATTCAGCATGCGCAGGTAGGGAGCGAGGGAATCGCCCGCCGCTTCGGCGCCCACCCAATCGCGGAACTTGTACTCGTACTTCTCGTTGTCGATGTTCTCTTCCGACCCCGGACGAGCCACGTTCTCGTAGAGCTCGTAACCGGCGTAGACGCCGTAGGTCGGCGCGGCCGTCGCCGCCAGGGCCGCGCGGATCTTGTAGGCCGGACGGCCTCCGAACTGGAGGTACTCGGTGAGGATGTCGGGGGTGTTGACGAAGAGGTTGGGGCGCAGGAAGTCGGAGGTCTCGTGCGCGAGGCCCGAGAGGAACTCCTCGAGCTCTTCCTTCGTGTTCCGCCACGTGAAGTAGGTGTAGCTCTGCTGGAACCCGGCCATGGCGAGTCCCTGCAGGGGAGCCGGGCGCGTGAACGCCTCGGCGAGGAAGACGACGTCGGGCTCTTCGGCGCTGACGGTCGCGATCAGCCACTCCCAGAACTGCAGGGGCTTGGTGTGCGGATTGTCGACGCGGAAGATGCGGACGCCCTGGGCGATCCAGTGCCGCACGATCCGCAGGACCTCGGCGCGGATGCCGTCGGGGTCGTTGTCGAAGTTGACCGGGTAGATGTCCTGGTACTTCTTCGGCGGATTCTCGGCGTAGGCGATCGAGCCGTCGGGCAGCGTCGTGAACCACTCGGGGTGCTCCGTCACCCACGGGTGGTCGGGCGAGGCCTGGAGGGCCAGGTCGAGCGCGACCTCGATGCCCTGGGCGCGTGCGGCCGAGACGAAGGCGCGGAAGTCGTCGAGAGTCCCGAGGTCGGGGTGCACGGCGTCGTGACCGCCCGCCGGACCGCCGATGGCCCACGGCGAGCCGGGGTCGCCGGGCGACGTGACGAGGGTGTTGTTCGGGCCCTTGCGGTTGCTCTCGCCGATGGGGTGGATCGGCGGCAGGTACAGCACGTCGAAGCCCATGCCGGCGACCCCCGGCAGACGGTCCGTCGCGGTGCGGAAGGTTCCGCTCACGACGGTTCCGTCTTCGGCGCGCGTCGCGCCCTCGGATCGGGGGAAGAACTCGTACCACGCGCCGACGCCGGCGCGCTCACGCTCGACGAGCAGCTCCGTCTCACGCCCCACCGAGACCAAGCCCATCACGGGCCTGGCCGCGAAGATGGCGGCGATCTCGGGGCTGCGGACGATCTCGAGGGCGACGTCATCGTGCGTGTCCGGGTCGCGCAGCGCGCGCGCTGCCTCGTACAGCACGTCCTTGTCGCTGCCGGGGCGCTTCTTCTCCCCGCGCGCGCGGTCGAACAGCCGGGCACCGATCTCGCGCATGAGAGCGGTGTCGACCCCCGCGGCGATCTTGACGTCGGCCGCGTGCTCCCACGTCGCGAACTCGTCGGCGAACGCCTCGAAGCGGAATCGCCAGATGCCCTGCTCGAGCGGAGCGACGAGCGTGGACCACCGGTCGAACCCGTCGTTCAGGGGGCTGAGCCGGTGCAGCGACTCGTCGCCGGAGGGCGAGAACAACCTCACGTGCACGCCGATGCGGTCATGCCCTTCGCGGAAGGCGGTGACCGTGAAGGGGACGGCCTCGCCGACGTACGCCGACGGGCGGAATCGTCCGCCCGGCACGCTGGGGTGGGGGAGCGCGAGCGGGATGCGCGGCGTCACCACGCCCTTCGCGGTCGGCGTCGGTTTGACCGGGCGCTCGGGAATCGAGGCGCCGCTGCGCCAGGGACGTACGGGCGTAGGAGTCGTCGTGGTGGCCACGATCCGAACCTATCGCGGCCCGCCGACCTCACGGCATCCATTCTCCCGGCCTTGACACGACGGCCCGGTTACTCGACGCGGAACAGTCTCATCGACGTTCCCGCGACGGCGAGCACATCTCCCGCGGCGAAGCGTTCGCCGTGCTCGGTCGGGGCCTCTTCCTCGCTCGACCAGAGCGAGACGAACGAGACGCCCGGCTCCAGCGTCGGCAGCGTCACGTCGGTCGCGCGCTCGTTGCCGTGCACGATGAGCAGGATGCGATTGAGTTGCTCTTCCTCAGGCGTCGAGGTCGCCAGATATTGCAGAGTCCGGTGCGACGGGTCCGTCCACCGCTCGCCCGACATGGTCTCGCCCCGCTCGTCGAACCACTCCATCACCGAGGCCGAAGGGATGCTCTCTCCCGCCCGGGCGAAACGCTTCGGGCGCAGCGCCGGGTTCTCGCGCCGCAGCTGCAGGAGGCGCTGCGTATGCGCGAACAGGTCGCGTTGCCAGGGCGCGAGGTCCCACGACAGCCACGTGAGGGTCGAGTCATGACAGTAGGCGTTGTTGTTGCCGCGTTGGGTGCGGCCCATCTCGTCGCCCGCGGTGATCATCGGGACGCCCGCCGACAGCAGGAGCGTGCCCATGAGGTTGCGCATCGCTTTGCGGCGCGTGGCGAGCACCTGTTCGTCGTCGGTGCGCCCCTCGGCACCGTGGTTGAACGAGCGGTTCGTGTCGGCGCCGTCGCGATTCTGCTCGCCGTTGCCGAGATTGTGCTTGACGTCGTACGAGACCAGGTCGCGGAGCGTGAATCCGTCGTGGGCGGTCACGAAATTGATGCTCGCGAGAGGTCCGCGCTCTTCGCTGAAGGTGTTGGACGAACCGGCGAGTCGCGTCGCGAAACCCCCGATGCCGACCGGGGCGGTATCGGCCCGGCGGGCGTAGTCGATGTCGCTCAGCCAGAAGTTGCGCACCCGATCGCGGTAGCGGTCGTTCCATTCGTGCCAGCCCTCGCCGAAGGCGCCCGTCTGCCACCCGCCCATGCCGACGTCCCACGGCTCGGCGATGAGCTTGGTCCCGGCCAGGTGCTCGTCGTCTCGGATGGCCTGCAGCAGCGGATGATCGGGCGTGAAGGAATGGTTCGCGTCGCGCCCGAGCGTCACCGCGAGGTCGAAGCGGAAGCCGTCGATCTGCACCTCGTTCGTCCAGTACCGCAACGAGTCCAGGACGAGACGCGCAGCGGCATCCGTCGACGTGTTCACCGCATTGCCGCAGCCGGTCTCGTCGATGTAGACGCCCTCGTCGGTCTGCCGGTAGTAGGAGCGGTTGTCGATGCCGCGCAGGCTCGTGCGCGGGCCGCCGATGCTCTCTTCGGCCGTGTGGTTGTAGACCACGTCGAGGATCACCTCGAGGCCGGCCTCGTGCAGGAGCTTGACCATTCCCTTGAACTCGCGCAGGACGGCCTCGGGCCCCTCGGCGCGGCTCGCGGCCGTGGCGTACGCGGCGTGCGGGGTGAAGAAGTTCAGCGAGTTGTAGCCCCAATAGTTGGTGAGGCCGAGTTGGAGCAGGCGCGGCTCGGTCGCGAACGCGTGCACGGGGAGCAGTTCGACGCTGGTGATGCCCAGCGAGTGGAAGTGCTCGATCATCGCGGGGTGCGCGAGACCGGCGTACGTGCCGTGCAGCGCGGGCGGGATGAACGGATGCCGCTTCGTCAGCCCTTTGACATGCCCCTCGTAGATGACGGTGCGGTCCATCGGCACCCGAGGCTTGGTGGACGCGCCCCAGTCGAAGGCGCCGTCGATCACCACGGAGCGCCAGTCGCCGAACGACCCGGAGACGAGTCCGCGCGAGTAGGGCTCGATGAGAAGCGTCTGCGGATTGAAGGTGTTCCCCGGCCCGTGCGGCCCCCCGACGCGGATCGCGTAGCGCGCACCCGGGCGCAGCAGGGGAGTTGTGACCTCGAACACCCCACCACCCGTCGGCGCCATCGTGAGCGTCTCGGTCGCCCAGTCGAGATCGACGTCGTCGAACACGAGGAGCTGCATCGCGTCGGCGTGAGCCGACCACACGCGCAGGGTGCCTCCGTCGGGACCGAGGGTCACGCCGAGGTCGTCGAGTGCGTCGTCGAGCAGACCGGCGTGCGGGGGAAGGACAGCCTCGGGTCGGACCATGAGATCTAGGGTAGTGAAGGCGGCGCGCGTCGTCGGGAGGGAAAGCGGGATGCAGGTCTACCTCGATCACGCAGCGACCACCCCGCTGCGCGCAGAAGCCCGGGAGGCATGGCTGGCCGCGCACGAGGTGCTGGGCAACCCGTCCTCGATCCACGGCGCCGGCCAGGCCGCCAGGCGTCTGCTCGAAGACGCCCGCGACGAGCTCGCGCGCGTTCTGCGGTGTCAACCGATCGAGATCGTCTTCACGTCCGGCGGGACGGAGGCGGCGAACCTCGCGCTGAAGGGACTGTGGTGGGCGCGCCCTCACGGGTCGGACACGGTGGTCCTCCCCGACGGGGAGCACCACGCCACGCTCGATGTCGTCGGCTGGCTCGCGTCGGCCGAGGGCGCCGACGTCCGGGCAGTCGCTCTGGACGATGCGGGACGCATCGGCACCGACGCCTTCGCCGCGGCCCTCCCCGGCGCGGCGCTCGCGACGGCGCTCGTGGCGAACAACGAGGTCGGAACGCTGCAGGATGCCGCAGGCCTGTCTTCCGCGGCATCCGCGGCCGGAGTTCCCCTTCATCTCGACGCGGTCTCGGCGCTCGGACAGGTCCCGATCGATTTCGCCGGTTGGCGGGGGACAGGCACGGCGGGCGGAGGACTTGCCGCGCTGTCGGTGTCGGCGCACAAGGTCGGCGGTCCCGTCGGTGTCGGAGCCGCCGTCGTGTCGCGCCACGCGACCCTGACGCCCCTGGTGCACGGCGGGGGACAACAGCGGGGGCTCCGCGCCGGTACCCAGGACGTCGCAGGAGCCGCCGCCTTCGCGGCGGCTGCCACCGCAGCCGAGGCCGAACGCGAAGACGAGACGCGGCGGCTGAGCGCCCTGCGCGATCGGCTGATCGACGGCATCCGTCGTTCGATTCCCGAGGCTCGGCTGCTGGGCGACCCGGTCGACCGGCTTCCGGGGAATGCGCACGTCTTGTTTCCGGATGCCGCGGGCGAGACGTTGCTGTTCCTCCTCGACATGGCGGGGGTCGCGGTTTCCACGGGATCGGCGTGCCAGGCCGGCGTGGCCGAGCCGTCTCACGTGGTCCTGGCTCTGGGGCTGGGGGAGCGCGCGGCGCGTTCGGTGCTCCGTTTCACCCTCGGGCGCACCTCGACCGCGGGAAACGTCGATGCCGTCCTCACCCTGCTTCCGGACGCCTACGCCCGGGCTGTGGCATCCGGAGCCCGTTCAGGTCACGCTTCGTAGACTGGGACGATGCGAGTTCTGGCGGCGATGAGCGGTGGCGTCGATTCCGCGGTGGCGGCGGCGCGCGCCGTCGACGCGGGCCACGACGTGGTCGGCGTGCACCTGGCGCTCTCGCGCGCCGGCGGCACGCTTCGCGCGGGGAGCCGCGGGTGCTGCACGATCGAGGACGCGATGGACGCCCGACGCGCGGCCGACAAGCTCGGGATGCCGTTCTACGTCTGGGACTTCTCGGAGCGGTTCCGCGACGACGTCATCGACGATTTCGTTGCGGAGTACCGCGCGGGTCGGACGCCCAACCCCTGCATGCGATGCAACGAGAAGATCAAGTTCGCCGCGCTCCTCGAGCGCGCGATCGAACTCGGCTTCGACGCCGTCTGCACCGGGCACTACGCCACTCTCGTCGACACGCCCGAAGGGCGGGAGCTGCACCGGGCGTCGGACAACGCCAAGGACCAGTCGTACGTCCTGGGCGTGCTGACGGCCGAGCAGCTCGCGCACACGTACTTCCCGCTGGGCTCGACCCCGTCGAAGGCGCTCGTGCGCGCCGAGGCGGAGGAGCGCGGCCTGACGGTGGCGCAGAAGCCCGACAGCCACGACATCTGCTTCATCCCCGACGGTGACACCCGCGGCTGGCTCGCCGACAAGGTCGGTGCCGAGAAGGGCGAGATCCTCGACCGTTCGGGAGCCGTGGTGGGCACCCACGACGGAGCTCACGCGTTCACCGTCGGCCAGCGCCGAGGGCTGCAGCTGGGCGTTCCCGCCGCCGACGGCAAGCCGAGGTTCGTGCTCGAGGTGCGTCCGGTGAACAACACCGTGGTGGTCGGCCCGAAGGAGGCTCTGGCCTGCGCCGAGATCGCGGGGGAGCGTTTCACGTGGGCGGGGCGCGCGCCGTCGGCGACGTCGTTCTCGTGCGACGTGCAGATCCGCGCCCACGCCGATCCGGTTCCCGCGGTCGCGACGCTCGACGGCGGGGTGTTGACCGTGCGCCCGGAGGTGCCGTTCGACGGCGTGGCCCCCGGCCAGACGGCGGTGCTGTACGACGGCACGCGCGTGATCGGGCAGTTCACGATCGACCGGACCGTGTCGGCGGTGCCGGTCGAGGTCTGAGCTCTGTCGCGGAAGGCGCGGCGCCGGGACAGGGCGGCGTCACCGCAGAACAGCCCTGCGCGCGCGGCGGGAGGGCGCTGCGCGCGGGCGGGAGGGCGTTGCGCGCGGGCGGGAGGGCGTTGCGCGCGGGCGGGAGGGCGCTGTGAGCGGGCGAGAGGGCGTTGCGCGCGGGCGGTGTGACGGGCGGAGGACGAGGGACGAGCGGAGGATTGCCGCGTCGGAATCGCCCTCCCGTCGTCCCTCGTCCTCCGCTCGACACGCTCCCGCAAGGCCCGCGCTCGATGTCGGAGGCCCTCCCTAAGCTGGATCCGTGACCGAGCACGATCAGCTTCCCGACCTCACCCTCGACGACGCGCGCACCGAGGCCGCCGACCTGGCCCAGCGCATCGTCGACGCCCGCGAGGCGTACTACGGTCGCGATGCCGAGCTCGTCGACGACGCGACCTACGACGGCTGGATGCACCGGCTCGAGGCGCTCGAGCGGCTTCATCCCGAGCTGCAGGGGCAGGACAGCCCGACGCTGTCGGTCGGTGCGGCCGGGGCCACGGATCTCGCGACGATCGAGCACGCCGAGCGCATGCTCAGTCTCGACAACGTGTTCTCGCCAGACGAACTGCGCGACTGGGCGGTCAAGACCGAAGCCGCCGCGGGGCGGAAGGTGCACTGGCTCAGCGAGCTCAAGATCGACGGCCTGGCGATCAGCCTGAGGTACGAGAACGGCGTGCTGACCTCGGCGGCGACGCGCGGCGACGGGCGCGTGGGCGAGATCGTCACCGAGAACGCGCTGCGTCTCGCGGGTGTGCCGCGCGAGCTCTCGGGAGCGGGCCATCCGGCGCTCGTGGAGGTGCGCGGAGAGGTCTTCATCCCCGTCGCGAAGTTTGAGAACCTCAACCGCCTCCAGGGGGAGTTCCGGGAGCGCGCCGTCGCTGAGGCGCGAGAGCGTGCCGCCGGTCGGCGCGGTGCGCGTGCGTTCGACGAAGAGAAGGCGGAGCAGGCTGCGGCGCGCCGGTTCCCCGCCTTCGCCAACCCGCGAAACGCGGCCAGCGGTGGCCTGCGGCAGCAGATCGAGAAGAAGAGCGGTCTCGAACTCGAAGCGGGTCTCGCGCGGATCGACTCCCTGTCACTGTACGTGCACGGGATCGGAGCGTGGCCCGATCCGCCCGTTGCGGCGCAGAGCGAGATCTACGAACTCCTCGCGTCGTGGGGACTCCCCACGTCGCCGTACAGCCGCGTCGAATCGAGCATCGACGGCGTGCTGTCGTTTGTCGCGCACTACGGCGAACACCGACACGACGTGGAGCACGAGATCGACGGCGTGGTGGTCAAGGTCGACGAACTCGCGCTGCACGACGAGCTCGGCGCGACCAGCCGTGCACCGCGGTGGGCGATCGCGTACAAGTACCCGCCCGAGCAGGTGAACACGAAGCTGCTCGACATCGTCGTCTCGGTCGGTCGCACGGGGCGCGCGACACCGTTCGCGGTGATGGAACCGGCGAGGGTCGCAGGGAGCGTGGTGCGCCAGGCCACCCTGCACAATCAGGATGTCGTCAAGGTCAAGGGCGTCCTCATCGGCGACACCGTGGTCCTGCGAAAGGCCGGCGACGTCATCCCCGAGGTGCTCGGGCCCGTCGTCGAGCTGCGCGACGGGACCGAGAGGGCATTCGTGATGCCGGCGGACTGCCCCGAGTGCGGCACGCCCCTCCGCCCCGCGAAAGAGGGCGACATCGACCTGCGGTGTCCCAACGCACGCTCGTGCCCCGCGCAGGTGCGAGGCCGCGTCGAGCACATCGGCTCGAGGGGCGCTCTCGACATCGAGGCGCTCGGTGAGGTCACGGCGGCTGCGCTCACGCAGCCGGACGTGCCCGAGCGCCCGCCGCTCGACACCGAGGCCGGATTGTTCGACCTGACCGTCGAGGAGCTGGTTCCCATCGAGGTCGTCGTCCGCGATTCGGAGACGGGCGAGCGCAAAGTCGACCCGGACACCGGAGAGCTCGTACGTCGGGCGCCGTTCCAGAAGCTCGGCCCAGCGTCGTACCCGCCCGGGACCCAAGACCTCGATCCGGCCGAGCGAAGGCGCCGCGGCATCCGCAAGGACCACCGCGAGGTGCTGCCGTCCGAGCAGGCCGTCAAGCTGGTCGCCGAGCTCGAGAAAGCCAAGACGAAAGACCTGTGGCGTCTGCTCGTCTCGCTGAACATCCGCCATGTCGGGCCCGTCGCCGCGCGGGCACTCGCTCAGTGGTTCGGATCTCTGGATGCCATCCGCGCGGCGTCGCGCGAAGAGCTCGCCGCGGTCGAGGGGGTGGGCGGCATCATCGCCGACGCCGTGATCGACTGGTTCGAGGTCGACTGGCATCGAGAGATCGTCGATCGGTGGGCGGCTGCGGGGGTGCGGTTCTCGGTGCCGGGGCACCCCGGTCCCGGGGCCGCCGCCGCGGCGGGTGGTGTTCTCGCCGGTCTCACCGTGGTCGCGACGGGTTCGCTCGACGGCTACACGCGTGAGGGGGCGCAGGAGGCGATCCTCGCCGCCGGCGGCAAAGCGGCGTCGAGCGTGTCGAAGAAGACCGACTTCGTCGCGGCGGGGCCGGGTGCCGGATCCAAGCTCGCGAAGGCCGAGGAGCTGGGGCTGCGCATCCTGGATGCCGCTCAGTTCCGCATTCTGGTCGAGCAGGGGCCCGCAGCACTCGATGGCGGTGCGCCTGAAGGCTCGGACGCGGTCGTCGACGAGCGTTAGGCCGCACGGAGGTGCGATCGGCGAGTCGGCACCGGCGACCCGCGGCAGGCGACGACGTCATCGCTCAGGCGACGATCACTCCTTCGGGAGGAGCTGCTCCCGTACCTGGCGGCGCAGCACCTTGCCGATGAGTGACTTCGGCAGTTCGTTGACGACGACGATGCGACGCGGAACCTTGTACGGCGTCAGGATGCCGCGCGCGAACGCCCGCACCGCCTCAGCGTCGATCGCGCCGGGAGTAGTCGGAACCACCGCGGCGACGACCTCCTCACCAGAGTGTTCACTCGGCAGCCCGACCACGGCCACATCGGCCACGTCGGGATGCTGGCGCAGCACGTTCTCGACCTCGGTGGGTGCGACGTTGAAACCGCCCGTGATGATCAGTTCTTTGATCCGGTCGACGATGCGGACGAACCCGGCGTCATCGATCGTGACGATGTCCCCCGTGCGGAACCACCCGTCGACGAAGACTTCGTCGGTCGCTTCGGGCTTGCCGTAATAGCCGGAGAACACCTGCGGTCCTCGGACGACGAGTTCGCCGCGTTCGACGTCGCGGCGCGGGTCGTCGGGGTCGACGACCCGGCACTCGGTTCCGGGGAGCGGAAGACCGACCGTCCCGGCGACGCGGTTGTCGGCGACGGGGTTCGCCATGAGGACGGGGGAGCACTCGCTTAGACCGTATCCCTCGACCAGGTATCCGCCCGTGGCCTTCTCGAAGGGGACGACCAGATCGTGCGGCAGCGCCATCGCGCCGGAGATCGCCACGTCGGTGCCGTGGAGCGAGATGCCCTTCGCCTGCGCCGCGGCGAGGAGCCGCTCCGCGATCGGCGGAACCAGGGGCAGGAAGGTCGCGGGGTGCTTCTTCGTCACAGCCAGGACCAGATCGGGATCGAACTTGGGGAACAGCACCAGTCGCGCTCCCATCGACATGGCGAACGTGAGGCACAGAGTGAGCCCGTAGGCGTGGAACATCGGCAGGACGGCATAGACAACGCACCCTTCGCCCCGCACGATCTGCGGCACCCACGCGCGCGCTTGCGCGGCGTTGGCGAGGAGATTTGCGTGCGTCAGCATGGCACCCTTGGGGGTACCGGTGGTGCCGCTCGTGTACTGGATGATCGCCAGGTCGGCCGACGAGGGACGCGGGTGCGCCTCGGGCAGCGGCGAGTGACGCACGAGGTCGGCCCAGGGGGTGGCGTCCCGCGTCTTCTCGGTGAGTGCCGCCCGCGACTCTCGGGCCTTCGCGATCGGGAGGCGCAGCGCCAGGCGCATGCGGAACGGCATCGCTTCTGTCACGTCGACCGACACGAGCGTCGTCAGCCGCAGGTCCGCGGGGAAGTCCTGCACCGTGCGCACGACCTTGCTCCAGACGATGGCGTGCTTCGCGCCGTGGTCTTCGAACTGCTTCCGCAGCTCGCGAGCGGTGTAGAGCGGGTTGTGCTCGACGACGACGGCGCCGAGCCGCAGGACGGCGTAGAACGCCACGATGTGCTGCGGGCAGTTCGGGAGCACGATCGCCACCGGGTCGCCGGCGCGCACGCCGTGAGCAGCCAGCGCGCCTGCGACGCGCGCGATCTCGGCGGACATCTCGGCGTACGTCGTCTCTCGTCCGAAGAACTGGAGCGCCGGAGCGTCGGGATAGTCGCGGGCCGAGGCATCGACGATGTCGACGAGCGACCCGGTCTGGGGCTCGAGGTCTTCGGGAACGCCGGCGGCGTAGCTGTGGGTCCAGGGACGGGGCGGATCGAAGCTGGTCACCCGGCCAGCCTAGGGCGAGGCATGTCGCGCGGGGCGTCGTTCACAACCGCGATCCGTGTCCACAGGATTTCGGAGGCGAGTCGACCGTTCCTCCCCAGGCGTGTCTCGCTCGGCGACTCTCCCCGGCCATGCCGGTCGCGAGCGCAGGGCGAACACGACGCGAACTAGGATCGGAGGGTGTCTGAAATCACTCCTGATCTCGTGCGCCATCTCGGTGTGCTCGCCCGGATCCAGTTGAGCGACGAGGAGGTCCAGAGCCTCACCGGCCAGCTGGATGCCATCGTCGACAACATCGCGAAGGTGTCCGAGGTGGCGACCCCCGAGGTCGTCGCGACGAGCCACCCGATCCCGCTCGAGAACGTCTTCCGCCCCGACGTCGTGCAGCCGCAGCTGACGCGCGAGCAGGTGCTGCAGAACGCGCCCGACCAGGCCGACGGCCGATTCCGCGTGACCGCCATTCTGGGAGAAGAGCAGTGACCGATCTCACCCGCCTCACCGCGGCCGACCTGGCGGCCAAGCTCTCGTCGTCCGAGGTGTCGAGCGTCGAAGCCACGCAGGCGCACCTCGACCGCATCGCCGCCGTCGACGGCGCCGTCCACGCGTTCCTGCACGTCAGCGACCACGCCCTCGACGTCGCGGCTGACATCGACCGCCGTCGCGCCGCCGGTGAGCAGCTGCACGAGCTGGCCGGAGTGCCGCTCGCGGTGAAGGACGTGCTCGTCACGACCGACATGCCGTCCACCAGCGGTTCGAAGATCCTCGAGGGCTACATGTCGCCCTACGACGCCACGGTCGTCGCTCGTTCCCGTGCCGCCGGTCTCGTGCCGCTCGGGAAGACCAACATGGACGAATTCGCGATGGGCTCGTCCACGGAGTTCTCCGCCTACGGTCCCACGCGTAACCCCTGGGATCTCGACCGCATTCCGGGTGGTTCCGGCGGTGGCTCGGCGGCGGCCGTCGCCGCCTTCGAGGCACCCCTGGCACTCGGCTCCGACACCGGTGGTTCGATCCGCCAGCCCGCCCACGTCACCGGCACGGTCGGCGTCAAGCCCACCTACGGTGGGGTCAGCCGCTACGGCGCGATCGCCCTGGCCTCGAGCCTCGACCAGGTCGGTCCGGTCACCCGCACCGTGCTCGACGCAGGCCTGCTGCACGACGTGATCGGCGGGCATGACGCGAACGATTCCACTTCGCTGTCGGACGCGTGGCCCTCATTCGCCGCGGCCGCCCGAGAGGGGGCGACCGGTGAGGTCCTGAAGGGCCTGAGAGTGGGCGTCATCCGCGAGCTCGACGACCGCGGCTTCCAGAAGGGCGTGTCGGACTCGTTCCGCGCCTCGCTGGCTGCCATGGAAGCCCAGGGCGCCGAGATCGTGGAGATCAACGCGCCTCACTTCGAGTACGGAGTCGCCGCGTACTACCTGATCCTTCCCGCCGAAGCGTCGAGCAATCTCGCGAAGTTCGACTCGGTGCGATTCGGTCTCCGCGTGACCCCGCAGGGGGCCCCCACGGTCGAGAACGTCATGGCCGCGACGCGCGACGCCGGGTTCGGGCCCGAGGTCAAGCGCCGCATCATCCTCGGAACGTACGCGCTGTCGGCGGGATACTACGACGCCTACTACGGCAGCGCGCAGAAGGTGCGCACGCTTATCCAGCAGGACTTCGACGCCGCTTTCGCGCAGGTGGACGTCATCGCGACGCCCTCGGCGCCGACGACGGCCTTCCGACTCGGCGAGAAGATCGACGACCCCCTGCAGATGTACCTCAACGACATCACCACGATCCCTGCCAACCTCGCGGGCGTCCCGGGTATCTCGATCCCCAGCGGCCTGGCCGAAGAAGACGGGCTGCCCGTCGGCATCCAGTTCCTCGCCCCCGCCCGCGAGGACGCGCGCCTGTACCGCGTCGGCGCGGCGCTCGAGGCGTTGCTCGTCGACCAGTGGGGCGGTCCGCTCCTCGACCGTGCCCCTTCTCTCACGAACGGAGCGTCGCTCTGATGGCGAAAGACGCCCTGATGGACTTCGACGAAGCGCTCGAGATGTTCGAGCCCGTCCTCGGTTTCGAGGTGCACGTCGAGCTCAACACCGCGACCAAGATGTTCTCGTCCGCGCCGAACCCGGCGAACGAGGCGAACCACGGCGCCGAGCCGAACACGCTCGTCGCGCCGGTCGACATGGGGCTCCCCGGTGCCCTGCCGGTGGTGAACGCCGAGGCGATCCGCTCGTCGATCAGCCTGGGCCTCGCCCTCGGCTGCTCGATCGCGCCCTCGAGCCGGTTCGCTCGGAAGAACTACTTCTACCCCGACCTCGGCAAGAACTACCAGATCTCGCAGTACGACGAGCCGATCGCCTTCGAGGGCTCGGTCGAAGTCGAGCTCGAAGACGGCTCGATCGTCACCGTGCCGATCGAGCGCGCACACATGGAGGAAGACGCGGGCAAGCTCACCCACATGGGCGGCTCGACCGGCCGTATCCAGGGCGCGGAGTACTCGCTCGTCGACTACAACCGCGCCGGTGTGCCGCTCGTCGAGATTGTCACCAAGCCGATCTTCGGTGCGGAGCACTCCGCCCCCGCCCTCGCCAAGGCGTACGTCGCGACGATCCGCGACATCGTTCGCGGTCTCGGCATCTCGGAGGCCCGGCTCGAGCGCGGAAACCTCCGCTGCGATGCGAACGTGTCGCTGCGTCCGCGCGGCCAGGAGAAGCTCGGCACCCGCACCGAGACGAAGAACGTGAACTCGATGCGTTCTGTCGAGCGCGCCGTGCGGTACGAGATCCAGCGCCAGGCCGCGATCCTGGCCAAGGGTGGCACGATCACGCAAGAGACGCGGCACTGGCACGAAGACACCGGGCGCACCTCGCCGGGTCGACCGAAGTCGGATGCCGACGACTACCGCTACTTCCCGGAGCCCGACCTGCTCCCTGTGGTGCCCGCGCCTGAACTGATCGAGGAGCTTCGAGCGGCGCTCCCCGAGCCTCCCGCCGCGCGCCGGCGTCGACTCAAGGCCGAGTGGGGCTTCACCGACCTGGAGTTCCAGGACGTCGCCAACGGCGGGCTCCTCGACGCGGTGGCCGACACGATCGCCGCAGGGGCCGCCCCCGCGGCCGCCCGCAAGTGGTGGACCGGCGAAATCACTCGCGTCGCCAACGCGCAGGAGCGCGATGCCGCCGATCTCGTTTCACCGGCGAACGTCGCGGCCCTTCAGAAGCTCGTGGACGCGGGAACGCTCACTGACAAGCTCGCCCGCCAGGTGCTCGAAGGCGTCATCGCCGGTGAGGGGACGCCCGAAGAGGTCGTCGCTGCGCGCGGTCTCGCCGTCGTCTCCGATGACGGGGCGCTCATCGCGGCGATCGACGATGCGCTTGCCGCTCAGCCCGACGTCCTCGCGAAGATCCGTGACGGCAAGGTGCAGGCCGCCGGCGCCGTCATCGGCGCGGTCATGAAGGCGATGAAGGGGCAGGCCGACGCCGCCCGCGTGCGAGAGCTCGTGCTGGAGCGCGCGGCCGCGCAGTAGAACCGCCCGCAGGACCCCGGATGCCACGATCCCGGCCGCGCATGCGCGGCGGGTCGTGGCATCCGTCGTTCTTGCGGGCTTGAGGCATCGTCAGCGCCAGCGTCTCGATGTCGGAGGCCCGGGAGAGAATGGACCTATGGGACGCGGGGACGGCACGGGGCGCATCGTCTCGCCCCCGGGCGCGGATGACACCGGCACCGGCATCCTGCACGTCGACATGGATGCCTTCTTCGCCTCGGTCGCGGTGCTCGATGACCCCTCCCTCGCCGGAAAGCCGCTCATCATCGGCGGCTCCGAGGGCCGCGGCGTGGTGTCGAGCGCGTCCTACGAGGCTCGTCGCTACGGGGTGAAGTCGGCCATGCCGGTCGCCGTCGCGCTGAGACTGTGTCCGACCGCAATCGTCGTCAATCCTCCGTATCACCGGTACACCGAGATGTCGCGGCAGGTCATGGCGATCTTCCATGACGTCACGCCCCTCGTCGAACCCCTCTCGATCGACGAGGCCTTCCTCGACGTGCGAGGCGCTCGACGTCTGTGGGGGAGTCCGGGGCGGATCGCGCGCGATCTCCGCGCACGAGTCGAGGCCGAGACCGGACTCACGTGCAGCGTCGGGGTCGCGGCGACGAAGCACGTGGCGAAGATGGCGTCGACGATCTCCAAGCCCGACGGGTTGCTCATCGTCGCGGCGAGCCAAACCGAGGCCTTCTTGCGTCCGCGGTCGGTGCGGGCCCTCTGGGGTGTCGGGCCCAAGGCGGCCGAGGCTCTCGAGGCGCGCGGCATCCGTCTCGTCTCCGACATCCTGGACGCGCCCCAGGCCGTGCTCGTGCAGGCACTGGGACCGGCGATGGCAGAGCGGGTCTGGCATCTCTCCCGCGGGATCGATGCCCGCGAGGTCCATACGGGTCGCACGGAGAAGAGCATCGGTCACGAAGAGACATTCCACGCTGACATCTCCGATACGCCCACGCTCCACGTCGAGCTGCGCCGTCTCGCGGATCGGGTCGGAGCGCGTCTGCGCGCGCAGCAGTACGAGGCGGGCACCGTGGCCATCAAGGTCCGCTTCAGCGACTTCACCACGCTGAGTCGCTCGCGTACCCTGCCCGAGGCGACCTCCGTCGGTCAGCGCATCGGCGATGCGGCGATCGAGCTGTTCGACGCGATCGACCGTCGACAAGCGGTGCGGCTCGTGGGCGTGCGCGGCGAGAAGCTCGCTCCGGCGGCCATGGCCGCGACCCTGTGGGATGACGACGCCGAATGGCGCCGCGTCGAGGGGGCGCTCGACAGCGCCGTCGCCCGTTTCGGTCGCGGCGCCGTGACCCGCGGCTCGTTGCTCGGACCGACCCGTGGCGGCGGGGCGCTCCCGACCAACCCTCGTCCGACGTACGACCACTGACACGGTCGGCGCGACGGCGCAACACCCCTGGGCTCCGGTGGGCGTCGCGGGTACGGTGGGGAACATGCCCAACATCGCATTGGAACTCGGCAAGCAGTCCACCAACTTCGGCGTCACGGCCGCGTACGGCGAGCAGCAGGACGTCGACGGCGTCCGCATCGTCCCGGTCGCGCTCACGTGGGCCGGTTTCGGCGGTGGATCCGACGAGCAGGGCAACGGTGGCGGTGGCGGCGGCGGATACACCCTGCCTCTCGGCGCATACATCCGCCGCGGCGACGACCTGCGCTTCGACCCGAACATCGTGTCGCTGCTCGCCGTCGCCGTTCCGTTCGTGTGGGTCGCGGGTCGCGCTCTCAGCCGTGTCATCCGCGCCCTCAAGAAGTAACGCGGACGAGGTCGACGAGGCTCTCACCGCGGCCACGTCCGCGGTGTTCGAGCGCGTGCGCGCGATCGGCGCGACCAACCCGGTGATCGTCATCGACGGGCGCAGCGGTGCGGGGAAGAGCTCGCTCGCACGCCGCCTCGTAGCGGCCTGGCCGTTGAGAGGACGAGTGCAGCTCGTCGCTCTCGACGATGTCTATCCCGGCTGGGACGGTCTCGCCGCCGGCTCGACGTACGCGTGCGAGATGATCCTGACTCCGCACGCGAAGGGCGCTGTCGGGGTGTGGCAGCGCTGGGACTGGGATGCCGGCGGGCGTGCGGAAGCCTACGCCGTCGACCCGTCCCTGCCGCTCGTCGTCGAGGGAGCGGGTGCTTTGACTCCGGAGACCGCGCGGTTGGCGGACGTCGCGGTGTGGGTGGATGCGCCGTCGCCGTCGCGCAGACATCGCGCTCTCGAGCGTGACGGCGATACGTATCGTCCGCACTGGGAGCGGTGGGCGGCGCAGGAGGACCGGCACATCGAGCAGAACGGCCCGGTGTCGCTCGCGACCCTATTCGTGCGGGTGCCGTAAGCCGGACGCAGTGGCCCCAACGATCGCGGGCGCTCGGGCAGTGGCGCGTCCGGCGTCTTCGACCAGCTGGAGGGTCGGGTCCCTGAGCTCGTCGAAGGGACCGGGCGATGCCGAAACGCTCAGCGGCGGTTGAGTGCGGTGACGAGACCGTCGAGGCGGTAGCCGATCCAGTCGTAGATCCCAAAGCGCGGATCGTCGGGCTGATGATCGTCTTCGCTAAGGATGCCGAGGCGTGTCGCCATCACGAGACGCACCGCCGACAGGGTCCGCATCCACGACAGGGCCTCGTCTTCGCCGAGAGCGATGGTGAGGGTGGCATCCGGGTCGCCTTGGTCATGCGCCCCGCCGTCCATGCCGAGGGTGCGGAGGACGACCTCCGCGTCGGCGGCGCGTCGACCGAGCAGGTCGTCGCCGGTCAGCCGACGGAACTCCCGTGTCGCTTCCTCATCATCGGGATACGCATCCGGCAGCAGGCGTGCGACGGCAGGGTCGTCACTGCGCTGCGTGTCCGTCACGACATCACGGAACTGCCCGACGATGCCGGCGAGGTGAAGGGCCTCGAGACCGCTGATCTCGAGGACGACGATCTTGTCGCTCACGCGGGTTCCTTCCGAACTGTCGCCCACAGGCCGTAATCGTGCATGGCATGCGCGTGTGCTTCCATCACCTCGCGGGGGCCGCGCGCGACGACCGCGTGACCGTCGTGGTGCACGGCGAGCATGAGCCGCTCGGCCGTCGCGGCGTCGAAGCCGAAGTAGGTGCGGAACACGTGACTGACATAGCTCATGAGGTTCACGGGGTCGTTCCACACCACCGTCTGCCATGACGAGGGCGGAACGGCCGTGAGCTCGGTGTCGTCGACGACGTCGAGATCGGGGGTGGCCACCGTCGGCATCATGCCCACCCCAATTCGTGCAGGCGCGCGTCGTCGATGCCGTAGAAGTGGGCGATCTCGTGGACCAGGGTGGTGTGGATCTCGTCGCGGAGCTCCTGCTCGTCGGAGCAGGCCGCGAGGTGCGGCTCGCGGTAGAGGATGATGCGGTCGGGAAGCTCGCCCACGCCGTATCGGTCGCGCTCCGTCAGAGCCCAACCGTCATAGAGTCCGAGGAGATCGAGCGACCCGTCCTCGGGCCGGTCTTCGACGACGAACACGACATTGTCCAAACCCTCGACCATGTCGTCGGGGAGCTGGTCGAGTTCGTCGACGACCAACGCCTCGAACTGTTCGGCGTCGAGCCGGAGCGCGACGCCGGAACCCGCGTCTTCGCTCATGTCATCTCCTGAAAGTCGCCGCTCGGGCAATTCTACGGTCGATCGGCTCGAGCCCGACGAAGGACGAAGGCCCGTCGAGGTGATCGACGGGCCTTCGGGGGAGTGGGGTGGCTAACGGGACTTGAACCCGCGACCCCCGCGACCACAACGCGGTGCTCTACCAACTGAGCTATAGCCACCATGTGTCTGCCGCAGCGGACAACTGAACAATTATGTCACACGTGGTGAGCGAACGATGACACGGCCGAGGACGCGATCGACTTCGCCTCGTCACTGGTGGGACCCGGCTGAGGGACGAATACGGCTTCGCGATAGTAGGCGAGCTCGCGGATGGACTCGAGGATGTCGGCGAGCGCCCGGTGTCCGCCGTTCTTCGCCGGCGCGTGGATGTACGCCCGCGGATACCACCGGCGGGAGAGTTCCTTGATGCTCGAGACGTCGACGTTGCGATAGTGGAGCCAGCGGTCGACGCGCGGCATGTACTTGGCCAGGAACATGCGGTCGGTGCCGATGGTGTTGCCCGCGAGGGGAGCCTTTCCCTCGACCGGCGCGAACCGCTGGATGTATTCGAGCGCCTGGAACTCGGCATCCGCGAGGCTCACCCCGTGGGGGATCTCGTCGAGGAGTCCGGACGAACGGTGCATCTCGGTGACGAACTCGCCCATGTTCTCCATCGCCGAAGCGTCGGGCTTGATCACGATGTGGAAGCCGGGGTCGAGCACGTTGAGCTCGAAGTCGGTGACGACGACGGCGATCTCGACCAGCTCATCGACCGCGAGGTCGAGGCCCGTCATCTCGCAGTCGATCCAGACGAGCCGGTCATTCGTGGAGGCGCCTACCATCCCTCCAGTCTAGTGAGGGGGTCCGACACCGGAGCCGAGTCCCCCAGACACGATTCGAACGTGTGACCGGCGGATTAGAAGGCCGCTGCTCTATCCACTGAGCTACTGGGGGTCGTGCACCAGGATATCTCCGCCGTCCGACCCCATCACACCGACTCGCGCGTCGATCCCCTGGCCGCGGGCCGCGGACGGAGGTACTCTGCCGCCATCGAGAGCAAAGGAGCACTCATGTCCGAAACGGTGACGCGACGCCTCTGGGTCGCATACGGGCCCGCGGGTGTCGTCGGCAAGATCCAGAAGGATGCCGATGGCTACGGCGTTCATATGGCGGGGAAGGACGAGCCGCTGGGCGTGTACCCCACGATGGAGATCGCGAAGAACGCGCTCCACTCGCACCTGAAGCCCGGCAGCGACCGGCCCGAGTTCCGCGAGCACTGAGCAGAGAGTCCCCGCGCGCAGCCTCGGACGGGGCGGCGCGCGGGGACTCTCTCGTCGCACGTGCGCGGGCACCGTCACACGTGCGCGGGCGCGGGGACCTTGTCGCGCGTGGCCAGCACAGGCAGGGCCACGTGGACCAGTGGCCCGATGCCGAGGGCGAAGACCACGGTCCCGATCCCCACGGTGCCGCCGAGGATCCATCCGAGGACGAGCACGGTTCCCTCGACACCGAGCCGGCAGGCCCAGATCGGCCAGCCGAAGCGCGCGTGCAGGCCCGTCATGAGCCCGTCGCGCGGGCCGGGACCGAAGCGGGCGCCGATGTAGAGACCGGATGCCGCCGCCACGACGACGACACCGGCTACGAGCATGAGTGCTTGAAGCCACCACGCGTCGGGGTGCGGGAGGAATCCCAGAGCGATCTGCATACTCGTGCCGACCAGCAGGATATTGGCGACCGTACCGGCGCCGGGCTTCTGGCGCAGGGGGATCCACACGAGGAGAACGCCGAGTCCCACGATGTTGGTGATCCATCCGACGCCGATTCCGGTGACGCGCGAGAGTCCCTCCGCGAAGACCGTCCACGGGTCGACCCCGAGCCCGGCTGCGACCGTGAGCGCACAGCCGAAGCCATAGGCGATCAGGCCGATGAGAAGACGAAGAATGCGCTGGGACATGAGGAAATCCAATCAGGGGATTGGCTTTTGCGCGTGATGCCAATTCACCTATCGTGGCCTCATGGATTCCCGGATCTCGGCACGCGCTCTGGCGGAAGCCCTGGGCGGCTGGCGGGGCAACGGGCCTGCCTACGAAGCTCTCGCGGACGCCGTGCGGCTGCTCTGCCTCGACAACCGCATCGCTCCCCGGACGGCCCTGCCGGCAGAGCGTGAGCTCGCCGCGGCGCTGTCGCTGAGCCGGACCACCGTCGCGGCCGCGTATCGAAGTCTCCGTGACACGGGCCACATCGAAAGCCTGCGGGGGAGTGGGAGCGTCACACGCCCCCTACCGCGGAACGATCCCGCGGGCCTCGCGGCCGTGACGGACGCGATCGATCTGCAGCAGGCCAGCCCCGCTGCGTGGCCAGGTCTGCCCGCGGTCATCAACGAGGTGCTCCAGGACGCCAGCGCCATCGTCGCCCGCTCCGGATACGACGTGGTCGGGTCGATCGCCCTCCGCGAGGCGATCGCGGACCGCTACCGCGGACGCGGGGTGCCGACCACAGCCGACCAGATCCTCGTCACGACCGGCGCTCAGAGCGCGATCCACCTCGTGGCATCCGTGCTTCTCAATCGTGCGGACCGCGTACTGATCGAGACGCCGACCTACCCGCATGCAGCGGAGGCCTTCCGGTACGTGGGTGCCCGTCTGGTCGGGGTGCCGGTCTCGACGGCGGACGGGTGGGACCTCGACCGGGCCGCGCAGACGTTCGCACGGACTCTGCCCTCTCTCGGGTACCTCATGCCGGACTTCCAGAACCCGACGGGTCGCACGATGTCGCCCGCGGAAGTGGATGCGTTCGTGAAGGGTGCGGAAATGACCGGTACGTTCCTCGTCCTGGATGAGACCACGGCGGACCTCGACATCGATCGCCCGGGGCGTGCCACGCACTTCCCCGAGTCCGACTTGGTGATTCGCATCGGCTCGCTGGGCAAGACCGTGTGGGGCGGGTTGCGGGTCGGGTGGATTCGTGCCGAAGCGGACATCGTCCGCCGCTTGGCCAGCGGCCGGCCGGTCCACGATCTGGGTACGCCCGAACTCGAGCAGGCCGTCGCCACGCTGCTCGTTCCCCGCCTCGACGAGATCGCCGCCCAGCGGGGAGACCTGCTCCGCGCCGGGCGCGACGCCCTGGTGCGCGCCCTGCGCTCGACATTCGAGGACTGGGAGATCCCCACCCCGCACGGCGGGGTGTCGCTCTGGCTCGGGATCGGCGAGCCCGTCAGCACACCCCTCGTCATGAACGCCCGCTCTCGCGGGCTCCTCCTCTCGGCCGGGTCGCGGTTCGCGACCGAGGGCGGACACGATCGGCGGCTGCGGATGCCGTTCACCGCCCCGCCGGCCACCCTCGACCGCGCCGTCGACCTGCTCGGGGCGGCGTGGGCGGACGTCCGCGCCGACGGCCGCGCATCTCGCCTCGGCGAGCTCACCGCGCTGGTGTGAGGCGTTCCGCCACCGCTCCGGAAGCAGGTCATCGCGCGTAGCGAAGACATTCGAGAGCCTCGGCCGCGGACCAGAACTCGCCGAGCCGTCGGAAGGCGCCGGACGCGGAGTGGAACCGCTCGGCGGCATATCGCCAGCCGCGCTCGGACGCCGTGGCCCGAACGTGCCCCACAACGACTCCGCGTCGATCGGCGATGCGCCACAGACCAGCGGCGACATGGGTCGCTGCGCCCCACCCGGCCGGACGCGGTGCCGGAGCGAGGTCGTTCCACAGTGCGGTGCTCATGCGGGGAATCTACGACCGACCTCCGACATCGGGACGGAGGAGGGTTTTCACGCCTCACCCCCACGACGCGAAATGCGCGGATCCTCCACAAAACCGGTCTTCCTCGGCATGACGCTCGCGCGGCGACGGGCAATCTGGCCTCGCTCCGGTATCCGTCGGGCACACGGATGCCGGAGCGCACACCCTGAGGAAAGGAATCCACCATGAGCGACCACATCACTCTCGTCGGCAACATCGTCGGCGACCCCGAAGAACGCGCGACTCGCGGAGGCGACTCCATCGCGGCCTTCCGTCTGGCGGTGAGCGAGCGCCGTTTCGATCGCGAGCGCGGACAGTGGATCGACGGGCACACCAGCTATTACGCCGTGTCGGCGTTCGGCGAACTCGGACGGAACGCTCTCGCGTCGATCCGAAAGGGCGAGCGCGTCGTGGTCTCGGGACGGCTGCGCCTGCGCGAATGGGAGAACGAGACGAAGCGCGGTGTGAGCGCCGACGTGACAGCGGACGCGGTCGGACACGACCTTCGCTGGGGGACCACGCAGTTCCAGCGGACGCCCCGCGGCGACACGGCGCGTTCCGAGACCGCGGAGACGCCGGCGCCTTCGAATGACGAATGGGCGGCTCCGACCGCTGAGGACGGAGCCATCGCCCCGTCCTCGGGTGAGCAAGCGGGCGAGAACGACAGAGAAGCGATCGAAACCGCGGACGCCACACCCTTTTGACGACGGTATCGCGCGCCGGGTGCTGCGGGGCGTGGAAAGCGCCGTCGGAGGAGGTCCGTAGAATCGAGCGCGTGTCTCGCCCCTCAGGTCGTCTTCTCGCTCCCGCAGCGCTCGTCGCTCTCCTGGCTTTGAGCGGATGCACCGGGGCATCACCCGAGCCCGCTCCGGCTCCGGCGACGAGCGCGCCCGTGGACTCGTCGGCACCCACGTCGTCGCCGACGGCCGCCCCGGCTCCGACACTGGAACCGAACGGCTCTGCGGCCGACAACCTCCCCTACTTCTCGCAGATCGTCGCGGGCGTCGCGGGGGGTCCGAATCCGGTTTCCGGTCGCGCGTACATCGATGCGCTCGTCCAGGGCGGCTTCGACAAGGCCCTGATGCAGGTGACGCAAGACGAGTCGACGATCGGAAACCCCGCCGAGAGCATCGAGTTCTCGGTGAGGTGGGGAGACCAATGCCTCGTCGGGCAGGTCGGGCCGTCGATCGGCGCTCCCGTGAGCACGGTCCTTCCGGGACTCAGCTCCGGGGGATGTCTGATCGGCCAGACCCGTCCCATCGACTGGTGACGAGCCGTCCCGTCGCGAAGCGTCGCACCGCCGTGCACGCCCTCTCGAGCGGCTCTCTCCACCGCGGGCGCTGATCGACATCGGGGAGGCGAGCAACGGCACGGGCGCCGGATGTCCGTGCGTCCCCTAGACGCGCGGGAGCCCGGCCGTCGCCCCCGCGGGCCATAGACTGGACAGGTTATGGCGGAATACATCTACTCCATGGTCCGCGCGCGCAAGGCCGTGGGCGACAAGCTGATCCTCGACGACGTCACGATGTCGTTCCTCCCCGGTGCCAAGATCGGCATGGTCGGGCCGAACGGTGCCGGTAAGTCCACGATTCTGAAAATCATGGCCGGTCTCGACACCCCGTCCAACGGAGAGGCGCGGCTGAGCCCGGGCTTCACTGTCGGCATCCTCATGCAGGAGCCTGAGCTCGACGACAGCAAGACGGTCCTCGAGAACATCCAGGACGGCGTGGCGATCAAGCCGAAGCTCGACCGGTTCAACGAGATCTCGGCGCTCATGGCAGACCCGGACGCCGATTTCGACGCGCTGCTCGCCGAGATGGGCACGCTGCAGGAAGAGATCGACGCGGCCGACGGCTGGGACCTCGACTCCCAGCTCGAGCAGGCGATGGACGCCCTGCGCACGCCGCCGGCTGACGCGAGTGTCGTCCCCCTCTCGGGTGGTGAGCGCCGTCGCGTCGCGCTCGCGAAGCTGCTGCTGCAGAAGCCCGACCTGCTCCTCCTCGACGAGCCCACCAACCACCTGGACGCCGAGAGCGTGCTCTGGCTCGAGCAGCACCTGAAGGCCTACAAGGGCGCCGTCATCGCCATCACCCACGACCGGTACTTCCTCGACAACGTCGCGGAGTGGATCGCCGAGGTCGACCGCGGTCACCTGTACCCCTACGAGGGCAACTACTCCACGTACCTCGAGAAGAAGGCACAGCGTCTCGACGTCCAGGGCAAGAAGGACGCGAAGCTCCAGAAGCGCCTGAAGGAAGAGCTCGAGTGGGTCCGCTCCAACGCGAAGGGGCGCCAGGTCAAGTCGAAGGCTCGTCTGGCACGCTACGAGGAGATGGCGGCCGAGGCCGAGCGCACCCGGAAGTTGGACTTCGACGAGATCCAGATCCCCGCGGGTCCGCGCCTGGGCAGCATCGTCATCGATGCCAAGAAGCTCGAGAAGCGCTTCGGCGACCGGTCGCTCATCAGCAACCTGAGCTTCAACCTGCCGCCGAACGGCATCGTCGGCGTGATCGGTCCCAACGGTGTCGGAAAGACCACGCTCTTCAAGACCATCGTCGGCCTCGAGCCCCTCGACGGCGGCACCCTGAAGATGGGCGAGACGGTCAAGATCAGCTACGTCGACCAGTCGCGCGCCAACATCGACCCCGAGAAGACGCTGTGGGAGGTGGTGTCGGACGGTCTCGACATCATCACGGTCGGCAAGACCGAGATCCCGTCGCGCGCCTACGTCTCGAAGTTCGGCTTCAAGGGACCCGACCAGCAGAAGAAGGCCGGCGTGCTCTCGGGTGGTGAGCGCAACCGCCTGAACCTCGCCCTCACGCTCAAGGAGGGTGGCAACCTGCTGCTGCTCGACGAGCCGACCAACGACCTCGATGTCGAGACGCTGAGCTCGCTCGAGAACGCGCTGCTCGAGTTCCCCGGCTGCGCCGTCGTGATCACGCACGACCGGTGGTTCCTCGATCGCATCGCCACGCACATCCTCGCCTACGAGGGCACCGAGGAGCACCCCGACCAGTGGCACTGGTTCGAGGGCAACTTCGAGGCCTACGAGGCGAACAAGATCGAGCGCCTCGGTGCCGACGCCGCGAACCCGTCGCGCTCCACCTACCGCAAGCTCACGCGTGACTGACGACGTCGCTTCGGTGACCCCCGACGAGGGTCCGGCATCCGCCGGGCCCTCGCGGGTCCACGTCCCCATACACCTGCGATGGGGCGACCTCGACGCCCTGGGGCACGTCAACAACACCTCGATGCTGAAGCTCCTCGAAGAGGCGCGTCTGCGGGCATTCTGGTTCAGCGACGGTGAGGGCGAACCGCTTCCGACCGCCGTGTTCGACATGGACGTGCTCGACAGCGGGGGAGACCGCGCCACGCTCATCGCCCGGCAGGAGATCGAGTACCTCCGTCCCGTGCCCTACAGCCAGCGCCCCCTCGACGTCAGGATGTGGATCGGCGCCATGGGCGGTTCGAGCGCCGACATCTGCTTCGAGGTCTACAGCCCTGTCGGCGACGCCGAGCCGACGCTGTACGCACGCGCCACGGCGGTGGTCGTGCTCGTCGACACCGCCAGCGGGCGACCGATCCGCTGGAGCGAGACCGAGCGCTCGGCGTGGGCGCCCTACGTCGGAGCGCCCATCGAGTATCGCCGTCGGCCCGGCCGCAGCTGACCACGACAGGGCGAACGGATGCCGAGGGCTCGGCATCCGGAATCAGTCGCGGGGAACCCGCACCATGACCTCTTGGGCGACGCTCGCGATGAGGACGCCGTCGCGACCGTAGATGCGGCCCGTCGACAATCCGCGACCGCCGCGCGCGTTGGGCGACTCCTGCACGTACAGCAGCCAGTCGTCGACGCGGCCCGGGCGGTGCCACCACATCGCGTGGTCGAGGCTCGCGACTCTCAGCCCCGGCGTGTTCCACGCGACGCCGTGGGCCCGCAGGATGGACTCCTGGATCGTCAGGTCGCTGAGGTACGCCAGCGCGGCGCGGTGGACGGCCGGGTCATCGCCGACGGGGCGGCGCAGCTTCATCCACACGGCCTGCCTCGGCACGTGAGGGCCCTCCGCCGAGGCGTAGAGCGGCGAGGCGACATGACGCACTTCGACGGGGCTGGCTGACAGCATGCGCCTGCTGATCGGGTGCAGGGCGTCGACCTTGAGGGTCGGAACGGCCTCCGGGGCGGGGACACCGTCGGGCATCGGTTCGAAGTGTTCGAGTCCCGGGTCGTCGTCCTGGAACGACGCGATCATCGAGAAGATCGGCACACCGGACTGGAACGCCTGCGTCCGCCGTGTGGAGAAGGACCGACCGTCGTGGATGCGGTCCACCGAGAACGTGATGCCGTCCGTCGGGTCGCCGGGACGCAGGAAGTAGCCGTGCATCGAGTGCACCGTCCGCTCGGGCGGAAGGGTGCGAGAGGCGGCCACGATCGTCTGCGCGAGCACCTGCCCGCCGTAGACACGACCGGTCGGCATCGGCTGCGACACGCCCGTGAAGATGTCTTCGGTCGTCCGGGCGCCGGCGTCGCGGAGATCCAGCACCGCGAGGAGGGACGCCACGGGATCGTTGGCGTCGGTCACGCTGACTCCCGTTCCGGCACGGCGTACCCGCACCGCTTGATAGTTTAGGGCGGGTGTCCGCGCGCCTGTTGTTCCCCGACCCGCAGGCGGCAGCCGACCTGCTCACCTTCGCCTCCCGGGCCATCCGTCTCGGAGACGGCACGGTGCGCCTCCGCGCCGCCTCCGGCGTCCTCGCCACGACCGCGGCTCCCCTCGCACCGCGCGGCCTGTTCGACGCGACGCCGACGGTGCTCGGGATGCGCATCTCCGCCATCGATCCGGAGCTCGAGTGCGACCTCGTCGTCGAGGCATCCGCGCTGCTGCCGGCCCCGGATGACGCGTCCGCCGTCGTTCTGCCCGAGACGGCGACCTCGCCCGCGTGGGCGGGTATCTCGCCTCCGCGGAGCGGATGGGAGCAGACGGATGCCATCGACGCCGCCGTTCTGGCATCCCGCGCCCAGTACGGAGTGGCGGCCGTCGCCGATTCTCTTCCCACGGATGCCGGCGAGGACGTCGTCCGGACGGTTCGCGCGCAGGTATGGGGACAGCCCGACGAGGCGCTCGGGGGACTGCCGCTCGGTACGGCCTTCGCCGCGTTCGCGCTCGGATTCATCGCCGGGGGCGAGGAGGCGCTCGTGCGCAGGAGCGGCGCGTGGACTCGCGTCACGCTCACGCGTGGGCACGTTCTCGTGCGGGGGCCGGTGCGTTCCGGACTGACCGCCGTGCGCACGACCGGGAGCTGATTCAGGGAACGCAAAGGCGGCATCTCTACGCTGGATGCAGCAAGGGGAGTACTCCCATCGCGATGCATCCGTCATCACGAGGTCACCGTTGGCCTCCGGGTGCGTCGGGCCGGTTTCGGCGGAGGAGACCTTGACGTCGCAGCCGTGTGCTGCCCGTCGAGAGGTGCCCCCATGGTCTCGTTCTCCCGCCTATTCGATCTCGCTTCGAAGGCCGTCGACAAGGCGTCCTCCTCCGGTGCCGGCTCGCGCCCCGCCCCCGGTGGTCGCGATTGGCGCGACATGGTCCGCTCCGCCGCGGATGCCGTCACCGGCGATCGGCGCGGAGACGCGCCCGCGTCCTCGACGCCCCCGCCCGCGGCCGGCCCCCACGGCCGCTACGCACCTCCGCCGGCCGGAGTCACCCACGGCGCCCGACACGCATCCGGCGGGGCCTCGGCTGCGACTCTGTCGGCCGACGATCGCGCCGCGATCGCCCGCTACGATTATCTGCTGCGAACGGCAGACCCCGACCGCGTCGAGCAGATGCACCGCGAGGCCTTCGCCCGCTTGACCCCCGATCAGAGGGCGCACGTGCGGGCTCGGATGGACGCCGATCTCGACCCGCACGAGCGCCCCCGCTCCAATGACCCCGCGGATCTCGCGCGGACCGCGGCACGGGCCGAAGCGGCTCGCCCCGGGCGGATGTCGGCGCTGCTGGCCAAGGCCGGACGGGGCGGACTCGTCGGGGCCGGCGTGGTGGGAGCCGGAGGACTGCTCGCGGCCGTCGCCGGCGGGGCTGTCGTCAGCGCCGTCGCCGCGCCCCTGCTCGCACAGGCAGGGGAGATGGGCGTCGACTTCGCGGGGCTCGCCGAAGGGGTCGACCTCGAGGCCCTGGCATCCGGTGCCGATCTCTCCTCTCTCGCCGAGGGGACCGGGATCGGGGAGCTGGCCGGCGGAGCCCAGGATGCCGTGACGGGCTTCGGCGAGCAGCTGTCGGGGTTCGAGCTGCCGGGCTTGAAAGACCTCTTCTGACGGATCGCGGTGCGAGGACCGCCTCCCGTAGATGCGTGGTTACGAGGGCGATCCGTCGGCCGCACGGACGGGGAGACCCGTGTCGGGGCGGCCGTTCTGCTGCGGCCCGATGCCCCGCGCCTCGAAGGTGTTGACCATCGCGTACGCGGCACGCTCGAGATAGTCCCAGAGGGGCGCCTCGAACGCGGGTGGGAGGGCGATCTCGTCCACCGCGGCGCGCATGTGTCGCAACCATCGATCGCGCGCGTCGGGGTCGACGTGGAACGGCATGTGCCGCATGCGCAGGCGCGGGTGTCCGCGCGTCGCGCCATAGGTCGTCGGGCCGCCCCAGTACTGGGCGAGGAAGAGCGTGAGACGTTCGGCCGCGGGCCCGAGGTCTTCCTCGGGGTACATCGGCTTGAGCACCTCGTCGGTGGCGACACCGCGATAGAACGCATCGACCAGTCGGCGGAAGGTGTCCATCCCCCCGACCTGGTCGTAGAAGCTCACGGGCTCGCTCATTGGCTCGCTCACGGGGTGTCCTTCTCGTCAGCCCGAACAGCGGGCGGGGTCGGCTTGGGCTGGTCGACGCCCGGCGCGTCCGGCAGGTTCACGACGGCCGTCGGGGTGTCGTCCCGCACGGCCTTCTTCTTCTTGACCCGGGGCGGCACGTCGGACGCGCGGTCCTCGACCGTCTCGGACACCTCGAGCTTCCGACCACGGGGGCGCCACCGCGGCCGCTCCGCGCCGGGGGCCACCTGCGTCTCCTTGGTCTTCGGCGGGTGCGCGCCCCGAACGCTCTGCGCGCCCTCGGGCCCGGTGAGCGTGATCGAGTTGAGCTGCGGCAGGGCGATCCCCATCGCGTCGATCGCGCGCTTCAGCCGGGCGCGCAGCTCGCGAGCGACGTCGTCTTTCGCGCTTGATCGGGTCTTCATGACGAGCCGGATGACGAGGGCGTCGCCGCTGATCGACTCCAGCCCCCAGATCTCGGGCTGCTCGATGATGCGCGAGCGCCACTTCGGCTCCTTCGCCATGGCCTTCGCAGCGGTGAGCATCGCGGTCTCGACATCGTCCAGATCGGCGTCCGTTGGAACCGCGAGGTCGATGATGACGCGCGACCACCCCTGCGACATGTTGCCGATGCGCGTGATCTCGCCGTTGCGGACGTACCAGAGGGTGCCGTTCACGTCGCGGACGTGGGTGATGCGCACGCTCACGAACTCGACGATGCCGGTCGCGAGACCGAGGTCGACGACGTCGCCGATACCGATCTGGTCTTCGGCGACGATGAAGATGCCGTTCAGCACGTCCTTGACGATGTTCTGGGCGCCGAAGCCGAGTCCGGCACCGACGGCCGCCGTCAGCAGCGTGAGGGATGCCAGCGCGTCGGGAGCCACGATGGTGGCTATCCACACCAGGGCGACGACGACCAGGATCACGTTGACGATGTTCTGGAGGATCGTGCCGAGGGTTCGCGTCCGCTGGACGAGACGGACCGCGCTGAGCGGGGATCTGTCGAGCGCCTGCGTGTCGTCGACCCGGGCCTTGCTCTTGGCGCCGTTGACGATGCGGTCGACCACTCGGCGGATGATCACGCGGAGGAGCCACGCGGCGACCGCGACGCCGACGATGATGCCCAGGATCTGCAGCAGGACGCCACCGAACCCGAGCAGCTGGCCGCCGATCCAGGTCCAGGTGTCGATGCTCGTCAGGTTGCCCGGGTCGACGGACTGCGAGGGAGACGGTTCGGGGACTTCGGCGAGAAGTGACATCCCTCCCATCGTAACGAGCGGCTCCTCAGCGCGGCCTGGAAACGACGGATGCCCCCGCTCTGAGGGAGTGGAGGCATCCGAGGTCAGGGCGGGCGTTACACCGCGTCGCGCTCCTGAACGGCCAGGGCGCGCTCCACTCCGGCGAGGTTCTCGCTCACCAGTCGGCGGAGCGCCGGCGCGGCGTCCTTGTGCTCGGCGAGCCAGCCACGCGTGGCGTCGCGCAGAGCCGCGCTCGCGAGAGCGGCGGGATACAGACCCACGATGAGGTACTGCGCGATCTGGTAGCTACGCGACTCCCAGATCGGCAGCAGCATCGCGAAGTAGGGCTCGACGAAGTCGGCCAGGACTTCGACGGTCGCCGGGTTGGTGAAGCCCGCAGCGGTGGAGCGCACGATCGTGTTGGGAGCGTCGGTGCGTTCGATGAGCGAGTCCCACGCCTCCTGCTTCGCCTCGTGCGACGGCAGCGACGCCTTGGCCATCGCCGCGAACTCTCCGCCCTTCGCCGTGTTGTCGGCGGCGCGCGCCTCATCGATTTCGGCCGCGGTGACGGCGCCCGCCGAGGCGAGCGACACCAGCAGCTGCCACGACAGATCGGTGTCGATGGTCAGACCCTCGAGCGTGATCTCTCCGTCGCGCAGAGCTTTCACGGTCTCGGCGTGCGCGGGAGTGGATGCCGCCGACGCGAACGCCGTGACGAACTGCAGCTGGCTGTCGCTGCCGGCCTCAGCCGCTTGCGCGAGCTCCCACAGACCGTCCGCGACGCGTTCGCGCGACGCCTCCCGCTTCGCGGGCGCGACGTACGAGTTCGCCGCGAGCTGCAGCTGGGCCAGCGTCGTGCGGACGGTGGTCGACTCGGTCTCGGAGCCGATGTTGCGCAGCACGAGGTCGAGGTAGTCGGTTGCCGAGGCCTCGGCATCCCGAGTCTGATCCCACGCGGCGCCCCAGACGAGCGAGCGCGCCAGGGGGTCGGAGATGTCCTTCAGGTGCGCGATGGCCGTGGCGAGCGACCGCTCGTCGAGGCGGATCTTCGCGTAGGCGAGGTCGTTGTCGTTCAGCAGGACGAGGTCGGGACGACGGATGCCGCGCAGTTCGGGCACCTCGGTGCGGTCGCCGTCGACATCGATCTCGACGTGATGCACGCGCTCGAGGGCGCCGGCATCGTTCAACGAGTAGAAGCCGACGCCCAGGCGGTGGGGACGGATGGTGGGGTAGTCGGCGGGGGCGGTCTGCACGATCGCGAAGCGCGAGACGGTGCCGTCCGCGCCTTCCTCGATGAGCGGGGTGAGGGTGTTGACGCCCGCGGTCTCGAGCCACTTCTTCGCCCAGTCGCCGAGGTCGCGACCGCTGGTGGCCTCGAGCTCGACGAGAAGATCGCCCACCTCGGTGTTCGACCACTGGTGCTTCTGGAAGTACGCCGCGACACCGGCGAAGAACTGCTCGATGCCGACCCAGGCGGCGAGCTGCTTGAGCACCGATCCACCCTTCGCGTACGTGATGCCGTCGAAGTTGACCTGCACGTCCTCGAGGTCGTTGATCTCGGCGACGACGGGGTGGGTCGACGGCAGCTGGTCCTGACGGTACGCCCAGGTCTTCTCCATCGCGTTGAAGGTCGTCCAGGCGGCCTCCCACTCGGTCGCCTCGGCCGTGGCGATGGTCGACGCCCACTCGGCGAACGACTCGTTCAACCAGAGGTCGTTCCACCACTTCATCGTGACGAGGTCGCCGAACCACATGTGGGCGAGCTCGTGCAGGATCGTGACGACGCGGCGCTCCTTCACGGCATCCGTCACCTTGCTCCGGAAGACGTAGGTCTCGGTGAACGTCACCGCACCGGCGTTCTCCATCGCGCCCGCGTTGAACTCGGGCACGAACAGCTGGTCGTACTTGGCGAAGGGGTAGGGGAAGCCGAACTTCTCCTCGAAGTAGGCGAAGCCCTGGCGGGTCTTCTCGAAGACGTAGTCGGCATCCAGGTACTGCCAGAGGCTCTTGCGCGCGAAGACACCGAGGGGGATGACGCGGCCGTCGGCGCTCGTCAGCTCGCTGTAGGTCGCCTCGTAAGGGCCGGCCACGAGCGCGGTGATGTACGACGAGATGCGCGGCGTCGCGGGGAAGACCCAGCGGGCGACGTCGTCGGAGACGGCCACCGGCTCGGGGGTGGGGGAGTTCGAGACGACCTTCCAGCGCGCGGGCGCCGTGACCGAGAACGTGAACTCGGCCTTCAGGTCGGGCTGCTCGAACACCGTGTACATGCGGCGGGAGTCGGGCACCTCGAACTGCGAGTAGAGGTAGACCTCGCCGTCGACGGGGTCGACGAAGCGGTGCAGACCCTCACCCGTGTTCGTGTACTCGCAATCGGCTTCGACGACGAGCTCGTTCTCGGAGGCCAGGTCATCGAGCGCGATGCGCGAGTCGGCGAACACCGCAGCGGGGTCGAGCGTGCGACCGTTCAGCGTGACGGAGTGGACCGTTCGTGCGATGAGGTCGATGAACGTCGAGGCGCCCTCGGTGGCGGCGAAGGTCACCACGGTGCGCGAGGAGAAGACCTCGTCGCCGCGGGTGAGGTCGAGCTGCACGTCGTAGGCGCGCGTGTCGACGATCGCGCGACGCTCCTGTGCTTCGATGCGGGTGAGGTTCTCTCCTGGCACTGGCGTACTCCCTGGGATGAGGGTGGATCGCCGCAGAAAGCGCTCTCGCGGATGACGACGAACGCCGTCGGCGACGATGACAACCAGATAAGCCTAGTCACGAGATAACCCGCATCCTGCCCCGTCGAGCAGGTGGGAGGATGTCACCGTGAGCACGACCGACACGGACACCAACCCTGAGACCGTCCTCTACGCGTCGCCCGCCGCGGCGTCCGGACCCAAGTGGGTCGAGACCCCCGTGGCGTACGACGGCATCCTCCTCGCCGGCTTCGGCGGGCCGGAGGGCCAGGACGACGTCATCCCCTTCCTGCGCAACGTCACGCGCGGACGCGGCATCCCCGATGAGCGCCTCGAAGAGGTCGCCCACCACTACCGCCACTTCGGCGGCGTGAGCCCGATCAACCAGCACAACCGCGAACTGAAGGCGGCGCTGGAGGCGGAGATCGCGAAGCGCGGACTGGGTCTCCCCGTCTACTGGGGCAACCGCAACTGGGCGCCGTACCTCGAAGAGGCCGTGACCGAGGCCGCCGAGGCCGGAGACACCACTCTTCTCGCCATCGCGACGAGCGCCTACAGCTCGTTCTCGAGCTGCCGCCAGTACCGCGAGGACTACGCCCGCGTGCTCGAGGCAACCGGCCTCGGCGAGACGGTGACCATCGACAAGGTGCGCCAGTTCTTCGACCACCCGGGCTTCGTCTCGACCTTCGTCGAGGGTGTGAAGGCCGCCGTGTCCGAATTCACGGCGGACGGCATCGCCCCCGAGAAGATCCGCGTCCTCTTCTCGACCCACTCGATCCCCACCGCCGACGCGCAGCGGTCCGGCCCGCGGGACGTGGACTTTGGCGAGGGCGGTGCGTACGAGGCCCAGCACAAGGCCGTGGCGGCGTTCGTCATGGCCGAGGTGGCTGCGGCCGTCGCCGACGTCGAATGGGAGCTCGTCTACCAGTCGCGCTCCGGCCCGCCGACGCAGCCCTGGCTCGAGCCCGATGTCAACGACGTGATCGCGGAGCTCCCCGACCGCGGAGCGGAGGCCGTCGTGATCGTGCCGCTCGGCTTCGTGAGCGACCACATGGAGGTGCTCTGGGACCTCGACACTGAAGCGATGGAGGCGGCGGAGGAAGCCGGCATCCGGGCGGTGCGCACGCCCACGCCCGGCATCGACCCGGCGTACGTGTCCGGCCTCATCGATCTCGTCGAGGAGCGGTTGAAGGGCACACCCAAGTCCGAGCGGCCGCACCTGACGGATCTCGGACCCTGGTACGACGTGTGCCGCCCGGGGTGCTGCGAGAACATCCGCGCGGGCTTCAAACCGGTCGCCGCGGGCCTGCGGCCTTGACGACGTGATCGATGCCGTCCGTTCTCTCGAGGAGAGCGGACGGCATCGTCATGTCCGCCCGGGTGTCGGTGGCCCTCAATAGGATGAGCGCATGCGAATCCACCTCGGCACCGATCACGCCGGTCTCGAATTCTCGACCCAGATCCAGCACCACCTCGCCGCGCAGGGGCACGAGGTCGTCGACCACGGTCCGATTGAGTACGACCCGCTCGACGATTACCCCGCGTTCTGCATCCGGGCCGCGCAGGCCGTCGTGCGCGATCAGGCCGACGGGGTCGAGGCGCTCGGCGTCGTGTTCGGCGGATCGGGCAACGGCGAGCAGATCGCGGCCAACAAGGTCCTCGGTGTGCGCGCGGCCCTGGTGTGGAGCATCGCGACGGCGGAGCTGGCTCGCGAGCACAACGACGCGAACGTGATCGCGATCGGCGCTCGTCAGCACACGTTCGAGGAAGCCTCGTCGTTCATCGACCGCTTCATCGCCACGCCGTTCTCGGGCGAGGAGCGCCACGCCCGTCGCATCGCGCAGCTTGCGGCGTACGAGCAGGACGGCGTCCTGCTGCCCGACCCGCGCGAAGGACGCGCGCAAGCCGACGTCCTCGCGGCCGGCGACTCGTTCGACCCCGAGGCAGGCTGATGCCCGAAGGGCATTCCGTCCACCGCATCGCTCGGCAGTTCGCGCGGAACATCGTCGGCCGCACGGTCTCGGCATCCAGTCCGCAAGGGCGGTTCGTCGAGGGCGCGTCGGTGATCGACGGGCGAGAGGCGATCGACGTGCGCGCGGTCGGCAAGCAGATGTTCCTGGCCTTCGACGGCGACGTGTGGTTGCGCGTACACCTCGGGATGTACGGCGCCTGGGACTTCTCGGGTGAGATTGCCGTCGACGCGACCATCGCCTCGGCGAACGGGCGCATGGGGCACACCAACCAGCGCGGGACCGTCATCGATGACAACCCGATCCTGGATGCCGCCGGCGAGAACTCCCTGAGCTCGATCGGTGCTCCGCGGCGCACACGTGTGCGGATGTCGGAGCAGACCACCGGGCTCGAAGAGCAGGTGGAGTGGCCGCCCCCGGTGGTGGGGGCGGTGCGGCTGCGGTTGCTCACCGAGGCCACGTGCGCCGACCTGCGTGGCCCGACGGCCTGCGTCCTGCAGTCTCCGGATGAGGTCGCCGCGACCATCGCGAAGCTCGGACCGGATCCGCTCGTCGACGACGTGACCGAGGGTGAGGAGCGTTTCGTCGCGACGGTGAGGAAGAAGCCGACGGCGATCGGTCTGCTTCTGATGGACCAATCCGTGGTCAGCGGTATCGGCAACGTCTACCGCGCCGAGATCCTCTTCCGCGCGCGGCAGAACCCGCACACGCCGGGGCGCGATGTGCCAGAGGATGTCGTGCGCGAGATGTGGCGCGACTGGGTGCGGCTCCTCTCGATCGGTGTCGAGACCGGTCAGATGATGACGATGGACGACCTCGACCCCGAGGCGTACCGTCGCGCGATGGCGCACCGCGACGACCGGCACTGGGTGTACCACCGTGCCGGGTTGCCCTGCCGTGTGTGCGGGACGACGGTCCTGATGGAAGAGGCGGCCGGGCGCAAGCTGTACTGGTGCCCGCGGTGTCAGGCGTGACGGGGGTGCCGGTCCCTTCGACAGGCTCAGGGACCAGAGCAGGCACCGGTAGGGGCTGTGGCGACGGCGCACCGCGGAGGCGGCTGAGCCTGTCGAAGCCACCGGGACCGGCGATCTAGGCTGAAACGGTGCGTCAGAACCCCAGCTTCGCGATGACCGATGTCAGCGAGCTCCGCCGTCTCATCGACCATCACCCTTGGGTCACCCTGGTCAGCCAGGGTGATACTGGTCTCGTCGCCTCTCACTACGCGGTCCTCCTCGACGACGACCGCGACGATCTCACGATCGTCGGCCACGTCGGCAAGCCCGACGACGCGATCCTCGGCCTGGGCGAGAAGGAGCTCCTCGTCGTCGTCCAGGGCCCGCACGGGTACATCACGCCGAAGTGGTACGGGGACGTCCCGGCGGTTCCGACCTGGAACTTCGTGTCGGCGCACCTCTCCGGCATCCCGGAGCTGTTGAGCCCGGCCGAGAACCTGCGCGTTCTCGAGCGCCTTGTTGAGCGGTTCGAGGGGACCGGCGACGAGGCGCGTGGCCTGTACACGCTCCCGAACGACGTGGCCTTCGTCGAGCGTCTCGAGCAGGGCACCGTGGGTTTCCGGCTCACGCCCACGCGGGTGACCGCCAAGCGCAAGCTGAGTCAGAACAAGGCTCCCGAGGTCGTCGACACGATCATCGCGGGACTCACGGAGCACAATCCCGCCCTGGCGGCCGAGATGAGCCGTGCAGCCGCAGCTCGGGTGCGACCGTGATCGGCGAGAACGTCGGTTTCGTCCGCGCGGTGCGGGTCGCCGGTCCGGGTCGGGAGCTGCTGCCGACCCTCGAGCCCGTCGACCTCGTCATCGAGAACGGTGTCATCGCCGACATCGCACCGACCGGCAACCTGAAGCCCACGGGGCTGGTCCTCGACGGCGAGGGCGGATGGCTCCTTCCCGGGCTGTGGGATCACCATGTTCACGTGCTGCAGTGGGCACTGTCCGCCGACCGCGTGCCCCTCAGTGAGGTCGCGTCCGCACACGATGCGGCGACGATCATGGCTCTGGCGCCCGAAATCGACGGCCGCCGAGTCGGCTCCGGCTTCCGTGACGGCCTCTGGCCCGATACCCCGACTCTGCGCATGCTGGATGCCACGACGGGCGAGGTTCCGACCTACCTCATCAACGCGGACGTCCACAGCGTGTGGATGAACTCCGCTGCTTTTCGGCGCGAGGGCTTCAAGCCCGTGGCATCCGGGCTCCTCCGCGAGGAGGACGCGTTCGAGATCTCCCGCCGTCTGAACGCGGTGGAGCCCCGAATCGCCGATCGTTCGGTCGAGCGGATGGCGAGCGCGGCCGCCGCCCGCGGGATCGTCGGCCTCGTCGACCTCGACATGACCTGGAACGACGAGCCGTGGCAGCGGCGTGTCGCCCGGGGATTCGACACCCTGCGCATCTCGTACGGCACGTACCCGCAGCACCTCGACCGAGCGATCGCCGAAGGTCTGCGCACGGGCGACAGCGTACGCGGGGCGGCACACGATCTCGTGCGCGTCGGACCGTTGAAGGCCATCACCGACGGCTCGCTGGGAACGCGGACGGCGGCCTGCGCCCATCACTACCCCGGCGAGATCGACAATCACGGCCTGCTGACCATCGCGCCCGACGAACTGGTCGAGATGATGACCAGGGCGACGGCGGCGGGTCTCGAATGCGCCATCCACGCGATCGGCGACATCGCGAACGCGCACGCGCTCGACGCGTACGCGCTGACCGGCGCGGTGGGCACCATCGAGCACGCCCAGCTCGTCGCGCACAGCGACATCCCGCGCTTCGCCCGGCTCGGGGTCGCCGCGAGCGTGCAGCCCGAGCACGCGCTCGATGACCGCGACATGACGGATGCCATCTGGGCCGAGCAGTCCGCTCAGCCCTACCCCCTGCGGGCGCTGGCCGACAGCGGCGCAAACCTGCGCTTCGGATCGGACGCCCCGGTCGCTCCTCTCGACCCGTGGGCGGCGATGGCCTCGGCGGTGTTCCGCACGCGGGACGGACGCGATGCCTGGCAACCCCACGAGCGGGTGGGCATCGAGACGGCGATCGCGGCATCCACCGCCGGCGGGTCGACCGCACCGGCCGAGATCACCCCCGGGGCCCTGGCCGACCTCGTCGTCGTGGGGGCCGACCCGTTCGCCGCCGACGAGAGAGGCCTTCGGTCGATGCCGGTTCGCGCGACGCTGCTCGCCGGCCGCGTCACCCACGGCGCCTGAGTCCGGCCGCGCACGAACGACGAAGGGGGCGGTGCCGAAGCACCGCCCCCTTCGCGCGAAAATTCTTACGCGGCGAGGTGCGCGAAGAGGAACCAGCGGTCCTTGTCGAGGCCGCGCTTGATCTCGATCGCGACGTCCTGGCTCGACATGTCGATCTCATCGAGGCCCTCGATGGCCGCCTCGATGTCGACCAGAACGGCGTCGATGTCGGCGATGACGGCGCGGATCACGACGTCCGACGGGGCGAAGCCGGCGGGAACCTCGGTGGCCTTCGCCTTGGCCGCGACGGTCGAGAGACGGGAGTCGATCGGGAGCCCCAGGGCGACGATGCGCTCAGCGGCCAGGTCGGCCCAGTCCTGCGCGTGAGCGACGACGGAGTCGAGGAGCTCGTGGACGCCGATGAAGTTCGAGCCGCGCACGTGCCAGTGAGCCTGCTTTCCGTTGACGACGAGGGCCTCGAGGCCGATGACGACGGGGGAGAGGAACTGGGCGGTGCCGGCGGCCATCGTGGGGTCGACGGTGGTGGCGGCGGGGGTCTGAACGGTGCTCATTTTCTGCTCCTTCTCGCAGCGAACGAAGTCTGATGGATGTAACGCTACTCACGCGACAGCATTCCGCAAGCAAGTTGAGGCTCGGCTAAATCCCTGATGAATAGGCAATCCTCACCTCACTCGCCGCGTCAGCTGCGCCTTTCGACTGACGCGTGTGAGGATCGGCGCATGCCGCATCACACCCCGCGCACCGAGGCGTACGGAGATCATCCCGACCAGTGGGTACGAATCGTCGGTGTCGCCTCCGCTGAGCTCGTCTTCTGCTTCGTCCACGGTGGGTACTGGCGCCCTCGTTACACGGCGGAGCTGATGGATCCGCTCGTCGAGCGCATCGCCCACGGCGAGGCTGGCGTGGCCGCGGTGAACATCGAGTATCGCCGCGAGGGTGACGTCGTCGCCATGCAGGCCGATGTGCGCACCGCCCTCCGCCGTGCCCGGCAGCTCTTTCCCGACGCCGTTCGCGTGGTGGTCGGCCATTCGGCCGGCGGCCACCTCGCCCTGGTCTGCGCCGACGAAGCGGAGCTCATCTTGGCGCTGGCCCCGGTGACGGATCTCGTCGGCGGGTACGCGGCCCATATCGGCTCCGATGCCGTCGCCGAGCTCATGGGGACGTCCCCCTCGGAGAGCCCCGCCGCTTACGACGCCGTGACCCCCCAGCCTTCGTTGGTGCCGACTCTCGTCGTGCACGGCGCCGACGACGACCGCGTCCCGGTGAGCCACGGTCGCGATTTCGCGCAACGCGCCCGCGAGACCGGCGCTCCCGTCGACCTCTTCGAGTTCGCACAGCTCGACCACATGCTGCTCATCGACCCCGACGGGCCTCACTGGCCGGCCCTCGAGGGCTGGGTGCGCAGCCGACGGCACGACCGACGGAAGGATGCCTCATGACCATCGCCCCGGACGCATCGATCCTCGCCCTCCCCGACGCGACACCCGACGTCCACGGCGACGCTTTCGTGGCATCCGGCGCTCGAGTGATCGGGGATGTCGTCCTGGGGTCAGGGGCGAGCGTCTGGTACAACGCCGTCTTGCGCGGGGACAGCGCCCCGATCGTCGTGGGGGCTCGGTCGAACGTGCAGGACAACGTGTCGGTCCACGTCGACAGCGGACGCCCCGTCACGATCGGAACGGACGTGTCGATCGGACACAACGCGGTCCTCCACGGCTGCACGATCGGCGACGGCTCCCTCATCGGAATGGGGAGCGTGATCCTCTCTGGTGCCGAGATCGGACCGGGATGCCTCGTCGCCGGGGGAGCGGTGGTGCTGGAGGGGACGGTGGTGCCGGCCGGCTCGCTGGTCGCCGGCGTCCCCGCGAAGGTGAGGCGCGCCCTGAGCGAGGAGGAGCGCGAGAAGATTCTGCGCAACGCGTCGACCTACCTCGCCCATACGTTGCGCCACGAAGGTGCCCGCGCGGCCGCCCGATAGGCCTTCTTCCTCCCTCGGCAACGCGCGCCCGGACGCGCTCGAGCGTCGCGGGGGCGGCGCCCGCGAGTCAGTGCAACGACCTCACGTGACGGGGACGACGGCCCGCAGCGCCCATCCATCGGAGGTCGGCCCGGCAACGAGTTCTCCCGAGAAGAGGGCGAGCCTCTCCCTCGTGCGCGCCATTCCGCGACCTCCGAGAGCACTCTCTGCGGGCGCGCGTCCGCGAGAGCGGTTGTTGCGCACCTCCAGCGTGATCTCGTCCGCGTGCCTCGCGACCTGGATGACCGCGCCCGTCGCCCCGGGGGCGTGCTTGATGATGTTCATGGCCGACTCCGTGATCGTCTCCACGAGAACCTCCGCGACACCCGGAGGTAGATCGGCCGTTCCCGACACGCTCACGCGAGCGCGGATGCCGGCATCCCGAAGCTTCTGTGCGAGCGCTTCGGCGGCCCCCGACACGTCGACGGGCGCCGCTTCCTCGGACCGGGAGGAGGCGCGCTGGGGCGCGTCTCTCATGACGGCGAGCAGGGACTGTGCGCTGCGGAGCGCCCGGCTCGCCGAGTCCTCGATGGTCGTGAGCGAGACCTGGCGGGACTGCTCGTCGGGCTGCTTCGGAAGAGCGCGGGCGTGGAAGAGCAGCAGCGTCAGATCATGCGCGATGCCGTCGTGCAGTTCATCCGCGATACGGTCCTGCTGAAGGCGGGAGATCTCTTCGAAGGCGCGCGCGATCCGGGCTCGCTGCGCCAGCAGGAACTCGTCGCGGGCGGTGAACAGTCGGACGGTGATTCCTGCGAGGAGCGCGACGACGGCGCAGACCAGGATCCCGTAGACGCCGTTTGTCACGAGCGTCGATTCGGCGACCACCAGATAGACGCTCAACGCTCCCAGCAGACCGACGTGGAGCATGATGACGGCGGGCACGCATGTCGCTGCCACGAGGACGAGCGCCACGCCGAGTTCGAGCAGGTCGCCCCCGCTGCCGGTGAGGACAGCGCTCGTCCCGCAGATCGCCATGGTCATCAGCGCCGCGCCGAGCGGGCGCCACGCGAACAACGCGAGGCTCGAGTACAACCCCAGGGCCAGGAGGTCTCCGCGCGCGATCTCGCCACTCGCGGTCATGACGCCGATCTGCACGCAGACGAGCACGGCGACGACGAGGAGGAGAAGCAGCCGGAAGAACGGGTGCAGCTCGCGCGCTCGCCAGAACACAGCCGTTCTCAGCATGCGCGTCAGAGAGAACGGCGCCTCCGTCTCCAGAGCCTCGGACCGGGACCCGGGCCCGGACACTGTCGACCCTCGCGACGGGAAACCTTCAGGCACAGAACCCCAGGAGCTGGCAGATGATGTCGCCGAGGTCGAGGGGCGCGATCCCTGCCGCCGTCGTCGGAAGAACGATGTCGGATACCAGGTGGTTCAGCATGTTGTCTCCTTCTCGTCGCCCTCGACCATACCCGGCCCCCTTCCTCAGCTCGGCGGAGCGGCCCGCTGCAGAGACGCTTTCGCCCGATCGCCGCCCGGGTAGCGTGGAGGGGTGAACGGGCCCATCCGCGTGCTCATCGTCGACGACGAAGCCCTGCTGCGGCACGCCCTGCGTGCGTTTCTCTCCGCGGACGATCGCGTCGATCTCGTAGGCGAGGCCGCGGACGGAGTCGAGGCACTCGAGGCCTACCCCGCGTGCGCTCCCGACGTCGTCCTCATGGACATCAAGATGCCCCGCCTCGGCGGTATTGAGACCACGCGTCGACTCGTCGAGCAGGATCCCCACTATCGTGTCATCGCCCTGACGACGTTCACGACCGAATGGCGGGCTCTCGAGATGCTGAAGGCGGGCGCGGCCGGCTATCTGGTCAAAGACTCGACGCCCGAGCAGATCGTCGACGCCATCATCGCGGCGTATCAGGGAGATCGCGTCGTCTCGCCCGAGGTGCAGCGGACGTTCGTGCTCGATTCCCTCGACGAGGAGAACCCCCGCACGGCGCCATCGGAGGCTCTGAGCGAGCGCGAGAGAGAGATCGTCGGGCTGATCGCACGTGGTCTCTCCAACGTCGAGATCGCCGAGGCGCTGCACTACGCGGAGAGCACGGTCAAGGCGGACATCCGCAACATCAACCGTCTGTGGCAGGTCGAGAACCGCCTCCAGGTCGTCCTGCGTGCGGCTCAGCTCGGAGTCGTCTCGCTCTGACGGGCACTACTCGCACTTCGTAGCCCTAGGGCTACACCTGCCTTCTCGCCTGGATTCGGGCACCCGCACGTGGACATCCTGGATCGGAACATCCATCCGAGGAGGAACGATGAAGAAGCTGCTCACATCCATCGCGTGGGGGACGACCATCGTCCTCGCCGTCAGTGCGGGTACGGCCACAGCCGCTATGGCCACCACCAGTCCCGCTCCCCAGACCCAGCAGGTCGTCCAGAGCGGATACTCGACCGAACAGATGCTCGATGGCATCGTCTTCAACCGGGGCGTGGTCGCCGCCGACCTCGACATCGTCGTCGCTCTCCCGGAGAACATGACCGCCGCGGACGTCGCCGAATACGACGAGGTGGTCTCGACGCTGCGCACGTCCATGCTGACGCGTGACGCCGACGCTCTCGCGGTCGCGGCCGAGCAGATGACCTCGGGCGACCCGTATCAGGTCGAGACCGCGCTCGCCGCCTACCGAACGAGCTTCGAAGCGGCGATGGATGCCGAATACCCCGGCGTCCGCGAGGACCACCAGATCATCACGCCCATGTGCGGCCTGATCGCGGTCTGCGGCGCCGTCTCCGTCGCCGCGATCGCTCTCGGCGCCGCGATCGCCGTCGTGACGTTCAACGTCGCCGGCGGCGTCAACATCATCTACCTGGAGAACGGGCTGTGGGACGGAAACTCGTTCACCGGTGCGCGGAGCGCGCCCACGGACGAGTCAGGCAGCGAGAAGCCCCAGGGCCTCAGCGCTACCGACACGGTGCGCTTCCTCGCCACCAACCTCGCGGGGAAGTGACCGGCGAAGCGCGCGCCCACCGCGTTCCCCGTCGCTGGGCGGTCTGGATCGCCCTGCTGGTTCCGGCGGTGCTGATCACCGTCGTCGCCGTCGGCTCTGTCGTCGGCAATCGCGCGCGTGCGAACGTGCTGCACCCGCAGGGGCCGCCCCCTGCGGGTGCAGTCGTGGCGGACACGTTCCGTCAGGGGTGGGGCTTCTTCACCCGGGATGCGCGGGAGGATCGCATCGATCTCTTCATCGACATCGACGGGCAGTGGCAGCGGTCGTCCGCGGGGGTCATGGCGACCGCCGATCACCTCTTCGGCGCGAATCGCACACAGCGCGCCTACATGGCCGACGTCGCCTACCTGAGCGCGGAACTCGAACAGGACGCGTGGGAGGGCTGCGCCGGGGGAACGAGCCAGGAGGCGCTCGAAACCTGCTCATCGACGGCATCCGAAACCGTCATCTCCGCCCGACCGATCGCACAGATCCCGTGCGACGAACGGGTCATCGTGACGAAAGAACGGACGATCCCGTTCGCGTACGCAGGTCTCACCGACCAGCGTCAGCTGGAAGTGCAGGTGATCCGCATTGACTGCGATTAGGTCATTCGCCTCGACCCGCTTCACCGCGGCGACGGATGCCATCGTGGCGTGGGGGTCGACGGACCGCCTGGGCCGGTGGGTGCAGGTCGTCCGATCGCTGCTTGCGCTCGGCACCTTCCTGACCCTCGTGGTCAATCCCGCGGCCATCCTGCTGCACTTCCCGACGGGCGTGGTGCCCGACGAGTACTGCGGGGGTGTCCTCGGGCTCGGTGCGTTCTGCGTGTCGCCGTTCGACACCGACACCACTCGGTTGCTCCTCGCGGCGATGTGCGTCCCTCTGCTGATCGGCTTCCTGCCCGCGGTGACCGGTCCGCTGCACTGGTACGCCGCGTTCACCGTCGCCAGCAACACTCTCGGTGTCGAGGGCGGAGACCAGCTCACCGTGAATCTCAGTGCGCTCCTGTGCCTGGCCTCTTTCGTCGACGGCCGGCTCTGGGGCTGGCGACCGCGGAGAAGCGGGGCCGATCGCCCGCTCTCGAATATCTGGGTCGGCGTGATCCTGTTCGCCGCTCGTCTGCAGGTCGCCTACGTCTACTTCGAGGCAGCGATCGTCAAGCTCAGCAACCCGCTGTGGTCGGACGGCACCGCCATGTGGCTGTGGGTGCAGAACGGAGGGTTCGGCGCGACTCCCGCGGTCTCCGCGGCGCTGCAGTCGCTGCTCGCCCACCCCGCGGTCGCGGTGGCGGCGACCTGGGGCACGATCGCTCTCGAGTTGTTCCTCTGCCTCACCATCGTCTTCGCCTCCGCCCCTCGACGCCGCCTCCGCCTGTTCGCGCTCGTGTGCGGCATCCTGTTCCATCTGGCGATCGCCGTCGTGATGGGCTTGGTGACGTTCGGCGTCGTCATGGCGGCGGCCCTGCTGGTGGCGCTGCACCGCGCAGATGATCCCCTGCCCCGCCGCGCGGCGACCGAATCCGCCCCGCAGCGCGAACCCGAAACTTCCATCCTGAACGGAGAACCCCGATGATCATCGCCATCAGTACCGCCATTCCGCTCCTCGCCGCGGGTGTCCTCATCCTGTGGACCGCCTATCGCGCCTACCGGCAGATCCTGCCGATGAACTTCTGGATCGGAATTCGCACGGCGACGACACTCCGATCCAATGAGGCCTGGCGCGCGGGGCACGCAGCCGCAGCGATTCCCATCGCGGTCGGAGGCATCGGCCTGATCGTCGCCGCGGCGGCCGCCGTCTTCGCGGGGGAGGAGTACGCCATCTACGCCGCGATGGCGGGCTGCGCCTGGATCGTCGTCTGGCTGATCATCGGATCCGTCGCGGCGGGGAAGGCGGCGAACCGCGTTCCCCAGGGTTGACGGCCGTTTCCGGAACGGCTCCCGTCGAGCACCCCATCGCGGGTTCGACGGGAGCCGTTTCGACGTTCACGGGAGCGGGGGCGCTCGCGTCGGAAAGCCGGAGGATGGCAGCGAAGAGACCTGCAGATCAGCAGGAGTGGAGGGGATGACGGGAATCGAACCCGCACCATCAGTTTGGAAGACTGAGGCTCTACCATTGAGCTACATCCCCGCGGCGGCGAACCGCAGCGTCGTCCACTCTACTTCACGAACGGACGTGCCATGAACACCGCGTCGTTCCCGAGTCCCTCCCGTGTCGTCCCGGTCGGCGGGAAACTCCGGATCTCGCGGGCGACAGCCCCCGCGACCTGATCGTCTAGACTCTCAGGGGTCGTTTCGTCGAACGCGCACCGCGCGTCGCCCCGGGGCGTAGCTCAGCTTGGTAGAGCGCCCGCTTTGGGAGCGGGAGGCCGCAGGTTCAAATCCTGTCGCCCCGACGTGACGGCCCCCAGACCACAGGCCTAGCCGGCCCCCGCGTGCGCGCGGGCCACACAAGGAGAACACACCGCATGGTCAACAGCACCGTCGAGAAGCTCAGCCCGACCCGGGTCAAGCTCCACATCACGGTCTCGCCCGACGAGCTCAAGCCGAGCATCGCGCACGCGTACGAGCACATCGCCCGCGACGTGCAGATCCCCGGCTTCCGCAAGGGCAAGGTCCCCGCGCCCATCATCGACCAGCGCATGGGCCGTGGCGCCGTCATCGAGCACGCCGTCAACGAGGGTCTCGACGGGTTCTACCGCGAGGCTGTCGAGGCGCAGGAGCTGCGTGTCATCGGCCGTCCCAACGCCGAGATCGTCGAGCTCCCCGACCTCAAGGACTTCTCGGGTGACCTGGTCGTCGACGTCGAGGTCGACGTCCGCCCCGAGTTCGACCTTCCCGCTTACGACAGCATCACCGTGACCGTCGACGCCGTCGAGGCCGACGAAGCGGGGATCGACGCCGAACTCGATCGCCTTCGCGCGCGCTTCGGCACGCTCGTGACGGTCGACCGTCCCGCCGCGAAGGGCGACTTCGTCGAGCTCGACCTCGTCGCCACGATCGACGGCACCGAGATCGACCGCGCCGAGGGCGTGTCGTACGAGGTCGGCTCCGGCGAGCTGCTCGAGGGCATCGACGAGGCCATCGACTCGCTCACCGCCGACGAGGAGACCACGTTCCGCTCGAAGCTCGTCGGTGGCGACCACGCCGGCGAAGAGGCCGAGGTCTCGGTCAAGATCACGGCCGTCAAGGAGCGCGAGCTCCCCGAGGCCGACGACGACTTCGCGCAGATGGCATCCGAGTTCGACACCATCGCCGAGCTCCGCGAGTCGCTCAGCGAGCGCGTCTCGCAGCAGGCCGTGTTCACGCAGGGCTCCGCCGCGCGCGACAAGTTCATCGACGCCCTCCTCGAGGCCGTCGAGATCCCCGTCCCGCCGCAGCTCATCGAGGACGAGGTGCACAACCACCTCGAGGGCGAGAACCGTCTCGAGGACGACGTCCACCGCGCCGAGGTCACCGAGGCGAGCGAGAAGCAGTTCCGCACGCAGATGGTGCTCGACAAGATCGCCGAAGACGCCGACGTGCAGGTGTCGCAGGACGAGCTGACCCAGTACCTCATCCAGTCGGCTGCGCAGTACAACATGGCGCCGCAGGACTTCGTGAACGCGCTGCAGCAGGGCAACCAGCTCCCCGCGCTCGTCGGCGAGGTCGCCCGCAACAAGGCGCTCGCGATCGCGCTCGGCAAGGTCACCGTCGTCGACACCAACGGCAAGCCCGTCGACCTGACCGGATTCGTCGCGGTCGAGGGTGAAGAGGCTGCCGCGGAGGACGAGGTCGTCGAAGAGGCGCAGGAGATCGCGGATGCCGCGGCCGACGCCGACGCCGTCATCGACGCCGAAGAGGCCCCCGCCAAGGCTCCGGCCAAGAAGCGCGCCCCGGCGAAGAAGAAGGCCGCCGACGCGCCCGCCGCTGACGAGGCCCCGGCCGACGAAGCGCCCGAGAAGGCTCCGGCCAAGAAGCGCGCCCCCGCGAAGAAGAAGGCCGCGGACAGCGAGTAAGTCGTGACGAGGGGGCGGATGCCATGGCATCCGCCCCCTTTCGCGTTCCCGGGACCGCGCTACCGAAACGCGCACCCGAACAGAACCGTCGAGTGTCCAAGACACGCCGCAATGCCCGGTGGGGAAACGGCGTGTCTTGGACAGTCGGCGGGCACCGCACAGAGAAGGATCGGGCCCATCATGAACGACTGGCAGAACCGAGTGGACGCCGTCTGGGCGGACGAGACCCTCACGCCCGGTGACGTGATCGAGCGGATCGACGCGCTCTCGAGCGAACGGCCGGAGGACGACGCGGTGGCCCTGTTCGAGCGAGCGGGTGCACGCGACTCGGCCGGTGTCGAGGACGAGGCGGAGGTCCTCTACCGCCGTGCCCTCGCGCTCGGTCTCGACGACGAGCGCCGCACTCGCGCGACGATCCAGCTCGCCAGCACCATCCGCAACCTGGGCAAGACCGCCGAAGCCCTCGCGATGCTGCGCGCGGAGTACGAGCGCGAACCGCGCGGACCCCTGCACGACGCGGCTGCGGCGTTCTACGCGCTGGCGCTGGTGTCGAGCGGCGAGTCCGAGCGGGCGGCATCCATCGCCCTTCAGGCCCTCGCCCCGCACCTTCCGCGCTATACCCGGTCGGTGACCGGATACGCGCGAGAAATCGCCGACGACCGCGTCTGATCCGCCCGCGGCGAACACGGCATCCCGCCCCGGAACGCGCCGGTAGATTCGTTGCAGATCACCGGAAGAGGAGCACAAATGCCCGAACCCCTTATGGCAACGAGCGTCTTCGACAGGCTGCTGAAGGACCGCATCATCTGGCTCGGTTCGGAGGTGCGTGACGAGAACGCCAACGAGATCTGCGCGAAGATCCTCCTGCTCGCCGCAGAAGACCCGCAGAAGGACATCTACCTCTACATCAACTCGCCCGGCGGCTCGATCACGGCCGGCATGGCGATCTACGACACGATGCAGTTCGTGCCGAACGACATCGTCACCGTCGGTATCGGCATGGCGGCCTCGATGGGGCAGCTGCTGCTGACGAGCGGCACCAAGGGCAAGCGTTACATCACGCCCAACGCCCGCGTACTTCTCCACCAGCCCCACGGCGGGTTCGGCGGAACGTCGAGCGACATCCAGACGCAGGCTCAGCTCATCCTCGACATGAAGCGCCGCCTCGCCGAGATCACGGCCTCGCAGACCGGCAAGAGCGTCGAGCAGATCAACGCCGACGGTGACCGCGACCGCTGGTTCACCGCTCAGGAAGCCCTCGAGTACGGCTTCGTCGACCACATGCGCGAACACGCCACCGACGTCACCGGCGGCGGCGGAACCGCGGCCTGAGTCGAGAGGAAAAGGACACCGATATGAACATCCCCACCTTCGGCGGCGCTGCGGCGCACATGCCTTCGAGCCGCTACGTCCTTCCTCAGTTCGAGGAGCGCACCGCCTACGGCTACAAACGTCAGGACCCCTACAACAAGCTGTTCGAGGACCGCGTCATCTTCCTGGGCGTCCAGGTCGACGACGCCTCGGCAGACGACGTCATGGCCCAGCTGCTCGTTCTCGAGTCGCAGGACCCCGACCGCGACATCATCATGTACATCAACTCGCCCGGTGGCTCGTTCACGGCCATGACGGCGATCTACGACACGATGCAGTACGTCTCGCCGCAGATCCAGACGGTCGTGCTCGGACAGGCCGCGTCCGCGGCATCCGTCCTGCTCGCCGCCGGCGCGCCCGGCAAGCGTCTCGCCCTGCCCAACGCCCGCATCCTGATCCACCAGCCCGCGATGGGCGAGGCCGGTCACGGACAGGCGTCGGACATCGAGATCCAGGCCGCCGAGATTCTGCGCATGCGCACCTGGCTCGAAGAGACCATGGCCCGCCACACGGGTCAGGACGCGGCGAAGGTCAACAAGGACATCGACCGCGACAAGATCCTCTCCGCCCAGGAGGCGATGGAGTACGGCATCGTCGACCAGGTGCTGACCACGCGCAAGCGTCAGCCGGCGGCACTCACCGCCTGATTCCCGCGCGTTCTCGACGACGCCCCGCAGACCCGTCTCGGTCTGCGGGGCGTCGTCTCGCGCGGATCACACCGGCACCGCGGGCGCAAATGCCCTCGGTTCGCTCGGGCACGGGTTAGGCTCGTGGCACACAGGCGTGAGGGCGCCGAGTGACGAGGAGGAACAGGCATGGCACGCATCGGAGAAAGCGCCGATCTGTTCAAATGCTCCTTCTGCGGAAAGAGCCAGAAGCAGGTGCAGCAGCTGATCGCCGGTCCGGGCGTGTACATCTGCGACGAGTGCGTCGAGCTCTGCAACGAGATCATCGAAGAGCGCATGGCCGAGTCCTCGGCCGGTGAGGTCGCCGAGTTCGACCTCCCGAAGCCGCGCGAGATCTTCTCGTTCCTCGAGGAGTACGTCGTCGGACAGGAGCCCGCGAAGCGCGCTCTCGCCGTCGCCGTCTACAACCACTACAAGCGCGTCCGTGCGCACGGCACCCTGCAGCCCGCCGAGGCGCGTGCCGAAGAGATCGACATCGCCAAGAGCAACATCCTGCTCCTCGGTCCGACCGGTTGCGGCAAGACCTACCTCGCGCAGACTCTCGCGAAGCGGTTGAACGTGCCCTTCGCGGTCGCGGATGCCACGGCTCTCACCGAGGCCGGCTACGTCGGCGAAGACGTCGAGAACATCCTCCTCAAGCTCCTGCAGGCAGCCGACTTCGACGTGAAGCGCGCCGAGACGGGCATCATCTACATCGACGAGGTCGACAAGATCGCCCGCAAGGCCGAGAACCCCTCGATCACGCGCGACGTGTCGGGCGAGGGCGTGCAGCAGGCGCTGTTGAAGATCCTCGAGGGCACGGTCGCCTCGGTGCCGCCGCAGGGCGGCCGGAAGCACCCGCACCAGGAGTTCATCCAGATCGACACGACGAACGTCCTGTTCATCGTGGCCGGGGCCTTCGCGGGTCTCGAAGAAATCATCTCGGCGCGCGTCGGCAAGCACGGCGTGGGCTTCGGCGCTCCGCTGCACCGCAAGGAGGACGCACCCGACCTCTTCAGCGAAGCGCTGCCCGAAGACCTGCACAAGTTCGGTCTCATCCCCGAGTTCATCGGTCGTCTCCCGGTCGTGGCATCCGTCTCGCCCCTTGACCAGGACGCGCTCATGGAGATCCTCACCGCTCCGCGCAACGCGCTCGTCAAGCAGTACCAGCGTATGTTCGAGCTCGACGGTGTGCAGCTCGAGTTCGACGAGGACGCGCTGCGCGCGATCGCCGACCTCGCCGTCGCCCGCAAGACGGGTGCGCGCGGACTGCGCGCAATCCTCGAGGACGTGCTCGGGCCGATCATGTTCGACGTGCCATCGTCCGACGACATCGCCAAGGTCGTCATCACGCGCGCGGCGGTCGAGGACGGTGCCCAGCCGACGATCGTCTTGGCGCAGAAGCGTCGCAGCGCCTGACACGCGTGGGGGCCTGGCGCGGGCGCGGTGCCTCGCTGCGCGTCCGGCCGTTCACCGTCGGCGGGATCGCGCGCGGTGCTCGACTGGTGCTCCGCGACACGCCGGACGCCGCTCTCTCGCTCGCTCTCGACGCCCTGCGCGAGGAGCGTTTCGACCTCGGGGACGATCGTGTGGCCCGGGCGCTGGGGGAGCGCGGCTCGGAGTGGGTCGCGCAGGACGTCCGCATCGGCCACCCGAATCCGTCGTGGAACACCGGATTCGTGGATGCCATGATGTCGGACACTCTTCTGACGGTGGTGCCCGGCCTCTGGCGTCACGCCACGCCGACCCTCGTCATGGCCAGTGCGCGGGCCCACCGCGAGGGCGCGGAGCTCGTCGCCTTCTCTCACGTCACCGTCCGAGGGTGGACCTCGTCGAACGACGCGGCCCCCCTGCTGAAAGCGGCTCTGGACCGGGTCGAGGCGTCGGGGAACGTCGTGTCGCGCGAGCCCCTGCACGGTGTCCCGAACGACGGAGCTCCGGCCTCCCAGGCTTTCGTGCGCGAGGTCCTGGGCTGGCGCTAGAGGGCGCATGGTGCCGGCCGCGCCGCGCTGCTGTGGCCGGCACCCGCGCGCGCAGCCGCCCATGAACACGATTCGCTCACAGAAACACGAGGAGAACGCGTTTCCGTGAGCGAACAGCGTTTATGCGGGTCGCCGCCGCCACCCGGCACGGGGTGATCGCTCAGCCCGTCAGGCCCCGACGCTCCAGCAGTGGCTGGATCTCGGCATCCCTGCCCCGGAAGTCGCGGTACGCGGCGAGCGGATCGGCCGACCCTCCCACACCGAGGAGCCGCTGCCGGAAGCGGTCGCCGTTGTCGCGCGTGAGACCGCCGTTCTCGCGGAACCACTCGACCGTGTCGGCGTCGAGCACCTCGCTCCAGATGTACGAGTAGTAGCCCGCGCTGTAGCCGCCCGAGAACACGTGCGCGAAGTAGGTCGAGGCGTAGCGGGTGGGGACAGCCGGGTTGTCGAGGCCGATGTCGGCCAGCGCTGTCGCCTCGAACTCCGCGACGTCGATGTCGGCGGTCACCTCGTCGACGGAGAGGCCGTGCCATGCCTGGTCGATCCAGGATGCCGAGAGGTACTCGCTCGTCGCGAAACCCTGGTTGAACGCTTCCGACGCGTGCAGCCGCTCGACGACATCGGTGGGCAGAGGCTCATCGGTGTCGATATGACGGGCGTAGTTCGTGAGGATCTCGGGCCAGAGGATCCACATCTCGTTGACCTGGCTCGGGAACTCGACGAAGTCGCGGTGGACCGCGGTGCCGGCGAAGTGCGGGTAGGTGACCGTGGCGAACAGCCCGTGCAGGGCGTGACCGAACTCGTGGAAGAGCGTCGTGACCTCATCGAGCGTGAGCAGAGTGGGCGTGCCCGGCGCCGGCTTGTTGACGTTCAGGTTGTTGACGACGACAGGAGCCGTCCCGCGCAGGGCCGACTGGGTGACGATCGAGTTCATCCAGGCGCCGCCGCGCTTGGAGTCACGCGTGTACAGGTCGAGCAGGAACAGTCCGAGTTCACTGCCATCGGCGTTGTGCACCTCGAACACGCGGACGTCGGGGTGGTAGCCCTGCAGATCGTGACGTTCGGTGATCGTCACGCCGTAAAGCTGCTCGGCCGCGAAGAAGACGCCGTCGCGGAGGACGCGCTCGGCCTCGAACCAGGGGCGCAGGGCCGCGCGATCGAGGTCGTACTCGGCCGCGCGCACCTTCTCGGTGTAGAAGGCCCAGTCGTGGGCTTCGATCCGGATGCCATCGGCGTCCGCGATGCGCTGAAGGGCGGCCTGCTCGGACCGGGCGTTCGCCGCGGCGGGCACGGCGAGGCGACGGAGAAGATCGTGCACCGCTTCGGGGGACCCGGCCGTCTGGTCGGCGAGGATCGCGGCCGCGTGAGACGGGTACCCCAGGAGGGCGGCGCGCTCGGCGCGGAACCGCACGATCTCGCGGAGGACCTCGCGGTTGTCGTGCTCGTTGCCACGTGCGCCACGCGCACGCGATGCCTCGAGCAGCCGGCGCCGGCTCTCGCGGTTCGCGAGGGACGCGAGGTAAGGGTGTCCGGTGTAGAGCGTGAGGGTGACGACGTACCGACCGTCGAGCCCGCGGGCGGTGGCGGCCTGTGCGGCGGCCGACAGCTCGCCCTCGCTCAGTCCGTCGAGTTCGGCGGCATCGTCGAACACGACGGCGAGATCGTTGGTGTCCGCGAGGAGGTTCTTCTCGAACGTCGTCGTCAGGACCGAGAGACGCTGGTTGAGGTCGGTGAGCCGCTTCTTCTGCTCGTCGTCGAGACCGGCACCGGCCAACGACATCTCGCGGTGGTAACGCTCGACGAGGTGGCGGCTCTCGGCATCCAGACCCAGCTCGTCGAGCTGCGCGTGAAGAGCCGAGATGCGGGCGAAAAGGGTCGCGTCCAGCTGGATGGCGTCGCTGTGGGCGGCCATGAGCGGCGCGAGCTCTTCCTCGACGGCCTGGATCTCGGCCGTGCCGTCCGCCGACGACACCGTGTAGAACGTGCGGGCGACGCGGTCGAGCAGAGCCCCGCTGCGCTCGAGGGCCATCAGGGTGTTCTCGAAGGTCGGCGCGTCGGTTTGCGAGGTGATCTGCTCCACCTCGGCCCGGTGCGCGGCGAACGCTTCGCGGAACGCGGGCAGGTAGTGCTCGGCGCGAATGCTGCCGTAGGGCGGCAGATCGTAGGGGAGAGCGGGCGGTGAGAGGAGGGGATTGGTCACGGCATCCGTCATTCGTCCAGCGTAGTCACCTGCCTCATGACCGGATGCAAAGAAGTGTTTGCATAGATTCAATTGCAAAGGTATCTTTGCACTATGAGCACGGAGACGCCCCGCGAACGCATCCTCGACGCCGGCGCGCTGCGCGCCCTCGCACACCCCCTCCGCGTGCGCCTGTTCGATCTGCTCAGCCAGTACGGGGCTCAGACGGCCAGCGGACTGGCCGCGCTGACGGGCGAGTCCACGGGAGCCACCAGCTACCACCTGCGCGCACTCGCACGTCACGACCTCATCCGCGAGGTCGAGGGGCGCGGAACCGCGCGCGAGAGGTGGTGGGAGCGCCCCGCCGGCGCTGTCACGCTGTCTGACCCGGAACTCGCGAAGACCCCCGCGGGTCGAGCCGTGCAAGAGGTCGTCGCGAGCGAGACGTTGACGCTGCGACAGGAGCAGCTCATGCAGTTCGTCCGACACGGCTGGGACGAGACCGCCGAGTGGCGGGACGCCACCCTGATCTCCACCGCCAGCGCGAGGCTGACAGCCGAACAGATGGCCGAGCTCAGCGCTCGGCTACAGAACGTGATCGACGAGACGGTCGCCCGATACCGAGACCAGACCGGAGACGCTGTGCGCGTGGTGTCGGTGCGCGCCGACGTCTTCCCCCTGCCCATTCAAGGAGCCGCATCATGACCACCCTGACGACTTCCCTGCCCACCGCGCCCCGCGCGCTCGCGCCGACCGCTCTCGACCGCGCGCTGATCGCTCTCTCGCGGGCGCTCGCGCGAGCCGCCGAACACCGCATGCGGGCGCGCGAGGATCGGGCCCTCACCACCCGCACGCGGGACACCGCCCGTGATCGCGGGCGGTCACTGACCGCGGAGGCGGAGTTCACGCTCCGCATCCGCTGACGTCGACTCAGGCGAACTCGTCGCCCTCGTCGTAGCGCACGACGACCTCGCCGGCGGCATCCTGCGTCACGATGACGCCGGTGTCGAGCTCAGCCACCGGACGGCCCTCGAGGAAGGTCAGCGTCCACCGCGGCGCGGGGGCGCTGAGCCCGTCGGGGTTGAGAGCTTCCTCGACCGCGGCGATCTGCGCGTGGAGCACCTCGGGAACGGCCTTCGGCGGCTCTTCGCGGGCGGTCCAACGGGTTCCGAGCTGCATCAGTCCTCCTGGGGTGCGAACACGATGTCGGTGACGGTGGTGGTCTCGCCCTCGGCGAAGGCGATGGTCTCGATGCGTCCCACCGCCCGCAGGTCGCCCTCCGCGAGGCGCAGAGCCTCGACGTGCGGGCCGGAAACAGTGAGCGAGGTGACCGGCGTCTTCTGCGAGGCCTTCGCCTCGGTCTTGGCGCGACGGATGCCGATGAGCGCCTGACTCACGGCGGTCAGCACCGCCGGGTCGCCCTCGATGCCGAGCGGCTCGGGCCAGGCGACAGTGTGCACCGAGCCCTCTTCGAACCACGACCACACCTCCTCCGACGCGAACGAAAGCACGGGCGCGAACAGGCGCACGAGCGTCGACAGGGCCGTGCGCAGCGCGAGCGCCGCGGAGGCCTGACCCACGTCGGTCTGGTCGTACGCGCGCTCCTTGACGAGCTCGAGGTAGTCGTCGCAGAACGTCCAGAAGAACGACTCCGTGATCTCGAGCGCCCGCGCGTGGTCGTACGCCTCGAACGCGGCCGTGGCGTCGCGCACCACCGCATCCAGGGTCGCGAGCATGGACGCGTCCAGGGCGTGCGTGACCTGCGCGCCCTCGGGCACCGGGAACGACAGCACGAACTTCGCCGCGTTCAGCAGCTTGATCGCGAGGCGTCGACCGATCTTCACCTGCGTCGGGTTCTGCGGGTCGAACGCCGCGTCGGTACCCAGACGGCTGGACGCCGACCAGTAGCGCACCGCGTCGGAGCCGTGCTGCTTCAGGATGTCGGCGGGCGTCACCACGTTGCCCTTCGACTTCGACATCTTCTTGCGGTCGGGGTCGACGATGAAGCCCGAGATCGCGGCATCCGACCAGGGGCTCCGGTCGTCTTCGAGGGCGCTGCGCAGCATGGTCGAGAAGAGCCAGGTGCGAATGATGTCCTGACCCTGCGGGCGCAGGTCGAAAGGCGCCACGAGGTTCCAGAGCTCGTCGTCGCGCTGCCAGCCGCCGGCCAGCTGCGGCGTGAGCGACGAGGTCGCCCACGTGTCGAGGATGTCGCGCTCAGCGTCGAAGCCTCCGGCCACACCCCGCTGATCCTCGGCGTACCCCGGGGGCACGTCGGTGGTCGGGTCGACGGGCAGAGACGCCAGGTCGGGGGTCAGCACGCGGTCGTAGTCCCGCTCCCCGTTCTCGTCGAGGGCGTACCAGACCGGGATCGGCACGCCGAAGAAGCGCTGGCGCGACACGAGCCAGTCGCCGGTGAGCCCGTTGGTCCAGTTCTCGAAGCGCACGCGCATGAAGTCCGGATGCCACGACATCTCGCGACCGAGCGAGATCAGACGCTCGCGCAGCTCGGCATCCCGCGCACCGTTGCGGATGTACCACTGGCGCGTCGACACGATCTCGAGCGGGCGGTCGCCCTTCTCGAAGAACTTCACGGGGTGCGTGAACGGCTTCGGAGCACCCTCCATGGCGCCGGACTCCTGCAGCAGCTCGACGATGCGCTTCTTGGCGCTGAAAACCGTCTTGCCCGCGAGTTCCGCGTACGCCGCCTTCGCGGCATCCGTCACGATCACATCGGGGGCCTCGGCGACGATCCGCCCGTCCTTGCCGATGATCGTGCGGTTGGGTAGATCGAGCTCGCGCCACCAGATGATGTCGGTCACGTCGCCGAAGGTGCAGATCATGGCGATGCCCGACCCCTTGTCCTTCTGCGCGAGGGGGTGAGCGAGCACCGGCACCTCGACGTCGAACAGGGGCGTGCGCACGGTCGAGCCGAACAGCGGTTGGTAGCGCTCGTCGTCGGGGTTGGCGACGAGGGCCACGCACGCCGCGAGCAGCTCGGGGCGGGTGGTCTCGATGAACACGTCGCCCGAGCCGTCGGTCTTGGCGAAGCCCACGCGGTGGTACGCGGCGGGCTGGTCGCGGTCCTCGAGCTCGGCCTGCGCGATCGCGGAACGGAAGTCCACGTCCCACAGCGTCGGCGCGAGCGCCTGGTAGGCCTCGCCGCGCTCGATGTTGCGCAGGAACGCCAGCTGGCTCGTGCGGATCGAGTCGTCGGAGATCGTGCGGTAGGTCTGCGTCCAGTCGACGCTCAGACCCAGTTCGCGGAAGAGGTCTTCGAACTGCTTCTCGTCTTCGACCGTCAGCTGCTCGCACAGCTCGATGAAGTTGCGGCGGCTGATGGGCACCTGGTCGGCGGCCTTGCTGCTCTTGTTGTCGCCGCCCGCGAACGGCGGGGTGAAGTCGGCGTCGTAGGGGAGCGACGGGTCGCAGCGCACGCCGTAGTAGTTCTGCACGCGGCGCTCAGTGGGCAGGCCGTTGTCGTCCCAGCCCATCGGGTAGAACACGGTCTTGCCGCGCATGCGCTCGAACCGCACCTTGACGTCGGTGTGGGTGAACGAGAACACGTGTCCGATGTGCAGGCTTCCGGATGCCGTCGGCGGCGGGGTGTCGACCGAGTACACGCCCTGACGACCGGCCTCGGCGGCGCGGATGCGATCAAAGACGTAGGTGCCGTTCTCACGCCACACGGCGTCCCACTTCTGCTCGAGGCCTTCCAGGGCGGGCTTGTCGGGAATGGTGGCCATGGGGGTACTCCTCGAGCGATATGGGCGGCACTGTGTGAGCGTGCCTGATGGGTGTGGCATCCAGGATACCGGGGGAGTCGCGCGCGAGAGCGCGGCGCGCAGATCCGGAGATCGCGGCCGGATCCGGATGCATTCGCGCGCTGCGTCCGGATCCAGCGCCCTTCTCCGGATCTGCGGACCACCCTCCGCGCCCGGAGTTTCCGCACCGGGTCCAGGAACACCGGTAGTCTGAAGGTTCCCCATCGAAAACTCCGAGGTTGCTCCATGCCTTCTGTGCCTTCCCGCGGGCGGCTCGCCCGCCGCGTGCTCTCGACGGTGGCCGTCGCCGCGGTCGCCGCTCTGACCCTCTCTTCGTGCGCCGGTTCCGACCCCGCGGCAGAGGGGGACGGTGAGCTCGTCTGGGCGATCGAGGGAGCCAACCTCTCGGCCGGGCACATGGACCCGCAGACCAGCCAGCTCGACGTGTCGGCGATGGTCCAGCGTGCGGTCCTCGACTCGCTCGTGTTCCAGGAGGCCGACGGGTCGTTCTCGCCGTGGCTCGCGACCTCGTGGGAGGTCGAGGACGGCGGTGCGACCTACGTCTTCCACCTCCGTGACGACGTGACCTTCCACGACGGCACACCGTTCGACGCCGCCGCGGTGAAGGCGAACTTCGATCGCATCGTCGACCCCGCGACTGCGTCGGCGCAGGCGGCGTCGATGCTCGGCGGCGACCTGTACGCGGGCACCGATGTCGTCGACGAGCACACCGTCCGCGTGCGCTTCTCGCAGCCCTACTCACCCTTCCTGCAGGCCGCGAGCACGGCTCTGCTCGGGTTCTACTCGCCCGCCGTGCTCTCGGCGAAGGCCGACCAGCTCAAGGCCGGCGGTCCCGGGGTGAACGTCGGCACCGGCCCCTTCGAGCTGACCGAGTACACGCCCGATCAGGACATCGTGTACACCCGCAACGACGACTACACGTGGGGACCCGACGGCGGCGGAAAGCCGGCGTTCAAGACGCTTCGCGTCGACATCCTCCCCGAGGCCTCGGTGCGCCTCGGCGCGCTGTCGAGCGGCCAGGCCGACGTCGTGACGAACCTCCCGCCGAACCTCGTCTCGCAGGTTCCGGGCGATGACACCGTCGAGTCGATCGCGTACCCGGGCCTGCCCTACTCGCTGTACCTGAACGAGAAGTACGGGGTGTTCGCCGACCAGAACGTGCGGCAGGCCTTCAGTCGCGCGATCGACGTCGACACGGCCGTGCAGGAGATCTTCTTCGGGCAGTACCCGCGCGCCTGGAGCATCCTCGGCGCCACGACGCCCGGTTACGACGCGAGCCTCGAGAACTCCTGGCCGTTCGACCCCGCCGAGGCGAACGCGCTGCTGGACGCCTCCGGATGGACGGGACGGGATGCCGACGGCATCCGCACCAAGAACGGTCAGCGTCTCACCGCCCGGTGGATCGCGTGGACCCCGGTCCCGGACGACCGTGCGGCGCTCGCGAACGCGATCCAGAGTGACCTCAAGGCTGTCGGTTTCGACCTGCAGCGCGAGGTGCTGGAACCCGGCGCGTACAACGAGCAGTACGGTCCGAAGACGTTCGATCTGACCGACTGGGGCTTCTCGGGCGTCGACCCCGACCTGCTGCGGAGCCACCTCGCCACCGACGGTTTCCAGAACGCCTCGCAGGTCAGCGATCCCGCGCTCGACGCCCTGCTCGAGGAGGGCGCCTCGACGACCGATCAGGCCGCGCGGAACGCCATCTACGCGCAGGTGCAGCAGTGGAATGCGCAGCACGCCGCGATCGTCCCGCTGTACAGCCCCGCCCTGATCAGCGCCATCACTCCGAGAGTGTCCGGCCTGACCTTCGACCTCTACGGTCGCCCGTTGTTCGCGACCGCCTCGGTCGGCTGATCGCCCGCACACCACGGACCACGGATGCCACGCCCTCGCTCGCGCGCGATCCTCTCGCGCCTCGGCGGGATCGTGGCATCCGTCGTCCTGGTGTTGTGGGGAGCGGCCACCGTCGCGTTCGTCGCGTTCCGGATCATCCCCGGCGATCCGGTCGAGGTCATGCTCGGCCCGCAGGCGCAGGTCAGCGACGCGGTCAAGGACGGAATCCGCACGGAGCTCGGACTCGACCGCCCGGTGCTCGAGCAGTACGGCGCGTTCCTCGGTCGACTCGCGCGCGGTGACCTGGGGGAGTCGTACCAGTTGCGACTGCCCGTGAGCGAGGTCATCGGGCGCCAGCTCGGCCCCACCCTGCAGCTCTCGGCCCTCGCGTTGGGGATCGCGCTCGTCCTGGCCCTGGCATCCGCTCTTCTCGTCCGCGGACGGACGGGCCGGGTCGTGGCATCCGGGATCGAACTCGTCGTGCTCTCGTCGCCGGTGTTCTGGACGGGGCTCGTGCTGCTGAGCGTGTTCTCGTTCCAGCTCGGCTGGTTCCCGGTGTCGGGGGCGCGCGACCCGTCGGCGATCGTCCTGCCGGCCGTGACGCTGGCCCTGCCGGTCGCGGCTCTGCTCGCGCAGGTTCTGCGCGACGGGGTGCAGGCGGCGGAACGCGAACCGTTCCTCGTCACCGTGCGAGCACGTGGTGCCTCGCCGTTCCGCGAGAGCGTGCACCACACTCTGCGTCACGCGAGCGTGGGCGCCGTGACGCTCGCGGCCTACCTCGTCGGCTCCCTTCTCGGGGGCGCCGTGCTCGTCGAGACGGTGTTCGCCCGCCCCGGCATCGGGCGAGTGACGCTCACGGCGATCACCGACCGCGACCTGCCCGTCATCACGGGTGTGATCCTGCTGAGCGCGCTCGTCTTCGTCATCGTGAACACGATCGTCGACCTCGTCGTGCCGCTGCTCGACCCGCGGCTCCGGGGCGCGTCCGCGGCGATCCGGGTGCGGGCGGGGGTGCCCGCATGACGGTGGTGGATGCGCCGAAGCGCACGCGTTCCGGCGGGCGGACCCTCGCGCTCGGCATCGCCGGCGGGGTGCTCGCCGTCATCGCCCTCGCGGCTGTCGCCCCCGGCCTGCTCGCGACGCACGACCCGCTGGTCACCGACGTCCGTGCGGCTCTTCAGCCGCCGAGTGCGGCGCACTGGTTCGGCACGGACCAGAGCGGGCGCGATGTGTACTCGCGCGTCGTCTACGGGACGGGCCGCTCGGTCGGTACGGGGCTCCTCGCCACCGCGCTGGCTTTCGTCGTCGGTATCGTGGCCGGGTCTCTCGCCGCTGTCTCGCCAAGGGTCGTGGATGCCGCCGCCATGCGCGTCGTCGACGTGCTGCTCGCGTTCCCCGAGTTCCTCGTCGCGCTCCTCGTCGTCGCGGTCCTGGGACCGGGCCCGGTGAACGTCGCGGTGGCCGTGACGATCGCCGCCGTCCCGGTCTACATCCGCCTCGCTCGCGCGCAGACGCGCACACTCGCGGCCGCCGAGCACGTCGAGGCCGCGCGGATCGTCGGCGTCCCGGCCGTCATCGTGCACATCCGCCACGTGCTGCCGGGCGTCCTGGGCGCCGTGAGCGTGCTGGCCACGATCGGCATCGGCACGAGCATCCTCGCCGCGGCGGGGCTGAGCTTCCTCGGGCTGGGGCCCACCGAACCCACGCCGGAATGGGGGTTGATGCTCTCGGCTGGACGCAACCTCCTGCTGCAGGCTCCCTGGGTCGCCGTGTTCCCCGGGCTGGCGATCACCACGACCGTCATCAGCGTCAGCGTGATCGGGCGCATCCTGCGGGCCGGGGCCGAGGAGCGGGGCGCATGAGCGGGCTCAGGGTGCGAGACCTCCGGGTCGCCGCGGGGCGAACGCCGCTCGTCCGCGGTCTCGACCTCGACGTGGCGCCGGGGGAGTGCGTCGCGATCGTCGGCGAATCGGGCACCGGCAAATCGCTGACCGCGGCGGCGCTGCTCGGTCTGCTGCCGCGGGCCCTGTCGTGGAGCGCCGCCGCCCTCGAGGTCGACGGGGTCGACGCACGCGGACTCGACGAGCGGCGGTGGCGCGGGCTCCGCGGGCGCCGGATCGCCCTGGTGTCGCAGGACGCCCTCGTCTCGCTGGACCCGCTGCGGCGCGTCGGAGCCGAAGTGGCCGAGCCCGTGCGCATCCATGAACCCGCCGTCCGCGGGAAGGCGCTCCGCGCGCGCGTCCGCGGGGTGCTGGACCGCGTGGCGCTGCCCGAGCCCGACCGGCGGGCTCGCCAGTATCCCCACGAGCTCTCGGGCGGACTTCGCCAGCGCGCGCTCCTCGCCTCGGCTCTCGCCGCCGACCCCGCGATCCTCATCGCCGATGAACCGACGACGGCCCTGGATGCCACGGTCCAGGCGCGCGTGCTCGACCAGTTGCGGCGTATTGCCGACGCCGGTGTCGCGGTGGTGTTCATCAGTCACGACCTCGCGGCCGTCCGCCGCGTGGCCGATCGCGTGATCGTCCTGCACGACGGTCGCGTGGTCGAGACCGGCGAGACCGCCCGGGTGCTCTCCGACCCGCGCGATCCGCAGACCCGCGCGCTCGTCGAGGCGACGCACCACGAGCTCCTGCACCGCGCCCCACGATTCGACGCACCGCTGATGGCCGGCAAGGGACTGCGCAAGAGCTTCGGCGACCGCGTCGCGGTCGACGACGTCGGTTTCACGCTGCACCGTGGACGGACCCTCGCGATCGTCGGCGAATCGGGATCGGGCAAGACGACGCTCGCCCGACTCATCGTCGGAGTGAGCGCCCCGGATGCCGGAAGCCTCACGTTCGACGGACGCCCCTGGTCGCCCCACGCGGCGCGCGGTGCTGCTCGGCGCCGCGTACAGCTCGTGCAGCAGAACCCCTGGGGCGCGCTCGATCCGCGCTGGAGCGTCGCCCGCACGGTGGGGGAGGCGGTCGCTGCGGCCGGGGTTCCCCGTCCGCGCCGCCGCGCCGAGGTCGATGCGCTGCTGCACGAGGTCGGTCTGGGTGCCGGCTTCGGGCGACGACTGCCGGCGCAGCTCTCGGGCGGACAACGGCAGCGGGTCGCGATCGCTCGCGCGCTGGCGACGGATCCCGACCTCCTCGTTCTCGACGAACCGGTCTCGGCGCTCGACGCGACCTTTCGCGCGCGTATCCTCGACCGCCTTCGGGCTCTCCAGCGTGAGCGGGATCTCGCGATGGTGTTCATCACGCACGATCTCGAGGTGGTCGCGGGCATCGCCGACGACGTGCTCGTGATGAAGGACGGCCGCGTCGTCGAGTCCGGCCCCGTGCCGTGCGTGTTCGCCGAGCCCCGGCATCCCTTCACGCAAGAGCTCCTCGCCGCCTCCGCGACTCCGTCTTCCGAACGGTAAGTGTCCGAAACATCAGCGAGCTGCTCGCCGCGTGGACAGCGCCGATCACGGGGCGGTGAGTGTCCAGAACACCCGGAGGCACTCGCGCTGTCGTCCGGGTTTCGTGGACACTCACCGAACCTCCGGGCACCGCCGGCGACGCGCGGTGCGGGCGGGTTCGACGAGCCGCGACGGTTCGCGGGAGCGCGTAGACTAGAGCGATCAGCACCGATCCGGCCATCACCGGGGAGCTCGCGGAAGAAACGGGTCACGGCCCGGATTAGAACCGCGCGGGGCAGGCCCGTCACAGCCGCAGTGAGAGCGGCGTTCCCGGGAGGGCGCGCAACGCAGGGTGGTACCGCGGTCCCGACGGATCGTCCCGGCGAGGAGACCTCGACCCGCGGAGAGACATGACCTACCCTCGCCCCTCATCCTTCGGCCCCGCAGCTGACGCCAGCGCCGCGGGCACGGCATCCGTTGTTCCCAGCCCGCGCTTCCCGGACATCGAGCGTGACACCCTCGCGTTCTGGGCCGAGGACGACACATTCCGCGCCTCGATCGCGAACCGTGAGGGCGCCGAGGAGTGGGTCTTCTACGACGGCCCGCCCTTCGCCAACGGTCTCCCGCACTACGGGCACCTGCTCACCGGGTACGCCAAGGACGTCTTCCCGCGCTTCCAGACGATGCGCGGCAAGAAGGTCGACCGCGTCTTCGGCTGGGACACCCACGGTCTCCCGGCCGAGCTCGAGGCCATGAAGCAGCTCGGGATCACCGAGAAGGACGAGATCGAGCGCATGGGCGTGGCGACCTTCAACGCGAAGGCCCGCGAGTCGGTGCTCGAGTACACGCGCGAGTGGCAGGACTATGTCACCCGTCAGGCCCGGTGGGTCGACTTCGAGCGCGGCTACAAGACGCTCGACACGACCTACATGGAGAGCGTCCTGTGGGCGTTCAAGACCCTGCACGACAAGGGCCTCGCGTACGAGGGCTACCGCGTGCTGCCGTACTGCTGGCGCGACGAGACGCCGCTGTCGACGCACGAGCTGCGCATGGACGACGACGTCTACAAGATGCGTCAGGACCCCTCGGTCACCGTGACCTTCCCTCTCGTCGGCGCGAAGGCCGAGGCGCTGGGTCTCACCGGCGTCCGTGCCCTCGCGTGGACGACGACCCCGTGGACCCTCCCGACGAACCTTGCCCTCGCGGTGGGTCCCGGCATCCGTTATGCAGTTATTGAGGGCGGCCCGAACGGCGCGGCCGACGTGCACACGACCCCCGACGGCACCCCCGACGAGGCGTTCGAGGCCGTCGCGCACCGCTACCTGCTCGCCGAGGATCTGCTGCCGAACTACGCGAAGGATCTCGGGTACGAGAGTGCGGATGCCGCCCGCGCGGCCGTCCAGACGACGGTCCTGGGCGCCGAGCTCGAGGGCGTCTCGTACGACCGCCTCTTCGACTACTACGCCGACGCGTCGGTGTGGGGCACGCAGGACGCCTGGAGAATCCTCGTCGACGACTACGTCACCGTCAGCGACGGCACGGGCATCGTGCACCAGGCCCCGGCGTACGGTGAGGACGACAAGCGTCTCGCGGATGCCGCGGGCCTGCCGACGATCATCTCGCTCGACGACGGCGGCCGGTTCCTGTCGGCCGTGACCGACGTCGCCGGCGAGCTGTGGATGGAGGCCAATCGGCCGCTCATCCGTCTGCTGAAGCAGGGCGGCCGCCTGTTGCGCGAGGCGTCCTACGAGCACTCGTACCCGCACTGCTGGCGCTGCCGGAACCCCCTCATCTACAAGGCCGTGTCGAGCTGGTTCGTGCGCGTGACCGACATCAAGGACGACCTGCTGGCGAACAACCAGCGGATCACCTGGGTGCCCGAGAACGTCAAGGAGGGCCAGTTCGGCAAGTGGCTCGAGGGCGCTCGCGACTGGTCGATCAGCCGCAACCGATACTGGGGCTCGCCGATCCCGGTCTGGAAGAGCGACGACCCGAACTACCCGCGCGTCGACGTGTACGGCTCGCTCGCCGAGATGGAGGCCGACTTCGGCAGGCTGCCGCGCAACGCCGACGGCGAGGTCGACCTGCACCGCCCCTACATCGACGACCTCACGCGCCCGAACCCCGACGACCCGACCGGGCAGTCCACGATGCGCCGCATCGAGGACGTGCTCGACGTGTGGTTCGACTCGGGCTCGATGCCGTTCGCGCAGGTGCACTACCCGTTCGAGAACCACGAGTGGTTCGACGAGCACGCCCCCGCCGACTTCATCGTCGAGTACATCGGACAGACCCGCGGCTGGTTCTACGTCATGCACGTGCTCTCGACCGCGCTGTTCGACCGCCCGGCCTACACGGGCGTCTCGTGCCACGGCATCGTGCTCGGCAACGACGGGCAGAAGATGTCGAAGTCGCTGCGCAACTACCCCGACGTGCGCGAGGTCTTCGATCGCGACGGCTCGGACGCCATGCGCTGGTTCCTCATGTCGTCGAGCGTTCTGCGCGGCGGCAACCTCGTCGTGACCGAGGAGGGCATCCGCTCGGGCGTACGCGAGTTCCTGCTGCCGCTGTGGAACGCGTGGTACTTCTTCGCGACGTACAGCAACGCCTCGGGACCCGACGGCTACACCGCCGCGTGGCGCACCGACTCCACCGACGTGCTCGATCGGTACATCCTCGCGTTGACCGGCGACCTTGTGCGCGATGTCGCCGCCGACCTCGAGGGCCTCGACTCCACGACCGCCGCCGAGCGCCTGCGCGACTTCGCCGAGGTGCTGACCAACTGGTACATCCGGCGCTCGCGCGACCGCTTCTGGGTGGGTGTGACCGACGATCCCACCAGCCGCGAGGCCTTCGACACGCTGTACACCGTGCTAGAGACGCTGACCCGCGTCGCGGCCCCGCTCATCCCGCTCGTCTCGGAGCGCGTCTGGCAGGGCCTCACCGGCGGACGCAGCGTGCATCTGACGGACTGGCCCGACGCGTCGGCCTTCGCGGCCGCGGAAGACATCCGCACCGCGATGGACACCGTGCGCGACGTCTCGAGCGTCGCCAACGCGCTGCGCAAGCGCGAGGGCAAGCGTGTGCGCCTGCCGCTGCCGCGTCTGACGGTGGTGACCCCGGATGCCGCGGGCCTGGCGCAGTTCGACGACATCCTCCGCGAGGAACTCAATGTCAAGAGCGTCGAGCAGGTCGCCCTCGAGGACGGCACGGCCGCCGAGTACGGCATCACCCACCGCCTCTCGGTGAACGCGCGCGCCGCGGGCCCTCGCCTGGGCAAGCAGGTGCAGCAGGCGATCAAGGCCGCCCGCGAGGGCGACTGGAGCGAGGTCGACGGGCGAGTCGTGGCCGGTGGCATCGCCCTCGAGCCCTCCGAGTACGACCTCGTCGTGGAGACGGCGGGCCGGCCCGAGGGAGAGGCGCTCGCGGTGCTGACCTCGGGCGGCTTCGTGCTGCTCGACACCGTCACCACCCCCGAACTCGAGGCCGAGGGCCTGGCGCGCGACATGATCCGCGGCATCCAGGACACGCGCAAGGCGGCCGGCTTCGACGTGAGCGACCGTATCTTCCTGTCGCTGACGTTCGTCGACGACGCCGACACGCGGGCCGTCGCGCAGGCGTTCGACGTTGCCGGCGTGGCATCCGAAACCCTGGCGGAGGCGGTCGTCTTGGCCGGTCCGCAGGGCCGACTGATCGAGCGCGGCGCGGCCCTGCCCGCCGAGTACGAGACGCAGATCGCTGCCAAGACCTACGCGAACGTCGGCGCGGTCACCGTCGCCGTCGCCCGCATCGGAGGCACCGCATGAGCGACCGTACGAGAGCCGACGCCGTCTACAGCGCCCTGCTCGAACGCCAGGGCGAGCAGTGGGTGCAGCCGCGCGTCGAGCGCACCCGCCGCGTTCTCGAGCTGCTCGCCGACCCGCAGCGCACCTACCGCGTGATCCACGTCACCGGCACGAACGGCAAGACCTCGACGAGCCGCATGATCGAGAGCCTGCTGCGCGCGATGGGGCTTCGGACGGGCCTGTTCACCAGCCCGCACCTCGAGCGGTTCACCGAGCGCATCCTCATCGACGGCGAGCCGGTGTCGGATGCCGCGATCGCGGACGCGTGGGACGAGATCCAGCCGTTCGTCGACATGGTGGATGCCGAGTTGGCCGGCGCGGGCGACGCCCCGCTGACGTTCTTCGAGCTGCTGACGGTGCTCGCGTTCGTCGTCGCCGCGGACGCGCCGATCGACGTGCTCGTGCTCGAGGTCGGCATGGGCGGCGAGTGGGACTCGACCAACACCGCGGACGGCGACGTCGCGGTGTTCACCCCGATCGACATCGACCACGTCGACCGACTCGGCTCGACCGTCGGGGAGATCGCCACGGTGAAGGCGGGCATCATCAAGCCCGGCGCGGCCGTCGTCTCGGCTCCGCAGCCGCCCGACGCGCTGCGCGCCATCCGCCAACGCGCCGAGAAGGAGGGCGCGACGGTTTCGATCGCGGGTGACGGGTTCGCCCTCGAGGGGCAGACCCTCGCCGTCGGGGGACAGCAGCTCGACATCCGCGGCGTCGCGGGAACCTACCGCGAGGTCTACCTGCCGCTGTACGGCGCGCACCAGGGTGCCAACGCGGCCCTGGCGGTCGCGGCGGTCGAGTCGCTCATCGGCGGCGGGACCCAGCCCCTCGCCGCCGACGTGATCGCCGATGGTCTCGGCACCGCGACCTCGCCCGGCCGCCTGCAGCTCATCGGCACGGCGCCCACGGTCTTCGTCGACGCCGCACACAACCCGCACGGCGCCCGCGCCCTGGTCGCCGCCCTCGACGAGTCGTTCGACATCGACGAGTGGGGGGCGGTCATCGGCATCCTGGATGGAAAGGATGCCGTCGGCATCATGTCCGCACTCGTGCCGGCCGTCGCGCGTGTGTTCGCCACCGCTCCCGACAGCGACCGCGCCACCGATCCCGACACGATCGCCGACGTGGCCGAAGCGGCCGACCTGCCGGTCACCGTGCACCCGACGCTCGAGGACGCCGCCGACGCGGCACGGGCGTGGGCGGCCGAGTCCGACCGTCGCGCCGTCGTCATCGCGGGCTCCGTCGTCCTCGCGGGCGAAGCGCTGCGTTTGTCGGAGCTCGAGGACTGGAAGTCGGGGTGGCAGGCGTGAGCCCTCGGGAGCCGCGCGCGCGTCGCCAGCGCGGTGCCCTCGAATCGCTCGGTGCCGTCGTGCTCGGCTTCGAGTCGATCATCGTCTTCCTCGGCGGTCTCGTCGTCTACGGACTGAAGGTGCTGCCGTTCGGCATCGAGCCGTGGTGGGGGATCGTCGGCGGCGTCGTGATGGCCGTCGCCATGGTCGCCGTCGCCGGCCTCCTCCGCCACCGGAAGGCCGTGTGGGTCGGCTGGGCTCTTCAGGTGCTCCTGCTCCTCGGCGGGTTCCTCGTTCCGGCCCTCGCCGTCGTCGCGCTCATTTTCGGTGGCATGTGGGCGTATGCGACGATCAAGGGAGCGGCCCTCGACCGGCAGAACGCCCGGCGGTCCGCTTCCCCCGACCTCTCGAACGGAGAATGACCCATGGCCACCGAAGAGACCCTCGTCCTGGTCAAGCCCGACGGCGTCGCCCGCGGCCTGACCGGCGCGATCCTCGCCCGTATCGAGGCGAAGGGCTACGCCCTCGTCGACATCCGCCTGGTCGAGCCCGACCGTGAGCGCCTCGCCCAGCACTACGCCGAGCACGAGGGCAAGCCGTTCTACGAGCCGCTCCTCGAGTTCATGCTCTCCGGCCCCTCGGTCGCCATCCGTCTCGCGGGCAACCGCGTGATCGAGGGCTTCCGTTCGCTCGCCGGAACCACCGACCCCACCACCGCCGCGCCCGGCACGATCCGCGGCGACTTCGGCCGCGACTGGGGCCTGAAGGTGCAGCAGAACCTCGTCCACGGCTCCGACAGCGTCGAGTCCGCCGAGCGCGAGCTCGCGATCTGGTTCGCCTGATCCCGGATGCCGAGATGGCCGCCGCCCCGAGGGGTGGCGGCCATCACTGCGTCCCGATCCCTTCGACGAGCTCAGGAACCTGCGCCGGCGCCCGGTGAGATGACTGCTACCGGCCCGCGCCCTCGACCGAGGAGGTGGCTGTGCTTGTGGAAGCCACCGGCCCGCGCGCGACGCCCTCAGGTTCGCGACAAGCCCGCCCGGCGCCCCGCCGCCAGCCAGGACACCGGGCCGAGCACGGGAACGGCGAGGATCACGATCGCCCACACCAGCACCGACGTCGACGACAGCCGTCCCGCGCTGCGGCACAGGCTGACGATGGCCCAGACGGCAAGACCGAGCACCACCACGGCCAGCCCCGACCACACCAGGTCGTACGCGGCAGGCATCAGCGGGTTCGTGGCATCCATTCCTCGAACCTAGGGCACAAGTCCTTTGCGCGCGAGAAACCGCGGGTACGAGAACCCGAGGGCACGAGAACGACCCGCGATGAGGTCAGAACTGCGCCAGGACGTTGAGTCGAGCCTGCGCGATGACGGCGATGACGACGAGCGCCGCGAGTGTCATCAGCGGGACCCAGGGCATGAGCCGTTCGGCGACGTGCCGCACGCGCGGCGCCGGGATCACGCCTTCGCGGAGCACATGCAACGTCACGACGAAGAACGAGGGGATGACGACCGACCACGTCACCATGCACCACGGGCAGAGCGTCGCGAGCACGAAGATGCTCTGCGAGATCAGCCAGATGACGAAGGTCAGCGCGAAGGCGAAACCGAGCCAGAACAGCGCCCAGAACCAGCGCGCGAACCGTGCACCGGCCAGCAGCGCCATGCCCACGACGACCGGCGCCATCCACGCCGTGAGGCCGATGATCGGGTTCGGGAATCCGAACACGCTGCCCTGGGGCGACTGGAGGTTCGCCGAGCACTGGACCAGGACGCTGAAGTCGCAGGATGCCGCTTCCCCGGGGTTCTTCAACTGGGCGAAGCGCTCCATCGTCAGCGAGAACGCCGCCCACCACCCGACGATGCCGGCTAAGACGAGCCAGATCGCGACCACGACGGGGCGGCGAGGGGTGACGGTGTCGCTCATGGCTCGATTCTGTCACCGCGTACTTCGCTGTCCGCTGAAGATCGCTCGGTGTCGAAGAGCCCCCGTGCGGTGGTTTCCGGACGGACCGTGCGATAATGATGTTTCGATGTACCGCGGCCGCGCCGCAGGAGCATCACCAGAAGACTTCGGGCGATGACCGCCCTTCGCAGCACGAGCCGCCGGCCTGCTGCAGACCGAGTGAGTTCGCGGCCCCGCCGGGTGCGGCGCCGCACGAGATTTCGCCGGGCGACGCGCGGTGTCGCCCCGCCAGGGAGTACGCCACAATGGCAGACGCAAGCGACGAACAGACCCCCACCGAGCAGATCGCGCCCGACGCCGCAGTCGAGCAGGACGCTTCCTCCGACGCCACCGCTTCCCCCGAGGCGCCGACGGTCGACGAGGAAGAGGGCGCGGTTCAGGATGCCGAGAGCGCCGCGGCGCTCGACACGGCTCCTCCCGCGGTGCTCGACGAGACGCCCGCCGAAGAAGCGCCCGCCGACGCGGTGTCCGCCGAGAGCGAGCAGGACGCTGAGCCCGCTGTCGCCGACGCCGCGACGGACAGCGCGACAGAAGACGCCGCCGACGCTGACGCTCCCGCGCCGGTGGACGAGACGCCCGCCGAGGCCGCCCCCGCGCCGGACACCGCTGACGAGACGTCCACCGCCGAGACGCGCACCGCCGAGGCGCCCGAAACGGAGAAGACGGCCGAGGTCGCGGCATCCGAAGCGCCCGCGGAAGAGACGTCCGCACCGCAGAAGCCGGAACGCCCGACCGCCGTGTCGCTGGGCCTTCTGCCCGAGGTGTTCGTGTCCGCGGTGTCGACCCAACTGCACTTCTACGCGCCCGAGCCGCTTCCGGCGGCCCTGCGCGACGACTCCGACGACCGCGGCTTCCGCGACGAGCGCGACGACGAGGCTCCGGCGGAGCGCACCTCCGCGAACGCTCGACGACGCAACCGCCGTCGCGGTGGCGCCGCCGCCGCCAGCGCAGACGACCAGGACGACGCCCCCGCGGCCCCGCCGCGCCAGCGCGCCGTCGAGGTCGTCACCGAGCCGCAGCGCATCAAGGGCTCCACGCGCCTCGAGGCCAAGAAGCAGCGGCGCCGCGATGGTCGCGAGGCCGGCCGTCGCCGCCCGGTCGTGACCGAGGCCGAGTTCCTCGCGCGCCGCGAGGCCGTCGACCGCGTGATGGTCGTGCGGTCGAAGGCCGGCCGCATCCAGATCGCCGTCCTCGAGGACAACGTGCTGGTCGAGCACTACGTCGCCCGCAACCAGGATGCGTCGCTCATCGGCAACGTCTACCTCGGCCGCGTGCAGAACGTGCTCCCGAGCATGGAGGCCGCGTTCGTCGACATCGGTCGCGGGCGCAACGCCGTGCTGTACTCCGGCGAGGTCGACTGGGACGGCATCGACACCGGCAACCAGCCCCGCCGCATCGAGCTCGCGCTGAAGTCGGGCGACCGTGTCCTGGTCCAGGTGACCAAGGACCCCGTGGGCCACAAGGGTGCGCGCCTCACGAGCCAGATCTCGCTCCCGGGGCGCTACCTCGTCTACGTGCCCAACGGCACCATGAACGGGATCTCGCGCAAGCTGCCCGACACCGAGCGCGCCCGCCTCAAGAAGATCCTCAAGGAGGTCCTGCCCGAGTCGTCGGGCGTGATCGTCCGCACCGCGGCCGAGGGGGCCACCGAGGAGCAGCTGACGCGTGACGTCCAGCGCCTGACCTCGCAGTGGGAGCACGTCAGCAGCCAGCTGCAGACGATCCAGGCGCCCGCGCTGCTGCACTCCGAGCCCGATCTCCTCGTCAAGATCGTCCGCGACGTCTTCAACGAGGACTTCACGCGCATGCTGATCCAGGGCGACGAGGCGCTGCAGACGATCTCCAACTACCTCGCGGGGGTCGCCCCCGACCTGCTCGAGCGCGTCGAGAAGTACGAGGGCGAGCAGGACCCCTTCGATGCCTTCCGCGTGACGGAGCAGATCGAGAAGGCCCTCGACCGCAAGGTCTGGCTGCCCTCCGGCGGTTCGCTCGTGATCGACCGCACCGAGGCCATGACCGTGGTCGACGTCAACACCGGCAAGTTCGTCGGTTCGGGCGGGAACCTCGAAGAAACGGTCACGAAGAACAACCTCGAAGCGGCCGAAGAGATCGTGCGTCAGCTGCGTCTGCGCGACATCGGCGGCATCATCGTCGTCGACTTCATCGACATGGTGCTCGAGTCCAACCGCGATCTCGTGCTCCGTCGTCTCATCGAGTGCTTGAGCCGCGACCGCACGAAGCACCAGGTCGCCGAGGTCACCTCGCTCGGCCTCGTGCAGATGACGCGCAAGAAGCTCGGCCTCGGCCTTCTCGAGACCTTCAGCGAGGCCTGCGAGGTCTGCGCCGGACGTGGCGTCGTCGTGCATCACGACCCCGTCGTCCGCCACCGCACCGGAACGAACGGCAACGGGAACGGCACCGGCGGCTCGAGCAACCGTCGCACGCGTGGCGGCAACGGCAACGCCTCCTCGAACGGATCGAACAACGGCAACGGTGCTCCGGCCGGCAACGGGGGAGCGGCAGCGGCCGCCGGTGGCACGCACGTGATCACCGAGGGCGTGAAGTCCGCGCTCGCGCAGATCGCGGCATCCACGATCCACCCCACCGTCGAAGACCCCGCGATCGTCGAAGCGGCCGTGGTCGCCTCGGTCGAAGCGGTCCTGGATGCCAAGGTCGAGGCGCCCGTGCGCGAGAAGCGTCCGCGCAAGAAGCGTGAGCCGAAGACCCCGCGTACCGAGAAGGACGCGCTGCTCGAGTCGGTGCTCGAGGCGCTCCCGGAGCCGAAGGCCCCCGGTCAGGGACGCTCGCGCCGCCGCGTCACGACGGCCGCCCTCACCGGGACCCCGGTCGACGCCCAGCCGTCGTCGGACTGATCGTTCTCACCCGTGAGGGGTCATGCCCTGTCGTCCGCGACGTGGGCATGACCCCTCACGCGCGTCCGCGGCGTTCGCGGGCGGTGATGCGCAGGCCCGAGGCGCGGAGACGACGGACGAGCTCGCGCCCGCCGACGTGTTCCGCGCCGGCGGCGACGAGATCGGCGTGGCGCTCGTCGGGAACGTCGTAGTGGTCGAGATCGAACGCACGGGCGGGAATCCCGGCGGCCGCGGCGAAGGCGTGCAGCTCGTCGAGATCGCTGTCGCTGACGAGGTGCGCCCACAGTCGTCCATGGGCGGGCCACTGCGGGTCGTCGATCAGGATCGCCATTCCGTGATCCTACGGTCGACACGCGGGTCGTATGCTTTTGCCGGATGCCGTCCCGTGAGCTAAACTTGACCCTTGGTGCGTCGTGTCCGCCCCTACCAGCGCGTGACACCCGCGAGCCGAGCTCGCCGGATCGTACCGAGATTTGGGTCGAGAGACCCTCTCGACGTCATCAGACAACCGGAGCCGTGCGCTCCCGAATGAAACAGGTGTGAAGTGGTCTACGCAGTTGTGCGCGCCGGCGGCCGGCAGGAAAAGGTGGAGGTCGGCACGATCGTCGTGCTCGACCGCCAGGCGGCGAAGATCGGCGAGAGCATCCAGCTGCCCGCCGTCCTGTTCGTCGACGGCGACGCCGTCACGACCGACGCCGACAAGCTCGCGAAGGTCTCGGTCACGGCCGAGGTCCTCGGTGAGGAGCGCGGTCCGAAGATCGTGATCCAGAAGTTCAAGAACAAGACCGGCTACAAGAAGCGCCAGGGCCACCGTCAGGACCTCACGCGCGTCAAGATCACCGGCATCAAGTAAGAGCCAGGAGACGCAGAGATGGCACACAAAAAGGGCGCAAGCTCCACCCGTAACGGTCGTGACTCCAACGCACAGCGCCTCGGCGTGAAGCGCTTCGGCGGCCAGGCCGTCAACGCCGGCGAGATCCTCGTCCGCCAGCGCGGCACGCACTTCCACCCCGGCGCCAACGTCGGCCGTGGAGGCGACGACACGCTCTTCGCTCTCGCCGCCGGTGCGGTCGAGTTCGGCAACAAGGGCGGCCGCAAGGTCGTCAACATCGTCGCCGCAGCGGAGTAATCCACAGCGCTCAGCGCGCGATAGAGGGGGTGGGCACAGCCCGCCCCCTCTTCTTTTCTTTCCGGCATCCCGGTCCCGTCCCGAAAGGACTCCCATGGTCACCTTCGTCGACCGCGTCACTCTGCACCTGCGTGCGGGCAAGGGCGGCAACGGCTGCGTGTCGGTGCGCCGCGAGAAGTTCAAGCCTCTGGCCGGTCCCGACGGCGGCAACGGCGGACACGGCGGCGACGTCGTCCTCGTCGCCGACCCCCAGACGACCACCCTGCTCTCGTACCACCACTCGCCGCACCGCTCCGCGGGCAACGGCGGATTCGGGATGGGCGACCACCGCTCCGGCGCCATGGGCGAAGACCAGGAGCTCCCCGTCCCGCTCGGCACGGTCGTGAAAGACACCGACGGCACCGTTCTCGTCGACATGCTCACCCCCGGCATGCGCTTCGTCGTCGCCCCGGGTGGTCTGGGCGGGCTCGGCAACGCCGCGCTGGCCTCGCCCAAGCGCAAGGCTCCCGGCTTCGCGCTGCTCGGGACACCGGGGTGGGAGGGCGATGTCGTCCTCGAGCTCAAGACCGTCGCCGACGTCGCCCTCGTCGGCTTCCCCTCGGCCGGAAAGTCGAGCCTCATCGCCGCCGTGTCGGCCGCGCGCCCCAAGATCGCCGACTACCCGTTCACGACGCTGCACCCGAACCTCGGCGTCGTCCAGGCGGGCGACGTGCGGTTCACGATCGCGGACGTGCCCGGACTCATCGAGGGCGCGAGCGAGGGCAAGGGGCTCGGCCTGGAGTTCCTGCGCCACGTCGAACGCTGCACCGCGCTCGTGCACGTCCTCGACTGCGCGACCCTCGACCCGGGTCGCGATCCGCTGAGCGACCTCGACGTGATCCTCGGCGAGCTGGGGGCGTACCCGGTCCCCGAGGGGCAGCTGCCGCTCCTGGAGCGCCCGCAGATCATCGCCCTGAACAAGGTCGATGTCCCTGAGGCTCACGAACTCGCCGACTTCGTGCGCCCTGACCTCGAAGCGCGTGGATTCCGCGTGTTCGAGATCTCCACGGTCAGCCGCGCCGGCCTGCGCGAACTCACCTTCGCCCTCGCCGACATCGTCGAGCAGCATCGTGTGGCGACGATCGACGACGCCCCGGCTGAGCGCATCGTCATCCGTCCGAAGGGTGCCGAGAAGGACTTCGAGATCAAGGTCGAGGGCGGCACCTACGGACCCGTCTACCGCATCCTCGGCGACAAGCCGGTCAAGTGGGTGCAGCAGACCGACTTCCAGAACGAAGAGGCCGTGGGCTATCTCGCCGACCGTCTCGCGCGCCTGGGCGTCGAGGACGGTCTGTTCCGCGCCGGCGCCGTCGCTGGCGCGACGGTCGTCATCGGCCCCGGAGACGGGATCGTGTTCGACTGGGAGCCCACGCTCACCTCAGCCGCTGAGCTCATGACCGCGCCCCGCGGCACCGACCCGCGTCTCGTGCAGAACCCGCGTCGTACGTCGTCCGAGCGTCGTGAGCAGTATCACGAGCGAATGGATGCCAAGGCCGAGGCGCGCGCTGAACTCGAGGCCGAGCGCCGGGCGGCGCGCGCCGCCGGGATCGACCCGGACGGCGACTCCTCGGCTCTCCTGGACGAGGCGGACGAACGGTGATGGCCTCGACCCGCGCCGACATCCCACGCGCGTCGCGCGTCGTCGTCAAGGTCGGCTCGTCGTCGATCAGCGGTGACGGCGCGCACCGCATCGACACGATCGTCGAGGCCCTCTCTCGCGCTCACGCGGGTGGCGTCGAGGTCGTGCTGGTGTCGTCCGGCGCCATCGCCACCGCCCTGCCGCTCCTCGACCTCGGCGGCCGACCGAACGACCTCGCCACGCAGCAGGCGGCCGCCGCCGTGGGGCAGAACGTCTTGATGTGGCGCTACCAGACCTCTCTCGACCGCTTCGGGCTGCTGGCCGGTCAGGTGCTGCTCACGGCCGGCGACCTCGAGAACGCCACTCCGCGTTCCAACGCGCGTCGTGCCATGGAACGGCTTCTGGGGCTCGGCATCCTGCCCATCGTCAACGAGAACGACACCGTCGCCACGCACGAGATCCGCTTCGGCGACAACGACCGGCTCGCCGCCCTCGTGGCACAGCTGATCGGGGCCGACGCGCTCGTGCTGCTCAGCGATATCGCGTGCCTGTACACCGCCCCGCCGAACGAACCCGGCGCTCGCCCGATCACCGACGTGGCCTGGGGTGACGACCTGTCCGACTTCGAGTTCGGTGCGGGCGTCGTCAACGGCGTCGGCACCGGGGGAGCGGCGACCAAGGTCTCGGCCGCGAAGCTCGCGTCGACGGCCGGTGTCGGCGTTCTGGTGACCAGCGCCGATCTCGTCGCCGATGCCCTCGCCGGCGAGTCGGTGGGGACGTGGTTCGCTCCGAATCCGGATGCCGTCACCCTGTCGACCGGTCCGATCGGCGCCGTCGCCGCGACGGTAGACTGACGCGATGACCACGATCGCTGTCTCCGTCCAGGAGCGTCTGCGTCTGGCGAAGGACGCGGCGCGACAGATCGGCCTGCTCGACGCCGACGCGAAGACGTCTCTCCTGAACGCGATCGCCGACGCTCTCGACGCCGCGACCGACGACATCGTGCTCGCGAACGCCGACGATCTCGAGCGCGGTCGGGCGAACGCGATCGGCGACGCCCTTCTCGACCGGCTGCGCCTCGACGCCGGCCGTGTCGCGGCGCTCGCGGCAGCCGTCCGCGAAGTCGCGGTGCTGCCCGACCCGGTCGGGCGCGTCCTCGACCGTCGCACCCTTCCCAACGGGCTCGCACTCGAGAAGGTCGCCGTGCCGTTCGGTGTCGTCGGTTCGATCTACGAGGCACGCCCCAACGTCACGGTCGACATCGCCGCTCTCGCCCTGCGATCGGGCAACGCGGTGGTGCTCCGGGGCGGCTCCGCCGCGCAGAGCTCCAACGCGGCACTCGTGACGGTCATGCGCGGGGCACTCGCCTCGCAAGGTGTCTCGCCCGAGGCGGTGCAGACCGTCGACGACTTCGGCCGTGACGGTGCCCGCGCCCTCATGAATGCCCGCGGTCTCGTCGACGTCCTCGTCCCGCGGGGGAGCGCGTCGCTCATCGAGACGGTCGTCACCGAGTCGACCGTCCCCGTCATCGAGACGGGCGCGGGCGTCGTCCACGTCTACCTCGATGAGACGGCGCGCGCGGACTGGGCGCGCGAGATCGTCCTGAACGCCAAGACCCAGCGACCGAGCGTCTGCAACGCCGTCGAGACGGTCCTGGTGCACCGCGCGGCGGCCGACCGTCTGCTGCCCGAACTGCTGGTCTCGCTCGCCGAGGCGGGCGTCAGCGTGCACGGCGACCCGACCGTCGCGGGGTACGACCCGCGCGTCGTCGCGGCCACCGACGCCGACTGGGCGGCCGAGTACCTCAGCCTCGATCTGGCTGTGCGGGTGGTCGACGACCTCGACGCCGCCCTCGACCACATCCGGCGCTACTCGACGCACCACACCGAGTCGATCATCACCGACGACGACACCGCGGCGCAGCGCTTCCTGGCCGAGGTCGACTCGGCGGTCGTGCTCGTCAACGCGTCGACCCGCTTCACCGACGGCGGCGAGTTCGGTTTCGGCGCCGAGGTCGGCATCTCCACGCAGAAACTTCACGCGCGCGGCCCGATGGGTCTCGCCGAGCTCACGAGCACGAAGTGGCTCGGGCGCGGCGACGGACAGGTCCGCGTCTAACCGCCTAAAATGGCACTGCGCGCCGCGCAGACACCCGAAACGGAGCACTGATGACTTTCGCCTCACTTCTCGCCCACGCCGCCGAAGAGGCCGGTCACCACGGCGGCAACGTGCAGGCCCAGACCTTCTGGATCGGCGCCCTCGCCTTCGTGGTGTTCGTGTCGCTCAGCCTCGTCACGCTGTCGTACCGCAACGTCTCGAACCGTCACGCGCACAAGGCCGAGGCCTACACGAAGAAGCACGGGACGCCGACGCCCGAGGCGCACGGCCACTGAGGCCCACCGTATGTCGGTGACGCGAGCCCCTCGCATCGGGGTCATGGGTGGGACGTTCGATCCCATCCATCACGGTCACCTGGTGGCGGCGAGCGAGGTCGCGCAGTCCTTCGACCTCGACGAGGTCGTCTTCGTGCCCACGGGCCGCCCGTGGCAGAAGGACGAGGTCACGGCGAGCGAACACCGTTACCTCATGACGGTGATCGCGACCGCCTCGAACCCGCAGTTCACCGTGAGCCGGGTCGACATCGATCGCGACGGCCCGACGTACACCATCGACACGCTGCGTGATCTGAAGAGCCAACGCCCCGGCGCCGACCTGTTCTTCATCACCGGAGCCGACGCGGTCGCGCAGATCCTCAGCTGGCGCAATCACCAGGAACTGTGGGATCTCGCGCACTTCGTCGCCGTCTCCCGCCCGGGGCACGTCCTGACGACCGAGGGACTCCCGACCGAAGATGTGAGTCAGCTCGAGATCCCGGCCCTGTCGATCTCATCCACAGACTGCCGCGCCCGTGTGCGCCGAGGACACCCGGTGTGGTACCTCGTGCCCGACGGTGTCGTGCAGTACATCGCGAAGCACCACCTCTACCGGAGTAACGCATGAGCACTTCCGAGAACAATGGAACCCCGCCGCTGACGCGGCGCCAGCTGCGCGAGATCCGCAACACCGGCGCGACGCCGATCATCCCGACGCCGCCGGTCGAGCCCGCCGTCGAGGCGGCGCCCGAGCCCGCGGTCGCGAACGAGCCCGCAGTCGCGAACGAGCCCGCGGTCGCCGACGACTCGCCGGTCGCGCACGACGAGCGCACCGCAGATGGACAGCCCGCGACGCCCGACGAGCCCACGTCGCACGACGACAGCGCGACGCCGGAGCCGCCGGTGGAGCCCGACGCTCCCGTCTCCTCGACGCAGCCCGCGCAGCCCGTGACGACGCCGGAACCTGCCGTGATCGGCCTTCCGTCCTCGGCGGTCGACGACAATTCGGCGTACGCACCGACAGGACTCACCCGGCGTCAGGTGCGCGCGCAGGAGAAGATCCGAACGGCGTCGGTGCCGGTCATCTCGCCCGACCTCACCCCGGCCGTCCCCGGCCAGAGCGCGCCCACCGGAGACCTTCCGGCGATCTTCCGCCCGGCCGTCGCCGAGGAGCCGGAAGCAACCGAGCCCGTACCCGCGCCGCCGGTCTCGTCGACGGTGAACCCCGAGCTCGGATCCGACCTCCTCAACGGTGCGACGCCGGACATCTCGCTGCCGCCCTCTTTCGATCAGCTGATCGCGCGTAGCGGCGCCGCGACGGGGTCGGTCTCGACCCCGAACGCGCTGATCCTCTCGGACGCCCCCGTCGGCGGACCGCTGGTCGCTCCGGTGACGGCGACGGGCGAGGTCATGATCACGGGAACGTTCGAACTTCCCCAGGGCTTGGGGTCCGTCGGCCACGCCCCCGGCACCACCGACGGCCGCGAAGCAGACGCCGTCCTCCTCGACGGAGAGCTGCCGGCAGCGTCGTCGCCCACACCGATCGCCGCCAGCGCGGCGATCAGCACCGTCAAGCAGCCGGGCGACATCATCCGCCCACCCGCGCCGGAGAAGGGCAGCAAGCTCGTCATCGGCCTCATCATCACCACCGGCGCTCTGGCGATCGCCGTGGCGGTGGCTCTCGCCATCGCCGTCACGACAGGAGTATTCGGATGACCGCGACCCAGAACGGCCGCGAGATGGCACAGATCGCCGCTCTCGCCGCCGACAGCAAGTCGGGCGAAGACCTCGTCGCCCTGGACGTTTCGGAGCCCCTGCCTCTCGTCGACATCTTCCTGCTCGTGACGGGCCGCAACGAGCGCAATGTCGCGGCGATCGCCGACGAGATCGAAGAGAAGCTCCTCGAGGCGGGTCACAAACGTCTTCGGCGCGAGGGTCGCCAGGAGTCACGCTGGGTGCTGCTCGATTTCGGCGACCTCGTCGTGCATGTCTTCCACGAGGAGGAGCGCGTGTACTACGGCCTCGAGCGCCTCTGGAAGGACTGCCCGGTCATTCCGCTCGAGCTCCCGAGCCCGGCCACGGCGGACTGACCCGCGCCCACACGGCGATGCCCCCGCGCTTCTCGGCGCGGGGGCATCGCCGTTTCATCGTCAGGATCGCCCCTCGCATTCGTGGGCGATCGCGACGTCATCCGTATCGCTGGCGGTACCGGCGCTCGGCCGCCGGGTGCAGAGCGAGGGGGAGGGTGTCGATGAGACTCGCCGGGGTCAGGTACTGGATGCCGAGGGCGCCAGGAGGCACGAGAGCGGCGGCGTCGTCGATCAGCACGTCGACGAGCCGCTCGACCACGAGGTCATCGAGATCCGCACGAGCGACGAGAAGATTCGCCACCCCGATCGCCGGGACGGGTGCCGACGCACCGTAGACCCCCGCGGGGATCATCGTCGAGACGTAGGCATCGGGGGAGCGGCGACGCAGCTCGGGCAGCACCGCGGTGATGTCGAGGACGGCGATCGGCGTTCGCTCCGCCAGGTCGGCGATCTGGGGCGTCGGGATTCCCCCCGACCAGAAGAGGGCGTCGATGCGACCCTGTTCGAGGTCGGCCACGGCATCTCGGAAAGATCTCTCGACGGTGACAGGCCCCCGATCACCCGGGCCGAGGCCCGCGGCATCCAGAACCCGACGCGCCGTCGCGGCGGCTCCTGATCCGGGGGCGCCGAGCGAGACGACGCGTCCGGCGAGCTCCGGGAGCGAGCGGGGGCCGTCGTCTGCGCGGACCACGCACTGGAGGTAGTTCTGGTAGACGCGTCCGATCGCGAAGAAGGCATCATGTCCGGGAGCCTCCGCGGCGGCATCCGCCAGCGACAACGCGAGGTCGATCTCCTGATCGCCGAGCAGGGCGAGGTTCTCGACGCTCCCCTGCGTGGCGAGCGCGGTGATCCCCACCTCGGCTCCGGCTGCCTCCCTGAGCAGCTCCCCGAACTGGAGGTAACTACCGCCCGCTTCACCGCAGCCGAGCCTGACGACCGGGATACCCGTCGGGGCGCAGCCGGCGAGAGCGATCGCGCCGAGTGCGGCGCCGGCCCAGAGGAAGCCGCGCCGGCTGACCGCCGTCACGTCCGCCTCCAGACCAGGCGCACCGACAGACCGCCGAGCGGGGAACGCGCGAGTTCCATCCGCCCGCCGGCGGCTCGCAGAAGCTGCACCACGATCGCGAGGCCCAGCCCGGTACCGGTGCGCGAAGAGTCCCGTCCTGCACGCCAGAACCGCGTGCCCATGCGGGACAGATCGTCATCGTCGAGATGCTCGCCGGAGTCTTCGACCGTCAGCACGGGACCTTCGGTCTCGGCGACGAGCGCCACGCGCACGTGCGACCCCGGTCCCGCGTACTTCGAGGCGTTGTCGAGGAGGACGTCGAGCATCTCGTCGAGGTCGGCACGCCCGCAGGGCACCGTCACCTCGGCGTCGGACACGACCTCGAGTCGCACGCCCGCCTTCCGCAGAAGCTCGCGGTGCCGCTCGACCAGGTCCGCGGCCGTGACGACGCACTCGCGCTCCGCACCCTCAGCACGGCCCACGTCGTGGCCCTGCGTCTGCGCCGATGCACGGTGCTCCGCGTTCGCGAGGGTAAGCATTCGCTCGACCGTGTGCTCGAGACGGTCGAGGTCCTCGTCGACGGCGACAAGGTCGTCACCTGCCTCCCCGTCGCGGGGGAGACCGTCGACGCGGAGACGGATCGCCGCGAGGGGCGTCCGCAGTTGGTGGGAGGCATCGGCCACGAACCCCCGCTGCTGCTCGAGGCTGTTCTCGACCTCGTGCGCCATGGCCGCGAACGCGCGGCTGAGTCTGCGGAGCTCGGGCGGACCCGAGGGGCGAAGCGGCGCGGGATCGCGATGAGCGGTGACGTCGGCGACCGCGGTGTCGAGAGCGCGGACGGGGCGGAGGATCCAGCGCGTCCAGAGCAGCGAGGCCACCATCAGGGTGCCGAGCAGGACGACCCCGATGACCGCGACGATCGCCCACGCCTGCGCGACATCGCGTTGCGCGCCGCGGAGATCGACCGAGAGCACCACCACCCCCGTCGAGAGGTCGCCCGCGGCGATGACAGGCACGGCGACGAGAGCGGATGAGGGTCCCCACGGGGTGACGCGCGGCAGGGTCAGCTGCGGGATCGCGCGTGACGCGGCCGTCGCGACGGCGTCGACCTGATCGTCGCGCGTGAGCGATCCCGCCGAGGCGACGACCTCTCCGCTCTCGTCGAGGACGAGCACGGATTCGGTGTACACGGCGTGAAAGCGCTGCAGGTACGTTTCGAGGCTCTCGGCGTCGCCCTGCACGAGGGCGGTGCGGGCGCGCTGCACGACCTGGTCGAGCGCGGCGGTGCGCTGCAACGCGAGCTGCTGCGTCCGCGAGTCGGCGATGGACTGGGCCGTCGGAATCAACACCGCGATCACGGCGATGAGCCCGAAGACGAGCAAGGGGAGGAGGACGCGCAGCTTCACCCGGCATCCTCGAGTCGGTAGCCGACCCCGCGGATGGTCGTGATCGTGACCTCGGGAACCTTCTGTCGAACCTGACCGAGGTGCACGTCGAACGATCGCGACGACGTCGAGTACCCGTCGCCCCACACCTCATCGAGGATCTGCGGGCGTGTCACCACCTGCCCCGCCCGCCGGGCGAGCGCGAACAGGATGCCGAACTCGTTCGGTGTGAGAGCGACGTCGCGGTCTCCCGCGCGGACCGTACGGGCGTCGACATCGATGTCGATCGACCCCGCTCGCACGCGGGTGGGTTCCTCCGCGGGCCTGTAGCGCCGAGTGACCGCGAGCAGACGCGCGAGCAGCTCGTGCAGGCGAACGGGCTTCACGAGGTAGTCGTCGGCGCCGAGAGCGAGAGCCCGCACCGTGGAACGCTCGTCGCCGCGTGCCGTGACGACGATGACGGGGACCTCGCTCACGGCGCGCAACGCGCGGAGGACGTCGAGCCCGTCCATGTCCTCGAGCCCCAGGTCGAGGAGCACGACCTGTGCGTCGCGGTGCCGAAGCAGCACGTCGCTGCCGCGCGCGACCCGGGTGCACGTGTGCCCCGCTCGTTGCAGCGCGGCGACGAGAGCGGCGGCGACGGAGCCGTCATCCTCGGCGACGAGTATGTGCATGGGGTTCATCGTAGGCATCGCCGGCGCGAGAGGAACGCAGGGCGGACACCGAATGTAAGGCCGGTGTAAGGATCTCGATCACGCTGGGCGCGAGCGACCACGATGTCGGATACGCCTCGTCGTCGCCGCCGAGCACCGGACCCTCGGCCGACGGCCCACGAGGCGGCGTTCCGTCCCTCGACCGATCGGATTCCCATGTCAACGACGACATCCGCCCCCGCGGCGACCACCACGACGATCCCCACGAGTCTTCGACGCTCGATCTCGAACACGCTGAAGGGCTCAGCCGGGAACCTCGTGGAGTGGTACGACGTCTACGTCTACTCCGTCTTCGCGGTGTATTTCGAATCGCAGTTCTTCAGCGCCGACGACAAGAACTCCACGATCTACGTGTGGGCGATCTTCGCCGTCACGTTCCTCATGCGGCCGATCGGCTCGTGGTTCTTCGGTCGATTCGCCGACCGCTACGGACGGCGGCTGTCGCTCACGGTCTCCGTCTCGCTGATGGCGTTCTGCTCCCTGGTGATCGCGTTCGCGCCGACGGCGGAGATGATCGGCGTGGGCGCCGTGGTGATCCTCGTCTTCGCCCGTCTCGTGCAGGGTTTCGCCACGGGCGGCGAGTACGGGACCAGCGCCACGTACATGTCCGAGGCGGCGATGCCCGGCCGTCGTGGCTTCCTGTCGTCGTTCCACTACGTCACCCTCGTCGGCGGTCACGTGCTGGCGCAGACGACGCTCCTCATCATGGTGCTCACCCTCGACGAGGATGCGATCTCGGCGTGGGGCTGGCGCGTCGCCTTCGCCATCGGCGGCGTCGCCGCGGTCGCGGTCTTCTGGATGCGGCGCACGATGGACGAGTCGCTCGAGAAGAGCGTGATCGAGAACACCAAGTCGGGCAAGACCAAGGAGTCGGGTTCGCTCCGCGACCTCTTCGTGAACAACTGGCGCCCGCTGCTGCTCTGCTTCGCGGTGACCGCCGGCGGCACCGTCGCGTTCTACACGTACTCGGTGACGGGACCGAACATCGTCAAGACGGCGTTCTCGGGCGGCGACGTCATCGCCGGGACCATCATCAACCTCGTCGCCCTCACCGCGCTCATGCTCATGCAGCCGCTCGGCGGCTGGCTCAGCGACAAGGTGGGACGCAAGACGCTGCTGGTCTTCTTCGGCGTCGGGGGAGTGCTGTACACGTGGTTCCTCATCACGATGCTGCCGCAGCAGACGAACGAGTTCACGGCCTTCGCGATCCTCTTCGGCGGATTCGTGATCCTCACCGGCTACACCTCGATCAACGCCCTCGTGAAGGCTCAGCTCTTCCCGACGCACGTGCGCGCCCTCGGCGTCGGTCTCGGTTACGCCCTCGCCAACTCGTTGTTCGGCGGCACGGCGCCGTTGCTCTACGCGGGCGCCCAGAGCACCGCGCAGGTGCCGCTGTTCATCGTGTACGAGACGGTCATCATCGCTGCCTCGCTGGCGGTGTACATCTTCGCGCTGCGCAACAAGGCACCGAACTGGCTCGACGACGAGGTGCTGATGCGGGACGCGCGAGAGGCGCGGAGCCGGGAATCGGTCGCATCGCGCTGACCCGAACGGATCCGGATGCCGAGGCTCCCGGCATCCGGATCCCCATCTGCCCCGTCACGGCGGTGCCCCGGGTGCTCGTGCCCGACGCGTCGAGAAGGAGCCCCACGGTGCGAGCGGGGCACCGACGCGCGACGGCGATCCGATCGAACACCGCGATCCCACAGTCCGACGGAACGAAGAAAGCCCCCGCCGAGGCGGAGGCTTTCTCTGGGTGGACCTGAGGGGACTCGAACCCCTGACCCCCTGCATGCCATGCAGGTGCGCTACCAGCTGCGCCACAGGCCCGTTTTTTGTTTTCTGCCCCGTTTGAGGCAACTCCATGAGCTTACTACACGCGATCGAGTGGCAAGAAATCGGCGCCGCCGGGCGTGTCGTCGGTGGCTCCGACGGACGTCAGCACAGCGCGTCGCAGACCCTGCGCACGGTCGCTCAGGGCGCGCTGACGGGCGACGTACTGCGCCTTGCCCTCCGCCGTCTCGATGGCGACCGGGGAGTACCCCCAGTCGCGGAGGTCGTACGGGGATGCCTCCATGTCGAGCGTCCGGATGTCGCGCGCCAGTTCGAAAGCGTCGAGGAGGAGGCGACCGGGAACGAGGGGGCCGAGCTTCACGGCCCACTTGTACACGTCCATTCCCGCGTGCAGACAGCCGGGCTGTTCGCGATCCGTCTGGGTCTCGCGCGACAGTGGCTCGCGGTTGCGCGGCACGGCGTCGGGCGTGAAGAAGCGGAAGGCGTCGAAGTGGCTGCAGCGGAGGTCGTGCGCGTCGACGACGGCATCCGTCCCGTCCCTCCCCAGTCGCAACGGGACGTCGTGGCGCACCTCGTCCACGCGGTACGCCATCGCCCACTCGTGAAGGCCGAAGCAGCCGAACTGCGCGGGCCGGTGCAGCGTCGCGCGGAGGAGGTTCACGATGCCGCGGTACAGCGATCCGCGCTCGGTCCGGAAGGCCTCGGCATCCACCCGCACCCCGCTGCCCGCGCGGCGGTACCAGCGCCAGCCGGCGCGCTCGTCGGCGTCGTCGAGCACCACCCCGGGGCCCGGGTGCCACCGCCGGAGGATCGCCGGCTTGTACGAGTAGTAGGTGAAAAGGAAGTCCTCGACGGGATGCTTCTGCGCGCGGCTCGCCCGCGCGCGGTGCTCCGCCGTCAGGGCATCGGCGCGAGCCGCGTGCGCCTCGGCCTCCGCCGTCCATTCGTCACGACCCAGGACCGTGTCGACGAGCAGCGCGGTCATTCGACCGGCTCGATGAGGGCGGGGGAGTCGTTGCGAACGTTGCCCACGGCCGGCGACACGACGTGGTCGTCGAGCGTCTCGGCGACGTCGGGGGCCGCGTCGATCGCCGCGTCGAGGATGTCGCCGACATTCTCAGTCGTCGGGTCGAGCCACGCGTCGGCGAAGTCGGGGTCCATGAACAGGGGCATCCGGTCGTGGATCGACCCCAGTCGGCCGATCGAATCGCGGGTGAGGATCGTGCAGCTGAGCACCCACCGCGCCGGATCGTCGTCGGCACGCGCGGGGTCCTTCCACCACTCGTAAAGGCCCGCGAAGAAGAGCGGCGAACCGTCGGCGGGGTGGATGTAGTGCGGCGTCTTGCCCTCGTCGGTCGTCTTCCACTCGTAGTACCCGGATGCCGGGATCACTGCGCGCCTCTTGATGAGGGCGTTGCGGAACATCGGCTTGTCTTCGATCTCTTCGGATCGCGCGTTGAAGGCGCGCGCGCCGATCTTGACGTCTTTTGCCCACCCGGGGACGAGTCCCCACCGCGCGACCTCCAGCCGACGTACCGGGGGCTCGGTCTTCACCGAGTCGAGCACGATCGCCACCGACGACGTCGGCGCGATGTTGTAGGAGGGCGGAGGCAGTTCATCGCTCTCGACATCGATGCGCAGGACACCCACCAGCTCCGACGCCACATTGGCCACGACGAATCGACCGCACATGCTTCCACCGTACGCGCCCCCTCCGACATCGGGCCGGGCGCGTGGCATCCGCGATCAGCCCTCCGCCGTCACGCGTCCGACGCGATGACTCCGGTGCTCTCGAGCCGGTCGAGCAGGGCAGCCCCGTCCGACCCCGTGACCCAGGGCACTTCGGATGCCGAGTGGTCGTCGACGACCGTCCGTCCACCGGCGAGGACGGCTTCAGCGGGAAGGAGCCGACGGATCGCCACGGCGGCGACGTTCTGCGGATGGTCGATCGCGAACTGCGTGTAGATCGCGTCGTCGTGCTGACCGTCGTCACCCACCAGCAGCCACTTGACGCGGGGGAACTCGCTCGCGAGTCGGCGGAGGTTCTGCTCTTTGTGATCGCGGCCGCTGCGGAACCAGCGGTCGTGCGTCGGTCCCCAGTCGGTCAGCAGGAACGACCCCGCGGGGAACAGGTGACGGCGCATGAAGCGCGTGAGCGTCGGGGCGACGTTCCAGGCCCCGGTGGAGAGATAGATCACCGGGGTACCGGGATGCTCGCGCGTGAGCCTCTCCAGCATCACGGCCATGCCCGGTACGGGCTGGCGCGCGTGCTCGTCGAGCACGAACGAGTTCCAGGCAGCGAGGAGCGGGCGGGGGAGCGCCGTGACCATGACCGTGTCGTCGATGTCGCTCACGACGCCGAACCGCACGTCGGAGCCGACGATGAAGACGCGTGTCTCGGCGGGCTGGCTCCCCTCCACCGACATCGTGATGGTCTGCCATCCCGGCGCGAGCGTCGCGGGCAGCCGTGCGTCGATGACCCCGCCGCGGTCGGCCGACACCTCGTGCGTGACGCCGTCGATGACGACGCTGACTCTCGCCATGCCCACCGGGACGGCCGCGAAGCTACGCCAGCCCCGGAGGCTCGCGAACTCGCCCGTCGACGTGCGCTTGAGGGGAGGAGCGATGAGCACGCGACCCAGGACGCGGATCCATTCCTCGGTGCCGTACCCCGGAAAGCCGGTGACGGCGGGACGCAGTCCGCGCGCGCGGGCGCGCTTCTCGCGCCACCGATGGAAGCGGCGCTCCAGTCGGGCGAACCAGAGCACTTTGGCGCGGGGGGAACGAGGCATCCGCCTCAGTCTTTCACGTCACCGTCCACCGGTTCGAGGGGGTGCACATCGTCGGCGAGATGACGACGCTCGATCCGCTCGATGACCTTCTTGCCCACGAACACCAGCACGAGGAACACGACGAGGATGCCGACGAAGACATAGCCGGCGTAATGGATGCGGTCCGCGAGCTCGCGATACGTACCGGCCGCCGTCGCCGCAACCGAGATGTACAGAGCCGACCAGATCGCACACGCCGGGGCCGTCCACGCGAGGAAACGTCGGTAGCTGTACCCGCTCATCCCGACGGTCAGGGGGACGAGGGAGTGCAGCACCGGGAGGAACCGCGAGAGGAAGATCGCCGGCCCGCCCCGCCGCCGCAGGTAGCGATCCGCGCGCTCCCAGTTGCGTTCACCGAGCTTCTGCCCGAGCTTCGACGCGCGGATGCGCGGGCCGAAATAACGGCCGAGCCAGAACCCGCCGCTCTCGCCGAGCAGAGCGCCGACGACCACGGCCGAGGCGAGGATGACGCCCTCGAGAGGGGAGGCGATCGCCGTCCCGGCGACGATGACCATCGTGTCTCCGGGCACGATCAAACCGACCAGCACGCTCGTCTCGAGCATGACCGCGACACCGGCGAGGATCGTGCGCAGCACGGGGTCGACGTTCTGCACGACGTCGAGCAACCACGTGAGGATCTCGTTCACCTCCGTCAGCTTAGAGGCGACGCCGAGGCCTAGCCTGGGAGCGTGCCGCGTTCCGCCCCTCCGCTCGCCCTCCCGTGCTGGGTGGACCCGGAGACGGTCTTCACGAGCCTCTGGGCCGCCGAACCCGCGGCGTTCTGGCTCGACGGCGGTGTGGATGCCGAGACCGGCTGGAGCTGGATGGGGGCGGGGCACCGGGAGAGCGCGAACGACCCCCTTCACGTCATCGCGTCGAACGATTCCCGCGGCGCATTTCACGGCGGGTGGGTCGGCTGGATCCCGTACGACGGCGACCCCGCGTGGATCCGCGTCGACGCGGCGCTCGCGTTCGATCACGAGAAGCGGCGCGTGTGGGCGGTCGGGACGGATGCCAAGGCCCTGGCCGACCTCGCCGAGCGGGCGCTCGCCGTCGGGCCGGTCGCTGCCGTGGCTCCCGCGGAACCGCGAGGGGTGGCATCCGGTCGCCATGAAGCCGACGAGTACGCCGGACTCATCGGGGCGTGCCGCGAGCACATCCGCGAGGGGGACGCCTATCAGCTGTGTCTCACGACCCGATTCACCGTTCCGGGCCGATTTCTCGCCCTCGATGTGTTCCGGCGCCTCCGCGCGACGTCGTCGTCGCACCACGGCGGCTTCGTGCGGATCGGCGACACCGCCCTCGTGAGCGCGTCACCCGAGCGCTTCCTCGAGGTGCGCGGAGGGGCCGTGCACACGCACCCCATCAAGGGCACGCGCCCGCGCGCCACCGATCCCGTCGTCGACGAAGCGCTCGCTGCGGAGCTGCGGACGGATGCCAAAGAGCAGGCCGAGAACGTCATGATCGTCGACCTGATGCGCAACGACCTCTCGCGCGTCTGCGTGCCGTCGAGCGTCGGGGTCGACCGGCTGCTCGAGGTCGAGTCGTATCCGCACGTGCATCAGCTCGTCAGCGAGGTGTCGGGGCGGCTGCGTCCCGGAACGACGCTCGGCGCGCTCGTCGACGCCGCCTTCCCGGCGGGCAGCATGACCGGTGCGCCGAAGGCCTCGGCGATGACGATTCTCGAGCACCTCGAGGGTGCCCCCCGGGGCATCTACTCCGGCACCTTCGGATGGATCGGAGACGACGGCTCCGCGGATCTCGCGATGGTGATCCGCAGCATCGTCGTCGAGGCGGATGCCGCCCACGTCGGCGCCGGCGGAGGTATCACGTGGCGCTCGGTCGCGGCATCCGAAGTGGCCGAGGTGGGAATCAAGGCGCGCGCCCCGCTCGCCGCGCTCGGCGCGCAGGTGCCGCCGGGATGGTGACGGGCCGGGTCCGATAACCTGGACGTTGGCCCTCGGGCCTCCCGACCTCACGATTGGCTTCACCCGTGTCTGAGAACACCACACCCGTGCCCGGCGAGGGCGCCTTCGACGCCCACGCGATCCAGGCGAAGTGGCAGCGCGCGTGGGCGGACAAGGATCCGTTCCGCGCCGGTGGCGACGACGACAAGCGCCCGCGCAAGTACGTGCTCGCGATGTTCCCGTATCCCTCGGGCGACCTGCACATGGGTCACGCCGAGAACTACCTCTACTCCGACATCGTGGCGCGATTCTGGCGCCACCGCGGCTACAACGTGCTCAACCCCATCGGCTGGGACTCGTTCGGCCTGCCCGCCGAGAACGCCGCCATCAAGCGCGGGGCCGACCCCGTCGAGTGGACGTACGCGAACATCGCGCAGCAGAAGGAGAGCCTGAAGGACTACGGCGTCTCGTTCGACTGGAGCCGCGTGCTGCACACGAGCGACCCCGAGTACTACCGCTGGAACCAGTGGCTGTTCCAGAAGCTGTACGAGAAGGGCCTCGCGTACCGCAAGGACGCGCTCGTCAACTGGGACCCGGTCGATCAGACCGTGCTCGCGAACGAGCAGGTGCTGCCCGACGGCACCTCCGATCGCAGCGGCGCCGTCGTGGTGAAGAAGAAGCTGACGCAGTGGTTCCTGCGCATCACCGACTACGCCGACCGCCTGCTCGACGACCTCAACCAGCTCGAGGGCTTCTGGCCGAGCAAGGTCATCCAGATGCAGCGCAACTGGATCGGCCGCTCCGTCGGTGCCGACATCACCTTCGAGATCGAGGGTCGTGACGAGAAGATCACGGTGTTCTCGACCCGCCCCGACACGCTGCACGGTGCGACCTTCTTCGTCGTGGCGCCCGAGTCCGACCTCGCGGCCGAGCTCGCGGCATCCGCGGATCAGGGCGTGCGCGAGACGTTCGAGGCGTACCTCGCCCAGGTGCAGCGCGCGACCGACATCGAGCGTCAGGCGACCGACCGTCCGAAGACCGGCGTCTTCCTCGGCCACTACGCGATCAACCCGATCAACGGCGAGAAGCTGCCGATCTGGGCCGCCGACTACGTGCTGGCCGACTACGGTCACGGAGCGGTCATGGCCGTGCCCGCGCACGACCAGCGCGACCTCGACTTCGCCCGCGCGTTCGACCTGCCCGTCAAGGTCGTCGTCGACACGAATGCCCCGGTCACCGGCGCGATCCCCGTGATCGAGCTCGACGACGAGGGCGTGCCGATCGACCCGCTGGGCGACATCGAAGAGACCGACCCCGTCAAGACCGGGATCGCGCTCACCGGTGACGGCCGCATGATCAACTCCGGTTCTCTGAACGGACTGTCGAAGCGCAACGCGATCGCCCGCGTCATCGAGGAGCTCGAGGCCAAGGGTGTCGGCCGCGCCGCCAAGACCTATCGCCTGCGTGACTGGCTGATCTCACGTCAGCGCTACTGGGGCACGCCCATCCCGATGCTGCACGGAGAGGACGGTTCGATCACGCCCGTGCCCGCCGATCAGCTGCCGGTCGTCCTGCCGTCGGTGGAGGGGCTCGACCTCAAGCCCAAGGGCACCTCGCCGCTGGGCGCTGCCACCGAGTGGGTGCAGGTGACCGACCCCGAGACGGGCCAGACGCTGCTGCGCGACCCCGACACGATGGACACGTTCGTCGACAGCTCCTGGTACTACCTGCGATTCCTGTCGCCGGGCGACGAGACGCAGCCCTTCTCGGGTCGCGAGGCGTCGAAGTGGGGCCCGGTCGATTTCTACATCGGCGGTGTCGAGCACGCGATCCTGCACCTGCTGTACGCGCGATTCATCACCAAGGCGCTGTTCGACATGGGCCTGGTGGAGTTCACCGAGCCGTTCTCGAGCCTCATCAACCAGGGCATGGTCATCCTCGACGGCGCCAAGATGTCGAAGAGCAAGGGCAACCTGGTGCTCTTCCAGGAGGAGCTCGACGCCCACGGCGCCGACGCCCTGCGCGTGGCGCTGGCCTTCGCCGGTCCCGTGGAGGACGACAAGGACTGGAACGACGTCTCGACCACGGGAGCGGCGAAGTTCCTCGCCCGCGCGCTGCGCATCGCGCACGACGTCGACAGCGAGAAGGACGTCGTGTGGGCCGAGGGCGACCAGGCCCTGCGCCGCGTGACGCACCGCCTGCTGGCGGAAGCGCCCAACCTCATCGAGCAGACGAAGTTCAACGTCGTCGTCGCGCGCCTGATGGAACTGGTCAACGCGACCCGCAAGGCGATCGACGGCTCCGCCGGCACGAGCGACCCCGCCGTGCGAGAGGCCGCCGAGGTCATCGCGATGACCCTCGACCTCTTCGCCCCGCACACCGCGGAAGAGATGTGGCAGACGCTCGGCTACGACGGCTTCGTTGGCCTGGTCACCTGGCGCCAGGCCGACCCGACGCTGCTCGTCGAAGACAGCGTCACCGCCGTGGTGCAGATCGACGGCAAGGTGCGCGGCACCCTTGAGGTCTCAGCCAAGATCGGCGCCGACGAGCTCGAGAAGCTCGCGCGAGCGGACGAGAAGGTCCGCCGCGCCCTCGGTGAGCGCGAGATCGTGCGCGCGGTCGTGCGGCCGCCGAAGGTGGTCAGCTTCTCGACGAAGTAGGACCCGCGGATGCCGCGTCCCGAGCGCTCAGCAGAGCGGGAGGGGCGGGGCATCCGGCGTATCAGGCGCGGGAATAGACCGAGCCGTCGGCCGTACGCACGAGAAGACCGTGGTCGACGAAAGCGCGGCGAAGGCCGGCGACGTCGTCCGTCACCCCGGCGAGCCGCGCGTTGATCTCGGCCTCGGAGACGGTGTCGCCGGGCGCGAGCACGCGGGTCGCGAGATGCTCCAGGAGCGCTTGCCGGTCGGTCGCTCGCGCGGGCATGCCGACGACGCGGCCGTCCTCCAAGAAGCGATCCACGCCCTCGCGCCGAGCGGGGCCACTCGCGGATGCCAGGGCCCGGGCGAACACGTCCGGGACGGCGACGAGCCCCTCTGCGGTGGCGGAGACGAGCCCCGCCGCCGTGAGCGACTCGGTGATGCGCTGCGCCTTCTTCGGGGGGATCGTGGCGAGGGCCTCGTCGATCGACTGAGCGAGGACGATGCGGGCATAGATCTCGCGCGCGCGGTCATCGGCGAGAGCGGCGAGGATCGCGCGCCAGGCGTTCTGATGCATGAGATCGAGTCTCCTCGTGGAACGACGACCCGTGAAATCCCTGCGCCGTATTCCACCCCCGGTTGGTAGAGCGCCCCTCCACCCGAAACGTAGCGTCGGGACCAAGCTGCACAACCGACGGAAAGGCGGCGGGCGTCATGACCCTTTCGGTGAAGAACCTCAGCAAGCGATACGGGAAGACCTTCGCGGTGAAGAACGTCTCGTTCGAGATCGCGCCCGGAAAGGTCACCGGATTCCTCGGGCCCAACGGCGCGGGGAAGTCGACGACCCTGCGCTCGATCGTCGGTCTGGACTTCCCGACGTCCGGGGAGGCGTTGATCGACGGCCGGAGGTACGCGGAGCTGAAGGCGCCCTTGCACGAGGTCGGCACTCTGCTCGATGCGAAGGCCGCGCACCGCTCACGGCGCGCCGTCGACCACCTTCGATGGATCGCGGCCACCCACGGCATCCGGCGGGCACGGATCGACGAAGTGCTCGACATCGCGGGGCTCACGACGGTCGCGCGCAAGCGGGTCGGGGGGTTCTCGCTGGGAATGGCCCAGCGGCTCGGTATCGCCGCCGCGCTCCTCGGCGACCCCCACACGCTGATCCTCGACGAGCCGGTCAACGGTCTCGATCCGGACGGCGTGACATGGATCCGCGAGCTGCTTCGTGGTTTCGCCGCGGAGGGACGCACGGTCTTCCTCTCCTCGCACCTCCTGGGGGAGCTCTCGCTCATCGCGGAACACATCGTCGTCATCGGGCAGGGCCGGATCATCGCCGACGCCCCCTTGACCGCGCTCATCCAGACATCTCCCACCGTCCGCGTCCGCACGGCGGAGGCGGCACGGCTCGCGGAGCTCGTGGCGGGACCCGGCGTCGCAGCGACGATGCCCGCGCCGGACCGGCTCGAGATCGACGGGCTCCCCGTCGAGCAGATCGCCGAGATCGCCGCGCGCGAACGGATCGTGGTCTACGAGATGGGACAGCTCACGAGGACGCTGGAGGATGCATACAACGACCTCACCCTCGGAGCCGTCGAGTACGCGCCGCAGCAGGCGGGGGAGCCGCACCGTGTCTGAGACGGCGACCATGACCAGCGCGAAGCGCGCGACCTGGGTAGCCCCGGTCACGTTCCCTCGCGTCCTCCGCGCGGAGGCGATCAAGCTGGCCACGCTGCCGAGCTTCGTCTGGGCCTTCGTGATGGCCTACGCGGTCCTGGGCGGGTTCGGCATCCTCACGGCTCTCGCGCGGATCCTGCAGCGGGACGCCGCGACGCCGACCATTTCGGCGGGAGCGGGAACAGCGCTGACCGGTATTCAGGGCGCGCAACTGGTCATCGTCCTCGTCGCCGCGGTCTTCGCGACCACCGAATTCGCGCACCAGACCGTGCAGCCCAGCTACCTGGCGGAACCTCGCCGGCTGCGTGTCCTGGCGAGCAAGGCCGTCCTCGTGGGCGCCCTCTCACTCGTGGTCGGCTCAGCGGGGGCGACGACGGCATTGCTCGCGGCAGCAGCGGTGGCGCGCAGCGCGGGGCTTCCCTTCGAGATCACGGGCACCTACGCGGCCCAGCTGATCGCGGGGGCGGCGATCTATCTGGCCGCGATCGGTGTGACGGGACTCGCGATCGGTGCGCTGCTGCGCAGCACCGTGGGGGCGATCATCGCCGGCCTCGTCCTGCTCAACGTCTTGCCGCTGCTGGTCGGTGCGGCGCCGGTCGAGAGCATCCGGGATGCCGCGGGATACCTGCCGTCCACCGCCGGCCTGATGATCCTGCAGGAGCACGTGCCCGCCGGGTTCATCGCGCCGTGGTTCGGAGTCCTCATCGCCTGCGCGTGGGCCGGCGTGCTCCTCGGCGCCGCCGCTCTCGTGACCAGGAGGACCGACGCATGACGACGGCGGCCCCCTCTCGCCCGACTGTGCATCGGAGGACCAGACCGTTCGGATCGAGCATCCGCGCCGAGAGCATCAAGTTCTGGTCGCTCCGATCGAACCGGATCCTCGTGACTCTGGCGATCCTGTTCGTCCCCCTCAACGCCGTGCTCCTGTCGGTCTCCCTGGGGCAGCGGGCGGAGAGCCCCGATCCGCGGATGCGCATCTCGTCCGTTGACGCCGTCGCCTACCTCGACAGCGTCCTCTGGCTGCAACTGCTCATCGCGGTGATCGCGGTGCTGGCCGCCACCGGCGAGAGCGGCGGCAGGATCGGAGCCTCCTTCCTGGCCGTTCCGACCCGGCTGCCCGTTCTCGGAGCGAAGGTGATCGTCGTGGGGCTCGTGTCCTTCGGCATCGGGGTCGTGGGGGCGACGGCCGGTCAGCTGCTGCCTCATCTGCTGCTGTCGGGGACGGGTGTGGCTTACGCGGCGGACCCGGCCGACGTCTTCCGGGGGGCGATCTCGTCGGGGGCGTATCTGGGTCTCATCGCCGCGATAAGTCTCGCCATCGCGGTCGTCGCCGGCAACCTCATCGTCGCTCTCCTCGTGCCGCTCGCGCTCTTCACGATCGTCCCCTCGGTGATCGCCTCGTTCGGGGGAGAGCTCGGGAGTCGGATCTCCGGGTACTTCCCCACGATCGCCGGACGTACGGCCCTCTCCGCGGCGGAGAACCCCGGCGGGCTCGACAGCACGACGGGCTTCCTCGTGATGCTCGCGTGGGCCGTCCTCGCGGTCGTCGGTGCGGGTCTGCGGTATCGATTCGCCGATGCGTGACCCGCTGCCCGAGGGGGCCGCTGAGTAGACTGCCCAGACACCTGAAGAGAGGGGCTCGCGATGATCGACGTCGACGCGAGCGTCCCCGGGCCTCACCGGCTCCGCGGCCTCGTGGACGTCGTCCTCGCGGTCGTGGCCATCCTCCCGGGACTCATCAGCATCCTCGTGGAAGGCTCCTCGCCCGCCCTCACGGTCGGCCTTCTCCTCCTCGCCGCCGTGACGCTCTGCGCACGACAGCGGGTGCCGTGGACGGTTCTCGCCGTCGTGGCCGTGCTCGCGGCGATCGGTGAGGGGCAATCCTTCACGTTGGCCCTCTGCCTGGCGGTTTACACCGTCGCACGGCGGTCGACGACCGGACGCGCGGCGCTCGGCTACCTGCTGGCCGTCGGAGTGCCGCTGCTGGGGACGACGGTCAAGATCATGCTGGGTGTCGCGGTCACCGCGACCGACGACATCATTCCCGCGATCGGGGTGGGCACGAGCGTCGTCGATCCGTACGTCGTCCTCGCTTGCGCGGCGGGGATCGTGGTGCAGAACACCCTGCAACGCCGCCGCGCGCAAGAAGCCCTCCTGCAGCAGAAGATCGACAGCGCTCGGGCGACGGAACGCACGAGGATCACGGCCGAGATGCATGACGTAGTCGGACACGCCCTGACGGTGATGATCTCTCTGGCGAACGGGGCGCGTTCGGCGTGGGACACGGACCCCGAACGCTCGCGTCAGGCACTCGCCCACCTGGGCGAGGTCGGGGCGACGGCGCTCGACGACATGCAGCGGACTCTCCGCGTACTGCGCGACTCCGACGACCAGCTCGACGATGCGCTCCATCACTCCGGATACGACCTCCCCGACATCGGCAGCATGGTCGAGGTCTTCCACGCCGCGGGGATGCCCGTGCACCTGCGACAGCGCGGCGATGCCCTTCCGGAGAGCACGATGCTCAGGGCCGCGGTCCACCGCATCGTGCAGGAATGCCTCACGAACGTGCTCCGCTACGCGCAGGGGGCGACGTTCGTGCTCGTCACGATCGAGTGCTCCGCTCGGACGGGTGTCGTCGCGATCGATGTCGAAGACGACGGCCGTTCGACCGGCGCCGGAAGCATCGGCACGGGGCGCGGTCTCATCGGTGTCTCGGAGCGAGCGGCGTCGTTCGGCGGCACCTGCGTCTATGGCCCGCGGACCCCCGGCGGATGGGCGGTGCGCACGACCCTGCGAACGGAGAAGTCCCGATGATCGACGTGCTCATCGTCGATGACCAGGCACTCGCACGACTCGGCAACTCGCTCGTCGTCGAGAGCGCGGCGGACCTTCACGTGATCGGAGAGGCCGCGACCGGGGAGCAGGGGGTCGCCCTCGCCCAGACCCTGCGCCCCGATGTCGTCCTGATGGACGTCCGGATGCCGGGAATGGGCGGCATCAGCGCCACCCACGCCATCACCTCGGCCAGCCCGACGACGCGAATCGTCGTCCTGACCTCGTTCGACCTGGATCAGTACGCGTTCGGAGCCCTCGAGTCCGGCGCGAGCGCCTTCCTCCTCAAGAGTGCTGCCCCTGAACGCCTGATCGATGCCATCCGGACCGTGCATCGCGGCGATGCGGTGGTCGAACCTCACATCACCCAGAAGTTGATCCATCGTGCCCTGAGATCGGATGACGGACAGGCGGCATCTCGTCCGATCGGCATGCCCGCCGAGCTCTCGGTCCTCAGCCCGCGCGAACAGGATGTGTTCCTGGCGATGGCGACGGGGATGACGAACGCGGAGATCAGCGAACGGCTGTTCTTGTCACCGGCCACGGTGAAGAGCCACATCAACAAGATCTTCAGCAAGCTCAAGCTTCGCGACCGTGTCCATGCCGTCATCCTCGCGCACCGTCTGAAGATCACGGGGGAGTGACCCCCCGCGTTGGCGGCTGAGATTCAACCAGTGGTTGGTGGTTGCCCGGCCCCGTCCGGCAATACGTTCCTCACAGAAGAGTCGCCGCCGGCCGTAAGGGATGTGAAGATGATCGGGATCGTTGTCGCGTCCCTACTGGTGCTGGTCGCAGGACTGCTGTCGCTCTGGTGGGCTCGTGCTTCCTGGCGAGGCACGCTGCCGCAGAACTGGCTCTTCGGGTATCGGACGCCGCTGACGCTGTCCGACAAGGATGCGTGGACGACGGTCAATCGCGCTCCCGCTCCTTTCGCCGCGGTCGGCGGCATCGGGGCGAGCGCCGCCGCCGTCATGGCTCTTGTGCTCACGCTTCTCGGCCTCAGCAGCATCGCGCCGGCGTTCTTCGGGGCGGGGCTGGGGTGGCTGCTGCTGTGGACGGTTCTGGGGATCGTTCCCGCGCACCGAGCGGGGAGGAACTACAAGCGGATGCGCAGCTCGGCCTGAGATCGACGTCTCATCCGCTTCTGACCGCGGCGGCTCCGCGGTCTCATCATCTCGAGAACCCGCGCGCGTGATCGCTCGCCGTGGACCACGCTTCGTGACGGGGGATCACCGAGCGTGATGGCGGTGCCGCGCGCGCTCGTGACGAGCGACGACGCAGCCTTGCAACGGTCTCGAGTTCTGACCATCGACGCATCACCTGGGGGAGGTGATTATCCATGGACGACATCTACGAGGCGCCTTGTGCAGTGCTCGTCGCCGACTTCCGCCGCGACACGGCGTTGACCAGTCGCGGCGGCTGGCCCGACCTCTTGGGCTGGTGGTTCTGACGCCACGCCCGCCGGCCGGCGTACGACACGAGACACAGATCATTCACAAGGAAAGTGAGCATTCATGAAGAACAGAGGCAAACCACTGCTGGTGGCGATCACCGCCGGAGCCCTTGTCCTGGCCGGGACGACGGCCGCTTCGGCGGACAGCTCGAGCCGAGACGGGTCGGTGTCAGCGGCCGCGAACGTCGCCACCGGTGACTACACCGATCGCGAGGTCGTCGAATTCCTGGCCTTCGGCGCCGGCACCATCGATGCCGAGCACCCGGGTCTGATCGCCGAGCTCGGCTATGACGGCGTCGCCGCCGAGGCACCGCCCGCGGAACTGGTGGACGAGATCGTCGCCGGGGTGACGCAGGTCAATCCGGCGTTTCACGCTCAGGTGACGGAGCCGCTGCAGAGCGGCGACCCGGTCGCTGTGGAAGCTGCGCTCACCGTCTACAACGACTCGATGATCGAGTACGTCAAGAGCTCGGACGACTGGACGGTCGGATCGGGCGACGACGGCTCGGCTACCGCCTACTGCCTGGTCTGGCCTCTCGCCCTCGCCGTGGCTCTCGTCGTCGCCGTGGTGTCGACACGCATCGTGGCCTACGTCGGGCCGAGCACGCCGTCGGCGACGCTCGCCTCGGACGACCGGCTCACCCGCCAAGAGGCATCAGCGACGATCGCGTCGACCATCGCGCCGTGACCCCGACGGTGCCCGCCCACGCCGCCGTGCGCGGGCGGGCACCCCTCCCCTGGAAGGAGGCATGCCCATGGACGACTCTGTCGACGACATCGTCGCCGGTCGCGGTTCCATCGTGGCGTTCGTCCTCACGCTTGCCGTGATGCTCCCCGTCCTGTTCGTGTCGGTGCTGGTCGCGGTCCCGCCGACCACGATCTCGCTCGGTATGGGACAGGACTTCCGCAACAACTACAGCGCGTTCGTCTCGCAGGGGTGGAACTTCTTCACGAAGGACCTCCAGGGGACTCAGTTCGGCGCGTACACGACGGTGTCGGGCTCCGCGCCGGTCAGTCTGTTGACGACTCCGCAGACGCGCATCGAGAATGCGTGGGGTCTCACCCGGAACCAGCGGGCACAGGGACCGGAGCTCGCGAACCTGGCCAACGCCGTGACGCAGTGGCGGGAATGCTCGACCTTGCGAATCTCCTGCGCCATGGATCTCGATGCCGAGCCGATCGAGCTCGTCAACACGAGCCCCCCTGCCGACGCTCTGCGGGTCGGTGATCCTCACGCAGGAACGGCAGAGTCCCTGGAGCTACCGCACCTTCCCCTCGGCCGACGAGCAGATCGTCGACAAGGTCGCGCCGGTCGATGTCGTCTGCCCCGCGAACGGAGGAGGATCATGAGCCTGCTCTCCACGCTGTCGACGTTCGATCACCGTCGCCTCTGGTTCGGCGCCGCGCGCACCGTTCTCGCCTCGGGCCAGATCGTGCTCCTGGCCTTCACCGACCCGCGTGCGCTTCTCGTGCCCGTGGGGGATCAGCCCGCCGCTCCGTACTGCGATGGCGTGAAGGCGATCAGCGCGTACTGCCTCGGAGGCGATGTCCTCGCCCCTTCGACGAGACACGCGATCATGCTGATCCTCCTGGTCGTCGTGGCATCCGGGTTCCTTCCCCGCGCGACCGGAATCCTGCACGCCTGGGTGACCTTCTCGATCGCCGGCAGCATCGCCCTGCCTGACGGGGGAGAACTGGCCGCCAAGGTCGTCACGCTGCTGCTCGTTCCGATGTGCCTGACCGACGACCGTTGGTGGCATTGGACGCGGCCGAGATCGTCCCTCAGCCCGTCGGCGCGCGGTGTCGCGTATGCGGCGCTGTGGGCCGTGCGCCTCCAGGTCGCGGGCATATACCTGCACTCCGGTGTGGGCAAGTTCGCCAGTTCCGACTGGCTCTCGGGCACCGCGGAGTACTACGTCCTCCGCGACAACATGTTCGGCGCCGCCGGCTGGGTGCGCGATCTCGGGGTCGCCGTGATGTCGGTGCCGTCTTTCGCGTTCGCTGTGGCCTGGGGGTCGATCGCGCTCGAGATCGCCGTCGGTGTGATCATCCTGTGCGGAACAGACAGGCTCCGTCGCGTGGCGCTGGCCGCCGTGATCGTCTTCCATGTCGGGATCATCGTCACCATCGGACTCTGGACGTTCGCTCTCGTGATGATCGGCGCCGTCGCCGTCGCCTGTCTGCCCGCGACACCGCGTGGCAGCGGTCCCCACCACGTCCCCGCTGTCCTGTCGGCGCTGAGGCGCAGGCTCAGGCCCGACGGCGGTTCGCCCTCGCTCTCCGGCATCCCCGCCACCGTCCCGGTCGCCGACGAGGGCGCCGACGGCATCCCCTCCCCGCAACGCGCGGTGGTTCCCGAGCAGGGGAGGAGGTGAGACAGATGACCGAAACCTACGAGAAGCCTCAGGTGCTCGTCGTGGGCGACTTCCGCAAGGACACCGCCTTCACGTCCCAGGGCTACTGGACCGACGTCCTCGGCTGGTGGCTCTGACCCGCCGCTGATCCCGGGTGGGAGCGGTCGCCTCGTGGCCGCTCCCACCCTCCCTTCCACAGATCTGAGTCGACACCATGCGCTTCCTGCTCTATCCCGACCGAGAGGTCATCGCGCCCGCCCCCTCCGCGGCGTTGCCGAAGTATGTTCCGCATATCTCCGGACGCCCGTGGATCGTCGGCGACTGGGACGACGCAGAGATCGTCCAGGCCTCGAACAAGGATTACCGAGTCGTTCTTCTCGGCACCGTTGGTAGCAGCGATGAGGAGCTCCGCTCGTGGCTCGACGCCGGCGGCCGAGAGCCGGACTTCACGACGATTCACCGCAGCATCGCCGGGGCGTTCTTCACCCTCGTCTCCACGTCCGCCGGAACCACGCGGGCTTTCGGGACGCTGTCGAGTTTCCGGCGCCTGTCCTTCTCCACCGACCCGGACGCCCCGCTCGCCTCCAATTCCCTCGCGCTGCTGATTGAGATGTTCCGCCCGCGTCTCCGCGAGGAGCGCGTGCCGCTCGCCCTCATCGCTCCGCGCGCACCCTGGCCCCTCGGCGACGCGAGCTACTGGCAGGGAATCGAGAACGTGCTGCCGACCCATCAACTGTGTGCGGATACGACGGGTCCCCTTCACGTGAGCGAACGGTGGGCTCTCCCTCGACGCCACGTGCCACAGGACGAGGTCACGCCGGCTCTGACCGCGGCGCTTCACGCCGCCATCGAGGCGCGGGCTCGACACGCCAGATCCACCCTGAGCACGGACCTCTCCGGAGGGATGGATTCGACCTCCCTCGCGTTTTTCGCGCGAGAACACGCGAGCGAGCTGACGACCATGCACCTCGGCATCAGCGTCGAGATGAACGACGACGCCGAGTGGGCGGATGCCGCGGCCCGGGCGCTTCGCAGCCGGCACATCCGCGTGTCGCACGACGAGTTCCCGCGCTGGTTCGCCGGATGGCACGTCACGAACGAGCGGTTCGCGGCGGAGCCCGAACCGTCCATCCGCACGGAGGGAATGCACCGCGCGATGGCCGAGCGTCTCAGCGAGCACGGCTGCACGATCCACCTCGCCGGCTCCGGAGGAGACGAGCTCTTCTACCCGGACGAATCCGTCCTCCCCGGCCTGCGACGCGAGGCACCCGCGGCGCTCTACGGGGCGATCCGGGGGATGGCGACGCTTCACCGCTGGCCCCTGGCGAAGACGGTTCGCGCCGCGCTCAACAGGGACGATCCACGTTCGTGGCTCGTGCGGGAGACCGCGTCGCTGGGCATGACGGAGTTCGAGCGGCCCTCACCCGCGTGGGACGTCGTGTTCTCGCTGTCCCCGTGGGCCACGGACACCGCGCTGTCGGCGGTCCAGGATCTGATCCTCGAGAACACCGCGGATGCACAACTCGATGCCGCATTCGCCAGCGACGCCGTCGCGTACGGAATGATCACGCGCAACGGTCAGATCCACCGCGCCCTCGATGAACAGACGCGTGAGGTCGGCGTCCGCTACGAGGCGCCTTTCCTCGATGACGCGGTCATCGAACTCGCGCTCCAGGTGCGCCTGGTCGATCGTCTGAACACCCGTCGCTTCAAGCCCGGCCTCGCCGCGGCCGCCGCAGGCGTCGTCCCCGATCTCTTTCTCGACCGACGGTCGAAAGGCGATTACATCTCGTTGATCTACACCGCGTTCAACGAGCACCGCAGATCCATCGCGGCCCAGGCCGACGACTTCCGCCTCGGCCGACGCGGACTGGTCGACGTCGAGCGCCTGAAAACGTATCTGCAGAGCATGCAACCCCAAGCGCAACACTTCTTCCCGTTCGAATTCCTCCTGGCCGCGGAGCGTTGGCTTCGGGCCGCGGATCGGATGACACTCGTGAACGAAAGGTGAGCACGATGCCACACACCTACCACCTCGCCGACGACGTCCGCTTCACGGAAGTGAACCACGGGGGCGTTCTGCTCAGCCGACGCTCCGGGCAGTACCGCCAGGTGAATGCCTCCGGAACGCGCATCCTCCGCCTCCTGGTCGACGGGGAGCCCGTGGACGGCATCGTCGAGCACCTCCAGAAGCTGTATCCGGATGTCGACGCCGCCCAGATCACGCGCGATCTCCACCAACTTCTCGATGACCTCGCCGCCGAAGGAGTACTCGTCCGTGTCTGACATCGTCGTTCCCCTCGAAGCCCGGCAACGTCTTTCGGCGAACGATCGGCTCCGCGCGTTCCTCGTGCTTCCCCTCGTCTTCTTCCTGGTGCGGCAACAGCCCGATCGACTCGAACGCCTGCTCACGACACTCGCGCGGGGGAGGCGAGCCGCCGATCGATCGCTGGTCGAGCGCGGTCTCGATGCCGTCGTCTCCGTCAGCCGGAGATGCGCGGGACGCTATTGTCTCGATCGCGCGACGGCGACCGCGCTGTTCTGCTGGACCTATGGCAGATGGCCCGAATGGCACGCCGGCGCCGCGATCGATCCCTTCCGTGCTCACGCCTGGATCTGCGTCGAGGGCGCACCCGTTCGCGAACCCACGTCCCTGATGAAGTACTTCGTGCCGTTCATCAGCGTGGGTCCGTCGACGAATCCCGATGCGCCCGCGACCTGAGACCGTCGCGGCGGGCCCGCTGGCGGAGTCCGGGACGCACACCCCTCGCCACGTCTGAGCTTCCGCTCCACAACGGATCCTCCCCAGTTCGGCCTCGAGGCTAACGATCCACGGATGACGCTCAGGTGCCCGCGCACCGTTCCTTCCTCTTCCTAGGGTTGCCGGGTGACCGAGGCCCTCGAATCCCCACCGGGTGCGCTCGCCGCGCGTCGGCGGCTGGGAGTCGGGGCCGTGATCGCTCTGGTCCTGATCGTCTTCGCGGTCACGATCGGCATCGGAATGCTGCGGGGCGTGTCCGGCACGCAAGAGGTGTCCGCCGCATCCCCACCGCTCGCGACCGCGCTCGCACCCCCGCAGGCCGGTCTGTACGTCCACGTCGCGGGTGCCGTGCGCGCCCCCGGCCTCTATCGCCTCGCCGCGGGGGACAGGGTCGCGGATGCCGTCGCCCGGGCAGGCGGCTTCACGGACGACGCGGAGCGCGCCGGGGTGAACCTTGCACGACCCGTCGCGGACGGGGAGCAGATCGTGGTGCCCGTTGTCGGAGCGTCACCCGACGACGGCACCGGTGCCGCCCACGGCACCGCCGCAGGAGGCCTCGTCGACCTGAACACGGCCACGCGCGAAGAGCTCGACGCACTGCCGCGGGTGGGACCGGCGATCGCCGACCGCATCATCGCGTGGCGGAAGGAGAACGGCCGCTTCACCAGCGTCGACGATCTCGGCTCCGTGCCGGGCATCGGCGACAAGATGCTCGACGGCCTCCGAGACCTGGTGCGGGTATGACGGCCCTGCAGCGCCGTGCGCTGCGACCCGCCGCCGTGGCGATCGCGACGTGGGCCGGTGCAGGATGGGCGACCTCGACGCCGGATCTGGCCGGGCTCATGGTCTCGATGGCGGTGGTCGCTGCCCTGTGCGCGGCGGCGTTCCTGAGGGTTCGGCATCCCGCCCTCGGTATCGCCGCGGTGGCGCTCGCGTGCGCGGCCGCGACCGGTGGCAGCGTCACGGCTGCGGCCCCGGCCCGTGCGCAGATCGCCGCCCTGCAGGTCGAAGGGGATCGTCAGCTCGATGTCGAACTGACCGTCGTCGGACACGTGGCCGGGGCGAGCGACGGCGGCGCGTGGTTCGACGCGGTCGCCTCTCGCGTCACGGCGGGAACCGTCACGGTGACCGGTGGCATCCCGACCCGTGTCGGCGTGGATACGGGCGGTCGCGCCGAGGTCGCGGCATCCGGTCTTGGCAGCGTGATCCGCCTGACCGGACGAGCGGTCCCGCCGAGACCAGGGGAGAGGGCGATTCTCGTCCTCCGCGCGCAGGAGATCATCGAAGCGCCTCCACCCGAGGGAATCTGGGCGTGGTTCGAGGCACTGCGAGACGGCCTCGTCGCCTCGACCCGCGGCCTCCCGCAGCCCGGGGCGGGTCTCGTGCCGGGACTCGCGGTGGGCGACACGTCGAGCCTCGATCCCGCGACGGATGCGGCCATGACCGCCTCCTCCCTCTCTCACCTCACGGCCGTCTCCGGTGCGAACTGCGCGCTCGTCGTGGGCGCCGCGTTCGTCCTCCTTGCAGCGGTGGGCGCCCCGCGCGCACTCCGCGTCGTCGGAGCGTCGATTGTTCTGATCGGCTTCGTCGTGCTGGTGACACCCGAGCCGAGCGTGGTTCGCGCGGCGACCATGGCGGCAATCGCGCTGCTGGCCCTCGTCCTCGGCCGCCCCGCTGCGGGAATGGCGGTGCTCTCCGCCGCGGTGACGGTGCTGATGATCGCCGATCCGTGGCTGTCCACCTCCCTCGGCTTCGCTCTGTCCGCTGCGGCCACCGCGGCCCTGCTCGTCCTCGCCCGCCCGATAGCGCGCGGTTTGGAGCGATGGATGCCGCGCGCCCTCGCCCTCGCGTTGGCCGTGCCGACGGCCGCTCAACTCGCCTGCGGACCGCTCATCGTCCTGATCGATCCCCACGTGCCGTTGCTGGGAATCGTGGCCAACCTCGTGGCAGACCCGGCGGCGGCACCAGCGACCATCGCGGGCGTCCTCGCCTGCATCGCTCCCTTTCCCTGGCTGCGCGACGGGCTTTCCGCTCTCGCCTGGATCCCCGCGGCCTGGATCGCGGCGGTGGCACACACCACGAGCGGTATCGGGGCGCAGAACCTGCCGTGGCCCGACGGCGCGTTCGGCGCGGCGCTGCTGACGGTCGTCAGCGCGTCGATGGCCGTCGCGCTCATCCGACCGACCCGGCTTCGACGAGCGACCGCCGTGGCGACCGCGGTCATCGCCGTCACCGTCGGTCTGATTGCGGGTCACACCACCCTGCGAACGGTCGCCGGGCCGCTCACGGTCCCGACGACGTGGGATGTGGCCATGTGCGATGTCGGACAGGGCGATGCGACGCTGTGGCGCTCAGGCAATGCCGTGGCGCTCGTCGACACCGGACCCGAACCGGAACCGCTCGCGCAATGCCTCCGAACCTTCGGTGTCGACCACCTCGACCTCGTCGTGCTCACGCACTTCGACCTCGACCACATCGGCGGGTCAGCAGCCGTCGTCGGACGAGCCACACTCGTCGTCCACGGGCCCGTCGACGTCCCCGAGGATCAGCGACTGCTCGACCGGTTCGCCGCGGCGGGTGCAGAGCTGCAGCAGGCGACGACCGGGACGACGGGAACGGTGGGGGAGACCCGCTGGCAGGCTCTCGGGCCGGCGCCGCGCGACGAGCCCGGCAACGGTGCCAGCGTCGCCCTCGACGTGGTCGGTGCGGACTTCCCGCGCACCGTGCTTCTCGGCGACCTGGGCAAAGACGCACAGGCCGCCCTGCTCCGTCGGGTCGAGGTACCGCGGGTGGATGTGGTGAAAATCTCGCACCACGGCAGCGCCGACCAGGATCCGGAGCTCTACCGGCGTCTGCATCCCCTCGTCGGACTGATCGGCGTCGGAGCGGACAACCGCTACGGGCACCCCACCGCCACACTCCTGTCGACGATGACCGCGCTCGGTGTCGTGGTCGGGCGAACGGATACCGACGGAGACCTCGCGGTCAGCATGACTGACGGGCAGCTGACGCTGTGGCGTGCACGGCCGCCGGGGTAGCCAAGTGCTCGCTTCTCCGGCACGGAGGCCGACGCGTCACCGCGTCGAAGCGCCCGAAGCCACCGTTGAGGCGGGGAGGTCAGACATGAGCCAGGTCCGACGAGTGAACACCTGCGCTCTAACTCGGCGGGACGGCGGCAAGAGCGTTGGCTCCCATTCTCCAGTCACCGTCCGTTCGGTAGCCGAACCGTTCGCAGAAGTGCTTGAAGCGTGTGCGCACATCTCGGCGGCGCCGGTCGAAGATCCAAGGAAGAAGCGGGTCGATACGACGGAGGCTCACGCCGTCTAGGGGGCCTTCCCCTCGCTTCCACTCATCAGACACACACAACCCGTGACGAGCGAACCGCGTGATTGCGCGAGCCTGCCACGACCATCGGGGCACCTCCAGCCGGATCTCTGCGCCCGGGGACGCTGGCTCCGCATGCCAGGTGTACACGTCCGTAAGGCGAACCCGGACAAGAGGCACGCCAACGGCCGCGGCGAGCAACGACCGGTGGTTGCCGTTATCACCCACCGTCCCTACCCAGCCACCAGGTCGGTGCCACAGCGACCAATCCGCAGCTTCCAGTTCGCCCTCGGCTTCCGACCTCGACCACGTTCTCAGGTAATCAGCCGACTCCGGAATCGAGTGGTGGTAAGGGAAGTCTGGGTGCGTAGTGACAACATGGTCGTTCCGTAACCACGCCATGGCGCCGACCGAGATTCGGGACGACCCCGCCCATTTGAAGGAGGGAGAGACCTGGGGACGTCGCTGCGTGCAAACGCGGTCAAGCCGAAGACGAGCCTGGGCGAACGTCAATGCGGCATGCCCCTGCCACCAGTGATTCCATATCGCTCGTGCCGCAAGCGCCAGAGCAGAGCCGTCATCAAGGATGAACCCGCGGGTATCCAGCGCTTGTGCGACGGGATTGCGTGTTCCTGTCATGTGGCCTCTTTCAATTCGACGGGCGCCGCGGCTATACAAGCGGCCCCATTCTCCGCACACGAGGACGTCAGGTTCCGCGAGGCCTGCACACTAGCAAGCATCCTCGCGCGTCATCCCGCACCCCCAGAAGTCATCCCGACCGCAATGTCGGACCCGGTCGGTAGGCTGGAGGGGTGACCCCGGCTCCCCGACGCTCCGCTCCGGCGAAGGCCAAAACGGCCATCCCGCAGGTGTCGTGGCGTACGCCGCAGCCCGCGCCGATCGTTCTCGTCTCGGGGCCCGAAGAGGTCTGCGCGGAGCGCGCGACCGCGGGCATCCGGGAGTTCCTGAAGAGCGAAGACCCCAGCCTCGAGGTCACCGACGTACGCGCCGACGATTACGCTGCGGGAACGCTGTTGGCCGTCACCTCGCCATCCCTGTTCGGCGAGCCGCGTCTCGTCCGCGTCGGGGGCGTCGAGAAGTGCAGCGACACCTTCCTCAGCGAGGCCGTGTCGTACCTCGCTCAGCCGCAGGACGGCGCGACGGTCGTGCTCCGCCACACGGGGGCGAGCGTGCGCGGCAAGAAGCTGCTCGACGCGATTCGCGCGGGACAGGGGAGCGGCATCGAGATCGCGTGCCCCGCGATCAAGCGCGACTCCGATCGCTTCGACTTCGCCGTGGGCGAGTTCAAGGCCGCGGGCAAGCGCATCGCACCCGTCGCCCTGCGGGCACTCGTCTCGGCCTTCGCCGACGACCTCACCGAGCTCGCGGCCGCGTGCCAGCAGCTCATCGCCGACGTCCCGGGCGACATCGACGAACGCACCGTTGAACGTTACTACGGCGGCCGCGTCGAGACCTCCGCGTTCACCGTCGCCGACACCGCGATCGCGGGGCAGTACGGCCCCGCCCTCCTCGCGCTGCGCCACGCTCTGGCATCCGGAGCCGATCCCGTCCCCCTTGTCGCCGCGGTCGCGATGAAGCTCCGCACCATGGCGCGTGTGGCCGGTACGCGCGAACCGTCGTCGCAGCTCGCCCAGCGTCTCGGTATGAAAGACTGGCAGATCGACCGCGCCCGCCGCGACCTCGTGGGCTGGACCGCCGCGAGCCTCGGCCGTGCAATCCACGCGACCGCGCGCGCCGACGCCGAGGTGAAGGGGGCGTCTCGCGACGCGGTGTTCGCGCTGGAGCGCATGATCACGATCATTGCAACGCGCGCGCCCTACGGCGACTGACCGACGCCGCGTCCTGCCTCCGCGGCCGGAGGCTCCGCGCGCACGGCCGCGCCACGAAAACAGGGGATGCCACCGAAACAGGCCGCTGCGGCCCACAACCTCCTGTTCTCGTCGCATCACCTGTTCTCGTCGCACCTCTTCCCGTGTGGCATCCCACCCCGGAAACGACAAAGCCCGCCCCGCGGATGCGGGACGGGCTGTCGAGGTACGGCGGCTCAGAGAGCGGCGACCGACTTCGCGATGGCCGACTTGCGGTTCGCGGCCTGGTTCGAGTGGATGACACCCTTGCTCACGGCCTTGTCGAGCTTCTTGGTCGCGGTGGCGAGCGCCTTCTCGGCGGCTTCCTTGTCACCGGCCAGGACGGCCTCGCGGGTGCGACGCACGTGCGTCTTCAGCTCGCTCTTGACGGCCTTGTTACGCTCGCGCGCCTTCTCGTTGGTCTTGTTGCGCTTGATCTGCGACTTGATGTTCGCCACGTCGACGGTCTTTCGTTTGAGTGAGTGTTGGAAGTGCCGGGCGAGCGGTAGAGGGACGCTGCACCGGCGGTCGTGGAGGTCGGGAAAAACCCCACACGCAAGCCAAGGGCCAAGCTTATCAGGTCGACGCCTCGATCGTGGTGAGCGCCACCTCCAGCAGCGCGTTGAACACCCGCGGCCTCATCGCCGTCACGAGGTGCGTGGTCCGCGGCACCACGATCAGCTCCGCGTGCGGGGCGAGCGACACGAACAGCCTCTCGTTCACGCGCAGCTGATCCCACTGCCCGTTGATGAACCACAGCGGAACCCGGATCCGACGAACGGATGCCAACAGGTCGAGCACCGACAGAGACGCCAGGGCCGTGTCCTGCGCGTCGAACGCGTACCCGCCCGCGCCGAAGTCCGGCCGGGTCTCGGGCGGCAGCGTCCGATCGAGCACGCGGTTGGTGAGACCGAGACCCCGGTCCGGGAGGCTGTCGAACCGTCGCGCGAGGAAGCGGTACGCCGCGAGCCCCACACCGCGGGGGATCGACGTGCAGGATGCCGCGATGAACGCCGCGACCGGGGGAGGGTCCTCCCGCCCGACGTACTCGATGGAGAGCAGCCCTCCCATCGAATGCCCGACGAGCAGCACGGGGCCGCGGGTCGCGGCATCCTGAACCGCCCGATCGATTGTGGCGAACGCCTCGTCGAGGGTGAACTCCTCGCCCCGCCGGGCGCCGTGCCCCGGCAAGTCGACGGCCGCCACGGGGTTGCCGCGATTCTCGAGGTATTCGACCTGCGCCCGCCACATCGTCGCCGACGTGCGGATGCCGTGCACGAGCACGACCTGGACCGTCATGGCATCCACTGTAAAAGCGACCGCGGACGGTGATGTCGGCGCACCCCCGTAGAATCGACGGAACATGTCACCGCGCGCCCTGAAGCCCCTCGAGCCGTCTGCCACCCCGCCGGAGCAGATCCGCAACTTCTGCATCATCGCCCACATCGACCACGGCAAGTCGACGTTGGCCGACCGCATGCTGCAGATCACCGGCGTCGTCGCCGACCGCGACATGCGCGCGCAGTACCTCGACCGCATGGACATCGAGCGTGAGCGCGGCATCACGATCAAGTCGCAGGCTGTCCGGATGCCGTGGTCCACCGCCGACGGCACCTTCGCCCTCAACATGATCGACACGCCCGGTCACGTCGACTTCACCTACGAGGTCAGTCGCTCGCTCGCCGCGTGCGAGGGCGCGATCCTGCTCGTCGACGCGGCGCAGGGCATCGAGGCACAGACGCTCGCCAACCTCTACCTGGCGCTCGAGAACGATCTGACGATCATCCCGGTGCTGAACAAGATCGACCTCCCGGCGGCCGACCCCGACAAGTACGCGGCCGAGCTGGCCGGACTCATCGGTGGCAAGCCCGAAGACGTGCTGCGCGTGAGCGGCAAGACCGGCATGGGCGTCGAAGACCTGCTCGACCTCATCGTCGAGAAGATCCCGGCGCCAGTCGGCAAGGCCGACGCGCCGGCTCGCGCGATGATCTTCGACTCCGTCTACGACGCCTACCGCGGTGTCGTGACGTACGTCCGCATGGTCGACGGTGCTCTGTCGCCGCGCGAACGCATTCAGATGATGTCGACCACCGCGACGCACGAACTCCTCGAGATCGGCGTCTCAAGCCCTGAGCCGATCCCCACCAAGGGTCTCGGCGTGGGCGAGGTGGGCTACCTCATCACGGGTGTGAAGGACGTCCGCCAGTCGAAGGTCGGCGACACGATCACCAACCAGCGCAAGCCCGCCACCGAAGCCCTCGCCGGCTACACCGATCCGAAGCCCATGGTGTTCTCGGGCATCTACCCGATCGACGGCAGCGACTACGCGGAGCTGCGCGAAGCGCTCGACAAGCTGAAGCTCTCGGACGCCTCGCTCCAGTACGAGCCCGAGACCTCGGTCGCCCTCGGCTTCGGGTTCCGCTGCGGATTCCTCGGCCTGCTGCACCTCGAGATCATCACCGAGCGCCTCTCGCGCGAGTTCGGCCTCGACCTCATCACCACGGCTCCCTCGGTCACGTACGAGGTCACCACCGACACCGGCGACACGGTCTCGGTCACGAACCCCAGCGAGTACCCGGACGGGCGCGTGGCCTCGGTGTCGGAACCGATCGTCAAGGTCGGCATCCTGCTCCCCAAGGACTACGTCGGCACGGTCATGGAGCTCTGCCAGTCGCGCCGCGGAACCCTGCTCGGCATGGAGTACCTCAGCGAAGACCGCGTCGAGCTGCGCTACCACATGCCCCTCGGCGAGATCGTGTTCGACTTCTTCGATCACCTCAAGTCGCGCACGCAGGGCTACGCGAGCCTCGACTACGAACCGGCCGGTCAGCAGACCGCCGACCTCGTGAAGGTCGACATCCTGCTCCAGGGCGAGAAGGTCGACGCGTTCAGCTCGATCGTCCACCGCGAGAAGGCCTACGCGTACGGCACCCTCATGGCCGAGCGTCTGCGCAAGCTCATCCCGCGCCAGCAGTTCGAGGTGCCCATCCAGGCCGCGATCGGCGCGCGCATCATCGCGCGCGAGACGATCCGAGCCATCCGTAAAGACGTCCTCGCCAAGTGCTACGGCGGTGACATCACCCGAAAGCGCAAGCTCCTCGAGAAGCAGAAAGAGGGCAAGAAGCGCATGAAGATGGTGGGCCGCGTCGAGGTTCCGCAGGAGGCGTTCATCGCCGCCCTGTCGGGAGACGTCGAGGCCAAGAAGTAGAACGGGAGGCAGCATGCGTCGGCAGAACTTCACCGATGACACGGTCGACTACGCCGCCGTCGGCGCCACCCAGGCGCACGACCTGATGCAGTACCCGCCGGAGCACTCGATCCCCGCCGAAGACGCGTGGCGCATCGGCAGCGGCGAGGAACGTTTCGCCGCGGCCAGCGAACTCCTGCTGTCGTGGGCTCCGCTGCGCTCGGGCGATCTCAGCATCAGCGACGTGCGTCCGGCATCCGGAGGCGGGTATTCCGGCGTGGGCTTCGACGCCGACGGCGCTCCCGTCGCCCCGAGCAGCCTCGAGCCCGAGCAGCGCTTCGCCGCCGACGGCACCCCCTTCGTGAGCCCGGGCACCGGAGTGCGCCTCCACGGGAAGGTCGACGGGCACCGCGCCGACGCCGAACTCCGCGTCATCTCGGTCTTCGAGGAGCCGCGCCGCGTCGGCTTCATCCTCGGCACCGTCGGGCACTCGAACGTCAGCGGCGAAGAGCTCTTCGTCGTCGAGTGGCGCGACAACGACGAGGTCTGGTTCGTGGTCCGCGCGTTCGACAGACCGACCGTCCCCTCCTACCGTCTGTTCACGAGCCACCTCCGCCGCCGTCGGCGGGCGCTCTTCACGCAGTACCTGCGCGCGATCTCTCCGCTGTACACGTCCTGATGGGCGGGCCCCTTCCCCTCGGAGACCCCGCTCCGGCCGACGGGCGGCTGCCCGACGACCTGACGATCGATCCCGCGACGGACTTCGGCGTGTACCTGCACGTGCCGTTCTGCCGCGTGCGCTGCGGATACTGCGACTTCAACACCTACACCGCGAGCGAGCTCCGCGGAGCGCGGCAAGACGACTTCGCCGACACGCTCGCGTCCGAAGTGCGCCTCGCGGGCAGGGTGATGGATGCCGCGGGCCCCCGCCGCATGGCATCCACGGTGTTCTTCGGCGGAGGCACGCCGACGCTGCTCCCGCCCGGCGACCTCGCGCGGATGCTCGACGCGGTACGCACGGAGTTCGGCATCGCCGACGGCGCCGAGATCACCGTGGAGGCCAACCCCGACACCGTCGACGATGCCGTGATGGAGACGCTGGCGGCCGCCGGGGTGACCCGCGTCTCGGTCGGGATGCAGTCCGCTCGTCCGCACGTCCTGGCCGCCCTCGACCGGACGCACGACCCGGCGAACGTGGCGACCGCGGTGGCCGCCGCGCGCCGAGCCGGCCTCGACGTCTCGCTCGACCTCATCTACGGCGCACCCGGCGAGTCGCTCGACGATTGGCGTGCGTCGCTCGAGGCGGCCTCGGCCCTCGACCCCGACCACATCTCGGCGTACGCCCTCATCGTCGAAGACGGCACGAAGCTCGCGCGACAGATCCGCTCCGGCGCGGTCGCCATGCCGGATGACGACCTGCAGGCCGACATGTACGAGCTCGCCGACGAGTCGCTCTCCGACGCCGGGTACGACTGGTACGAGGTGTCGAACTGGTCGCGGGGCGTGGCCCACCGTTCGCGGCACAACCTCGCCTACTGGCGGGGCACCGACTGGTGGGGGTTCGGCCCCGGCGCCCACAGCCACGTGGCGGGACTCCGCTGGTGGAACGTCAAGCATCCTGCCGCGTACGCGCAGCGTCTGGCCGCCGACGAGTCGCCTGCCGCTGCGCGAGAGCGGCCCGATGAAACGGCTCGACGTCTCGAGTCGGTGCTGCTGCGCAGCCGCATCCGCGAGGGTCTGGCGGTGTCGGAGCTGCACGGCGAGGGCCGTAAGGCCGTGGCCTCCCTCATCGCCGACGGGCTCGTCGAGGGTCCGGATGCCGTGCGCGGGCGCATCGTCCTGACCCGGCGCGGGCGCCTCCTCGCGGATGCCGTCGTGCGGGCCCTGACCGTCTGACTCCACCCGCAGCCGGGCCGAGTCCACGGCATCCGCGAGCCCCCGGCGACGACGCGCGCCGATCCCGTAGAATTGGCACTCACGACTTCGGAGTGCCAAACGGGAGGAGCAGCTCATGGTGTCGGAACGCGGCCTTCAGGTGCTCCGCGCGATCGTGCAGGACTACGTCGACACGCGAGAGCCGGTGGGCAGCAAGGCCATCGTCGATCGTCACGCGTTCGGGGTGTCGGCCGCGACCATCCGCAACGACATGGCGCTGCTCGAAGACGAAGAGCTCATCGTCGCGCCGCACACTTCCTCGGGCCGCGTCCCCACGGACAAGGGGTATCGGGTCTTCGTCGATCACCTCGCCGAGCTGCGTCCCCTCTCGAGCGCGCAGCGCAGCGCCATCACCTCGTTCCTCGACCAGGCGGGCGACCTCGACGACCTGCTCGCACGGACGGTGCGCGCACTGACGCAGTTGACCGGTCAGGTCGCGATCGTGCAGTACCCGTCGTTCGCGCGGGCGAACGTCACTCATGTCGAGCTCGTCGCGCTCGGCGGGCCGCGCGTGCTCGTCATCCTCGTCACCGACACCGGGCGCGTCTCGCAGCGGATCGCGCTCGTCCCGGCCGAACCCGGCGAGCCCGAGATCGTGCAGTTGCGCGCGCGGGTGGGGGCCGTGCTGGTCGGGCGGAGCGTCGCCGACAGCGTCCAGCGAGTGGCCGACGCCCTCGCCGACGGACCGCGCCAGGGCGTCGCCATCGACGCGATCGCCGACGCGGTGCTGCGCGTGGTGGGCGAAGAGCTCGAGGAGTTCCGTCAGGATCGTCTCGTGATGGCGGGAGCGGCGACCCTCGCCAAGCGCGAGCAGGACTTCCGCGGCAGCATCTACCCGCTGCTCGAGGCCATCGAGGAGCAGGTGACGCTCCTGCGCCTCATGAGCGAGATGGTCGCGGACGACAAGGGCCTCTCGGCCAGCATCGGCCGCGAGAACGAGCCGTTCGGTCTCATCGAGGCGTCCGTCCTCGCGAGCCGGTACGACGGCTCCGCCGGCGGCGCGCGGGTGGGTCTGCTCGGCCCCACCCGCATGGACTACTCCTCCAACCTCGCGGCGGTCCGCGCCGTCGCGCACTATCTGACCCGGATGCTCGAAGACGACGACAGTTCCCGCTGACGACGAGCGCGACGAACACCCCGCGACGAGCACCCCACCGAGAACGATCCCGCGCAAGCGGACAGGAAGGCGACTGTGGCTGACCACTACGAGGTCCTGGGCGTCGAGCGCGACGCCAGCCCCGAAGACATCAAGAAGGCGTACCGACGCCTGGCGCGCCAACTGCACCCCGACGTGAACCCCGGAGAAGACGCGTCCGAGCGCTTCAAGCTCGTCACCCACGCGTACGACGTGCTCAGCGACCCCGAGCAGCGCCGTCGCTACGACATGGGCGGCGACCAGAACCCCTTCGGCGGCGGGGGAGCGGGCGGCTTCGGCGGTTTCAGCGACATCTTCGAGACCTTCTTCGGCGGAGCGCAGGGCGGCGGAGGTCGCGGACCGCGCCCCCGGTCGCGTCGCGAACGCGGCCAGGACGCCCTCGTGCGCGTGACCCTGAGCCTGGGCGACGTCGTGTTCGGTGTGCACCGCGACCTCGAGGTCGACACCGCCGTACTGTGCGAGACGTGCCAGGGCGCCTGCACGGCACCGGGCACGAGCGAGGTCACGTGCGACATCTGCCACGGGTCCGGACACGTGCAGCGCACCGTCCGGAGCCTCCTCGGCAACGTCGTCACCAGCCAGCCCTGCAACGTCTGCCAGGGCCACGGCACGACGATCCCGTACCCGTGCAACACCTGCCAGGGCCAGGGACGCGTGCGCGCGCGGCGCACCGTGTCGGTCGACATCCCGGCCGGCGTCGAGTCGGGGCTGCGCCTGCAGCTCCCGGGCTCGGGCGAGGTCGGCCCCGCGGGCGGCCCCAACGGCGACCTGTACATCGAGGTCACCGTCGAGGCGCACGAGTCGTTCAGCCGTGAGGGCGACGACCTTCTGGCGACGCTCGAGGTCTCGATGCCGGACGCCATCCTCGGCACGACCACGACGATCGAGTCGCTCGACGGGACCGTCGACCTCGAGGTGCGGCCCGGCGTCCAGTCCGGCGACGTGCTGACGATCAAGAACCGCGGCATCACGCCGCTCCGGGGAAGCCAGCGCGGCGACCTCAAGGTCGGTGTGCAGGTGGTCACCCCGACGCGCCTCGATCACAAGGAGCGCGCCCTCATCGAGGAGTTCGCGAAGCGGACGAGGGCTCCGAAGCCCCGCCTCGCCGAACACCAGCAGGGCATGTTCGCGAAGTTCCGCGACCGTTTCCGGCACTGACCGTGGCTCTGCATTTCGTCACCGACGAGGCGGCATCCGCTCAGCCCGGTGACATCGTCGAACTCACCGGCTCTGAGGCACACCACGCGGCCTCGGTGCGTCGGGTGCGCGTCGATGAGGCCGTGACACTCGGCGACGGGCGGGGCGCGTGGCTTGAGGGCCTGGTGATCGCCGCGTCGCCGAAGCAGGTCGACGTCCGGGTCACCGGCCGCGACGACGTGCCCGCCGCGACGCCGCGCTTCGTCCTCGTCCAGGCCCTCGCCAAGGGCGACCGCGACGAGCTCGCCGTCCAGGCGGCCACCGAGCTCGGCGTCGATGCCATCGTGCCGTGGCAGGCGACACGGAGCGTGTCACGCTGGGATGCCAAGGCCGAGAAGGGTCTCGCGCGATGGCGCACGATCGTGCGCGAGGCGGCGAAGCAGGCGCACCGCGCGTGGATCCCCGAGGTCGAGGGGGTCGCGCGCACGGCCGATCTGGTGGAACGCGCCGCGACGGCGCGAGTGCTGGTGCTCGAGCCGTCGGCATCCGATCGCCTCACTGCCGTCGCCACGGAGGCGTCCGACGGTCGCGACGTCGTGCTCGTGGTCGGCCCCGAGGGTGGGATCGCCCCCGATGAGCTCTCCGCGCTCGCGGACGCCGGCGCACGGCTCGTCCGCCTCGGCGACACGGTGCTGCGTACGTCGACGGCGGGCGCCGCGGCGATCTCGGTGCTGTCCGCGGCGCACGGTCGCTGGTGAGTAGCCGTCTCGCGCAACCCGCCTCGCGTGTCGGAGGCCGTCGATAGACTGGATGCCATGAGCGAACCCTCCGTTTTCACGCGCATCCTGCAGGGCGAGATCCCGGCCGAGATCGTGGCCGAGACGGAGAACGTCTTCGCGATCCGCGACATCGCCCCGCAGGCACCGGTGCATCTGCTCGTCATTCCGAAGACCGCGGAGTACCGCAACGTGGTCGAGCTGGCGGCGGGCGACCCCGACCTGTTGACCGAAGTCATCGGGCTGGCCAACACGGTGGCCGCCGAGCACGCCGACGGCGATTTCCGTCTCATCTTCAACACCGGCGAGGGCGCCGGTCAGACCGTCTTCCATGTGCACGCCCACGTCCTCGCGGGCGGCCTGAACGAAAAGAGCCTGGGTGGCTGATTCCCCCGAAGAAAACGTCGTCGACCGCATCGAGGTCGATGGCGTCGCCATGGTGCAACTCCTCGGCCCGCAGGATCGTCTCCTGCGCGTGGTCGAGAAAGAGCACCCCGCCGTCGACGTGCACGTGCGCGGCAACGAGGTCACGCTTTCCGGAGCTGCGGATGCCGTGCGTGCGGCCCGCGGCCTCGTCGATGAGCTGCTCGCCATGACCCGCTCCGGTCAGGGTCTCGACCCGGCTGACGTGTCGAGCTCGAACCGTATGCTGCGCTCCGACGGCGGTCCCCGTCCGTCTGAGGTGATGGGCGAGGCCATCCTGTCCTCGCGCGGGAAGGTCATCCGCCCGAAGACCGCGGGGCAGAAGGCCTACGTCGACGCGATCGAAGAGAACACCATCGTGTTCGGCATCGGTCCCGCCGGGACGGGCAAGACCTACCTGGCGATGGCGAAGGCCGTGCAAGCGCTGCAGCGCAAAGAGGTCAGCCGCATCATCCTCACCCGCCCGGCCGTCGAAGCGGGCGAGCGTCTGGGCTTCCTGCCGGGCACGCTGACCGACAAGATCGATCCGTACCTGCGGCCGCTCTACGACGCCCTCAACGAGATGATGGACCCCGACATCGTCCCCAAGCTCATGGCGACGGGAACCATCGAGGTCGCACCCCTGGCGTACATGCGCGGGCGGACGCTGAACGATTCGTTCGTCGTGCTCGACGAGGCGCAGAACACCACGCCCGAGCAGATGAAGATGTTCCTCACGCGTCTCGGGTTCGGCACGCGCATGGTCGTGACGGGCGACATCACGCAGATCGACCTCCCGCAGGGGGCGTCGGGTCTTCGCCTGGTCACGCGGGTGCTGAGCAACATCGACGACATCCACTTCGCGTACCTGACGAGCGACGACGTCGTTCGTCACACGCTCGTCGGTCGCATCGTCGACGCGTACAGCGAGTACGACGAGAAGCGCCTCGTCGCTCGACGCGAGCGCGACGAAGCCACCGAGTTCGCCAACCGTGCGGAGCGACGCGGCCCCCGTGCCGCGGGTCCCCGCGATCACCTCCCGAGACGAAACCGTTCATGACGATCGAGATCAACAACGAATCCGGCTACGAGATCGACGAGCAGGTCCTGCTGCGTCTGATGGAGTACAACCTCGCCGAGCTCCACGTGAGCGCCGACGCCGACGTCGCCATCGTGCTCGTCGACGAGGGCGCGATGGAGTCGCTCCACGTGCAGTGGATGGACGAGCCCGGGCCCACCGACGTCCTGAGCTTCCCGATGGACGAGCTCCGCCCGGGGTCGGAAGACGCACCGACGCCCGCGGGCCTGCTCGGTGACATCGTGCTGTGCCCCTCCGTGGCCGAAGCGCAGGCCGTGACGGCCAAGCACTCCACCCAGGACGAGCTGATCCTGCTCACCACCCACGGCCTGCTCCACCTCCTCGGCTTCGACCACGCCGAGCCCGACGAGGAGCGCGAGATGTTCGGCCTGCAGCGGGAGCTCATCAGCGGTTTCCAGGCCGTCGAGCGCCGCCGCCGCGCATGACCGAGGCCCTCCTTCTCGTCGCCGCGCTGCTGCTCGTCGCGTTCGGCGGCTTGATGGCGGCATCCGAGGCCGCGCTCGGCGTGACCTCGCGCACCGATCTGCTGGAACTCGGCGCGTCGGGCCGGAACGCCCGGGCTCTGCAGCGCATCGCCGACGACCCGAGCGCCCACATCACGGCCGTCGGCTTCATCCGCGTCCTGGCCGAGACCACCGCGGCGGTGCTGGTGACCGCGGCCTTCGTGCTGCTGTTCGACAACATCTGGCTGGCGGTCGCCGCGGCCGCGGTCCTGATGACGGGGATCTCGTTCGTGGCGGTCGGCGCGAGCCCCCGCTCGGTCGGCCGTCAGCACGCCCGCGGCCTCCTGACCGGGGGAGCACCGCTCATCCGGGGGATGCGCATCATCCTGGGCCCGCTCGCGCACGGCCTGGTGTCGGTCGGCAACCGCGTCACGCCGGGCCTGTCGCAGTCGACGTCGTTCGCGTCCGAGGAGCAGCTGCTCAGCATCATCGACGAGGCCGCCGAGAACGAGCTCATCGAAGAGGACGACCGCGAGCTGATCCACTCGGTGTTCGACTTCACCGACCGCTACGTGCGCGAGGTCATGGTCCCGCGTACCGACATGGTGACCGTGGATGCCGCGGCGACCTCGCGCGAAGCCCTCGCCCTGTTCCTCGAGAAAGGCGTGTCGCGCGTTCCCCTCGCCGACGACGAGGCCGACGACGTCGTGGGCATGCTCTATCTCAAAGACCTGGTCCAGTTCGGCTTCCGCGACGAGGCCGGCTGGCGTGACGCTCCGATCCGGCGCATCGCTCGACCGGCCGTGTTCGTACCCGAGTCCATGAAGGCCGAGACGCTGCTGCAGCAGATGAAGCGCGACGCCGTCCACGTGTGTCTCGCGGTCGACGAATACGGCGGGATCTCCGGCCTGGTCACCCTCGAAGACCTCATCGAAGAGCTCGTGGGTGAGATCGCAGACGAGTACGACGCTCCGTCGACCGAGGTCGTCCCCCTCGACGACGGCCGCTACCGGGTCAACGCGCGACTCGGACTCGACGAGGTCGGCGACCTGTTCGGCCTCGAGCTCGACGACGAAGACGTCGACTCGATCGGTGGCCTTCTGGGCAAGGCTCTCGGCCGTATCCCGCAACCCGGGGCCACGGCCGAGCATTCTGGCCTCGTGATGACCGGGGGAGCCTCGCGGGGCCGCAACCGCGGCATCGCGACGGTCATCGTGGAACGCGCCGAGCCGGAGGACGACGAAAACGACGCGGAGACCGCGCGCGAGAGGAACGACAGATGAGCGACACCCGATCCGGCTTCGTGACCTTCGTGGGGCGACCCAACGTCGGCAAGTCGACGCTGACCAACGCCCTCGTCGGCGAGAAGGTCGCCATCACCAGCGACAAGCCGCAGACCACCCGCCGGGCGATCCGCGGGATCGTCAACCGACCGGGCGGCCAGCTCGTGGTCGTCGACACCCCTGGCATCCATCGTCCGCGGACGCTCCTCGGTCAGCGTCTGAACGACCTCGTCGAGCAGGTGCTGGGTGACGTCGACGTCATCGCGTTCTGCGCACCCGCGACCGAGAAGGTCGGCCCGGGCGATCGACGCATCGCGGAGTCGCTGTCGGGCTACCCGCGCGCGAAGAAGGTCGCGCTGGTGACCAAGACGGACGCCGCGACGCGCGACCAGATCACGGAGCGTCTCGTCGAGGTGGATTCCCTCCGCGAGGACTGGGCCGCGGTGATCCCCCTCTCGGCCGTGACGAACGACCAGCTCGACGTGCTGAGCGACGAGCTGCTGGCCCTCATGCCCGAGGGACCCGCCCTGTACGACGCTGACATCACGACGGACGAGACCCTCGAGGACCGCATCGCCGAGATCATCCGCGAAGCGGCTCTGCACGGTGTGCGCGACGAGCTGCCCCACTCCATCGCCGTCACCATCGACGACGTCGCCCCGCGCGAGGGCAGCGATCTCACCGACGTCTGGGCCAACATCATCGTCGAACGCGACAGCCAGAAGGCGATCATCATCGGCCGCAAGGGCTCGCGTCTCGCCGAGGTCGGCGCGCGAGCACGCGTCGGCATCGAGCCGCTCGTCGGCAGCCGCGTGTACCTCTCGCTGCACGTGCGGGTGGCGAAGGAATGGCAGCGCGACGCGAAGCAGCTCGGCCGCCTCGGTTTCTGAGTCGGCCGACACCCACGACGAGAGGCGTGATCATGGCGCGAAGGTGGACGGCTCCGGCCCCGGGACCTGTCGACACATGGACCTTCGACGAGGTCGACGTGTCCCCGCCCGGCCCGGGCGAGGTGACCGTTCGGGTGCACGCTGCCGGCGTCAATCCCGCGGATGCCAAGCACGTCGCTCGCGCGCGTCCCGGAGCGACATTCCCGGTTCCGATCGGATACGAGCTCTCGGGTGAGGTCCTCGCGATCGGTCCCGACGCGATCGGCGGCTCCGGTGAGCTCGCCGTCGGCGACGAGGTCGTCGCGTTCCGCGTCCAGGGCGCCTATGCGACCGAGATCACCGTGCCGGCGCGCGACGTGTTCGCGAAGCCGTCGACCCTCTCGCACCCCGAGGCCGCCAATCTGCTCCTCGCCGGAACCACCGCCGCCGAGATGATCCAGGTGACCCGGGTCGCGGCCGGCGACACCGTCCTGTTGCACGCCGCCTCGGGCGCCGTGGGCGTGAGCCTGCTCCAGCAGGCGCGCGATCTCGGCGTGCGCGTGATCGGGACGGTGGGTCCGGATGCCGCCGACTCGGCCGCGCGGGTCCATCGCTACGGCGGCATCCCCGTCGCCTACGGTGACGGGTTGCGCGAGCGCGTGGAAGAGGCCGCCGACGGAGCGCCCATCGCGGCCGCGTGGGACGCGGTCGGCACCGACGAGGCGATCGACGTCTCCCTCGCCCTCGTCTCGGACCGCGATCGGATCGTCACGATCGTCGATCCCGAGCGCGCGAAGAGCGACGGTTTCCTCTGGATCGCCGGAGCGCGACCCGAGAGCGCCCGGTTCCGTGACATCGCGCGGGCGCGGGTGCTCGAGTTGGCGGCATCCGGTGCCCTGGAGGTGCCCGTCGCCCGCACGTATCCGCTCGCCGACGCCGTCGAGGCCGTCCGATTCGTCATGACGGGGCACCCGGGCGGCAAGGTGGCGCTGGTCCCGTGATCGGCTCGCCGTTCGTCCTGCCCCCGGCACCGGAGCGCCTCGAGGTCGTGCGTGAGCGGGTGCGGTTGCGACCGGTCGTCGACGCCGATCTCGAGGCGATGGTGCGCTACCGCGGTGACGCGGACGTGTGCCGCTTCCTGCCCTTCGAGCCGCAGACGGCAGAAGACATCCGCGGACGCATCGGTCACCTCTTCGGGGGCACGAGCCTCGAGGGCGACCGCGGCGGGGTCGTCCTCGCAATCGAACACCTCGCCGACGGCACGGTCATCGGCGACCTCGTGATCTTCCACCTCGATCTGCGCGCCGGGTCGGCCGAGATCGGCTGGGTCGTGAGCCCGGCCGCATCCGGTCGGGGGCTCGCGACCGAGGCGGTGCGCGCTCTGATCGACACCGCGTTCTCGGTTTACGGGCTGCGTCGTCTGGTCGCCCGCATCGACGCCGACAACGCCCGCTCTCTCGCCCTCGCGGAGCGGGTGGGGATGCGGCGCGAGGCCCACCTCGTCGAGAACGAGTGGTTCAAGGGGCACTGGAGCGACGAGGTCGACTTCGGCATTCTGTCACGCGAATGGGTGACGGGGGAGTGAACGGCCTCGCGCCGGGCTGGTACGATCGCAGAATGCGCTTCGGTGGTCTGCTTCTTCTTAGCTGCCGCGACGAGTCCTCGATCTAGGGCCATCCTCGTCGCGGAGCTCGTCGTCGGCCCCTCCTGATGCCCTTCCCGGGCGGGAACCACGAACAAGAGAAGCGACACATCATGAAGAACACCCAGAAGCCCACGTCCGCTCCGGTGCACAAGTACCGTCCGTTCCACGAGCAGATCGCGGTCGACCTGCCCGATCGCACGTGGCCGAGCAAGCGCATCGAGGTGGCGCCGCGCTGGTGCGCGGTCGACCTGCGCGACGGCAACCAGGCCCTCATCGACCCGATGAGCCCCGAGCGCAAGCGCGTCATGTTCGACCTGCTCGTGAAGATGGGGTACAAGGAGATCGAGGTCGGTTTCCCGAGCGCGAGCCAGACGGACTTCGACTTCGTCCGTCAGCTGATCGAAGAGAACCTCATCCCCGATGACGTCACGATCCAGGTGCTGACGCAGGCGCGCGAGCACCTGATCGCCCGCACGTACGAAGCGATCGCCGGCGCGAAGCAGGCCATCGTCCACCTGTACAACTCCACGTCCGTGCTCCAGCGCGAGGTCGTCTTCCGCACCGACCAGCAGGGCATCGTCGACATCGCCCTCGAGGGTGCACGCCTGTGCAAGAAGTACGAGGCGACGATCCCCGAGACCGAGGTGTACTACGAGTACTCGCCCGAGAGCTACACGGGCACCGAACTCGAGTTCGCGCTGCGCATCTGCAACGAGGTGCTCGAGGTCTTCCAGCCCACTCCCGAGCGCAAGGTCATCCTGAACCTGCCCGCGACGGTCGAGATGGCGACCCCCAACGTCTACGCCGACTCGATCGAGTGGATGTCGCGGAACCTGAACCACCGCGAGAACGTCATCCTGTCGCTGCACCCGCACAACGATCGCGGCACCGCCGTGGCCGCCGCGGAGCTGGGCTACATGGCCGGCGCCGACCGCATCGAGGGCTGCCTGTTCGGCAACGGTGAGCGCACCGGCAATGTCGACCTGGTCGCCCTGGGCGTCAACCTGCTGACGCAGGGCATCGACCCCCAGATCGACTTCAGCGACATCGACCAGGTCAAGCGCACCGTCGAGTACTGCAACCAACTCCCCGTGCCCGAGCGCAGCCCGTGGGCCGGCGACCTGGTCTTCACCGCGTTCAGCGGTTCGCATCAGGATGCCATCAAGAAGGGCTTCGAGGCGATGGAGGCCCGGGCGGCCGCCGAGGGCAAGCACATCGACGACATCGAGTGGGCGGTGCCGTACCTGCCCATCGACCCGAAAGACCTGGGCCGCTCGTACGAGGCCGTCATCCGCGTGAATTCGCAGTCCGGTAAGGGCGGCGTCGCGTACCTGCTGAAGGCCGACCACGCGATCGACCTGCCGCGCAAGCTGCAGATCGAGTTCTCGGGCGTCGTCCAGGCCCGCACCGACGCCGAGGGCGGTGAGGTGTCGAGCGACCAGATCTGGGACATCTTCACCGACGAGTACCTGCCCTCGAAGGATGACGACCAGCGCTGGGGCCGCTTCGAACTGCTGTCGACGCGCTCGTCGAGCGACATGTCCGGCGACGTGCACCTCGACGTCACGCTGCGCGACGGCGATTCGGCTCAGCCGGCGTCCGCCGTGGGCAACGGTCCCGTGGCGGCGTTCCTCGAGATCGTCCGCGCCCAGGGGTTCGACGTCACGCTCTACGACTACGTCGAGCACGCGCTGAGCTCGGGCGGAGACGCTCAGGCCGCGGCGTACATCGAGCTGCAGGTCGACGACCAGCGCCTGTGGGGCGTCGGCATCGACAACGACATCTCGACGGCGTCGCTCAAGGCGATCGTTTCGGGCGTGAACCGAGCGATCCGCACGCGTCAGACCAGCGGCGAGCTGGCCGGCGTCTGACGCCGAGCACGAGAGACACGGCCGTGGCCTACGCCCACGGACACCACGAGAGCGTGCTGCGTTCCCACGCGGTACGGACCGTCGCCGATTCGGCGGCCTACCTGGTGTCCTCGCTGTTCGCCGGCGCTCGCATCCTGGATGTGGGCGCCGGCCCCGGCACCATCACCGTCGACCTCGCCGACCGGGTCTTCCCGGGGCAGGTGGTCGGAGTGGATGCCGCCCCCGACGTCGTCGAGATCGCGCGCGCCGCGATCGCAGAGCGCACGAACGTCGAGTTCCGCGTCGACGACGCGTACGCGCTCGACGCCCCCGATGCCTCCTTCGACATCGTCCACGCGCACCAGACGCTCCAGCACCTGGCGCGCCCGGTGGACGCTCTACGGGAGTTCCGTCGTGTCGCCGGCCCCGAGGGCCTCGTGGCCGTGCGTGACGTGGATTACGGCGGAGTGATCTGGCATCCGGTGATCCCCGCTCTGGATGAGTGGCTCGAGATCTATCACGGCGTGCACCGAGGGGTGTCGGGGGAGCCCGACGCCGGTCGGCGCCTCAAAGCGTGGGCTCGCGAAGCCGGGTTCACCCGCATCGAGGCGAGCGCGAGCGTCTGGGTCTTCGACACCGCCGAGAAGCGCGCGTGGTGGGGCGGGATGTGGGCCGACCGCGTGCTCGCGTCGGCGTTCGCCGGGCACGCGCGCCGACTCGGCCTCGCCGACGACGCCCAGCTCCAGCGCATCTCCGACGCGTGGCGCGAGTGGGCCGCCCACCCCGACGGATGGATCCTCCTCCCGCACGGCGAGGTGCTCGCCCGGGCGTGAGCGGGCGGGCGCCCTTGTCACCAGGCGACGGTCGCCCCGTGTCGGTCGAGATAGCGAAGTCCCGGCGTGCCGCGCTGCGCTTCGACCGTGTCGACGAGCGGCGGGACGGCTTCGTCGATTTCGAGACCGGCCCCCTCGCCGCCCATGTCGGTGCGAATCCACCCCGGGGCGAGGAGCAGCAGCGTCCGCCCCTCGGAAGCGCGACGTGCCGCGTAGCTGCGCATGAGCTGGTTCAGTGCCGCTTTCGAAGCGCGGTAGACCTCGAATCCCCCCGTCGTGTTGTTGGTCACGCTTCCCTGTCCCGACGACATGACGGCGATCGTGCCGCCCGGCGACACGCGGTCCGCCAGACGCTCGACGGTGCGCATGACACCGAGAGCGTTCGTCGTCATCGTGCGGACGAAGTCTTCGGTCGAGATGTCGGCCGCGGCCTCGTCGACCGGCGCGAGGGAGACACCGGCGACGACGAACAGGAGGTCGACGGTGCGCTCACCGAGCCGCGTCGCGAGCGCGTCGATCTGCGCCGGATCGTCGACGTCCACGCGTTCGATCTCGACCGTGTCCGGGTGATCGTGCCGCAGCGCCGAGAGGGCTGGAGCGCTCTCGCCGCGTGCTGTCGCGATGACTCGGGCTCCCCGCGCCGCGTACTGCCTCGCGATTGCGAGACCGAGGCCCCGCGACGCGCCGATGATCAGCACCGACGAGTGCCTCGACGTTTCCTTCGGATCCATGGCATCCTCCACTCAACATGTGTTGAGAGAAACGATACGCCTTCGCTCATCGCTTGTAGAGTGAAAGCATGAAGTCCCCTGTTTCCCGGGCCGAACGTCGGGCGGCCACCGTCGACCGCATCCTGGACGCCGCGCGTCGTGAGTTCGGCGACCGGGGAAAGGACGGTGCGACGATACGAGCGATCGCCGGACGAGCGGGAGTCGACCCCTCTCTCGTGATGCAGCACTTCGGCAGCAAGCAGGAACTCTTCGAACTCGCCGTCACCCCGGTCGCCGAACTCGACGGCGACGACGTCCCGGGGCACCTCGCCGACGTGCTCGACGTCCGTCTCCGCGAGCTTCCGCCCGCGACGCGAGCGCTGCTGCGATCGATGCTCACCTCGCCCGATGCCGCGCGCGCGATGAGCGCCCACCTCCAGGGTCGGGCCGAACGACTCACCGCCGTCGCGGCCACGGATGACGCTCCGCTGCGCGCTGCGGTCCTGGTCGCGAGCATCCTCGGGGTCACGATCGCGCGGCACTTCCTCGACCTGCCGGAGATCCGTCTCGCCGATCCCGAGGACGTGGCTCGGATCCTGAGCACCATCCTCCCCACCGACGAGTAATGCGAGGATGAGGCCGTGCCCCACGTCGCCGCCCTCTACCGCTACCCCGTCAAAGGCTTCACCCCTGAGCGCCGTCCCCACCTGGTGATCCAGGACGACGGACGCGTCCAGGGCGACCGTGCTCTCGTGTTCCGCTTCGCCGATGCCACCGAGCCGGAGGACGCGACATTCCCGAAGAGCCGCGGGCTCGCGCTCATGACTTTCCCCACCCTCGCGCGGATCGCGCTCACCTACAACGACGAGAAACAGACGCTGCGCCTACGAGTCGACGACGTCGACATCGAGACCGACCTCGGTGAGCAGGGGCGTGCCCGGCTCGCGGATGCCGTCACGACCTACCTCCGCTCGACCTCCGACGCACGGCTCCTCGACGCCGAGGGCGTCCTACCGCTCGGGCTCATCGGCGACGGTCGGACCGCGCGTTTCCAGGACCGCCCGCAGGGCTACATCTCCCTCCACGGGGAAGCATCTGTCGCAGAACTGGATGCCGCGGTGTCGGCGCCCGTCGACGATCGCCGCTTCCGATCCAACATCGTCGTGTCGGGCTCGCCGGCCTGGGCGGAACTGGGGTGGCAGGGACGGATACGCATCGGCGAGGTCGTCTTCGACGTCCAGAAGCCGATCGAGCGGTGCGCCGCGATCACCGCCAACCCCGACTCCGGCCTACGGGACGCGCGGCTCCTCCGTGTGTTGACGACCGAGTTCGGGCAGGACGCCCCGACACTCGGCATCGTGCTCCTCCCCGCGGAGGGCGGCGGAATCATCCGAGAAGGCGACGAGGTGCGCGTGGAGGCGCGCTGACGAGGGTCGTGTTCTATCGAGGCGCGTCGTCGTCGGTCCGGATGATCGGGATGCCGGTCGTCTCGACCGCGACCTTGCGGCGGTAGAGCTTTCGCTGCTCGGGGAGCGAGAGATCGAAGATCACGGCCAGGACGCGGACGATCGTGGTGACCACCAGGCCGACCACGGCCGCGACGGGGAGGGGCACGCCGAACGCGGCCGCCGTCGCCACCACTGCGCATCCGCCACCCGCCGCGACCGCGTAGAGCGAGCCGACGTGCATGATGGCGACGGGCAGGCCCATGAGCACGTCGCGCAGGACGCTTCCGCCCACGGCCGCGAGCACGCCGACGAACACCGCCGGAACGGCCGGCAGCCCCAGGGCGAGCGCTTTACTCGTGCCGAACACGCCGAACAGACCGATGACGACCGCGTCGAGCATGACGATCGCGCGGTTCAGTCTCTGGAACAGCCCCGACAGGAGCATTCCGACGAGGGCCGCAACGGTCGCGGTGATCAGGTACCAGTTGTTCTGCAAAGTCGCGGGGGTGAGACCGAGCAGCAGGTCGCGGATGAGACCGCCGCCCATTCCGAGCAGGATGCCGATGATCGCGACGCCGAGGAGGTCGAGTCGTCGCTGGCCCTGGAATCCCGAGGCGAACAGGGCGCCCTGCACTCCGCCCAATGCGACCGCGGTGAGGTCGGCCCACAGCGGGATGATGAAGACGGGCGGGTTCACGGCATCCATTCTCCGTGACCCGACGAAAAGAACCGGCTCGCGGCCACCCGTGTCGTGGGGGCGCGAGCCGGTTCTTACGCGAGGCGTCTCGCGTCGCGGTGGGGGAGGCTCAGGAGCCGCCACCCGCCGAGAAGATGTTCTGCGAGATGGAGTTGAGCTGCGTGCGCAGCTCTTCGAGCTCCTGCTTGGCCTTGTCGAGCGCAGCCTTGGTCTCGGGCCAGGTGGAGCCGCGGAACTGGGCGGCGAGGGGGCCGTCCCAGACGTTCGGGTCCGACAGGATGCGGCCCTGGGCGTCGAGCTGCGAGATCTGGTCGGTGAAGCCCCCGTTCACGATCGACTGGATCTGCTGGATGGCCGACTTGGCCTGCTCGGTAGAAAGAACGCGCGACATCATTTCCCCTTTTGCTTCGCGCGGCGCACCCACTGCACGCCGTTCATGACGACACGACGATAAACAACCTCGCGGGAGGTGTCCAGGTGTTGACGAGCGGCGGCGGAGGCGGTTATTGGGACGGAACGGCCCCTCGATCTGGGTTTATGAGGGACGCATGAGAACCTGCCACAAGACCCTGATGCTTCGACGAACCCGGGGCTAAGCTCTTGCGGTCGTGAGCGGTCGCCGCGTGTTCTGGGCGGCCCGAACCAGTGGGGGGTTTCGATGAGCGATGTCGATCTCGAGGTGTACGGGGCACCGGATCTGACCTACGACTTCGGTCTGGCGGACGCGGTGGCCTCCGCCGCGAACGCGGCGGCGGCTGCCGTGGAAGGCCAGACGGCGTCACGCGCGTCGTACGTCGCCACCGCGAAGGAGGACTTCCAGGGCGCCTTCAGCGAGCTCTTCGCGACCAACGCGACGACCGCCGCGAGCGATGCCCGCGAGCTCGCGTCGCGGCTGCGGGACGTGTCGTCGTTCATCGGACGGTTGAGCGATGCGGCGCGCGAGGAGAACGCTCGCCGCAGGCGCGCACGCGAGTGGAAGGCCCGGGTCGAGGCGCGGCGGTCGAACTGGCTGGACGCGACGTGGGACGACATCTTCGGTGAAGAGCCGCCGCCACAGGGCGGCGAGATCGAACCGCCGGTCTTCAACGCTTCCGCGGTGCCGACCTCACCGCGGCAGACGCCGGCCTCCGGTGGGGGCGGCGGCGGCGGAACGTCCTCTGCCCGACCCGAGAACCTCCGGACCTTCGCCACGGGAAACTCCAACCTGGATGCGGAGCTCTCCGCTCACCCCGGACGAGTGTCGTCGGCTGCGAGCCAGTTCATGGCGACGTGCGATTTCGGGGGGATCGACGTCGGCCCCGTGGTGTCGGGGTTCCGTGCGTGGCTCGACGCGAATGCGAATGACACGGCGTGGGCGAACACGATCGCCCAGGCGTTCGAGGACGCGGGGACGAACGGGGGGATCGGGACGGTGTCGGATGCCGCGTTGGCGGCGTCGCTGGCCGCGGCGGGGGTGTCCGCGACCCGGCAGGATCTGACCATCGACCCCCCAACGGCGTGGGGTGGGGCCCCGACGACGGGGTTCGTGAACGACCCCGTCAACTCCGCCACGGGCAACTTCCTCGAGCCGGAGAACGACCTCCCGTTCCCCGCGGCGACGGCACTGCTGTCGCTGACCCGGATGTACAACTCCCTCAACGACGGGGCCGGGGTGTTCGGCGTCGGGTGGTCCTCGATCCTCGACACCACCCTGCTGCTCGGTGAGGACGACGCCCGATTCGTGATGGCGGACGGGCGGCAGATCGTCTTCGGCCGGGACGGGCGCGACTGGGCCCGGGGGACCGGGGAGAACTACTGGCTCAACCGCGCCAGCGCGGAAGACCTCGCCGCGCGCGGGTTGGCCCTGTCCGAGGGCCTGCTCGTGACGGACAACGCCGGGGCGTGGTGGGCGTTCACCACCGGCGGCGACTGGGTCGGCGCCGGCGCCGGAGCCGGCAACGTCGTCACCGTCCACCGGGATGCCGCCGGGGCGATCGTCGCCCTGGAGCACTCCCGCAACCGCCGCATCGACGTCGACTACGTCGACGGGCTCGTGGCATCCGTCACCTCCTCCGACGGGCGCCGCGTCGAATACCTCTACGACGACGACCACCGCCTGACCGCGGTCACCGGCCCCGCCGGGACGCGGACGTACCGGTGGAACGACGACGACCTCATCGACCAGGTGGTCTCGGCTGCCGGGGTGATCGAGTGCACGAACGTGTACGACACGCAGCGGCGCGTGCGGGAGCAGACCACGGAGTTCGGGCGTCACACCCGCTTCACCTACCTGTCGGGTCGGGTGACGGAGGTCGCCGACGCCGATGGGTCGAACGCGAACACGTGGATCGCCGACCGCAAGGGCCGTCTCGTCGGCATCATCGACACCGACGGCAACCGCCAGTCGATGGCGTACGACCCCACCGGCAACCTCGTCTCGGTCACCGACCGCGAAGGCCGGATCACCGTCCACGCCTACGACACCCGCGGACGCAAGACCCGCACCGTCACCCCCGACGGCGCCGACATCACCTACGGGTACGACGACCAGGACCGCGTCACCACGGTCGTCACCGCCGACGGCGGCATCGTCACCTACGACTACCCCACCGACCAGGAACGCAACCCCTCCCGCATCACCGACCCCGCCGGCGGCGTCACCGAACTCGACTGGGAGAACGGACTCCTCCGCCGGGTGCAGGACCCCGAGGGTGTCGTCGTCCGCTTCGACTACGACGCGCACGGGGAACTGGTCGCGACGCGCAACGCCGACGGCGCGGTGGCGCGTCTGGTGCGCGACGCGACCGGTCGGGTCACCCAGGCGATCACCCCGCTCGGGGCTGCGACCCGGTACGTGTACGACGGCACCGGCGCCCTGACATCCCGCGAAGATCCCGACGGTGCGATCTGGCGATACGAACACGGCCCCGGCGGCGTCGTCACCGCGATCATCGACCCGCTCGGCGCCCGCACCGAGCTGGAGTACGGTCCGCACGGACAACTCACCCGCACCACCGACCCCCTCGGCCGGGTGATCGACCGGGCCTTCGACTCCTTCGGCAACGTCACCGCGGTCACCCTTCCCGACGGGGCCGCGTGGGACTTCACCCACGACGCCCTCTCGCGCCTGCGGGAGATCACCGACCCCGCAGGCGGGGTATGGACCCGCGAGTACGACGCCGTCGGGGAGCTGGCGCGGACGACGGATCCGACCGGTGTGTCGGCCGAGGCGTCCCGGACCGACACCACCCGCACGATCCAGACCGCGTTCGAAGAGACCTCGGTCCGCTACGACTCGTTCGGTCGTCCGGAGAAGATCCAGGATGCCGCCGGTGATGCGTCGCTCATCACCTACGACCCGTGTGGTCGTCCCGTGGAGGTGCTGAACGCGGATGGCGGGCTGACCCGCCTCGAACGCGACCGAGCGGGCCGTGTCACCGCCATCACCACCCCTGCCGGGCGAACGACCCGCTACGAGTACGACGCGTGCGGTCGTCCCGTCGCGGCGATCGATGCCCTGGGTGCGCGAACCACGTTGGAGTATGACGCGGACTCTCGCGTGATCGCCCGGGTGCTTCCCACGGGGGAGCGTGCTGAGATCGAATTCGACGTAGCCGGTCGGGTGGTGCGCGAGCGAGTTCCGGGGGCCGGGGTTGCGCGTTTCGGTTACGACAAGGTGGGGCGCCCGATCTTCGCGCAGGATGCGCGGTTCGGCATCCGTCGCTTCTCGTACGACGCCGCCGGCCAGCTCGTCGCCGCGACCAACGGGATCGGCGGGGTCACCCGGTACGGCTACGACGAGCGGGGGCGGGTGGTGTCGATCACCGACCCCGCCGGCGGGGTCACCACCCGCACGTACACGCAGCTGGACAAGGTCGCCTCGCAGACCGACCCGCTCGGTCGCGTCACCACCGCGGAGTACGACGCGGCGGGGCGGCAGATCCGGCAGACCAGCCCCGACGGGACCGTGACGGAGTGGTCGTACGACGACGCCGGCCTTGAGTCCGGGCTCACCGTCAACGGCAAGCGGGTCACCGAGATCCGTCGCGACGCGCGGGCGCGCACGGCGACGATCATCGACCACACCACAGACGAACCCACCACGCACACCCTCCGGTTCACTCGCCTGGATCGTCTCGCCGAGCGCACCACCAACGGTCGCTCAACCCGCTGGGAGTACGACGCCGACGGCGCCCGCATCCGCCTCATCACCCCCGACGGGGTGACGGTCGATTACGCGCGCGATGCCGCCGGGCACCTCAGCCGCATCGACCACTCCCGCCTCGGCGCGGTGCACTACACGCGCGACGTATTCGGTCGGATCCTCGAAGCCCGCGCCGGCGACAGTCTCCAGACGTGGGAATACGAAGACGGGTATCCGGTCGCGCACACCCGCACCGACGCGGATGGCGCCGCCATCACCCGCATCACCCGTGACGACGACGGCCGCATCACCGCCATCGACGGGCGCGACGGCACCACCCGTTACACGCACGACGACGCCGGGCAACTCCTCTCCGCCGTCACCGACGGGCACGTGAATGCGTGGGAGTACGACACCGCGGGACGCCTGGTCCGCGAAACCCTCGACGACACCGAACGCTCCTTCGCGTACGACCTCGCCGGGCAGCTCCTCACCCTCACCGCACCCGAGGGTGACACGACCTACCGCTACGACGGGCAGGGGCGCCGGACCCGCGAAACCACCCCCACCGGGGCGACGGAGTACGCGTGGGATGACCGCGGGTGGATACGCGCGATCACCGCACACACCCCCGACGAAGAGCGCCGCACCGACCTGCGCGTGAACGCGCTCGGCGAACTCGACCGGATCGACGGAACCCCCCTCACCTGGGACGCCGACGCCTACGCCGCCACCCTCCTCTCGGTCGGCGACACCGACGTGTTCCATGCCCCCGGCGCGATCACCGGCATCGGTGACACCTGGACCACCGGCGGTTGGCGCGGCACCCGCACCACCACCACCGACGACCCCTGGGACGCCCTCACCACCGCCAACACCCTCGGCGGGGGAACCGTCGCGATCAGCCCCGCCGGTGGCCTCGACGTCGCTGGACTCGAATGGATGGGCGCCCGCGCCTACGACCCCACCACCCGCGGATTCCTCAGCACCGACCCCCTCACCGCACCCGCCGGCGCCGCCTGGTCAGCAAACCCCTACTCATTCGCCGGGAACGACCCCCTCCACGCCGTCGACCCCCTCGGCCTCCAACCCGTCACCGACGAACAACTCACCGCCTACGCCAACGCTCACCAAGGCGCCCTCGCCACCGCCGGCAACGCCATCGGCGAATGGTGGAACGAGAACTGGGAGTACGTCGCCGGCGGCGCCATGGTCATCGCCGGCGGCGTCATGATCGCCACCGGCGTCGGCGGCCCCATCGGCGCCGCTCTCATCGGCGCCGGCGCCGACACCATCATCCAGAAGGCCACCACGGGCGAAGTCAACTGGGGACAGGTCGCCCTCACCGGTGCGTTCGGGCTCATCCCCGGAGCCGGAGCCGCCGGCGGCCTCCTCGCCCGCACCGGCGCCAACGCCGCCCAAGGCGCGGTCGAGAACACCGCCCAATACCTCATCAGCGGCCAACCCATCACCCCCGGCGGCCTCCTCGCCAACGCCGCCACCGGCGCCACCATGTCCGCCGTCACCGCCGGCGCCCTCAACCGCGTCCCCGCCGGCAACGCGATCACGAAACTCGACACTCTCCCGCCGAACCTCGCCGAGACGTTCTCCGGTGGCGTGTATCGGACGTCCGTGCTCGACGCGGACACCGTCCTGTATCGCGCCGGCTCGACCCAAGGCAGCCCGCTGGGCCAGTTCTTCTCGACGGATCCCCCCGTGGGCGTCATCCAAACCCGGATCGACAAGGCGATCCCGCCGGTGTGGCCGGACGGTACGCCGGCTCCTCTCGACACCGGGTTCGCGGTTCACATCCCCGCGGGGACACAGATCCATACGGGGACCGTGGCGAATCAAGGTGGGCTCTACATGGGCGGCACCGAACAGATCGTCGTTCAAAAGCCCTGGGAGATCCCGGGAGTACAGGTGGTGGACCAATGGCCTCTCAACTAGTCGACGACGCGATCGCGCAGGTCTCCGCGCTGGCGGAGGTCTTGGAGTCCGTCGGGGCGGCGCGATACGCGGAGTTCTTCGCGCGCCTCGAGGGCGATCTGCGTCACGCGAGCGATGCCGGCGACATCCGGGATGCCGTCCACCGCGGCCTCGCGATGTACGGCGGCATGAACACGTTCAACGACTTCGTCCTGATGGACGGCAACACACCGGACATCGCGAACAACCGCAGGATCGATGCGCTGCGCACCGCCGTTTACGACAGCCTGCTTCGTCTCGCGTGATTCGACCCCGCTCGCGGTCCCTGATCTCCGACACCCCGCCACAGGATGACCGATCGACTTTTCCCCCACCCTCGTGAGCGTCGGGATCGCCTTCATCGCCATGATCGTCGTCACGATTGCGGTGTCCGCGGGCGTTCGCCGGTCGCCATCGACCGAGAAGGAGCGGTCCCAGCGCACTCCGTCACGTACGGCCGTATCTCGTTCGCGAACGCGTTGACCGGCGGCCGGACAGACCGACCTGCGCTCGGCCTCGTCTCGGCTCGGGAGCTGCCCGGATGACCGTCCCTTCCGCGCACCTGTGCCGCGTCTGCGGGTACTTCTCCGACGATCCCCCGTGGGGGCTCGATGGGTGCTGCCCGACCTATGAGTACTGTCCCTGCTGCGGCGTCGAGTGGGGCTACCAGGACTCCCTGCCGACCTCCGTCGACCGATTCCGATCGGAATGGGTGCAGCGCGGCGGGACGTGGACGGACCGCGCCGTACCATCCGACGGCCTCACGACGAACGAGCGTCTCCGCCGCCTCAGCACCCACCGAGAAGAAGCGCCGATGACAGACCTCGCCGGCGAGATCATCTTCCATCCGCCGACCGCGGGCGGCCGGCGGTCGGGTCCCCCGACAGGAGAGGACTACTTCCCGACGGCCACCGTTCTCGCGGCCGGCGCGTCGGAACGCGACGCATTCAGCATCCGCGTCCACCTTGCCCACGTGCCCTCGGCAATGCGGTGGACACCCTGCACGGTCGGCGTGCTCGTCCCCGGCTCACCGGGCTCCGAAGCGGTGGTCGCCGGCGCTCACCTGCGCGTCTACGAAGGCCCGCAAGTGGTGGGACAGCTCCGCCTCCTCGGGTCTGCGGACGAGACGAACGCCCACGCGCCGGGAATAGCGCGATGGGCGAGCGCGGAGATCACGTCCCTCCGCGTGGACCTCGGCGGCATCCTGGATCCGGCGGTGCTGCGCGACGTCACCGACCTGGTCGACCACGCGGAGCCCGGAATCGCGCTCGACCTGCTCTGCGACAGACTCCTCGACGCGAACGCACCTCTCGACGTCGTGCAGCGCGGCCGGCTCCTCACCGTCGGGCGAGCGATGGGCCTCGACGAGACCGTCGCCTTCCTCGGTGACGCGCCTGCGGAAAGATGACCGACATGGACCGACAGCTCCGCGTCACCCCGCTCAACGCGCAAGTCGCGATCTTCTCCCCGGGCGCGGCCGAGTTCCCGGAGTGGGAGACCGGCGACGAACCGGCCGTGGCGACGACGACGGCAATCCTGATCGCCACCCGAGACGACCTGGCGGGAGAGGTCACGCTCCGCGTCCGCATCGACGCAGCGCCCGTCGACGGTTTCGCCGAGGTCCTCACCGCAACGCTTCTCCTCTCCGACGGCGTCGTCGCGTTCGGGTCCTTCCTGTCCGGAGAGATCGAACGGATGCCACTGCCCACCGCCGGCGCCCACCTCGCGACCGTGTCCGTCGACGTCCCCGGCGAGGCGAGCAGCGTCCTCGTCACCCTGACGCCCGCGACCTGAGGCGCGGCGCACCGCCGCCTCTCGGCATCCGGGTCCGATAATGGACTGTGCCCACCTACCGCGACGAAGTCGTGGTCCTGCGTACCCACAAGCTCGGGGAGGCGGACCGCATCCTCACCCTCCTCAGCCGCCGCAACGGCAAGATCCGCGCGGTCGCGAAGGGCGTGCGCCGCACCTCGTCGAAGTTCGGGTCGCGCCTCGAGCCCTTCATGGTCGCCGACGTGCAGCTGTTCAAGGGGCGCAACCTCGACATCGTGCAGCAGGCCGAGTCGCTCGGCTCGTACGGAGCCGACATCGTCGTCAACTACGACCGGTACACCACCGCCAGCGCGATGGTCGAAACCGCCGACCGACTGAACGAGGCCGAAGCCACCCCTCAGCAGTACCTGCTGCTCGTGGGTGGTCTGCGTTCGCTCGCGCGGGGGGATCACTCGGAGCGCAGCGTCCTCGACTCCTACCTTCTGCGCGCGATGGCCCTCTCGGGCTGGGCGCCGGGGCTGACCGAGTGCGCGCGCTGCGGCACGGTCGGCGATCACCCGTACTTCCTCGCCCAGCTCGGCGGCGTGGTCTGTTCGACGTGCGCTCCCGCGGGCTCGCCCCGGGTCGCGCGTGAGACGGTCGACATGCTCCGCGCCCTCATGGCGGGGGAGTGGGAGACCATCGACGCCGCCCCGGGCCGCACGATCTCGGCGGCCTCGGGTCTCGTGGCCGCGTACGCGCAGTTCCATCTGGAGCGTGGCATCCGTTCCCTCTCGCACCTGGAGACGCACCGATGACGCCCAAGCCGTTCACGCACCGCGATGCCGTGCCGTACCGCCCCCTCGACTGGACGGGGGAGTACCCGCCCGCGTACCCGAAGGGGTCGGTTCCCGAGCACGTCGCGATCGTCATGGACGGGAACGGCCGCTGGGCCAACCGTCAGGGGCTCACGCGCGTCGAAGGGCACCGCGCCGGCGAGGCCGCTCTGCTCGATGTGGTCGCGGGCGCCATCCAGGCCGGGGTCAAGCACCTGTCGGTCTACGCGTTCTCGACCGAGAACTGGTCGCGCTCGCCCGACGAGGTGCGCTTCCTCATGGGGTTCAATCGCGAGGTGCTGCACCGTCGCCGCGATCAGCTCAACGAGTGGGGCGTGCGCATCCGCTGGTCGGGGCGCAAGCCGCGCCTGTGGGGCTCGGTCATCAAGGAGCTGCAACACGCCGAACGGCTCACCGAGGGCAACGACGTGCTGACCCTGACGATGTGCGTCAACTACGGCGGACGCGTGGAGATCGTGGATGCCATGCGCCGCATCGGCGACGACATCGCCGCAGGCAGGCTCAAGCCGTCGGCGGTGACCGAGAAGCTGATCCGCAAGAACCTCTACCAACCCGACATGCCCGACGTCGACCTCTTCGTCCGCTCCAGCGGCGAGCAGCGCACCTCGAACTTCCTGCTCTGGGAGTCGGCGTACGCCGAGATGGTCTTCCTCGACACGCTGTGGCCCGACTTCCGTCGCACGCACCTGTGGGAAGCCATCGGGCTCTACCTCTCGCGCGACCGACGGTTCGGCGGCGCGATCGACACCCCCACCGGGAAATGAATACCGCGATCGGAATAGATCGCTCACCAGAAGGGTTCTCCCCGATATGACGGATGCCATCAAGATCGACGTGTGGAGCGACATCGCCTGCCCCTGGTGCTACATCGGCAAGCGGAACCTCGAGAACGGCCTGGCCGCCACGGCCGACGATGACGACGCCCCGGTCGTCGAGATCGAGTACCACTCATTCGAGCTCTCGCCCGACACGCCCGAGGACTTCCACGGCGGCGAGGTCGACTACCTCTCGCAGCACAAGGGCATCTCTCCCGACCAGGCACGCGAGATGCTCGATCGCGTCACCGGCGTCGCCGCCGAGGCGGGACTGGCATACCGCTTCGACATCCTCCAGCACACCAACACCGTCAAGGCGCACGAGCTGCTGCACTTCGCGAAGGAGAACGGCAAGCAGCTGGAGCTGGCCGAGGTACTCATGTCGGCGTACTTCCTCGAGGGCAAGCACGTGGGTCGCGACGACGACCTCGTCGCTCTGGCGGTGGAGGTCGGTCTCGACGAGGATGCCGCCCGCGAGGCGCTCGCATCGCAGCGCTACCGTGCCGCGGTCCGTGCCGATCAGGAGCAGGCGCAGCAGTTCGGGATCACGGGCGTGCCGTTCTTCGTGATCGACGGCAAATACGGGGTGAGTGGAGCGCAGCCGGTCGAGGCGTTCAGCCAGATCGCCCGTCAGGTGTGGGGCGAGCGCCGCGAGGCATCCGCGACCGCCGACGCCTGACTTTTCCTCCACAGCGGTGTCCGCACCCGGGCTCCGGCCGGAGCGGGCACCGCTGTCGCACGACGTCTGGGAGAATGAGACAGTGAACACGGCATTGGCTCCGGCGCGGACGCTCCGCATCGGCAACATCGAGCTCGACGCCCCCGTCGTCCTCGCTCCGATGGCCGGCATCACGAACACGGCGTTCCGTCGCCTGTGTCGCGAGTACGGTGCCGGGCTGTACGTGAGCGAGATGATCACGACGCGCGCCCTCGTCGAGCGCAACGACACGACCATGCGGCTGATTCGCCATCACGAGTCCGAGACTCCGCGCTCGATCCAGCTGTACGGCGTCGATCCGGCTACCGTCGAGGCGGCCGTGCGCATGATCGTCGACGAAGACCACGCCGATCACATCGACCTGAACTTCGGCTGCCCCGTCCCGAAGGTCACCCGTCGCGGAGGCGGCGCTGCTCTGCCGTGGAAGACCTCGCTGTTCCGCGAGATCGTCGAGCGCGCGGTCCGTGCGGCGGGCGACAAGCCCCTCACGGTCAAGATGCGCAAGGGCATCGACTCCGATCACCTGACCTACCTCGAGGCCGGGCGCATCGCCGAGGGAGCGGGCGTGGCGTCCATCGCCCTGCACGCGCGCACCGCGAGCGAGTTCTACTCGGGTCACGCCGACTGGTCGGCGATCACCAAGCTGAAAGAGACCGTCACGAGTGTGCCGGTCCTCGGCAACGGAGACATCTGGTCGGCCGACGACGCCGCGCGCATGATGGCCGAGACCGGCTGCGACGGCGTCGTGGTCGGTCGCGGATGCCTCGGACGCCCGTGGCTCTTCGGCGACCTCGCCCGAGCGCTGGGCCAGCCGGGCGCCGCCCACGGCGAACCGGTCGACGCCACGCTCGGCTTCGTCGCGAAAGCCTTCCGCCGTCACGCCGAACTGCTCGTCGAGTTCTTCGACGACGAGGGCCGCGGATGCCGAGACATCCGCAAGCACGTCGCCTGGTACTTCAAGGGATACCCGGTCGGCGGTGAGCTGCGCGCGAGCCTTGCGACCGCGTCGACCCTCGACGAGATCGACGAGCTGCTCGCGACCATGGAGCTCGACGCCCCCTACCCGGGAGCAGCGGCCGAGGGTCAGCGCGGTCGTGCGGGCACGCCGAAGCGTCCCGCGCTGCCCGACGGCTGGCTGGACTCGCGCGAGATCGGCGACGCCGCCGGCCGCGAACTCGCCGAAGCGGAGCTGCACCACAGTGGCGGCTGAGGTGACGGTGTCCTCCGCCCGCCCCCTCGGGTACGCGGATGCCGATGCCGCCCGGTTCCACGAAGAGAAGCACCGCTCGCAGCGCGACGACTTCGCGCGCGATCGCGCCCGCGTGCTGCACTCCGCCGCGCTCCGGCGTCTCGCGGCGAAGACGCAGGTGCTGAGCCCCGCAAACCCGGCCGACTTCGCCCGTAATCGCCTCACGCACTCGCTCGAGGTCGCGCAAGTGGGCCGCGAACTCGCCACCGCGCTGCAGCTCTCACCCGACGTCGTCGACACGGCCTGCCTCAGCCACGACCTCGGTCACCCCCCGTTCGGCCACAACGGCGAGCGGGCGCTGAACGACTGGGCGTCCGACATCGGCGGCTTCGAGGGCAATGCGCAGACGCTGCGCATCCTCACGCGCCTCGAGCCGAAGGTGTTCGGCACCGACGGTGAGCCGTTCGGACTCAACCTGACGCGCGCCAGCCTCGACGCCACCTGCAAATACCCGTGGACGGTCGACGAGCCCGTCCCCGACCCGGGCGGGCGTCTCAAGTTCGGCGTCTACCCCGACGATGAGCCGGTCTTCCACTGGATGCGCGGGGGAGCCCCCGTCCGACAGCGCTGCATCGAGGCAGAGGTCATGGATCTCTCCGACGACATCGCGTACTCGGTGCACGATTTCGAAGACGCCGTCGTCAACCGGTACGTCGACCCCGCCCGCCTGGCATCCCGGGTCGGTCGCGAGGGGCTGCTCGACGCGATCCAGCGCTGGGTCGGATACGACTTCGTGCGCGACGACCTCGCGCAGGGGCTCGATCGGCTCATGGCCATGCCCGAGTGGATCCATTCCTTCGACGGCACGCGCCCCGCGCTCGCGCGGCTGAAGAACCTCACCTCCGACCTCATCGGACGCTTCGCGCGCGCCGCGACGTCGGCGACGCGCGAGGCGTACCCGGCCGACGAGCTGACGCGCTACCGCGCGCGCGTCATCGTGCCCGCCGAGGTCGAGACCGAGATGGCCGTGCTCAAGGGCATCATCGGCGCGACGGTGGTCTCGATCGACGGCCGCAAGGTTCTCTACCGCGAGCAGCGGAACGTGCTCAAGCGCTTGGCATCCGCCCTCTGGGAGAACCCGGGAGCGCTCGACGCCCTCCACGCACCCGACTTCGCCGCGGCGCCGGACGACACCGCCCGCCGCCGGGTCGTCGTCGATCAGGTCGCGAGCCTGACCGACCAGCTCGCGATCGCCTGGCACAACCGTCTGGTGGGAGAAGTGGATGCCGCCGAGCTCGGCGTCTGGGCCCCCGGATCCCGTGCGCCCCGCGGGGCGGATGCCTGATGGCCCGTATCCGCCAGTCCGACATCGACGAGGTCAAGGCGCGGGTCAACATCGCCGACGTCGTCGGTGAGCGCGTCGCTTTAAAGTCGGCGGGTGTCGGCTCGATGAAGGGGCTGTGTCCCTTCCACGACGAGCGCAGTCCGAGTTTCCACGTGCGGCCGCAGGTCGGCTACTACCACTGCTTCGGGTGCGGCGAGTCGGGAGACGTCTACTCGTTCCTGCGCACCATGGACCACGTCTCGTTCACCGAGGCCGTCGAGCGGATGGCCGCGCGCGCGGGCTACACACTGCACTACGAAGACGGCGGGCCCGCCCCCGAGACGACCGGGCGCTCGCGCCTCTACGCCGCCAACGCCGCGGCTGCCGAGTTCTTCCGCGCGCAGCTCATGACGCCCGAGGCCGAGACGGGCCGGCGCTTCCTCGGCGACCGCGGGTTCGATGCCGGCGCCGCCGCGCACTTCGGCGTCGGTTACGCGCCGAAGGGCTGGTCGCACCTCATGGACCACCTCCTCGCACAGAAGTTCACGCGCGACGAGCTGCTCCAGGCGGGGCTCGTGTCGCAGGGACAGCGCGGGGTCTACGACCGGTTCCGCGGTCGGCTCGTGTGGCCCATCCGCGATGTGACCGGTCAGGTCATCGGCTTCGGCGCGCGCAAGCTCTACGACGACGACCAGGGACCGAAGTACCTCAACACCCCCGAGACGCCGATCTACAAGAAGGCGCAGGTGTTGTACGGTCTCGACCTCGCGAAGCGCGACATCTCGCGCTCGCACCGAGTCGTCGTGGTCGAGGGGTACACCGACGTCATGGCGTGCCACCTCGCGGGCGTCACCACCGCGATCGCATCGTGCGGAACCGCCTTCGGCAGCGACCACATCACCGTGCTCCGCCGCGTGATGGGCGACGACAGCTCGTCGGGCGAGGTGGTGTTCACCTTCGATCCGGATGCCGCCGGCCAGAAGGCGGCGCTCCGCGCCTTCGCCGACGAGAAGCGCTTCGCGGCCCAGACGTACGTCGCCGTGGCTCCCGAGGGTCTCGACCCGTGCGATCTGCGCCTCCAGCGCGGGGACGGCGCCGTGCGGGCCCTCATGGACACCAAAGCGCCGATGTTCGAGTTCGTCATCGATCAGCGACTGAAGGACTTCGACCTCGGGAGCGTCGAAGGGCGCGCGGGGGCGCTTCGCGCCGCCGCCCCGATCGTCGCCGACATCCGCGATCCCGCGCTGCGCCCGGGCTACGTCAGGGTGCTCGCCCGCCGCCTCGGTCTCGACATGCCCGAGGTCCAGGCAGCGGTCGAGCGAGCGGCGCGCGGCGCCGATCGGGCCGAGAAGCGCGAGGCGCCGAGGGGGCAGGAACCGGCGCCCGTGGCGATCTCGGTCACCCTCGCCTCGCTCCCCAACACCCGTGACGTCGCCCTGGAGCGCGGCGCGATGATGGCGTTCCTGCAGTACGGGCACCGGATCGAGCCCGAGCTGTTCCTCCGTGCCCTGCAGACGCCGTTCGGCCACCCCGCCCTCGAGGCCGTGCGCAGCGCCCTGGCATCCACCGATCTGTCGCAACCCGGCTGGGCCGTGACGGCGGTCGAGGCGGTTCGCGAGCCGTTCCGCTCGCTCGCCGCCGAACTGCTGACGGCCGAGTTCCCCGCTCGCACCGAGGAAGGCGCGGTCGTCGCGGCCAACGACCTCTCGCGTCGACTTCTCGTCCGCGAGATCGAGCGCGAGAAAGCCGAACTCGTGCGCGAGGTGCAGCGCGTGCCCGCCGACACCGACGAAGGTCGGCGCCTCGGAATGCGGCTGCGCGATCTGGAAGCGGACCGCCAGCGGCTCATCGCGTCCTGACCATCCCTCCGACGGCACGCGCTACCGCACCGGCGTGTCGGGAGGGAAGCCCGATGCGCCCGCGCGGCTCTTCAGGGAGGATGAGGGAATGCCCCGGACTCTCGACACCGACGTCGCCATCCGCGCCGACGATCTCTCGCTCGCCCGTGGGGGCACTCGGGTGATCGACGGCATCACTCTGAAGCTGCCCTTCGCGCAGACGCTCGTCGTGCGAGGCGCGACGGGATCCGGCAAGACCTCTCTCGTGTCGATGCTCGCGGGCCGCCCCGACGAAGGGCTCACCGTCGTCGGGGGAGAGGCGTTCGTCCACGGCATCTCGGCCCGGCGTCCGGGTCGCGCGCACCGCGAGTGGACCTTCCACACCGGCTACCTGCCGCAGGGTGCCGGCGCGTCGTTGCCCTCGCGCTTGACCGTGCAAGATGTCATCGCCGAGCCGATCACGAGCCGCGACCGGCGCGTCAACAGCCGCGCGCTCGCCGTGCGCGTCGCCACGCTCCTCGACGAAATGGAGCTCCCGCTCGGCACGGCACCGAAGTATCCCTACGAGCTCAGCGCGGGCATGCGTCAGCGCGTGGCCCTGGCCCGGGCGTTCGTCCTCGAGCCACGCCTCTTCGTGGCCGACGACCTCTACGCCAACCTCGACGTCGAGGTGCGCGCGGCCGCTCGCGCGTCGATCGTGCGCCGACGCGACGAGCGCGGCATGGCGTCGCTCGTCGTGACGAACGATGCCGATGCGCCCACCGACCTCGATGCCGACGTCCTGGTTCTGCACGGCGGGCACGCCGTCGCTTTCGGTCATGGCTCGGACGAGCTGCAGTGGACCCCGGGCGGCGCGCCCGACCGACGCGTTTCGACGGCCTGATTTTTCGACTACCCCGCGGTGCTGTTAGTATCGTGTGGTTGCCCGCCGCAAGGCGCGCATATTCCTCGGTAGCTCAATTGGCAGAGCAATCGGCTGTTAACCGATAGGTTCTTGGTTCGAGTCCAAGCCGGGGAGCGAGAGACCCACGCCCATCTAGCGTGGCTCTCACCCTAGGCCCGGGCTTCCACCCCGGGCCTTACCTTTTGTCCGCACGTCGCGGCTCACACGCGACCCGCGGGGCGGGGATGCCTGCGAGGCTGGGGGAGTGACCCCCGCACCCGACCCCGCCCGCTACGACCTCGACGCACTGCGAACACGGCTTCTCCCCGAGCGCGGGGGAGACGTGGACGACAGCATCCCCCAACTCGCGGCCGCCGATCCCGACCTCTGCGCGCTCGCCATCGCCCTTCCGGACGGCACCGTGCGACGCAGTCGCGACGCTGACGTGCCGTTCAGCATCCAATCCGCGGTAAAGCCGTTCCTCTTCGCTCTGGCCCTGGCAGACACCGACGGCGACGCCCTCGACCGGGTCGGCATCGAACCGACGGGGGAGTCCTTCGACGCGATCAAACTCGAGAGCGGAACCGGTCGACCCCCGAACCCGATGGTGAACGCGGGCGCGCTGCTGACCGCGTCCCTCGTCGAGGGCGGCGATCCCGACGAGCGCGCCGGCCGCATCGCGCGCGGACTCGCCGCCTTCGCGGGCCGTGAGCTCGACGTCGACGAGGACGTCGCGCACAACGAGCACCTGCTCGGCGATCGCAACCACGCCCTCGCGCACCTCATGCGTGCGGAGGGCACGCTCGCGGTGTCCGCCGACGACGCCGTCGCGGTCTATGCGCGCGCGTGCGCGACCCTCGTGGATGCCGCGACCCTGGCGGTCATGGGCGCCACGCTCGCGCTCGGCGGCGTCAATCCGTGCACCGGCGACCGCGTCATCCCCGAGCGGGTCGCACGCGACGTCGTCTCGGTGATGGCGACGTGCGGTGTCTACGACGGTTCCGGTCGATGGATGCGAGCCGTCGGCATCCCGGCGAAGTCCAGCGTGTCGGGGGCGATCGTCCTGTCGGCACCCGGCCGCCTCGGTGCGGCGGTCGTCAGCCCGCCCCTCGACGCTCAAGGCACGAGCGTGCGCGGACACCGCGCGAGCGAGGTGCTCAGTGAAGAACTCGACCTGCACTCCTTCGCAACCCGCCACGGCTGACCCTCGGGTCGTCGCGGGTGTGAGAGCATCGGCGAGGACGCGGCTCCGTGGCGTCCACGAAGGAGTTCCGATGCCGCCCACCGCACGCCGCCGCGCGTCCCGCAGCGTGACGATCGGGGTCGTCGCGGCCCTCGCCGCATCTCTCACCGGGTGCGGTCAGGGCACCAACGTCTCGGAGGACTACGCCCAGATCTGCCGCGACAACGCGACCGAGAAGCGCCTCCCCGACGACGACTGCAACAACCACGGCGGAACGGCCCACTGGTACTACCTGCCGCTGGGTTCCAGCGGGCGGAACGTGCCCGCCGTCGGTCAACCCGCGACCGGGGGCACCGACGCGCTGCCGTCCGGGAAGACCGCGGCGAAGGGCATCTCCGGCGACGGCGCCAGCGTCTCGCGCGGCGGGTTCGGCGGATCGGGATCCGACGGAAGCCACGGCGGCTGATGCGCCGTATCGAACTGGCGCCGCGGCCCGACTGGGAGCGCACCATCAAGCAGTCCGGCCTGATCTACTCGAGATCGCTGCGCGATGACGGGTCCGCCGTCGAGTACTGGAACGACGGCGCGGCGTACGTGTTCACCCTCCCCGAGGTCGAAGCGCTCGAGAAGCAGACCGAAGAGCTGCATCGCATGAGCCGCGAGGCCGCCCGGTACATGGCATCCGGAGAGATGGGGCACCTGGGGCTCACCCCGGAAGCCTTCGAGTTCGCGCAGTGGTCGCTCGAGCAGGACGAGCCCGACGTGTACGCGCGATTCGACCTCGCGTACGCGGGAGACGGCTCTCCGGCGAAGATGCTCGAGTACAACGCCGACACCCCCACCGGGCTGATCGAAGCGTCGCTGACGCAGTGGTTCTGGCTGCAGGATCGCATCAAGAGCGGTGCCCTGCCCGCCGACACCGACCAGTGGAACGGGCTTCACGAGGCACTCGTCGAGCGTTGGCGCGTTCTGCTGCACCGATCGCTCAGCGAGGGAGAGGGCGGGCGCCTGTTCGTCGCGCACTCGGATGCCGACATCTACGGCGAGGACTGGGACACCGTCGCTTACATGCGCGACCTCGCGGGTGAGGCCGGCTGGGAGCACACCGGTATCGAGATGAAAGACATCGGATGGCACCACGGCGCGCGCCAGTTCGTGGGCGTGCCGGAACCGTGGGGCTCGTCGCGCAGCGTCAACGCGCTGCCCGGCGACGCTCCGGGCACGCAGTACCCGGTGATCCGCAACCTCTTCAAGCTCTACCCGTGGGAGGACGTGGTCTCGGGCGACGACCGCGTCGTCGGCGACCAGGAGTTCGGAGCGCTGCTCATCGCCGGACGAGGGCTGTTCGGACGCTGGTTCGAGCCCGCGTGGAAGATGTTCCTCTCGAACAAGCTGCTGCTCGTCGCTCTGTGGCGCCTCTACCCCGATCACCCGAACCTGCTGCCGGCGTACGCCGACGGGCCGAACGGCATGACCGACTACGTCGTCAAACCCGTCTTCGGCCGCGAGGGCGATGGCATCCGGGTCCACCGCGCCGACGGCAGCGTGGTCACGAACGGGCAGGAGTACCGCCGCGAAGGGACCGGGCGCGAGCGCGTGTGGCAGCAGTACCACGAGCTGCCCGACTTCCCCGGGTCGAACGGGAGTAACCACCCCGTGCTCGGGTCGTGGGTCGTGAGCGACGAGGCGTTCGGGGTCGGCATCCGCGAATCCGACGGGCCGATCACCGACTACTACTGCCGGTTCGCACCGAACATCATCGAGGCCTGACAGCCCTCACAGGCCGACGCCTCACGCGTCGACGCCTTACGCGTCGATGTCGTCGACCCCGGGCATCCACGACGCGCCGGGCTTGCCCCACTTGCGCTTTTTGGCGATCTTGGCGACGACCCGGCTGTCCTCGTCGTCGAGGCGATCGACGTACAGGATGCCGTCGAGGTGATCGAACTCGTGCTGGAGGATGCGCGCACGCCAACCGGTGACCTCGATGCGCACGGGCTGCCCGTCGAGGTCGACGCCCGTGAGCAGCGCGGCGTCGGAGCGGCGGAGGGGGAAGCGCTCACCGGGGAACGACAGGCACCCCTCAGATTCGTCGTCGGGATCGGGATACCCCGGCTCGAGCGGACGGATCCACAGCTCCGGGTTGATCACGACGCCCCGCCACGGCAGGCCCTCGTCGTCTTCGTAGGTGTACGTGAAGATGCGCAGGCCCACTCCCACCTGGGGTGCGGCGAGACCGACGCCGGGGGCGGCATCCATCGTCTCGAACATGTCGGCGACGAGGGTGCGCACCTCTTCGGTGATCTCGTCGACGCGGGCGGCGGGAGCGTGCAGCACGGGATCACCCATGATGCGAATCGGGAGAACGGCCACGTCACCAGCCTAATCGCGGAGGCGGCGGCTATCGTCGGAGGGTGATCCCGCTCGATGTCTCCCTCAGCGACGGAATCGACCAACTCGTCGGTGTCTTCCGCGACCCCCGCATCCTCCTCGGCATCCCCCTGGCCCTTCTCGGGGCGGTGTTCATGTCCTTCGGGGCGCAGTACCAGCACCGCGGAGTGCAGAAGGTCGAGCGCCTCTCGGGAAAGACCACCGGGGGACTCTCGCGCAAGCAGCTGACCTCGCTCCTCACGCGTCCGTCCTGGGTGGCGGGCACGGTCATGCTCGGTCTGGCGATCGTGTGCCAGCTCGCGGCCCTCTCGGTCGCGCCGCTGATCCTGGTTCAACCGCTCGGGGCGATCGCGCTCGTCATCACGACGGTGCTGAACGCGCGGGTCACCCGGCACAAGCCCACCCGTCAATCGCTCATCGCGATCGCCGCGTGCGTCGGCGGCATCTTCATCTTCGTGACGATCGCCGCGTTCTTCGCGACCGAGCACGTCGTCACCGAGCGCGAACTGCTCATCATCCTCGGCATCCTGGCCGTGGTCGTGATCGTCTTCGGCGTCTTCTGGATCCTCGTCCGCCGCAAGGCGCAGGCGCTGTTCTACATCATGGCCGCGGGCGTGATCTACGGCTTCGTCGCCACTCTCGCGAAAGTCGTCATCAGCCGCGCCCAGGCCGGCGACTTCGAGTGGCTGACCCTCCTGTGCCTGGTCGCTCTGCTCGCCGCGGTCGCGGTCGGCGCGTACTTCGTGCAGACGGCGTACTCGGTCGGGCCGCCCGACCTCGTGATCGCGGGCCTCACCGTGATCGACCCGATCGTGGCCGTGCTCATCGGCCTGCTCGTGCTCGGCGAGGCCTCGACGGCCCCCGCGTGGGCGCTCATCGGCTTCGTCATCGCCGGCGCGATCGCCACGTGGGGCGTGATCCAGCTGACCAAGCATCACCCGCAGGTGACCGCCGACGGCAAGCCGAAGCAGCCGCGCGTCCACTGACCCCGGCACCTGTCTCCGGTGGGTGCAGGTTTCGAGGATCGACCGCACCGACCCGTCGGCGAGAAACAACGGATGCCGGTAGGCTCGTCGTCGCTGGGGGCGGTGGCCAAGCTGGTCAAGGCAGCGGGCTCATAACCCGACGATCGTGGGTTCAAGTCCCACCCGCCCTACCATTCCCCTCACGCAGGGGTCGCCGACGTGACGAGCGGAGGGCCCGGGACGAACGGAGGGCCGGGGACCCGGCATCCCTCCGCCTCTCGTCCCCGGCCCTCCCGCCGTCACCCGACGTCGCGCGTCAGACCAGCGCCGGCGCCGACACCTCGTCGCGCACGAGAGCGGCACCCGCCGACAGTGCGCTCATCTTCTCGAGCGCCACGCGACGCGGGAGCGGAGCCATACCGCAGTTGGTCGAGGGGATGAGCTTGTCGGCGTCGACGAACTGCAAGGCTCGACGCAGCGTCTCGGCGACCTCCTCGGGCGTCTCGATCGTCTCGGTGGAGACGTCGATGGCGCCGAGCATGACCTTCTTTCCGCGGATCAACTCGATGAGGTCGATCGGCACGTGGGAGTGGTGGCTCTCGAGCGAGACAGCGTCGATCGTGGATCGCTGCAGGAGGGGGAACGACTCCTCGTACTGACGCCATTCGGAGCCGAGCGTCGCCTTCCAGTCGTTATTCGCCTTGATGCCGTAGCCGTAGCAGATGTGCACGACGGTCTCGGCGCGCAGCCCTTCGGCGGCGCGTTCGAGGGCCGCGACGCCCCAGTCCTTCATCTCGTCGAAGAACACGTTGAAGGCCGGCTCGTCGAACTGGATGATGTCGACCCCCGCTGCTTCGAGCTCACGCGCCTCCTGGTTGAGGATCGTCGCGAACTCCCACGCGAGCTTCTCGCGGCTGCGGTAGTGACGGTCGTAGAGCGTGTCGATCATCGTCATGGGTCCGGGAAGGGCCCATTTGATCGGTCGGTCGGTCTGAGCGCGGAGGAAAGCGGCATCCTGAACGAACACCGGCTGACGCCGGCTGACCGCTCCGACGACCGTCGGAACGCTCGCGTCGTAACGATTCCGGATGCGGACGGTCTCGCGGTTCTCGAAGTCGACGCCGTCGAGGTGCTCGATGAACGTCGTCACGAAGTGCTGGCGCGTCTGCTCGCCGTCGCTGACGATGTCGATGCCGCGGCGCTCCTGTTCGTGGACGGCGGCGCGGAGGGCGTCGTGCTTCCCCTCGACGAGCTCGGGGCCGTCGAGCTCCCACGGCGCCCAGAGGACCTCGGGCCGCGCGAGCCACGCGGGCTTGGGGAGGCTGCCGACGAGAGCGGTGGGCAGAAGAGCCGAGGTCATCGCAGCACCGCCCCGAAGTTCGCAGCCCATGCGTCGAGAGCGGCGCGGTGCGGCTTCACGAAGTGCTCCTCGGCGTAGCGTCCCTGCACCACGGCGAGCTGGCTGCGCTCCTCGCGGTCGTAGTCGATGCCGGTGCGCACGAAGTCGGGCTGGTCGAGGGTCGGGCGGTACACCTCACCGGCGGGGATGACGGCGTTGTAGATCTCGGGACGGTAGATCTTCTGGAAGGTCTCCATCGTGGCGATCGTGCCCGCCAACTGCAGGTCGGTGTAATCGGCGAGCAGGTCACCACGGAAATAGAACGCGAGGGGAGCGACGCTGCCGCGCGGCATGAAGTACCGCACCTGAAGGCCCATCTTCGCGAAGTACTCGTCGGTGAGCGAGAACGCGTCCTGTTCGTACTCGACGCCGAGCACGGGGTGCACGACGCCGGTGCGGTGGTACGTGCGGCTGGTCGAGACGCTGATGCAGATCACCGGCGAGGACGGGAACCGCTCGCGGTACGCCGAGGAGTCGAGGAAGTACTGGAAGAGCTTGCCGTGGAGGTCGCCGAAGTCGTCGGGCACCGTGAACGCGCCCGCAGCCGCCTTGGCGGCCGGGAGGACCACGCTGAAGTCGTAATCGCGGAGGTACGACGAGAAGTTGTTGCCGACGATGCCCTGGTGCCGCTCGCCGGTCTCGGTGTCGACGATATGGACGTCGAGGACTTCGATGACGGGGAACTCCTCGTCGTCGGCGCCGTCGGCGAACGCGAGTTGCACCGACACGATGTCGAGTTCGACGCGATACCGGGCGTCGGCGGACAGCAGCTCGTTGAGTCGGCGATCCATCATCGACAGGGCGTTTCGCAGGTTCTGTCGGCGACCCTCGCCGCGAGCGAGGTTCGCGAAGTTGGTCGTGACGCGCGAGTTCTCCGCCGGGGCGTAGTCCTCGTCGAAACGGGTGGTGGTGATGCTGAACGTGATGTCGTTCGTCATGACGTGCCAATCAGAAGGGGTCGGATGCCGCTCCCTCATGGTGCTCGCACGGATCAGGCATCGGGTAATTCCACGCAACTATGCGTTGGTATAGCCTCAAGCTATGGCCCGTCGTCCGAGCGGCATCACGCTGCAGCAGCTCCAGTACTTCATCGAGGTCGCCGCCGAAGGGTCGATCAGTGCGGCGGCCGACCTGCTCTACGTCGCGCAGCCGACGATGTCGGCCGCGATGCGCGACCTCGAGAGTCGCGTCGGGCGGGACCTCCTCGCGCGCTCGGCCCGCGGAGTCACGCTCACCAATGACGGCGTGGAGTTCCTGGGGTACGCCCGTCAGGTCGTCGAGCAGGCGGAGCTGCTCGAACAGCGCTACCTGGGCCGGCCTCCGTCGCGCCGTCTCCTGGGCGTGTCGGCGCAGCACTACTCGTTCGTCGTCGACGCCTTCGTGCGGATGGTGCGAGCGACGGATGCCGCCGAGTACGAGTTCTCGCTCCGAGAGACGCGGACCTGGGACATCATCGAAGACGTCCGGACGCTGCGCAGCGAGCTCGGCATCCTGTTCCGCAACGACTTCAACCGCAACGTCATCGACAAGCTGCTGCGCGACTCGGGACTGGCGTTCCACCCGCTCTTCGTCGCCGACCCACACATCTTCGTGTCGCGGCGGAACCCGCTCGCGTCGCGTGAGCGGGCGACCCTCGACGACCTCGTGGCCCTGCCCCGTCTGACGTTCGACCAGGGCGCCAACAACTCGTTCTACTTCGCCGAGGAGATCCTCTCGACGCTCTCGAGCGCCCAGGAGATCCGCGTCTCGGATCGCGCCACGATCTTCAACCTCATGATCGGCCTCGACGGCTACACGATCTCAACGGGCATCATCAGCGACGACCTCGACCCCGAGATCGTCGCGGTGCCCCTCGACGTCGACGAGAAGATCGAGATCGGCTGGATCGGTCGCACGGCCATTCCCCTGACCGAGCAGGCCCAGCGCTACCTCGCCGAGGTGCGGACGGTCGTCGTCGAGGCGGGTGTCGCCCTGAGCGACCCCGCCGCGTAGGGCGGAGCGCGCGAGATACTCTCGGTCGAGATGGACACCACCGCTTCTCGCCCCATCGCCCTCGGCCGGCTGTACTTCGCCGCGCAGGCGCTCGCCGGCGCGTCATGGTGGGTCTTCGTCTTCGCCGTTCCGTTCGTCCGCACCGCGACCCTCGGCGACCTCGACCCCGCGCTCGTCGCGATGCTCGACGTCCCCCTGTTCGTCGTGGCATCCGCGCTCGCGGTCCTCCCCGGCCGCGCGGGCCGCATCGCCGCTCTCGTCGCGACCGCGTGGACACTGCTCGTGACCTCGGCCCTCGCCGTGTACGCCACCGTCACGGGTCTGGCCGGGTGGGGAGTGGTCGCGATGGTCGCCGCCGCCACGTGCTCGGTCCTCGCACTGTTCCTGCTCTGGCTCGGACGCGTTCCCACGAACTGGCTGCTCGTCGGACCGTTCGCCTTTCGCCGAGCACGCCTGCGCCGGACGCCGATCGCCCACGTCGTCGCCACGACCGCTCAGATCGTCGTGTTCTGGGGGCTGTTCCTCGTCGTATTCCCCCTCGTGATCTGGGTCCTCGAGAAGAGGTGGGGTCTCGCGGCCCCCGTGCCCGCGTGGGTGACCCTGGTCGGTGCCGCAGTGGTGCTCGCCGCCAGCGCCCTCGGCCTCGCGTCGGCCGCCGCGATCACGGTGAAGGGCGACGGAACGCCGCTGCCGTCCGCGATGCCGAATCGTCTCGTGATCGCCGGTCCCTACCGGTGGGTGCGCAACCCGATGGCTCTCGCGGGAATCGCTCAGGGCGTCGGTGTCGGGCTCATCCTGCAGTCGTGGCTCGTCGTGGTCTACGCGCTGGCGGGGTCCCTGGTCTGGAACTACGCGATCCGACCCCACGAGGAGGCCGACCTCGAGGCGAGCTTCGGAGACGACTACCGCCGGTATCGCGACGAGGTGCGCTGCTGGATTCCCGGTCGCCGCCGACACACGGCGAAGGCCCCGCTCGCACGCATGTGAGAACGGGGCCTTCGCAAACGATCACCGCGTGACGTCGACGAGTTCGCCGGGCCCCGGCAGGATCTCGCGCAAAAGGTCGTCGAGCGTGACGACCCCCACGAGCCGGTCGCCGTCGACGACGGTGGCCAGCTGCACCCGGCCGCGACGCATCCGCGCCAGCGCATCGTACGCCGAGGCCTCCGGCTCCAGCACGAGCGGCTCTCGCGCGATGTCGAGCGCCGGGGTCGCGGGATCGACGGTCAGCGTGTCTCGCACGTGGGCGACCCGCGAAGACGCTCCCGCACCGACGAGGATCCGCAGGTGCGTCGACGCGGCCGCGACCGCCTGGATGTCGGTGACCGTGGCATCCGTCGGCACACTCGTGGGGGAGCGGTCCGTCCGGACGATGTCGCCCACCGTCAGGGTGCCGAGCGCGATCGCCTGCGCGATCGGCTCCGAGTACTGCTCTTCGAGCGTGCCGGCCTGGCGCGAATGCGCGACGAGCTCGCGGATCGTGTCGGCGTCCTGACCGCCCGCGGCCGCCTTGTCGACCGGCTCGACACCCGACGCCTTCACCAGGCGGTTCGCGATGTGGTTGATCCACAGGAGGAACGGTCGCAGTGGCCAGGTGAGGGCACGGGCCAGGATGCCGGTGGCCTTCGCCGCGGTCTCGGGATGCGCGATCGCCCACGACTTCGGGGCCATCTCGCCGATCACGAGGTGAAGGAACGTGACGACGATCAGCGCGAGCATGAACGCGATGATGTCGGCGAGGACGTAGGGGAGACCCCAGGCCTCGAACACCGGGGCGAGGGCGTAGTCGATCGCCGGCTTCGTGATCGCCCCGAGCAGGAAGGTGCAGGCCGTGATGCCGAGCTGCGCGAACGCGAGCATGACGGTGAGCTCGTTGACGCCACGAAGGGCCGCGCGGGCGGAGGCGCTCGTGGCGGCCTCCTCCTCCAGTCGGTGGCGGCGCGCGGCGAGCAGCGCGAACTCCACGATCACGAAGAACGCACTCGCGATGATCAGCAGTGCCGTGATGAGGGCGACGATCCAGCCGTTCATCGGGCCACCTCCTCATCGACGCTCGGCGCTTCGTCGGCGGGCTCGGCATCCCGATCCACCTCATGCAGGCGGACCGCGAGCTGCGAGGGCACGTGCCGGTCGACCTCGACGACCTCCACGGTCAGCCAGCGCTCGATCTCGAGGCCCTGAACCGTTTCGGACGGTTTCTCGGGCAGGTCGACGCGCACCACCGCGCCGATCGCGGGGAGGTCGCCGTGGGTCTCGATGACCAGACCCGCAGCAGTCTCGGCGTCCGTCTCGGCCAGGTCGTGGCCGATCACGCGCTCGAGCTCGTCGAGGTGCAGATCTCCGGGCACGTTCCACGCGTCGTCGCCCACGACGGCGACCTCGGACGTCTCGATATCGTGCTCGTCGGAGAGCTCGCCGATCACCTCTTCGGTGAGGTCTTCGATCGTCAGGATGCCGTCGAAGTTGCCGTACTCGTCGACCACGCACGCGAGCTCGTTGCGGGTCTTGCGCATGCGGTCGAGGGCGACCGGCAGCATCATCGAGGTCGGGAGGACGACGGCGGGCCGCATGACCGTCGACACGAGGGCGTCGTCCGCCGGCTGCTCGCGCAGCAGGTCGATCAACTCGACGACGCCGACGGGGGAGTCCTCGTCGCCGATGACGGGGTAGCGCGTGTGTCCGGATGCCATGAGGGCACGCACCTCACCGACCGTCGTCTCGGGGGTCACCGAGTCGATCTGCGAGCGCGGGATCATGGCGTGCTCTACGTCGCGCTGGGGGAAGTCGAGGATGCGGTCGATGATGATCGACAGATCGTCGGGGAGGTCACCGCTCTGGCGGGACTCCTCGATGATCGCCTCGAGGTCGCGTGCCGTCGCGCTCTCGTCGACGTCCTCGAGAGGTTCGATGCGCAGCAGACGCAGGAGCGCGTTGGCCGCGACATCGAAGACGGTGATGAGCCACCCGAAGAGCAGGAGGTAGATGCGCGTCGGGACGGCGAGGGCGCGCGCCAACGGCTCGGGGCTCGCGATCGCGAGGTTCTTCGGATAGAGCTCTCCGAAGATCATCGTCACGACGGTGGCGAGCAGTAGGGCACCGACGGTGCCGATGAGGATCGAGACGCCCGGGTCGATACCCACGCCGCCGAGCAGCGTGCCCAGCGATACACCGATGAGCGGTTCGGCGACGTAACCGATCAACAGACCGGTCACCGTGATGCCCAACTGCGCGCCGGAGAGCATGAACGACGTGCGCTTCGTGATGGCGAGCACGCGCTTGGCCTGCGCGTCGCCCTTCTCCGCCAGCGCCGCCATGCGCGAACGGTCGACCGACATGTACGCGAACTCCTGCGCGACGAAGAAGCCGCAGGCGACGATGATCGCCAGAGTCACGATGACGCCCAACAGAAGAGTCAGGACCGCAGCCAGCATCAGATTTCACCCCCTCTCGAAACGAGGGGGCTCGAAGATCGGCCCTCCTGGTCGGGGGAGGTTCGGTGATGGCTCACGGGGTTTCTCTCTCGTGGGTCGGTTGATCGAAGATCGTCCTCAACTGTATCGAGGCGACGACACGCCCGGCTGGGGATTGACCGCGTAAAAGGGGGCCGGACCGCGGCGCGGTCCGGCCCCCTTTTACGCGCGATTACGGGGTCGCGCGACGCAGGGTGAGGAACGACGAGGACGCGAGGGCGGCGATCAGCACCAGCCCCCAGAGCGCCATCCCGAAGGCCCCGAGCGCGGCCCCGCCCTCGAGCACGGCGGGCCACGACCGAGTGAGTGTGACGAGCGCGATGATCGCGACCAGGAGGAGCCCCACACCGACAAGGGTGACGGTGAGGACGAGCGTGCCGAAGCGCTTGAAGATCGTCGCCGCCCAGAATCCGATGACGAAGAAGAACATCGCGACGGCGAAGGAGGTCACTCCGGCCGCGACGGGACCAGCCTCCCAGAGCCAGGGCATGTAGAAGAAGTACCCGTTCATGCCGTACCCACCCGTCGCCTGCTCGACGAGGCCGCCGATGACGGAGATCGTCGAGAGCACGACAGCCGTGATCCCCGCTGTCAGCAGGGTCCCCGTGAAGAACTCACGACGCGTGACGCTCATCGCCTGGGAGAAGGGGAACGTGCGGGTCAGCGCCTGGGCGCCGACCACGCCGAAGTACCACAGCGGGGCCTGGGCGCCGCCGCTGATCTTGACGCCGTCGACCCCCGCCGCGGCGATGATCCCGTAGACCAGAAGGCTGAGCCCCAAGGCTCCGAACAGGATGATCAACGGGAGCCAGAGGAACGTCTGACGGTTGATCAGCTGCAGACGGACCACGTTCAGCGTGCGGTTCATCGCAGCGCTCCTTCCGGGAGGGAGGCGCCGACCGTGGCGGCGGCGCGTGGGCTGGTGTTCTGCGTGCGACGCACGATGAGTTGCTGCAGCGATACCGGGGCGACCTCGAGTCGCGCCTCGACGAGCGCCCGGCGGTCCGCCGGGGTGAGCTCGCCGACGACGGTGACGGATGCCACGCCGCCGAGGCTCTCGCGATGGATGACCTCGCGCCCCAGGCAGAAGGCGTCGACCGCGATCGAGTCACCGACGATCGTCACGGCACTGTGGCGCACGGCATCCGTGTCCTCGTCCATGACGATGCGTCCACCGTCGAGCACGATGACCTTCTCGAGGAGGTTGGCGACCTCGTCGATGAGGTGGCTCGACAGGATGATCGTGCGCGGATGCTCGGCGTAGTCCTCGAGCAAGCGGTCGTAGAAGATCTGTCGGGCGACCGCGTCGAGGCCGAGGTACGGCTCGTCGAAGAAGGTGATCTCGGAGCGGGAGGCGAGGCCGATGATGACGCCGACCGCCGAGAGCTGTCCGCGCGAGAGCTTCTTGATCGTCCGCTTCAGCGGAAGCTGGAACTCCTCGACGAGGCGGTCGGCGAATGCCTGATCCCAGTCCGGGAAGAACAGACGGGCGGCCCGGAAGGCGTGGGCGGGCTGAGCGTCATCGGGATACTTCTGGCTCTCGCGGACGAAGCACATGCGCGAGAGGACGCGCGGGTTCTCGTACGGGTCCTCACCGAAGACGCGGGCCTGCCCGCTCGACGCGAAGTTCTGCGCGGTGAGGATGGACATGAGGGTGGTCTTGCCGGCACCGTTGCGGCCGAGCAGACCGTAGATGGAGTCCTTCTCGATCCGGAACGACACGTCGTCGAGGGCGAGTCCGCCCCGGTAACGCTTGGTGAGGCCCGTGGCCTCGATCACGGCGGTCATCGTCCGACTCCTTCGGTGCGGGGGGAGGGGATGGCGGAGGCGAGCTGCGCGCGCTCGCGGATGAGATCGGCGAGGTCGTCCGGACCGAGACCGAGAGTGCGCGCTTCGGCGAGGAGGGGTTCGACGAAGCGGTCGGCGAAGGCCGTGCGGCGCTCGCGAAGCAGGGTGTCACGCGCGCCCGAGGCGACGAACATGCCGATGCCTCGCCGTTTGTAGAGGACGCCCTTGTCGACGAGCATGGTGATTCCTTTCGCGGCGGTGGCGGGGTTGATGCGGTGGAACGCGGCGAGTTCGTTCGTGGAGGGCGCACGTGTCTCCTCGGCGAGCGAGCCGTCGACGATGGCGTCTTCGACGCTCTCGGCGATCTGGAGGAACAGCGCCCTGCCGTCGTCGATCATGCGATCTCCGTCCATTGGTTCATTACTTGACTAAGTAACCATGCAACGCGTGGCCGAGCCGTGTCAAGACCGGAGATACTTCGCGGCGTGAGATACTAAGTGCACCCCGCATTGCTGCGCTTCCCGGCGCGGTCCCGCCCCTTGCATCACAGGACTCTTCATCGCGCCAGAAAAGGACCAGCCGTGGGACGCCTCATCTACCGTGATCGCGCATCGTTCGACATCGACGACCGCATCCTCGCCCACCTTCGCATCGTCATCATGAACAAGTTGCGCCGCAACGAGGGGTTCATGCTGCAGCTTCCCGTCAACGAGGGAGTCCGCCAGGCCAGCATCTGGGTGCACGCCTCGAACGCCCTCGTGCTGCAGTTCTACGGCGGCCGCGAGCCGTCGATCGACCGCGAACTCGTGGATCAGATGATGCACGACGCCAGCAGCGCCGATGGGCTCACGCTCCTCTCGACGGGCCCGGTCATCGCGGCCGCCCCGCCGTCGCGCGTCGCACGCTGACGCGCGCACTGCACGACGCGCTGCGTCGAACGCGCCCCGCATGGGCGAGCGCGCCGCGCCGACTCAACCCCGGCGCTCGCCGCGGGGGAGGGTGACGACGAAGAGCGCCCCTCCCTCGTTCGGCAGGCAGCGGACGTCACCACCATGTGCACGCGCGATCCCACGCGCAATGGGTAGGCCGAGACCCACACCCGTCGAGGAACGCGCGGGATCCAGGCGCACGAGTCGGTCGAAGATGCGCTCACGGTCCTCGGGGGCGACCCCGGGCCCGTCGTCGGCCACCGTCAGCGTGACCTCCGTCGCGCCCTCCTCCACGCCGACACGCACCGATCCGCGACCGCCCGTCGCACGGGCGGCGTTCTCGATGAGGTTCGACAGCACCTGGCCGATGCGGTCCACGTCGACGGATGCCACGACAGGGGCGTCCGGAACCGTCGCCCGCAGGTCGAGATGGGGGTAGAGCAGCGGTGCCCGCTCCGCCTCCGCCCGCACGAGACCCCGAAGGTCGACGTCGGCTCGGGTGAGTTCTAGGCCCCGGTCGACCCGCGCCATCATCAACAGGTCGTCGACGAGGCGCGAGGCGCGAGCGGCTTCTCGAGCCACCTGTGCGGCGAGCATCTCGCGGTCAGGCCCCTCGAGGTCGGCTCGAACAAGGGTGTCGGCGGCGGCGCGAATACCCGCGACCGGCGTCCGCAACTCGTGTGCAGCGTCCGAGAGGAAGGCGCGCAATCGCCGCTCTGCGCCGCGCGCGGCCTCCTCGGCACCGACGACATCGTCGAGCATGTCGTCGAGCGCGGTCGCGACGCGGCCGATCTCGGTGTCCGGCCGCGTCGGCCTCAGCCGGCGGCCGCGCTCGCCCGCACCGATCGAGCGCGCGACCTCCGATACCTGATCCAGCGGCCGGAGCGTCGCGCGAACGATGACGATCACGGCTCCCGCGGCGAGAGCGAGAACGACGGCGGAGGCGATCGCCATGATCCACCGCACCTGGACGAGCGTGTCCTGAACACCCACCGCGGATGCCGTGAGCGTGAGAGTGGATCCGTCGCTCAGGGTCGAACTCAGCGTCACGAGATCGTCGTCACCGCCGACCGACGAGGCGACGACCGTGACAGCGGAACCCGTCGCAGTCGGCTGTGGCGCCGCGGGCTCCCCAGGTCCCGGGCCCCCGGGCCCCCGAGGGCCGTCGCGGAGTTGTTCGGGGCTCGGACCGGCGACGATCGAACCGCCGCCCGCGCTGTCGATGCGCACGGCGAGGCCCTGATCCGACAGGCGCTCGGCCAGATCGGTGTCGTCCACGGTGCCGACGAGCGACGCGGCGGCCGCGGCGCGATCGCGCAGTCGCTCCTCGATCTGCCCCCGCAGACGGGCGCCCAGGGCGACGTCGACGACGACCGACAGAACGATGAGCAGGACCGCGACGAGCGCGAGCACGGCGACGATCGTGCGGCGACGGAGCGAACCCGATCGCAAAGCCGGTGCGGCCATCATGGCGTGACGCTCAGGCGATAGCCGAGGCCGCGCACGGTGTGGATCAGACGCGGTCCGCGCGTCTCCATCTTGCGTCGCAGAGCGCTGAGGTGCACCTCGACGAGGTTCGGGTCGTAGTCGTCGTACCCCCACACCTGGGTGAGGATCTGCCCCTTCGACAGGGTGCGGCCGCGGCTCTCCGCGAACAACTGCAGCAGGCGGAACTCGGTCGCCGTGAGATCGAGCGCCCCACCGGCGCGGTGCGCGATCGCCGCGTCCGGGTCGACGACGAGATCCCCGACCGCGATGGTCTGGGGGAGGCGCCCGCGACGACGCAGCACCGCGCCCACGCGCGCCACGAGCTCGGCCACGGTGAACGGCTTGGTCACGTAGTCGTCCGCGCCCTCGGCGAAGCCCCGCAGGCGATCGTCGACCTCGTCGCGCGCGGTGAGCATGATCACGGCGGTGTCGCCCTCGGCATGGATCACCGGGAGCAGCCGGATGCCGGCGGGCCCCGGCATCATCCAGTCCAGCACCACGAGGTCGGGGCGGAACGCACGCAGACGCGCCGTCAGATCACCGCCGTCGGGTGCCCCCTCCGCGACGAAGCCCTCCGCGCGCAGCGCGGTGACGACGCTGATGCGGATGGTCTCGTCGTCGTCGAGGACGAGGACGCGGGCAGGGGTGGGCACCTCGTCACGGTACGACCGCGCCCTGTGCGCTTCTTATGCGTCGGCTATGGCATCCGATGCCGTGAGCAAGCTTCAGGTTCGCTTCAGTCCTGCCTCCAAGGCTGGGCTTACCGCCGGGAATCCTCCGGCCCAGGAAGGAACATCATGACCGACGACGACAACCCGACACTCCCTCTGCCGCGCACCGAGGAGCAGCCCGAACCGCAGCGGCGCCGTTGGACGCGACCCGCGCTGATCGCCGGTGCCGTGGTCGTGGCGCTCGGCCTCGCCGGAGGCTCCGCCGCGATCGCCGCGCAGTCCGGTGCTCCCCTCGCCCTCGCGGGGGCCTCGACGACGTCCGCCCCGAGCGCTGACGGCGGCAGCGGGCCGGGCACCGCACCGATGCCGGGCGCCACCCCGACCGATGCCCCGACCCCTGGCGCCGGGGCCCCGACCCCCGGCGCCGAGGCCACTCCTCCCGCCACGCCGGGCGACGGTGCCGGACCGGGCGCGTGCGAGCCGGGCGCGAGGGGTCCCGGGGGACCGGGCGCCGGGGGTCCGGGCGGCGCCACGCCTCCCGCGGACGGACAGGCGCCCACTCCTCCCGCCCCGCCTGCGGACGGGCAGGCGCCGACCCCACCCGCGCCTCCCGCCGACGGACAGGCCCCCACCCCGCCCACCGGTGGGCAGGCGCCGACCATGCCGCCGACGCCCGGCAGCTGATGACCGACCCGCGCTGACCGCCGCGCCGCACGTTCGACGTGCAGGCCGCGGTCAGCGCGGTGAGGCACGATCGATGCATGACCGCACGGCGACCTTCGGCCCGCCGCGTCGCCTCCTCCCGCCGGACGCCTCCGCGCCGGACGCCTCGGAGCCGCAAGCGGCGCCGCTCCCGCGCTGCGACGCTGCGTCGCCGCCGCCTCGCCGTCGGCATCCTCGTCGCGATCGGCGCGCTCTCCATCGTCGGTCTCCTCGTCGCCGCCTTCGTCCCCCTGCTCAGCCTCGGCGCCGCGTGGAACACCGAGATGAAGGACGAGGTGGAGAAGGAGAGCATGGACCTCTCGACCTTCGACCCCGGCCGCCTGATCGACGATGCGGACTTCTACGACGGCAACGCGATGACCGCCGACGAGATCCAGCGATTCCTCGACGAGAAGGTGGGGGAGTGCCGGACCGACACCTGCCTCAACGTCCTACGGACGACTCTGCCCGGCCGCGACAGGCTCGTCTCGGATGCCACGGGCGAGACCATTTGCGAAGCGATCGACGGCGGCGACCTCACGGCCGCGGAGATCATCGATCGGGTCCAGCGCGCGTGCGGCATCTCCGCGAAGGTCCTGCTCGTGACGCTCCAGAAGGAGCAGAGCCTCGTGTCGGGCCGTACGGCTCGCGCGCCCGACGAAACAGAACTCGGCGCCGCGATGGGCGCGCGGTGCCCCGACACCGCACCGTGCGATCCCGGTCTCGCCGGGTTCGCGTCACAGGTCGTCCAGGGCGCCACCGACCTGAAGTCGTACAGCGCCTCGGACTTCATGCGGCAGCCGGGCACGCACTGGATCGCGTTCTCGCCCGACCCCGACTGCGGCGGCTCCGAGGTCGCGATCGAGAACGAGGCCACCGCGGCCCTGTACAACTACACGCCGTACCAACCCAACGCCGCGGCTCTCGCCGCGACGTGGGGGACGGGCGACGCCTGCTCGGCGTACGGCAATCGCAACTTCGCGCTCTACTGGTCGCTCTGGTTCGGCTGACGGCCCGCGCACGGGTCATCCACGGGCGAATCACAGTGTTGTGATTTCGTTATGAACGGGCGATAATGACCGAGACAACCGAACATCGCCGTGAACTCCGTCACAGGTCGTAGGGGAAGACGTACCTGACGAAGGAGAGACCATGGCGACCACGTCTTCGCGCGGAGTGATCCTGATCCACTCCGCGCCCCGCGCGTTGTGCCCCCACCTCGAGTGGGCGGTGGGACGCGCTCTCGGCCGTGCCGTGAACTTCGACTGGACCGACCAGCCGGTCCTCGCGGGTAGTCGACGCGCCGAGTTCTATTGGGAGGGTCCCGTCGGCTCCGGCGCGGCTCTCGCGAGCGCGATCCGCGGGTGGGAGCACCTCCGCTTCGAGGTCAGCGAAGATCCGACCCCGCGCAGCGACGGCGGTCGCTGGATGCACACGCCTGGTCTCGGCATCCACTACGCGCAGACCGACGCCGCCGGGAACGTCGTCATCGGCGAGGACCGCGTGCGCTACGCCATGGAGGTCGCGGCGGGCGACGCGTTCGAACTGCAGCGTGAGCTCGACGTCGCGCTGGGTTCCGCGTGGGACGAAGAACTCGAGCCGTTTCGTCATGCCGGAGACGATCAGCAGATCGTCTGGTTGCACAAGGTCGGCTGAAACCGTCGGGCGGGGAGGCGCCATTACCGGACGTCGGTGATCATTCCCGGCACCGAGACCGCGTATCCCCTCTCGATCGAAAGACGAACGCCCCCGCCATCCCCGAAGCAGTCGGGGGATGCCGGGGGCGTTCGGCCGTGATCAGACCGACGCGATCGCCACGACGGCGTTGTGACCGCCGAAGCCGAACGAGTTGCTGATCGCGAGCTGGTCGCCCGCCCCCAGCTCGACCGGCGAACCGGACAGGGCGAAGGGGACCTCGGGGTCCTGCTCGGTGAGGTTGATCGTGGGGGGAGCCACGCGGTTCTGCAACGCGAGGACGGTGAAGATCGCCTCGAGGGCACCCGTTCCGCCGAGCAGGTGGCCCGTGGAGGCTTTGGTGGCCGAGACGGGGATCTCGTCGACGCGATCTCCGAACACCGCGCGCAGCGCCTGGTACTCGTTGGGGTCGCCGACGGGCGTCGAGGTGGCGTGCGCATTGATGTGGGTGACGTCGTCGACGGACGCGCCGGCCATGTCGAGGGCCATGCGCACCGCACGGGCGGCGCCCCGGCCCTCAGGGTCGTTCGCGGTGATGTGGTACGAGTCGGCGGTCACGCCGCCGCCCACGATCGAGGCGTAGATCTTCGCCCCGCGGGCTTTCGCGTGCTCCTCGGTTTCGAGGATCAGCACGCCCGCGCCCTCGCCCATGACGAAGCCGTCGCGGTCGATGCTCGCCGGGCGGGAGGCGGTCTCGGGCGAGTCGTTGCGCTTGGACAGCGCCTGCATCGACGCGAACGAGGCGATCGTGATGGGGTGGATCGCCGACTCGGTACCGCCGGCGATCACGACATCCGCGAGACCGTCGCGGATGTGCTGAACGGCGTTGACGATCGACTCGGTGCTCGAGGCGCAGGCCGAGGCGACGGTGCGCGCGAACGCGCGAGCGTTGAAGTGCAGCGACAGGTTGCCGGCCGCCGCGTTCGGCATGAGCATGGGCACCGTCATCGGCATGACGCGGCGCGGGCCCTTCTCGCGCAGGACGTCCCACGCGTCGAGGAGCGTCCAGACACCACCGATGCCGGTGGCGAAGTCGACGCCGAGACGGTCGGGGTCGATGTCGGGCGCGCCCGCGTCTTCCCACGCTTCCTTCGCCGCGACCATCGCGAGCTGCGACGACGGGTCGAGTCGCTTGGCGATGGGGCGCTCGAGAACGGTCTCGGGGCGGACGAGAGCCTCGGCGGCGAAGGTGACGGGAAGCTGGTACTTCTCGACCCACTCGTGCTCGAGGGTGCGCGCGCCGGAAGTGCCGGCCAGCAGGGCGGACCAGCTCTCGGGGGCCGTCCCGCCGATGGGGGAGGTGGCTCCGATGCCGGTGACGACGATGCGGGGTGTGCTCATGGGGTGCGAATCCTTGCTCGGGACCGATGGGACCTGACCGGTGGGGGCCGAAGCCCCCACCGGGAGAATCAGGCCTGGTTCGAGGTGATGAAGGTGACGGCGTCGCCGACGGTCTTGAGGTTCTTGACCTCGTCGTCGGGGATCGTGACGCCGAACTTCTCCTCGGCGTTGACGACGATCGTCATCATCGAGATGGAGTCGATGTCGAGGTCGTCCGTGAACGACTTCTCGAGGGCGACCTCGTCGGCCGAGATGCCCGTCTCGTCGGTGATGAGCTCGGCAAGGCCGGCGAGAACCTCGTCGTTGGTGAATGCCATGATGTCTCCTGTTTTCTTGGGGGTTGGGCCCGACGGGCCCCGATCAGTCTAGGGTTCGGCGCCGTCGCGTCAGGGGAGCACGACGACCTGCGCGCCGAAGACCAGACCGGCGCCGAAGCCGATCTGCAGCGCGAGTCCGCCGCTCAGCTCGGGGTGCTCCTCGAGCAGCCGGTGAGTGGCGAGGGGGATGGATGCCGCGGACGTGTTGCCCGTGGTCTCGATGTCACGACCGATGACCACCGTCTCGGGCAGCCCGAGCTGCTTGGCGAACTCGTCGATGATGCGCATGTTCGCCTGGTGCGGGACGAAGGCCGCGAGATCGCCCGGCTCGATGCCGGCGGCCTCGATGGCCTGACGAGCGACCTTCACCATCTCCCACACGGCCCAGCGGAACACCGTCGGTCCCTCTTGGCGCAGGGTCGGCCAGGGCGCCGCCCCGTCGCGGAATTCGGTCAGCGTGGCGTTCATGCCCACGGCATCCGCCTTCGAACCGTCGGATCCCCAGATGGTCGGGCCGATGCCGGGGGTGTCGCTCGGTCCGACGACGACCGCACCTGCTCCGTCGCCGAGCAGGAACGAGATGCTCCGGTCGGTCGGGTCGACGATGTCGCTCAGCTTCTCGGCGCCGACGACGACCACGTGCTTCGCGAGGCCGCCGCGGATCAGCGCGTCCGCCTGGCCCACGCCGTAGGCGAACCCGGCGCATGCCGCGTTGACGTCGTACGCGGCCGCGGGGTTCGCGCCGATCCGGTCGGCGACGATCGCAGACGCGGACGGGGTCTGCTTCGGGTTGCTGATGGTCGCGACGATCACGGCGTCGATGTCGGAGGGGTTCACGCCCGACTTCTCGACGGCCTCGCGGGCCGCCTCGGAGGCCAGGTCGATGGCATCCGTCTCTTTGTTCGCGCGGACGCGCGTGACGATGCCGGTCCGCTGACGGATCCACTCGTCGCTCGAGTCGATCGGCCCGACGAGGTCGTCGTTGGGCACGAAGTTCTCGCCGCGCGCGGCACCGTACGCGTAGATCCGCGTGTGCGCCGGTCCCTGCAGCTGACGGAGGGTGGGGGTGCTCATGCCTGGATGTCTTCTTTCAGGAGTGAGACGGCCGCGTCGAGGTCGTCGGGGGTCTTGACCGCCACGGTGGGCGTGCCGCGCAGCGCGCGCTTGGCCAGTCCCGTCAGCGCTCCGGCGGGGGAGAGTTCGATGATGCCGGTCACGCCCTGCTCGGCGAACGACGCCATGCAGCGGTCCCAGCGCACGGGCGACGCCACCTGCGCGACGACGAGGTCGAGAGCGCGGCGCCCCTCGCCGACGACGGAGCCGTCGGCGTTGGTCCAGAGGGTGAGCCCCGGGTCCGACACCTCGACGTCGGCCGCTGCCGCACGCAGCGTCGCGACAGCGGGCTCCATGAAACGCGTGTGGAAGGCGCCGGCGACCTGCAGCGGGATGACCCGCGCGCCGCGCGGCGCCTCGGCCGCCAGCTCGGCGAGAGCGGGCAGCTCGCCCGCCGCGACGATCTGACCGCCACCGTTGTAGTTCGCCGGGGTGAGGCCCAGGGTCTCGAGTCGCTCGAGGACGACCGCCTCGTCGCCCCCGACCACCGCGCTCATGCCCGTCTCGGTGACGGCGGCGGCTTCGGCCATGGCGCGCCCGCGCAGGCCGACGAGGCGAAGTGCATCGTTCTCGGTCAGGACTCCGGATGCCGCCAGCGCGGCGATCTCGCCGACCGAATGCCCCGCGACCCCGGCGACGGCCGTTCCTGAGCGCTGCGTCAGGGCGGACCACGACAGCAGGCTCGCCGCCACGATCAGCGGCTGGGCGACGCTCGTGTCGCGGATGCGGTCGGCATCCCACTCGGTGCCGGCGGCGATGAGGTCGACACCCGCCTGCTCGGAGTACGCGGCGAGACGCTCACGCGCCCCGTCGAGCTCGAGCCACGGCGAGAGGAACCCAGGGGTTTGCGACCCCTGCCCGGGGAAGACGGCGATGATCACGGTCCCATCCTGCCAAGGATCGAGCGCCGTCTTATGGAGGTATCGACACAGATATGCGGCGTGTCTTTGTGCGAGCCGCGCATCACCGGGGCGTGACGGGGCGGCGACCCGCGGCTCCCCGGCGCCGCGTGGCGTCGGTTCCGATCGACCCGAGGATGAGCGCGGTCTGCAGGATCAGCGCCTCGCGAGGGCCGGTGGCATCCCATCCGATCACCTCGGAGACACGCTTGAGGCGGTACCGGACCGTGTTGGGGTGCACGTACAGCTCCCGCGCGGTCGCCTCGAGGGAACGGCCGTTGTCGAGGTAGCTCCAGAGCGTCGCGACGAGATCGGTGCTGTGAGCCTGAAGGGGGCGGTAGACGCGGTCCACCAGCGTCTGCTTGGCCACCGCGTCTCCGGCGAGAGCGCGCTCGGGCAGCAGGTCGTCGGCCTCCACCGGGCGCGGCGCGTTGCGCCACGCGCGCGCGACGGCGAAACCCGCCAGTGCCGCGCGGGCGCTCTGACCGGCGTCGACGAGGGCTGCGACCGGGGGACCGAGCACGAGGTGCCCCGACCCGAACCCGGGTTCGAGCCGCTTGGCGATCTCGGTGAAGGGGAGCTCGGTCGCGTCGTCGCCACCCCGGGCCGGAAGCTCGGCTCGGCCGAGCACGAGGACGAGACGAGACCCCTGGACACCGATGAGCACGTCGACTCCGAGCTTGCGCGCCGTGCGGCGCACCTGATCGACGTCGAACTGCGGGGGAGTCGTCCCGACCAGGACGGCGACCTCACCGTGCCCGTGCCACCCGAGGGCGGCGATGCGGCTGGGCAGCTCTTCGTCGGCCTCGCCCGTGAGGATCGAGTCGACCACGAGCGCCTCGAGACGCGCGTCCCAGAGGCCGCGTGCCTCCGCCGCACGCGCATAGACGTCGGCGGCGGCGAACGCGACCTCGCGCGAGTACAGGAGCATCGCCTCGCGCACACTCTTGCTGCGCCCGGCGACGCGCTCCTCCATCACCTCGACGGTGACGCGGACGAGTTGCAGCGTCTGCGTCAGGCTCACGCTGCGCAGGAGTTCTCGAGGGGCCGCCGCGAAGATGTCCGACGCGATCGCCGGGGTCTGAGCGGGGTCCTCGACCCACTGCGTGAACGACGTGATGCCCGCCTGGGCGACGAGGCCGACGGCGGATCGTCGGGCCGGCGGCATCCCGGCGTACCAGGGGAGGGTCTCTTCGAGCCGCTGGATCGTGGCCGTCGCGAGGTCGCCGGAGATCCGGCGCAACCACACGAGGGTCTCTTCCTTGTCGCGTGCGACGCGATCGAGGCCGTCGCGCGAAATGCGGTCGGGACCGGCCCCGCCCGAGTGGGGGGAGCCGGTCCCGACCGTGGGTTCACTCACGTGATCAGGCCTCGCCGCCCGCGTTGCCGCTGGTGCCGGCGTTGACGTCGTGCAGGCGGTACTTCTCGATCGCCTGCGCGATGACCGCGCGGTCGACCTTGCCCTCGTCGGCGAGCCCCTGGAGCGCGCGGACCGCGAGCGAGGGGCCGTCGATCTTGAAGTAGCGACGAGCCGCGGCGCGCGTGTCCGAGAAGCCGAAGCCGTCGGCCCCGAGCGTCAGGTAGCGCTGCGGAACCCACTGGCGGATCTGGTCCTGGACCGCGTGCATCCAGTCGCTGACCGCGATGACCGGGCCCTCGGCATCCCGAAGCTTCTCGGTCACGTACGCCGTGCGCGGCTCGGCGTCGGGGTGCAGGAAGTTGTGCTCGTCGGCGGCGAGGCCGTCGCGGCGCAGCTCGGTCCACGAGGTGACCGACCACACGTCGGCGACGACGCCCCAGTCGTCCTTCAGCAGGCGCTGGGCCTCGAACGCCCACGGCACACCGACGCCCGAGGCGAGCAGCTGCGTGCGGGGGCCGTCGCCCTCGCCGGTCGAGATGCGGTGCATACCGCGGACGATGCCGTCGACATCCACGTTCTCGGGCTCGGCGGGCTGCACGTACGGCTCGTTGTACACCGTGATGTAGTACATGACGTTCGGGTCCGGGTGCTCGCCGCCGTACATGCGCTCGATACCGGAGCGGACGATGTGCGAGATCTCGTACCCGTAGGCCGGGTCGTACGACACGGTGGCGGGGTTGGTGGACGCCAGGAGCTGCGAGTGCCCGTCGGCGTGCTGCAGACCCTCACCCGTCAGCGTCGTGCGACCGGCGGTCGCGCCGATGATGAAGCCGCGCGCCATCTGGTCGCCCGCCGCCCACTGCGCGTCGCCCGTGCGCTGGAACCCGAACATCGAGTAGAAGACGTAGACCGGGATCAGCGGTTCGCCGTGCGTCGCGTACGACGTGCCGGCCGCGGTGAACGCCGCGAGGGCGCCCGCCTCGTTGATGCCGACGTGGATGATCTGGCCCTGCGGGCTCTCCTTGTACGCGAGCAGGAGCTCGCGGTCGACCGAGGTGTAGTGCTGGCCCTTGGGGTTGTAGATCTTCGCCGTGGGGAAGTACGCGTCCATACCGAACGTGCGCGCCTCGTCGGGGATGATCGGGACGATGCGGTGACCGAAGTCCTTGACCCGCAGCAGGTCCTTGAGCAGGCGGACGAACGCCATGGTCGTGGCGATCTCCTGCGTGCCAGAGCCCTTCTTGGGCAGCGCGTACGCCGAGTCTCCCGGGAGTTCCAGGCCCACGTGCGTGCTGCGACGCTCGGGCAGGAAGCCACCGAGCGAACGACGACGCTCGAGCATGTATTTGATGGTCTCGTCGTTCTCGCCGGGGTTGTAGTACGGCGGCTGGTACGGGTTCTCGTCGAGCTGTGCGTCGGTGACCGGGATGTCCATCGCGTCGCGGAAGGCCTTGAGGTCGTCCAGCGTCAGCTTCTTCATCTGGTGGGTCGCGTTGCGGCCCTCGAAGTGCGGGCCGAGGCCGTAGCCCTTGATCGTCTTCGCGAGGATGACGGTCGGCTGGCCCTTGTGCTCCTTGGCCGCCTTGAACGCCGCGAACACCTTGCGGTAGTCGTGGCCACCGCGCTTCAGGCCCCAGATCTGCTCGTCGGTGTAGTCCTTGACGAGCTCGAGGGCCCGGGGGTCGCGACCGAAGAAGTTCTCGCGCACGTAGGCGCCGTTCTCGGCCTTGTAGGTCTGGTAGTCGCCGTCGGGCGTCGTGTTCATGAGGTTGAGCAGCGCGCCCTCGGTGTCGCGGGCGAGCAGGTCGTCCCACTCGCGGCCCCAGACGACCTTGATGACGTTCCAGCCGGCACCACGGAAGAAGCTCTCGAGCTCCTGGATGATCTTGCCGTTACCGCGGACGGGGCCGTCGAGACGCTGCAGGTTGCAGTTGACGATGAACGTGAGGTTGTCGAGACCCTCGTTCGCCGCGACCTGCAGCTGTCCGCGGCTCTCGACCTCGTCCATCTCGCCGTCGCCCAGGTAGGCCCAGACGTGCGAGTCCGAGACATCCTTGATGCCGCGGTTCGAGAGGTACTTGTTCGACATCGCCTGGTAGATGGCGTTGATCGGACCGAGACCCATCGACACGGTCGGGAACTGCCAGAACTCCGGCATGAGACGCGGGTGCGGGTACGAGGGGATGCCGTTCGGCGCCTGCGACTTCTCCTGGCGGAAACCGTCGAGCTGGGCTTCGGTGAGACGGCCCTCGAGGTAGGCGCGGGCGTACGCGCCGGGGGAGGCGTGGCCCTGGATGAAGATCTGGTCGCCGCCGGAGGGGTCGTCGAGACCGCGGAAGAAGTGATTGAAGCCCACCTCGTACAGAGCGGCCGACGAGGCGTAGGTCGAGATGTGGCCGCCGACGCCGATACCGGGACGCTGCGCGCGGTGCACGGTCACCGCGGCGTTCCAACGGATCCACTTGCGGTAGCGACGCTCGAGCTCTTCGTCACCGGGGAACTCCGGCTCGTTCTGCTGCGAGATGGTGTTGATGTAGTCGGTGGTGGGAACCATCGGCACGTTGAGGTGCAGTTCCTTGGAGCCCTTCAGCAGGCTCAGCATGATCTCGCGAGCGCGAGCCGGCCCCTTCGCCTGAACGAGCTGTCGCAGGGATTCCTGCCACTCCCCGGTCTCTTCGGGGTCGCTGTCCTGCGGCCCTTGCGAATACGGATCCTGGTCGTGAACAGTCACGGAAGACCTTTCGTCGTCTGGCAGGTCATGCCAGAGAATCGCCATACAAGTGCGGCAACCCTTGTTCGCTCCGCACAATCAACCATCGTCCAGCCTAGCGAGTCGCGGCCCAGCCGGATGCGCACGGTTCCGCTGCGCCCGCGCGGGGTCGCGTGGATGGTTCGCCATCGAGGCATCCGAACGTCACAGACGGGTGAAGACGAGGGTCAATTCCGCAGAAACGCTCGGAGATGGCGGAACCGAGGAGCATGTTTACATGCCACTTCTCGAGCGGTGCGCACTCCGTTCACCCGATCCCTCTCGCCGTCGCCGGGCTGCCACGGTGAGTCGTCCACTTCTAGCGTGACGCCGGTGAACCGATCTCTCCCCGCCCTCGACCGCCGTCGATTCCTCGCCACCGCGGGTTCCGGTGCCGCTCTCGCGGCTGCCGGTGTCGTGACCGCGCCGACGAGCGGAGCGGCTCACGCGCAAACCTCGACCGGCGCCGTCGATGTGATCACGGTCGACGGGGCGATCCCGGGGATCCCGTATCGCACACGCACGTCGATCCTGGATGTGGCGGAGTACGCCCGTCGCGCACAGGTGAACAGCGCGGCGTTCACGAACGCGTGGACCCGCGCCCTGCAGCGTCTGGCTGAGGTGCCGGCTCCGGCCAATTCTCCCGCGTCCGGCAACAGCGTCAACTGGCGCCCGAATTCGGGGGTGGTGATCCGCGTCGACCCGGGGTTCTACGCGATCGATCAGTGGTCGATGGCCACGCGACCCGCCGACCTCGGACTCCCGGGATCCGAGAGCGAAGGCCACCAGTACGGCGAGTGGTCGGTGCGCATCACGATCGAGGCGGAGGGGGTGGTGCTCGTGGCGAAAGATCATCAGGGGACGAGTGTCGGGAGCCCCGTCGTCTACCTGGGCAACCCGGACTCTCCGGGTGGCAGCAGAGATCTTCTGAAGCGGGTCACGCTTCGGGGCCTCACGGTGCAGAGCGACGGTGATTCCCTGCAGGGCGGATACGTCGCCGACCGGATCGGGATGCTGGTTCACCAGAGCCAGGAGATCCGCCTCGAACAGGTCTCCGTCTTCGGCTTCGCACGTGAAGGCATCCGCCTCGAGGGGGTCATGGACTCGACGATCGATGCGGCGGTGGTCGGGTGGTGCGGACGCCCTTCCCGACTGGCGACGGCACCCGACCCCCTGCCGTTCGGCCTGTCGCTGACGAGTACCCGCGACTCGTCCGGAGCGATCCTGGAGAACTGCAACGCCGTTCGCGTGATCGACAGTCACCTGGAGTTCTGCGAGCAGGAACTGTACCTCGACCGCGGAACCCGGCATGTCGAGTTCATCGGGTGCAAGTTCGAGCACGGCTGGGGAACCACCTCCGCGCAGTCGCCCATCTCGATCGGTTCGCCGGCGAACACCCGGTCGGCACACGACCGCGTGCTCGAGATCGGGTTCACCTCGTGCATGTTCGTGCAGAACACCTACGTGAACGCCGGGTCTCATCCGAGCCACATCGTGGTCGGCGAGGTCACCTACGGCGGAGGCGAAGCGGCCGCCGCGAAGACAGCCATCACCTTCAGCGGATGCCACTTCTCGGTGCCCGACGGGGGCGGCGAGCGCTGGTTCACCGGTGGCGACACCACTTTCGTCGGTTGCGACTTCGCCGGGTGCGGAAATGCCGAGGGCGAACCGCCGTGCTTCGACCTGGGCAACGACGTCACCTTCGACGACTGCCGTTTCGCGGCCGTGGCCGAGCTGCACGACGGCGTCACCGGTAGTCGTCGGGCCGGTGAGCCCGGGGCGGCGGTACCCGGTTCACGGGCCGACCTCTTCCGCTTCCGGGGCGGCGCCTCCCGCGTGATCAACCCGGTCATCTACTTCCCGCCCCCGACCGAGGGTGTCCACACGTCGCCCGGGTCCGTGGCCACGCTCGCCGGCGGTGCCGGGGACGCCAACCGCATCGCCGGTTGGCATCCGGCCTTCTACGGACTGCCCGGGGATGGAAGTGGCAGACCGGGGCCGATCGCCGCCGTGCGATACGAGGAGACGGGGCGGACGCAATTGGGCTCGTCCCTCGTCTGGGAGGCGATGAGCGGCGCGTCGACCCCGGTTCTCGAGCCCGATGCACAGGGTCGCGTCTCGGTCTGCGGGCGGGAGCAGATCCGCGTGCAAGGCGGGCGAACGTACAGAGGCTTCACCGACGCCTACGCCGGGCAGGTGGTTCGCGTCGTCGCGGACGGCGAACCCATCACCTTCGTGGGAGGATCCCTCGTCCTGAAAGGAACCCAGACGCTCCGCGCGGGCATCGCCGACATGACGTCCTTCGTGTTCTATACCTACGGCTCGGGCTCCGCATGGTTTCAGCTCTGACCGCTCGTGCGCGAACGGGGCCGGTGAAGCCCACGATCGGGCGGCGGCTTGACCCCCGCTCGAACAGCCTGAACGCGGTGCGCCTGATCTTTGCGCTCCTCGTGCTGGTGGCGCACGGCGAAGAGCTCGGCGGCTACGGCCGGCAGCTCCAGCCGATCGGGCCCTGGGCGGTCGCCGGGTTCTTCTGCATCTCGGGCTACCTCATCGCCCTGAGCCGGCGACGAGCGCGAGGGGGCGGCGACTTCTTCCTGCGACGGATCGTGCGCATCTATCCCGCGTTCTTCGTGGTCCTTGTCGTCGTCGCGTTCGTGGTCGCACCCTTCGCGTCGGTCGTTCTGAACGCGGGTCCGTGGCGCATCGACGCCGCGGCACTGTACGTCGCCCGAAACGCCGGGCTGTGGATCGTGCAGCCCGCACTCCCCGACATGCTGGTGCAGCTTCCCTACCCGGGGGTATGGAACGGCTCGCTGTGGACACTCGCGTACGAGTTCGCCTGTTACGTGGTGACGGGTCTCATCGGGTTCCTCGCCGCGACCTGGGGCCTGCGGACGACGATCGCCCTGTGGGTGGGAAGCACCGCCGTTGCCGTGCTCGCCGGCGCGGGCATCGTGAATCTTCCGCACACGCTGGCCACGTTCGCCACGCTGCTCGCCTTCTACCTCTCCGGGACGCTGCTCCTCGTCTGGCAGGATCGTGTGCCCCTTCGCCCTGCTCTGATGATCGGTGCGGCTGCCTTGGTCGCGGCCGTGGCCATCACGGGCGCTCCGCAAGCCCTGGCCGGCCCCGCGATGGCCTACCTCATGATCGCGGCAGGAATCCTGCTTCCCCTGCGTCGAATAGGGGCGCGCAACGACATCTCCTACGGGATCTACATCTATGCGTTCCCCGTTCAGCAGCTTCTCGCGTTGGCCCTGGCCGATCGAGGCGTACCCTTCGTCGTTCCCCTCGCACTCGCCGTGGCGCTCACGATCCCGCTCGCGTGGGCGAGCTGGCTCTTCGTGGAACGACCGGCGATCCGTGCCCACCGTCGATGGGCGTCGAGGCGCCGTGAGGCGGGCGTAGCCTGAGCGCGTGACCTCCAGCGCATCCGCGGGCTTCCGGACCCGCCCCGAGCATCGCTGGCCGGTGCTCATCGCTCTCGCCGTCGGAACCGGCCTGTACGCGGTCCTCCCGAGCGATGCCTCGGGCGCGCTGCGCTATGTCGTCGTGGTCGCCGGTGCCCTCTGCGCGATCCCGATGATCGTGACCAATCCGGCACGCCTGACCCGCGAGACCCGCATCGGGCGCGGTTTCGCCCTGGCATTCACCGTGGTGCTCCTGAGCGCCAACCAGGTCGCCTTCTTCCTCCTCGTCCACCAGCTGCTGCAGGGCCAGGGGAGCGGCGCGACGACCCTCTTGGGCGCGGCGCAGGTCTGGGCGATCAATGTCATCGGCTACGCCGTCGTGTACTGGGAAATGGATCGCGGCGGTCCGATCGCTCGCCGCCGGGATGCCCGCGCTGAGCTTCCTCCCGCCGACTTCCAGTTCCCACAGGACTCCGACCGCGACGCCGTCAGCGAGGTGGCGCGGCGTTCATCCGACGTCGAGGACTGGGCGCCGGGGTACGTCGACTACCTCTATTTCTCGGCATCCAACGCGATGGCCTTCAGCCCGACCGACGTCATGCCCCTGAGCACGCGCGCCAAGATGTTCATGATGGTGCAGGCGATCTCGGGGTTCGTGCTTCTCGCGCTCGTGATCGCGCGGAGCGTGAACATCCTGAGTTGACGGTGGTGGGCCCTGCCGGGATCGAACCGACGACATCCACGGTGTAAACGTGGCGCTCTACCAGCTGAGCTAAAGGCCCGGGATGCCACGAGTCTAGCGGTCGGCCGAGGCCGGGCCCTCCTCGAGCGCGCGAGCGCAGAGATCGACGAGGAACGTGTACACCGCGCGACTCGGATCGGCGACGAGTTCGTGCACGCCGTCGACCGGCGCGGTCACGCGCTTCCATCCGCGACCCGGGATGACGGCGTCGAAGCGCTCGCTGCCCGCTCCCTGGAGGAGCACGTCGGCCCATCCGCCTGTCGACGAGTCGACGGCCGCCTCGAGGTCCCGCGTCGACACCGTCATCGGTTCGGCGTCGTCGATCGGCCAGAACGGCTCGAGTCCGATCCACGCGGCGACGAAAGCGGGTACGTGCTCCGGAACGACCAGAGCGATGTGGCGGCGTTCCGGATCGGCGATCGCGGCACCCGCGTCCAGCTCGCCGATCGAGGGGTCGTGCGCGATCACGACGCCGCGCGGTCCGGCGAAAGCTACGAGAACGGCGGCTCGGCCTCCGCGCCGAACCCGGGCGACGAGGAGAGGCTGACGCGCGCCGAGGGCCGAGGCGACAGCCGTGCCCGTCGGGGTGAGCGCCGCGCCCTCGTCGATGAAACCGGCCGCGAGCAGCTCGGTTGTGGCATCCGTCGTTCTGACCCGACGGGGAAGAATCGCGGATGCCGAGCCCCGGCGCGAGCGTGACGCACCCGCGCGCAGCGTGGTCAGAGCCGCCGCCGAGACCACCGGTGCGGTCGCGGCGAAGGGCGGGGGAGCGAACGCGGTGAGAGCCTCGAGCGGGAAGCCGACACGCGTCGAGGCGTCGACGTCCGCCGGAGCGGCGCCCACCGATCGCGCCGCCGCCTCGACCTCGCCGGCATCGGCGGTGAGACGCAGCTGCGCGGCGATCCACGAGAAGACCGGGCCCACTGCTCCGAGCTGAGCGGGGGTGGCGCTGGCGGACAGGTGCACGTGGTGCGTCCCCGTCGCCCACACCGTTTTCGTCACGACGACGTCGGTCGCTCCCGCCGGGTAGACGAAGGTGATGCATCGCGCGCGGGCGAGGGTGGCATCCGGATTCTCGTCCCACAGGTCGACGCCCACCACCCGGGCTCCGGGATGCTGCTGGCTCGAGGCGAGGATCGCGGCCGCGGACGCGTCGGTGAGCGGCGCGGTGCTCTCCACCGCGGTGAGGACGAGGTTGGGCTGGAAACCGTCCTGCCGATCGCGGAGGGTGAGCACGAGTTCGGCGCCGTCGTACTCCGAGGCGACGAAGCTGTCGGGATATCTCACGATGGCGTGCGGCGTGTGCACCTCGCGCACCTGGGGAGCACGTCGGTCGGCGGTCGAAAACTTCACGCGCGGCCGCCTTTCGTCGTCGGGTCGCCGCGCAGGGTGAGGTACCACGCGGGGAGAAGGAAGCGGGGGAGCCAGAACGCCCCGACGATCGCCACGACGAGCAGGATCGCCGCGACCGCGAGCAGGACGAAGAACACCTCTCGCGAGTACGACTCCACGAGCAGGGCCACGGATGCCACGGCGAACGCCGCACCCAACCACAGCCAGGCGAATCCGATCGTGCTGCCGAATCCGCGGCGCGCGCGGATCCACCCCTTCCATCGACCGGTGTAGGCGACGACGCCGAGAACGAGGAACACGACCCCGAGGAGAAGCCCGACGGTCACAGGACGTTCCCCGGCTGCGCCCCGACCGGCCCCGGCGCCATGATCTCGACGTTCTCTTGACGGACGTCGTCCATCACGTCCTGCGCGACCGCTTGACCGCCCATGCCACCCAGGACGCCGCCGATCACACCGCCGATGATCCCGCCGATGATGGTTCCCGGGCCGGGGAAGATCGATCCGATGCTCGCACCGAGGAGAGCGCCGCCCCAGCCGCCACCGGCTCCACCCGCGACAGACGCGCTGCCGATCACGACGGTGTCGACGACGGCCTCTTCCTGCCGCTGATCCTCCGACCAGTCCGGGTGCCGCGTGAGGGTGTCGTTGTAGCTCTCGCCGTAGACACCCCAGTACGTGAGTCCGGCGCCGAGCAGCCCCAGCGCCTTACCGGCGCGGCCGGCCCACTCCGGCGGCGTGCCCACCTTGTCGGGAGCGAACTGCGGCTGACCCTGCCAGCCCGGGAGGCCCGAGACGCGGGGAGGGGCGTCGGGCAGCAGATTGCTCTCGAGCATCAGGATGCCGGAGGGGCTGCGCACCCACACCTGTCCATCGATCATGGTGCGCGGCCACGTCGGGTTGATCTGGCCCGCGGTGAGCGTGATCTCCTCGGGCAGGAGGGCTCCGGGACCCGGGACCATGAGCGTGCCGCGGTACCGCTGGAGGAGCTCGGCGGCGAGACCCTGCGTGCCCGAGCCGATGTTGCCGTTGACGATCTCGAGGCCGTCGTTCATCGACCACGAGGCTGACGTCCGAAGAGCGCGCAGCGCTCGCGCGCACTCCTGGTCGGCCGCGACCACGTCGCCCTCGAACACCGATCGCCTCTGCGCGACGTCCCACACCGTGGGGGCGCTCGGGTCACGGTCGTCCATCGGCAGGTCGAGCTGCTCGTCGACGGTGGCGAGGTCGGCCACCAGGGCGGCGCGCCGCGCCTCGAGCGACGTCAGGGTGTCGGCGTAGGTCCGCAGAGCCGAGACGGCAGCCGTGAGAGCGGTCTCGAGGTCGTCGACGGTCGTCGGCACAGGCGCCATCGCGCCGTACGCCGTCTGCGCTTCGGGAGCGTGATAGACCGCGCTCAGACCGCCCCAGGTGGTCGTGATGTCGGTCGAGGCGTCGTCGAGTCCGTCCAATGCCGCGGCGAGGGTGTCGGCGGCCGCCGATACCGCTGCCGAGCTGGGCACCGCGACGAGCGGTCCGGTTCCGGTGAAGGGCGTGCTCACGGCTGCACACCGCTCATCGTCGACTGCGTCTGCGCCGCCATGTCGTAGTCAGCCTGCTCGTAGAACGAGATCACGCTCTCGGTCGTCTCGGTGACCGTGCTGACGTGCCGTCGGAGAGCGGCGAGGCGGATCAGGAACGGGTCGGCGGCGACCTCGCTGAGCGCGGTCGAGGTCTCACCGTCGCCGACAGCCGTCTGGACTGCGTCGAAGGCGTTCGCGGTCGCGGTCACGACATCGTCGATGGCCTGGGCGTGTTCGTCGGTTGCACGGCAGACGGCGCGCGCCTGTACGGGATCGATGCTCCATGTCACGGTGATGGCATCCCTTCATCCGGGGGGGGTCCGTACGTTCCAGGCTACCCAGGGCGCTCGCGTGTCCGACCCTCGCGGTAGCGTGGACACCGTGAACGCCGACCCCGCCGACCAGCGCAAACTGCTCGATCTCGCCGACCTCGATGCCCGTATCCGGCACGATGAGCGTGTCGCGGGCAACCCGCCGCAAGCGGCGGAGGTGCGCGACCTGCTCGCCCAGCGCGCCACGCTGACCCAGGAACTGTCGAGTCGAGCCAACGCCCGCGACGACCTGACGGCTGAGATCGCGCGTCTCGAGTCCGACGTCAAGGTGGTCGACGCCCGCATCGCACGCGACACCGAGCGGCTCGCCGCGTCGTCGAACCCGAAGCAGGCGCAGGGCTTCGAGAGCGAGCTCGCCGCTCTCGCGCGTCGCAAGAGCGATCTCGAAGACCTCGAGATCGAACTCATGGAGCGGCTCGAGAACGCGGATGCCGCCGTTGCCGAGCAAGAGGCTCTGATCGCCGAGACCAACGCCCGCGGTGCAGAGCTGAGCGCCGAAGCCAAGCGCGTGGTCGCCGAGGCCAGCGAGCGCCTCGAGGGCGCCCGCCGCGACCGCGAGGCCGTGGCCGGCTCCGTGCCGGCGGATCTGGTCGCGCTCTACGAGCGCCTGGCCGCGCGCGGGAACGGTGCCGGTCTCCTCCGGGCCGGTGCGTGCGAAGCGTGTCGCATGGTTCTGCCCCCGAGCGATCTGGCGTCGGTCCGCCGCGCGCAGACCGACGAGGTCGTCTTCTGCCCCGAGTGCGGGGCGATCCTCGTGCGCACCGAAGAATCGCGGTGAACCGCCCTGGCGTCCGCGGCCTCTGACGCGGTCGTCGTCGGACGGACGGCATCCGGTGATGTCGCCCTGATCGATCTGGATGCCACGGGCACCGCGACCTCCACCGTTACCGTCCGGGCGTCCGACGTCACCCGTGCGATCCACGACCGCGAGACGACCGGGCCGGTCCGCTGGATCTGGAGCGACACGCGTACGTGGTACCCCGGTCTGCTCGCCGAGGGCGTTCGCGTGGGGCGAGCCTGGGACCTCCGCCTCGTGCACGCGCTCCTCCGCGATGCAGCAGCCGTCACCGACGACCACGGTCTGCGTGCCGCTCGCGCCTGGGACGCGGTCGCAGCCGACACCGTCGCGGCTGACACGCTCTTCGACCTCGCCGACACGGCATCCGGCCCTCCCGACACCGCAGACGCGGCGCTCGAGGAGTATCGCCGTCAGCGCGCCGCCATCGACGGTGCCTCGAGGCCCGATGCACTGCGCCTTCTGTGCGCGGCCGAGTCGGCGGGCGCACTTCTCGCGGTCGAGTTGCACGCGACGGGCCTTCCGTGGAGCGTCGAGGCGCACGGCATCCTGCTGGCACGCGAGCTGGGGGAGCGGCGCGGCCAGGCTCTCCCCACCCGCATCGAGGAGTCCGCGGCACGCGTGCGCGCGGCTCTCGGCGACCCGTCGGCGTCGCTCGACTCGCAACCACGTCTGTTGAGGTCGCTTCATCGCGCCGGTCTCTTCGTCGAGTCGACGAGCAAGTGGGAGCTGTCCGAGCACGACCATCCGGTGGTGGAACCCCTCCTGGCCTACAAGAAGCTGATGCGCCTGTACACCGCGAACGGGTGGGCGTGGATGTCGGAGTGGGTTCACGACGGACGGTTCCGGCCCGTGTACGTCCCGGCGGGGGTCGTCACCGGCCGCTGGGCGTCATCCGGCGGGGGAGCGCTGCAGATTCCCCGGGCGCTCCGTGTCGCGGTCCGCGCCGACCCGGGGTGGACGCTCGTCACGGCCGACGTGGCGCAGCTGGAACCCCGCGTCCTGGCGGCGATGGCGCGCGACACCGCTCTCGCCGACGCCGCGCGCGGCCGCGATCTCTACGCGGGTGTCGTCGAGGCCGGTGCGGTCGCCACGCGCGCCGAGGCGAAGATCGCGATGCTCGGGGCGATGTACGGCGCGACGACCGGGGAGAGCGGCCGTCTCCTTCCCCGTCTGCGGCGCACCTTCCCCCGGGCCATGGCGCTCGTCGACCACGCGGCGCGTGTCGGCGAAGAGGGCGGTGTCGTGTCGACGTGGCTCGGCCGTACCTCGCCCGGCCCCGGCGAGGCGTGGCGCGCGGTGCAGTCGCGCGCCGGCGACGCCGAGGCATCCGGGATCGACGAGACCCGCGCCCGCCGCTCCGCGCGCGATCGGGGGCGCTTCACGCGCAACTTCGTGGTGCAGGGAACGGCCGCTGAATGGGCTCTCGCCTGGCTCGCCGACCTGCGTGGGCGCCTCGCGGCTTTCGAACCCGTGGATGCCGCGGACGGCGCGCCCCGCTCCGGCCCGGTGTTCGAGCGCCGCCCGCACCTGGCGTTCTACCTGCACGACGAGATCATCGTGCACACGCCGGTCGTTCACGCCGAAGCCGTCGCCGCGGCCGTCCGGGAGTCCGCGGCGACCGCTCAACGCCTTCTCTTCGGATCGTTCCCCCTGGACTTCCCGCTCGACCTCAGAATCGGCGAGACGGCGGAGAAGGGTTAGACGGCCCGCGTACACTCGAGGGTGCGAATGGGTCGGCTGGACGGTCGCGTCACGGGTTCGCCCGTGCCGAGGAACGTCCGGGCTCCACAGGGCAGGACGGTGGGTAACGCCCACCCGGAGCAATCCGCGAGACAGTGCCACAGAGAGCAGACCGCCCGCGCTTCGCGCGCGGGTAAGGGTGAAAGGGTGGTGTAAGAGACCACCGGGGTCGTGGTGACACGACCCGCACGGTAAACCTCGTCCGGAGCAAGGCCAGACAGGGGATGTTGACGCGGCTCGCCGAGTCCCCGGGTAGGCCGCTGGAGCGGCACGGCAACGTGTCGCCGAGAGAGATGACCGTCCACGGGGCGTTTCGCCCCCGGACAGAACCCGGCGTACAGGCCGGCCCATTCGCTTCACGTCACTCGACCACGCGAGTTCGCGCCGCGAGGACGGGCCTGCACGCCGGTTCGGCGAATGCGCCGGTCAGTCGCAGAGCGTCGCCTGAGCAGCCTGGGCGACGATGACGCCGTCACCCGGCTGAGCGGAGAGGCCCGCGGGAACGACGAGGATGACCTGGTCCGCGGGCGTTCCGGCCTCGAGCTGCTCGCACGTGCTCTCGCCGAGCGAGACCAACTGATCGTCCGTCGCCGAAGCGAGGTCGCCGAGCTTGCTGCGCACCTCGGTGAGGTAGGCGGCATCCTCCGACGAGGCCGGAGTCGCGGTGTCTTCCGGCTCGACGACGACGGTCGTGTCGCCCGACGAGAAGGTCCCGGTCTGTCCGGGCGTGACGGTGATGTTCTCCTCGGTCGTTTCGCTGGTGCATCCGGCGAGGAGCACAGCGGCGGTGGCGAGGACGAGGACGGCGGGGAGACGTTTCATGGCTCCACCATAGGAAAGCCGAAACGCGTCCGTCAGAAAGACGGCCTCACTTGACAGCGGGCAGCGCCTCGGGCACAGGGACGGCCAGCGAGGCTGCGCCGATGATCCCCGCGTTGTTGCGATGCTTCGCGGGGACGATGGGGGCACGCAGCTTCAGCAGGGGCAGGAACTGCTCGGAGTGCTTCGAGACCCCGCCGCCCACGACGATCAGGTCGGGGCTGAAGAGGAACTCCACGTAGTCGTAGTACCACTGCAGGCGCTTCGCCCATTTCTCCCACGAGAGTTCCTCGCGCTCCATCGCGGAGTAGGCGGCGTAACCCTCGGCGTCCCGCTTGTGGCCGCTGCGCTGCAGATGGCCGAGCTCGCTGTTGGGGACGAGCACGCCGTCGTAGATCAGCGCCGAACCGATGCCGGTGCCGAGCGTCGTCAGGATGACGAGACCGTCGATGCCCTTCGCGGCGCCGTATCGCACCTCCGCGACACCGGCGACATCGGCGTCGTTGGCGAAGTGGATGTCGCGCGACAGACCGTGCTCGAAGAACTTCTCCGCCTCGAAGCCGATCCACGACTTCGACACGTTGGCTGCCGAGAGGGTTCGTCCGCCCTTCACGATGGCCGGGAAGGCCACTCCGAGCGGCAGGTCTGCCGGCGCTTCGAGGGTCTCGAGCACCTCCTTGACGGCGGCGAGCACGTCGGCGGGCTCCGCGCCGGCGGGGGTCGCGACCTTGATGCGATCGCTGACCAACTCCCCGGCATCCAGATCGACGATCCCCGCTTTGATTCCGGTTCCGCCGATGTCTACTCCGACCGCGCGCGACGCATTCGTTGCCATGCCCTCCAGCCTATCCAGCCGAGCGGCCGGGATCAGTAGGATCGACAGAGGCCCGGCGGACAGCCGCCGCAGACGCTTGACCCACGCGAGGAGCGATCGTGAGCGACGAGAACACGAAGTACTGGTACAACCTGGAAACCCACGAGGTCGAGCAGGGTTACGCGTCGCCCGCGATCGACCGTGCCGGTCCCTTCGACACGGCCGAAGAGGCCGCTCGCGCCCCCGAGATCCTGCGTGAGCGGTCGCGGCAGTGGGCAGAAGACGACGCCCGCGAGGACCGCTGAGCCGTCGACGGATCAACCGCTGACCGCACCGCACCGTACTGAGAACGAGGGATGACGATGGACAAGCAGCGCGATTTCGTTCTGCGCACGATCGAAGAACGCGGCGTCAAGTTCGTACGCCTGTGGTTCACCGACGTCGTGGGCACGCTTAAGTCGGTGGCGATCGCGCCGGCCGAGGTCGAGGGAGCCTTTACGGAGGGCCTCGGATTCGACGGCTCGGCCATCGAGGGTCTCACGCGTTCGTACGAGTCGGACCTGCTCGCCCACCCCGACCCGACGACCTTCCAGATCCTGCCGTGGCGCGGCGAGATCGACCCCACGGCGCGCATGTTCTGCGACATCACGACGCCCGACGGCCAGCCCGCCGTGGCCGACCCGCGCCACGTGCTCAAGCGCACGCTCGCCAAGGCCGCCGACGCCGGGTTCACGTTCTACACGCACCCCGAGATCGAGTTCTACCTCCTCAAGTCGTCCCAGCTGGGCGCCGACGGACGCCCCGAGCCCGTCGACTCGGCCGGTTACTTCGACAACGTCCCCGGCGGCACGGCTCACGACTTCCGCCGTCGCTCGGTGCGCATGCTCGAAGACCTCGGCATCTCCGTCGAGTTCAGCCACCACGAGGGCGGCCCGGGTCAGAACGAGATCGACCTCCGCTACGCAGACGCACTCACGACCGCCGACAACATCATGACCTTCCGCACGGTCGTGAAGGAGGTCGCGATCGAGCAGGGCGTGTACGCCACCTTCATGCCGAAGCCCATCAGCGGCCAGCCCGGAAGCGGCATGCACACGCACCTGTCGCTCTTCGAGGGCGACATGAACGCGTTCTACGAGGAGGGGGCGCAGTACCAGCTGTCGAAGGTCGGCCGTCACTTCATCGCGGGCCTGCTGCGCCACGCAAACGAGATCTCGGCCGTCACCAACCAGTTCGTCAACTCGTACAAGCGCCTGTGGGGCGGCGACGAGGCGCCCAGCTTCATCTGCTGGGGCCACAACAACCGCTCGGCGCTGGTACGCGTGCCGCTGTACAAGCCGAACAAGGGTCAGTCGACGCGGGTGGAGTACCGCGCGCTCGACTCCGCCGCGAACCCGTACCTGTCGTACGCGCTCATGCTCGCGGCCGGACTCAAGGGCATCGAAGAGGAGTACGAGCTCCCCGCCGAGGCCGAAGACAACGTGTGGTCGCTCAGCGACGCCGAGCGCCGTGCGCTCGGATACGCGCCGCTCCCCGCGAGCCTCGACCACGCCCTCGAGTACCTCGAGGAGTCGGAGCTCGTCGCCGAGACGCTGGGCGAGACGGTCTTCAAGTATGTGCTGCTCAACAAGCGTCGCGAATGGCAGCAGTACCGCGCCCAGGTGACGCCGTTCGAGCTCGCGAGCAACCTCGAGGCACTCTGACACCGCCCGACAGGACACCGATGATGTCGGGCGATCGATCGACGGCGCTCACAGCCCTGGCGCGCATCGGCTTCTCGCGACTCGCCGAGGCCGATGCGCTCCTGGGCGAGCTCGACGAGATTGTCGGCGTCGAGCGGACGGATGCCACGACCCTGGCGCAGCGCGTCGCGGACCCCGATCGCGCCCTGTCGGCGATCGTGCAGATCGCTCGACGGAACGCGGATGCCGTGCGCACCTGCGCCGCAGACGCCGGAGCGTGGCGGGCCTTCTGGGACATCGTCGGCGCCTCGGACGGGTTCGCGGAGTTCTACCTCCGTCATCCGGAGGAACTCGCGCACCTCGCCGGCGCCGGTCTGACCATCCCCGACGAGCAGGAGATGCGTGCCGACCTCCTGGCATCCGTCGGCGACGACAACGGCTTCGCGGCGGATTCTTCGGATGCCGCGTGGGTGGCGTTGCGAGTGCGCTATCGGCGCATCCTGGCCCGGATCGCCGCTTACGACCTCGGGCAGGACGATCCGGCCGCCGCGATCGACATGGTCTCGGCATCCCTCGCCGACCTGGCCGGAGCGGCGCTCGAGGCCTCGCTGAGCGTCGCTCGCGCGCGTGTGGCAGGGACGGGGCCGGCGGCGTTTCCGCGCGCGCAGGTCGAGGCGACGCAGTTCGCGATCATCGCGATGGGCAAGACCGGTGCCCGCGAGCTGAACTATGTCAGCGACGTCGACGTGATCTTCGTCGGCGGGTCGGCTGACGAAGAGGTCGTGTCCGAGGCGCGCGCGATCGACATCGGGACGCGCCTGGCCGTGCAGACGATGCGCGGCATCTCGGGCCCCGAGATCGAGCCGCCCCTGTGGGAGGTCGACCCGAACCTCCGCCCCGAAGGGAAGCAGGGAGCGCTCGTTCGCAGCCTCGGATCGCACCGGCAGTACTACGACCGGTGGGCGAAGAGCTGGGAGTTCCAGGCGCTCTTGAAGGCGCGCGCGATCGCGGGCGACGCGCAGCTCGGCGCCGACTACGTCTCGGCGATGCAGCCTCTCGTGTGGCACAGCGCCGCGCGCGAGAACTTCGTCGAAGGCGTGCAGCGCATGCGCGAGCGCGTGACCGACCACATCCCGGCGAGTGAGATCAACCGGCAGCTGAAGCTCGGCCCCGGCGGCATCCGCGATGTCGAGTTCACCGTGCAGCTACTCCAGCTCGTGCACGGGCTCACCGACCAGCGGATCCGTCAGCGCGGCACGCTCGAAGCGTTGGACGCTCTCGTCGCCGAGGGGTACATCGGGCGTTCCGAGGCGGAGGCGTTCGCGCGCGACTACCGCCTGCTACGTCTGCTCGAGCATCGGCTGCAGTTACGGGGCCTGCGCAGGACGGCGCTCCTCCCCGAGAAACCCGACGATCTTCGGGTCCTCGCGCGGGCGACGCGACTGGCGGATTCCGCCGAGGGTGTTCAGGCCGCGTGGGAGGCCATCAAACGCGAGGTGCGCGACATCCACGTGCGCCTGTTCTACCGTCCGCTGCTCTCCGCCGTGGCCGCGCTGCCGGAGGGGGAGCGCACCCTCTCGACCGAGCAGGCGCGCGATCGCCTCGCCGCGATCGGATTCCGCGATCCCGCCGGAGCCCTACGACACATCGCCGCGCTGACCACCGGGTTGAGCCGCAAGGCCACCATTCAGCGGCACCTGATGCCGGTGATGATCCGCTGGTTCGCCGATGGCGTCGACCCCGACTACGGGCTCCTGGTCTTCCGGCGCATCAGCGAGCGGCTGGGCAACACGCCCTGGTTCCTCCGTGTGCTGCGCGACTCCGCCGGTGCGGCGGAGAGCCTGACGCGTGTCCTGTCGGGTTCGCGATACATCGGCGAGCTGATGGAGTGGATCCCCGAAGCGGTGGCATGGCTCGATGACGATGCCCTGCTCCGTCCGCGCTCGGGCAAGGCCCTCGAAGACGAGGCGCGTGCCATCCAGACACGATGGCAGAACATCGACGACGCCATGCGGTCGGTGCGCGCGCTTCGTCGTCGCGAGATGCTCCGTGTCGCGATGGCGGCCGTGCTCGAGGTGGTGTCGCTGGAGGAGCTCTCCGACGCCCTGACCACCATCACCGAGACGACCATCCAGGCGACGCTGCGCGCCGTCCGCCGCGCCGTCGTCCCGCCTGAGGACGACGAGCTCGACTTCTCGGTCATCGCGATGGGACGCTTCGGCGGTCGCGAGCTCGGGTTCGGGTCGGATGCCGACGTGATGTACGTCTACCGGGCGAACGGCCTCGACCCGCAGCGCGCGAACAACCTGGCGCTGAAGATCGTCGCGGGTCTGCGCGAGCACTCCGAGGACCATCGTCTCCCGCTCGATCTCGACGCCGAGCTGCGCCCCGAGGGGCGCAGCGGCCCCCTGGCCCGCTCCCTCGACGCGTACGCCGAGTACTACCGTCGCTGGTCGTTGTCGTGGGAGGCGCAGGCTCTCCTTCGCGCCCGCGGCGTCGCCGGGAGCGTGAAGCTCATCAACGACTTCATGGCTCTCGCCGACGAGGTGCGCTACCCCGAGAAGGCCGACCCGAACGGTTTGCGCGAGATCCGCCGCATCAAAGCACGCGTCGAGAACGAGCGGCTCCCGCAGGGCGCGGACCCCGCACGTCACCTCAAGCTCGGTCCGGGGTCGCTCAGCGATGTCGAGTGGCTCGTCCAGATCCTCCAGTTGCAGCACGCCCGCGCTGTGCCGGGTCTTCGGACGACGTCGACCCTCGGAGCGCTCCGCGCGGCCGTCGATGCCGGTCTCGTGCCGGTCGACGCGGCCGAGAAGCTCGCGGCGTCCTGGCACCTGGCGAGCCGCCTGCGTTCGGCCAACACCCTGCTCTCGGGCCAGACGAGCGACGTGCTACCCGCCGACCGCGCCCGTCTCGACGGCATCGGACGCATCCTCGAGTATCCGCCGCGCTCGGCGACCCGCGTCGAGGAGGACTACCTCGCCGCGACCCGCCGTGCCCGACGCGTGTTCGAGAAGCTTTTCTACGGGTGATGCCCGCTCGGTGACGAGCCCGCGGGCCGGGCTCGCGGGCGGGTCACGACATCAGACGCTCGCGCACTTCTCGACGTAGAACCTTGCCGACGAGCGAGCACGGGAGGTCGTCGACGATGATCACGCGCCGCGGGACCTTGTAGGCAGCCAGGCGGGTCTTGCAGAAGTCGCGGACCGCGTCGGGCTCGAGGTCGACCCCGTCGCGGACGACGATCGCCGCAGCGACGTCTTCGCCGCCCCGCGGCTTGGGCAGCGCGACCACGGCGGCAGCCTCGATGTCGGGATGCGCGACGAGCGCGTTCTCGACCTCGCTGGGCGAGACGTTGAACCCGCCCGTGATGATGATCTCTTTCAACCGGTCGACGATCGTGACGAAACCGTCGGGTGAGACGGAGGCGATGTCGCCCGTCCGCAACCACCCTCCGTCGAGCAGCGTCTCGGCGGTGTCCGTCGGGCGGTTCCAGTACCCCTGGAACACCTGCGGACCGCGGAGGAGCAGCTCGCCCGTCTCGCCGAGCGGGACATCGGTCTCGGGATCGGCGGGATCGACAACGCGGATCTCGGTGCTGGGGAACGGCACGCCGACCGTACCCGGCCGGCGCGACGGACCGATCGGGTTGCCGAGCGCGACGGGGGAGGACTCGGTCATGCCGTAGCCCTCGACGAGCAGACCGCCCGTCGCGGCCTCCCAACGATCGACCGTCGCGACCGGCAGGCTCATCGCCCCCGAGATCGCGAAACGCACGGTCGACAGGTCGATCGTGCCCCGGGCCGCCGCTCGGGCGAGCTGGTCGTAGATGGGCGGAACGGCGGGGAGGAAGGTCGGCGGGCTCTTCCGGATCGCGGATGCCACGAGCTCGAGATCGTACTTCGGGAACAGCACGAGCTTCGCGCCGATGCTCATCGCGAAGGTCAGGCACAGGGTGAGCCCGTACGCGTGGAACAGGGGAAGGACGCCGTAGAACGTCTCTTCCCCGTCATGGAGACCCGGCACCCAAGCGCGGCCCTGCATCGCGTTGGCGCGTAGGTTCGCGTGCGTCAGCACCGCCCCCTTGGGACTGCCCGTCGTGCCGCTCGTGTACTGGAGGAGCGCGATGTCGTCGAGTCGCGGTCCGGTGTGCTTGCGCGACAGCGTGCCGTGGGTAAGCAAGGTCTCCCAGGGTCGCGCGCGCTTCGACGTCGGCGCGGCGGTCAGCTGCGCGCGTGCCTCCCGGGCTTTGCGGACCGGAAGCCGGAGCGCAAGGCGCTTCGCGCGCGGCATGGCCCTCGTGATGTCGACGCTGATGACATGCTCGAGAGCCAGGTCGGAGGGGAACTCGGCAACGGTGTCGGCGACCTTGTCCCACACGATCGCGAACCGCGCGCCGTGATCCTCGAACTGGTGTCGCAGCTCGCGAGGGGTGTAGATCGGATTGTGCTCGATGACGATCGCGCCGAGCCGGAGTGCCGCGTAGAACGCGACCACGTGCTGCGGGCAGTTGGGAAGCACGAGCGCGACGCGATCACCGGCGTGCACACCGAGCCGACGAAGGCCCTCGGCGGCCCGGTCGACGAGCTTGCCCAGCTCGCGGTAGGTCGTCGTCGCGCCGAAGAACTCGAGCGCAGGACTCTTGCCGTACCGCGACACGCTCGCGGCCATCATCTCGGGCAGCGTCTGCGTCGGCTCGTCGATCTCGTGCGGAACTCCTTCTGCGTAGGAGCTCAACCAGGGACGCGAAGCGTAGGGGAGGGGCATGGCATCCATCCTTCCGTCCCCCTCCGACATCGCGGCGGCGCGGCACCTGTGGGGATGCCGGGAGCCTTCGCGCCGTCCGCATCTTTCGCGGATGGTACCGACGTCCTACCCTGGCGCCATGTGCCGGAACATCGTCCCCCTCCACAACTTCACCCCGCCCGCGACGGATGCCGAGTGCCACGACGCCGCGCTGCAGTTCGTCCGCAAGATCGTCGGGACGACCAAACCCTCGCGGGCCAATCAGGAGGTGTTCGATCGCGCGGTGGCCGAGATCTCGGCATCCGTTCGCCACCTCCTCGACGACCTGGTGACGAATGCGCCACCGAAGGTCCGTGAAGAGGAAGCGGCGAAGCGGCAGGCGCGCTCCGCCGAGCGGTACGAGGCGATCCGTGTGTTCCAGGAGCAGAAGCGAGCCGCGCGGTCGGCCTCCTGACGGATCTCAGCCCTCGGCGAACCGCTCGAACAGGGGAGTGGCGTCGGGACTCTCCAGATCCGGGATGCCGTCATCGTCCGGGCCCGCGGTGAGCGGCCCACGCAATTGGTCGAGGAGCGCCGCGGAGTCGCCAGAATGACACGTCGACGTCGCGCGAAGCTCGAGGACGTCAGCGCTGAGCTCGGCGGCGAAGCCAGGGCTCAGGTCGACGCTCAGGAGCGCCACTCCCGCGCCGAGGTTGCGCGCCTCGATAGAAATGTCCGTGACGCTCGGACCGTACGACCGAGCGGGCTCGACCTGCCAGCCGTTCTCCGTCAGCCAGGACCGGAGCTGTTCCATCGTGGCCGGCCCCCGGTCGTGGAACGAGAACTCCGTGGGGAGCCTGCGTTGGAGGGAGAACTGATACCCGTCATCGCAGACGTTGGGGATATCGCCGTATTCTTCGACGCGCCACTCTCCGGCGTAGATCTGCCCCTGCACCTCAGCGACGGCTGCCTTGAACTCGAGATTCGCCGCCTTCGCCTGGGCGAAGCTCTCCTCACTGGCCGGTGAGTCCGGCGTCAAGGCCGCAGGGCCGACGCACCCGGACAGCAGAGTCACCACCGTCAGCGCGCTCGCCGCGAGCACGAACGGTCTTGCTCGCTCGATCATCGATCCCATCCTGCCAAAACCGCGGGCCGCCGTGAGGCCCGCCAGACGAACGAAGACGCCCGCCCCCACGAAACGGCGGGGACGGGCGTCTTGCAGCGATCAGGCGGTCAGACCCCGAAGTACAGCTCGTACTCGAACGGGTGCGGACGCTGAGCGATCGGCTGGATCTCGTTCTCGATCTTGTACTCGATCCAGGTCTCGATGAGCTCCTCGGTGAAGACGCCACCGGCGAGCAGGAACTCGTGGTCGGCGCGGAGGGCCTCGAGCGAGTCGAGCAGCGAGTTCGGAACCTGCGGGATGTTCTTCGCCTCTTCGGCCGGGAGCTCGTAGAGGTCCTTGTCGACGGGCTCGTGCGGCTCGATGCGGTTCTTGATGCCGTCGATGCCGGCCATCAGCTGAGCGGCGAACGCGAGGTACGGGTTGCCCGAGGCGTCGGGGGCGCGGAACTCGATGCGCTTGGCCTTCGGGTTCGTGCCCGTGATCGGGATACGGATCGCCGCCGAGCGGTTACCGGCCGAGTACACCAGGTTGACCGGCGCCTCGAAGCCCTTCACCAGGCGGTGGTAGCTGTTGAGGGTCGGGTTGGTGAAGGCGAGCACGGCGGGGGCGTGAGCCAGGATGCCGCCGATGTACCAGCGGGCGATGTCGGAGAGGCCGCCGTAGCCGGTCTCGTCGTAGAACAGCGGCTTGCCGTCGTTCCACAGCGACTGGTGGGTGTGCATGCCCGAACCGTTGTCGCCGAAGAGCGGCTTCGGCATGAAGGTGGCGACCTTGCCCCACTCTTCAGCGGTGTTCTTGACGATGTACTTGAACTTCAGGATGTCGTCGGCCGCGTGCACCATGGTGTCGAAGCGGTAGTTGATCTCGGCCTGGCCGCCGGTGCCGACCTCGTGGTGGGCGCGCTCGAGGATGAGGCCCGCGTCGATCAGCTTGAGGCTGATGTCGTCGCGCAGGTCAGCCTGCTTGTCGACGGGAGAGACCGGGAAGTAGCCACCCTTGTAGGGCGTCTTGTTGGCGAGGTTTCCGCCCTCTTCGACGCGGCCCGTGTTCCAGGCGCCTTCCTCGGAGTCGACCGAGTAGAAGCTCGCGTTCTGCTTCACTTCGTAGCGGACGTCGTCGAAGATGTAGAACTCGGCCTCGGGAGCGAAGAAGGCGGTGTCGGCGATGCCGGTGGAGGCGAGGTACTTCTCAGCCTTCTTGGCGACCTGACGCGGGTCCTTCGAGTAGATCTCGCCGTTGCGCGGGTTGTAGATGTCGAAGACCATGACGAGCGTCTTCGCCTCGCGGAACGGGTCGAGGTACGCCGTCGTCACGTCGGGGATGAGCTGCATGTCCGACTCGTGGATGTTCGCGAACCCGCGGATCGACGAGCCATCGAACAGCTGTCCGACGGTGAAGAACTCCTCGTCGACGGTCGAGGCGGGGATGTTGAAGTGCTGCTGCACACCAGGAAGGTCCGTGAAACGGATGTCGAGGAACTTGACGTCCTCGTCCTGGATGAACTTCAGCACCTCGGACGAATCTTTGAACATGAAGACTCCAGAGGTAGAACATTCGGGATGGGCGGGCCGCGGCTCGCCTCCTCGACCATACCCAGAACCGGTGTCTCGGTCATATCTCGCATGTTTCAGGGATGTTACGCGGACCCGATTACGCTGGGGTCGTGACCGCTGCGACCGACAACGAATATCCGGGCCAGCGGCTCGGCCTTCCCCGCGAGGGTCGCGGCTCCATCGCCCGGCCCGGACGGCGGATCGCCGCCCTCCTGATCGACGTCGCGAGCGCCGGTCTCATCGGCTTCGCCTTCTTCTCGAGTCCCGATCCCGTGACGGGCGTGCCGTTCGCGAACCCGATCGCGACGAACCTCATCTTCTTCGCCGTGCAGATTCTGTTCATCCCGTTGATCGGCGGAAGCCCGGGGCACCGACTCATGGGGATGCGTCTCGAATTGGCATCCGGGGGATGGGTGGGCGTGTGGCGCCCGATCGTCCGCACGATCCTTCTGGCGCTGGTGATCCCCGCGGTCGTGTGGGACTCCGACCAGCGAGGTCTGCACGACAAGGCCGTCGGAACGATTCTCGTCCGCAGCTGACAACAGAAAGGCCCCGCCTCGGCGGGGCCTTTCTCGTGGGTCAACGGGGGCGCGGTGCCCGCATCTTGTTGGGGTCGACGCCCTTCGGGATCGGCAGCGAAGCCAGGCCCTGCGAGACGGAGGAAACGCGCTTGATGACGGCGGCCATCGTGGCGCGGTCGACCTTCTTCGGCAGCGCCTTGATTCTCGAGGCGAGGTCCTTGATGGCGACCTCGTCCTCGCCGTGACCGACATAGAAGACCGTGATGGGAACGCCGGTGGCCACGCGCTGCACGCGGGCTCGCTCCTCACCCATCAGGCGGGAAAGACGCGTGCGCGAGCCCTCGCCGATGAGGACGACGCCGCCGCGGCCGATTGCACGGTAGACCGCTTCCTGCGTGCGGGGATTCACGCCGATGGGCGTTTCCGACGCCTGCCAGTTGCGACCGAGCGACGACGACAGGACGTGGCCGGTGGCCCCCGGCATCCCGTCGATCTTCTTGTACATCGCGTGGGTCGACAGGCGCGTCATCGTGATCATCCCGCCCAGGATGCCGGCCAGCAGACCCGTGAAGCCCCACAGGATCACGCTCCAGACGGCGACCGGCGGGATGAGGAACCCGATCAGCACGCCGAGCGCGGCACCCACCAGCACGATGCCGGCCAGCGCGAACGGGAGCCAGCGGTACTCCTTCTGCGTGAAGGTGTAGAGCGTGCGAAGCTGCGAGAAGAATCCCGGACGCTTCTCGGGGGTGGTGGTACGAGCGGCCATAGGAACGATTCTATCTTCGCGCGTGACGCCGCCTCTCCTCCCCAGTCGGTCAATGCTCCGCTCTGTCCACGATCGCCCTCGTGAGCGCCGCGCTCGGTCGCGGAAACGCGCACGATCGACGGATGACCGCGTCTGCCGCCCCGCCCGTCGTCGAACGCCTCGACGACTATCTCCACCGCCGCTCACGGAGCGGTCTTCCGCTGTCGCCAGGCGAGGTCGTGACCCTCGCGGTGGGTGTTCTGCGCGGATGCCATCACGCGGAAGACCGCTCCCATCGAGGGTTCTGGGCGCTGACGGCCCGGGGCTGTCCGACGCTGGTCGACGAGGGCGAGGGCGAGGGCGACGACATCCTGGCCGAGACGGCTCGCGTTCTCGCGCGCCTTGCGGACATGACCGATCGCGACGGACGTCCCCTCGTCGAGCGTGCACGGGAGACCGTGCTGACCCACCCTCCCCGCGCCTGGGAGGGGGTGGACCGGCGACTCTTCGCGTGGGCGGATCCTGTTCCCCTGGTCCTCGGCCCCCTCACGCCGATCGCCGCAGTCGACGCCAGCCCCGGTGAGGCTCCCGCACCCTCGGCATCCGGCCTCCTTGCCGTCGTCGATGCGGACGTGGCGACCATGGTCGCCGAAGCCGTGCGCGACGTGCGTGAGAAGCTGCGCCGTGTCCGCCACCTCCGCTGGATCACGTTCGGCACCGTGGCGGTCGCCACCGCGCTCGTGCTCGGGTTGCTTCTTCCGTCCTCCGCACCGGCGTCGATTCCCGCCGGCAATCCCGGTCCGTCCGCCACCGCGTGGGCGAACGAGGAGATTCCGGATGCCACGCCTCCGGCGACGCCGACTCCGACCGGTCATCCGACGGTCCTCGAGCTCGGCGGTTCGACCCACCTCCTCGACGTACAGACCCGCACACCGGCGCCGCCGGAGAACTCGGCGGACGGTGAGATCGTCGCCGGCGCGCGCGCACTGCTCGAGTCGTACGCGGCATGCGCCGGAGAGGCGGGGTGCGAGCAGCGCCTGAGAGAGGGTCGAGCAGCCGGCGATGACGAGACACCGATGGATCCGGCCGTCGCGGACATCGCCCTGGTCGATGACTTCGGGGGACTCGCCGTCGTCCGATTGGACGTCGGGGGCCGACGCCAATATGTGACGCTCGTGCGCGACAAAGACCGATGGCTGGTCCGCGCCGTCAGATCGGGCACGGACCAGCCATCATGAGCCGGTTGCAGCGGGGATCAGATCCCGAGGTCTCCCTCGAACTGAGCCGCCTCGAGGCGTGCCTTCACCGCGCCGAGGAAGCGAGCGGCGTCCGCACCGTCGATGATGCGGTGATCGTAGGAGAGCGCCAGGTACACGTACGAGCGCACGGCGATCGCATCCTTGCCGTCGACCGAGACGACACCCGGCTTCTTCACCACGGCACCGAGGCCGAGGATCGCCGACTGCGGCAGGAAGACGATGGGCGTGTCGAACAGCGCGCCGCGCGAACCGGTGTTGGTCAGCGTGAACGTGCCGCCGGCGAGCTCGTCGGGCTTCAGCTTGTTGTCGCGGGTGCGAGCCGCCAGGTCGGCGATCTCGCGCGCGAGCTGAGCGATGTTCTTCTCACCCGCGTCCTTAACGACCGGCGTCAGCAGACCACGCTCGGTGTCGACGGCGATCGCGACGTTCTCCTGGGCGGGGTAGACGATCTCGTCGCCCTCGACCGTCGAGTTGATGATCGGGAAGGCCTTGAGGGCCTCGATCGCCGCGATGGCGAAGAAGGGCAGGAACGAGAGCTTGTCGCCCGTCTTCTGCTGGAACTCGCCCTTCACGCGGTCACGGAGCGCCGCGACCTTCGTCACGTCGACCTCGACGACGGTCGTGAGCTGCGCGGTGGCCTGCATCGATGCGACGGCGCGCTCGGCGATGACCTTGCGCAGACGCGACATCTTCTGCGTCGTGCCGCGAAGCGGCGACACCTCGACAGGCGCCGGAGCAGACGGAGCAGCAGCCGCGGGAGCCGCCGCCGGAGCCGACTTCGCGGCCTCGGCCGCCTTCAGGACGTCTTCCTTGCGGATGCGTCCACCGACTCCGCTGCCCTTGACCGCGGTCAAGTCGACGCCCTGCTGTTGGGCGAGACGCCGGACGAGCGGGGTGACGTAGGTGACGTCATCGTTGGAGGAGGCCGCGGGCGCCTGCTCGGCGGGCTTCTCGGCGGCCGGAGCCGGGGCCTCGGCGGGCTTCTCGGCGGCGGGCTGCGGAGCGGCCTTTTCTTCCGCGGCGGGAGCGGGCTGCTCGGCAGGCTTCTCTTCGGCGGCCGGGGCCGGCGCAGGAGCCTCGGCAGGAGCGGGAGCACCGCTGCCGATGCGGGCGAGCGTGGCGCCGACGGCGACCGTCTCGTCTTCCTGGACGACGATCTCCTGGAGGGTTCCGGCGACCGGCGAGGGGATCTCGGTGTCGACCTTGTCGGTCGAGATCTCGAGCAGCGGCTCGTCCACGGCAACGTCGTCGCCGACGGCCTTCAGCCAACGCGTGACGGTGCCTTCGGTGACGCTCTCACCGAGCTCGGGGAGCTTGACGTCCGTCGCGTCACCGGACGACGCCGGGGCGGGCTGCGCGGCTGCCGGCGCCTCGGCGGGGGCAGCCTCCTCAGCGGGAGCTTCCTCCTGCGCGGGAGCCTCCTCCTGAGCGGCGGGCGCGGCCTCGGACGCGGCGTCCGACGAACCGGCGCCGGACCCGTCGCCGATCTTCGCCAGCACGGCGCCGACCTCGACGGTCTCGTCTTCTTGCACGAGGATCTCTTCGATCACGCCCGAAACGGGCGAGGGGATCTCGGTGTCGACCTTGTCGGTCGAGATCTCCAGCAGACCCTCGTCCTCCTGGACGGTGTCACCGACCTGCTTCAGCCAGCGGGTGACCGTTCCCTCGGTCACGCTCTCGCCGAGAGCGGGGAGGACGACGGAAGTGCTCATGGATATGTCTCCTTCGTACCGGATGCGGTATCTAGCTTAGTGACCGGTTCGTGGTCAAAGTGCGTGCAGGGGCTTTCCGGCGAGAGCCAAGAAGGCTTCGCCGAGCGCCTCGCTCTGGGTGGGGTGCGCGTGGACGAACGGCGCGATGTCTTCCGGGTGGGCCTCCCAGCCCACCGCGAGCTGGGCCTCGGTGATCAGTTCGCCCACGCGGTCGCCCACGAGATGCGCACCGACGACCGGCCCGTCGACCCGCCGGACGATCTTGACGATCCCCGACGTTCCGATGATCTCACTCCGGCCGTTCCCGGCGAGGTTGTACTCGTAGGCGCGGACGGCCTCGGATCCGTAACGATCCTGTGCCTGGGCCTCGGTAAGACCGACGGACGCGACCTCCGGGTGCGAGTAGGCGACGCGAGGGACGTCGGAGTCGGAGACGAGCACGGGAGACAGGCCCGCGATCTCCTCCGCGACGAAGATGCCCTGCTGGAAGCCCCGGTGCGCCAGTTGCAGTCCGGGCACGATGTCGCCTACCGCCCAGACGTGGGCGGCCGCGGTGCGCAGACGTTCGTCGGTCTGCACGAAACCGCGGTCGAGGACGACACCGGCCTCCTCGTAGCCGAGGCCGGCGGTGGCCGGACCCCGGCCGACCGCCACCAGGACGTAGTCCGCCGACAGCTCCGCCCCGTCATCGAGGACCACGGTGATGCCGTGCTCGTCCTGTCGCGCCGAGTCGAATCGCCGACCGAGCCGGAACTCGATGCCCCGCTTGCGGAACGCGCGCTCGAGGGCCTTGCTGGATGCGACATCCTCCGCGGGCAGGAGGTGGGGGAGTGCCTCGACGATCGTGACGTCGACGCCGAAAGAGCGCCAGACGCTCGCGAACTCGACGCCGATGACGCCGCCGCCCAGAACGATGACGCGCTGCGGGACCACGTCGAGATCGAGAGCCTGCTCGCTGGTGAGAACGCGACCCCCGATCTCGAGACCGGGAAGGCTGCGGCTGTACGACCCCGTCGCCAGAATCACGTCGGCGCCCCGGTAGAGGTCCGCGCCGACGCGCACCGCGGGTCCGGCCTCGAGGGATCCCTCGCCGCGGACGACGCGGATGCCGCGCGCCGAGATCAGCCCCTCGAGCCCTTTGAACTTCTTGGCCACGATGCCCTCGCGGTAAGCGCGCACCCCGGCCGGATCGATGCCGGTGAGGCTCGCGTTCACGCCGATGCTCGCCGCATCGCGCGCCGAATCCGCGACCTCAGCCGCGTGCAGGAGGGCCTTGGTCGGGATGCAGCCCCGGTGCAGGCACGTGCCCCCGAGCTTGTCCTTCTCGACGAGGACCACGTCCTTGCCCAGCTCGGCGAGACGAAGGGCAGCGGCGTACCCACCGCTCCCACCCCCGAGGACGACGACGTCGGCGGAGTACTCGGTCATCGCGAGCTCGCCAGCAGCTCGACCAGCGAACGAACCGTCGCCGCCGTGACTCCCTTGTCGGTGTACCCGAACGGAGCACCCTTGTTCATGCCCACGCCCGCGATGTCGAGGTGCACCCACGGGATGCGGGGGGCGTCGGCCTCGTCCGAGACCCGGCCGACGAAGTGGCGGAGGAAGAGCCCCGCGAAGAGCGAGCCTCCCGCCGGGTCGCCGATCTTGGCGTTCTGCAGGTCGGCGATGGGCGAGTCGAGGTCGTCAACCATGTGCGCCGGGAGCGGCAGCTGCCAGGCGAGCTCCGAGGCGCGCGACGCGGCGGACAGGTACTCGGCGACAGCGTCGTCTTCGCCCATCACACCGGTGTGCCGGTTTCCGAGGGCGATCGTGATCGCGCCGGTGAGAGTGGCGACGTCGACGAGCAGATCAGGCCGCTCACGGCTCGCGGCAGCGAGGCCGTCGGCGAGCACGAGACGGCCTTCGGCATCCGTGTTCAACACCTCGACAGTGGTCCCGTCGAGCGTGCGGAGCACATCACCGGGACGCGTGGCCCGCCCCGACGGCATGTTGTCGGCAATGCAGAGCCACGCGCTCACGCGAACGGGCAGCGCCATCTCGGCCGCGGCCTTGAGCACCGCGAGGACCGTCGCCGCACCGCACATGTCGTACTTCATGCCGACCATCGAGGCGGCGGGCTTCAGCGACAGGCCGCCGGTGTCGAACGTGATGCCCTTGCCGACGAGGGCGACGTGACGCTGCGCACCGGCGGGGGAGTAGTCGAGGCGGACGAGGCGAGGCGGGCGGTCCGAGCCCTGACCGACACCCAGGATGCCGCCGTACCCGCCGTCGCGGAGCGCTTCCTCGTCGAGCACCTCGACGTCGACGGGCAGACCGGCGACCGCCTCGACCGCCGCGTCGGCGAAGTCGGCGGGACCGAGCCACTCGGCGGGCGTGGTGACCAGATCCTTCACCAGAGCGACCGCGCCGGAGATGGCCGCCACGGCGACGACATCTTCGTCGGCCGGAGCGTCGGGCGAGTAGACCGTGACGCGCTGCGCGCGGGTCTTCGGCGCCTCCTTTTTGTATCCGGCGAACCGGTAACCACCGAGGGCCGCCCCCTCGGCCAGCGGCCGCCATGCGGACGGCACCAGCGCCTGAACCGCGACGTGCTCGAAGCCCGTGAGCTGGCGCAGGCCCGCCCCCGCCGCGTCGCGGAGGGCGGCGGCATCCGGATCGGTCCCTGCACCCACGACCGCGAGCGGCGTGGTGACGCCGGGCACGTGCACCCGCTGGAACGAGCCGGGAGCGCCGGTGAACCCCACGGCCGTCAGAGCGGCACCGAGTCCGTCCCACCCCACGGGGTCTGCACCTTCACCCACGGGCTTGGCGACCACCAGAAGAATCGCATCGGCATCGGACTCGCGCAGGGGGGCGCTTGTGTGCGCCACAGAAGGAAAGGGCATGCCGTCCATCCTAGGTTCGCGTGTGTTCGCTAGCAGCGGGACGCTCCGGACCCCGACGTCCGACCCGGCTCGTAAGCTGGAGGGCATGCCGTATTCCGCACCGCTGTACGATCGCGCACCCTCCGCGCCGCCGGTGCCCTCGGGGCTTCCCCTGGTGATCGCGCTCACGGGGTTCACCGACGCCGGCGGGGCTGTCACCCGGCTCGTCGAGTACTTCCGTACCGACCTGGAGCCCCACGCGGTCGTCGCGTTCGACAACGACACGCTGCTCGACTACCGCGCTCGGCGCCCTTTGATCACATTCGTCGAAGACCACCTCAGCGACTACCGGCCGCCGCGGCTCGAGCTGTCGCTCGCCCATGACTCCCTGGGCAGCCCCTTCCTTCTCTTGGCGGGATACGAACCGGACTTCCTCTGGGAAGCCTTCGCCGAGAGCGTCCTCGAGCTCAGCGCCGGGCTCCAGGTGTCGTCCGTGACATGGGTGCACGCCATCCCGCTCCCCGTTCCGCACACGCGGCCGATCGGCACCACGGTCAGCGGCACGCGCTCCGACCTCGCCGAAGCGCACTCGGTCTGGCGCCCGCACACGCAGGTGCCCTCGACCGTCGGCCACCTGCTCGAGTACCGCTTCGCGGAGGCCGGCGCCAAGGTCGCCGGGTTCGCGCTGCTGGTTCCGCACTATCTCGCCGACACCGAATACCCCGCTGCCACCCTCGCCGCCCTCGACAGCCTCACGGTGGCCACCGGACTCGTCTTCTCCGGAGAAGTGCTGCGCGAAGAGAATCGCGACTTCCTCACGAAGGTGACCGAGCAGGTCACCGCGAGCGATGAGCTGACGCGCATGCTGCAGGGCCTCGAGGAACGCTACGACTCCTACATGGCCGGTTCCACCCAGGCGACGCCGATCATTCACACGGGCGATCTCCCCAGCGCCGACGAGCTGGCGGCCGAACTCGAGCGCTTCCTGGCGTCCGGCCCGAGCGACGACGACCGCCGCGGGCCCCTCGGCTGATCCCGCCCCACGCAGTCAGCACATCTGAAAGCGGTTCTCGCGGAATGCGGGGACGCGCCTCCGCGTTACTACGCATAGATCCCCGGTGCGCGTCAAGTCCCGCGTCGAGGATGTGAGACAATGAAGAACCTGACCCGTTGTCAACCGGTCCAGGAGCCCGGCTCCTCGGCTCCGGACTTGACAAGGGTCTTACTAGTGTCCGAGAACGACCGGCGGCCGTGCAACGTACGTTCCCGGTGAAAGGCGAAACGTGGCAGGCACGAACACCAAGACCCGCTCCCGGAGTGCGAAGGACACCGACCTCGACACTTCCGAGGAGACCGTGACGACGTCGACGAAGACGCCGGCGAAGAAGGCCCCCGCCAAGGCCAAGGCCACACCGGCGAAGGCCAAGACGAAGGCGAAGAAAGACGACGACCTCGAAGACGAAGAAGAGGTCGACGAAGAGGTCGATGTCGAGCTGGACACCGACGACGACACTGACGACGACGACGAGGCGAAGCCCGCGGCGAAGAAGTCGGACGACGACACCGACGACGACGATGAGACCCCGGCGGCGCCCGCCGAGGCCCTGCCGACCGGCGCGATCGTCATCTCGTCGAGCGACGAGGACGACGTTCCCGTCTACTCGGCGCAGATCACCGGCGCCACGGCCGACCCGGTCAAGGACTACCTGAAGCAGATCGGCAAGGTCCCGCTCCTGAACGCGGCCGAAGAGGTCGAGCTTGCGATGCGTATCGAGGCCGGCCTGTTCGCCGAAGAGAAGCTGTCGAACATGTCGGCGGCCGAGAAGACGAGCCAGCTGGGCCTCGACCTGCAGTGGGTCGCCCGCGACGGTCAGCGCGCGAAGAGCCACCTCCTCGGCGCCAACCTCCGTCTGGTCGTCTCGCTCGCCAAGCGCTACACCGGTCGCGGCATGCAGTTCCTCGACCTCATCCAGGAGGGCAACCTGGGCCTCATCCGTGCGGTCGAGAAGTTCGACTACACCAAGGGCTTCAAGTTCTCGACGTACGCGACCTGGTGGATCCGCCAGGCGATCACGCGCGCCATGGCCGACCAGGCTCGCACCATCCGCATCCCGGTGCACATGGTCGAGGTCATCAACAAGCTCGCCCGCGTGCAGCGCCAGATGCTGCAAGACCTCGGTCGCGAACCCACGCCCGAAGAGCTCAGCCGCGAACTCGACATGACCCCCGAGAAGGTCATCGAGGTGCAGAAGTACGGCCGCGAGCCCATCTCGCTGCACACGCCCCTCGGTGAAGACGGTGACAGCGAGTTCGGTGACCTCATCGAGGACACCGAGGCGGTCGTCCCCGCCGACGCGGTGGGCTTCACGATGCTGCAGCGTCAGCTCGAATCCCTCCTCGACTCGCTCAGCGAGCGTGAGGCGGGCGTGATCCGCATGCGCTTCGGCCTCGGCGACGGACAGCCCAAGACCCTCGACCAGATCGGCGACACGTTCGGCGTGACGCGCGAGCGGATCCGCCAGATCGAGTCGAAGACGATGGCGAAGCTGCGTCACCCGTCGCGCTCGCAGTCGCTCCGGGACTACCTCGAATGAGCGGCGAGGCCAACGCCGGCAAGGCGCTCACCCGTACCGTCGAGGGCACCTCGTACGCGCGCATCCCGATCCGCACGCGGGTCGTCATGCCGGGCGACGATCTCGACGCGTTCATCCTCGAGTACGCGAAGGATGCCGTTCAGCCGGGCGACCTGCTGTTCGTCACCGAGAAGATCGTCGCGATCACGCAGGGCCGCTCGTTCAAGCTCGACTCGATCAAGCCCCGCAAGCTCGCGCTCTTCCTCTCGAAGTACGTCACGCGCACGCCCTACGGCATCGGCCTCGGCATGCCCGAGACGATGGAGATGGCGCTGCGCGAGTGCGGCACGCCCCGCATCCTGTTCGCCGCGGCCGTCTCGGCCGTGACCAAGGCGTTCGGACGCAAGGGCGACTTCTACCGCATCGCGGGTGACAAGGCTCGTGCGATCGACGGACCCACGAAGGGCACGATTCCGCCCTACAACCAGGCCGTGGTTCTCGGACCGGAGCGCCCCCGTGAGGTCGCCGCGCGTCTGAAGTCGTTGCTCGGCATCGACCTCGACGTCGCCGTCGTCGACATCAACGACCTCGGCGGGAACATCCTCGGGTCGACGCTCGACAAGGCCGGCGAGAAGCGTCTCGTCGCGATCCTCAAGGACAACCCGCTCGGCCAGGGACACGAGTCCACGCCGCTCGGCATCGTCCGCCCCAGCTGACCGAGTCATGCGACAAGGCCCGTCCCCTTCGCGGGGCGGGCCTTGTCGCGTTTCTGCATGCCACCACTCTCACTGCCCCAAGCCCACCGCGGGGATGATCTGCCGCAGATGCGCACGAACACCCGCCCCGGCCGCACATTCGCGGCAAACGAGCGATCCCACCGGGAGCACGCGACGGTGACGTGCCGCAGATGTGCGGCAACGGCCCCGCCGAGCGCACATATGCGGCAAGCGAGCGGCGCGATGCGATGACGCCGCGATGCGATGACGCACAGCGACGACACGGGGCGTACGCGCCGCGCGCCATCGGGCTGATTGTCGCGGGCGGGGCCGGGGAGCGAGCACCCCCGGGGCCCTGAAACACAGCAGAACCCCGACCCGGTCGCAGGAGCGGGCCTCACGGCATCCGGAGTCAGAAACCGATCGCGGCGCGGTAGCGCGGCTTGTGACCCGTGCGGATACCGGTGACGCTCGGCTTGTTCTCGTACACGCCCGCACCCCAGTTGCCCTCGACGAGCACGGGACCTTCGGGGCCGACGACGATGTCCCACCCGACGTACTGCACCTGCGGCACGACGCGGGCGACCTGGTCGACGAACGCCTTGACCTCGTCGATCATCGGCAGCTGGAAGTCGGCGATGCGCACGCCCGAGTCGGGGTGCAGCTCGTGGACGTGCCCGTGGGAGTCGTAGCCGGCCCCGAGGGCGTGGCCGTTCTCGTCGAGCATCGTGTAGAAGCCACCGAAGGTCATCTGGTCGCTGACCGCGCCGCGGCCGAACTTCTGCGCCATCGCGAGGATGTGCGTGGTCGAGCCGTCGAAGAACGCCGTGACGCGCGTGGTGTTGACAGTGCCGGGGCAGACGGCCGCGAGGTCGTCGTGCTGGCGGATGACCTCTTCGACGAGGATCTCCCCGCGCTCGAGCAGACCGCGGTGGAACGCGTCCCAGTCCTCGACCTCGGCCGCGTGGTAGCGGTGCACGCCGGTGCCGGCCTGACCGACCGGCTCCTTCGTCACGATGGTGCCCAGGCGCTCGGTGAAGGTGCGCAGGTCGTCGGCGTTGTCGGCATCCACGACCATCCACTCACGGCGCAGGAAATCGCTGAACCGGCGGTCGAATTCCACCTTGTCCTGGAAGATCCCGCGGTAGTCCGGGTGGTCGTACTTCTGCGAGATCTGGTTCGACACCGGGTGCGTCATGTACGTCGCGCGTTCCGCGGGGGTGAGGATCGCGAAGTCGTAGTCGATGTAGTCCTGGAACCCGACGTTCTTCACGCCCGCCTGGTAGAGCATGTCGGCGACCACCAGCGGCAGGGACTTGCCGTGCTGCTCGGATGCTTCCTTCGCTCGCTCGACCACCGATCCGACGTCGATACGGCGGGCGCGTCCGGCGAGGTAGCGCAGACGGGTGACGGGGGAGAAGCCCTGCTTAGGCATGCACGCTCCGGGGTCGGGGATCACGGACCCCGTTAGTCTAGATGTGTGACCTCCACGCTCCCTGCTCGCGCGTCCGCCGCCGGGGGAGTCGCTCCGATCGCGTGGGTCTCCGAGGCTGCGCTGCGCCACAACGCGGCGCTGGCCGTGGGTGGTGACGACGACGTTCTCGCCGCCGACGCATGGGGTCACGGCGCCGAGTGGGTGGCATCCGTTCTCGCCGGACAAGGGATGGATGCCACGGCCCTCGACGCCCCGACCCTGTTCGGCCTGCCCGGGACGCGCGCGCGTCCCGTGATGTCGCTCCGCGGCCGAGCGCTGGGCACCAAGCCCCTCCTCCGCGGCGAGGGCGTGTCGTACGGGTACACGCACCGCGCCCCGCGCGACACGACGGTCGCGTTGGTCACCGGGGGATACGCGCAGGGAGTCGTGCGCGCTCTCGGCAATGCCGTGACCGTGTCGATCGACGGACGTCGGCACCGGATCGTCGGTCGCGTGGCCATGGACGTCTCGGTCGTGGACGTCGGCGAGACGTCGATCGCTCGCGGAGCGGAGGTCGTGTTCTTCGGCGACCCCGCGGCCGGTCACCCCTCCCTCGATGAGTGGACGGATGCCACGGGCTGGACCGCGGCCGAAATCGTCGCGGCCGTGGGCGTCCGCGCGGAACGGCGGGTCGCCGCGTGAGCGCCGAGTACCGCGTCGACCTCGACGCCTTCGCGCGAAACCTGCGCCGCGTGCGCGAGGCGGTGGCCCCGGCGCAGCACATGTTCGTCGTGAAGGACGACGCGTACGCGCACGGTCTCGACGTGCTGGTCCGTCGCGCCTGGAACGAGGGCGTGCGATGGTTCGGAGCCTTCGACGTCGTCACCGGCGCTGCGGTACGGGCGGCGACGGGGCCGGATGCGCGCATCTTCGTGTGGCTCATCGGAGGGGCCGACGACCTGGCCGCGGGGATCGCGGCCGACCTCGACCTGGGTATCGGAGACCAGGCGCTCCTCGACGACCTCGCCGCTCTCGATACCCGGGACGTCGCCCGCGTGCACCTCAAGATCGACACGGGGCTCCACCGCAACGGCATCCGTCCCGAGGCATGGGACGCGGCTCTTGTCCAGACGTCTGACCTCGTGGCCGCGGGGCGCGCCCGGTTCGAGGGCATCTGGTCGCACATCTCCGAAGCCTCGGATGCCGATGACGACGACGCCCGCGCGCTGTTCCTCTCCGCGAGGGAGGCGGCGCGCACGGCCGGTTTGGAGCCGCGCTTCTCGCACCTGGCCGCCAGTGCGGCGGGTTTCGCCCGGGGCGAGTTCCGCGAAGACCTGGTGCGCGTCGGCGCGTTCTCCTACGGCATCCGGCCTACGGGAGGACCGCATGAGGCGGAACTGGGGATCGAGCCGATCTCCACGCTCGTCGCGACCGTGACCGCCGTGAATCCGGAGCGCGTGCTCCTCGATGTCGGGAGCCTGCACGGTCTGCCGAGCGCCCTGTCGGGCCGCTTCGACGTCGCGACGCCCGCCGGTCCTCGCCGGGTGGAGGCGATCGGTCTCACCTCCCTCACCGTCGCGCCGTGGGACGCGGTCGTCGGCGAGACGGTCCCCGTCTTCGGGCAGGGCGCACGAGCGAGCGCGACCGACCTCGCGGAGCTGATCGACACGATCGGCGAGGAGATCGCTCTTCGCGTTTCGCCCGTCGTTCCTCGCACATACGCGGGGCAGTTGGGCTGACGACACAGAAAAGGCCCCGTCCGCTCCTGTCGGAGCGACACCGGGGCCCGTTCTGAGGGAGTCTCAGTCGGCAGCGTGGAGACGCGCGGTCTCGTCGTGCCACGAGGTGGCGACGCTGCGCAGCTTCTCTTCGTACTTGCGGCCGTGGTGCGCGCAGAACAGCAGCTCGCTACCGTTGACCTCGGCGGCGATGTACGCCTGCGCGCCGCAGGAGTCACAGCGATCCGCCGCCGTCAGGCGGTGGTCGAGAACGGACGCTTCGGGTGCGGTCGTGGTGGTCATCTCGGGTGCCCTCCTCAAATGGTCGTTGGGCGAGTCTCCATATACAACCACGCGGATGTTTCCCCTATGCCGCGGCTTGATCACATTTCGCTGTGCGCGTACGGTGACCCGACCGTGCTGTGTGTCTGGCAGGGGATGTCGGTGGCCCCGATTACGCTGGGAAATCGTGACGTCCGAGTACTCCGCCCATCATCTCCAGGTCCTCGAGGGCCTCGAAGCCGTCCGCAAGCGCCCGGGCATGTACATCGGCTCCACCGATTCGCGCGGTCTGATGCACTGCCTGTGGGAGATCATCGACAACTCGGTCGATGAAGCGCTCGCCGGTCACGGCAGCCGCATCGACATCGTCCTCCACGCCGACGGCAGCGTCGAGGTGCGCGACCGTGCCCGCGGCATCCCGGTCGACGTCGAGCCCCGGACCGGGCTCACCGGCGTCGAGGTCGTCTTCACCAAGCTCCACGCCGGCGGCAAGTTCGGCGGCGGTTCGTACGCGGCATCCGGTGGCCTGCACGGTGTCGGCGCCTCGGTCGTGAACGCGCTGTCGGAGCGTCTCGACGTCGAGGTCGATCGTGCGGGCAAGACGTACGCCATGTCCTTCCACCGCGGCGAACCGGGCCTGTTCGCGGGCGACACGCCCGACTCGGCCTTCACGCCCTTCGAGCGCAGCAGTGAGCTGCGCGTCGTCGGCAAGGCCCCACGCGGTGTCACCGGTACCCGCATCCGATACTGGGCCGACCGACAGATCTTCACCAAGGACGCGGCCTTCGGCCTCGACGAGCTCGTCCAGCGCGTTCGCCAGACGGCGTTCCTCGTGCCGGGACTCGAGATCGTGGTGCTCGACGAACGCGGTGACGAGAAGGTCGAGACGAGCTACCGCTTCGACGGCGGGATCTCGGAGTTCGCGGACTTCCTCGCCCCCGACGCGGCCGTGACCGACACGTGGCGTCTCACGGGCACCGGCACGTTCACCGAGACGGTGCCCGTTCTCCAGCCCGGTGGGTCGATGATCCCGACCGAGGTGCAGCGCGAGTGCGAGGTCGACATCGCGGTTCGGTGGGGCACCGGCTACGACACCACGACCCGGTCGTTCGTCAACATCATCGCCACGCCCAAGGGCGGCACGCACCAGCAGGGCTTCGAGCAGGGCCTCATGAAGGTGCTGCGCGCGCAGGTCGAGCAGAACGCGCGCAAGCTCAAGGTCGGCAACGACAAGATCGAGAAGGACGACCTTCTCGCCGGTCTCACGGCGGTGCTGACCGTCCGCCTCCCCGAGCCGCAGTTCGAAGGCCAGACCAAAGAGGTGCTGGGCACTCCCGCGGTGCGTCAGATCGTGGCATCCGTGGTCCAGAAAGAGCTCGCGGCTCGCTTCGCCTCACCCAAGCGCGACGACAAGACGCAGACGGCTCAGCTGCTCGAGAAGATCGTCTCCGAGATGAAGGCGCGCATCTCCGCGCGCACCCACAAAGAGACCCAGCGGCGCAAGAACGCCCTCGAGTCGTCGTCGCTGCCGTCGAAGCTGGTGGATTGCCGCTCGAACGACGTCGACAATTCCGAGCTGTTCATCGTCGAAGGAAACTCGGCGCTCGGCACCGCGCGCGACGCCCGCAACAGCGAGTACCAGGCGCTGCTGCCGATCCGCGGCAAGATCCTGAACACGCAGAAGGCCTCGATCAGCGACATGCTGAGCAACGCCGAGTGCGCCTCGATCATCCAGGTCATCGGCGCGGGGTCGGGGCGCTCCTTCGATCTCAGCGCGGCGCGCTACGGCAAGATCATCCTCATGAGCGACGCCGACGTCGACGGCGCGCACATCCGCACCCTGCTGCTGACGCTGTTCTTCCGCTATATGCGGCCGCTCGTCGAGGCCGGCCGGGTGTTCGCCGCCGTGCCGCCACTGCACCGCGTCATCGTGATGAACCCCGGCTCCAAGCCGAATGAGACGATCTACACCTACAGCGAGCAAGAGCTGCACGCCCTGCTCGCGCGTCTGAAGAAGGCGAACAAGCGCTGGCAGGAGCCCATCCAGCGGTACAAAGGCCTCGGAGAGATGGATGCCGATCAGCTCGCGACCACCACGATGGACCGTGCCGGGCGCACCCTGCGACGCGTCCAGGTGAAAGACATGGAGGGCGCCGCGCAGGTGTTCGACCTGCTGATGGGTAGCGAGGTCGCGCCCCGCCGCGAGTTCATCGTCGACTCGAGCGACCGGCTGGCCCGGGAGAGCATCGACGTCTGACGGCGGAGTCCCCGGGCGTCGTGGCTGCCGCAGGTCAGGGTCATGCTGTCCTGTCCTGCGGAGCCGGACACCGACACCGAAGGATCGTGCTGTACCGTCTCGCGGACACCGGTGCAGACGCCGAAGGTCGCGCCGTACCGCCCTGCGGAGTCGGGGCCGGAAACGCCGCAGCCGCCGCGCGCGGAGCGGCGAGTCACCCTTCGGATCCGCACGAGGGAGCCGCTGTACGCATCGGTCAGCTACCCGCCGGAAATCCGCACGGCGGCCCAGCCCGCCGACACGACGATCAGCGGACGACGGTGCCGATCGCGGCGATCGCGGCGTCGAGAGGCTGACCCGACGCGTCGCGCTTGGCGCCCGCCTCGGGGAGCGTCCGAACGGACCCGTCGGCTCCCACCGCACGCGGCTCGCTGCCGACCCAGGCGAGAACCAGCGCGTCCTCCCCGCGGAGCAACCGCTGCGCGCGCACGCCGCCGGTGGCACGACCCTTCGCGGGGAACTCGCTGAAAGCCGACACCTTGGCACTGCCGGCGTCGGTTCCGGGCAGTGCCGCCGACGAGCCGGCGATCGTCACCACGACGGCGTCGAAGGCCGAGGCCCCCACGACCGCGAACGCGATCACGCGCGCACCGTCTGAGAGACGGATGCCGGCCATGCCGCCGGCAGAGCGTCCCTGCGGCCGCACGGACGAGGCGTCGAAGCGCAGCAGCTGAGCGTCGCTGGCCACGAACACCAGTTCGGCGTTGTCGCCCGCGAGAGCCGCGCCGACCACCCGGTCCCCGTCGCGGAGCCCGATGATCTCCATCTCGTCCTTCGCGCCGATCTCCCTCGCGGCGACCCTCTTCACGACCCCCTGCGCGGTGCCGAGGGCGATGATCGCCTGATCGCCGAGCGGGACGAGCGCGACGACCTCTTCGCCCTTGCCGAGGGTCAGGTACTGACCCACCTTCGTACCCGCGGCCACCTGCACCGAGTTTGCGGGCACCGAGGGCAGGTCGACCGGCGAGAAGCGCACGAGACGGCCTGCCGAGGTCACCGCCCCGATGTCTCCGCGCGTGGTCGTGTCGACCGACGAGCGGATCGCGTCGTGCTTCGAGCGGCGCGTCGGAGCGACCACACCCCCGCCTGGTGCGTCGGCGACCAGTTCGGCGCGCACCATGCGCCCGGTGGCCGAGAGGTACACGCGGCACGGGGCGTCGGCGATCTGCAGGTCCGCCGCAGCAGCTGCCTTCGTGGAGCGCGGTTGCACCGGCCCGCCGTTCAGCAGCATGGTGCGCCGCGGGGTGCCGTACGCCTCTGCGGCGGCATCCAGCTCCCGCGCCACCTGCTGGCGCAGCAGCGTCTCGCTGCCCAGCAGCTCGACGAGCTCGGCGATCTCGGCGTTCAACTGGTCGCGCTCGGCCTCGAGCTCGATGCGCGAGAACTTCGTGAGGCGCCGCAGGCGCAGCTCGAGGATGTACTCGGCCTGGGGGTGCGAGAGGTCGAACACCTCTTGCAGACGCGTGCGCGCCGCCTCGCCGTCATCGGACGAGCGGATGACCTGGATGACCTCGTCGATGTCGAGGATCGCGATGAGCAGGCCCTCGACGAGATGCAGGCGCTCACGCTTGCGCGCCAGGCGGTACTCGCTGCGCCGCGTGACGACGCGGATGCGGTGGTCGAGGTACACACGCAGCAGGTCGCGAAGCCCGAGCGTCTGCGGTTGCCCGTCGACGAGGGCGACGTTGTTGATGCCGAACGAGTCCTCGAGCGGGGTCAGGCGGTAGAGGTGCTCGAGCACGGCCTTCGGGTCGAACCCGGTCTTGATGCCGATGACGAGGCGCAGACCGTGGTGACGGTCGGACAGGTCGGTGACGTCGGCGATGCCCATCAGCTTCTTGGCTTGAACGGCATCCTTGATCTTCTCGATGACGCGCTCGGCTCCGACGAGGTAGGGCAGCTCGGTGATGACGATGCCGGTGCGGCGCGGGCCGAGCGACTCGATCGAGGCCTTCGCCCGCGTCCGGAAGGTGCCGCGACCGCTGGTGTAGGCGTCTTTGATCCCGTCGAGGCCGACGATGATGCCGCCCGAGGGGAGGTCGGGGCCCGGGACGAACTCCATGAGCTCCTCGACCGTGGCATCCGGATTCTGCAGCAGGTGCGTCGCCGCGCCCACCACTTCGATCAGGTTGTGCGGCGCCATGTTCGTGGCCATGCCGACCGCGATACCGGTCGCGCCGTTGACCAGCAGGTTGGGAAATGCCGCCGGCAACACCTCGGGCTGCTGGAACTGTCCGTCGTAGTTGGGGATGAAGTCGACGACGTCTTCGTCGAGGTTCTCGGTCAACGCGAGGGCCGGGGGAGCAAGTCGGGCCTCGGTGTAGCGCGAGGCCGCGGGGCCGTCGTCGAGCGAGCCGAAGTTGCCGTGTCCGTCGACGAGCGGCACCCGCAGCGTGAAGTGCTGCGCGAGACGCACGAGCGCGTCGTAGATGGGGGCGTCGCCGTGCGGGTGGAGCTTTCCCATCACCTCGCCGACGACGCGGGCGCTCTTGACGTGCCCGCGATCGGGGCGCAGGCCCATCTCGGCCATCTGGTAAAGGATGCGGCGCTGCACCGGCTTCAGACCGTCGCGGGCATCGGGAAGAGCGCGCGAGTAGATGACCGAGTAGGCGTACTCGAGGAACGACCCCTGCATCTCGGCGGAGACATCGACATTCTCGATGCGCTCGGACACGGGGGAGGAAGAACGGGAATCGGGCATGGATGCGGCCTCGGGTCGGGCGGGCGTCACGTCAGGACGGGGATCGGGAGCCGTGTGGAAGACTTGCCCCGATGTCTCTCAGCCTACCGGCGGACCCGCCGCGTTCCCGGAGCCTCACCGGTGTGGTGGAGCAGTCGATCGCCGCCCTCGAGGGACGCTCGGACTGGTTCGCCCCCGCGCGCAGCGCGGTCGTCTTCGTCGTCGACGGTCTCGGCGCCCACAACCTCGCCGCCCGGCGGGGGCACGCGCGCTTCCTCGGTTCGACGGGGGGTCGCCGCGACGTCGCGCGCACGGTCTTCCCCTCCACGACGGCGGCGGCCCTGACGAGCCTGCTCACCGGCACCGACCCGGGCACGCATGGGATCGTCGGGTATCGCGCCCGCATCCCCGGCACCGACGTCGCGCCGAACCAACTGCACGGCTGGGAGACCGACGGCCTCGACCCGAGAACCTGGCAGCGCAGCGAGCCGCTGTTCGAACGCGAGGTCGCGAGCGGTCGGCCGTGCTTCGTCGTCTCCCGACCGGAGTACACGCGGACGGGATTCACCGCGGCCACCCTCCGCGGGGCCGAGTTCGTCGCGTCGAACGACCTCGCCGAGCGTGCCGCGACGGCGGCCGATCTGGCGGCGCGCCACCCCGGTGCGCTGGTCTACCTCTATGCGCCGGAGCTCGACACCGCCGGACACCGCGACGGCACCGAGTCCGATCGCTGGATCACTGCGCTCGAGCGCGTCGACGCCGCGGCCCAGCTGCTCGCCTCCGCCGCCGATGCGACCACCGGCATCCTGATCACCGCCGATCACGGAATGGTCGACGTCCCCGCCCGTCGACACGTGCTCCTCGGCGACGGCGACCCGCTGGTCGACGGGGTCGCCCTCCTCGGCGGCGAACCGCGCATGTTGCACCTCTACGCCGAGCCCGGGCGAGCGGATGCCGTGGCCACGGCGTGGCGAGAGCGCGAGCACGCGCGGGCCTGGGTGCTCACCCGTGACGAGGCGATCGCGGCGGGCCTTTTCGGCACCGTGGCGGATGTCGTCCGCGAGCGGATCGGCGACGTCGTCGTCGCCGCGCGAGGGCGCTACGCGTACTACGACGACCGCGAGATCGACAAACGCCCGCAGAGCATGGTCGGACAGCACGGGTCCCTCACCGACGAGGAGCGGACGGTCCCGCTCCTGCGCCTCGGCGCGTTCGCCTGAGCCCGCTCAGCTCTCGTCCGAGCGGGCCCCGAACACGATCTCGTCCCACGAGGGCATCGACGGGCGGCCCTTGGCCCGGCGACCCGCGTCGTTGCCCGATGCCGCGGGGCCAGACGAGGAGGCGTTCTCGGGCTCGGGCGCCGGCTCGACGGCCGGGTCGCTGTAGCCCGGTTCGACGGCGTCGAAGAGCGCGACCGGTGCGCCCACCGGACGCGTGGCCGGCGCCTCGGGCGCGGTGGTTCCGGGCAGCGGCTCGCGCTGGCCGCGCCGACGGCGGAGAGCCTCGAGAAGGTCGGCGGTCTCCGACGATGTCACCGGCACATCGGGCGCGCGCTTGATCGCCGCCGCCTGTACGGCTGCCGCCACGGGTCCGGTGGCCTCGACGCCCGGCTCGTCCTCGATGTCGATCTTGCGCGGGCCGAACGACCCGCTGTCGAAGCGCGACTCGTCCTTGGGGAGCGGGCTGTCCAAGGCGCGCAGCCGGGGGATGAGGCCCTCGGGAAGCGACCCCTGACGCGACAACTGGATCGCGTCGGCGTTCTGGGGAGAGAGCGTGCTGCGGCGGGGGTCGAAGCTCCAGCGGGCATCGTGATCGATGCCGTTCGCCGTGAACTCGAGCTTGACCATCCAGCCGGACGATTCCTTCCAGCTGGTCCAGCGTTCCGCGGAAGCGCCGGCCTCGCCGAGCTTCGCGCGAACGGCGGTGCCGAAAGTGATGGGGGAGTCGTGTTCGAGAGCGCCCCCGAGAAGCACGGGCACGGCCAGCGCCTGGGCGACGACGTGCTCGCGCTCGGCCAGCACCGGACCCTCGAACCGCTCCACGTCCTCGACGCGGGCGTTCAGCAGGGTCGCGACCTCACGGGCGGTGAGGCCGGAGCGGATGTGCGCCTGGATCTCGCGCGGGCTGGGGCGGGGTCCACGATCGTCGTCTTCGCGGTCGCGACGGGCCCGACGCGCTTGCACGCGCATCACCTCGTCGAGGGCGAGAGCGAATCGTTCACCCGATTCGGTCGCGACGACGAGGACGTCATCTTCGGTTCCGATGACTTTGAGCTGCTCCATGCGAAACACCCCTCCGATCTGCGGTCGACGCCCATGCTGACACGGCCGTTCCCCGGTTCCGGGAATATCGCGGGCGCGCCGCGAGTTTCAGGCCTCGCCCGAAACGCAACCCGCCTCGCGAGCATTTGCTTATCGAGGTCGGGTCATGCAAACTATGGCCGCCCGATCGGGTACCCGACGGCGCACAGCACCACAATCACCGGAAGTAGAGACCAGCACGCATGGCCACCGATTACGACGCACCGCGCAAGACCGAGGACGACAGCGAGTCGATCGAGGCCCTCAAGGAGCGCGTGCCTGACAAGACGTCGGGATCGATCGACAACGAGGATGCCGACAACCCCTCGGGCTTCGAACTGCCCGGGGCCGATCTGTCCGACATCGAACTCGACGTCGTCGTCCTCCCGCCGCAGGAAGACGAGTTCACGTGCATGAACTGCTTCCTCGTGAAGCACCGCTCGCAGATCGATCACGAGAGCGGCAACGGCTTCATCTGCGCGGAGTGCGCAGCCTGAGCTGAGCACGCTGGATCGCCGCAACGAGGCGATCCGGCGTCCGGGTGGACACCACCCACGAAGGAGTCGGATCCTCGGGGTCGGTCACGGGAACCGTGACGACCCCGTCGATGCCGCCCCGGATCACATGCCACGCCCGATGGTCGAGACCACTCCCTCGGGCCGTGCGAGCGGCGTCGCCCTCGACGCCGAACGGCTCGCCGAGCAGCTCGACGGGAATGTGCGCACGGCCGGCGTGCAGCTCGCCCTCGCGGATCTCGACGACAGGGGAGATCGCCAGGAGGCCGACCACGATCGCGACCGACACGACCAGCCCGATGAAAAGGGCGAGGGTCGTGTTCAGAGGCGAGAAGACGACGGCGGCCATGGGGCCGCAGACGGCCGCGGCGACCAGCGCCCACAGCGACGGGCTGAGGCGCTCTCGGTACTCGACTCCGGTGCGGATGCCGCACCCCCTCTTCTGCATTACCCTCGTGGGGTGACCGAAACGGTGGATGTCCTCATTGTCGCATCCGAGCCTCCGGTCTTCGCCCACCCGGGCGACGCCGGAGCCGACCTGACCTCCGCGGAGGCCGTGCGTCTCGAACCCGGTCGACGCGCGCTCGTGTCCACCGGGGTCCGCATCGCGCTGCCCGAGGGTTACGCGGCGTTCGTCGTCCCGCGCAGCGGACTGGCCGCCAAGCACGGCATCACGATCGTCAACTCTCCGGGGACGATCGATGCGGGCTATCGCGGCGAGATCAAGGTCGCCCTCCTCAACACAGACCTCGACGAGGCCTACGACATCTCCGTGGGCGACCGCATCGCCCAGCTCATCGTGATGCCCGTCCCGCCCGTGCGCTTCGTCCCCGTCGACGACCTGCCCGACAGTGTGCGCGGCGAGGGCGGATTCGGATCGAGCGGATACCAGAACCTTCAAGGGAGCACCCGATGACCGACGACGCTCAGCCCACCTCCGAAACCGACGACGCCGCCCTCGAGGTGGCCATCTCCGCGAAAAGCGCTCCCGCTGATCGCGAAAGCAGCGGGCCGTTCGACGAGGCGGAGGCGAACCCGGTTCGCCCGTACATCGATCTCGGCGGCATCAAGATCCTTCCGCGCGAAGGCCTGAACCTCCGGCTCGAGGTCGAGGAGCAGACGAAGCGGATCGTGGCCGTCGGCCTCGATTACGCCGACTCCACCCTCCAGGTGCAGCCGTTCGCCGCTCCCCGCACGAGCGGTCTGTGGGGCGAGACTCGCGAACAGATCCGTCAGCAGGTCAAGCAGCAGGGCGGTCGCGTCGAGGAGCGCGAGGGCCCTCTGGGTCCCGAACTGCTCGCCGAGGTCCCGGTCATGGGTGGCGCCGAGGGCGCGGGCAAGCGCCTCGCGCGCTTCGTCGGCGTCGACGGTCCGCGGTGGTTCCTGCGCGGCGTCATCGGGGGAGCGGCCACGACCGACGTCCAAGCCGCGGCGGCTGTCGAAGACCTCTACCGATCGATCGTCGTGGTGCGGGGCGGTTCGCCCATGCCGCCGCGCGACCTGATCCCCCTCCGGATGCCGGCGACCCCCGGCACGGCATGAGCGACGACGCCGCACGCCCGACGCGCGAGGGCGAGAACGTTCCCCTCGAACCGCCCGCCGCGGCCGACAGCCTGAGCGCTGCGCTCGGCAACGCGGCTCGACGCGCGGGCCTGGATCCGTCTGCTCACGCGTCGACCGGCTCGGCCGTGTGGTCGGCGATGGGCGGGTGGCGCGGCATCCTGGAATCGGTCCTGCCGTCGCTGGCGTTCGTCGTGCTCTTCACCGTCACGATCGATCCGACGACGGGCCAGGGGAACCTCTGGCTCAGCCTCGGCGTGTCGGTGGGCATCGCCCTCGTCTTCACGATCGCGCGACTGATCGCGAAGTCGCCGCCGAGCGCCGCCATCGGGGGCCTGCTCGCGACCGTGGCGGCGGCAGTCCTCGCGCTCGTCACGGGCCGGGGCCAGGACAACTTCGTGTTCGGGTTCTTCACGAACGGCGCGTACGGCACCGCGTTCCTGGTCTCCGCCCTGGTGGGCTGGCCGCTGATCGGTCTGGCGGCGGGCTACCTGACGGGGGAGGGCACCAGCTGGCGCGCCGACCGTCGCAGACGCCGGACTTACGTGTGGCTGTCCATCGCCTGGGCCGCCCTGTTCGCGGCGCGCCTGATCGTGCAGCTGCCGCTGTACTTCGCCGGCGACGTCGTGGCGCTCGGCACGCTCAAGATCGTGATGGGCCTTCCGCTGTTCGCGCCGATGCTCGCCGTGACCTGGCTCACGGTCCGCGCCCTGGGACCTGCTCGCTCCGTTGCGCGCGAAGACTGATACATTTATCTTGATATCAAGATAAATACCCGTCTTCAGCGCGGTTAGGTCGGCCTTCCTGGCAGCGACCGAGCGGCGCGGGGAAGATGGGATTCGCGGGCTGACGCCTGCGCATTCGCCGACGAAGGAGACGATCGTGTCCACGGTTGACAGCTTCGGTGCCAAGAGCACCCTGACGGTCGGCAGCACCGACTACGAGATCTTCCGCATCGACACGGTCGCCGGTCACGAGAAGCTCCCGTTCAGCCTCAAGGTGCTGCTCGAGAACCTTCTCCGCACCGAGGATGGCGCCAACGTCACCAAGGAGCAGATCGAGGCCCTCGGTTCGTGGGTGCCCACGGCCGACCCCGACACCGAGATCCAGTTCACCCCGGCCCGTGTGGTCATGCAGGACTTCACCGGGGTGCCCTGCATCGTCGACCTCGCCACCATGCGCGAGGCCGTGACGGCGCTGGGCGGCGACCCGAACAAGATCAACCCGCTCTCGCCCGCCGAGATGGTCATCGACCACTCGGTCATCGCCGACCTGTTCGGCAGCGAGAACGCCCTCGAGCGCAACGTCGAGATCGAGTACGAGCGCAACGGCGAGCGGTACCAGTTCCTCCGCTGGGGCCAGACGGCGTTCGACGACTTCAAGGTCGTCCCCCCGGGCACCGGCATCGTGCACCAGGTCAACATCGAGCACCTGGCCAAGGTCATCTACGACCGCACCGTCGACGGCGTGCTCCGCGCGTACCCCGACACCTGCGTCGGCACCGACTCCCACACCACGATGGTCAACGGCCTGGGCGTGCTCGGCTGGGGCGTCGGCGGTATCGAGGCCGAGGCGGCCATGCTCGGTCAGCCCGTGTCGATGCTGATCCCGCGCGTCGTCGGCTTCAAGCTCTCTGGCGAGATCCCCGCCGGTGTCACCGCGACCGACGTCGTCCTCACGATCACCGACATGCTCCGCAAGCACGGCGTCGTCGGCAAGTTCGTCGAGTTCTACGGCGAGGGCGTGGCCTCCGTGCCGCTCGCGAACCGCGCCACCATCGGCAACATGAGCCCCGAGTTCGGCTCGACCGCGGCGATGTTCCCGATCGACGACGTCACCCTCGACTACCTGCGCCTGACCGGTCGCGACGAGCAGACCGTCGCCCTCGTCGAGGCGTACGCCAAGGAGCAGAAGCTCTGGCACGACCCCGCCCGTGAGCTGGTCTTCAGCGAGTACATGGAGCTCGACCTCTCGACGGTCGTCCCCTCGATCGCCGGCCCGAAGCGTCCCCAGGACCGCATCCTGCTCTCCGAGGCCAAGTCGCAGTTCGAGAAGGACATCCTGAACTACGCGGATGCCTCGGTCTCGGACTCGATCGTCGACCTCGAGGTCGACGGCACCTTCCCGGCATCCGACCCGGGCGCCGTCCCGGGCGAAGAGACCGAGGACGTGACCGGCAGCGATGTGCTCATCTCCTCCGGCCACCCGGTGAACGCGTCGAACCCGGTCAAGGTCACCACCCCCGACGGGCAGTCGTACCTGCTCGACAACGGCGCCGTGACGCTCGCGGCGATCACGTCGTGCACGAACACGTCGAACCCGTCGGTCATGATCGCGGCGGGCCTGCTCGCCAAGAACGCCGTCGACAAGGGCCTGAAGCGCAAGCCGTGGGTCAAGACGACGCTCGGCCCCGGTTCCAAGGTCGTCACCGACTACTACGAGAAGTCCGGTCTCGACAAGGCGCTCGAGGGCCTCGACTTCTACACCGTCGGCTACGGCTGCACGATCTGCATCGGCAACTCGGGACCGCTCATCGAAGAGGTCTCCGAGGCCATCAACGAGAACGACCTCGCCGTGACGGCCGTCCTCTCGGGTAACCGCAACTTCGAGGGACGCATCAGCCCCGACGTGAAGATGAACTACCTGGCCTCCCCGCCGCTGGTGGTCGCCTACGCTCTCGCCGGCTCGATGAACTTCGACTTCGAGACCGACGCACTGGGCAAGGACCAGAACGGGAACGACGTCTTCCTGAAGGACATCTGGCCCGCTCCCGACCAGGTCCAGACGATCATCGACGCGTCCATCTCGCGCGAGCAGTTCATCCAGCAGTACGCCACCGTCTTCGAGGGCGACGAGCGCTGGAAGAACCTGCCCACCCCGACCGGCCCCGTCTTCGAATGGGATGCCGACTCGACGTACGTGCGTAAGGCACCCTACTTCGACGGTATGTCGATGGAGCCCTCGCCCGTCACCGACATCACGGGTGCGCGCGTGATGGCGACCCTCGGCGATTCGGTCACGACCGACCACATCAGCCCGGCCGGCAACATCAAGGCGGGCACTCCCGCCGCGCAGTACCTCACCGAGCACGGCGTCGCGCAGAAGGACTTCAACTCGTACGGCTCACGCCGTGGGAACCACGAGGTCATGATCCGCGGCACGTTCGCCAACATCCGCCTGAAGAACGAGATGGTCGCCGCCGTCAACGACGGCCAGATCATCGAGGGTGGCTACACCCGCGACTTCACGAAGGAGGGCGGCCCGCAGTCGTACATCTACGACGCGAGCCAGAACTACCAGGCTCAGGGCACCCCGCTGGTGATCTTCGGCGGCAAGGAGTACGGCTCGGGTTCGTCGCGCGACTGGGCGGCCAAGGGCACCAACCTCCTCGGCGTGAAGGCCGTCATCACCGAGAGCTTCGAGCGCATCCACCGCTCGAACCTCATCGGCATGGGGGTCGTCCCGCTGCAGTTCCCGGCCGGCGAGAGCTGGAAGTCGCTGGGCCTCGACGGCACCGAGATCGTCTCGATCGAGGGCCTCGAGCAGCTCAACGAGGGCGTCACGCCGAAGACGGTCAAGGTCACCGCCGAGCCGAGCGAGTTCTCGCCCGAGGGCAAGCAGACCGTCACCTTCGACGCCGTGGTCCGCATCGACACCCCCGGTGAGGCCGACTACTACCGCAACGGCGGCATCCTGCAGTACGTGCTGCGTTCGCTGGTCTGACCCACCGCGCGCCGGCCAGGAGCGCCCACCCCGATCCTTCGGGGTGGGCGCTCTTCGCATCCATCGGGCTCGGCCCACGCGAACCGGACCGCGACGACGGCGAACGCCCTCTGTCGCTCATCGTCGAGAGAGCATGCGGACCCGGGACGCAAGCCGTTGCCGGGCCCCGACCAGCCCCCGAGACTAGAATCGACACGTACGCGCGTCCCCGCGCGCACCGCACGAGAGGAGTCTTATGGCTCTCCTACCCGGCATTCACGGCCCCCGTGACCTCGACGGCCTGAGCACCGACGACCTGCGCCAACTGGCCGCGGAGGTCCGCGCTTTCCTCGTCGAGAACGTCTCCCGCACCGGCGGACACCTCGGTCCGAATCTCGGCGTCGTCGAGCTGACGATCGCCCTCCACAAGGTCTTCGACTCTCCGGCCGATCCGATCATCTTCGACACGGGGCACCAGTCCTACGTGCACAAGATGCTCACCGGTCGCCAGGACTTCGCGAACCTGCGCTCGCGCGGCGGCCTCGCCGGATACCCGCAGCGAGCCGAGAGCGAACACGACATCGTCGAGTCCTCCCACGCCTCCAGCTCGCTCAGCTGGGCCGACGGCGTCTCACGGGCCTTCAGTCGCACGGGGCGCCGCGATCGTCACGTCGTCGCCGTCGTCGGTGACGGTGCGCTCACGGGTGGCATGACGTGGGAGGCGCTGAACAACATCAGCGACGACAACGATCGCAACCTCGTCATCGTCGTGAACGACAACGGTCGCTCGTACGCGCCCACCATCGGAGGGATGGCGCGTTACCTCAACCGTGTGCGCACGAATGAGGCCTATCGCACGCTGCACCGCGGCTCCGACACTCTGTTCCGCCGTCTGGGGCCCGCCGCTCGCGCGGTCTACCGTGGCGTCCGCGGCGGCACCCACGGGTTCCTCTCGCGCTTCACCAACAACGAGGCGCTCTACAGCAACCTCGACATCAAGTACCTCGGTCCGATCGACGGGCACGACTTCGAGTCGCTCATCGAGACACTCGAACTCGCCAAGTCCTACGGCGCTCCCGTGATCGTCCACGCGATCACCGACAAGGGCAGCGGCTATGCGCCCGCCATGAGCGACGAGGCCGACCAGTTCCACGCCGTGGGCAAGATCGACCCGGTCACGGGTGAGGCCGTGGGCTCCGGCGGTGGTACGCAGTGGACCGATGTGTTCGCCGAAGAGCTGGTCGCCGTGGGCGCCGAGCGCGAAGACGTGATCGCCATGACCGCCGCGATGCTGCGCCCGACCGGCCTGCAGCAGTTCGCCGAACGCTTCCCGGAGCGGGTGTACGACGTCGGCATCGCCGAGCAGCACGCGGTCGCCTCGGCCGCGGGTCTGGCCTTCGGCGGCCTGCACCCCGTCGTCGCGATCTACGCCACGTTCATGAACCGAGCGTTCGACCAGGTCATGATGGACGTCGCGCTGCACAGAGCGGGTGTCACGTTCGTGCTGGACCGCGCGGGGGTCACGGGCCCCGACGGCCCGAGCCATCACGGCATCTGGGACCTCGCCATGCTGCAGCTCGTCCCCGGCATCCGCATCGCCGCGCCGCGCGACGCAACGCGACTGCGCGAGGAGTTCCGCGAGGCCACGGCCATCGAGGACGCGCCGACGGTCGTGCGGTACCCCAAGGGCAAGGTGAACGCCGACGTCGAGGCGATCGAGCGCTTGCACGACGGTGTCGACGTGCTCAGCCGAGGCTCGAGCCCAGACGTCCTCCTCGTCGGTATCGGCCCGATGGTGCACCTGGCTCTCGAGGTCGCGGAGCGGCTGAAGGCGCAGGGGATCGGCGCGACCGTCATCGACCCGCGCTGGGCCATTCCCGTGCAGCCGTCGGTCGTCGACCTCGCGCGCGAGCACCGTCTCGTCATCACCATCGAGGACGGCATCCGTGTCGGCGGAGTGGGCACCCGCGTGCGCCAGGTCCTGCGCGAGGCCGGCGTCGACACGGCGGTCGACGAGCTCGGCATCCCGGACGAGTTCATCGACCACGCCACGCGCGAGCAGATCCTCGAAGATGCCGGTCTCACGGCATCCAAGATCGCCCACGACGTCGTGGCGCAGGTGCTCGGCACCCGCATCCCGATGGCGCGGCAGACGCCCACCGGCTCGATCCCCACGATCGAGGAGTGGGAGAAGTCCCGGCCCTGAAGCCTCTATCGACCACGACGGCGCCGCCCCCTCGGGGACGGCGCCGTCGTCATCTGTCGGGCCTCAGGCTCCGATGCCGCGGATGGGCGGGTGGTGGAACGTGTCGCCGAAGGCGCGCTCCGACGCCCCCTCACGGTCGAGATAGGGCGAGGCCCCGCCGTCGATGAAGGGCCAGCCGGCGCCGAGGATGAGGCACAGGTCGATGTCCTGCACCTCGGGCACCACGCCCTCCTCCAGCATGATTCTGATCTCCTGCGCGAGGCCGTCCTGCACCCGCGCGAGGATCGTCTCGGGCGCGACCGGCGTCTTACCGGTGACGAGCACCTTCTGCGCGGCCTTGGTCCAGCCGATCACACGACCGCCCTTGTCCTTCTCCACGACCTCCGGCAGGGCCGCCAGGTCGTGGAAGTTCTCCGACGCGAAGAACCGGTCGGGGAACGCGTGCGCCATCGTGTCCTGCACGTGCGCGGCGACCTTCCAGCCGACGAGGTCGATGAGCTGGAACGGCCCCATCGGCAGGCCCAGGGGCGCGAACGCCTTCTCCACCGTCGCGATGGGCGTGCCCTCGTAAACGGCCCGCGCGGCCTCGCCCATGACCTTCGCCAGCAGGCGATTCACGACGAAGCCCGGGGCGTCGGCGGTGAGCACCGCGTTCTTGCCGAGCCCCTTGGCCACGACGAACGCGGTCGAGAGCGCGGCGTCGCTCGTGGCATCCGTCTTCACGACCTCGATGAGCGGCATGACCGCGACGGGGTTGAAGAAGTGGAAACCCACGAGACGCTCGGGGTTCTGCAGCACCGAGCCGATCTCGGCCACGGAGAGCGACGAGGTGTTGGTCGCGAGGATCGCGTCCTCGGCGACGATTCTCTCGATCGCCGAGAACACCTCCTGCTTGACGCCGACCTCTTCGAACACGGCCTCGATGACGAAGTCGCAGTCCGCGAACTCCGAACGGTCGGTCGTGCCGTGTACGAGCGCGCGCAGCTGGTTGGCCGTGTCGCCGTCCAGGCGGCCCTTTGCCTCGAGCTTGCCGATCTCCTCACGGATGGATGCCACGCCCTTGTCGACGCGACCCTGATCGAGGTCGGTGATGACGACGGGCACACGCAGCTTCCGCACGAACAGCAGGGCGAACTGCGAGGCCATGAGGCCCGCGCCAATGACGCCGACCTTCGTGACCTTCTTCGCCAGCGCCTTGTCGGGAGCCCCGACCGGACGCTTGGCGCGCTTCTGCACGAGGTCGAAGGCGTACATGGATGCCGCGAACTGGTCGCCCGTGATGAGGTCGGCCAGCGCCTCGTCCTCGCGGGCGAACCCCTCGGCCTTCGTGCCGCTCTTCGCCTTGTCGAGCAGGTCGAGCGCGACGTAGGGGGAGCGGGGGACGGTGCCGATCTTCGACTCGAGCATGCCGCGGGCCATCCTGATCGCGATCGGCCACTTGGTCAGTCGCTCGAGCTTGCCGGGCTCGTTCTTCCGCTCGACGCGGACGCGACCGGTGAGCACGCCGTCGGCCCACCGCAGCGAGTCCTCGAGGTAGCTGGCCGCCGGGAAGATGGCATCCATGATCCCGAGGTCGAACGCCTGCTGGGGCTTGAGCATCCGGTTCTGCTTGAGCGGGTTCGAGATGACGACCTCGAGCGCGTTCTCGATGCCGATGAGGTTCGGCAGCAGGTACGCGCCGCCCCAGCCGGGGATGATGCCGAGGAACACCTCGGGCAGGGCGATCGCCGCCGCCGACGCGTCGACCGTGCGGTAGGTCGAGTTCAGCGCGATCTCGAGGCCGCCGCCGAGCGCGAGCCCGTTGACGAAAGCGAACGACGGAACACCGAGGTCGGACAGCGAGCCGATGACCTGGTGCCCGCGCTGAGCGATGAGCCGGGCGACCTCCTTCGACGGCAGCTTGGCGACGTCGGACAGGTCGGCACCGGCCGCGAGGATGTACTGCTTGCCGGTGATCGCCACGGCGTGGATCTCGCCCGCCGCCGCACGACGCTTCAGCGTCGCGAGGGTTTCGCCGAGTTCGGCGAGCGTCGCCGGGCCCAACGTGTTCGGACGCGTGTGGTCGCGGCCGTTGTCGAGCGTGATGAGCGCCAGCACGTTGCCCGAGGGCAGGCGCACATCGCGGACGGGGGAGTGGGTGATCACCTCGTCGCCGGTGAGGGCGTCGAGGGGGCTGAAGTCGATCGAGGTGTAGTCGGTCACTTGCGCTTCTTCTTTCCGTCGAAGAACGGGTTCTCCCAGATGACAGAGCCGCCCTGGCCGAGGCCGACGCACATGGCGGTGAGCCCGTAGCGCACGTCCGGCCGCTCGGCGAACTGCGCGGCGAGCTGGATCATGAGACGGACTCCGGATGCCGCGAGCGGGTGGCCGACGGCGATCGCACCGCCCCAGGGGTTCACGCGGGGGTCGTCGTCGGCGATGCCGAAGTGGTCGAGCAGCGAGATCACCTGGATCGCGAACGCTTCGTTGAGCTCGAACAGGCCGATGTCGTCGATCGTGAGCCCGGCCTTCTTGAGGGCCTTCTCCGTCGAGGGGATCGGACCGATGCCCATGATCTCGGGCTCGACACCGGCGAACGCGAACGACACCATCCGCATCTTCGGGGTGAGACCGAACTCCTTCACGGCGTCGGCACCCGCGAGCAGGCTGATGGTCGCGCCGTCCGTCAGCGGCGACGATGTGCCCGCCGTGACGCGACCGTGGGGGCGGAACGGCGTCTTCAGCGTCGCGAGACCCTCGACGGTGGTCTCGGGGCGGCGACCCTCGTCCTCGGTCGCGAGGCCCCAGGCGCCGTCGGCATCCTTCACCGCCACCGGCACGAGGTCGGGCTGGATCTTGCCGGCCTCGTAGGCGGCCTGCACCTTGTGCTGGCTCGCGGCGCCAAAACGATCGGCGCGCTCCTTTGTGAGGTGGGGGAACCGATCGTGGATGCGCTCGGCGGTGACGCCCATGTTCAGCGCACCCGGGTCGACGAGCTTCTCGGCCACGAAGCGGGGGTTGGGGTCGACGTTCCCTCCGATGGGGTGACGACCCATGTGCTCGACGCCGCCCGCGAGAGCGAGGTCGTACATGCCGACGCCGATCGAGGCACCCATCGTGGTGACGCTGGTCATGGCGCCGGCGCACATGCGCTCGACCGCGAGACCCGGCACCGTCATCGGGAGCCCCGCGAGGATCGCCGCCGTGCGACCGAGGGTCAGACCCTGGTCACCGGTCTGCGACGTCGCGGCGATCGCCACGTCGTCGATGCGGTCCTTCGGCACGTCGCCGTTGCGCTCCATCAACCCGATGATCGCCTTGACGACCAGGTCGTCCGCGCGGGTGTTCCAGTACATGCCCTTCTCGCCGGCGCGCCCGAAAGGGGTGCGCATTCCGTCGACGAAGAAGACGTCCGTCATCTCGGCCACTCTGCCTCCAAAGTTTGGGATGACCCCAGCCTAGGAAGGCGGATTCCCGGCGAGGAATCGGTTGTCCGAACCTACGAATCCGTGCCAGAGGCGTCGTCGTCGGCTTTGAGGGAAGCTACAAAGCTATCCGCGATCACCTGTGCGGTCTGGTCAATCTGCCAGGGTCGCGCACCGAGCTCCGCGAGGGCGGCCCCGATGGTCTCGACGGTCACCTCGGCGGGCGGAGCCCACGCCACCCGACGAAGCGTCTCGGGGGTGAGGAGGTTCTCGGTCGGCATGCGCAGTTCTTCGGCGCGCGCCTCGACGGCGGGGCGAGCCGCCTTCAGTCGACGGTCGGCCTCGGGGTTCCGGTCGACCCACGCGCGGGGCGGCGGGAGTGTGTCGCTGGGGACCCGGTCCGGCGGCAACTCGGTGTCTTCGCGGCCGGCGACGATGGCGTTCCACCAGCGGTCGAGCTGAGTACGGCTGGCCCGCCCGTTGAACTCTTTGACGCCGGCGAGCGCCTGCTTGCTCGCGGGATCCGCGAGCACGGCGGCCACCAGCGCACGGTCGGGGACGAGCCGGCCGGGGGCGACGTCCTGCTCGCGGGCGTACTCCTCGCGGGCCCACCAGAGCGCACGGGCCACCGCGAGCGCCCGGCGACCGCGCACCGTGTGGAGGCCGCTCATCCGCCGCCACGGGTCTTCACGCGGCGGCTTCGGCAGGCGGTCGAGGACGGCCTGGAACTCCTGCCGCGCGAACTCGGTCTTCTGCTGCTCATCGAGCTCGGCGTCGAGCACGTCCCGCACGTCGATGAGGTGCTCGACGTCGAGAGCGGCGTACTCGAGCCAGGATGCCGGGAGCGGACGGGTCGACCAATCCGCCGCCGAGTGGGCCTTTGCCAACGTGATGCCCAGGGTCTGCTCGACGACGGCGCCGAGACCGACGCGCTCGTGTCCGAGCAGTCGCGCACCCAGCTCGGTGTCGAAGATGCGCGGGGGTTCGAGACCTCGCTCGCGCAGCGACGGCAAGTCCTGACTGGCCGCGTGGAACACCCACTCGATGTCTGCGATCGCGGCCTGCAGCGGCGAGAAGTCCTCGATCGTCGACGGGTCGAAGAGGAAGACGCCCGCCTCCCGACGAAACACCTGGATGAGGTACGCGCGCTGTGAGTAGCGGAATCCCGATGCACGCTCGACGTCGACCGCGACCGGACCGGTGCCCGCAGCGAGGCGATCGGATGCCGACGCCAGTCCGGCGGCATCCTCGATGACGTTGTACTCAACCACGGGTGGGCCTCCGGGCTCCGAAGACGGCGACGCCCTCCGACCCCGGGGGGAGGCCGGCCAGCATGCACACGAGTTCCGCCCACGCGTCGAGATGGGGGCGGATGGGACCACGCGGCGACCATGACGCGCGAAGTTCGATCTGCGACCCCTCGCCCTGGGACGCGAGGGCCCCGAAGCCGGTCGAGAGGGTCTTGGTGGCGGTGCCCGATTCGGAATGCCGTTCGGCGCCGCGCGAGTCGAGGGCGTCGATGAGCCACGACCACGCCACCTGGGCCAGGAGGGGGTCGATGCCGATCTCGGGCTCCAGCGGCGCCTGCGCGAAGCACACCACGCGCCACGCCCCGCCCCACGCATCGGGTTCGTCCGGATCGTGCAGCAGGATGAAACGCCCCGTGCCGAAAGGCGAGTCGGTCGAGTGTTCCTCCGGACGGACATCGCCCGCCAACGCCAGGGAGTGGGGCGCCAGGCCGGCAGGGGAGGGGATCTCGCGCACGACGAAATCGTCACGGAACGTGGCGGCGCGCACCTCCTCCATCGCCCGGGCGAAAGGGGTCGACGCCTCGGGTGAGCCCAGGTCAGTCACGGCCACAGACTAGAGTGAGGCCTCGATGAACGCTCCCAGGCGCGCCGCGCGGCCCGGCCCCTCGCGACGAACCGCATCGATCGCACGCGTGGGGATCGCGACTCTCGCGATGGCCTTCGGGGCGAGCCTCACGGCTCTGAGCGCGGTCTCGTTCCGCATGGCTCGAACCGTCATCACCCCCGCCGGTCGAGTTCCCAACACGCGGATCGTCTCGCTCGACACCGCAGCGCAGACGGTCACGCTCGACCGCACCGCCGACACCGCCCTGCCGGGACGGTACGGGCTCTTCACCGTCGGAACCACCGACTATCTGCGGCTGGGGTCGGTGGTCGCCGACGACGGCGCAACGGTCACCCGGAAACTCCTCACCCAGGTCGCCGCCGACGACAGCATCGCCGCCGAGGCGGCTTTCAGCGGCTGGTACTACGACGAACCCGATCAGCTCCGGCTGCCGTACCGGTCGGTGCAGATCGAGACCCCCGTCGGGGCCTGCCCCGCGTGGGAGTTTCCCGCCGACTCGGTTTCCGCCGCCGAAGCGTCCGGCGAAGAGGGGTCCGGCGTCTGGGTCATCCAGGTGCACGGTCGAGGGACGACGCGCGCCGAGACGCTTCGCGCCGTCCCGGTCTTCCACGCCCTCGGCATCACGGCTCTCGCGGTGTCGTACCGCAACGACGGCGAGGCGCCGCAGAGCGCGAGCGGCACCTACGCGCTCGGTGCGACCGAGTGGCGCGACGTCGATGCCGCGATCGAGTACGCCGCGGCCCACGGCGCGCGCCGCATCATCCTCATGGGGTGGTCGATGGGCGGCGCGATGTGCCTCCAGACCGAGGCCTTCTCGACGCATCGAGACCTGATCGCCGGACTCGTCCTGGAATCACCCGTCGTCGACTGGCGCACGGTCCTGCGCTATCAGAGCCGCCTCCTCAAGCTGCCCCGCCCGGTCCTGGGTCTCACCGAGCGCATCCTCGACTCCGCCTGGGGTGCCCGTCTGGTGCGCGGCGAGGCCATCCCCCTCGACCGCCTCGACCGTGTCGCGCACGCGGACGAGCTGCGGCATCCGGTCCTGATCCTCCACAGCGACGACGACGGTTTCGTGCCCAGCGACGCTTCGCACGCCCTCGCGGAGGCTCGCCCCGACCTCGTCACGATGGAGACGTTCGAGGTGGCCCGCCACACGAAGCTCTGGAACTACGACGAGACACGCTTCACCCGCGTGATCCAGGACTGGGTACGACGACAGGGACTCGCGTCGGCAGAGTGAGGGATGCCGCCGCTGGGGCGTCCTGTTCAGGCGCCTGTCGAAGCGCCGCGCTTGGCGGCGACCTGACGCTTTGCGCGCATGAGCATGCCCGTCATGCCCGCGATCCGCAGCGGGCTGACCGCTCGGGTGAGGCCGATGCTCTGCGGGAAATCGTCGGGAACGGCGAGCACCTCGTCGGCCGACAGTCCGGTCAGACCCTGAGCGAGGATGCTCGCGAAGCCCCGCGTGGTGGGAGCCTCGGCGGGCGCGGTCGCGTGCATCGCGACGCGGTCGGCGTCGTCGACCGTGACGATGATGTACACCGGCGACTGGCACTCGGCCACCCGCTCCTGCAGCTCGGGGTGATCGGCGTACTCGGCCGGCACCGCGGGGAGCTCCTGCGAGAACTCCAGCAGGAGCTGCAACCGGTCGGGCTCGTCGAGCTCGAGGAACTCGTCGCGGATCTCGGCCAGGCGGGCGGGGAGGGTGTTCTCGGACATCTCCGTCATCCTCCCACGCCCGCGAACGCCGGGCTCAGCGCGAGGGCACCTCGCCGGGCTCCGATCCCGAGACGATCGGCACACGCACGGCGCTGCCCCACTCGGTCCACGAGCCGTCGTAGTTGCGGACGTCCTCGAAGCCGAGGAGGTGCTTCAGCACGAACCAGGTGTGGCTCGAGCGCTCGCCGATGCGGCAGTACGCCACGATCTTGTCGCCGTCCTTCAGGCCCGCGCCGTCGCGGTAGATGGCATCCAGCTCTTCGCGCGACTTGAAGCCGCCGTCTTCGGCGACGGCCTTGGCCCACGGCACGCTCTGAGCGCTCGGGATGTGACCCGCGCGGAGGGCCCCCTCTTCGGGGTACGCCGGAGCGGAGGTGCGCTCGCCCGAGTACTCCTCGGGGGAGCGCACATCGATGAGCGGGTTGCCGAGGTGCGCGAGCACGTCGTCCTTGTAGGCGCGGATCAATGCGTCGTCGCGCTCGACGATCGGGTACTCGACCGGCTCGCGGGTGGTCGGCTCGGTCGTGAGAGGGCGACCCTCGGCGATCCACTTGTCGCGGCCGCCGTCGAGGAGACGAACGTCCTCGTGCCCGAAGAGCGAGAACACCCACAGCGCGTACGCGGCCCACCAGTTGTTCTTGTCGCCGTAGATGACGACCGTGTCGTCGCGCGCGATGCCCTTCTTGCTCAGCAGCTTCGCGAAGCCCTCGCCGTCGAGGTAGTCGCGCACGACGGGATCATTGAGCTCGGTGTGCCAGTCGACCTTGACCGCACCGGGGATGTGCCCGGTCTCGTAGAGGAGCACGTCCTCATCGGACTCGACGACGACCAGACCCGGTTGCCCGAGCCGCTGCTCGAGCCACTCGCCGGTCACGAGACGGCCGGGCTCGGCGTAGTCGGCGAACTTGGGGGAGCTGGTGTCGAACTCGACGGTCACGGGAGATCTCCTCGGTCGGGGCAGGGGGTGCGGCGGCATAGGGTGGACACCGCACCATCGACCCTAGATCCGCGGCATGGGGCACGCACCCATCCCGTAAGACTCGGACACAGGACGGCCATGACCTCCACTCCCGCCACGATCGGCCTCATCCACCTGACGGAGCGCGAGCCCGCCGTCACCGGTGCCGAGATGGTGAACGCCCTCGTCCCGCCGCCGCAGTTCGACGGCGCGACCTTCGAGTCGTATCGGGCCGACGATGCCTACCCCTCGCAGCAGGAGGCCAAAGAACTCCTTCAGGCGTTCGCCGGAAAGCAATCGAGCCCGGCGAAGAAGGGCGGATTTTTCCGTCGCGCCGAGAAGGTCGCGCCGGTCAAGCCCGGGGTCTACCTCGACGGCGGCTTCGGCGTCGGCAAGACGCATCTGCTCGCGTCGATCTACCACGCGATGCCGGCCCGCCGGAAGTACTTCGGATCGTTCATCGAATACACCGCGCTCGTCGGCGTGCTCGGCTACGCCAAGGCCGTGGAACTGTTCCGCGGGAGCGATCTGCTCTGCATCGACGAGTTCGAGCTCGACGACCCGGGCGACACGATGGTCATGACGCGGCTGCTCGGGGAGCTCGTGGCATCCGGAACCCGGTTGGCAGCGACGTCGAACACCCCGCCCAACGCCCTCGGCGAGGGACGCTTCGCGGCGCAGGACTTCCTGCGCGAGATCCAGTCGATGGCGGACAGCTTCAGGACCATCCGCATCGACGGGACCGACTTCCGTCAGCGTGCGATCGACGGCGAAGCGAAGGTGCTCGGCGACGACGAGTACCGGCAGGCGATGGATGCCGCGGCCTCGACCGGAGTGGTATCCGATGACGCGTTCTCCGACCTCGTCGGACACCTCGCCCGGGTGCACCCGTCGCGTTTCATCCGTCTGATCGACGGCGTCGACACGATCGGGCTGCGCGACGTGCAGGTCCTGCACGACCAGTCCGCCGCCCTGCGTCTGGTCGCGTTCATCGATCGCGCGTACGACGCGCAGATCCCGATCCGCGCGACCGGCGTCCCGCTGAACACGGTCTTCAGCGACGAGATGCTCGCGGGCGGATATCGCAAGAAGTACTTGCGCGCCACGTCGCGACTTGTCGCCCTTACACACTCTTGATCCAGCGTCCTCATCTGCGCCTCTCGGCCGCGCGAAACGCGATGTTTACGTGAGGCCGATCTCCGTAACGTCCCCGTAACACCTCTCGAACGGAGATGGAAACCGGGGCTGGGAACACTGGGGGGACCCGACGCTACACCTGCGTCCCTGCAGAGAGGTTTCCTCCGAGATGGATCAAGGCAACACCGCATTCATCCTGCTAGCAGCCGCCCTCGTGCTGCTCATGACGCCAGGACTCGCATTCTTCTACGGCGGTCTCGTCAAGGCCAAGAGCGTCATCAGCATGATGATGATGAGCTTCGGCGCGATGGGCCTGATCGGCGTGCTGTGGGTGCTCTACGGCTACGCGATCGCCTTCCCGGCGACCGACGCCGGCGTCACCCAGCTCCCCTGGATGATCGACTGGAACGAGTTCGGCCTCACCAGCGTCCTCGAGACGCCTGAGGGCGCCGCGTACCCGCCGCTGGCCTTCGTCGCCTTCCAGGCCACCTTCGCCATCATCACCGTCGCCCTGGTCTCGGGTGCCATCGCCGACCGCGCGAAGTTCGGCGCGTGGATGATCTTCGCCTTCGTCTGGTCGACGGTGGTCTACTTCCCCGTCGCCAGCTGGGTCTTCAACTTCGGTCTCGCCGAGGACGGCTCGTTCTCGTACGGCGGCTGGATCACCCACGGTCTGCAGGACGTGTTCGGCGTCGGTGCGATCGACTTCGCCGGTGGAACCGCGGTCCACATCAACGCCGGTGCCGCGGCTCTCGCCCTCGCGCTCGTCCTCGGCAAGCGCGTCGGCTTCCAGAAGGGCGCCCACGTCCCCCACAACCCGCCGTTCGTGCTCCTCGGTGCGGGCCTCCTGTGGTTCGGCTGGTTCGGCTTCAACGCGGGCTCCGAGCTCGCCGCTGACGGCACGGCCGCCCTGGCCTTCGTCAACACGATCGCCGCTCCCGCTGCGGCCCTGCTCAGCTGGCTGATCGTCGAGAAGATCAAGGACGGCAAGCCAACCTCGGTCGGAGCCGCCTCGGGTGCCGTCGCCGGTCTCGTCGCCATCACCCCGGCGTGCGCCGCACTCGACCCGATCTGGGCTATCGTGCTCGGCCTCCTCGCCGGTGCCGTCTGCGCCCTCGCGATCGAGCTGAAGTTCAAGCTCGGCTTCGACGACTCGCTCGACGTGGTCGGCATCCACCTCGTGGGCGGTCTGCTCGGAACGCTCTACCTGGGCATCTTCGCTCGGGGCACGGGCCTCATCGAGAGCGGTTCGATCAACCAGCTGCTCGTCCAGGCCATTGCGGCCTTCGCGGTGCTGATCTACTCCTTCGTGCTGGCTTTCGTCATCGGCTTCGCGATCGAGAAGACGATCGGCTTCCGCGTCAAGAACGAGGACGAGATCGCCGGTATCGACACCGTGGTTCACGGTGAAGAGGGCTACGTCCTGACCGACGCTCGCGCCTGAGCCTCCTCACCCCGGACGGGGCGTCACCGATTCGTCGGTGGCGCCCCGTCTCTCGTTTTCGCCCCACGCTGCCGTGCGCTGCGCTCCGTCGGAGTCGAGTGCGCGGATGCCTAGGGTGGGGGAATGGGAACCACCTCTCGTCTCGTGTCGGCATTCCTCGGGATGTTCCGCTCGACGGCACCGGCCAGGCCGGCCTCTGCGCCCGCACGAGCCGCCACGGCGCCAGCCGACGCCCAGACGCTCGAAATCGAGCCGCCGCGCCGCCTCACGATCTCGTACGCCCCGCAGCGCGACAATGCGCCGGACGGGGGAGAGATCGTCTGGACGTGGGTGCCGTACGAAGAGCGCGACGGGCGTGGCAAGGACCGTCCCGTCCTCGTCATCGGACGGGCGGATGCCACCCGCTCGTACGCCGTACGGCTGACCAGCAAGCCGCACGACGGCGATCGGCAGTACCTGTCCCTCGGCACGGGGGAGTGGGACCCGCAGCGGCGTCCCTCGTGGGTCGACATCGAGCAGCTGTACCTCGTGCACGATGCCGGGATGCGTCGAGAGGCCGCCGCCCTGGATCGGCGGCGCTTCGACACGGTCGCGGCCGCACTGACGGCCCGCTACGGGTGGAAACGCGGCTGACGACGACTGACAGGATGGGTGAATGAGCACCGTTTCACCCATCGTCGTCGACACCGCCGCCGCGGGCCGGATGTGGCAGGAGTACGCCGACGCCCATCCCGACGCCGTCGCCGCCTGCCCCGAGTACACCGTCGAGCACTTCGGCGACTCCGAGAGGCTGGCCGACGAGTTGCTCGCGCACGTGCTCGAGGGGGAGAAACGCGCCACCTCGTCGCTCGTCGCGGAGTACATCGCCGAAGATCAGCAGCTGCCCCGAATCGGCTCGCACTGGATCGCGTGCGATGGCCGCGGGACGCCCCGCGCGATCCTGCGCACGACCGAGATGCGTCTCGGCGTCTTCGGCAGCGCCGACGCGCGATTCGCCTACGACGAGGGCGAGGACGATCGGTCCCTCGAGAGCTGGCGAGTCGAACACCGTCGGTACTGGACGCGGATCTCGGCGGCCCTGGGGCGCGAATGGTCCGAGGAGAGCGACGAGATCATCTTCGAACGCTTCTCCGTGGCATGGCCGCCGGAGCACGCGGACGCCGGCCGCTGATCGGCGGCGCACCGGAAACGAAGAAGCCCCCGGGGAACCGGGGGCTTCTGTGGTGGGCGATACCAGACTCGAACTGATGACCTCTTCCGTGTGAAGGAAGCGCGCTACCAACTGCGCCAATCGCCCGCATCCCGAACGGGACTCATCGATCGTACCGGATGCCGCGACGTGCTCCGAACCACGTCGGCGAGACACACCCGGGGCGCGCCTGGTTTTGCACCCGTGCTCAGATCGGGTAATGTCTTACGAGTGCTCGGGGCAAGCCCCGGGAACGAAATGCGGATGTAGCGCAGTGGTAGCGCATCACCTTGCCAAGGTGAGGGTCGCGAGTTCGAATCTCGTCATCCGCTCGAGTGAAGGGATCATCGTCAGGGAAACCGACGACAGATCACGACACGTGGGTCGAACCACACACGGTGGCGTGGCCGAGCGGCTAGGCACCGGCCTGCAAAGCCGTTTACACGGGTTCGAATCCCGTCGCCACCTCGCTTCATAACTGAACAGCCTGTACAGGCGCGATTGGCGCAGCGGTAGCGCGCTTCCCTGACACGGAAGAGGTCACTGGTTCGATCCCAGTATCGCGCACCATAGAACCCCCGGATTTCCGGGGGTTTTTTGTTTGTCTGGACCAGTGCGAGACATTCAGAGCGAGAACTGCGAGTTCTCGGGAGAAGACGCCCGCACTTCAGATGGGGGATGGCGCTCCCGAAGTGACCTCGCCCCGCGGCACCGACAGGCCTAGATGATGTCGAAGGGGATGTCGTCGTCTTCGTAGTCGGAGAACGCGTCGCCCGCGCCCCGGCCAGAGGTCCCATCAGCAGTGTCCGAGTTGAGCGCGACTGTCGAGACGGAGATGGCGATGGCCGTCGCGGCGGTAACGAAGAAGGTGAGTCGTTGCCCGCCGTCGGCGGTGACATTGAGGAAGCCGCCTGCCGCGCGGGCTGCCCGGAGGATCTGCTCGCGGAGATCGTCGAGGGCTTCAAGCGGGCCGAGTGCGTAACTCACTCCGTTCACGGTCAGGCTGATTCGCTCGATGCTGCTCCCCATGCACGGCAAGCTAGATCGACCCGGCGGGCCTCGCGACGGGGTTGTGCTCCTGCGGAGCACGATGCACACTCCGGCCCTCTTCGCCCGTCACCGTGCCCGCCGATGCGCCGCTGAGCGGTGAAAAGCCGTCGCCACCCGAGATAATCGGACGGTGACCGAAATCGAGGATTCCCCGCCCCGCCGCTCGCGCCGACAGCTCGAGGCTTGGGTGAAGGAGTTCGAGGACGGTGGTCACTGCATCCCGGGGAGGATTTCGGTCGCCCCACAAGAAGACGCGGACCGCGAGGATACCGGTCTCGTCATCGTGCATCTGCGCAACGCCCCGTCCTCCATCCACATCAAACCCCGCGGATACGACGACCCCATATGGGAGGCGACACTCTCGGCACAGACCGACGATCACGTCATGTCCGTGAACGACATCGCCAACCTCGCGGCCGAGGTCGTCATCGCGGGCAACCTGTGCGCGTTCCTGCAATGGAAGTCGCTGGACTGGGACCGCAACAGCGGCCGGCATGCCGACTGAGGCGGCCCGTGGAGAGCCTTCGCTCTCGTGAGGCCTGCACGGTCCGACCGGAACGTGATGAATGGATCGAGCCGCAAGGGCGCGAACACGGCCGTGTGAGATCAGCCGCGTCACGAGCGGCCAGGGGTCGCCCACAAGGCCATCCATCGCAGCGTGGTCATCCGGGTCGTGGCATCCTGTCTCCTATGGATGAGCTTCAGGATTCGCCCCCGCGTCGATCGCGTGAGCAGCTCGAAGAGTGGGTGCAGGAGTTCAAAGATCAGGGCCACATCGTGGCGGGCACTCTCCGAGTGGCCCAGCAAGAAGACGCCGACCGGCAGGACACCGGCCTCGTCATCATGAGCCTCCGTAACGCGAAAGCCTCGATCTACATGCAGCCGCGCGGCTACGACGATCCCGTGTGGGAAGCGACGCTCACGGGGCGCCCCGAAGATCTGACGCTCTCGATCCACGACATCGCGTCTCTCGCGGCCGAGCTCGTCGTCGCCGGCAACCTCTGCTCGTTCCTGCAGTGGAAGTCGCTCGAGTGGGACCGCCAGAGCGGATCGCACGGCTGATCCGTATCGAGCCCGTGCGCCGCAAGTCCCACACGCCGACCCGCGACGGCGGCTAGCGTGTTCGCATGACCGTCCCCGACACGCAGTGGCGTAAGATCGCCGCATCGCCGTTCGTCTCGCTCGGAACCTTCCGGCGCAACGGCGCCGAGGTCGCCGTCCCCGTCTGGATCGCCCGCGACGGTGACGAGCTCGTCGTCACGAGTGAACGCAACACCGGCAAAGTCAAGCGCCTCCGCAACGACCCCCGCGTCACCCTGCGCCCGTGCAGCCGCATGGGATCGGTGGAACCGGATGCCATCACCGTCACGGCGCACGGACGAGTCGCCGGTCCCGCGACCGACGATCGGCGCGCGGACTCGGCGCTGCGTCGGAAGTACGGTCTGCAGTACCGCGCGATCCTCGGGTTCGAGGCGCTGGTGCGCAAGATCCAGCGACGTCCGGGCGATCGGGTGATCCTCCGCATCAGTCGCGGAGACTGACGCTACGTCGCGACGCCGCAGGCCACTCCGCGCCGCAGGATGTACCCGAACCGCAGTCTCGCGCAAGGGGGTTTGCTGTTCTTACCGAGTCGCGAAAGCTTGCGGGAAAGCGGCTGGCACCCCCGGCATCCGCGTCCCCCTTCTTCTCGCCGGAAGATGCGCGGTGCGACGGGGTGCCGGCGACGAGGTTCCGTATGGGCAAGTTCATCTACGACGGCAACACGAAGATGGAATTCGAGGACCGGCTCCTCGCGCACCTGCAGGCGGTCATCATGGCCAAGGTGCGCCGAGGGGAGAGCTTTCCGTTCACCTGGAAGGACGACATCAGCACGGGGGGCGGGCGGACGACCGTCTACATCCACCCGCACGTGTCCCTTGTGTTCAAGTACCACGGGAGTCGCACCCCGCAGTTGAGCGCCCCGTGGCTGCACGCTCTGACGTACAACGCCAACTCGGGTCGCGGTCTCTACGTGATTCCCGAGCCCGAGGAATTCACCCCGCGCGAGAGCATGCAGCGCGAGGAGATGGTCTTCCGCGAGGTGCCGAACGAACCGATGGCCGCTGACTCCCAACGCTGACCGGGAATATCACCGCCACGAGCGCGGGTTGTCGCCTCCATGAGCGACCGGATCGAGACCAAGCCCTTCTTCGAGACCACCGCGGTCGCCCACCTGGCGACGCTCATGCGGGACGGGTCTCCCCAATCGACCCCGATCTGGGTGGACGTGGACGGCGAGCGGCTGGTCTTCTTCACGGAGGTCGACACGCTCAAGGACCGCAACCTCCGCCGGGATCCTCGCGTCGCGATCTCGGTGACCGGGGCCGAAAACCCGTACTCGATGGCGTTCGTCCGCGGAGAGGCCGTCGGTCGACTGGAGGGTGACGAAGCCCTGCCGTACGTCGACCGCATCTCGCATCTGTACGAGGGACGCCCCTACGGAATGCGGGAGGGCCTCGCCGTGTGGTTCATCGAACCGCGCAAGGTGTGGTCGCGCACCTACGAGGACTGAGCCTCACAGCGCGAGGGGGAGCACACCCAGCACGAGGATGACGGGCGCGATCACCGCACCGAGCACGATGAATCGTCCCCACTTCACCTCGATGCCGGCCGCGACCAGGCGATCGTGCCACAGGAGGGTCGCGAGAGACGCCCACGGCGTCACGATCGGCCCCGCGTTCACGCCGATGAGCAGGGCCGCCAGGCGGGCGGGGGAGCCCGCGACCGACTCCAGCGCGAGGTAGGCGGGGAGGTTGTTGATCCCGTTCGCGGCCAGAGCGCCCACTCCGGCGACCTGCCAGAGCGAGACGAGGTCGTCTCCGGTGCCGGCGAGCACCGAGGTGACGCGCCCGATGCCGAGCGCTTCCAGCGCACCGACGGCGAGGAACAGTCCGCCGGCGAACACCAGCAGCGACCACGGCACGAGACGGATGCCGAGAGCCGCCGGCGCGCGCCACGCGAACGCCGCCACGAGGACGATCGCGGCACCGAGGGCCGGCATCCACGGTTCGAGACCGACCACCAGGAGCGGGAGCAGCGCGACGGTCACGATGCCGGCGACGCGCAGGAGAAGCGGGTCCGACACGGTGGGGGAGGCGGCATCCGGATACGTCTTCGGCAGACGGCGGAGGAACACGAGCGTCAACACCACGACCGAGACGGCGATCGCGATCAGCGCAGACGGCCCGAGCAGGGCGAGGAAGGCCACCGGGTCGTGTCCGCCGCCCAGAGCCTCGGATGCCAACAGGTTGGTGAGATTCGACACCGGCAGCACGAGCGAGGCGGTGTTCGCCAGGACGACGGTCACGAAGGCGAAGGGGAGCGGGTCGAGCTTGCGCGCCACGGCCATCGAGACGACGACCGGCGTCAGCAGCACCGCTGTCGTGTCGAGCGAGAGGAACGCCGTCGCGACCGTCGCGAGCGCCACGACCAGCACCCACAGCCACACCGTGCGCCCGCGCGCGACACGTGCCAGGCGCGCGGCCACGACGTCGAAGAGCCCGGCCTTGGATGCCAGCTCCGCCACGATCGTGACGGCGACGACGAACAGCAGGATGGGCCAGACGCGGTCGGCGACGGCGAGGGCGTCATCCGCGGGGAAGACGCCGGTGAGCAGCGCGATGATCCCGAGGATCCAGAGCACGCCGCCGATGATGGCCAAAGTCACCGCTCCACTATGAGGCACGCCGGGTGCCAACGAGGTCACGCCCGCCCGGTAGCCTGGAACCGACCCTTTCAGGAGATGTGCTGTGACTGATTTTCCCGCCGATGGCTTCGCCCTCTTCCCCGACCGATCGGTTGTCGCCCTGCGCGTCAACGGCGAGCTGAAAGACCTCGCCACGACCGTCACGGCCGACGACGAGGTGGAGCCCGTCACGATCGACAGCGCCGACGGCCTGTCGATCCTGCGGCACTCGACGGCGCACGTGCTCGCGCAGGCCGTGCAGCGCGTCAAGCCGCAGGCGAACCTGGGGATCGGCCCGCCCGTCACCGACGGCTTCTACTACGACTTCCAGGTCGACGAGCCCTTCACCCCGGAAGACCTCAAGGTCATCAAGAAGGAGATGGAGCGGATCGTCCGCGAGAACCAGCGGTTCGTCCGCCGAGTCGTCACCGACGACGAGGCCCGTACGGAGCTCGCCGACGAGCCGTTCAAGCTCGAACTCATCGGGCTCAAGGGCGGGGCTTCGGCAGGCTCAGCCGGCGACATCGCGGAGGGCGCGAACGTCGAGGTCGGCGCCGGCGAGCTGACGATCTACGACAACGTCACCCGCGACGGCGAGACCGCGTGGAAAGACCTCTGCCGAGGACCCCACGTGCCCGGCACGCGCCTCATCGGCAACGGGTGGGACCTCACCCGCATCGCCGGCGCCTACTGGCGCGGCAGCGAGAAGAACCCGCAGTTGCAGCGCATCTACGGCACCGCGTGGCCAACGAAGGACGAGCTGCGCGCGTATCAGCACCGCCTCGAGGAGGCCGCGAAGCGCGACCACCGCAAGCTCGGCAAGGAGCTCGACCTCTTCTCGTTCCCCGACGAGATCGGACCCGGCCTCTCGGTGTTCCATCCCAAGGGCGGCATCATCCGCTACGAGATCGAGCGCTACATGCGCGAGCGCCTGCTCGCCAGCGGGTACGAGGTCGTCAACACCCCGCACATCACCAAGGGCGACCTGTTCATGACGAGCGGCCACCTGCAGTGGTACGCCGACGGCATGTACCCCCCGATGGTGCTCGACGAGGTCGTGGATGCCGATGGCCACGTGTCGCGGGAGGGCCAGGAGTACTACCTGAAGCCCATGAACTGCCCGTTCCACAACCTGATCTTCCGCTCGCGCGGGCGCAGCTACCGCGAGCTGCCCCTGCGCCTGAGCGAGTTCGGGTCGGTGTACCGCTACGAGAAGAGCGGCACGCTGTCGGGCCTCACCCGTGTGCGCGGCATGACCCAGGACGACACGCACATCTATGTCACCGCCGACCAGGTGAAGGGCGAATTGACCCACAGCCTCGACTTCGTGCTGCAGACGCTGCGCGACTACGGCCTCAACGACTTCTACCTCGAACTGTCGACGAAGGAGGAGGGCAACCCGAAGTTCATCGGCGACGACTCCCTCTGGGTCGAGGCCACCGAGACGTTGCGCGAAGTCGCCGAGGCGTCGGGCCTCGAGCTCGTGCCCGATCCGGGTGGGGCGGCGTTCTACGGCCCGAAGATCTCGGTTCAGGCGCGCGACGCCATCGGCCGCACGTGGCAGATGTCGACTATCCAGCTCGACTTCAACCAGCCCGAGCGCTTCGAGCTCGAGTACACCGGACCCGACGGCGAGAAGCACCGGCCCGTCATGATCCACCGCGCCCTCTTCGGCTCGGTCGAGCGCTTCTTCGCGATCCTGCTCGAGCACTACGCCGGCGCGTTCCCCGTGTGGCTCGCGCCCGTGCAGGTCGTCGCCGTGCCGGTCGCCGCCGAGTACGGCGACTACCTGCAGGGCATCGTCGCCGACCTCAAGACCAAGGGCGTCCGCGCCGAGGCCGACCACAGCGACGACCGCATGCAGAAGAAGATCCGCACGCACACCACGCAGAAGGTGCCGCTCATGCTGATCGCCGGCGAGCAGGACCGCTCGAACGGCACGGTCTCGTTCCGGTTCCGTGATGGAACCCAGCTCAACGGCATCCCGGTCGACGAGGCCGTCGCGCGCATCACCGGCGCCATCGCGGCTCGCACGCTCGTGAACACCGCGGAGGATCTCGCGTGACGAGCGATCCGGATGCCGTCGCGGCCGACGAGGCGTCTCTCGTCGACGCCGCGACGCTTCCGGGAGTGCCGGACGAGTTCCAGCGGCTGTGGACCCCGCACCGCATGGCGTACATCTCGGCGGGTCGCGAGCCGATGGAGCAGAACTGCCCGTTCTGCGCGGCGCCCGGCAAGTCCGATGAGGACGGCCTGATCGTCGCGCGCGGGAAGACCGCCTACGTGCTGCTCAACCTCTTCCCGTACAACTCGGGTCATCTGCTGGTGTGCCCGTACCGTCACATCGCCACGTACGACCAGGCGACCGACGAAGAGGTCGCCGAGATCGGCGCGCTGACCCAGCGCGGGATGCGCGTGCTGCGCGCGGTGTCGCGGTGCGACGGCTTCAACCTCGGCATGAACCAGGGCGCGATCGCGGGGGCCGGTGTCGACGCGCACCTGCACCAGCACATCGTGCCGCGGTGGGCCTCGGATGCGAACTTCTTCCCGATCATCGCCAAGACGAAGGCGCTGCCGCAGCTCCTCGGCGACGTCCGCCGGACGGTCGCGGACGCCTGGGCCGACTGACCGCACCCTCACCCAGCCCCGCACGCCCGCCCGAGGGCGGGCACCCGCTGACGTCGTTTGGCGCTGATGCGCGCTTCTCGGCGCTCGCCTGGTCCATCTGAGCCAAACGAAGCGACGCCCGCTCGCCTGTTTGCCTCGGATGGTCACCAGCGTCGCGCAGCACCGACGATCTTGGGCAAACGAATCCCGGCGGCGAACGCGCGACCTCAGCGCACCTGGCGCACCGAGAACTGCAGGCGCGGGTGGGCGTAGGCCTCCTGCGACTCGATGAGACGCAGCTCGCGCGAACCCGACTCGTACGTGTTCGTCAGCAGATCGAAGACGCTGGATGCCGTACGCGCCAGCGCATCGGCCGCGTCGCCGCCGCTGCGACGGTAGTGCGCCGTGAACAGCGCCGCGGTCACGTCGCCGGATCCGTTGGCCTTCATCGGGATGAGCGGGGTCTGCACGATCCAGGCGCCGTTGTCGTCGACGACCATCATCTCGATCGTGTCGGCCTCGCGGTCCGGACGCTCGACGCTCGTCACGAGGATCGTCCGCGGCCCGCGGGCGCGCAGCGCATCCGCGGACTCGAGGGTCGAGTCGATGCTGCCCGGCTCCGTGCCGGTGAGGAAGCCGAGCTCGAACTGGTTCGGGGTGAGGATGTCGGCGACGGGGACGACGCGCTCACGCAGGAGCTCGGGGATCGCGGGGGCCACGAAGCATCCCGACTTGGCGTTGCCCATGACCGGGTCGCAGGCGTAGACGGCATCCGGGTTCGCCTTCTTCACCCGCGCGACGGTGTCGATGATGACGTCGGCGATGCCCTCGCCGCCCTGGTAGCCCGAGAGCACGACGTCGACCTCGATGAAGATCCCGCGCTCTTCGATGCCGGTGATGACCGCGGCGACGTCGTCGGGGGAGATGAGCGGACCGCGCCATGCCCCGTACCCGGTGTGGTTCGAGAAGTTGACCGTGTAGACGGGGAGAACCTCGACGCCGATGCGCTGGAGGGGGAACACCGCGGCGGAGTTGCCGACATGCCCGTACGCGACGGCGGACTGGATCGAGAGAACCTTCATGCGTCGATCCTTCCACCTTGAGCGGCCGGTCGACGCGTTCCCGCGGCGGCGGCGATGTCATCGGCCAGTGTCCGCGCCGCGGTGTCGTCGAGGTCGTGCACGGTCAGCCGGAGGAACGACCCGGACGTACCGGAGGAGAGGAAGAACGGATCCCCCTCTCGAACGAGCCAGCCTCGGCGCATGAGGTCGTTGCGCACCGTCGCCGCGGGAACGGGGAGGGGCACCCAGAGATTGAGGCCGTCGCCCGGGGCGACCGGCAGTCCGCGTTCGGTCAGCGCGCGGGCGAACGCCGCATTGCGGTCGGCGTAGTGGACCGCGGCGCGCTCGATGTCGGCTCGGACGGCGTCGTCGGTGACGAGCGCGTGCGTCATGCGCTGGAGGATGTGGCTCACCCACGTCGTCCCGGGCGTGAGCCGCACGGCGAGTCCGTCGGCGGTGTCGGGATCGGATGCCGTGACGGCGAGGCACGTGTCCGGTCCGAGGAACTTCGACATCGAGCGGATGCGCGCCCACCGGCGCTGCCCTGACCCGATGACGGAGTGGAGCGGCGCGCGGGAGAGCAGCGAGAAATGATCGTCCTCGATGACGAGGACGTACGGATGTGCCGCCAGCACGTCGCGGAGGGCCGCGGCGCGCTCGGCGCTGAGGCTCGCTCCGGTCGGGTTGTGGGCGCGAGGCGTCACGATCACGGCTCTCACGCCGGCGTCGAGCGCTGCACGGAGTCCCTCGACGGTCATCCCGTCGGCATCCACCTCCACCGGGATCGCGCGATACCCTCCCGTCCGCACCGTGTGCAGCGCGGAGAGGAAGCACGGGTCTTCGAGAGCCACCGCATCGTCTCGCTGCAGCGCTTGTGCAAGGAGCCGCTCGATCGCGTCGCTCGCGCCGCTGGTGACCGTGATGCGCAGATCGTCGTGGGCGAGCTGGTCCGCCATCCAGTCGCGCGCCCAGGCCTCGAGCCCCGGGTCGATGACCGGTTCGCCGTACAGCACGGGACGGGTCGAGCGGACGAGGGCGCTCGTGGGGTCGGGGATGAGCGCCGGGTCGGGGTTGCCGGTCCCGACGTCGCGCAGCACCGTGTCCGGCGCGTATCCCTCCTGCGCCACGGTCGTGCGGTCGGCCACGCGTGTGCCCCCGCGCCCGCGCGCCTCGACGAGGCCGGCCTGCGCGAGCTGCCGGTACGCCGCGACGACAGTGTTGCGGTTGACGCCGAGGTCGGCCGCGACGGTCCGGACCGACGGCAGGAGCGTTCCTGGCGCGAGTTCTCCGCGTTCGATGCGCTCACGCAGATCCGTGGCGATCTCGGATGCCGACCGGCCGGTGATGTCGATGGTCATGTGCCCCCTCGGTCGTGAACCACCCTATGGCCTGAGCCATGCTACGTTTTGGCCTAAGCCAAAAGAAGCGCGACCCGACGCGCCGCACATCGCGCCCCGAGCGCGGAACGGAGTGGATATGACCGACACCGGAACCTCGCGCGTCAAGCGCGGTCTCGCCGAGATGCTCAAGGGCGGCGTCATCATGGACGTCGTCACCGCCGAGCAGGCCCGCATCGCAGAAGACGCGGGCGCCGTCGCGGTCATGGCGCTCGAGCGTGTGCCCGCCGACATCCGCGCCCAGGGCGGCGTCGCCCGCATGAGCGACCCCGACCTGATCGACGACATCATCGCGTCGGTGTCGATCCCGGTCATGGCGAAGGCCCGCATCGGCCACTTCGTCGAGGCCCAGATCCTGCAGGAACTCGGCGTCGACTACATCGACGAGTCCGAGGTGCTCTCGCCCGCCGACTACGTGAATCACATCGACAAGTGGAACTTCACCGTGCCGTTCGTCTGCGGGGCGACGGGCCTCGGCGAGGCGCTGCGCCGCATCACGGAGGGCGCCGCGATGATCCGGTCGAAGGGCGAGGCCGGTACCGGCGACGTCTCCGAGGCGACCAAGCACATCCGCACGATCACGGGTGAGATCAACGCGCTCCGCGCCAAGACGAAGGACGAGCTGTACGTCGCAGCCAAGGAGCTGCAGGCCCCGTACGAGCTCGTCGCCGAGATCGCCGAGACCGGGAAGCTCCCCGTCGTGCTGTTCACCGCCGGGGGAGTGGCCACCCCCGCCGACGCGGCCATGATGATGCAGCTCGGCGCCGACGGTGTCTTCGTCGGTTCGGGAATCTTCAAGTCGGGCAATCCCGCCGAGCGCGCCGCCGCGATCGTGAAGGCGACCACCTTCCACGACGACCCGAAGATCGTGGCCGAGGCCTCGCGCGGACTCGGTGAGGCGATGGTCGGCATCAACGTCGCCGACCTCCCCGCTCCGCACCGCCTGGCCGAGCGTGGCTGGTAACAGCCCCCGGGTCGGCGTCCTCGCTCTGCAGGGCGACGTGCGCGAGCACCTCGCCGTGCTGACCGCCCTCGGCGCCGACGCGCGACCCGTGCGTCGGCCCGAGGAGCTCGCCGCCGTGGAGGGCCTCGTGCTCCCCGGCGGCGAGTCGAGCGTCATCGACAAGCTCGCGCGCGCGTTCGGGCTCTTCGACCCGATCCGCGCGGCGATCGCGGACGGGATGCCGATGTACGGCACGTGCGCCGGACTCATCCTGCTCGCCGACCGCATCGACGGCGCGATCACGGGCCAGCAGACGTTCGGCGGCCTCGACGTTCGCGTGCAGCGCAACGCCTTCGGCTCCCAGACGCAGTCGTTCGAGACCGACCTCGCGGTGCCCGCCCTCGGCGACCCGCCGGTCCATGCCGTGTTCATCCGGGCGCCCGCGGTCGTCGAGTGGGGTCCGGATGCCGAGCCCCTGGCATCCCTTCCCGACGGACGGGTCGTGGCGGTCGAGCAGGGACGGCTGCTCGGCACGGCGTTCCATCCCGAATCCACCGGCGAGACGCGCTTCCACGAGCGCTTCCTCGTGCACGTCCGCGATCGACGCGGCGCGGGCGCACCCGCGTTCTAGACTGGAACCTATGTCCGGACACTCCAAATGGGCCACGACCAAGCACAAGAAGGCGGTCGTCGATGCCCGCCGCGCCAAATCGTGGGCCAAGCTCATCAAGAACATCGAGGTCGCGGCCAAGCTCGGCGGCGCCGACCTGCAGGGCAACCCGACCCTCTTCGACGCCGTCCTGAAGGCCAAGAAGACCTCGGTCCCCAAAGACAACATCGACCGCGCGATCAAGCGCGGTGCGGGAATCGGCGGCGAGGCCGTCGAGTACACCTCGATCATGTACGAGGGCTACGGCCCCAACGGCGTCGCGTTCCTCATCGAGTGTCTGACCGACAACAAGAACCGCGCGGCGGCCGAGGTGCGCACCGCGCTCAGCCGCAACGGCGGCACGCTGGCCGACCCGGGCAGCGTCGCGTACAACTTCAGCCGCAAGGGCGTCATCGTCGTCCCGTCCGAGGGCACGACCGAAGACGACGTGATGCTCGCGACCCTCGAGGCCGGCGCCGAGGAGATCGAGCCGCACGGCGACGGCTTCGGCATCATCACCGAGGCGAGCGACCTCGTGACGGTGCGTTCCGCTCTGCAGGAGGCCGGTATCGAATATGACTCGGCCGACGTCGAGTTCGTCCCCTCGTTGAAGATCGAGGTCGACGCCGACACCGCCCGCAAGGTGTTCCGTCTGATCGACGCACTCGAAGACAGCGACGACGTGCAGAACGTCTACACGAACTTCGACCTCACCCCCGAGGTGCAGGCCGAACTCGAGAACGACGAGTAAGGGCGCGCCCTGACCTCGAGCACGGCCCCTGCGCTTAGCGTGGGGGCCGTGTCTCGTTCCCTCCGCGTCCTCGGTATCGATCCCGGCCTGACCCGCTGCGGGATCGGCGTCGTGGACGTGTCGCCGAACCGGACGGCCTCACTCGTGCACGTCGGGGTCGTGAGGTCGTCGACGACCGATCCGATCGAGAAGCGTCTCGCGACGATCGCCGCCGGCATCCGCGAGATCCTCTCCGCGCACGACCCGCACGTGGTCGCCGTCGAGCGCGTCTTCGCGCAGAACAACCGCCACTCGGTGATGGGCACCGCCCAGGCCAGCGGTATCGCCCTCCTGCTGGCGGCGGAGCACGGCATCCCGGCCGCCACCCACACGCCGAGCGAGGTCAAGGCGGCGATCACCGGTTACGGCTCGGCCGACAAGCTGCAGGTGCAGACGATGGTCGCGCGCGTCCTCCGCCTCGACGCGCTGCCGCAGCCCGCGGACGCGGCTGACGCTCTCGCGATCGCTCTCTGCCACGCATGGCGCGGGGGTCCCGCCACCGCGACGGGGGAGACGACGCTCACGCCCGCCCAGCGAGCGTGGCGGGATGCCGAGAAGCGGCGTTCTCCCCAGCCTCGTGTCGCTCGAACACATGTACGAAGCGATGCGTAAGCTGAAGACATGATCTCTTCGATCCACGGCACGGCGGCCCACGTCGCCGACGACTCCCTCGTCATCGTGGTGGGCGGCGTGGGCTTCTCGGTGGCCGTCACCTCGCAGTACGCGCGCACCGTGCACGTCGGAGACGACGTCCATGTGCACACGAACCTGATCGTGCGCGAAGACGCCCTCTCGCTGTACGGCTTCGAGAGCCGGGAAGAGCTCACGGTCTTCACGCAGCTGATCAGCGTCACCGGCGTCGGGCCGAAGTCCGCCCTCGGCGTGCTGTCGTCGCTGACGGTTCCGCAGATCGCGCAGGCGGTCGCCGACGACGACGATGCCCCCTTCCGACGCGTCTCGGGCATCGGACCGAAGACCGCGAAGCTGATCGTGGTCCAGCTCGCCGGCAAGCTCGCCGTCGTCCCCGCGGCCGCCCCCGCAGCCGTCGCCGCGCACGGGCAGGTGCCCCTGCAGGTCACTCAGGCCCTCGTGGGTCTCGGCTGGACGGAGCGCACAGCCGCCGAAGCCGTGGCATCCGTCGCCGAGGGCGCCTCCGAGAGCGACCGCTCCTCGGTGCAGGCGCTCCTGCGCCTCACGCTCGCGCTCCTCGGACCCGCGCGCAAGGAGACCGTGGGTGGCTGACGTCCGCGACGCCGGAACCCCCGACGACGAGACCGAGCTCGCGATCGAGGGGGCGCTGCGCCCGACCTCGCTCGCCGAGTTCGTCGGGCAGCAGAAGGTGCGCGGGCAGCTCCAGCTGTTGCTCGACGCGGCGCGCATCCAGCAGCGCTCACCCGACCACATCCTGCTCTCGGGCCCGCCGGGGCTCGGCAAGACCACGCTGGCGATGATCGTCGCGCACGAGAGCGGTCGACCGCTGCGCCTCTCGAGCGGACCGGCGATCCAACACGCGGGGGATCTCGCCGCATTGCTCTCATCGCTCACCCCGGGTGAGGTGCTGTTCATCGACGAGATCCACCGCATGGCGCGGTCGGCCGAAGAGATGCTCTACCTCGCGATGGAGGACTTCCGCATCGACATCATGGTCGGCAAGGGGGCCGGGGCGACGAGCATTCCCCTCGACCTCTCGCCGTTCACCCTCGTCGGGGCGACGACTCGCGCGGGACTCCTGCCCAATCCGCTGCGCGACCGCTTCGGCTTCACGGCGCACCTCGAGTACTACGAGCCCGAAGAGCTGGAGCAGGTCGTCTCGCGATCGGCATCCATGCTCGACGTCGGGCTCCCCGGCACGGCGCGGTCCGAGATCGCCCGACGCTCGCGAGGCACGCCGCGCATCGCGAACCGCCTGCTGCGGCGCGTGCGCGACTATCTCGTCGTCCACGGGCCCTCGGCCGGCACCGACGACGGACACGCCGACGTGCGTACCGTCGGTGCCGCTCTCGACCTCTACGACGTCGACGCCATCGGGCTCGACCGCCTCGACCGCGCCGTTCTCGATGCGCTCGTCCGACGCTTCCGCGGCGGCCCCGTGGGCCTCAGCACCCTCGCCGTCGCGGTCGGCGAAGAACCCGAGACGATCGAATCGGTGGTGGAGCCCTACCTCGTGAGGATCGGCTTCATGGGTCGCACGCCCCGAGGGCGCGTCGCCACCCCCGAGGCGTACGACCACCTCGGCGCTCCCCACCCCGACGGCCTGCTCCGGTTCAGCCAGGGGTGATGACCTATACTCGGCGAGGGATTCCCCGACCCCCGCTTGACTTACGCTAGGCAGTGCCGCACGGCGCGCCTGACTCGAAAGGTGCACCGCCTCCATGGATTTCGCGACCTTCTTCGGCCAGTACGGCCTGATCATTCTGCTGATCGGTCTCCTGATCTTCATGTTCTGGAGCTCGCGCCGCCGTATGCAGAAGCAGAAGCTCGAGCTGGAAGAGAAGGCGCGTCAGACGGTCCCCGGCGCAGAGGTCCTGCTCCAGGGCGGGCTGTACGGCACCATCGTCGAGTACGACGGTGAAGACCTCGACAAGCCGGCGCACGTCGAGATCGCTCCCGGCGTCGTCATCAAGGTGCACAGCCAGGCCGTCCTCCGCATCGTCGACCCGACCTCGGGCACCGTCACCGAAGACGAGTTCATCGAGGCGGAAGAGACCGAGGCCGAGTACATCGCGGGCGTCGCCGACGGCGACATCACCTCGATCAGCGACGACCACCGCGCCGCACGTCAGGCCGCCGAGGCCGACGCCGACCGCACCGACAAGGACCGTCCGCAGGCCTGACGCCTCGACCGTTCGTTCTTCCGTTCCGCCGCATAGAAAGCCGACTCCGTGGCGCCCTCTCCTCCCGTCCGCCATGCCTGGCGTGTTCTGACCGGTCTCCTCGCCATCACGGCGGTGCTGTTCGGTCTCAACGCCCTCGGCGTGTACGCCTTCAAGGCGAGCTCCTGGACCCCTGACCTCGCCCTCGACCTGCAGGGCGGAACGCAGATCATCCTGCAGGCGCAGACCACGGACGGCGCCGCCCCGGACTCCGAGCAGCTTCAGCAGGCGGTGTCGATCATCCGCCAGCGTGTCGACGCCTCGGGTGTCGGAGAGACCGACATCGCCACCGAGGGAAGCGACAAGATCGTCGTGCAGATCCCCGGCGAAGCGGACGAGGCGACACGTCAGCGGATCCAGAGCTCCGCGCAGCTGCAGCTGCGCCCCGTGCTGTTCACCGGCTCGCCCGCCACGACGTTCGTCGGCGACGACGGCAACACGACGCCGTATCCGACGCCGGACCCGAATCTGCCCGCGACGCCGACCGCGTCCCCGACGGACGGCAGCGACCCGGCGTACATCACCCCGGCGCTGCAGGCGCAATTCCTCGCGTACGACTGCGCGAACCCGCCGAGCAACCCCGCCGACGCCCCCGCGGATCAGCCGATGATCACGTGCGGCCTGCAGGACGGGACGAAGTACATCCTCGGTCCCGTCGAGATCGACGGAAACGACATCGCGGATGCCACGAACGGCCAGGAGCAGAACACCGGCCGCTGGGCCGTGAACCTCGTCTTCAACGACCAGGGCACCGAGAAGTTCGGCCAGATCAGCCAGCGCCTCTACGGCAAGCAGGCCCCGTTCAACCAGTTCGCGTTCGTCCTCGACGGCTCGGTCCTGTCGGCTCCGTCGATGAACGGCATCATCCTCGACGGCCGCCCCAGCATCACAGGCAGCTTCACGCAGGAGTCCTCGAAGGCGCTGGCCGACCAGCTGAAGTACGGCGCTCTGCCCCTGAGCTTCAATGTCGTCAGCTCCGACACTGTCTCGGCAACCCTGGGCTCCCAGCAGCTGCAGGTCGGCTTCATCGCCGGTCTCATCGGTCTGGCACTCGTCGCGGTCTACTCGCTCGTGGTCTACCGCGCGCTCGGAACGGTGATCATCGCGTCGCTCGGCGTGATGGCCGTGCTCACCTATGTGATGCTCTGCATCCTGGCCTGGCGCATGGGCTTCCGCCTGTCGCTCGCCGGTGTGGCGGGCCTCATCATCACGATCGGCTTCACGGCGGACTCGTTCATCGTCTACTTCGAACGAATACGAGACGAGCTGCGCGACGGCAAGTCGATCACGGCCGCGGTCGAGGACGGGTGGTCGCGCGCCAAGCGCACGATCTACATCTCGAAGTCGATCAACATCCTCGCCGCCGTCGTCCTCTACATCCTCGCGGATGCCACGGTGAAGGGCTTCGCCTTCACCCTCGGGCTCACGACCGCGATCGACATCGTGATCTTCATCCTGTTCACTCACCCGGTGATGCAGTTGCTCGCCCGCACGCGATTCTTCGGCTCGGGGCACCCCCTGTCCGGCATGGACCCCGAAGCCCTCGGCGCCGTCTACCGCGGTCGCGCGCAGTTCCGGGCGCCGATCGCCGACAGCGGCCGCACCAAGCGCTCGCGCGGCGAGGCCCAGCGTCGCCAGACGATCGCGGAACGCAAGCAGGCCGAGCTCGCCGCCGCCCGCGGCGATAGCCGCTCGACGAAGGAGGGAGACGACTGATGCGCTCCATGACGCAGCTCGGTAACGACCTCTACTCCGGGAAGACCTCCTTCCCGTTCGTCCAGCGTCGCCGGATCTGGTTCCTCATCGCCGCGCTCCTCGTGATCGGCGCGGCTCTCGTGCCCCTCGCGCGGCCCATCCAGTTCTCGATCGAGTTCACCGGTGGCTCGCAGTTCACGGTGTCGAATCCGTCCACGTTCGACCAGTCGCTCGCGACGCAGGCCGTGACCTCGGTCGTCCCGGGAGCGACGACCCGCGTCACGGTGATCAGCGACTCCGCCGTCCGCGTGCAGACCGACCAGATGAGCAACGACGAGACACAGGCCGTGTCGGCCGCCCTCGCCGACGCGTACAAGGTGCCCACGTCCGAGGTCACCAACTCCTTCATCGGAGCGACCTGGGGTGCGGACGTCACGCGCCAGTCGTTGTGGGGTCTCGCGATCTTCCTCGCCCTGACCTTCCTCATCCTGGCGCTGTACTTCCGCACGTGGAAGATGTCGGTCGCGGCGATCATCGGCCTCGTCGACGTGCTCGTCATCACGGTCGGGATCTACGCCCTCTTCGGATTCGAAATCTCGCCGGCCGCCGTCATCGGGTTCCTGACGATCCTGTCGTACGCCCTGTACGACACGACGGTCGTGTTCGACAAGGTGCGGGAGAACACGAGGGAAGACGGAGAGATATCCGGGCGCACCTTCGCGGAGTCCGTCAACCTCGCCGCCAACCAGACGCTCATCCGGTCGATCAACACGACGGTCGTCGCCGTCCTGCCGATCGGCGCGATCCTCTTCATCGGTGTGCCTCTGGGGGCGCGCACGTTGAGCGACATCTCGCTGTCGATCTTCGTGGGGACCCTCGTCGCCGCATACTCGACGCTCTTCGTCGCCGTTCCGCTCTACGCCCTGCTGCGTGAGCGCGAGCCGGCGATCGCTCAGCGCGACGCTCGCGTGCGGTCCGCGCGTGAGAAGGCGGGCGTCCCCGCCTGACGGCGGGGGCCCGCTCCGCCGGGCGTAGGATTGATCGACTGACGTCACGACGGGGGAGGGCACCGATGACCGAGACCACGGCCTCCGCTCCGCCGCCGCCGTCGTCGCTTCGACGGCTCGTTCCGCGCATCTTCTCCCGCGCCGCGCGTCGCGACGACGTCGACAAGCTCCTGCGCACGGTCCGCACGCACCACCCCAAGGGCGATCTCGGCATCATCGAACGCGCCTATGCGGTCGCCGACAAGGCGCACGACGGTCAGAAGCGCCAGAGTGGCGAGCCGTACATCACGCACCCCCTGGCCGTGGCGCAGATCCTCGCCGAACTCGGCCTCGGACCCAAGGCGATCGCAGCCGCACTGCTCCACGACACCGTGGAGGACACCGGCTACCCGCTCGACGAGCTGGCCGCCGACTTCGGCGACGAGGTCGCCATGCTCGTCGACGGCGTCACCAAGCTCGACAAGGTCAAGTACGGCGACAGTGCGCAGGCCGAGACGGTCCGGAAGATGATCGTCGCGATGTCGAAAGACATCCGCGTGCTCCTCATCAAGCTGGCCGACCGCCTCCACAACGCTCGTACGTGGGGCTTCGTCCCCCCGCACAAGGCCGCGAAGAAGGCCACCGAGACCCTCGAGATCTACGCGCCGCTCGCGCACCGTCTCGGCATCCAAGCCATCAAGAGCGAACTGGAAGACCTCTCGTTCGCCGTGATGCATCCGAAGCTCTACGCCGAGATCGAGAGCCTGGTCAAGCAGCGCACCCCGCAACGCGAGCAGTACGTGCAGAACGTGATCGACGCCGTCGACGCCGATCTCCGCGAGCTCCGCGTGCGCGGTCGCGTCATGGGCCGGCCGAAGCAGCTGTACTCCGTCTATCAGAAGATGGTCGTGCGAGGTCGCGAGTTCGACGACATCTACGACCTCATCGGCATCCGCATCCTCGTCGGCACGGTGCGCGACTGCTACGCGGTGCTGGGCGCGATCCACGCGCGGTGGACCCCGCTTCCGGGGCGCTTCAAGGACTACATCGCGACACCGAAATTCAACCTCTACCAGTCGTTGCACACGACGGTGATCGGTCCCGGCGGGCGCACGGTCGAGATCCAGATCCGCACGCACGAGATGCACCAGCAGGCCGAGTTCGGCGTGGCGGCGCACTGGAAGTACAAAGAGCGCATGGCGGGCGGAAAGGCGGATGCCAAGGCCGTCGACGCCGACATGGCGTGGATCGCGCACATCTCCGACTGGCAGGCCGAGACCGCCGACCCGGGGGAGTTCCTCGATTCGCTGCGCTTCGAGATCGGCGCGAAAGAGGTCTACGTCTTCACCCCGAAGGGCCGGGTCATCGGGCTGCCCGCGGGAGCCACGCCGGTCGACTTCGCGTACGCGGTGCACACGGAGATCGGGCACCGCACGATGGGTGCGAAGGTCAACGGTCGTCTGGTGCCGCTCGAGACGGCCCTCCAGAGCGGCGATGTCGTCGAGGTCTTCACGTCGAAGAACCCCGACGCGGGTCCGAGTCAGGACTGGCTCGGATTCGTCAAGAGCACCCGCGCGCGCAACAAGATCCGCGGGTGGTTCACGAAGGAGCGCCGCGAAGAGGCGATCGAGCAGGGGAAGGACTCCATCGCCCGCGCGATGCGCCGGCAGAACCTGCCGCTGCAGCGCTTGATGAGCCAGGACTCGTTCACCGAGGTGGCGCGACAGTTCCACTACGAGGACGTCTCAGCGCTCTACGCTGCGGTCGGAGAAGGCCACGTCTCGACGCAGTCGGTGATCGAGAAGGTCACCGCGCTGGTCAGTGAGGAAGACACCTCGACCGGGCCGATCGACCTGCCGCAGGTCGGTCGCCGTCGCACCCCGCGCAACAGCGATTCGGGCGTTCTCGTCCGCGGAGCCCCCGACATCCTCGTCAAGCTCGCGAAGTGCTGCACCCCGGTGCCGGGCGATGACATCGTCGGATTCGTCACGCGCGGCAGCGGCGTCTCCGTGCACCGCGGCGACTGCACGAATGTGAAGTCGCTGAAGGAAGATCCTGACCGGCTCATCGACGTCGAGTGGGCGCCGACCACGAAGAGTCTGTTCCTCGTCCAGATCCAGGTCGAGGCGCTCGATCGCTCCGGACTGCTGAGCGATGTCACGCGCGTCCTCAGCGAGCACCACGTCAACATCCTGTCGGCGACCGTGTCGACCTCGAACGATCGTCTCGCGTTGAGCAAGTTCGTCTTCGAGATGGGCGACACCGTGCACCTCGATCGGGTCCTGAATGCCGTGAGACGCATCGACGCCGTCTACGACGTCTACCGCGTCACCTCGTCGTGACGCTCGCCGCTTCCTAGCCTTCCACTCGTCGTCGGGGGCGGGTCGTCGCCCGAGGCGTCTTCGTGCGCGGCATCCCCAGGCAGCGCGTCGGCGAGCATCATGCCGTCGAGGACATCGAGGGCGCGACGACCGTAGGGGACCCGGGGTCGGTCGAGGATCCACTGTCTCGCCTGCTCCGCGAGAGCGGGGTCGGAGCGGGCCCACTGGGCCGCCGCCTCGTGGTGCCCGAGGCGCGAGAGATCGGCGAGCGTGCGTGTCGGCGTCGCCACGGCCACCCCTCCGATCTCGACGACATCGACGGGATCGAGCAGGACGTCGTGGTACACCACCCGACCGGCTCCCGTCATCCGCGCACGTCGACCGCTCGCACGTTGAAGGTGGTGCGGGTAGGGCTCTGCCAGCGCGCCACCGTGGACCCACGCCGCGCTCAGGCGCACCGCCGCGAGACGCTCGCCCGTGAGGGGGCCCAGGCTGCGTGCTCGCATCCACGTCGTCTCGGCCGCGTCCGCCGGCATGTACCCCTCGCCGATGGCGACCAGGACGCCGTCGAGGCACGCCGCCGTGAGTTCGGCAAGCGAGAGACGCTCGCCCGGGAAGAACAGAAAAGGCGACACCATCACGTCAGTCTGACGCGAGGGTGTCGCCCGTTCCCGCCGAAGCGGGAATCTGTGGAGAAGTGATCAGCCGCCGAGGGCGCGCAGCCAGCCACGGCGCGCTTCGAGCGCCTCGGACGCCTGGGCGGCCGCGCGCTTGTCGCCCCGTGCCTCCGCCTCGGCCAGCTCGGACTCGAGCTTCGCGATGGCATCGGTGATCTGGCGCGTCATGTCGTTCGCGCGCGCCTTCTGCTCGGGATCGTTGCGCTTCCAGTCCGCGTCCTCGCGCGTGCGCACGCTCTGCTCGATCTTGCGGAGCTCGTCGTCGAGACCGCGCTCGACGTCGCGGGGGAACACGCGGCCGATCTCGTCCCACTGTCGCTGGATGGCGGTGAGGCGCTGACGAGCCGTCCCGAGGTTCTTCTCGTCGACGATGGGCGCCGCCTGCTCGAGGAGAGCGCGCTTCTGCTCGATCTTCTCGCGAGAGGCTTCGATGTCGGCGGCCTCGCGTTCCCCGCGGGCGCTGTAGAGCGCGTCGCCCGCGGCCTTGAAGCGTGCCCACAGCGCGTCGTCGACCTTACGACCAGCGCGCCCGGAGGCCTTCCACTGGTCGAGAAGGTCGCGGTACGCGCCGATGCCGTCCTCGCCACGCGGGGCGAGGGCCTCGGCGCGCTCCACGAGACGCGTCTTCGCATCGCGCGCGGCCTTGTGGGTCTCATCGAGTGCCGAGAAGAACTCGCGACGGTGACGGTCGAAACTCGCGCGCGCGTCACGGAACCGGCGCCAGAGCTGCTGTGCGGTGGACTTCGGCAGACGGGGACCGTTCTGCTGGTGCGCCTGCCACCGGTCGAAGAGCGCCGACATCTCGGCGGTGCTCTGCTTCCACTGCACGGTCTGCGGGTCGCGGGCGGCGAGGGCCTCGGCCTCCTCGACGATGACTGTGCGCTCACGCACCGCCTCGGCCACGGCCTCCTTGGCCGCTACGGCCTCGGTCTCGCTCGCCTCCGCGAGCTCGGCGGTCAGGACGTCGATGCGCGAGACGAGGGTCGCGAGGTCGCCGACGGCAGCAGCGCCGTCGAGCTTCGCCCGGACGCTCAATGCGGTGGTGCGCAGGTCGGACGCCGAGGCGCCGCCACGACGGTGACGGACCTCGAGCAGGGTCACCTCGCTCGCGAGGTCGGCGAACTTTCGCTCGAAGTAGGCGAGCGCTTCGGTCGGGGTTCCGTCGGGGTATTGACCCACGACACGCCATCCCTCGGCCTCGCGCACCGAGACCGTGCCTTCGTCGTCGACGCGGCCCCACGGCTCGCTCGGCGCCGCAACGCGAGCTCCCGGACGCGGGCCGGGGCGCGGCGACGGCGCCGGAGTCGGCGAGGGGGCAGCCGGAGCAGCGACAGGAGCCTCAACGGCATCCGCTTCGGTCGTCTCGACGACGACGTCGGCGCCTTCCGCGGGCGCCGCGGTCTCGGGCGCGGACGCAGCGGTCTCCTCGGCGGGAACGTCGGCGGGATCAGTGGCCGCCGCGGATTCGTCGGGCGAGACGGTCGTCTCGTCTGCGGGCACCAGTTCGTCGGCTGCGTCGCTCGAGTCGTGCGAGCCGGCGGTGTCGGGGGAGGAAGCGGAAGTCATGGGAAGAGCACCTCATCGCGGCGAAGCCGCCTGGGGGAGAAGGACGATCCCGAGCCTAGTACGCCCGACCGGGACATGAAGGGGGTCAGGGTGTCGGTGACGCCGTCGGCTCCAGCTCGGGCAGAGGAGTATCGGACGGTGTCGACGTCGACGGGGTGTCGGTCACGCTCGGGGCAGGCGCCGGCGCTCCCGGGCCCGCGACGAAGTACACGGTCTGGACGGCGACGGCGCCCGCGATCACGAGGAGTCCGACGACGATCGCGACGATGTTGTCCCGTCGGCGGCGCTGCCCCTGACGCCGATGCAGTTCCTGCCGCGCCTGGTACACGCGAGCCCGCTCGCGCTGCTCGCGGCTCTGCCGGTCTTTCCCGCCCGTCGCCACATCGACCTCCTCCGGCCGCCGAGCGACCGCCCCCGATCCTACGCAGCGCCGGCGGAGGCCCACAAAAGAGCGACGCCGGTGTCGGTGGCCCCGGCTAGCCTGGATCGGTGCCCGCTTCCTCCGCCCTCTTCCAGGGCCAGACCCCCCTCGCTGTCCGCATGCGGCCGACGAGTCTCGACGAGGTCGCGGGCCAGAGTCATCTCCTCCGTCCGGGGTCGCCGCTCGTCACCCTCGCCACCACCGACTCCTCGGCATCCGGGTCCGCCGTCTCGGTGATCCTGTGGGGCCCTCCCGGAACGGGGAAGACGACGCTCGCCCAAGCCATCGCGCGGTCCTCGGGACGACGCTTCGTCGAGCTGTCGGCGATCACCGCCGGCGTGAAAGACGTCCGCGAGGTGATGCAAGAGGCCCTCACCCAGCGCGACCTGTACGGGCAGTCGACGATCCTCTTCCTCGACGAGATCCACCGCTTCACGAAGGCCCAGCAGGACGCGCTCCTGCCCGGGGTCGAGAACGGTTGGGTCGTCCTGATCGCCGCGACCACCGAGAACCCCTCGTTCTCGGTGATCTCGCCCCTGCTGTCGCGGTCGCTGCTCCTGACCCTCCGACCCCTCGGTGACGATGATCTCGGGGCGCTCGTCGATCGCGCGGTGACCGATCCGCGCGGGCTCGCCGGCCGAGTCGTGCTCGACGACGAAGCGCGCGCGGCGCTCGTGCGGCTCGCCTCAGGAGACGCGCGGCGCGCCCTCACGGCTCTCGAGGCGGCGGCTTCCGTGGCGGGCGACGATGCGGGGCTCGCCGAGACAGCAGAGGACGACGACGATCCGGATGCCGATGCAGCCGCCGCGGCGTCCGAGGTCGCCGACCCGCCCGTCATCACCGCAGATCACATCGCGCAGGCCGTCGACCGGGCCCTGTTGCGCTACGACCGTCAAGGCGACGAGCACTACGACGTCATCAGCGCGTTCATCAAGTCGGTACGCGGATCGGATCCGGACGCGGCGATCCACTACCTCGCACGGATGATCGAGGCGGGGGAGGACCCCCGCTTCATCGCTCGACGTCTCGTGATCTCGGCTGCCGAAGACATCGGCATGGCCGACCCGCAGGCGCTGCAGATCGCCGTCGCGGCCGCCGACGCCGTCGCGTTCATCGGCATGCCCGAGGGCCGGATCCCGCTCGCGGAGGCGACGGTGTACCTCGCGACCACCGCGAAGTCGAACGCCGCGTACAACGCGATCAACGCCGCGATCGCCGACGTCCGCGCGGGCGGCTTCGGGCGCGTCCCGATGCACCTGCGCGACGCTCACTACCCCGGGGCGAAGCGACTCGGTCACGGCAAGGGCTACAAGTACGCGCACGACAGCGAGATCGGCATCGTGACGCAGCAATACCTGCCCGACGAACTCCGTGGTCGGCGCTACTACGAGCCCACCAACCACGGGGCCGAGCGCGACGTGTCGGCGCGGCTCGAGAAGATCCGCCGCATTCTCGACGGCGGGTGAATTCCGAGGCGTTCCGGCGGGTTCGGGCTCCTGCCCGTGCCACAGTGTGTGCCCGTGATCGTCCTCCTTGCCGCTGCCGCCGTCTTTGCGCTCGACGTGTATGCCGTCGTGCTCGTCCTGCTTCGGGCCGCCGTCTATCGAGTGCACCTGTACCGTCCGATGCTGGTGAACCTCGGCCTGTCTTTCGTGCCGGTTCCGCTGTCGCTGGTCGCGGGCTTCGGGTTCCTGCTGTTCGTCCACTACCGCAGCCATCCGCTCGAATCCGCCTCCGTGCTCGAGGGGGTGCTCGCGGTGATGGCGCTCGCTCTGCCGACGTGCGCCTGGCTGCTCATGTTCCCCAACTCGGTGTACCTCATCACGGAGCTGAACTTCAGCCATCGGGTCGAGAACACCCCGGTTCCGCTCTGGTACGACATCGTCCAGACGCTGGCGCTGACGTTGTCGGGTATCGCGAACGCGATCCTCAGCCTGGCCCCCCTTCAGATGTTCGTCATCATCGGCCAGCAGAACGGCAACCAGGTCACCGTCGAGAGCTGGGTCTTCTCCGGCGTCGTCATCCTGCTCGGAGCGGTGGGTGTGTACCTCGGTCGGTACCTGCGGTTCAACAGCTGGGACGTGCGGCATCCGGTGTCGATGGCCCGAAAGCTCTCGTCGCACCTGCGGGAGCGCGGCAAAGGGCTGGAGGCCCTCGGCTTCGTCATCACGCACGCGACACTCGTCGCGCTGCTCTACGTCCCGCTGTTCCTCTTCGCATGGGGCTCATTGGTCGCAGCCGGCCTCTGATAGCATTAATCGGTTCGAAACAGAGTTTTCGGGCATCCCCTCTCTTCTTCACCGACCTTCCGGCGTGCCCCGGCGTGCAGTCCGGATAGGGCGAAGAGAGGCGATACGTCCGTGAGCCGCGAAAGGCGCGGCCACGTCATCGGAAGGAGAACTTCGTGACCACGAAGTCTCAGGACCGCCGCAAGGTGCGTCTGTCGCGCGCCCTCGGCGTCGCACTCACCCCCAAGGCCGCCCGCTACCTCGAGAAGCGTCCCTACGCTCCGGGTGAGCACGGTCGCACCAAGCGCAAGGCTGACAGCGACTACGCCGTCCGTCTGCGCGAGAAGCAGCGTCTGCGCGAGCAGTACGGCATCCGCGAGAAGCAGCTGCGCATCGCGTTCAACGAGGCCCGCCGCACCGACGGCCTGACCGGTGAGAACCTGGTCGAGCTGCTCGAGATGCGTCTGGACGCCCTCGTCGTGCGTTCGGGCTTCGCCCGCACCACCGCGCAGGCTCGCCAGCTCGTCGTGCACCGCCACATCCTGGTCGACGGCCAGCTCGTGGACCGCCCGTCGTTCCGCGTGAAGCCGGGTCAGCAGATCCACGTCAAGCCGAAGAGCGAGGGCCTCGAGCCCTTCCAGGTCGCCGCCGCCGGTGGGCACGCCGAAGTGCTGCCCCCCGTTCCCGGTTACCTCGAGGTCGACCTCTCGACGCTCCAGGCGAAGCTCCTGCGTCGCCCCAAGCGCGCCGAGGTGCCCGTCACGTGTGACGTGCAGCTCGTCGTCGAGTACTACGCCGCCCGCTGAACCCAGCGAGCACACGAAGGGCGTCGGGTTCTCCCGGCGCCCTTCGTCGTTGCAGGTATCGTCCCGCCGCCTTTGGTGGTCGGCTCGTCGTGGGTGCGCAGTGTTCATTTGCCCGAGTTGGCCGGCCTTGACTGGCGCCGGCGACCGTTTGCGGCAATCGAGCGACGAGAGCATCGGTTCGTTTGCCCGAGATTGTCAGTGCGCCGTCGAGCCGCCGACCATCTTCGGCAAACGAACGCGCAGGCATCGGCCCGGACGGATCTCTCTGGAGCGGCGCACGACGGCCGTCGCCTACGATGAAGGATGCCGCGACCGCGGCGCTGTATCGAGGAAGAAGTGGTGATCGTGAGAAGCCTCGTCTGGTTCGCCTTCGGCATCGTCGGCGGTTTCGTCGCCGCTCACCTGGTGAACAAGGACCCCCGCGGTCAGGAGCTGTTCGCGCAGCTCGATTCCCGCATCAGCGAGTTCACCGATCGCATGAGCGACGCCTACCACGAGCAGGAGACCCGCCTGTCGGAGATCGTCGACGACGTCAAGGGCGTCGCCGCCTCCGCGAGCACGTCCCTCGGTACCGCCGCCGACGCGGCGCGCTCGGCTTCCTCGTCCGACTGACCTTCCGGCATCCCGCCCCCGCCGCAGGGGGAGGGTCCGCACGCCCATCGAAAGATTCGCCATGAAAACCGCCGAGATCGCCCAGCGCTTCCTCGACTTCTTCGAGAAGAAGAACCACACGATCGTCCCCTCGGCCTCGCTCGTCACCGACGACCCGGCCCTGCTGTTCACCGTGGCGGGCATGGTGCCCTTCATCCCGTACCTCAGCGGTGTGGTTCCGCCGCCGTACCCTCGCGCGGCCGACGTGCAGAAGTGCATTCGCACCAACGACATCGAAGAGGTCGGCAAGACGCCCCGCCACGGCACCTTCTTCCAGATGCTCGGCAACTGGTCGTTCGGCGACTACTTCAAGGAAGACGCGATCCGCTTCGCGTGGGAGCTGCTGACCGCGCCGGAGTCCGAGGGCGGCCTCGCCTTCGACCCCAAGGACCTCTGGGTCACCGTCTACGAAGAGGACGACGAGGCTCACGACCTCTGGCTGAAGCTCAGCACGCTGCCCGAGGACCGCATCCAGCGACTCGGCAAGGACACGAACTACTGGTCGACCGGCCTTCCCGGCCCGGCCGGCCCCTGCTCGGAGATCTTCTTCGACCGCGGCCCCGACTACGGCATCGACGGTGGTCCGGCGACCGACGACGATCGCTACGTCGAGATCTGGAACCTCGTGTTCATGCAGTACGAGATCACGAACGTGCGGTCGAAGTACGACTTCGACATCGTCGGCGAACTGCCCGCGAAGAACATCGACACGGGCATGGGCCTCGAGCGCATCGCGTTCATCAAGCAGGGCGTCGACAACATGTACGAGACCGACCAGGTGCGCCCGGTCCTGGATCTCGCCGCAAAGCTTGCGGGCAAGTCGTACGGTGCCGAGTCGCATGAGGACGACGTCCGCCTGCGCATCGTCGCCGACCACGTCCGTTCCTCGCTCATGCTGCTCGCCGACGGCGTGACCCCCTCGAACGAAGGACGCGGGTACATCCTGCGGCGCATCATGCGTCGCGCCATCCGTTCGATGCGCCTGCTGGGCGTCGAGGGTCCGACCTTCCCGGAGCTGTTCGCCGCGTCGCGCGACGCGATGAAGGAGTCGTACCCGGAGGTCGAGGCCGACTACGCCCGCCTGTCGGCCTACGCGATCGCCGAGGAGCAGACGTTCCTCCGCACGCTCGCCGCCGGATCCGCCATCCTCGACCAGTCGGTGGCCGAGGCGAAGAACGGCGGCGGCACGACGCTCTCGGGCTCCGAGGCGTTCCTGCTGCACGACACGTACGGCTTCCCGATCGACCTCACGCTCGAGATCGCCGAAGAGGCGGGACTGAGCGTCGACCGCGGTGCCTTCGACCAGCTCATGCAGGAGCAGCGCACCCGCGCGAAGGCCGACGCCCGCGCGCGCAAGGGCGCCATCGCCGATCAGAGCGCGTACCGCGAGTTCCGCGCGCTGGGCGAGACGGTCTTCACCGGATACACCGAGCTGCAGACGGAGTCGAAGGTCCTCGGCATCCTGGTCGACGGTCAGGGCACGGATCGCGCCTCCGCCGGACAGATCGCCGAGGTCATCACGGCCGAGACCGCGCTGTACGCGGAATCGGGCGGCCAGGTCGCCGACAAGGGCACGATCGTGGGACCGGGGTACGAGCTCGAGGTGCTCGATGTGCAGCGCCCCGTGCCGGGGCTCATCAGCCACACCGTCGAGGTCACCACCGGTGAGGTGTCGGTCGGTTCGCCCGCCACCACCGTGGTCGACGCCCTCAACCGGCACTCGGCGCAGCAGGCGCACTCCGCGACGCACCTCGTGCACGCGGCGATCCGCGACACCCTCGGCAAGACGGCGACGCAGACCGGCTCGCTCAACCGCGCCGGATACATGCGCTTCGACTTCAGCTGGGGCTCGGCGCTCTCGCCCGAGACACGCACCGAGATCGAGGACATCGCCAACAACGCCGTGCGCGACAACCTCGAGGTCACCACGCGCGTGATGTCGCTCGACGAGGCGAAGGCCGCGGGCGCCATGGCGCTGTTCGGCGAGAAGTACGGCGACACGGTGCGCATGGTCGACATCGGCGGTCCCTGGTCGCGCGAGCTCTGCGGCGGCACGCACGTCGCCCGCAGCTCCGAGATCGGCCTGGTCAACCTCGTCGGCGAGCAGTCGGTCGGCGCCTCGAACCGTCGCGTGGAGGCGCTCGTGGGTCTCGATGCCTTCCGCGACCTCGCGGCGGAGCGCGCGATCGTGTCGCAGCTGTCGACGTCGCTCAAGACACCGCGCGAGCAGCTCACGACCCGCATCGCGGAGCTGGCGGCGAGCCTCAAAGCGGCCGAGAAGAAGATCGCCGCGTTCGAGGCGCAGGCCCTGACCGGTCGTCTGCCCCAGTTGGTCGAGGCGGCCGTCGCCGTCGGCACCGTGCGCGTCGTCGCGCAGAGTCTGGGGGAGGGCGCGTCGGCCGACGACGTGCGCTCGCTCGCCCTGCAGGTGCGAGACCGTCTCGGCAGCGACCCAGCGGTCGTCGCGCTCGCGAGCGTCGCGGGCGGGCGCGCCACGGTCGTCGTCGTGACGAACGAAGCCGCCCGCGAACGGGGCCTGGCCGCCGGTTCTCTCGCGAAGGCCGCCGCCGGGGTGCTTGGCGGAGGCGGAGGCGGTCGTCCCGACGTCGCGCAGGGCGGCGGAACGGATGCCGCAGCTCTGCCGCAGGCGCTCGAGGGCATCGTCGCGGACGTGCGGGCGACCACCGCGTGACGGCGTTCCGGCGCGGCATCCGTCTCGGAATCGATGTCGGGCGCGCCCGTGTCGGTGTCGCCCGCTCCGACCCGAACGGAGTGCTCGCCGTGCCCGTCGAGACGGTTCCGCGCAAGGGCGAGCCCGTCCGCCGCATCGCCGCCCTCGCCGCGGAGTACGAGGCGTTCGAGGTTCTCGTCGGTCTGCCGCTGAATCTCCGCGGCGAGGACACGCCCTCGACGACCGATGCCCGCCGGTTCGCGCAGGCTCTCGCCGCCGCATTGCCCATGCCGGTCCGGCTGGTCGATGAGCGCCTCAGCACCGTGTCGGCGCACGGCGTGCTGAGAGAGGCAGGACGTTCCCAGCGGGATTCTCGTAGCATTGTGGACCAAGTCGCCGCTGTGGTGCTGCTGCAGCAGGCCCTCGACGTGGAGCGACAGTCCGGTGACCCGGCCGGACCCGCCGTCACACCGGGACAGGAGCCCGCCTGACATGCCCGAAAACGACCCCAACGCCAACGACCCCCTCGCCGATCTGTACGGACGGCTGCCCGACCCGCGCGCAGCCGCGTCGGACGGCGCGCGGCGACGGTCGCCGTCGACGGACGAGTCGCCCGCCGCCCCCGGCCCGGACGCACCCGTGTCGCGCCGCGCCGCCCGAGCTGCGCGCGCGCAGACAGGACCCACCGCGGCACAGACCGGTGCGCCCGCTCCGGCGCAGAGCACGGACTCCGTCGCCTCGACGCCCGCCACCCGGACCCCGGCGCCGACGCCGGCGCCGCGCGCTGATGCCGCGACTCCGTCGACGCCCCCCGCCGCGGCACAGCCCGGCCCCACTCGATCCCCCGCAGAGACAGCCCGCCGCGCGGCCGCCGCGGAACAGCCCACCCAGCAGATCCCGACCACGCCCGCCCAGCGCGAGCCCGCTCTCGTCGGCGCAGCGGCTGCCGAGGCGTCGGCCGGACGGACGGCGAGCGACGGCACCGTGCCGAGTGGCTCGCTCGAGGACCTCTTCACCGGCCGCGCCCACACCGATCAAATCGGTGCGGCGACCCCCCGGAAGCCCAAGAAGCGTCGCCGCGCCGGCGGGTGGATCGCCCTCGGCATCGTCCTCGTGCTCATCGGCGGCCTCGTGGGCGGCGGCTTCGCCCTGTGGAACACCTACGGCGACCGGGTTCAGGCGTTCCTCGGCACCGGCGAGCCCCTCGACTACGAGGCGGGCATCGCCAACGGCGAGGCCCGCGTGACGATCGTGGCGGGGGACACCGGCGAGTCCGTCTCTCCCAAGATGTTCGACGCGGGCGTGACCAAGGCCTCCAACTCGCTCTACAAGTACATGGTCGACAATTCGGTCGGCTTCACCTTCCAGCCGGGCGTCTACAAGCTGCAGAAGCAGATGACGTCCGAGGCCGTCATCGCCGCACTCCGCGACCCGGCGAACCGCCTCGACAACTCCGTGCAGCTGCGCGAGGGCCTCACGCTCACCCAGTCGCTCGACGTGATCTCGGAGCAGACGGGCATCGCGCGCGCCGACCTCGACGCGGCCGTCGCCGATCCGTCGCAGTACGGCGTCGCCGCCTCGTCGCTCGAGGGATGGATCTTCCCCGCCACCTACGACTTCGACGAGGGCGTCGCTGCGAAGGACGTCATCGCGCGCATGGTCCAGCGCACGGTGCAGTCGCTCGATCAGGCGGGAGTGCCCGAGAGCGACCGCGAGCGGATTCTGATCATCGCGTCGATCATCGAACGCGAGGCGCGCAACCCCGACGACTTCTACAAGGTCTCGCGCGTGATCGAGAACCGCCTGCAACCCGACAACGACGAGACGCACGGCCTTCTGCAGATGGACTCGACGGCCCAGTACGGCGTCGGTGAGATCGGCGCGGGCAGCTCGTCGTCGTCCGAGAACGCGCTCACCAGCGACAACCCGTGGAACACCTACATCCACCCGGGTCTGCCCGTGGGTCCGATCGCCAACGCGGGCGACCTCGCGATCGACGCGGCCATGCACCCGGTCGACGGACCGTGGTACTACTTCACGACCGTCAACCTCTCGACCGGAGAGACGGTCTTCTCGGCGACGTACGCCGATCAGCTCAAGGCCGTCGACCAGTTCCAGCAGTGGTGCCGCGACAACCCCGACGGCGGATGCTGAGCGCCGACCGGCTCGCCGTCTGGGGAGACCCGATCGATCACTCGCGGTCGCCGTCGCTCCACGCGGCGGCGTACCGCGAGCTGGGGTTGTCGTGGATGTACGGGCGACAGCGAGTGACCGAGGCGGAGTTCCCCGCCCGCCTGGGCGAGTTGGACGGCACCTGGCGAGGACTCTCGCTCACGATGCCGTTGAAGAACGTCGCCTGCAGCGCGGCTGTCGAGCTCGACGACGCCGCGCGGCGTACGGGCGCCGTGAACACCTACCTCCTCACCGCGGAGGGTCCTCGCGGGTTCAACACCGACGTCGGCGGGCTCGCACGTGCTCTGCACGAGGCGGGTGTCGGCGAACCGCGAGCCGCTCGGATCCTCGGAGCCGGTGCCACGGCGACCTCCGCGGTCCTCTCCCTGGCCCAGCTCGGCACTCGGCGCGTGGAGGTGGTGGCCCGACGTCCCGAAGCCGTCATCCCGCTGCGCGCCCTCGGGGAGTCGGTCGGCGTCGAGATCTCGCGGGCGTCGTTCGACGATCCCCGGATGCCATCACCCGTCGATGTGACCATCGCTGCTCTCCCGGGCAAGGTCGACGTGGGTCCCGGCATCCGTCCCTTCGCCGAGAACGGCGGGCTCCTCGTCGACGTCGTCTACGGCAACTGGCCGACCGCCCTCGCCGAGCAGTGGCGCGCCGCGGGGAACGAGGCGATCAACGGGCTCCCGATGCTGCTGCACCAGGCGCTGCTGCAGGTGCGCATCTTCGTCGGCGGCGATCCGGCCGTTCCCCTCGAACGCGAGGACGCCGTGCTGGCCGCGATGCGCATCGCGCTCGTGGGAGACTAGACGAATGCTTCGCGTTCTCACGGCCGGCGAGTCTCACGGCCCCGAACTGATCGCCCTCATGGAGGGGATGCCGGCGGGCGTTCCCATCTCGTCCGCGCAGATCCGCGCGGAACTCGCGCGTCGTCGCCTGGGCTACGGCCGTGGCTCGCGCATGAAGTTCGAAGAAGACGAGCTGACGCTCTCGACGGGCATCGTGCACGGCTACACGATCGGTAGCCCCATCGCCCTGCGCATCGGCAACACCGAGTGGCCGAAGTGGACCGAGGTCATGAGCCCCGAGCCCGTCGAACTCTCCGACAAGTCGCGCGGCCGCGGCGCGGCGCTGACGCGTCCGCGTCCGGGTCACGCCGACCTCGTCGGCATGCAGAAATACGGCTTCGACGAAGCCCGGCCGATCCTCGAGCGCGCTTCCGCTCGCGAGACCGCCGCGCGCGTGGCCCTCGGCGCCATCGCCCGCTCGTTCCTCGGCGAGCTCGGCATCCGGCTCGTCAGCCACACGCTCTCTATCGGACCCGTTCGCGTCCCCGATGACGCCGTGATCCCCGCGCCCGACGACGTCGACCTCCTCGACGCCGACCCGCTGCGGTGCTTCCACCCCGCGACGAGCGAGGCGATGGTCGCCGAGGTCGACGACGCCAAGAAGGCGGGCGACACCCTCGGCGGTGTCGTCGAGGTGCTCGCCTACGGCCTGCCCCCGGGGCTCGGCTCGCACGTGCAGTGGGACCGTCGACTGGATGCCAAGCTCGCCCAGGCGCTCATGAGCATCCAGGCGATCAAGGGCGTCGAGGTCGGCGACGGCTTCCTCACCACCACGCGCCGTGGGTCGCAGGCGCACGACGAGCTCTTCGCCACGGAGGACGGCATCACGCGTTCGTCCGACCGCGCCGGCGGTACCGAGGGCGGAATGTCGACCGGCACGGTGCTGCGCGTGCGCGCCGGCATGAAGCCGATCGCCACGATCCCGAAGGCGCTGCGCACCGTCGACGTCGCGACCGGCGACACCGCGGCGGCGCACCACCAGCGCTCCGACGTCTGCGCGGTCCCCGCGTCGGGTGTCGTCGCCGAAGCGATGGTGGCCGTCACGCTCGCCGACGCCGTGCTCGAGAAGTTCGGTGGCGACAACATCGTCGAGACGCGTCGCAACCTCGAGTCGTACCTCGCGAACCTCCCCGAGACGCTGCGCACGAGCGACGCGTCCGACGCCGCGCTGCTCGCGCATGACCCCGCCTGAGCCGGTGGAGCACGCGACGACGACCCCGGATGCCGGGACCTCGGCCGTCGTCCTCATCGGACCGATGGGCGCGGGCAAGACGAGCGTCGGGCGCCGCGTCGCGCGCGCCCTCGGCACGCCGTTCACCGACACCGACAAGCTCGTCGTCCGCGACCACGGCCCGATCCCGGCGTTGTTCCGAGCCCACGGCGAGCCGCACTTCCGAGCCCTCGAGCGCGAGGCCGTTGCCGAGGCGCTGAGCCGCGGCGGCGTGGTCGCGCTCGGCGGGGGAGCGGTCCTCGACGCCATGACACGCGAGCGGTTGCGAGAGCACCGGGTGGTTCTGCTGACCGTGGCGCCGCACGTCGTGGCATCCCGGATCCATGGAGACGATCGGCCCCTCCTCGGCGGGGAGGACCCCGTCGCACGATGGTTGCGGATCTTCGAGGAACGGCGACCGGTCTACGAGCAGACGGCCGACATCGCATTCGACACCTCGTCGGGCCCGCTCGCGCGGGTCGTCGACGACATCGTGGCCTGGGCACGCCGTGTGCCGGCCGGAGAGACGGCATGACCGACACCACCACCATCAGCGTCGCCGGCGACTCCGGCTACGACATCACGATCGGCCGCGGCCTTCTGGCCTCGCTCGGAGACGTGCTGCCCGCGGGCGCGCAGAAGGTGCTCGTGGTGCACCCGCCGACCCTGGCGAAGCAGGCCGAGGAATTGCGCGCACAGTTGATGGGCGACCGTCAGGTGCTGCTCGCCGAGATCCCGGATGCCGAGGCCGGCAAGCGCGTGGAAGTGGCGGCGTTCTGCTGGCAGGTCATGGGGCAGGCCGACTTCACGCGGACCGACGCCGTCATCGGCTTCGGCGGGGGAGCGGTCACCGACCTCGCCGGCTTCGTCGCGGCGACCTGGCTGCGCGGCGTCGCGCTCGTACAGGTCCCGACCACCGTGCTCGGCATGGTCGATGCCGCCGTCGGCGGCAAGACGGGCATCAACACCGCGGAGGGGAAGAACCTCGTCGGGGCGTTCTGGCCGCCGGTCGCCGTCGTGTGCGATCTCGACCTGCTCGACACGCTGTCGAAGAACGAAGCGACGGCCGGGTTCGCCGAGGTGGTCAAGGCCGGTTTCATCTGGCATCCGGAGATCCTCGACCTCATCGAGGCCGATCCGTCGGGGATCGTCGACCCGCGCGGTGACGCGTTCCGCCGCTGCATCGAGCTGGCGATCGACATGAAGGCGCGGGTCGTCGGCGAGGACCTGCGCGAGGCAGGGCTGCGCGAGGTGCTCAACTACGGGCACACGCTCGGGCACGCCATCGAGCACGCCGAGCGCTACCGCTGGCGTCACGGCGCCGCGATCTCGGTCGGCATGGTGTTCGCCGCCGAACTGTCACGGCTGGCCGGACGCCTGTCCGACGACGTCGCGCAGCGCCACCGCACGGTGCTCGAGTCGCTCGGCCTGCCGACGACCTATCGCGCGGGCGCGTTCCAGACGCTCAAGGCCACGATGCAGCGCGACAAGAAGAGCCGCGGCAGCATGCTGCGCTTCATCGTGCTCGACGACCTCGCGCGGCCGACCATGCTGCAGGCTCCGGACGAGTCGCTGCTGTTCGCGGCGTATCAGGAGGTCGGGGCCTAGGTTCCGAGCAGGGCCCGGATGCCATGGCATCCGGGCCCGCTCCCGTACGTCGCACGTACGCCCGGATCCGGAAATGGTCGCCGGATCCGGACGCATCGCGCCGCGGCGTCCGGATCTGCGGAGTGTTTCCGGATCCGCGACACCAGAGGAACGGCCCCGCCTCCCGGAGGAGACGGGGCCGCAGTCGGGCGCGTGGTCAGACGCCCGCGGGGACGCGCTCCTCGGCGCGGAGGCCGAGCTGCGCGGTGGGCACGTTCTTCGTCTCGCGGGCGGTGAGGGCGCTGACCGAGGCGATGATCGCGATGACGGCGGTGAAGAGGCTGATGACGACCCAGCCGCCCGCTCCGCCGCCACCGAGGGCGGCGACGATGCTCGGCGCGAACCCGGCCATGAGGAATCCGAGCTGCGTGCCGATCGCCATGCCCGAGAAGCGCACGCGCGTGCTGAACATCTCGCCGTAGAACGACGGCCACACGGCGTTGGCGGCGGCGTACCCGCACGAGAACGTGAGGACCGCGAGACCGAAGGTGAGGAGGTCGTTCCCGGCCCCCATCGACAGCATGTAGAACGGCATGAAGGCTGCGGACGACAGGGCGCCGTAGATGAAGACGGGCTTGCGGCCGATGCGGTCGGCGAGCTTGCCGAACAGCGGCTGCGTGAAGAGAGCGACGACGTTGGCGACGACGACGAGCCACAGCGTCACGCTCGCGGCGAGCCCGACCTCTTTGCCGTAGGCGATCGCGAGGGTGCCAAAGACCGTGGACACCGCGGCGATGAACGCGCAGAAGATCACGCGGAGCACGTCGCGCCAGTGGTTCTTCAGCAGGGGGACCAGCGGCATCCGGGCGATCTGTCCGGTCTCCTTGGCCTGTTCGAACTCGGGGGTCTCGTGGAGGCTCCGTCGGATGAAGAACGCCACGATCACGACGACCGCGCTCAGCCAGAACGGCACGCGCCATCCCCACGAGAACTTGATGTCGTCGGGAAGCGCGACGACGGGGATGAAGACGAGCGCGGCGAGGATCTGACCCCCCTGCGTTCCCGTGAGGGTCCACGAGGTGAAGAAGGAACGACGTCCGTCGGGGGCGTGCTCGAGGGTGAGCGACGACGCGCCCGCCTGCTCGCCCGCCGCCGAGAGCCCCTGGGCCAGGCGGCACAGCACGAGCAGGATCGGCGCGAACCAGCCGATCTGCGCGAAGCCGGGCAGGCAGCCGATCACGAACGTCGACAGGCCCATGAGGAGCAGCGTGAACATCAGCACCTTCTGGCGCCCGATGCGGTCGCCGAAGTGGCCGAGGATGACGGCGCCGACCGGGCGGGCGACGTAGGCGAACCCGAAGGTCGCGAACGACATCACCAGTGCCGCCTGGTCACCCGACGGGAAGAACACCGTGGGGAAGATGAGCGCGGCGGCGGAGCCGAACAGGAAGAAGTCGTAGTACTCCACGGCGCTTCCCATGAAGCTGGCGGCGGCCGCCTTCACGGGAGTCTTCCGCGTCGTTGCGGTGGTGGTCATGGGGTGTGCTCCTTAGCGAGGAATGGCGGGGCTGGCGGGCGAGTCAGCGGCCACCAGGTCGAGGAAATGGGCGGTCATGCGTTCGGGGTCGGGTCGCGTCCCCGTGATGAGGGCGAACGCGTCGACGGCCTGGTGGACCGCCATACGTCCGCCGCTGAGCGTGCGGCACCCGCGCTCGCGCGCGGTGACGAGGAGTTCGGTGTCGAGCGGCCGGTAGACGATGTCGGCGACCCAGAGGTCGGGGCGCAGCAGCGCGGCGTCGAGGGGGAGTCCCGGGTGCTCGGCCATCCCGACCGGGGTGCAGTGCACGAGGCCGTCGGCGCCGTCGAGCACCTCGCCGAGACGGGTCGGCGTCGCGGTGTCGACGGCGGAGAGCGGATGCCGCGAGCCGAGGTCGTCGGCGAGCGCGGCCGAGCGCGCGGGATCGAGGTCGACGATCGTCAGTCGAGCGGTCCCGAGGCGCAGCAACGCGTCGGCGACAGCGGACCCTGCCCCACCCGCGCCGAGCTGGACGACGTGCCGGGTGGCGGCATCCGGGAGCCCGTCGGTGAACGCGGCGGCGAAGCCGGTCGTGTCGGTGTTGTAGCCGACCCGCCCCGCCGGAGTGAAGAGCACCGTGTTCACGGCGCCCAGAGCGGCGGCGACGGGGTCGATGCGATCGAGGTGGGCGAGGACGCTCTGCTTGCATGGGTGCGTGACGTTGACGGCGTCGTATCCGAGACGTTCGGCCCAGGCCAGCACGTCGCCGATGCGCTCGGGGTCGATGCCCAGCGCGGTGAGGTCGATCGGGCGGTACACGTAGGTGAGCCCCAGGGCGCGCGCCTCGGCCATGTGCATCGGCGGGGTGAGCGAGGGGAGGACCCCCGTGCCGATGAGGCCGACGAGGTAGGGGTGCGCGTCGATCACGGTACTCCTTCGTGTCCGTGGGGCGGTTATGTACTAACCGGTACGTTCAGAGGAAACCACGACATGATCGAGCTGTCAACGGCGGAGTTCCGGATGCCGCTGTGGCCCGCTTGCCCGACGTCGGCGGCTTCGGTGTCCAAAACACCCGAAGCAATCCCCGAAGCGTCCGGGTGTTTTGGACACGGAACACTGGCAACCGCGACGCGCGGGCGCGGGGCAACCCGCCGGCGTCGGTCAGCGCGCGGGCCCCGTGCAGGCGCCGGCGTGGATCAGCGCGCGGGCGCCGTGAGCCAGCCGACCACCACGTCGCCGAGAGCGGCGCGGAGGTGCGCGCGGCGCTCGGGGGAGGCGAGGTCGACATCGAAGAGGTGCCCGAACGTGTACTGGTTGGCGACCTGGAACACGCAGTACGAGCTGATGACGAGGTGCACGTCGATCGCGTCGACGTCGGAACGGAAGACGCCGGCGGCCCGCCCGCGCTCGAGGATCTCGTCGAGGAGCCCCTTCGCGGGCTGCGACAGCGTCCGCAGGCCCTCGATCTGACGGATGAACTCGCCGCGGTGGATGTTCTCGATCGCGACGAGACGGATGAACGCCTCGTGCCCGACGTGGTGGTCGAAGGTCAGCTCGGCCAGCGCGCGGATGGCGTCGACGGGATCGGCGTGATCGACGTCGATCGCTCGTTCCGCCTCGCGGATACCGCGGTAAGCCTCTTCGAGGACGGCGCGATAGAGCCCTTCCTTGCCGCCGAAGTAGTAATAGATCATCCGCTTCGTCGTGCGCGTGCGCGCGGCGATGTCGTCGACCCGGGCGCCGGAGAACCCCTCTTCGGCGAAGACCTCGGTCGCGACGGCGAGCAGCTCGGAGCGGGTGCGCTCGGCGTCCCTGCGTGCCTCGGCCATTCGGTCAGACTAGTGGACCCGGTTTGTACCAGATGGTACATTCGGCCGCCATGAGGACCTCGATCGCGACCGTCTGCATCAGCGGGACGCTCGCCGACAAACTCCACGCCTGCGCCGACGCCGGCTTCGACGGCGTGGAGATCTTCGAGCCCGACCTGCTCGCGGCCCCCGAGAGCCCCGAAGAGATCGCGGCCCTGGCCGGACGTCTGGGGCTGAGCCTCGATCTCTATCAGCCGATGCGCGACGTCGAGGGCGTCGACGAAGAGGCGTTCGCCGCGGTGCTGCGGCGGGCGGACGCGAAGTTCCGTCTCATGCAACGGCTCGGCATGGATCTCGTGCTCTGCTGCAGCAATGTCGCCACCGCAACGGTGGACGACGACGACGTCTCCGCCGACCAGCTGCGACGCCTCGGCGACCTGGCGGCGGGGTATGGCATCCGGATCGCTTTCGAAGCCCTCGCCTGGGGGCGTTTCGTCGACGACTACCGCCGAGCCTGGCGCATCGTCGAGCGCGCCGACCACCCCGCGGTCGGGGTGTGCCTCGACTCGTTCCACATCCTCTCGCGCGGGCACGACCTCGCGGAGATCGCCGACATCCCCGGCGAGAAGATCTTCTTCGTGCAGCTCGCCGATGCTCCGCGCCTCAGCATGGACGTGCTCTCGTGGAGCCGGCACCACCGCCTGTTCCCGGGCGAGGGAGACTTCGACCTCGCCGACTTCACGGCCCGCATCGTCCGGGCCGGATACACCGGACCCTGGTCGCTCGAGGTCTTCAACGACACCTTCCGGCAGACCGATGCCCGCCGGACCGCCCGGCACGCACGCCGCTCGCTGCGCTGGCTCGAAGACGCGGTGTCGCGGACCCTGCCGGACGCGCCGCCCGACCTGGAAATGCTCCCGGATTCGGCGGCTCCGTCCGGAATCGACTTCATCGAGGTCAAGGCCGAAGACACCTCGGCGATCGAGGAGTTGCTCGCGCAGCTCGGCTTCACCTCGCGCGGACGCCACCGCACGAAGCCGGTGACCCTGTGGACGGCGGGGGAAGCCCGCGTGATCCTCAACGAGCAGCACGCTCGGGGGTGGGACCCGCGTCTCGCCGCGATCGGGCTCGAGGTCGACGACGCCGAAGCGGTCGATCTCCGCATGAGCGAGCTCGGAGTGCCGCGCGCCTACCGACGCACGTACGCGACCGAGGAGCGTCTCGACGGGGCCGTCGCGCCCGACGGCACCGAGGTCTACTGGGCGCAGGCCGCCGACGAGGGAGAGCCCGCCTGGGTCGCGGAGTTCGAGCACGGCGAACCACGACGCGACACCGCGATCGCGGGCGTCGACCACGTGAGCCTGAGCCAACCGTGGGATGCCATCGAAGAGGCGACGCTGTTCTACACCGCGGGCTTCGCCCTCCGCGTCGACAGCGCGACCGAGGTGCCGGGTCCACGAGGCCTCGTCGCCAGTCGCGTCCTCGTCGCGCCGGGCGGGGGAGTGCGCCTTCCCCTCAACGTCGCCCCGCCGATCCTCGCCGCCGAGCGGGCCGGCGCCGCGCTCCCTCAGCACGTCGCCTTCGTCTGCGACGACGTCCGCGCCGTCGCCCGTGCCGCGCGCACGCGGGGCTTCTCTCCCCTCGAGATGCCCGCCAACTACTACGACGACATCGCCGCACGCTTCGATCTGAGCGCGGCCGACGTCGACGAGTTGCGCGAACTCCACCTGGGCTACGACCAGGATGCCGCGGGCGAATACCTGCACTTCTACACGCGCACGATCGGCGAGGTGTTCTTCGAGTTCGTCGAGCGCGTCGACGCCTACGCGGGCTACGGGGCCGGTACCGCCCCCGTGCGCCTCACCGCGCAGGGACGGCGCTGATAACGTGCCCGACATGACCACGCCCCGCCGCCTGCTGCTCGTCAACGGTCCGAACCTCAACCTCCTCGGCACGCGCCAGCCCGAGATCTACGGGTCCGACACGCTCGCCGACGTCGAGCGGGTGACGACGGAGGCGGCAGCGGAGCACGGCCTCGAGGTGCGCGCGATCCAGAGCAACCACGAGGGCGTGCTGATCGACGCGATCCACGCCGCCCGTCTCGACTGCGCGGGCATCGTGATCAACGCCGGAGGGCTCACGCACACCTCCGTCGCGCTGCGCGACGCCCTGGCATCCGTCGCTCTCCCCGTCGCCGAGGTGCACATCTCGAACATCAAGGAGCGGGAGAGCTTCCGTCACTTCTCGTACATCGAAGACGTCGCCGCCGTGCACGTGATCGGCGAGGGCGTCCCGGGGTACGCGCGCGCCGTGCACCTGCTCGTCGACGTCATCAGCGGCCGCGCGGACGGCTGAGCGCGCTGCTGCCGACCCACGCGCAGACGACTGGTCGCGCGCGGTCGCCCGCGCCCGAGCAAGGCATCGCGTAGACTCGACCGCTGGGTGTGCGCCAGAGCGCCGCCTCCCCTCACACGAAACGGAACACCGGCACTCATGGCATCCACCGCAGACATCAAGAACGGCGTCGTCCTCAGCATCGACGGTCAGCTCTGGAACGTCGTGGAGTTCCAGCACGTCAAGCCGGGCAAGGGCGGTGCGTTCGTGCGCACCAAGCTCAAGAACGTCATGAGCGGCAAGACCGTCGACCGCACGTTCAACGCCGGCGCCAAGGTCGACATCGAGAACGTCGACCGCCGCGACTTCACGTACCTGTACAACGACGGTGAGGGCTTCGTCTTCATGGACGTCGCCGATTACGACCAGATCACCGTGGGCGCTGCCACCGTCGGCGACGCCGCCAACTTCCTGCTCGAGAACCAGCAGGTGCAGATCGCGCTGAACAACGGCAACCCGCTCTACATCGAGCTCCCGCCGTCCGTCGTGCTCGAGGTCACCTACACCGAGCCGGGTCTTCAGGGCGACCGCTCGTCGGCCGGCACCAAGCCCGCCACCGTCGAGACCGGCTACGAGATGCAGGTACCGCTGTTCCTCGAGACCGGCACGAAGATCAAGGTCGACACTCGCACGGGCGAGTACCTCGGCCGCATCAGCTGACCTTGTCCGCCCGCACAAAGGCGCGCAAGCGCGCCCTCGACATCCTCTTCCAGGCCGACGTGCGCGGCGAGGAACTGCCGATCATGCTGGCCGCCGAGGCGAAGCGCGCCTCTTCCGAGCCCGACCGCCAGGCGTCCTGGCTGTACGCCCGCGACATCGTCGACGGCGTGATCGACAACCGCGACGCGATCGACGAGCAGATCACCACCTTCGCGAAGGACTGGTCGCTGCAGCGCATGCCCGCCGTCGACCGGGCCCTGCTGCGGATCGGCACGTGGGAGATCCTCTACAACGACGAGGTCCCCACGGCCGTCGCGATCGACGAGGCCGTGGAGCTGGCGAAGGAGTTCTCGACCGACGACTCCGGCTCGTTCGTGCACGGCGTGCTGGCACGGATCGCGCGCTCGTCCTGAGCCCTCTCGACGTGTTCCGACGCGGCCCCGACGTTTCGTCGGTGGCCGCGTCGCAGCGTTTCGGGGTGCGCGGGACGGCGGTGTGTGCGCGCGGTGGCGAGTCGGCGGCGTGCGGGCGCGAGTCGATGGCGTGCGGGCGCGAGTCGGCAGCGTGCGGGCGTGGCCGTGAGACAGCGTGCGGGCGCGGCCGCAACTCGCGCATAAACGCGATTCGCGCACAGAAACGCGAGCACAGCGTGTTTCTGTGCGCGAATCGCGTTTATGCGTGGTCCGGGACCCCCGCGAACCGCGACGCGAGCCCGCTCACCCGACCGGCGATGTCGGATGCCTCCGGCAGGATGCTCCCGTGACCTCCTGGCGCGACCTCCTCCCCGGGGGCGAGCCGGCCGCCTATGAGCCGCTCGCCCTCGGCGTCGAGCTGCGCCAGCGCGAGGCCTACGACCCCGCTCGGTGGGAGGCGCGGGCAGTCGTGCCGGTGACCCCGCGCATGCTCGCGCGCCGCCAAGACGACCTGCAGCTCGTCGCGCGTCCCCTCGTGCGAGGCGCGCGCGAGGCGTGGATCCGAGCGGATGCCACGTGGGACGCCGTCCGTCGATCCACCGCCCGCTTCGACCCCGCGCACGTGCGGTGGTTCGCCGAGCTCCACGCCCTCGCCCAGGCTCTCCGGACCGCCGGACCGTTCGCTCCCTCCGGCGACACGATCGCCCTCGAGGCCGTCGACTCGCCCCTGCTGTGGCCGCACCTGGCCGCGGCCGAGGGGCTCGGCATCCGGATCGTCCCGATGCACGCGCAGCAGACGGTGCGCCTCGCGCGCACGGCGACGGCGCGGGTGGCGCTCGACGCGGTCGGCGGGGGAGCGCTGCGCGTCTCGGCCGATCTCGAGATCGACGGGCGTCCCGTGGATGCCGCGCACGCGCGGGCCGTGGGCACGTCGGGGGTGTTCGCGTTCGAAGTCGACCGCGACCCGGTGCCGATCGTCCTGGCGGCCGTCGACCTTCCGTCGCCGCTCCCCGCGCTGATCGGCGGCAGGGTCGTCGATGTCGTCGCCGCCGAAGCGACGGAGTTCGTGGCCGAGATGTATCCGCGCCTCGCCCTCCGCGCTCCGCTCTCGGTCGGCGCCGGAGTGCCGCCCCCGCCGCCGGCGCGTCCGACGCTGACCGTGGAGGTCTCGTACCTCGACGACGACGCCGTGCAGTACCGGCTCGACTGGGTGTATCCGGGCGGCTTCCGAACCGCGTACGACGACCAGAGCGACCACGTCGAGCGCGATGCGCGCGCCGAGGCGCAGATCGGCGAGCGGTTCGAGACGGCGTGGATCGCGGCATCCGACCTGCCCCTGATGCCGAAGGCTCTCCTGCGCGACGCGGACGCCGCGGTCTTCGGGTCCCGCGTGCTGCCCGCTCTCGACGTGCTCGACGAGGTGCGCGTGCGCACTCGGGGCACGCAGCCGACCTTCCGTGAGCTACGGGGGGATCCGTCCCTGCGGATCACCGCGGTGGAGTCTCTCGACCGCGACTGGCTCGACCTCGGCATCGTCGTGACGATCGACGGCCGTCTCATCCCCTTCGGCGTGCTCTTCAGCGCCCTGTCGCGGGGTCGCACGCGGATCAAGCTGTCGGACGGCGCCTGGTTCTCGCTCGCGCACCCGGCTCTGCAGAGGCTTCGCGAGCTGCTCGAGGAGGCCGCGGCGCTCGACGAATGGGAGACCGGACCGCGCCTGCCCCGCACGCACCTCGCCCTGTGGGCCGAGTTCGAAGACCTCGCCGACCAGTCCGAGGCGGCGGTCGAGTGGCGGCAGCTGGCACGAGCGCTCCGCGACATCGCCGACGTGCCGCGAGTGTCCACGCCGCCAGGATTCCGAGCGGAGTTGCGCCCGTACCAGCGCGAGGGGCTCTCGTGGCTCGCGCTCCTGCACGCCCACCGGCTCGGCGGCATCCTGGCCGACGACATGGGCCTCGGAAAAACGCTGCAGTTGCTCGCGGTCATCGCTCACAGCCGCACCCGCGGCGACGCTCGACCGTGGCTCGTCGTCGCGCCGACGTCGGTGCTGCCGACCTGGCGCGACGAGGCCGCACGTTTCGCCCCGGGCCTGCGGGTCGCGGTCGTCGAAGCGACCGCGGTGCGCCGCGAGAGGTCCATCGCCGAGATCGCGGGCGACGTCGACCTCGTCGTCGCGTCCTACGGCGTCGTGCGGACGGATGCCGACGAGTTCGCCGCACCGCACTGGTCGGGGGTGGTGCTCGACGAGGCGCAGTTCGTGAAGAACCCGGCGACGCGTATCCATCGCGCGATCGCCGCCCTGCGCACCGACGCGGTGTTCGCGGCCACCGGCACCCCGATCGAGAACGGGCTCGACGATCTGTGGGCCCTCCTCGCGCTGACGGCTCCGGGGCTGTTCCCCTCGATCCGTCAGTTCCGCGAGGATTACACGCGCGCGATCGAGCAGCTACCGTCGGATGCGCCCACCGCCCTGTCTGCCGCGGCCGCGGGGGAGCACCGCGAGAAGACCCTCGAGCGTCTCCGGCGCCGGGTGCGGCCGTTCCTCCTCCGCCGCACGAAGGACGTGGTGGCATCCGATCTCCCGCCGAAGCAGGAGCAGGAGATCGCCGTACCCCTCGGCCCGGCGCACCGCGCGGTGTACGACCGGGTGCTGCAGCGCGAGCGTCAGAAAGTACTCGGGCTGCTCGACGACCTCGACCGCCAGCGCTTCATCGTGTTCCGTTCGCTGACCCTGCTGCGCATGCTCGCGCTCGCCCCCGGTCTCGTCGACGAACGTGACGCGCACCTGGGGTCGGCGAAGCTCGACGTGCTGCTCGAGCGTCTCGTCGAGGTCGCCGCGGAGGGACACCGCGCCCTCGTCTTCAGCCAGTTCACGTCGTTCCTCGACATGGCGGCCGAGAGATTGGATGCCGCGGGCCTCGCCTACGCCCACCTCGACGGCAGCACCGCCCGGCGCGGTGACGTGGTGGCGGGCTTCCGCACGGGGGAGGCGCCGGTGTTCCTGATCAGCCTCAAGGCCGGCGGTTTCGGGCTGACCCTGACCGAGGCCGAGTACGTCTTCGTGCTCGACCCGTGGTGGAACCCCGCGGCCGAGGCGCAGGCGATCGACCGCGCGCACCGCATCGGCCAGGACAAGAGCGTGTTCGTGTACCGGCTCATTGCGGCCGGAACGATCGAAGAGAAGGTGCTCGCTCTCCAGCGCCGCAAGGCCGCGCTGTTCGACACGGTCATCGACGAGGGCGAGGCGTTCGCCGCTTCCCTCGACGCGGCCGACATCCGGGGGCTCCTGGGGTCGTGACCGTGGAGCGTGCTCACCGGTCGGGCACGGAGATCACCGCGCGACACCGACCTGCGGTGTGAGAGGGTTCTCGGATGCTTTCCCCTCAATCGCTCAGCGAGAACAACCGCCGACTGGTGGCAGCCTGGGCGGCCGACTGCGCGGAGCGTGTGCTGCCCCTGTTCGAAGCGGAAGCTCCGCTCGACGACCGCGCTCGCGACGGTATCCGGCGAGCGCGCGCCTTCTCGCGGGGCGAGCTCGATGCGGCGGGGGAGATCCGCCGACGTTTCGTGGCCGGACGCGCATCCCAGTCCGCGACGACCCCGGCGGGCAAGGCCGCCGCGTGGGCGGCCGGGCAGGCGGCGGGCGTCGGGCACATGGGCGCTCACGCCCTCGGCGCCGCGGCATTCGCGGCGAAGGCCGCCGAACTCGCCGACCCCGACCGCGGTGGGGCTGCCGAACTCGCCTGGCAGGTCGCCCACCTGGACACCGCGACGGCAGAGGCGCTGTCGCTGCTTCCGCTGCTCGGAAAGGACTCTTCCGGCCCCCTGGGAACCGGGCTTCTCGCGTCAGGGGTCCTGGGGGAGAACATCCGCTTCCTGCAGGCGGCGCTCGCGCACCGCTGACCCGTGATCGACCCGCGGCGGCGAGTCCGCGGCATCCATTGGACGCTCGAACCGCCGCGACTCCCCACGGCCTTCCAGCCGCCCCCGCGTAGACTCGTCAGGTTCCGTCCACGACACAGGAGCGACATGAGAATCACCGGCCTCGGCCACGCGGGAATGTTCATCGAGACGGCGGGCGGCAGCATCCTCTGCGACCCCGTCATCGGTCCGAGCTTCTTCGGCTCGTGGTTCCCGTTCCCCGACAACCGCGCTCTCGACTGGGAGCGGTTCGGCAAGGCGGACTTCCTCTACATCTCGCACCGCCACCGCGACCACTTCGACCCGGCGATGCTCGAGCGCTACGTGCCGAAGGACGTCAAGGTGCTCCTCCCCGAGTACCCGACCGACGACCTCGAGCAGGATCTCATCGCCCTCGGCTACACGAACCTCGTGCGCACCGAGGCGGGCGTTCCCCTGCAGTTCGGTGACCTGAAGCTCATGGTGACGCCGCTGCGCGCTCCCTCCGACGGCCCCATCGGCGACTCGTCGCTCTCGCTCGACGACGGCACGGCATCGATCCTCAACCAGAACGACTCGCACCCCCTGGATCTGGAGAAGTTGTTCGACTTCGGCAAGCCCGACGCGTACTTCACCCAGGTCTCGGGCGCGATCTGGTGGCCCATGGTCTACGACCTGCCGCAGGACGCCAAGCAGAACTTCGCGCAGCTCAAGCGCGACGCGCAGAACAAGCGCGCGATGTACTACATCGAGAAGGTGGATGCCGAGCACGTCTTCCCCATGGCCGGCCCGCCGATGTTCCTGCGCGAGGAGCTGTTCCGCTACAACGGCACGGGCCTCGAGAACGACTCGATCTTCACCGATCAGCGCGAGTTCCTCGCGCACATGAAGGAACAGCGCCCCGACCAGAAGGGGTACCTGTTCCTGCCGGGCACCGAGGTCGAGGTGCGGGGCTCCGACGTCACCGTGACGCAGACCCTGTACACGGATGCCGAGATCGAGCGCGTGTTCGGTGACAAGTGGAACTACCTCGCCGAGCAGCGCGACAGCCGTCAGGCCGAGATCCAGGCGGAAGAGGCATCCCGTGCCGAGATCATCCCGCCGGCCGAGATGCTCGCGGCGCTGAAGGAATGGTGGGAGCCGCTGCTGCGCCGCGCCCGGACGATCCGCAACGGCGTGGGCGGGATGGTGCGCTTCCGCATCGGCGAACTCGACATGGTCGTGGACTTCCCCAAGGCGAAGCTGCGCGAGTACGCGGGGGAGGAGTGCATCTACTGGTACACGATCCCCGCCGACCTCGTGTCGACCAACATCCGCGACCACGAGATCGACTGGTCGAACTCGATCTTCCTGTCGATGCAGTTCGAGGTGGGCCGATCGGGCAAGTTCAACGAGTTCCTCACGACGTTCCTCAAGTGCCTCTCGCGCGACCGCATCGAGTACGTCGAGAACTGGTACGCCGAGCAGAGCGACCAGACCGAGGATGCCGAGATCGACGGCTGGACCGTCCAGCGCCGGTGCCCGCACCTGCGCGCCGACCTCACCAAGACCGGCAAGATCGAGGACGGCGTGCTGACGTGCTCGCTGCACGACTGGAAGTGGGACCTCGCGACGGGCCGGTGCCTGACGACCACCGGGCACCCGATCCGTTCGACGCCGAGTGGCGAGCGCCGCGCCGCGGAGGTCGCCGCGGGCTGAGTTCCCGGCATCCGGACCCCGCTCGTCGCACTTCGTCGATCGAGCGACGCCCCCGTGGGTCCGGCGACGCATAAACGCTCTCCGCGCGCAGAAACACGTGCACACGGCGTTTATGGTCGCGAACAGCGTTTATGCGTGGCATCCGGATGCCGAACCGAGCAACCGCCACACACCAGATCCATGCAACGCCCGGGCACCCACCCGCTAAGCTGGTCGACGAACCACAGCAACCTTTAACCCCGTCCCGTGAGGCGGAGAAGGGAGCAGCGGATGAATACGCGCACCGTCATGCACGATGCCGACATCGCCCGCGCTTTGACGCGCATCTCGCACGAGATCCTGGAGTCCAACAAGGGACCGGAAGGACTCGTCCTCCTCGGCATCCCGACCCGCGGCGTCACGCTCGCGAACCGGATCGGCCCGCTGGTCAGTGAATTCGGGGGAGCGCCCGTTCCGGTCGGCTCGCTCGACGTGACGATGTACCGCGACGATCTGCACCGCAACCCCACGCGGGCACCGCGCAAGACCGAGATCCCCGCGGGCGGCATCGACGGCAAGACCGTCGTGCTGGTCGACGACGTGCTGTTCTCGGGTCGCAGCATCCGCGCCGCCCTCGACGCCCTGCAGGACATCGGGCGCCCCGCCGCCGTGCGCCTCGCGACCCTCATCGACCGCGGCCACCGCGAGCTGCCGATCCGCCCCGACTTCGTGGGCAAGAACCTCCCCAGTTCCCGCGACGAGCGCGTGAACGTCCGCCTCGCCGAGACGGACGGCGTCGAAGAGGTGACGATCGAATCATGAGGCACCTCCTCGACACCCAGCACCTCTCGCGAGCCGAGGCCATCGAGATCCTCGACGTCGCAGAGGACATGGCCGACACCCAGCGCCGTGAGGTCAAGAAGCTCCCGACACTGCGCGGCAAGACGGTGGTCAACCTCTTCTTCGAGGACTCCACCCGCACGCGCATCTCGTTCGAGGCCGCTGCCAAGCGCCTCTCCGCCGACGTCATCAACTTCTCGGCGAAGGGCTCGAGCGTCAGCAAGGGCGAGTCGCTGCAGGACACCGCCCAGACCCTCCAGGCGATGGGGGCGGATGCCGTCGTCATCCGCCACGGAGCCTCCGGCGCCCCGCGCACCCTCGCCACCAGCGGCTGGATCACCGCGGGCGTCGTCAACGCGGGAGACGGCACGCACGAGCATCCGACGCAGGCGCTGCTCGACGCCTTCACGATCCGCAAGCGCCTGTTCGGCGACGACAGCCGCGGCCGCGGGCTCGACGGCATCCGGGTCACGATCGTCGGCGACGTGCTGCACTCGCGCGTCGCGCGGTCGAATGTGTGGCTGCTGCACACGCTCGGTGCGCACGTGACACTGGTCGCCCCGCCGACCCTCGTGCCGCAGGACGTCAGCGGCTGGCCCATCGAGGTCGACTACGACCTCGATCACGCGATCGCCGCGGGTCCCGACGCGCTCATGATGCTCCGCATCCAGCTCGAGCGCATGTCGGCCGCGTATTTCCCCACTGAACGGGAGTATTCGCGCCGCTACGGCCTCGATGCGCGACGCCTGGCAGCCCTGCCGCCCGATAGCATTGTCATGCATCCCGGTCCGATGAACCGGGGTCTGGAGATCTCCGCCGAAGCCGCCGATTCGCCTCGCTCGACGGTGCTCGAGCAGGTCACGAACGGCGTCTCCGTGCGGATGGCCGTGCTGTACCTGCTGCTCGCGGGCGAACGGCCCCACACCGAGAAAGAGGACCTTCGATGAGCCACGCCACCCCCCAGACCCTTCTGGTCCGCGGCGCTCGCGTCGAGGGTCAGGATGCCACCGACTTCCTCGTCCACGACGGGGTCATCGCCGAGACGGGCACCGGCCTGTCGCACGCGGGCGCCACGGTCGTCGACGCCGACGGGCTCATCGCCCTGCCCGGCCTGGTCGACCTGCACGTGCACCTGCGCGAGCCCGGGTTCGAGGCATCCGAGACCGTCCTCACCGGATCCCGCGCCGCGGCGGCCGGCGGTTTCACCACCGTCTTCGCGATGCCCAACACCTCGCCGACCGCCGACACCGCCGGTGTGGTCGAGCAGGAGTTCGCGCTCGGCGAGGCCGCGGGGTACGTCCACGTGCAGCCGATCGGCGCCGTCACCGTCGGACAGAAGGGCGAGCGTCTCGCCGAGCTCGGCGCGATGGCCGACTCGCGGGCCCGCGTCCGCGTGTTCAGCGACGACGGCTTCTGCGTGTTCGACCCGCTCATCATGCGGCGAGCGCTCGAGTACGTGAAGGCGTTCGACGGCGTCATCGCGCAGCACGCGCAGGACCCGCGCCTCACCGAAGGCGCGCAGATGAACGAGGGCGCCGTCTCGGCGGAGCTGGGCCTCACCGGTTGGCCGGCCGTCGCCGAGGAGTCCATCATCGCCCGCGACGTTCTGCTGGCCGAGCACGTGGGCTCTCGCCTGCACGTGTGCCACCTGAGCACCGCCGGTTCGGTCGACATCATCCGCTGGGCCAAGAAGCGCGGCGTGAACGTCACCGCCGAGGTGACCCCGCACCACCTGCTGCTGACCGACGAACTCGTGCGCGACTACGACGCGCGCTTCAAGGTCAACCCGCCGCTGCGCCGCGAGGAAGACGTGATGGCCGTGCGCGAGGGTCTCGCCGACGGCACGATCGACATCGTCGCCACTGACCACGCGCCGCACCCCGCCGAGGCGAAGGCGTGCGAGTGGTCGGCTGCGGCGAATGGCATGGTGGGCCTCGAGAGCGCTCTCCGGGTCGTGCAGCAGGCGATGGTCGACACCGGCCTGCTCGGCTGGGACGACGTCGCCCGGGTGATGTCGAAGGCCCCGGCGCGGATCGGCCGTCTGGACGGACACGGCACACCCCTCGCCGCCGGACAGCCGGCGTCGTTCACCCTGTACGACCCGCGCCCCTCACGCGCGTTCTCGGTGACCGACCTGCGCGGTCGCAGCAAGAACTCGCCGTACCTCGGGCGGGAACTGCCGGGAGAGGTGCGCTGGACCGTGCGTTCCGGCATCCCGACCGTCGCCGACGGTGCGCTGCTCGAGACGCCCGGGGTCCTCGCGTGACCCGCGAGGGCGCCCTCCTCGTGATGGCGGGCGTGGCCGTGGTCGCGCTCGGTGTCCTCGCGTGGGCGTGGTGGCGACGAACGCGGCGCGATGCGCGCTACTCCGCCCCGTTGGGGGAGCTGCCCGCGGACGCCGTCGAGACGGCGGTGTTCCCGGGGCTCTACGTCGCCACGACCCGTCACGACGAGCCGCTCGAGCGTCTCGCGGTAAAGGGTCTCGGCTTCCGCTCCCGCGTCGACGTCACCGTCACGACGGCCGGCGTCGCCCTCGACCTCCCGGGCCAGCCTCGCATCGCGCTCACCCGCGACCGCCTGATCGACGCGAACCAGGCGACCGTCGCCATCGACCGCGTGGTCGAGCGCGACGGCCTGACCCGCGTCGCCTGGCGCATCGACGACGACACCGTCGTCGACACCTACCTCCGACCTCAGGATGCCTCGGCGAAAGCCCTCGCCGACGCCATCCGTCCGCTCATCACCACGACAGGAAGCGACGCATGACCGCCCTGATCCCTTCCGCGCGCCTGACGCGCGACCCGGCCGTCCTCGTGCTCGAAGACGGCACCCGTTACACCGGCCGCGCGTACGGTGCGCGCGGCGAGACCCTCGGCGAGGTCGTCTTCGCCACGGGCATGACCGGCTACCAGGAGACGATCACCGACCCCTCGTACGCGGGTCAGATCGTGCTGCAGACAGCCCCGCACATCGGCAACACCGGAGTGAACGACGAAGACCCCGAGTCGCGGCGCATCTGGGTCGCCGGTTATGTCGTGCGCGACCCCTCGCGCATGGTGTCGAACTGGCGTGCGAACCGCTCGCTCGACGAGGCGCTCGTCGAAGACGGGATCGTGGGCATCTCCGGCATCGACACGCGCGCCGTGACCCGTCGCATCCGCTCCTCGGGCAGCATGCGCGGCGGGGTCTTCTCGGGCGAGGCGGCGAACCTCGACGCGGACGAGCAGCTGCGTCGCGTCCGCGAGGCACCCGGGATGGCCGGCCGCAACCTGTCCGCCGAGGTCTCGGTGTCCGAGGTCGAGGTGACCCCGGCCACGGCCGAGCGCATCGGCAACCTCGCCGTCCTCGACCTGGGTGTGAAGAAGTCCACGATCGACAACCTCGCCGCCCGTGGCTTCGACGTGCACGTCTTCCCGCAGTCGGCGACGATCGACGAGATCCGCGCGATCGAACCGGTCGCGGCGTTCTACTCCAACGGACCCGGCGATCCCGCGGCATCCGATCAGCACGTCGAACTGCTGCGCGAGGTGCTGAGCGACGGACTGCCGTTCTTCGGCATCTGCTTCGGCAACCAGCTGCTGGGCCGCGCCCTCGGCTTCGGCACGTACAAGCTGCCGTTCGGCCACCGCGGCATCAACCAGCCCGTGCTCGACAAGACCACCGGCCGCGTCGAGATCACTTCGCAGAACCACGGCTTCGCGGTCGACGCGCCCCTCGACCAGGTCGTCGACAGCCCCAACGGCTTCGGCCGCGTCGAGGTGAGCCACATCGGCCTCAACGACAACGTCGTCGAGGGACTGCGCGCCCTCGACATCCCCGCGTTCAGCGTGCAGTACCACCCCGAGGCAGCCTCGGGTCCGCACGACGCCAACTACCTGTTCGACCGCTTCCGCGAGATGGTTCTCGCCACCCAGGAGAAGAACAATGCCTAAGCGCGACGACATCAACTCCGTCCTCGTCATCGGCTCCGGCCCGATCGTCATCGGCCAGGCCTGCGAGTTCGACTACTCCGGCACCCAGGCGTGCCGCGTGCTCCGCGAAGAGGGGGTGCGCGTCATCCTCGTCAACTCCAACCCGGCGACGATCATGACCGACCCCGACTTCGCCGACGCGACCTACATCGAACCGATCACCCCCGAGGTGATCGAGTCGATCATCGCCAAGGAGAAGCCGGATGCCGTGCTCCCGACGCTCGGCGGACAGACGGCGCTGAACGCGGCGATCCAGCTGCACAAGCGCGGCATCCTCGAGAAGTACGACGTCGAGCTCATCGGCGCCGACTTCGACGCGATCAACCGCGGTGAGGACCGACAGATCTTCAAGGAGCTCGTCATCGAGGCGGGCGCCGACGTCGCGGCATCCGTCATCTGCCACTCCATGGACGAACTGCTCGCCGGCGCCGAGAAGCTCGGCTACCCGCTGGTCGTCCGTCCCTCCTTCACGATGGGTGGGCTCGGCTCGGGCTTCGCGTACGACGAGGCCGACCTCCGCCGCATCGGCGGCGCGGGCCTGCACGACTCGCCCACCAACGAGGTGCTGCTCGAGGAGTCGATCCTCGGGTGGAAGGAGTACGAGCTCGAGCTCATGCGCGACACCGCCGACAACACGGTCGTCGTCTGCTCGATCGAGAACGTCGACCCCGTCGGCGTGCACACGGGCGACTCGATCACCGTGGCTCCCGCGCTGACGCTGACCGACCGCGAGTACCAGCGCCTGCGCGACATCGGCATCGACATCATCCGCGCCGTCGGCGTCGACACCGGCGGCTGCAACATCCAGTTCGCCGTCGACCCGAAGACGGGCCGCATCATCGTCATCGAGATGAACCCCCGCGTGTCGCGGTCCTCGGCGCTCGCGTCGAAGGCCACGGGCTTCCCGATCGCGAAGATCGCAGCGAAGCTCGCGATCGGCTACCGCCTCGACGAGATACCGAACGACATCACCAAGGTGACCCCGGCGAGCTTCGAGCCCACGCTCGACTACGTCGTGGTCAAGGTTCCGCGGTTCAACTTCGAGAAGTTCCCCGCCGCCGACACCACCCTCACGACGACCATGAAGTCGGTCGGCGAGGCCATGGCCATCGGCCGCAACTACACCACGGCCCTGCAGAAGGCGCTGCGCTCGCTCGAGAAGCGCGGCTCGAGCTTCCACTGGGGCGAGGAGTCGCGGACGGCCTCCGAGCTGCTCGAGATCGCGAAGACCCCGACCGACGGGCGCATCGTCGTGCTGCAGCAGGCGCTGCGCAAGGGCGCGACGCCCGAGCAGGCGTTCGACGCGACGGCGATCGACCCGTGGTTCATCGACCAGATGGTGCTGATCAACGAAGTCGCGGAGTTCATCGGCGCAGCCGACGAGCTGGATGCCGACACCCTGCGCGTCGCGAAGGAGCACGGCTTCAGCGACGCCCAGATCGCCGAGATCCGCGGTCTCGACGAGTCCGCCGTGCGCGAGGCGCGGTACGCGCTCGACGTGCGCCCGGTGTACAAGACGGTCGACACGTGCGCGGGGGAGTTCCCGGCCCTCACGCCGTACCACTACTCCTCGTACGACGCCGAGACCGAGGTCACCCCCTCCGACCGCACCAAGGTCGTCATCATCGGCTCGGGCCCGAACCGCATCGGCCAGGGCGTCGAGTTCGACTACTCGTGCGTGCACGCGTCGTTCGCGCTGTCGGACGCCGGGTACGAGACCGTCATGGTCAACTGCAACCCCGAGACCGTGTCGACCGACTACGACACCTCCGACCGCCTGTACTTCGAGCCGCTGACGCTCGAGGACGTGCTCGAGGTGCTCCACGCCGAGTCGCAGTCCGGCACGATCCTCGGCGTCGTCTGCCAGCTCGGCGGTCAGACGCCGCTGGGCCTGGCGAAGGGCATCGAGGCCGCCGGTTACACGATCCTCGGCACGAGCCCCGAGGCGATCGACCTGGCCGAGGAGCGCGAGCTGTTCTCGCGCCTGCTCGACGACGCCGGCCTCGTCGCGCCCCGCAACGGCACCGCGATCGACGTCGAGGGTGCGGTCACCGTGGCCGAGGAGATCGGCTACCCGGTGCTCGTGCGCCCGAGCTTCGTGCTCGGCGGCCGCGGCATGGAGATCGTCTACTCGACCGAGGCGCTGCGCGACTACTTCGTGCGCGTCGCCGACCAGGCGATCATCGGCCCCGGCCTGCCGCTGCTCGTGGACCGCTTCCTCGACGATGCGATCGAGCTCGACGTCGACGCGCTGTACGACGGCACCGACCTCTACATCGGCGGTGTCATGGAGCACCTCGAGGAGGCCGGCATCCACTCCGGCGACTCGTCCTGCACCCTCCCGCCGGTGTCGCTCGGTCGCACCGAGGTCGACCGCGTCCGCGAGGCGACCCTCGCGATCGCGAAGGGCGTCGGCGTCCGGGGCCTGCTGAACGTGCAGTTCGCGATCTCGGCCGGCGTGCTCTACGTCATCGAGGCGAACCCCCGCGCGAGCCGCACGGTGCCGTTCGTCTCCAAGGCGCTCGGCATCCCGCTCGCCAAGGCCGCCAGCCGCATCATGGCCGGCAGCACCATCGCGGAACTCATCGCCGAGGGTCTCCTGCCCGAGCAGGACGGCTCGCGCGTGCCGCTCGACGCCCCCGTCGCCGTCAAGGAGGCCGTTCTGCCGTTCAAGCGGTTCCGCACCGCCGACGGGCACACCGTCGACAGCGTGCTCGGACCCGAGATGCGCTCCACCGGCGAGGTCATGGGCATCGACCGCGACTTCCCGACCGCCTTCGCGAAGTCGCAGGAGGCCGCGTACGGCGGCATGCCGACCTCGGGGACCGTGTTCATCTCGGTCGCCGACGCCGACAAGCGCGCCGTGATCCTGCCCGCCCACCGGCTGCAGGAGCTCGGCTTCTCGCTGCTCGCGACCGAGGGCACGGCCGAGATCCTCGCCCGCAACGGCATCCGTGTGCAGGTCGTCGAGAAGTACTCCGAGACGCAGGGGTCGGACCAGCAGAACGTCGTCGACCTCATCAACGCGGGGGAGATCGACATGATCGTCAACACCCCCAGCGGTGGCACGGCCCGCGCCGACGGATACGAGATCCGCGCCGCCGCCGTCGCCGCCGACAAGGCGCTGTTCACCACGATGGCGGTGCTCGGCGCCGCGGTGAGCGCTCTCGGGGCCATGAAGGACGGCTTCGCGGTGCGCAGCCTCCAGGAGTACGCCATCGACCGCGCGGGTCGCCTGTGAGCGAGTCGTTCGGTCAGCGGCTCAGCGCCGCTCTGTCGACCCACGGCGCCCTGTGCGTCGGCATCGACCCCCACGCCGCGCTCCTGTCGGCGTGGGGGCTGGATGCCACGGCATCCGGTGCCCGCGACTTCGGCCTGCGGGTGGTCGAGGCCGCCCGCGGCCGGGTCGGGGTCGTGAAGCCGCAGGTGGCGTTCTACGAGCGCTACGGCTCGCGCGGTTTCGCCGCGCTCGAAGACGTGATGGCCGCCGCCCGTGACGCGGGTCTGCTGGTCATCGCCGACGCGAAGCGCGGCGACATCGGCACGACCATGGAGGGCTACGCCCACGCGTGGCTCGAGCCCGGTTCACCCCTCGAAGCGGATGCCGTGACCCTGTCGCCCTACATGGGCGCCGACTCGCTGCGCGACACGCTGTCGCTGGCGATCCGTCACGGCAAGGGCGCCTTCGTCCTGACCGCGACCAGCAATCCCGAGGCGCGCGCCCTTCAGAGCGCGATCGTCGACGACGCCCTCGCCGTGGGCGACCACGAACACGTCGCCGCGCGCGTCGCGCATGACGTGAACGAAGCGAACATCGGCGCACCCGGTGCCCTCGGTTCGATCGGCGTCGTGGTCGGAGCGACGGTCGACCGGACCGCCTTCGGTCTGGGCGACGTGGCACTGGCGGGGATGCCGATCCTGGCCCCCGGCTTCGGCGCACAGGGCGCGCAACCGGCCGACCTCGGCCGGCTGTTCGGGTACGTCGCGTCGGCGGTCGTCGCGAACGAGAGCCGCAGCGTCCTCGCGGTGGGACCGGATCGACTCGCCGGCCGCATCGAGGAGCGCGCCGCGCTGTATCAGGGGGTGTCCCGTGGCTGAGTCCCGTCGACCGCCCGAGGTGGATCGCGCCGCGGCCTCTCGCCGCGCGGTCGCCGCCCGTCGAGAGCGGGCAGCACTCAAGCGCGACGTGTCGACGCGCGTCATCAGCCCGCAGGAGCTGCTTCGGCGCGGTCTCGAAGACCCGTCGTCGGCTGCGGGCGCGATGCGCGTGACCGAGTTCCTGACCGCGATCCCCGCGATCGGCGAGAACAAGCGCGACCGCATCCTCGACTCGCTCGGCATCTCACCGGTCAAGCGCCTCGGCGGGCTGGGGTCGCGCCAGCGTGATGCGCTCCGCGACTACCTCGACAGCCGGTGGCCCGAACCTGGCCCTCGCGCCGGCCGGAGTCGGTTGATCGTGCTGGCCGGTCCCACGGCCGTGGGCAAAGGAACCGTCGCGGCGTACATCAAGGACCACCACCCCGAGATCCACCTGTCCGTGTCGGCGACCACCCGGGCTCCCCGTCCCGGAGAGGTCGAGGGCGAGCACTACTACTTCGTCGACGACGCCGAGTTCGACCGTCTGGTCGACGAAGACGCGCTGCTCGAGTGGGCAACCGTCCACAACCGCCACCGTTACGGCACGCCGCGTGAGCCCATCGAGCATGTGCTGGCCGCGGGCGGAACGGCCCTGCTCGAGATCGATCTGCAGGGGGCGCGTCAGGTGCGCGCCGCCGAACCGTCGGCGACGCTCGTCTTCCTGCTCCCGCCGAGCTGGGACGAACTCGTCCAGCGCCTCGTCGGCCGAGGGACCGAGGATGCCGAAGAGCGAGCGCGGCGACTGCGCACGGCGCGCGTCGAGCTGGCGGCGCAGAACGAGTTCGACTACCGCGTCGTGAACGACGACGTCGCCCGCGCGGCCGCCGAGGTCGTGGCTCTCGCCGCGCGGCGACCCGGCGATCCCGCGATCCGCTGAGCCGACGGGTGCAGAGCACACCCGACGCGAGCGTCGGATAGAATGACAGGATGCTTCGGCGCGTCGCGCGCCGCATCCACCCATCCCGCCGAACCAGGAGGTTCCCCATGGCCGGACGTAACCAGGGCATCATCGACCCGCCCATCGACGCGCTGCTCGACAAGGTCGACTCGAAGTACCAGCTCGTGATCTACGCGTCCAAGCGGGCGCGCCAGATCAACGACTACTACTCCGACCTGCACGAGGGAAACCTCTTCGACAACGTCGGCCCGCTCGTCGACTCCACGGTCGAAGACAAGCCGCTCACGATCGCGCTGCACGAGATCCACGAAGACAAGCTGCGCCTGCGCGCGGCGGAGTAATCCACAGTCACAGCTCACACGTGATCTGTTCACAGATGTGACGATGCCCCGGGCGGCTCACCGCCGCCCGGGGCATACTTGTGCCCGTTCCCCTCGCTCGCCCCACTCGCTCACCCCACGGAGTCGTCTTGACCGACCTGCGCCTGTTCACGTCCGAGTCCGTCACCGAAGGACACCCCGACAAGATCTGCGACCAGATCTCGGACAGCATCCTCGATGCGATCCTCACCGACGACCCGACCGGCCGCGTCGCGGTAGAGACCCTCGTCACGACGGGGCTCGTCCACGTCGCCGGCGAGGTGTCGACCAGCGCCTACGTCGAGATCCCGGCGATCGTGCGCGACGTGGTCAACCGCATCGGGTACACCTCCAGCGAGACCGGGTTCGACGGCGACTCGTGCGGCGTGTCCATCTCGATCGGGGCGCAGTCCTCCGACATCGCCGCCGGCGTCAACAAGGCCTTCGAGCAGCGCGAGCGCGGTTCCGTCGACCCTCGCGATCTCCAGGGGGCGGGCGACCAGGGCATCATGTTCGGCTTCGCGACCAACGAGACACCGCAGCTCATGCCGATGGCGGCGTGGACCGCACACCGCATCGCCGAGCGCCTGGCATCCGTCCGCAAGAACGGAACGCTGCCCTTCCTGCGCCCCGACGGCAAGACGCAGGTGACGCTGGGATACGACGGCCACACCCCGCGCACCGTCGACTCCGTCGTGCTGTCGACCCAGCATCACCCCGACATCTCGCAGGAAGACCTGCGGGCGCAGGTCCAGGCCGAGGTCATCGACCCGGTGCTCGCCGAGACGGGGCTCGAGCTGCCCGACGTGAAGTACTACATCAACCCGGCGGGTCCCTTCGTGATCGGCGGACCCAAGGGCGATGCCGGGCTCACCGGCCGCAAGATCATCATCGACACCTACGGCGGAGCCTCGCGTCACGGTGGCGGCGCGTTCAGCGGCAAAGACCCGTCCAAGGTCGACCGTTCGGCCGCCTACGCCATGCGGTGGGTCGCGAAGAACGCCGTCGCGGCAGGTCTCGCCGACCGCCTCGAGGTGCAGATCGCCTACGCGATCGGCAAGGCGAACCCCGTGGGTCTGTATGTGGAGTCGTTCGGCACCGCTCACGTGGCCGATGAGGTGATCGTCCGCGCGATCCGCGACGTGTTCGACCTGCGTCCGAAGGCCATCGTCGAGCAGCTCGACCTGCTGCGACCGATCTACGCGCAGACGGCGACGTACGGCCACTTCGGCCGCGAGCTGCCCGACTTCACCTGGGAGCGCACCGACCGCGTCGACGAGCTGCGCGCCGCCGCCGGGCTCTGACCGTGCCGGCGGGCGTCACGAACGCGCCACGGGGGAGCGGCGTCGACTGCACCCGGCGGGTGCACTCGTGAGCGAGCGTCGCGTCGCACGCGTGCAGCTCGAGTCTCCCGTGCCGCAGCTCGACCGCCTGTTCGACTACGCGGTGCCCCACCCGCTCGTGGCGGATATCGCCCCGGGCGTGCGGGTGAAAGTGCCGTTGCGCTCGGTCGGACGGATGATGGACGCATTCGTCGTCGACGTCGTGGCCGACGACGGCACCGAGCGGCCGCTGTCTTCCGTCGAGGCCGTCGTCTCGCCGATGCCCGTGCTCCCGGAGCGCCTCTACACGCTCGCCCGGCGCGTGGCCGACCGCGCCGCCGGGTCGGTGAGCGATGTGCTGCGACTCGCCGTCCCCAAACGGATGGTCCGTGCCGAGAAGGCCTGGGCCGCCTCTCCACCCCCCGAGACTCCCGACGTCGTCCCGGCCGCACGGGAGCGGTCGGCCGTCCTGCTGCGGCCCTACCCGGGGCTCGCCGACGCTCTCGACAGCGGCGAGCGCCTCGCGCTCGACGCGCCGCCGTACCCGCACCCCGAGCTGCCGCGGGGCGTTTGGGCAGACCTCCTCGCCGCCGCGGCGGTCCACACTCTCGCGCGGGGCAGGAGCGCCGTCCTCGTCGTGCCCGACTACCGCGACCAGGCGCAGCTGCTCGCGGCGCTGAGCGAGCTGGTGACTCCGGATGCCATCGTCCGAGACGACGCGGATCAGTCCGGCCCCGCCCGCTACGCGCAGTATCTGCGCACCCTGGCACCCGTGCCGTGCATCGTGGTGGGCCGTCGTTCCGGCGTCTACGCTCCCGCGCACGACACCGGCCTCGTGGCCATCTGGGACGACGGCGACTCGCTCCTGTCGGAGCCGCTCGCCCCCGGCGTCCATGCCCGCGACGCCGCTCTCGTGCGCCAAGAGCTCGAGGGGTCGGCCCTCGTCTTCGCCGGGCACACGCGCACGACCGACGTCCAACGTCTCGTCGACGTCGGGTACGTGCGCGAGATCGCCCCCTCTCGGCGTGCGAGCCCTCGCGTCGTGCTGAGCGCCACGCGCGAAGGAGAGCAGCGTCAGGCGCGCGTGCCGTCGTCGGCGTTCGCGGCCGCGCGCGAGGCGTTGCAGAGCGGTCCGGTGCTCGTGCAGGTCGCACGGCCCGGGTACGCTCCGTCCCTGGTGTGCGCGGACTGCCGTCGTCCCGCCCGCTGTCAGCACTGTGCGGGACCCCTGCGAGCCGCTCGGCCCGGTGCCGTCCCCGTGTGCGCGTGGTGTGGCCGCAGCGCGCACGCCTGGACGTGCGGACATTGCCACTCGACGAAGCTCCGCATGGCGTCGTCGGGCAGCGAGCGCACCGCCGACGAACTGGGGCGCGCGTTCCCGAACACCCGCGTGATCATCGCCGACGGCGCCCACCCGGTCGCCGAGGTCGACGGCCATCCCGCCCTGGTCATCGCCACCCGCGGAGCCGAGCCGATCGCTCGCGGAGGCTATCGCGCCGTCATCCTGCTCGACGGCGACCGCATGCTCCAGAACGAAGCCCTCCGCATCGGCGAGAGCTGCCTCCGCTGGTGGTCGAACGCCGCAGCCCTGGCCGCACCGGGAGCACCGGTGCACCTGGTCGGAGTGGCCGGCCCGGTCGCCCGCGCGTTGGCGACGTGGACGCAGCCCGCTTACGCCCGTGCCGAGCTTGCGGACCGGGTACCGCTCAGGATGCCTCCCGCCGTCCGTGTCGCGAGCGTCGACGGACACGCCCGGAACGTCGACACTCTCTTGTCGTCGCTGCGCGAAACGGTGCCCGATCTCGACCCGCTCGCGATCCTGGGTCCGGTGGACACATCGGAATCGCCCGACGTGTCGACCTCTCGCGCGCTGGTGCGCTTCGACTACGCGCACGGCAAGGCCGTGGCCGAGGCGTTACGCGCCGGCGTCATCGCCGATGCCCTCCGCGCTCGCAGCTCGCGCAAAGATCGCGGACCGAAACAGCGCAGTACGCTCAGAGTTCGCCTCGACATCCCCGAGCCCGACCTCTGAGCGGCGTGCCACCCCGTCCGTCCGCTCCCGAGAGTCTGAGGAGACCCATGCGCCTCGTCTTCGCCGGCACCCCCGCCGTCGCCGTTCCCTCACTGCGAGCCCTGGCATCCGGCCCGCACGAGATCGCGGCCGTCGTCACCCGCGGCGACGCTCCCCTCGGACGCAAGCGCGTGTTGACACCGTCGCCCGTCGCACAGGCGGCCGTCGACCTCGGCCTCCCCGTCATCAAGGCCGACCGCCTCGACGCCGAGGCGACCGAGCGCATCGCCGCGCTCGAGCCGGAGCTGGGTGTGATCGTCGCGTACGGCGGGCTCGTGCGCGAGCCGCTGCTGTCGACCCCGGCGCGCGGGTGGATCAACCTGCACTTCTCGCTCCTGCCGCGGTGGCGAGGAGCCGCGCCGGTGCAGCGCGCGCTCATCGCGGGCGACACGGTGACCGGAGCCAGCGTGTTCCAGCTCGTCGCCGCTCTCGACGCCGGCGACGTCTTCGCCGAGGAGCGCTACGAGATCCCCGTCGACGCGACGGCGGCCGAGGTGCTCGACGACCTGGCCGGAATCGGCGCTCCGCTGCTCGCCCGCGTGGTCGGCGCCATCGCCGACGGCACGGCCGTCAGCACCCCGCAACAGGGCGAGCCGACCCTCGCCCCCAAGCTCACGCTCGACGACGGTGCGCTCGATTTCACACAGGATGCCGATGTCCTCCTGCATCGGATCGCCGGGGTCACGCCTGAGCCGGGCGCGCACACCACCCTCGACGGCGCGCGTTTCAAAGTGCTGCGCGCCGTGAGCACCGATGACCCGCCCCTTCCGCCCGGCCGGGTCACGGCATCCGGCAAGGACGTGATCGTCGGAACCGGATCCCGCCCGCTCCGCCTCGTCACCGTCCAGCCGGCGGGTAAAGGGGCGATGGCGGCGGGCGACTGGTTCCGCGGTCTGCGCACGAGCGAGCCGGTGCTGGGCGCATGAGCGTGCAGGGAGCGCGCGCCGTCGCGTACGAGGTTCTCCGAGCGGTCTCGGGGGACGAGGCGTACGCGAACCTGTTGCTGCCGCACGCCATTGTGCGGGCGAACCTGGATGCCAAAGACGCGGGCCTCGCGACCGAACTGACCTACGGCACCCTCCGGCGGCGGGGGACCTACGACGCGATCATCGCCCTCGCCGCCGACCGCAGCGTCGAACGCATCGATCCCGCCGTGCTCGACGCCCTGCGACTCGGCGTGCACCAGCTGCTGTCGACGCGCGTCGCCTCGCACGCCGCCGTGAACGAGTCGGTGGAGCTGGCGCGTCGCCACGGGGGAGGAAAGGGCGCCGCAGGATTCGCCAATGCCGTGCTGCGGCGCGTCTCGCGCGATACCCCGGGCGAGTGGATGGACCGCATCGCCGCGGCTGCGCGCAGCGACGACGAGCGCATCGGTGTCACCACCTCGCACCCGGTCTGGATCGTCCGGGCCCTGCGTCGCGCGCTCACGGCCGAGGGCCGCGCCGACGAGCTCGCCGAGCTGCTCGATGCCGACAACGTCGCTCCGCGGGTGGCGATGGTCGCGCTCCCCGGTCTCGCCGAGGCCCCCGACGACGCCACGGCCGCGCGTTTCGCCCCGACCGCGTTCACGACGCACGGCGGGGGAGACCCCGAGGGTCTCATCCGCGCGAGCGAGGGACGGATCCGGGTGCAGGACGAGGGCTCCCAGCTTGCGGCGCTCGCGCTGAGCAGAGCGATGCCGGTGCGCGAAGGTGAGCGCTGGCTCGACCTCTGCGCCGGCCCCGGTGGGAAGACCGCCCTGCTCGCGGCGGAAGCGCTCGCGCACGGGGCGCAGCTCGATGCGAACGAGATCGCGCCCGCGCGGGCCGGATTGGTCCGGCAGGCCGTGGCATCCGTCCCTCTCGACGTGACGGTCAGCGAAGAAGACGGACGGGAGCGCGCCGCGCGAAGTCCCGAGCAGTACGACCGCATCCTCGTCGACGCGCCGTGCACGGGCATCGGTGCGCTCCGACGTCGGCCGGAGGCGCGGTGGCGCAAGGTCCCATCCGACGTCCCCGACCTGACCGCGCTGCAGCAGGAACTCGTCCTGGCCGCGTTCGAGGCGCTCAAACCCGGCGGTGTCGTGGCGTACGTGACGTGTTCGCCCCATCTCGCCGAAACCTCCGGGGTTCTCGCCGAGGTCAAGCGCACCCTCGGAGACGCGGCCGAAGAACTCGATGCCCGGGCCGTCGTGCGTTCGGTGGCGCTGCGCGAGATCGACCTGCCCGACCAGGCGGACGGCTCGCTCCGCGCGCAGCTGTGGCCCCACCGGCACGGAACGGACGCGATGTCGATCGCGCTCCTTCGCAAGCGTTGACGTCCTCTCCGGGCGGCGCGCACACATAATGGTCGGGTGCCTACCGACGCCCCGCGCATCAATCCGAGCATCCTGGCCGCCGACTTCGTGAACATGGAGGCCGAGCTCGCGCGCATCGCGGGCGCCGACTTCGTGCACGTCGACGTGATGGACAACCACTTCGTGCCGAACCTCACGTTCGGGCCGCAGATGGTGGGGCGCATCCAGGAGACGAGCCCGGTCCCGCTCGACGTGCACCTCATGATCGACGACCCCGATCGGTGGGCACCCGCCTACGCCGAGCTGGGGGCGGCCTCGGTGACGTTCCACCTCGAGGCAGCGGCATCCCCGATCACCCTCGCCCGGCAGCTGCGGTCGATCGGCGCGCGAGCCGGTGTCGCCGTGAAGCCCGGCACACCCGTCGAGAACCTGTTCGACTCGCTGAACGAGTTCGATCAGATCCTCGTCATGACCGTCGAGCCCGGGTTCGGTGGCCAGTCGTTCATGCCCGAGACCATGCCGAAGCTGCGTGCCCTCGCCGACGAGGCGAAGCGCCGCGGATCGAACGTGTGGCTCCAGGTCGACGGCGGCATCGGCGAGTCGACGATCGCCCAGGCCGCCGAGGCGGGCGCCGACACGTTCGTCGCGGGATCCGCCGTCTTCGGCGCCGACGATCCCGACCGGGCGATCCAGTCGCTCCGCGCCGCTGCGGCGCGCCATCGCCACTGACTCGCGCCGCTCGTTCCGCCGGTGCGAGGCGCGGCCCGCACAGCGCGCGCTTCCTCACGTCGCGCCCGGGCTCGCCGCGCGCTGTCCGCGAGCGCCGGCGTGCTGCCGCCGCCACCCACGCATAAACGCGGTCCACGCACACAAACACGCTCTCCTCGCGTTTCCACGCGCGAATAGCGTTTATGCCACCGCTCCGCCACCACCCGCCCGCCCGGCGCCCGCCCGGAGCCGGCCCGCCGCCCCGCGCCCGTCCCAAGCCCGTCCGCCACCCGGCGCACGTCGCGCGCCCAGGCCCCGCCGTTCCCACCGCCCGCCGACCTCCCGCGCCGCACGAGACACACCCCGCCGACGGATGCCACGACCCGGCGAACCGCCCGCGGACGGCCCCACCCCCGCCGACCCGATACCCTGGAAGCGTGAAGACCTTCGACGACCTGTTCGCGGAACTCAGCGCCAAGGCCGTCGAGCGACCCGAGGGGTCGGGAACGGTCGCGCAGCTCGACGCCGGCGTGCACGCCATCGGCAAGAAGATCGTCGAAGAGGCCGCCGAGGTGTGGATGGCCGCCGAGTACGAGTCCGACGCCGCCGCGGCCGAGGAGATCTCGCAGCTGCTCTACCACCTGCAGACGCTCATGCTTGCGAAGGGCCTGACGCTCGAAGACGTCTACCGACATCTCTGAGCCGCTCCCGCCTCCCACACGCTCACGAACCACGAAAGCCCCCGTCATGCTGCGAATCGCCGTGCCGAACAAGGGGTCGCTGGCCGAGACCGCCGCCGAGATGCTCTCGGAGGCCGGATACACCGGACGACGCGACTCGAAAGACCTTTACACCGTCGACCCCGTGAACGAGGTCGAGTTCTTCTACCTCCGTCCCCGTGACATCGCGACCTACGTGGGCTCCGGAGCCCTCGACGTCGGCATCACGGGTCGCGACCTGCTGCTCGATGCCCGTATGCCCGGCGCCCGAGAGGTCGAGTCGCTCGGCTTCGCCGGCTCCACCTTCCGCTTCGCGGGCCGCCCCGGGCGCTTCACCGACGTCCAGGACCTCGAGGGCCTTCGCGTCGCGACCGCGTATCCGGGTCTCGTCGACGCCTTCCTCGACGAGCGCGGCATCGCGGTCGACATCGTGCCCCTCGACGGCGCGGTCGAGTCCGCCGTCCAGCTCGGAGTGGCGGATGCCGTAGCCGATGTCGTCTCGACCGGAACGACGCTGCGCCAGGCGGGGCTCGAGATCTTCGGGCCGGTGCTCCTCGAGAGCGACGCCGTGCTCATCTCCGGACCGAACGAGGCCGAGGGCACCGAAACGCTCCTGCGCCGTCTGCGCGGCGTGCTCGCCGCGCGCAAGTACGTGCTCGTCGATTACGACCTGCCCGCGAACCTCGTCGACCAGGCCATCGCCGTTGCCCCCGGTCTCGAGTCGCCCACGATCTCGCCGCTGCGTGACCCCGAGTGGGTCGCCGTCCGCGTGATGAGCCCGCGCCGCGACGTCAACCGTGTCATGGACGAGCTGTACGCGATCGGCGCGCGCGCGATCCTCGTCACCGAGATCCTCGCCGCGAGGCTCTGATGACCCTCGCGCGCCGCGTCATCCCGTGCCTCGACGTCGCGGGAGGCCGCGTCGTGAAGGGCGTGAACTTCCTCGACCTGCGCGACATGGGCGACCCGGTCGAACTGGCGAAGCTGTACTTCGATCAGGGCGCCGACGAGGTCACCTTCCTCGACGTCACCGCCACGGTCGACGAGCGCGCCACGACGTACGACGTCGTCCGCCGCACCGCCGAACAGGTCTTCATCCCCCTGACCGTCGGTGGGGGAGTGCGTTCGGCCGACGACGTGGCCCGGCTCCTCGCCGTCGGAGCCGACAAGATCGGCGTCAACTCCGCCGCGATCGCCCGCCCCGCGCTGATCGACGAGATCGCCGACCGCTTCGGCGCGCAGGTCATCGTGCTGTCGCTCGACGTCAAGCGCGCGGCATCCACGCCCTCGGGATTCGTCGTCACCACCCACGGCGGCCGCACCGAGACGACCCTCGACGCCCTCGACTGGGCCCGCGAGGCCGTCGAGCGCGGTGCCGGCGAACTGCTCGTGAACTCGATCGACGCCGACGGCACGAAGCAAGGCTTCGACCTCGAGCTCGTGCGTCTCATGCGTCAGGTCGCAGCGGTCCCGGTCATCGCATCGGGCGGCGCGGGTGCCCTGGAGCACTTCGCCCCCGCGGTGCAAGCCGGTGCCGACGCCGTGCTCGCGGCATCCGTTTTCCACTCCGGCCAGCTCACCGTCGGACAGGTGAAAGAGGCCATGGCCGCCGAAGGAATCGAGGTGCGCCGATGAGCGTCGACCGCGTCACGTACAACGCCGACGGCCTCGTCCCCGCGGTCATCCAGCAGTTCGACTCCCGCGAGGTGCTGATGATGGGGTGGATGGATGCCGAGGCCCTGAACCGCACGCTCACCACCGGCCGCGTGACCTTCTGGTCGCGCTCGCGTCAGGAGTACTGGCGCAAGGGCGACACGTCCGGTCACATCCAGATCGTCAAGGGTGCGCGTCTCGACTGCGACGGCGACACGCTCCTCATCGAGGTCGACCAGGTCGGCGCGGCGTGTCACACCGGCGACCACACCTGCTTCGACGCCGACGACCTGCACCCGGTCGTGGGGGAGCGCTGATGCGGCGTCCCCGTTCGCTGGCCGTCGTCGCGATGCTCCTCGCGGGCGCGATCGGCGTCATCGGATCGACCCAGACCTGGATCGACGTCACCCTCGACGACGGTGCTCAGCAGACCCTCGCCGTGCCGGGCTCGGACGCCCTCCCCGTCCTGACGCCCTTGAGCCTGGCGGCGCTGGCGCTCGGTGCCGCGCTGTCGATCGCGGGCCCCGTCGTGCGCTACGTCTTCGGCGCGATCGGCCTCGCGATCGCCGCGCTGACCGGCTTCGGTGCCGCGCAGATCGTCTTCGCGACGCCCGTGTCCGCCACCGCGGCGACGGTCACCGACGCCACGGGGATCTCGGGAGTGGATGCCGTCGGCGACCTCGTCGCGGTACTGTCGCTGACCCCCTGGCCCGCCGTCACACTGGTTGCACAGATCGTGCTCGCCGCGGCCGCCGTCTTCACCCTCGTCACCGCGCGTCGATGGGGGTCGAACGCGGGCCGGAAGTACCGCACGACCGGCGATTCCACGGCGGAAGCCTCGCGCCCGCACGACGCGATCGACTCGTGGGACGACCTGTCGCGCGGCGCCGACCCGACGGCCTGACACTCGGCTCGCCCGGCCTCGGCCGCACACGTCGCGGGGCCGTCCGGCCGCGTGCCGTCACGCGGAGTTCGCGGCCGACACGCGGGTCCGCGGCATCCGCACACGGCGTGTCATCGACGAACTCCGCCTGACGGCACGGCATCCGGTCGCGCGGTCGTCGCGACATCGAGACGACCGCGCCAGCCCCACCCCGCGGCTTCGATAGACTGGCCTCACGCTTTCCCCTGCGCCCGCGCGCGACTGTAAGGAGCCCCATGAGCAACCCCATCGGTGATCCCGGCCACGGACACTCGCCCGCCGCCTGGACGGCCGTGATCATCATGCTGCTCGCGTTCACGCTCGGAACGCTTTTCTTCTGGCTCGACATGCCCGTGCTCGTGTGGGCCTCGGTGGGTCTGCTCGTCGTCGGCGCGATCGTCGGATGGGCCATGGGCAAGGCCGGATACGGCGCGAACGGCTCGAAGACCAGCTCGAAGGCCCACTGACCGTGCTGGCCGATCTCACGGCCGGGGCGGTAGAAGACGCAGAGAAGCGCGCCGAGACGCGTTCCCTCGCCGAGGTCGAGCGCGACGCTCTCGCGCAGACCCCCGCGCGAGACGCTCTGGCGATGCTCGCGCCGGCCGACCGGGTCAAGATCATCGCCGAGGTCAAGCGCGCGAGCCCGTCGCGAGGCGACCTCGCGTCGATCCCCGATCCCGCCCGCCAGGCCCGTCTCTACGAAGAAGGCGGCGCATCGGCCATCTCGGTGCTCACCGAGGGGCGCAAGTTCAAGGGCAGCCTCGCCGACCTCGAGGCCGTCCGGGCCGCCGTCAGCGTCCCCGTCCTGCGCAAGGACTTCATCGCCACGCCGTACCAGGTGCTGGAAGCCCGCGCCTCGGGTGCCGACCTCGCTCTCCTGATCGTCGCCGCGCTCGACCAGAAGACCCTCACCGAGCTCTACGGCCTCGTCACCGATCTCGGCATGACGGCTCTCGTCGAGACCCACTCGGCGGAAGAGCTCGAACGCGCCGCCGACCTCGGTGCGAAGCTCATCGGCGTCAACGCGCGCAACCTTTCGACCTTCCAGCTCGACCGTGACCTGTTCGGCTCGCTCGCCGACCGATTCCCGGCCGACGCCGTCAAGATCGCGGAGTCGGCGGTGCTCGCACCCGCCGACGTGGCCCACTACCGCGCCGCGGGTGCCGATGTGGTGCTCGTGGGCGAAGCCCTCGTCACGGGCGACCCCGTCGCCACGCTCCGCGCGTTCCTCCAGGAGACGTCATGACCATCAGCCTGCGCGACCAGAAGGGGCCGTTCTTCGGCGACTTCGGCGGCCGGTACATGCCCGAATCGCTCATCGCGGCGATCGACGAGCTGACCGCGGTCTACGAATCGGCGATGGCCGACCCCGAGTTCCACGCCGAGCTGCGGGCCCTGCTGCACGATTACGCCGGCCGTCCGTCCGCGCTCACCGAAGTGCCGCGCTTCGCCGAGCACGCGGGTGGCGCGCGCGTCTTCCTCAAGCGCGAAGACCTGAACCACACCGGCTCGCACAAGATCAACAACGTGCTCGGCCAGGCACTGCTCACCAAGCGTCTCGGCAAGACCCGCGTGATCGCAGAGACGGGTGCCGGCCAGCACGGCGTCGCCACCGCGACGGCTGCCGCCCTTTTCGGTCTCGACTGCGTCGTCTACATGGGCGAGGTCGACACCGAGCGGCAGGCTCTCAACGTCGCGCGCATGCGTCTGCTCGGCGCCGAGGTCGTTCCCGTCACGACCGGCTCGCGCACGCTGAAAGACGCGATCAACGAGGCGTACCGCGACTGGGTCGCCTCGGTCGAGACGACCAACTACATCTTCGGCACAGCCGCAGGACCCCACCCCTTCCCGGCGATGGTCCGCGACTTCCAGAAGATCATCGGCGAAGAGACCCGCGCCGAGTTCCTCGAGCGCATCGGTCGCCTGCCCGACGCCGTCTTCGCCTGCGTCGGCGGCGGATCCAACGCGATCGGCATGTTCGACGCCTTCCTCGACGACGAGGGCGTCGCGCTGTACGGCGTCGAGGCAGCCGGCGACGGTGTCGACACCCCCAAGCACGCGGCATCCATCGAGCGGGGTCGTCCCGGCGTCCTGCACGGCGCCCGCACGTACGTGCTGCAGGACGAAGACGGCCAGACCACCGAGTCGCACTCGATCTCGGCGGGCCTCGACTACCCCGGCGTGGGTCCCGAGCACGCGTGGCTCGCCGACATCGGCCGTGCGCAGTACATCCCCGCGACCGACGACGAGGCCATGCAGGCCCTGCGTCTGCTCTCGCGCACCGAGGGAATCATCCCGGCGATCGAGTCGGCCCACGCCCTGGCCGGAGCCCTGCGCGTCGGTCGCGAACTGGGTCCGGATGCCGTCATCGCGGTGAACCTCTCCGGTCGCGGCGACAAAGACATGGACACCGCCGCGCGCTACTTCGATCTCTACGACGCCGAGCACGCACCTCCCCCCGAGGGCCGCCCGGCGCAGACCGCCGGCGCCGAGACCGTGGCATCCGCCGCCGGTTCGCCGGTCGATGTGACGCCGGCCCCGGATGCCGCGAGCGGCGCAGGGGTGGAGCTGTGACCTCGCGCGTGTCCGCGGCGATCGAAGCCGCCCACACCGACGGTCGCGGCGCGTTCGTCGCCTACCTGCCCGCCGGCTTCCCCGACGTCGCCACGAGCATCGAGGCCATCGTCGCGCTGGCCGAGGCCGGCGCCGACGTCATCGAACTCGGCCCTCCGTACAGTGACCCGGTCATGGACGGTCTGGTGATCCAGGAGGCGACCCAGACGGCCCTCGCCAACGGCTTCCGCATGCGCGATCTCTTCACGATCATCCGCGAGGTCACGGCACGCACCGATGTCCCGATCCTGGTCATGACGTACTGGAACCTCGTCGAGCAGTACGGCGTCGACCGCTACGCCGACGAGCTCGTCGCCGCCGGGGGAGCGGGGCTCATCACCCCCGACATCACGCCCGACGCCGCCGCCGCGTGGATCGCCACGAGCGAGCGAACCGGCCTCGACCGGGTGTTCCTCGCCGCCCCCACCTCGACCGACGAACGCCTCCGCATGATCGTCGAGGCGTCGACGGGTTTCGTCTACACCGTTTCGACGATGGGGATCACCGGGGAGCGGGCCGAACTGGATGCCGCCGCCCGGCGACTCGTCGAACGACTGCGGGCGCACGGCGCGGATCACGCGTGTGTCGGTATCGGCATCTCCAATGCCGCTCAGGTGGCCGGGGTGGTCGAGTACGCCGACGGCGCGATCGTCGGAACCGCCCTGGTGAAGGCGCTCCGTGACGGCGGTGTCGAGGGTCTGTCCACCCTCGCACGCGAGCTGTCCGCGGGCACCGCGCGGCGCGCCTAGACTCTTTCGCATGACGTTCGCCCTCTCGAGCGCCGCCTCCGGCGTGCTCGCCAGCATTCCGAGCCCGACGATCTCCTACGTCGATCTCGGTCCGTTCCGCATCCACTTCTATGCCCTGTGCATCGTCGCGGGCATCATCGTCGCCCTGCTTCTCACGAACGCACGGCTGACGCGGCGCGGCGCGGAGAAGTGGGTCGTCATCGACATCTGCCTCCTGGCGGTGCCGCTCGCCATCATCGTCGCGCGTATCTACCACGTCGCCACGCACGCCGGCTTCTACTTCGGCCCCGGCTCCAACCCGTGGAACATCACCCAGCCCGGCTCCGTCTGGGCCATCTGGGAGGGCGGGATCGCCATCTACGGCGCGCTCATCGGCGGCGCCATCGGCGCGATCCTCGGGTGCAAGTGGAGCGGTATCCGCTTCTGGACGTTCGCCGACGCCCTCGCCCCGGGCCTCATCATCGCGCAGGCGATGGGCCGCTTCGGCAACTGGTTCAACCAGGAGCTCTTCGGTCAGCCCACCGACCTGCCGTGGGGCCTCGAGATCGCCCCGGGCAACCCGGCGATCCCCGTCGGCCTGCCGGCCGGCACGTTGTTCCACCCCACGTTCCTGTACGAGGTCACCTGGAACCTCCTCGGCGCGGCCGTCATCCTGTACGTCGGCAAGCGCTTCACCCTGCAGTGGGGCAAGCAGTTCGCGATCTACCTCATGTGGTACAGCGCGGGCCGCATCGTCTGGGAGTCGATCCGCGTCGACCCCAGCGACATCATCCTCGGTCTGCGCACGAACGTGTGGGCGGCGATCTTCGGTGTGGTGCTCGGTCTGGTGATCTTCATCGTCCAGTCGCGCCGCCACCACGGCCTCGAACCCTCGCCCTACGTACCCGGGCGCGAATCCAAGGCTCCGGGGGCTGTAGACTCAACCGACCCCTCTGACTTCGTCGACGTGAGCGAGCCGCCCGCGACGAGCGACACCGTCGGCACCAGCGCCACAAGCAGCCCCGCCACGAACTAACACTCTGGGCCGACGTCGTCCCATTCGAAGCATCAACGTGAGGACGGTTGATATGGCTTCCAGCCTGCGTTCCGACACCGTCGGAGGCTCGTTCCCGGCCCGACAGGGAATGTACGACCCGTCGTTCGAGAAAGACGCCTGTGGCCTGGCCATGGTCGCGACTCTCCGCGGCGAGGCCGGACACGACATCGTCGACCTGGCCCTGACCGCACTGCGCAACCTCGAGCACCGCGGTGCCATCGGGTCCGACGCCGGCACCGGCGACGGCGCGGGCATCCTCACGCAGATGCCGGATGCCTTCCTGCGCGAGGTCGTCGACTTCGACCTGCCGCCGGTGGGGGAGTACGCCGCCGGAATGATCTTCCTTCCCCTCGGGCACGACGAGCGCGCCGCGATGAAGTCGGGGATCGAAGAGATCGCCCGTCACGAGAACCTCGAGGTGCTCGGCTGGCGCGAGGTGCCCACCGAGTCCGACAACCTGGGCAAGCTCGCCTTCGAGGCGCGCCCCGCTTTCGAGCAGCTGTTCGTCTCGCGGCCGGCCGCGGGCGACCAGCCCGCTCTCTCGGGCATCGCGCTCGATCGTCGCGTGTACCGCCTGCGCAAGCGCGCCCGTCACGAGCTCGACGCCTATTTCGTGTCGCTGTCCAGCCGCACGCTCGGGTACAAGGGCATGGTCACGACGCTCCAGCTCGAGCCGTTCTACCCCGACCTGCAGGACGAGCGCTTCGCGTCCGAGCTCGCGGTGGTGCACTCCCGCTACTCGACGAACACCTTCCCGTCGTGGCCGCTCGCGCAGCCCTTGCGCATGCTCGCGCACAACGGCGAGATCAACACCGTCAAGGGCAACCGCAACTGGATGCGCGCGCGCCAGTCGCAGCTCGAGTCCGAGCTGATCGGCGACGTGCGGCCTCTCCTGCCCATCTGCACCGAGGGCGCGAGCGACTCGGCCTCCTTCGACGAGGTCCTCGAGCTGCTGACCCTCACCGGTCGCAGCCTCCCGCACGCCATCATGATGATGGTTCCCGAGGCGTACGAGAAGCAGGCGACGATCGATCCCGATCTCCGTGCCTTCTACGACTACCACTCGATGCAGATGGAGCCGTGGGACGGCCCCGCAGCGCTCATCTTCACCGACGGCACGCTCGTCGGCGCCACGCTCGACCGCAACGGCCTGCGCCCGGGGCGCTGGACCGAGACCACCGACGGCCTCGTCGTCATCGGTTCCGAGACCGGCGTGCTCGACTTCGCCCCCGAGCGGATCAAGCGCCGTGGACGCCTGCAGCCCGGTCGCATGTTCCTCGTCGACACGGCCGAGCGCCGCATCGTCGAAGACGAAGAGATCAAGGCGAACCTCGCTGCGCTCGAGCCCTGGCAGGAGTGGGTGGACGCCGGTCGCGTCAAGCTCAGCGAGCTGCCCGAGCGCGAGCACATCGTGCACCCGATCGCGTCCATCACGCGTCGACAGCGCACCTTCGGCTACACCGAGGAAGAAGTCCGTCTGCTGCTGACGCCGATGGGTCAGGGCGGCGCCGAGCCGCTCGGCGCCATGGGGAGCGACGCCCCCGTCGCCGTGCTCAGCGACCGCCCGCGCCTGCTGTTCGACTACTTCACCCAGCAGTTCGCGCAGGTCACCAACCCGCCGCTCGACTCGATCCGTGAAGAGGTCGTCACCTCGCTGTCGCTGGGTCTCGGTCCCGAGCGCAACCTCCTCGACTGGGGGCCCGAGCACACCCGCACGGTGACCCTCGACTTCCCGGTCATCGACAACGACGAGCTCGCGAAGATCCAGCACATCGACACCGCGCTGCCGGGTCGATCGTCGGTGACCATCCGCGGTCTTTACCGCGTCGAGGCGGGGCACAAGGGGCTGCAGAAGCGGCTCACGCAGATGTGCACCGAGGTCGACCAGGCCATCGAGGACGGCGCCGAGTTCATCGTGCTCAGCGACCGTGACTCGAACAAGGACCTCGCGCCCATCCCGTCGCTGCTCATGCTCGCGGCCGTGCACCACCACCTCATCCGCAAAGAGACCCGCATGAAGGTCGGGCTCGTGGTCGAGGCCGGCGATGTGCGCGAAGTGCACCACGTGGCGACCCTGATCGGCTACGGCGCCTCGGCGGTCAACCCGTACCTGGCGATGGAGACCGTCGAGTACCTCGTGCGCGCGGGCTTCATCACCGGCATCACGCCCGAGAAGGCCGTCAAGAACCTGATCTACGCGCTCGGCAAGGGCGTGCTGAAGATCATGTCGAAGATGGGCATCTCGACCGTGTCGTCGTACGCGGGCGCGCAGGTGTTCGAAGCGGTGGGACTGTCGCGCGAGTTCGTCGAGGCGTACTTCACCGGCACCGAGTCGAAGCTCGGCGGCGTCGGTCTCGACGTCATCGCGGCCGAGAACGCGGCGCGCCACGAGTACGCCTACCCGGAAGATGCCGCGGCCCGCGCGCACGAGCGCCTCTGGACCGGCGGCGAGTACCAGTGGCGACGAGACGGTGCCCCGCACCTGTTCAACCCCGACACGGTGTTCCGTCTGCAGCACGCGACGCGCGAGCGCCGGTACGACATCTTCCGCGAGTACACGAAGCTGATCGACGACCAGGCGCACGAGCTCAAAACCCTCCGCGGTCTCTTCGAGCTGCGCACCGGGGTCCGCCCGCCCGTGCCGATCGACGAGGTCGAGCCCGTGTCGGCGATCGTGAAGCGCTTCTCGACCGGGGCCATGAGCTACGGCTCGATCTCGAAAGAGGCGCACGAGGTCCTGGCCGTCGCGATGAACCAGATCGGCGGCAAGTCGAACACGGGCGAGGGCGGAGAAGACGTCGACCGTCTGCTCGACCCCGCGCGCCGCAGCGCCATCAAGCAGGTGGCATCCGGGCGATTCGGCGTGACGAGCCTCTACCTGACCGAGGCGGACGACATCCAGATCAAGCTCGCCCAGGGCGCCAAGCCCGGCGAGGGCGGTCAGCTGCCGCCGACCAAGGTGTACCCGTGGGTGGCGCGCACGCGTCACGCGACGGCCGGTGTCGGGCTCATCTCGCCCCCTCCGCACCACGACATCTACTCGATCGAAGACCTCAAGCAGCTCATCTTCGACCTGAAGCGCGCGAACCCGAAGGCACGCATCCACACCAAGCTGGTGAGCCAGTCGGGCATCGGCGCGGTCGCGGCGGGTGTCGCGAAGGCGCTGAGCGACGTCATCCTGGTCTCGGGTCAGGACGGCGGCACGGGCGCGAGCCCGATGAACTCGCTCAAGCACGCGGGTACCCCCTGGGAGCTCGGGCTTGCCGAGACGCAGCAGACGCTCATGCTCAACGGCATGCGCGACCGCGTCGTGGTGCAGGTCGACGGTCAGATGAAGACGGGCCGCGACGTCATCATCGGCGCGCTGCTCGGCGCCGAGGAGTTCGGTTTCGCCACGGCTCCGCTCGTGGTCTCGGGCTGCATCATGATGCGCGTGTGCCACCTCGACACCTGCCCCGTGGGCGTCGCGACGCAGAACCCCGTGCTGCGCTCCCGCTTTACCGGCAAGGCCGAGTACATCGTCAACTTCATGGAGTTCATCGCCCAGGAGGTGCGCGAATACCTCGCCGCGCTCGGGTACCGCTCGATCGACGAGATCGTCGGTCACGCGGAGCTCCTCGACGTCAACGGCGCGGTCGAGCACTGGAAGGCACGCGGGCTCAACCTCGCGCCGATCCTCGAGGGACCGCGCTTCGCCGACGATGAGCCGCGTCGCCACGGTCGCAACCAGGACCACGAGCTCGAGGACCACTTCGACGTGCAGCTCATCGAGCGCTCGCAGGACGTCATCGCCCGCGGCGGTCAGGTCACGATCGATCTGCCCATCCGCAACACCGCTCGTGCGGTGGGGACCATGCTCGGCCACCACGTCACCAAGGTGCACGGCGAGCACGGACTGCCCGAGGGCTCCATTGACGTCCGTCTGACCGGCTCGGCGGGGCAGTCGTTCGGTGCCTTCATGCCCGCCGGCATCACGCTGCGGCTCGAGGGCGACTCGAACGACTACGTCGGCAAGGGCCTGTCGGGAGGCACGATCGTCGTGCGCCCGCATCGTGGTTCGACGTTCGCGGCGTCCGAGAACGTCATCGCCGGAAACGTCATCGGCTACGGCGCCACCCAGGGGCAGATGTTCCTCAACGGTGTCGTGGGTGAGCGGTTCCTCGTCCGCAACTCGGGCGCGACTGCGGTGGTCGAGGGCGTGGGAGACCACGCGCTCGAGTACATGACCGGTGGTCTGGCCGTGATCCTCGGCGCCACGGGCCGCAACCTCGGCGCAGGCATGTCCGGTGGTCAGGCATACGTCTACCGACTCGACCGCGACCTGGTGAACCGCGAGGCCCTGGCATCAGGTGAGCTCGTTCTCGGTGAACTCGGATCCGGGGATGCCGAGATCCTCCGCGACCTGCTCGAGAAGCACGTCGCGGAGACCGATTCCACGTTGGCCCGTCGTCTGCTCGACGACTTCGAGGCCGAGGTGCACAATTTCGTCCGGGTTCTGCCGCGCGACTACGCCGCGGTCCTGCAGACCCGCCAGGAGGCGGTGGCCGAGGGGCTCGACCCCGACGGCGACGTCGTCTGGACACGCATTCTGGAGGTGACGGGTGGCTGACCCGAAGGGCTTTCTCAAGGTCACGGAGCGCGAGCTCCCCAAGCGCCGGCCCGTACCCGTGCGCATCATGGACTGGAAAGAGGTGTACGAGCCGGGCGATTCGGCCGTCATCAAGCGCCAGGCCGGTCGCTGCATGGACTGCGGCATCCCGTTCTGCCACAAGGGGTGCCCGCTCGGCAACCTGATCCCCGAGTGGAACGACCTCACGTGGCGTGGCGAGGGCCGCGCCGCGATCGAGCGCCTGCACGCGACCAACAACTTCCCGGAGTTCACGGGTCGGCTCTGCCCCGCCCCGTGCGAGAGCTCCTGCGTGCTGGGCATCAACCAGCCCGCGGTCACGATCAAGCAGGTCGAGGTCTCGATCATCGACGAGGCGTTCGGCAACGGCTGGGTCGAGCCCGAGCCGCCGGAGCGCCTGACGGGCAAGACGGTGGCGGTGGTCGGCTCCGGCCCCGCCGGCCTGGCCGCGGCCCAGCAGCTGACGCGCGCGGGACACACGGTCGCCGTGTACGAGCGCGACGACCGGATCGGCGGGCTCCTGCGGTACGGCATCCCGGACTTCAAGATGGAGAAGCGCCACCTCGAGCTGCGTCTTCGCCAGATGCAGGCCGAGGGCACGCGCTTCCGCGCGGGTGTCGAGATCGGCAAGGACATCTCGTGGAGCGACCTCCGGGCGCGTTACGACGCGGTCATCGTCGCCACAGGCTCGACCGTGCCGCGCGACCTGCCCATCCCGGGGCGCGACCTCGACGGCGTCCACTTCGCCATGGAGTACCTCGTCGAGGGCAACAAGGCGGTCGCGGGCGACCAGGTTCCCCAGCAGATCTCGGCCGAGGGCAAGCACGTCGTCGTCATCGGCGGTGGCGACACCGGCGCGGACTGCATCGGCACGGCACACCGCCAGGGCGCGCTGAGCGTGACGAACCTCGCGATCGGCAAGCAGCCGCCGTCGGAGCGCCCGGCCGAGCAGCCCTGGCCGATGATGCCGAACCTCTTCGAGATGGCATCCGCTCACGAAGAGGGCGGGGAGCGCACGTTCCTCGCCTCGACGGTGGAGTTCCTCGGCAACGCCGCGGGCGAGGTGCGCGCTCTGCGCGTGGCCGAGACCGAATACGTCGACGGCCGCCGTGTGCCCAAGAGCGGCACCGAGCGCGAGATCCCGGCCGACCTGGTGCTGATCGCGATGGGCTTCACCGGTCCTGAGCGCGAGCACCTGGGCGACCAGCTCGGCACGCGTTTCACGAACCGCGGCAACGTCGAGCGCGACGCGACCTATGCCACCTCGACGCCGGGCGTGTTCGTCGCCGGTGACGCCGGTCGTGGGCAGTCGCTCATCGTGTGGGCCATCGCCGAGGGCCGCGCGGCCGCCGCCGAGGTCGACACGTACCTCATGGGCGAAACGGTGCTCCCCGCGCCGGTGCGCCCGACCGATGTCGCCATCGGCCTGCTGCCCGCCTAAGCTGGCAAGGGCCGATCCGGCCACTTCCCGAATCCTCACGGAGCTTGAAAACGGATGAGACGCGCCAAGATCGTCGCAACACTCGGGCCCGCCACGTCGTCGTATGAGATGGTTCGCGCCATCATCGACGCCGGGGTGGACGTCGCCCGCCTCAACCTGAGCCACGGAGATTACTCCGTGCACGACGCCAACTTCGCCAACGTGCGCAAGGCGGCAGAGGACGCCGGCCGCCCGGTCGCGGCCCTCGTCGACCTCCAGGGCCCCAAGATCCGTCTCGGCAAGTTCGAGAACGGCCCCCACGAGCTCGCCCCGGGCGACATCTTCAAGATCACGATCGAAGACATCCTCGGCACCAAAGAGATCGTCGGCACGACCTTCAAGGGCCTGCCCCAGGACGTCAAGCCCGGCGACTTCCTGCTCATCGACGACGGCAAGGTCCGCGTCCGCGTCGTCGAGACCGACGGCACCGTCGTGACCACCGAGGTCGTCGTCGGCGGCCCCGTGTCGAACAACAAGGGCATCAACCTGCCCGGCGTCGCCGTCAACGTCCCCGCGCTGAGCGAGAAGGACGAGGCCGATCTGCGCTGGGGCCTCAAGGCCGGCGCCGATCTCATCGCCCTGTCGTTCGTTCGGGATGCCAAAGACATCGAGCGCGTGCACGAGATCATGGCCGAGGAGGGACGCTACGTCCCCGTCATCGCCAAGATCGAGAAGCCGCAGGCGGTCGACAACCTCGAAGAGATCATCGACGCGTTCGACGGCATCATGGTCGCCCGTGGCGACCTCGGTGTCGAGCTGCCGCTCGAGGCCGTGCCGATCGTGCAGAAGCGCGCCGTCGAGCTCGCGCGCCGCATGGCGAAGCCCGTCATCGTCGCGACGCAGATGCTCGAGTCGATGATCAGCAGCCCGGTGCCCACGCGCGCCGAGACCTCCGACGTCGCCAACGCCGTCCTCGACGGCGCGGACGCGGTCATGCTCTCGGGCGAGACCAGCGTCGGCGACTACCCGGTCGTGGTCGTCGAGACCATGGCCCGCATCGTCGCCTCGACCGAGGAGCACGGTCTCGAGCGCATCGCGCCGCTGACCAACAAGCCCCGCACCCAGGGTGGCGCCATCACGCTGGCCGCGGTCGAGGTCGCCGACTTCGTCGAGGCGAAGTACCTCTGCGTGTTCACCGAGTCGGGCGACTCCGCGCGCCGCATGTCGCGTCTGCGTTCGACGATCCCGATGCTCGCGTTCACGCCCGAGCCCGGCATCCGTCGCCGCCTCGCCCTCACCTGGGGTGTCCGCTCGACGCTGGTGGAGCACGTCCCGCACACCGACAAGATGTTCCTTCAGGTCGACGACTACCTGCTGTCGAACGACCTCGCGAAGGTCGGCGACAAGGTCGTGGTCATCTCCGGGTCCCCTCCCGGAATCGCCGGTTCGACGAACGACCTGCGCGTGCACCGCGTGGGCGACGCCGTCCACGGTGCGGCCCCCGGCTACCAGGACGTCTGATCGTCGACGACGCGCGCCGGTTCCGCCGGCGCGCGTCGCTCGTGTTCTCCCGGTAGATTGGGAGTTCGCGAGCACGAGCCGGTGTGGCGGAATGGCAGACGCGGGGCACTCAAAATGCTCTGTCGAAAGACGTGTGGGTTCGAGTCCCACCACCGGTACGACCCCCGGGTCGGCTCTTCCCGAGTCGGCCCGGTATCGTTTGCCCTCTATCGCATCGACGCTCCTCGCGGGTGATGCGCCCTCCCAGTCCTAGGATGGTCACGTGACTGATCAAGAAGCCGCTCCGGCCTCCGCGCCCGCCGCCCCCCGCCGCGTCGTCGTGGCGGAAGACGAGTCGCTCATCCGTCTCGACATCGTCGAGATCCTCCGCGACAACGGCTACGACGTCGTCGGTGAAGCCGGCGACGGCGAGACCGCCGTGCAGCTGGCGACCGAACTGCGCCCGGATCTCGTGATCATGGACGTCAAGATGCCCCAGCTCGACGGCATCAGCGCGGCCGAGAAGCTGAGCAAGAACCACATCGCCCCCGTCGTCCTGCTGACCGCGTTCAGCCAGAAGGAGCTCGTGGAGCGCGCGAGCGAGGCCGGCGCGCTGGCCTACGTCGTGAAGCCGTTCACCCCGAACGACCTGCTGCCCGCGATCGAGATCGCCCTCGCCCGCTACGAGCAGATCATCACGCTCGAGGCCGAGGTCGCCGACATGGTCGAGCGCTTCGAGACCCGCAAGCTCGTCGACCGCGCCAAGGGCCTTCTCAACGAGAAGATGGGCCTCTCCGAGCCCGAGGCCTTCCGCTGGATCCAGAAGGCGTCGATGGATCGTCGACTGACCATGCAGGACGTCGCGAAGGCGATCATCGAGCAGCTGGCCCCCAAGAAGGGCTGAGCGCGACCCCATCGTGAAATGGATGCCACTTCGGTGGCATCCATTTTTCGTTCGTGGGGGAGGGGGGGTCAGGTCCCTTCGAGACGCTCAGGGACCATCGCGAGAGGGCTGGGTGAGCCGAATCCGGTCCTGAGCCGGACCGGGTGGATGAGCCGGACCCGGTGGCTGAGCTCGTCGAAGCCACAGCCCGCTGCGCGGGTCTCAGCCCTGCGGCGCGTCCTTGATCATGTTGGTGATGCGAACGGTCGAGCACCGGCGCCCCTGATCGTCGGAGATCGCGATCTCGTGCACCGTGAGGCTCCGCCCGAGGTGGATGGGCGTGCAGACGCCGGTGACGAGGCCCGAGGTCGCGGAGCGCGTGTGAGTGGCGTTGATATCGATGCCGACGGCCAGCTTGCCCGGTCCCGCGTGGAGGTTCGCCGCCATCGAGCCGAGCGACTCACCGAGCACGACGTAAGCGCCGCCGTGCAGCAGACCGACGGGCTGGGTGTTGCCCTCGACCGGCATGGTGGCGACGCACCGCTCGACGGTGAATTCGACCCATTCGAAGCCCATCTTCTCGGCGAGAGCGCCCATCCCGCGCTTCTTCACCCAGTCGAGGCCGGACAGGGGATCGGGAGTCGTGGACGTCATCATCGCCTTCGTGTCATCGCCGTGATCGGGGCCGGGCCGGGGCAGTGTCCGTGGTCCTCGTTAGGCTGGAGGAGTGACGGATGCCGAAAAGCCTACCCTCCTCGTCGTCGACGGCCACTCGCTGGCCTACCGGGCGTTCTACGCCCTCCCGGTCGACAATTTCTCGACGAAAGACGGGCAGCACACCAACGGGATCTACGGCTTCTTGTCGATGTTCGTGAACCTCGTCAAGGCCGAGAAGCCGACGCACCTCGCGGTCGCCTTCGACACGTCGCGACAGTCGTTCCGCACGCGGGAGTACGCCGAGTACAAGGCGAATCGCAGCGAGTCGCCCGCCGAGTTCAAGGGACAGATCCCGCTTCTCCAGGAGTGCCTCGAGGCAATGGGGGTTCCGGTTCTGAAGAAGGAGGACTTCGAAGCCGACGACATCCTCGCGACCCTCGCGACGCAGGGTGCGGCCCAGGGCTTCGAGGTCCTCGTGTGCTCCGGCGACCGCGACACGATCCAGCTCGTCAACGACGACATCACGCTGCTCTACCCGAACGTGCAGGGCGTCTCTCAGCTCAAGCGCTACGACACGGCGGCCGTCATCGAGAAGTACGGCCTGCCTCCCGAGCAGTACCCCGACATCGCCGCTCTCGTCGGCGAGACGAGCGACAACCTGCCCGGCGTGCCGAAGGTGGGCGAGAAGACCGCGGTGAAGTGGCTGACGCAGTGGGGCTCGCTCGATGCCCTGCTCGAGAACGCCGACAAGGTCACCGGCGTGGTGGGTAACAACCTGCGCGAGCACCTCGACGGGGTGAAGCGAAACCGTGCGCTCAACCGCCTGCTGCGCGACGTCGAGCTGCCCGTGGGGCCGTCCGACCTCGAGATGAAACCGCTCGACGGCCAGGCCGTGCGCGACATCTTCGCGCGCCTCGAATTCCGCACGCTGCTGCCGCGCGTGTTCGACGCTCTCGGCGCCGACGCGGGCGACGGCGCCGAAGAGGCCCGTCCGACGGCGACCGCGCCGACGCCCGCCCCTCTCGACGCCGACGCCCTGGCCGCCTGGGCGGGGCAGTCCACCGACACGGTCGGCCTCACGCTCGTCCTCGCGCAGGGCGCGCCGGTGCAGATCGGCCTCGCTCGTGCCGACAGCGCCGCCGAGGCCACCTGGTCGCCCGCGGTGCGCGACGCCCTCGCCGGGTGGTTGGCATCCGATGCGCCCAAGGTCATGGCCGATGCGAAGCCGCAGGTCAAGGCGCTCCTGCGCGAGGGGGTCGCGCTCGGCGGCATCTCGTCGGACGTGATCCTGGCCGGGTGGCTCGTGCGTCCGAGCTTCCCCGACAAGACGCTGGGCGACCTCGTCCAGCGCTACCTCGACGAGAAGCTCCCCGAGGCCGACCCCACGCAGCTCGTCCCCGAGACCGATGGGGCCACCCCGGGTCAGCTCGCCTGGTTCATCCGCCGCGTCGCCGAGGCGCAGCGGGCGGAGCTTCCCGAGCGCGTGGCCGAGGTGCTCGACGACATCGAGATGCCGACGCTGACCGCCCTCGCCGACATGGAGCTCGCCGGCGTCGCGGTGTCGCACGAGAAGCTCTCCGGCTTCTCCGCGGAGCTGGGTGCTCGCGCCGACGCCCTCGCTCGCGACGCGTACGCGGCGATCGGGCACGAAGTGAACCTCGGCTCGCCCAAGCAGCTCCAGGAGGTGCTGTTCGACGAGCTGCAGCTGCCGAAGACGCGCAAGACGAAGAGCGGATACACCACGGATGCCGCGGCCCTTGCCGATCTGCAAGAGAGCGCTCCGCACCCGTTCCTCGACCTCCTGCTGAAGCACCGCGAAGCGACCAAGCTGAAGCAGATCATCGACGCCCTCGACACCGCCACCGGGCCGGACGGACGCATCCACACGACGTACGTGCAGACCGGCAGCCAGACCGGCCGCCTCTCGAGCACCGACCCGAACCTGCAGAACATCCCGATCCGCACCGAGGAGAGCCGGCGCATCCGCGCAGCCTTCGAGGTGGGCGAAGGCTACGAGACCCTCCTCACGGCCGACTACTCGCAGATCGAGATGCGCATCATGGCGCACCTGTCGGGCGACCCCGGCCTCATCGAGGCGTTCAACTCGGGCGAAGACCTGCACCGCTTCGTCGGCGCGCGCGTGTTCGGCGTCGAGCCGTCCGAGGTCACGCCCGCGATGCGCACGAAGGTCAAGGCGATGTCGTACGGCCTCGTCTACGGTCTGTCGGCCTTCGGTCTCTCCAAGCAGTTGCGCATCGAGCAGACCGAGGCCAAGAAGCTCATGCTCGAGTACTTCGCGCGTTTCGGTGCGGTCCGCGACTACCTGCGCGGCTCGGTCGAGCAGGCTCGCCAAGACGGATACACCGAGACGATCTTCGGCCGCCGGCGCCCGTTCCCCGACCTCACCAGCATGAACCGCGTGCTGCGTGAGAACGCCGAGCGCGCGGCCCTCAACGCCCCGATCCAGGGCAGCGCCGCCGACATCATGAAGGTCGCCCTGTTCCGGATCCGCGAGGAGTTGGCATCCGCGGGTCTACGCTCGCGCGTCCTGCTGCAGATCCACGACGAACTCGTCGTCGAGGTGGCGGCGGGGGAGTGGGATGCCGTGGAGAGCATCGTGCGCGCCCGCATGGCGGACGCGGCCGAGCTGTCGGTGCCCCTCGACGTGCAGATCGGCCGCGGCGACGACTGGGACGAAGCGGGCCACTGAACGGAACCGCGCCGCGCCGGGGTGCGCGGGCGCTCTCGCTTCCCTAGGCTCGAAGGATGACTGACGCACAACGCACCCCCACGCCGATCGACACGATCGCCGAGGCGTGGGTCGACACCCTGGCGGAGCGCATCCCGACGCTCGCCACCTACATCGGACGCGACGAGTACAACGGCCGCTTCGGCGACTACAGCCCCGAAGGCGCCGAGGCCCTCACCGCCGACGCCCGCGCCACGAAGGCCGCGCTCGAGGCGGCCGAGCCCGTCGACGCGATCGACACGGTCACGAAGATGGACCTCGTCCGCGAGCTCGACCTGATGATCGAGCAGCACGAGGCCAAGACCCACCTCCGCGACCTGAACGTGATCGCGTCACCCGCGCAGGACATCCGCGCGACCTTCGACCTCATGCCGACCGCGACGGTCGAGGACTGGGCCACGATCTCAGAGCGCATGAAGGCGCTGCCCGAGGCCATCGACGGCTACGTCGCGACCCTCCGCCGTGGCATCGCCGAGGGGGTCGTGCCCGCTCGTCGCCAGGTGAACGAGGTCGTCGCGCAGATCGCCCGTTACACCGCCGACACCGGCTTCTTCGCCGAGTTCGTCGGGAACGCCGCGCCCGCCGAGGGGCAGCTGCCCGCCTCGCTCGCGCGCGACCTCGACCAGAACGCCGGCGCCGCCCGCGTCGCCTACGACGGCCTGGCCTCCTTCCTCTCCTCGGAGCTCGCCCCGGTCGCGGGCGAGGCGGACGGCGTCGGTCGCGAGATGTACGCGTTGCACTCACGCCAGTTCCTCGGCGCCGAGATCGACCTCGACGAGACCTACGACTGGGGCGTCGAAGAGCTCGCCCGCATGGTCGCCGAGCAGGAGGCGATCGCGAACGAGATCCTTCCCGGCGCGAGCGTCGAAGAAGCGGTCGCCTTCCTCGAGAAGGACGAGTCGCGCAAGCTCCGCGGCACGAAGGCGCTCCAGGAGTGGATGCAGCGCACGAGCGACAAGGCCGTGGAAGAGCTCGCGCGCACCCACTTCGACATCGCCGAGCCCATCCGCAAGCTCGAGTGCATGATCGCCCCGACCAATGAGGGCGGGATCTATTACACCGGACCGACCGACGACTTCTCGCGCCCCGGCCGCATGTGGTGGTCGGTTCCCGAGGGCGTCGACACCTTCGACACCTGGCGCGAGCTGACCACGGTGTATCACGAGGGTGTCCCGGGCCACCATCTGCAGATCGCCCAGGCCGTGTACAACCGCGCGCAGCTGAACTCGTGGCGCCGCCTCCTGGCGGGCACGAGCGGCCACGCCGAGGGCTGGGCGCTGTACGCCGAGCGTTTGATGGAGCAGCTCGGCTACCTCGACGACCCCGCCGATCGCCTCGGCATGCTCGACGGGCAGCGCATGCGCGCCGCACGCGTCGTGCTCGACATCGGCGTGCACCTCGGCAAGCCGCGCCTCGACGGCACGGGCACGTGGGACCACGACTACGCGCTCGCGTTCATGCTGAAGAACGTCAACATGAGCGAGGAGTTCGTGCGCTTCGAGGTCAACCGCTACCTCGGTTGGCCGGGACAGGCTCCCGCGTACAAGGTCGGGCAGCGCATCTGGGAGCAGGTCCGCGAGGAGGAGCGGGAGCGCCGCGGCGCGGACTTCTCGATGAAGCAGTTCCACACGCGGGCCCTCGACATCGGCGGCGTCGGTCTCGACACGCTGCGGGCCGCCCTGGCATCCGTCTGATCCCCCGAGGGGCGTCGCTACGGCGACGCCCCTCGTCCGTGCCGGGGAATGTTTTCCCCTCGCGTAAAGTTCATTCATCCGAATGCAAGGAGATCTCATGGACGCCACCCCCGTCGAGCTGGGCCTCGACACCTTCGGAGACATCTCGCGCGGCCCCGACGGGTCGTTGCAGAGCGACGCGCAGACCATCCGCAACGTCGTGGAGCAGGCGGTGCTCGCCGATGAGGTCGGGCTGTCGTTCTTCGGGGTGGGGGAGCACCACCGCAAGGACTTCGCGGTCACGAGCCCCGAGATCGTCCTCGCCGCGGCCGCCGCGCGTACGAAGAACATCCACCTCGGCACCGCGGTCACGGTCCTGTCGTCCGACGACCCGGTCCGCGTCTACGAGCGCTTCGCCACGCTCGACGCCGTCTCGAACGGCCGCGCCGAGGTCATCCTCGGGCGGGGGTCGTTCATCGAGTCGTTCCCCCTCTTCGGGTACGACCTGAACGACTACGAGCAGTTGTTCGAAGAGAAGCTCGAGCTCTTCTCGCTCCTCCTCGACGAGAAGCCGGTCACCTGGTCGGGGCGCACCCGGGCAGGGCTCCGGGATGCCGACGTGTACCCGAAGACCGAGAACGGGCTGAAGGCGTGGGTCGGTGTCGGCGGGTCGCCCGAATCCGTCGTGCGCGCCGCCCGATACGGCTACGGTCTCGTCCTCGCGATCATCGGCGGGTCCTCCGCCCGCTTCCGGCCGTTCGCCCAGCTCTACCGGCAGTCGCTGCAGGAGTTCGGCAAGCCCGCGATGCCCATCTCGGTGCATTCGCCGGGCCACGTGGCCGAGACCGACCAGCAGGCGTGGGACGAAGCTTACGAGGGCGTCGCTGAGCTGAACACGACCATCGGTCGCGAGCGCGGGTGGCCCGCGTACAACCGCCTGCGCTTCCAGCACGACGTCGGCCCCGAGGGGGCGATGTACATCGGCTCGCCCGAGACGGTCGCCACGAAGATCGCCGCGACCGTCCGGACGCTGGGTGCCTCGCGCTTCCAGATGAAGTTCGCCAGCGGGTCGATCTCGCACGACCGCCTGATGTCGAGCATCGAGCTCTACGGCACGCGCGTCCTGCCGCTCGTCCGGGAGATGCTCGCCGACTCCGATTCTGACGCAGCGGCCTCGTGAGCGCGAGCACCGACACCGTGCGGGTGTCCGAGCGTCTCGACGCCCTGCCGTTCACCCGGCGTCACGGTAAGATCCTGGGCGGCTCGGGACTGGGCTGGGCCCTGGATGCCATGGATGTCGGGCTCATCTCGTTCATCATCGCCGCGCTGGCGGCACAGTGGAAGCTGGAGCCCGCGCAGGCCTCGTGGATCGCCTCGGCGGGATTCGCGGGAATGGCGATCGGCGCGAGCCTCGGCGGGCTCCTCGCCGACCGCTTCGGGCGGCGTCAGGTGTTCGCGCTGACGCTCCTCGTCTACGGCGTCGCGACGGGGGCCAGCGCACTCGTCGGCGGACTCGCGGCGCTCCTCGTGCTGCGCTTCGTCGTCGGTCTCGGGCTCGGCGCTGAACTGCCCGTGGCCTCGACCTACGTCAGTGAGTTCGCTCCGGCTCGGATCCGCGGGCGCGTCATCGTCTTCCTCGAGGCGTTCTGGGCCGTCGGCTGGACCGCCGCCGCCGTCATCGGCTACCTCGTGGTGCCGTCTTCCGCCGATGGGTGGCGCTGGGCGTTCGCGCTCGGCGCGATCCCCGCGGTCTACGCGCTGATCGTCCGGTGGGGCCTCCCCGAGTCGCCGCGATGGCTGGCGTCGCGAGGACGCAACGGCGAAGCCGTCGCGATCGTCCGAGACCTCGAGGCCGCCGCGGGTCGCGTGTCGTTGGAGCCGTCGAACGACGGGGTGTCGGCATCCGCTCCCGCCCCTCGCGCCCGCGTCGGAGCGCTGTGGTCGACGGCCCTCCGCGCGCGCACGGCGAGCCTCTGGGTGCTGTGGTTCTGCGTGAACTTCTCTTACTACGGCGCCTTCATCTGGATCCCGACGATCCTCGTGGCTCAGGGGTACGATCTCGTGCGCTCTTTCGGTTTCACGCTCATCATCACCCTGGCCCAGCTGCCGGGGTATGCCGTCGCCGCGTGGCTCATCGAGGCGTGGGGGCGACGCGCGACGCTCGCGACCTTCCTCGCCGGCTCGGCGATCGCCGCCGTGCTGTTCGGCACCGCCTCCGGTGAGGTCGCGGTGATCGCGACCGGAATGCTGCTGTCGTTCTTCAACCTCGGCGCCTGGGGTGCCCTCTACGCCGCGACGCCCGAGACGTACCCCACGTCCCTGCGGGGGACCGGCGCCGGGTGGGCCGCGGGCGTGGGGCGCATCGCGTCGATCCTGGCGCCCCTGTCGGTCCCGCCGCTGCTCGCCGCGGGCGGTGCTCCGCTGCTGTTCATCGTGTTCGCGGCGTTCTTCGCGGTTGCCGTGGTCGCGTCGCTCTTCCTCCGCGAGCAACGAGGGCGGGCGCTCTCCTGACCCGGGCACCGCTGTTTGGGGCGCGCCCTTCCCCTCGGGGCACGGGATTCCCCGCCCCGAACGGACGCACGCGCCCCGAACGAGCGCGGACCGCGGCATAGGCTGGAGAGATGGCATCCGTCCGCTATGTCGCGATCGGCGACTCGTTCACCGAGGGGGTCGGCGACGAACTCCCCGACGGCACCGTGCGAGGGTGGGCCGACCTCGCGGCCCAGGGATGGGCGGATGCCGCGGGCGAACCGATCGAGTACGCCAACCTCGCGATCCGCGGCAAGCTCATCCAACCCATCGTCGAGCAACAGCTCGAGCCCGCTCTGGCGCTGAAGCCGACCCACTTGTCGTTCAACGGCGGGGGCAACGACATGCTCCGTCCGCGGGCGGACCTCGAACGCATCGTCGGATTCTTCGAGCACGTGCTGCGGAGGTGCGACGAGGAGGGCGTGCAGCTCATCGTGCTGTCGGGTGCGAACCCGTCGGCGGGGCTGCCTCTGGGGCGGGTCCTGCAGATGCGCGGCGATCGCCTGTCGAAGGCGGTCGAGGAGCGGCTGGCATCGCGCCCCGACGTCATCACGGCGTACAACTGGTTCGATCGCGAGATCGCCGGCGGCGAGTTCTGGTCGGTCGACCGGTTGCACATGAACCCCCGCGGACATCACCGGGTCGCCGCGCGCGTGATCGAAGCGGTCGGGCTGTCCGCGCCGGCCGACTGGTGGCGTCTGCGTGACATCCCCGAGGTCGAGCGGTTGAAGGGGTCGGCCTACTACCGCGAGCACGTCGCTCCGTGGATCCGTCGCCGGCTCGCGGGCACGTCCTCCGGAGACGGTCGCGCCCCGAAGTTCGGTGGCGAGTGGGTGGAGCTGACGCCGGGCGGGTGAGTGTCGCCGGTCGCAGGTGCGCGCGCGACACGTGGGCACCGAACGAACGACCCCCTGGTGTCTCGGCATCCGCATGCCTAGGATCGCCGGATGTCTCCCTCGAACACGCGAATTCTGGCCCTTTCCGGCACCGCGATCGCGCTCGGCGCCCTCGCGGGATGCTCCGGGGGTGAGGCGGAACAACCCTCGGCGACCTCTGCGGCGCCGTCGCCCTCGCTGACCACGACTGCGCCGCCTACGCCCGACCCCTGGGCGGGATACTTCGACGACGAGGTCGCCGACGCGGAGGTGGGGGAGTACCTCTGGCAGTCGTGGGGAACCTTCGGCGACAGCGGCCAGGTGGCTCCGCACCGCAGCGAGAATAGGACCGTTCAGCCCGGCGCGTACACCGTCACGCTCGAGTGCGCCGGCCCCGAGATGATGACCGGGCGGATCGCGACATCGGCGGGGACGTCGGTCATCGACCCGCTCTCGGTGTCGTGCATGGCGGCGACGCCCGTGCCGGTCGATCTTCCCGAGAAGGGCCTCCTGGTCGACCTCGACAGCGAGGGTGCCGCCGGGGCATTCCTGATCCGCGTGGCCGCCGCGGAGTAGCGCCGGGGGAGCGGGCACGATCGGCTCATAGGCTCCGGACAGCGGCACGGTCCACAATGAGCACATGACCCTCGCACTCGTCACCGGCACTTCCAGCGGCATCGGCCTCCACACCGCGATCGGCCTCGCGCGAACCGGCGTCGACGTGATCGCCACCGTCCGCGACACCGGCCGCGCCGACGCCCTGCGCGCGGCCGCCGCCGAGGCGCGGGTGGAGCTCGACATCCGCGCGCTCGACGTCACCGACGCCGAGGGCGCTCGTTCGCTCGTCGCCGACGCCGGCCCGCTCGACATCCTCGTGAACAACGCCGGCCGCGGCGCCGTCGGCACCCTCGAGCAGCTCAGCGACGAAGACCTCCAGTCGCAGCTCGACACGAACTACCTCTCCGTCGCGCGGCTGAGCCGACTCGTGCTGCCCGGGATGCGAGAACGGGGCAGGGGCCGGATCGTCACCGTCACGAGTGTCGGGGGAGCGGTGGGGCAGCCCTTCTCGGACGCCTACTGTGCCGCGAAATTCGCCGTCGAGGGCCTGATGCAGTCCCTTGCGCCGGTCGTCGCCCCCTTCGGCATCGACGTGTCGATCGTCGAGCCGGGTGCCGTCGCGTCATCGTTCACCGCCTCGGTCGAGCGCGCCGAGCCCGGCCCGTACGCGGCCCTCCAGCAGGCGTATCTCAATCGTGCGGCGACGTCGTTCGCGAGCGCGCAGTCGGCGGAGGATGCCGCAGAGACCGTCGTCGAGGCGGCCGTCACCGACGCACCGCGATTCCGCTGGCAGACCTCGGAGTCCGCGCTGCGATTCGCCGGCCTGTCGCTCGCCGACCTCAGCGGCTCGCGTGTGCTCGACGTGACGTCGCACTGGGTGCGCTGACCGCCCGATCCCGCGTCGAGTGTCCAAGACACGCCGCTCTGGCGCGCACCGTTACGGCGTGTCGTGGACACTCGACAGGTAACACACCGCGGGTGGAGTGGGGACGCGCGTCCGAACTTGAGCTGACATAATGTGCATTATCGGCGGTGCCACGATCGCGGCGCTAGCGTCAGGGCCGGGCCGCATTATGTACCCCGCGGCACCGTCGCACCACCCCCGAATCGAGCGGTCCTTCCGCGCGTAGCGTCCCAGAAGAGTCAGGTGCCGCCCGTCGTCGAGGTGCGCGCAGGCTCGCTGAACCGAAGGACCGGATGAGCCAGTCGATCGATGCCGCTATGCCGCACACCGGCGACACCCTCGGAGGTCGCTACGTGCTGTCCGACCGCGTCGGGGCCGGCGGAATGGGCCGTGTCTTCCGCGCGCGCGACACCGTCCTCGCGCGCGACGTGGCGATCAAGCTCTTCCACACCGACCAGGCCGACGCCATCGAACCCGGGCGTCGTCTGTCGGAAGCACGTGTTCTCGCCGCGTTCGACCATCCGTCGCTCGTCACGCTCTACGACGCTCGCCTCGACGCCGGCGACCACATCTACCTCGTCATGGAGTACGTCGACGGCCCTTCCCTGCAGCGACGCATCGAAGCGGGCGCTCTGGAGCCCGCCTTCGTCGCGGCGCTGCTCGTCGATCTCGCGCGCGCCCTCGCCGCGGTGCACGCCACCGGCGTGGTCCACCGCGATGTGAAGCCGTCGAACGTGCTCCTGCGTCCCACCCGCCATTCTCCGCACGGCTTCGAGGCCGTTCTCGCCGATTTCGGCGTCGCCCACCTGATCGACGCGACGCGTCTGACCACCCCGGGAACCGTCATCGGAACGGCCGCGTACCTGGCCCCCGAACAGATCCGCGGCGAGCCGCCCCAGCCGGCGTCCGACATCTACGCCCTCGGGCTGCTCACCATCGAAGCCCTCACGCGCCTGCACCCCTACCGGGGCGGGACGCTGCAGGAGACGGTACTGGCACGACTCGCCTGTCCCCCGTCGATTCCCGCCTCCGTGGGTCGCGAGTGGGCGTCGCTGCTCACCGACATGACCGCGTTCGATCCCGCGGTGCGCCCCCCGGCGGCCGTGATCGCCGAACGAGCGGCGGCGCTCGCCCTTTCGCCGGCCATCGAGATCCTGGATGCCGACGACCTCGACCTCCTCGACCTGCTCGACGTCGAGACGGCTCCCTGGGCGCCGCTTCCCGACCTCGAGGTCTCCCCCGCGACGTCGGTTTCCGAGACGGCTCCGCCCGCCGACTCCGGCGCAGCGCCGAGGCCCGCGAGCGACGTCCGTCGGCGCGCGACGGCACCACGACGACCCGCAATCCGCCGCGCCTGGCTGGGTGCCGCCGTGCTGGCCGCGGTGCTCGTCGTCGGAGGCCACGTGTTGGCCCTCTCGCTCCTGGCTCCGACGCAGCACGTGACGGAGATCGCGCCGTCTCCCTCTCCGAGCGCTCCTGCGGCGCAGGATCCCGCACCCGCGCAGCAGGTCGCCGTTCCCGGCTCGCGCTGACGCGGCGGGAACGGCGACCGATCTCAGCGCATCACGAGCGTCTGGGTGCGGACCCCGAGCTTCTGAGCGATGTTCATCGCCGAACCGTCGGCCACCATCGCCCAGTTCTCGCCGAGCAGGTAGCTGGTCACCTCACCGACCTTGACCACGGTCTGCGCGTCGAACCACTTCTGCGCCTCGTCGGCCGTCGCGAACACCGCGACGGTCTGCATCTGACCGGACGCACCCGTGCAGTCGATCGACGACGTGGCGAGCGAGAGACCCGAGTCCTTCGGGTCGGTGCAGACGCCACCGGCCGCCACGAATGCGTCGACGACCGCTCGCGCGGTGTCGAAGCTCGAGGCGTTCGCGTCGTCGATGTCGGCGGCGTAGTCGTCGAGTTCGTCGTCGAGGTCGTCGTCGGCGTCATCCGCCTTCGCGCTCGCCGACGCGGCCGAAGCCTGGTCTGCCGTCGACGGAGCGGGGCTCGAGCATCCCGTCAGCCCGAACGCCGCGGCGGCCACGATGATAGAGGCCCCCAGGGCCAAAGCGGTCTTCTTCTCCAGCAGCGTGCGCACGTGATTCCTCTCGATGGGTGAAACGAGCCGCGGACTCTCCCGATCCGCGGTCGTGAGCCGATGCTATCGGCGGCCCGACGCCGGTCTCGGGGACCGCCGTGTAACGATTCGACGGCGCCGTTCCTCGCACTACGCTCGGAGGGATGCCTTCCGCCGCCCCCGCGCCTCTCCCCCGGACCCGCGGATGAGCGGCGTCCTCACGGGCTTCGCGGTCGTCGTCGGATACGTGATCGCTCGGATCGACCTCCTCGGACCGCACGCCCGTCCCGTCCTCAGTCGACTGACGTTCTTCGTCCTGTCGCCCTTCCTGTTGTTCACCGTGCTGGCGACGGCCGACGTCGGCACCCTGTTCTCGGCTCTCCTTCCCGTCTCGATGATCACCGCGGCCGTCATCATCGGCATCTACGCGCTCATCTCGGCCGTGATCCTCCGGCGGCGCGTCGGCGAGACGGTGATCGGTGCGCTGTCCGCCGGGCAGGTGAACAGCAACAACATCGGCATCCCGATCTCGCTCTACATGCTGGGCAACGCGGCGTACTCCGCTCCGGTGATCCTGTTCCAGTTGCTCGTGCTGATGCCCATCGCGCTGTCGATCCTGGATGCCGCGACCTCCGGCTCGCGATCGCCGTGGCGCATCCTCCGGCAGACGGCGAAGAACCCGATGCTCATCGGCTCGGCCCTCGGGGTGTTGGTCGCCGTGCTCGACATCGATCTGCCGCCGATCGTCTTCGACCCGCTGCATCTCATCGCCGGCGCCTGCGTGCCGGTGCTGCTGATGAGCTACGGCATGTCGCTGTACGGGCAGCGTGTGCTGACCGAGCCCGGACGCCGCCTCGACGTGATCCTCGCCTCCGCCTTGAAGCTCGTCGCGATGCCGGCGCTCGCATGGGCGGTCGCCACGTGGTTCGCACTGCCCGCCGACCAGGTCTTCGTCGTCGTTGTCCTCGCGGCCCTCCCGACCGCGCAGAACGTCTTCAACTTCGCCCAGCGCTACGGTGTGGGCGAGATCCTCTCGCGCGACGTCGTCTTCATCTCGACGATCGGATGCCTTCCCGTCCTGTTCGCGGTGGCGCTCCTCCTCGAGCACTCCCCCGCGTGACCGTCAGGGACGACGCGTTGGCGAGAGTCTCATCCTCGGGTCTAAGGTGAGCACTGTTCTCAGCTTTCACTCAGAAAGGCTCACCATGTCGCTCTCGTCCACGACCAGCCCCGCCGTCGGAGCCGTCCGCACCGCTCTCGGCGTCAGCGGCGCGCTGTCGCTCGTCATCGGTCTGCTGATCCTCATCTGGCCGGGTCGTACCGCCGAGATCGCCGTCGGAATTATCTCGGTCTACGTCATCATCGCGGGCCTCGTGAACATCGCGATCGGCCTCTTCTGGCGCTCCGGCTGGGCCCGCATCGGCTACATCGTTCTCGGCGTGCTCTTCATCGTCGCGGGCGTCTTCTCGTTCGCGAACCTGTCCGCGACCACCGCGTGGTTCGGGGTCTTCATCGGCACCCTCGTCGGCATCCTGTGGATCGTGGAGGGCGTCGTCTCCCTCACCACCGTCGGTCACGGGTCGAAGGCACGCGCGTGGACGATCTTCTTCGCGATCGTCAGCATCCTGGCGGGCGTCGTCCTGCTGTTCTCGCCGCTCCTGGGCGCCGTGACGCTCTTCCTGCTGATCGGCATCTCGCTGGTCGTGCTCGGCGTCTTCCAGATCGTCCGCGCGATCCAGTTCGGCAAGGCCGCGTAACCCGACGTCTCGTCACCCCGACGAGGAAGGGGCCGGATGCCATGGCATCCGGCCCCTCTCGTGTGTCAGGCGATCGGCAGATACCTGTTCCACCAGTCGAGCACCGCGTCGAAGCGCTGGACGCGATGCTGGGGGCGACCGCCGCGCGTGAGCTCGTGATCCTCCCCGGGGAAGATGAGCATCTCGGCCTCGGTGCCCTGTCGCTTCAGCGCCGCGTAGTAGCGCGTCGCCTGCTCGAGCGGGCAGCGGAAGTCGAGCTCGGAGTGCAGCACGAGGGTGGGCGTCCGCACCTGATCGACGACGGCCATCGGACTCTGCGCCGCGATCCGGTCGGGGTCGGTCCCGACGTACTCCTGGCCGAAGAACGAGCCGATGTCGCTCGAACCGGGGAAAGCGGTCGGGTCGAGGAAGCCGCGCTCCACGATCGCCCCCGCGAAGCGGTGATCGTGCGCGATCACCCACGCGGTCATGTACCCGCCGTACGAGCCGCCCATCACGCCGACGCGGTCTCCGTCGAGGCGCGGGTCGGCCGACACGACACCGTCGAAGAAGTCCATGACGTCGAAGAAGTCGAGCGTGCCCATCCGCTGACGGATCGAGCGCCCGTGGGCGCGGCCGTAGCCGGCGCTGCCACGCGGGTTGCTGTAGACCACCGCGTAGCCCGCGTCGACGAGCACCTGGGTCTCGTCGAACACGTGCACGCCGTACGAGGCGTAGGGTCCACCGTGGATCTGCAGGATGACCGGGAAGGGCCCCTCCCCCTCGGGCGTGGCGACCCAACCGTGCACGGGGTAACCGTCGCGGCCGACGATCTCGTGCTCGACGGGCACGACGACCCCGCGCTCGCGCACGCCGGCACCGAAGTCCGTGAGAGCGCGCACCTCGCGCCCCTCGACCAGGATCACCTCTCCGAAGGACTCGGGTGAAGCGACGGATGCCACAACCCGCCCGTTCGCCACGGCGTGCCCGTTCACCTCGAGGTCTCCCCCGAGCACCTCGGTCACCTCTCCCCCGCGCGTGACGCGCAGCAGGCGCAGGCGGCCGCGCGTGCGGTCCTGGACGAGTGCGTCGTCGCCGTCGAACGAGATGTGGCTGCCACCCTCGCCGAGGTCGATCGTCTCGGCGTCCGTGAGGCACCGCGGGCCCTCAGCCTCGAGTGCGAACAGCGCAATCCCCGGGGCGACGAAGTCGAGCCCTTCCGGCCCCACGTCGTTCGCGAGCACGAAGACCGTGCCGTCGGGAGCGACGGCCACCTCGGCGATCGAGAGGTCGGCGTCACGGCCGAGCACCTCGCGCTCGCCGCTCCCGTCGACGGCGACGGCGACGACGCGGTCGCGGAGGTCGGGGCGATCGGCCTCGATGACGTCGGGCACGCTCAGGATCTCGGCGCCGTCGCGCGTCCACACGACCCCGTTCCAGCTCGTCTCCCCAGCCGTCAGGCGGGTGGGCTCCTCGGCGACGACACGCTTCTCGGTCTCGTCGAGCGACGGAGCCGGTGCGTAGAACGGCTCCGCATCCGTCGCGGGGGCGTCCACGACGAAGAGGCGGTTGGGGCGATCGAGGTAGCCCAGCCCGTTCGCGTGCCAACGGATGCCGGTGACCCGACGGGGCGGTTCGGCCGCGGCATCCCGACCCTTCACCGTGCCGTAACGGCCGGGCTCGGGAACGCGCGCCGAGAACGCGAGACGTTTGCCGTCGGGTGACCAGGCGAGATCGGTGACGCCGCCGGGCTGGTCGGTGACCTGCACGGGCTCGCCGCCGCCCGCGGCCACGGCGAAGATCTGGGCACGGCCCTGATCATCGGCGCGGAGGAACGCGATCGTGCCACCGTCGGGCGACACGCGCGGCGCGCGGTCGGCCACGCCCCGGGTCAGACGACGCGGCGGACCGGCGGGCAGGTCGATTCTCCAGAGCTGTCCGACGCCGCGGTCCGCGGCGAGGTCAGGACGGGAGGTGGCGAAGACGACGAACCCGCCGTCTGGGGAGAGGACCGGGCGTCCGACGGAGATGAGCGCCTCGATGTCGACCGGACGCACGCTCACTCGCCTCCGAACGAACCCGTGTCTCCGACGAGGCGCGTGTTGTCGGCGGGCACCGGGTCGACGGCCGCGCGAGCGACCTCGGCGGCGAACTCCGCGACGTTGTAGAGCTTGCCGGCGTCTTCGCGGCGGGCGGAGATGGCGCCCGGGTTCGCGCGCTCGAGCAGGGTCGCGGTGATCGTGCCCTCGATCATGTCGCCAGAGACCACGGTGAAGCCGATGCCGCGCTCCTCGAGAGCGGGGATCTTCTCGCGCAGGGCGTCCTCGCCGGCACGCTTCGACAGGGCGACCGGCTCGTACTCCGGCATGGTCGGCGTCGTGCGGATGAAGTGCGCCTGGTGGCTCGTGACGAAGACCACGCGGGCGTCGTCCTTCAGCAGCGGGAGGGCCGTCTCGAGCACGTTGATCTGTGCGTCGCGGTTCAGCACGAGGGCGTAGTCCTCGGCCATACCCGACTCCATGCCGCCCGAGGCGTTGAGCACGAGGATGTCGAGACCGCCGAAGGTGCGCTCGACCTCGTCGAACATCGCCTTCACCGATTCGGGATCGGTCAGGTCGGCACCCACGACGAGGGCCTCGACACCGAGCTCGCGCAGCTGCGTGGCGAGCTTCTCGGCACGGGGCGCCTTGTTGCGGAAGTTGATGACGACATTCGCACCGGCCTCGGCGAAGTAGCGCACGGTGTCGGCGCCGATGCCGCGCGACGAGCCGGTGACGAGGGCGGTCTTGCCGCTCAGGGAGCCGGACGGAAGGGTCTGGGACACGGATTCTCCTGACGATTCGTGATCGAGCCGCGCACCGGTGACGGCGCGGACGACCTTCCCACCCTACCGAGCCGCACCCGCTTCGCTCCGGGCTCGGACCGGGTTCATGGGCGTGTCCCACCCGCGTGCTACGTTGCCCGCGGAGGCCCCCGACATGATTCCTTCGAGCGCGCCGCGTCACCCCTACTTCGCCGCCGGCGACCCGCCGCGGGTGCTCGCGCACCGCGGCCTCGTCACCGCCGAAGCCGCATCGGCGGGGGTCGTCGACAACTCGTTCGCGGCGGTCGCCGAAGCCCATGCGGTCGGTCTCGCGTACGTCGAATCGGATTGCCATCTCACGGCCGACGGCGTCGTCGTCCTCTTCCACGACGACGACCTCGCCCGCGTCACGGGCGACCCCCGACGAATAGCAGAAGTCCGCCTGCACGAGCTCGAAGAGGTGATGTCGGACCACGGGGGGCTCATCACCCTCGAACAGGCCCTCGAGGCGTTCCCCGACACGCGATTCAATCTCGACGTCAAAGCCGAGGCGGCCGCCGACCCCGTGGGCCGGTTGGTCGCCGCCCAGGCGCACCGGGTCCTCCTGACGAGCTTCTCGGAGGAGCGGCGGCGGCGCGCCCTCGACGCGGCCATGACCGCGGGAGCGAGCGTGCGACCGGCGACCTCGCCCGGATCGGCGACCGTCGCGCGGCTCGTCGCCGCCGTCGCCACGGGCGTCGCACCCGTCGCCCGACGCGTGCTGCGCGGCCTCGACGCCCTCCAGATCCCCGAGCGGCAGGGACCGGTGCGCGTGCTCACGCCGCGACTTCTCCGCATCGCGCACGCCGTCGGCGTCGAGGTGCACGTCTGGACCGTGAACGACCGCGACGACATGATGCGCCTGCTCGAGATGGGCGTCGACGGTCTGGTCACCGACCGCGGCGACATCGCGCTCGAACTGGTGAACGGCCGCTGAACACCCGGGGTCCTGAGCATCGCCTGTGAGTTCTGCCAGCACGCGCTCATTTCGAATAAAGCGCACAGGTGCGGTCGTTATACATGGGGACCGACGAGAGGACCACACAATGGCAGATCGCAGTCTTCGAGGCATCCGACTCGGCGCACAGAGCCTTCAGAGCGAAGACGGGGTCGTTTTCCACGACCGCGCGCAGCACACCTACTCCTGCAGCACCTGCGGGCGTGACACCGTCCTGACCTTCGCGGCTGACGCCGAGGTTCCCCAGTCCTGGGAGTGCCGCACCTGTGGTGCAGAGGCACTCCTGCGGATCGGTGAGGGCACCGCGACCGTCGACCACAGCGACGACAAGGCTCCGCGCACCCACTGGGACATGCTTCTGGAGCGCCGCACGATTCCCGAGCTCGAGGAGCTGCTCGAAGAGCGCCTCGCGTTCGTCCGCGCACGCCGCGGCGCCGGGGATCAGAAGATCAGCGCCTGACGCTGACCGAAGAGTTCAGACGCCGGCCCCCTCGGGGGTCGGCGTCTTCCTCTGTCTGCGCGAGCGCACCGCGACCGACAGCCCGGCGACGAGGAGCGCGACGAGCGAACCGGCGCCCAGCACGATCTTCACCGCCGGACCGATGACGACGGCCGGTGTCAGTCCGGTGCGCAGGGGAACGTCCGTGATCATGTGCCCGGCGACGTCGACCGGGAGTTCGGCGAGCGTCGCCCCGTCGGGAGCGATCACCTGACTCGTACCGACGGTCGAGATGTTCACGACCGAGCGACCCGTCTCGATCGCGCGCATCCGGGCGAAGGCGAGCTGCTGCAGGTTCTCGTCCGTGCCGCGGAAATCGGCGTTGTTCGTCTGGAACATGTAGACCTCGGCGCCGTCGTCGGCACCGTCCCACACGACGTCGTCGTAGATCACGTCGAAGCAGATCGCGAGCCCCACCCCGATGCCGTTCAGATCGAACAGCGGCCGCGCGGTGCCGGGCGTGTACTCGCGGCCGATGAGGCCGATGAGGTCGGGAGCGAACGGCTCCCAGAACGCCCGGTCCGGAACGTACTCGCCGAACGGCACCGGATGCCGCTTGTCGTACGTCTGCTCGGGCCCACCGTCGGCGGTCCACAACAGCGACGAGTTGAAGAGCTCGGGTCCCCGTTCGGTGACCGCCGACACGATCAACGGCGCGTCGACGCGGCGGGACAGCTCATCCAGCACCGCGGCGGTCTGCGACGAGGTCGTGGGGTCGGAGTCGACGCCACCCTCGGGCCACAGGAGCACGTCCATGTCCTGGCCGAAGAGCGGGGCGGATGCCGCGAGCTGGGCGTTCAAGACAGCGCCCCGCGCGCGCTGGTCGAAGTAGCCCGCGGGCCCGTTCCCCTGCACGGCGCCCACGCGCATCGAACCGGCATCCGTCGTGGGGAACTGCGGAAGCGCGACGAGGACGACGAGCAGCACGGCCGCCGGCACGGCGCGCCGCAGATCGCGGAAGCGCCCGGCCCGGACGAGTTCGATCACCATCGCGCACAGCATCACGACGAGGAAGGTCAGTCCCGACATCCCGACCCACGACGCGACCTCCGCGAACGGGCCGTTCACCTGGGACACACCGATTCGCCCCCACGGGAACCCGCCGTACGGCCACGACCCGACGATCTGCTCGCGGAGCGTCCAGAGGCCCGCGACGAGAGCGGGAAGCAGGACGAGTCGACCGACGAGGCCCGGCATCACCCGCGGAAGCCAGCGGTACGCGAGAGCGATGGGCACCGCGAACACCGCCGTCAGCAGGGCCTCGAGCGTCGAGAGCGCGATCCACGGAATGGGACCGAGGTAGCGCGCGGTGAAGAGGAGGTTGACCGAGAAGAAGGTCGCCCCGAAGAGGAGACCCACCAGCACCGCCGCCCAGAAGCGTCGCCCCGCGAGGGCGACGAGGGCCATCACCACGGCGGGGAAGGCCATCGGCCACCACGCGAGCGCGGGGTAGGCCGTGACGAGCAGAAGACCCGCGGCCGCGGACAGGGGCGCAGCGATCGCCAGCGGGACGATCGGTCGCGGCGACTCGGCGAGGGGCACCCTCCCAGCCTAAATCGCCGGAATCGTCCCCGCGCTCAGGTGACGCTTCTGCCCGAGGCTCACGCCGAGGTGTAGGCGACGATCCCGCGGCGCACCGCGTCGAGCGCCGTCCGCGCGGTCCTGGCGAGCTTCGGCTCCGCGACGAGCGAGATCTGGTCGAGCAGGTCGATGGTCTGCTTGGCCCAGCGCACGAAGTCGCCGGCGGCCATGTCGGCGAGCGTCAGCACGCTGTCGAGCGGCAGTCCCTTCGCCCACGCGTGCATGGCGGGCGCCAAGCCCGAGGCGGGCGACTCGGACCCCGGGAGGCGGTGGTCGCGTTCGAGGTCGTCCAGCTCTTGCCAGAGCGTCTGCGTGGCATCCAGGGCCCCGCGGAAGGCACCCCGGGGCAGCCCCCGCTCGCCCGGTCCGGCTTCGTCGCGTCGCGGCTCGTAGACGAGGCAGCACGCGAGCGCCGCGAGCGAGGGGGCGTCGAGGTCGTCCCACAGGCGCTGGCGAAGGGATTCGGCGACGAGGAGGTCGCGCTCGCCGTAGATCCGCCGCATCGTGCGTCCCGCCGGGGTGAGGACGGTCGACCCGTCGTCGTCGGTGGACACGTACTCGAGCGTCGCCAGGACCTCGACGACCCGGTCGAACACCCGCGCGACCGTTCCCGTGCGTTGATCGATCTGCTGACGGGTCTTGTCGGTCGTCCGCTTGAGCTTCCAGTAGCGCTCGGCCCACCGCGCGTGCGACTCACGGTCGGGACACGAATGGCACGGATGCCGCTGCATCCGGCGACGGAGGGACTGGATCTGCTGCTGTCGCTCGTCGCGCAGACGACGGGGGGCCGTGGCATCCCGACGATTGATCTTCTCGAGATCGCTCAGTTCGCGGCGGATCGTGGAGTACTCGCGGAAGTCGCCGCGGTCGCACGTCATCGCGCTCTCGTAGCCGGCGAGCGATTCCTCCGCCTCTTTCACCTGCCGGGCGAGGCCGACGACCGAACGGTCGGCCTGGAACTGGGCGAACGACGACTCGAGGATCTCTCGCGCGCGCGACCGCCCGAACTGATCGATGAGGTTGACCGCCATGTTGTACGTCGGCCGGAAGCTCGAGTTGAGCGGGTACGTGCGCCGCGAGGCGAGGGATGCCACGGACTGAGGATCCAGGCCCTCGGTCCACTGCACGACGGCGTGACCCTCGACGTCGATGCCGCGTCGCCCGGCCCGCCCGGTGAGCTGGGTGTACTCCCCCGACGTGATCGCGACCCGGGCCTCGCCGTTGAACTTCTCGAGCTTCTCGAGCACCACGGTTCGCGCGGGCATGTTGATGCCGAGAGCGAGGGTCTCGGTGGCGAAGACGACCTTGACGAGTTTGCGCCGGAAGAGCTCTTCGACGACCTCCTTGAACGCCGGCAGGAGCCCCGCGTGGTGCGAGGCGATGCCGCGCTCGAGGTTCTCCCGCCACTCCCAGAAGCGCAGGACCGCGAGGTCTTCATCCTTGAGGGTGAACGTGAGCTCGTCGACGATCTGCCGGATCTCGACGCGCTCCTCGGCGGAGGTGAGCCGGACGTTCGCGCGGCGAAGCTGCTGCACGGCGGCGTCGCAGCCCGCGCGGCTGAAGATGAAGAAGATCGCCGGGAGCAGATGGTTGCGCTGGAGGAGCTCGACGACCTCGGGTCGGTCGATGCGCTCGATGCGAGGCCCCTGCGACGCACGGACAGGTTTGTGCCCGCCGCGACGCTGGTGCGCGTGGCGCGGACCACCCGCGTGACGCTGCGAGCGGTACTCCTGGGCGCGGCGGTTGTTCTCGTACCCTCCGGCGTTGCCGCCGCGGATGCGGAGGAGCTCTTGATTCACCTGAGCCGTGGCGACGCCCGCGCGATCGTCGAACAGGGGCAGCAGATCGCCGCGCACGAGCACGTGCTGCTCGAGCGGCACGGGCCGCGTCTCGGAGACGATGACCTCCGTGTCTCCGCGGACCGTGTCGAGCCAGTCGCCGAACTCCTCGGCGTTGGAGACCGTCGCCGACAGCGAGACGAGCTTCACCGACCGCGGGAGGTGGATGATCACCTCTTCCCAGACCGCGCCGCGGAAGCGGTCGGCGAGATAGTGCACCTCGTCCATGACCACGAATCGGAGGCCGCGCAGCGCCGGCGAGTCGGCGTAGAGCATGTTGCGGAGGACCTCGGTCGTCATCACGACGATGCGCGCCGAGGCGTTGATGTTCGTGTCGCCCGTGAGCAGTCCGACTTGGTCGTCGCCGTAGACCTCTTGGAGCTCGTGGAACTTCTGATTCGACAGGGCCTTGATCGGAGTCGTGTAGAAGGCCTTGTCACCGGGTTCGAGCATCGCGAGGTGGATCGCGAACTCCCCCACGATCGTCTTGCCGGCACCGGTGGGTGCCGCGAGGAGAACGCTGCGCCCGTCCTCGAGAGCGTGGCATCCGGCGATCTGGAAATCGTCGAGCTCGAAACTCTGCGCCTCGGCGAAGTCGGCGGTGTGAGGGTGCGCGGAGCGGGCCGAGGCCCGCGCGAAGCGATCAGCCGGGCTGAGTCCGCTCACGCGGTCGGTCCCAGCAGGCCCTCAGCGGCCATGCGGCGCGCCTTGCGGCGATCGAAGAGCATCGACACACCGGCCGCCGCGAAGAACAGCACGACCAGGATGCCGGCCAGCATGAGCATGCTGACGATGTCGGCGGCCGGGGTGGCCAGGGCGGCGAACAGCGTCGCGATGAGAACAGCGACGCGCCACCCCTTGAGGATCGCCCTGCCGCTCATGACGCCGGCGACGTTCAGGGCGACGAGGAAGACGGGCAGCACGAAGGCGACGCCGATGACCAGCATGAGCTTGAACACGAAGTCGTAGTAGTCGGCCGCGTTGTAGAGGTTGGCCGCGCCCGTCGGCGTGAAGCTCCACATCAGCTGGATCACGTGCGGGACGATCAGCACGCCGACGTAGCACCCGCCGAAGAACAGCGGCACGGCGGACGCGACGAAACCGATCGTGTAGCGGATCTCTTTGCGCGTGAGGCCGGGCATGATGAACGCCCAGATCTGCCACAGCCAGATCGGCGCCGACAGGAAGATGCCGATAGTGAAGGCGATCCGCATTCGCAGGTCGAACGCCGACGTGACCGCCGTGAAGTTGATGGCCGAGAGGTTGTCGCCGCGTTGAGCGGCGATCTCGCGGACCGGGACGGTGATCCACTCGATCACGGGCGAGGTGATCGCGAACGCGACGATCATCCCGACGATCAGCGCCGCAGCGGCGATCATCAGGCGCTTGCGCAACTCGATGAGATGGGCGCCGATCGACATGCGCTTGTCGCGCCGCGGTCCTTCCGGAACGTCGATCCGCGGGGGTCCTGCCGTGGTCACGCCTTAAACAGGGGTGTCGTTCGGCTTGCGCTGCTCGGGGGCCGCGGCCGTGGCCGTGCCGACCTCGGTGGCACGCGTGGCGTCGGTGTTGCCGGCGTCGACCTCGTCGTCGCGCTTCATCTCTTTCATCTCGTTCTTGAAGACACGAGCGGACTGCCCCACGCTCTTCGCCAGCGCCGGGAGCTTGGTCGCGCCGAACAGAAGGAGAATGACCGCGAGAACGATCAGCAGGTGTACTCCGGTGATTCCCTGGAACATGATGACTCCTCGTCAGTCTCGGGGGTGATCGTCAGTCTAACCCGCGCAGGTGCACGAAAGCCCGGATCACGGGCAAGGTTCACCCCTTCGGTCAACTGGCGTACTGGGCGAGACCGGCCGCGGCCCAGGCGGCGGCTGCCCGCCGCGCCCCTTCCGGCTCGAGCAGCTCGACATCGCCGCCCCGTCGCGCGGCGAGTCTCTTCAGGCTCTGCTCGTCGGCGAGGCGCAGCGACGCGATCGACGCGTCGCCGTCGTCGGCGATATCGGCGCGTTCGAGGTAGTCCGCGAGCAGCGGAGCGACCTCGCGCGGGAAGCGGAATCGGGCGACGACGTCGTCGTCCGCGGGGGCGAACAGGTCGGGGACGGGGTCAGCGCCGTGCTCAGCGGGGATGTCGGTCAGCACGGGATCGCTCACCCGGTCGAGATGGAATGTCCGTACGGCCTGCCGCGTGTGGCACCAGCCCTGGAGGTACCACTGGTCGTTCGCGATGTGGACCTTGATCGGGTCGACCGTGCGCAGGGTCGGCCCCGCACCCGGCGCTCGATACGTGAAACTCACCGCGACCCGGGCGCGCAACGCGCGGTCGACGACGTCCCGCACCCCGTCGACGGGGCCGGATGCCACGATGACCGGTGGTGGGCTCGACGACGCGCCCCGCGAGAGCTTGGCCAGCAGACCGGTGACGAGTTCGTTGTCGGCGACGCCGGGAAGAGTGCGCGCAAGCTGCAGACCGGCCAGCAGCGCGGCGGCCTCACGGGCGGTCAGCCGCGGAGACCGCTCGAGCCCGACCGTGTTCGTCATGGCGATGATGTCCTCGCGTTCGAGGAGGTCCCAATCGATGTCGAACAGCTCGTTCGGCAGCTGCCAGTAGCCCCGCTCCCCCGGCAACCCGATCACGGTCAGCCGTTCGACCATGGCGCGCATCTGCCCGGGTGTGACGTCGAACTCCTTCGCCGCCTCGGCGACCGAGACCTCGCCCTTGCCGATCAGATACGGCACGAGCTGGAGGAGCAGAGCGGCACGGTCCAGCGCCTGCAGGGGCCGCTCGGCGGTCATGCCGCACCCCCGTGCAGCGCGAGGGTGGCTTCGAGCCGACGGACCACTTCGTCCCGCAGGCTCTGCGGCTCGACGACGCGGACCTCCGGCCCGTACGACGCGAGCTCGTCGGCGAACACGTGCAGGTCGACGTAGGGGACGATGACGCCCTGCGGAGCCGGCAGCGCCCGACGGGCGAGCCGCAACGCCGCCTCGGTGCCGGGATGCACTTCGAGGAGAGCACGCTGACGGCTCGCGACCTCGTGGAGACCGGCCAGAGCGCGTTCCCCCGCGCCCTGCCGCAAAGAGGGCGAGAACTTCTCGCGGGTGACGACAACGTCGCCGACGACCCGGGAGAGCAAGAACGTGCGATCGGCATCCATCGTCAGATCGAAACCGAACACGTGCCAGCGCGCCTCGTACTCGACCAGGGCGAGGGGGCGGATCCGCCGCTCGCGCGGACGGGGCTCACCCGGGCGGAGGTAGGAGAACGTGACGACGCGGCACTCCTCGATCGCCCTCTGGAATGTCGGGAAAGACGCGTCACGGACTCTGATCCGCGGCGCGTAGCCGATGATCGGCTCGTCGACGGCGATGCCGAGCGCGCGGATCTTGCGCAGACCGCTTCGCGCGTCGGCCGAGAGCGACTCGCTGCCCCAGACGTCGCCGGCGATGTTGAGCAGAGCGATCTCGGCCGGGCTGAACGAGATGTCGTCGGGGAGGGCGTACTCCGCCGTCGGAACGCGGTACCGCGCTTCACGCAGGTCGTCGGGATCGGCTCGCTCGCCGATCGTCTCGATCGGGATGCCGAGACCGCGCAGGTTCTCCTTGTCGCGCTCGAACATCTTCTCGAGCGCATCTTTCGACGCTCCGGCTTCGAGCTGCTCGCGGTACCCGGCCACGGAGGAGAGGATCGTCTCTTTCGTCAGCCCCTGCTCGGTCGCCATGAGGGCGACGACGAGGTTGACCAGTCGCTCCTCGGGAGCGCTTCTGGAGCTGGTGGCGGGCACTCGCCCATCCTAGGCGCGGAGGGGACGACGGTCCCTCCCCGCAGCGCGATCAAGCGACGCGATGGCGCGACGGCGAACCGGGCCGCGCGGACGAACCGCCTCGGGCCGGGTCAGCCGACCGTGCCCAGGATGTCGACGACGTAGACGAGGGCCTTGTCGGCGGGCGCGCGCAGCGCCTGCTGGTCGGCCGAGGTCTGGTCGGCGGGAACGACGACGAGGACCTGCGATCCCACCGTCTGCCCCTCGAGCACCGAGGCCAGGGAGGGCGGCAGCTGGGATGCGGTCGCCTGGCCGGGAGCACCGTTCTCCCAGGTCGAGAAGAAGGTGGTCTTGGCACCCCAGGCGACACCGAGGACGTGGATCATGACGTTCGAGTCCGCCGTCAGCACCTCGCCGTCGCCCTTCTTGAGCGTCTCGGTGCGCACGTCGGTCGGCGCATCGTTCTGCGGGAACGAGACGCCGGGCTGGCCGCTGGGGGCGCGCACGACCGAGGGCATGCCGGTTCCGGCGTTGAACTGCTCGACGCCGTCGGCGGCGGGCAGGAAGACCTTGCGCACATCGAAGACGAACACCGCCGGAGCGCCCGCCGTCAGGCCGAGACCCTGGGCCTGCTCGGCGGGGAGCGTGTCGCTCGGAAGCGCGACGGCCACCCGCGAACCCTCGGCCGCACAGTGCAGGAGTTCGCCCACGCCCGGAATGTTCTTCTCGAGCTCGAGCAGGGTGAGCGGCCGAGAGAAGTCAGCGGCGTAGGGAGTCGCGATCGCCGTCTCGCCCGTCGCGGCGTTGACCACGGTCACATCGAGGAAGGCCTGCTGGCCATCCTCGGTCAGCTTCTCACCGTCGCCCTGAACGAGCGTGTCGACCGCCGTCTGCGTGGGGAGGTAGGGGCTGCGCAGGTTCACCGTCGGCGCGGTGCCCACGTCGCCCGTCGCCGAGATCGCCGCCGACAACGCGGGGTCGGCGGTCGGGGTCGGGCACGAGGCGCCGGCGGAGGCGGAGCATCCGACGAGACCGAATCCGGCGAGGGCGGTCACGGCGACGAAGGCGGGGAGTCTACGCACCGGAACAGTTTAGGGCGTCGCGTCCGATGAATCCGCCGAGGGCGCTGGGAGGTCATGGCGCCGACGCACCCCGTCGGCCGCCTTCTGCGCCTCGCGCACGCGCTTGCGGAGGTTCTTGTCGGTGATCTCGCGATCGCCGACAGCCCCCGGCGTCCACAGCTCCACGTCTTCGTCGCCGTAGCTCGACTTCGACGCGCGCCGTTTGACCTCGGGCGGCACGGCGCCCGGCGCGAGCCGACGCGCGGTGAGGAGGAAGCCCGTGTGCGCGATCATCCGGTGGTCGGGGCGGACGGCGAGACCCTCGACGTGCCACCCGCGGACCATGGTCTCGGAAGCATCCGGATCGGTGAACAGACCCGTCGCGCGGATGTACTCGGCGACGCGACTGAGCTGCGTGGCGGTCGCGACGTAGCAGAGCACCACTCCGCCGGGCGTGAGGGCGTCGGCGGCGACGTCGATGCACTCCCACGGCGCGAGCATGTCGAGCACGACCCGATCGACCGAGCCCGGCTCGACGGCGGTGGGAAGGCTCTCGACGAGGTCGCCCACGACGACATCCCAGGTCGAGGGAGGGCCACCGAGGAAGGTCTCGACGTTCGCACGGGCGACGTCGGCGAACTCCTCACGACGCTCGAACGACACGAGGCGTCCCGCGGGACCGATCGCGCGGAGCAGCCAGAGCGACAGCGCACCGGAGCCGACACCGGCCTCGACGACGGTCGCGCCGGGGAAGATATCGGCCGCCGAGAGGATCTGCGCCGCGTCCTTCGGGTACACGATCGCCGCCCCGCGGGGCATCGACATGACGAAGTCGCGCAGGAGCGGACGCAACGCGAGGTATTCGTGCCCCGCGCTGTTCGTGACGACGCTTCCGTCGGGCTCGCCGACGAGCAGCGAGTGCTTCAGCACGCCATTGTGCGTGTGCAGCTCACCGTCCTCGCGCAGGGTGATCGTGTGCAGGCGCCCCTTGGGGCCGGTCAGCTGCACGCGATCGCCGGCCCGGAACGGGCCGCTCAGGTGCGGGGTCTCACTCATCGGGTCTCCTGCGGGGTGGTGGTCGAAGCGGTGGGGAAGGCGGGCGTCTCGCGCCGCGAGGCGTGGAGCGCGCGGAGGTCGGCGGTGGTGCGGCCATCGAGGGTCGGCCAGAGCGCGTCGGCGCCGAGACCGTCGAGCGGAACCATGAGGGGCACGCCGAGCGAGACGGCGCCGCTGGCGAGGGCAGAGCGCAGCCCGTTGGGCGAGTCCTCGATCGCCACGGCGTCGGCGACGTCGACGCCGAGCGCTGCGCACGCCTGGAGGTAGGGGTCGGGATAGGGCTTCGGGCGCTCGACGTCGTCACCGGCGACGACGACGTCGAAGGCCGGGAAGTCGATCAGTTCGGTCACCGACAGGGCCATCCGCCGCATCGACATGGTCACGAGCGCTGTCTTCACCCCGTTCGCCCGGAGGTCGGCGAGAAGTTCCCGCGCCCCCGGACGGAACGGCACGCCGACCACGGAGAGCTGACGCAGCACCTCGTCCGTGAGGTACGCGATGATCTCGTCGACACCCCAGGGCACGCCCGCGTTCTGCAGCAGGCGGGCCGAATCCTCGAGGGCGAGGCCGACCATGCCGAGCGCCTGCTCGTGCGACCACGTTCCCCCGAAGCGCTCGACCAGGGGCGTCTCGGCGGCCATCCAGAACGGTTCCGTGTCGACAAGAGTGCCGTCCATGTCCCAGAGGACGGCGGCGGGCGCGGAAGAGGTCATCGTTCCATCGTATCGAGCGCGCCCCGCCGGACCGCTCGCCGCGAGCGCATGCGCCTATCCTGGAACCCAGCCCTTCCCGGGGCAGAGGAGGTCGCGTGGACGCACTGGGTCGCCGGATCATCGTCGCCGCTTTCGACGGATGGAACGACGCGGGAGAGGCGGCGTCCGCCGCCGCGAGTCTTCTGCGCGCCGACACCGAGTACGAAGTGGTGCACACGGTCGACCCCGAGCTCTACTTCGATTATCAGTACACGCGTCCGCAGATCGGCCTGGATGCCGAGGGCCACCGCACGCTCACGTGGCCCGAGGCGCGTCTGCTGCGCCCGGCGCACCGATCGGACGACGCGGAGATCTGGCTGCTCGTCGGGGTCGAACCCGCGCGCGCGTGGCAGGCTTTCGCCGCCGAGTTCATCGACGTCGCCCTCCGCGAGGACGTGACGGGGTTCGTCGCGCTCGGCTCGATGATGTCGGACGTGCCGCACACGCGCCCGATCTCGGTCTTCGCGGGAAGCGACAACGAGGGCGTCCGACAGGCACTCGACCTCGAACGGAGCCTGTACGAGGGTCCGGTGGGCATTCTCAGCGCGATCGGTCACGCGGCCGAGGGGGTCGGCATCCCGACCGCCAGCCTGTGGGCGAGCGTGCCGCACTACGTCGCGGGTCACACCCCGTCGCCGAAGGCGACCCTGGCGCTTCTCGACCGCCTGCAGTCGATCACCGGCATCGAGGTCCCGCGCGGTGATCTCGCCGCCGAGGCCGTCGCGTGGGAGGCGTCGATCGACGCGGCCGCGGCGGACGACGAAGAGATGAGCGAGTACATCCGCCAGCTCGAGCAGACCCGCGACACGTGGGACTCCCCCGAGGCTTCCGGCGACGCGATCGCCCAGGAGTTCGAGCGTTACCTGCGCCGCGGAGGCGACGGGCCGAGCAAGCCCGGTCGCGACGACCCGCCGCGCCGCTGAGCTCCGCCGCACGGGGCCGGGTCCCTTCTGCGGGCTCGAGACCTCGGACGCCGAGGGGGCTCCCCCGGACGCGACGACGGCGCCGCCCCGAGGGGACGGCGCCGTCGTGGCATCCGGGATCAGCTGGTGATGACCGTCGACACCGCGGGGATGACGCCGGTCAGCAGCAGGATGATGATCAGGATGCCGAGCGCCACGCGGTAGATCACGAACGGCAGGAAGCTGCCGCGCTTGAGGTACTGCATGAGGAACGCGATGACCAGGTAGCCGACCACGAACGCGATCACGGTCGCGATGGCGGTCTCGCCGAGGTTGTAGGGACCGGTGCCCTCGTCGAAGCTCTTGTAGAGCTCGTACAGTCCGCTCGCGAACACCGCCGGCACGGCGAGCAGGAACGAGTACTCGGCGGCAGCCGTGCGCTTGTAGCCGAGTGCACGGCCGAGCGTCGTGGTCGCGCCCGAGCGCGAAACGCCCGGAACCAGGGCCAGAGCCTGCGCGAAACCGAAGGCGAAGCCGTGACCGACCGTGAGGTCGTCGAGGTCGCGACGACGCTTGCCGTAGTGATCGGCGAGGCCCAGCAGGATGCCGAAGACGATCAGGACGATCGCGGTGATCCAGAGGCTGCGGAAGTTGTCGCGGATGAGGCTCTGCAGGAGGAAGCCGAGCACACCGATCGGGACGGTGCCGATGATGATGTACCAGCCCATGCGCGCGTCGGGGTCGTTGCGCGGGACACGGCCCGTGAGGGACAGGAACCAGCGCGAGAGCACGCGGGCAATCTTCTTGCGGAAGTACAGGAGCACCGCGAGCTCGGTGCCGATCTGGGTGATGGCGGTGAACGTCGCGCCGGGGTCGGTCTGCGACGGGAGGAACTCGCCCACGATGCGCAGGTGGGCGCTGGAGGAGATGGGGAGGAACTCGGTGAGGCCCTGAACGAGCCCCAGGATGATGACCTCGAGAATATGCATGCGGTCCTTCAGTACGTTCGGATGAGGTCGGCGAGGACTCGTCGACCGAACTCGAGCGCGTCGACGGGGACACGCTCATCGACACCGTGGAACATCCCGGTGAAGTCGAGATCGGCGGGGAGTCGCAACGGCGCGAACCCGTAACCGGAGATTCCGAGGCCGGCGAGGGCCTTGTTGTCGGTGCCGCCACCCATGAGGTACGGCACGACCGGCACGCCGGGGTCATGACGGCCGAGCTGCGCGACCATCGCGTCGACGAGGTCACCCGAGAACGGCACCTCGAGACCGATGTCGGTGTGCACGACCTCGATCTCGATGTCGGGCCCGACGATCCGACGGATGTCGGCGAGGGCCGCCTCCTCGGTGCCGGGGAGGACGCGCACATCGATGAGGGCCTCGGCCCGGTCGGGGATCACGTTGTGCTTGTAGCCCGCGGTCAGGCCCGTGGGGTTGGTCGTGGTCCGAAGCGTCGAACGGATGAAGCTGGATGCCGCGCCGGTGCGCAGTGCGAGCGCGTCGGGGTCGCCCGTGTCGTCGCCCGTGATGTCGGCGAGGCCGTTCAGCAGCGCCGCCGTGGTGTCGGTGAGCCGGATGGGCCACTCGGTGCGGCCCAGGGCCGCCACCGCCTCCGCCAGCCGGGTGACGGCGTTGTCGGGATGCAGGCCACTGCCGTGCCCCGCGCGGCCACGGGCGATGAGCTTGATCCAGATGAGGGCCTTCTCCCCCACCTGCAGGAGGTACGCGCGACGGTCGCCGACCGCGATCGAGTAACCGCCGACCTCGCTGATCGCCTCGGTGGCACCCCGGAACCAGTGCGCCCGATCCTTCACGACCAGGGCGGAGCCCTCGACGCCGCCGTTCTCCTCGTCGGCGAAGAAGGTCACGATGATGTCGCGCTCAGGCTGCTCCCCCGCGCGCAGCACATCGGCGACGGCGGTGAGGATCATGGCATCCATGTCCTTCATGTCGACCGCTCCGCGGCCCCACAGGATGCCGTCGCGGATCTCTCCCGCGAACGGATCGACGCTCCAGTCCTCGGCGACGGCGGGCACCACGTCGAGGTGTCCGTGCAGGATCAGCGCCGGCTTGTCGGAGTTGCGGCCGGGCACGCGCGCGCAGACGTTCGTGCGGCGGGCGATCGGCTCGTAGTACTCGGTCGCGAGGCCGAGTCCCTCGAGGTATGCGCCGACGTATTCGGCCGCCTCGCGTTCGCCGTTCGAGCGTCCACCCCCGTAGTTCGAGGTGTCGAACCGGATGAGGTCGGACGCCACACGGGCGACCTCGGGCACGTCGTTCTCGAGCTCGGGCATGCGCACTACGGTACCCGGGCGCGGACCTGCGAACCGTCCTGTGTCGGCGTACGGCGGGCCCTCGCAGGCCTCGCGGCCGCCGAGCCGCGCCCGGGGTGCACGCTCGGTTCGAGACGGGGCTCCGGTCGTGGTAATGTCGTTCCTCGTTGCGCAAGCAACACACACCCAGATGCGCGGGTGGCGGAATAGGTAGACGCGCTAGCTTGAGGTGCTAGTGCCCGTATTAGGGCGTGGGGGTTCAAGTCCCCCCTCGCGCACAAAACGAAGAAGGCCCCGGATTCGTCCGGGGCCTTCTTCGTTTCTCCGGGGATCGGGTCGGGCCCACGCCGCCGGCGTTCTTCGACGTGCTCCGGCACGCAAGCCCCGCCCAACCGTGACACCTCAGTAACACCCGCGTGACACACCCGCCCTAGCGTCGGAGCATGCCTCCATTCGCGGTTCCCCTCATCGACATCTCCGCCTGGGTCGGCGACGGGTCGGTTGACGCCCGAGCCGCCGTGGTGGCGGCGATGGACCATGCGGCACGCACCGTGGGCTTCATGCAGGTGGTGGGTCACGGCATCCCGGACTCCGTCGTCTCGGGCCTGACGGGAGCGCTCGACGAGTTCTTCGCGCTGCCGTTGGATGCCAAGAAGGCCTACGTGCGACCGGCGGCCGAGAACCGCGGCTACAGCCCGCCCAAGAGCGAGTCGTTGAGCTACAGCCTCGGCGTCGACCCGGTGACGCGGATGAACGACTTCTTCGAGGCGTTCAACGTGGGAGCCTCGTGGCGCGACTACCCCGGCACGAGCACCACGGTCGAGGACTACGCCGAGAACACGTGGCCGGATGCCGTGCCGTCCTTCCGCGGCGCGGTCAAGACGTACTTCGACGAGGCGCGCAGAGTCGCCCACACCCTCACGCGGATCCTCGCCGCGGCGCTCCGGGTGCGCGAGGACTTCTTCGACACGCTCACCGACCACTCGATCGACGTGCTGCGGATGAACAACTACGCCCTCCCGCCCGGTTCGATCGAGCTGGGTGCGGAGCTGACGGGCATGGGCGAACACACCGACTTCGGCCTCGTGACGGTGCTCTGGGCCGACCAGGTCGCCGGGCTCCAGGTGCTCGGGCAGGACGGATCGTGGAACGACGTATCGCCGGCCGACGGTGCCCTGCTGGTCAATCTCGGCGACGTCGCGGCTCGGCTGACGAACGACAAGTGGATGTCGACGCTGCACCGGGTGAAGCCCCCGGTGATCGACGGCACGATCGAGCGCCGACGCTCGGCGGCGTTCTTCCACGACGGCAACGCCGACGCGGTCATCGCTCCGCTCCCGCACTTCGTGACGCGCGAGGCACCGGCGCTGTACGAGCCGGTGACGGTCCGCGAACACATCGCGGCGAAGCTCGCGGGCTCGCGGGCCGGGCGGAAGAACGTCACCGCGGTGCGCGAGGCCGCGCGCGTCGCCGCCAGCCGCGGATAGCCCGCCGCCGACGCTCCCGCGGTGCGCCGCGAGGCGGCGTGCGGCGTGTCTGGGGCGCGGGGCGGGGCGCGTCCGCTGTGCCGGGGATGCCGCCGGGCGCAGCGCCGTCGACCACGCATAAACGCGATGGCGCACGAACGGCGGACACCGCCAGCGCGCTCAGGGAGAGCCGCGGGCCGCGCCACAGCCGGGGCGCGCCGCGGCCTCAGGCCGCCGACACCCCGAACAGCAACCCGAGAACGTACGTCACCGCGGCGGCGCCGAAGCCGATCGCGAGCTGACGCAGGCCGCGCTTGAGAGGCGACGCACCCGAGAGCAGGCCGACCATCGCACCGGTGCCCATCAGAGCCACGCCGACGAGGGCGAGCGCGACGACGACCGCGACGAGGCCGGACAGGCCGAAGATCCACGGCAGCACCGGGATGATGGCGCCGGAGGCGAAGAACAGGAAGCTCGAGAGCGCCGCGCCCCACGCGCTGCCGACGACCTCGTGCGACGACTCCCCCGGAGCGGCCGCGGCGGGGGCCGTTCCGGCCTGCGCGGCCGTGACGACCTCGCGCGCCTTCGCGAGGGCGTCGTCGGGTTCCATGCCGCGGGTGCGGTACACGAGCGCGAGCTCGTTGGCATCCAGATCCAGGTGGGGCAGAGCCGAGTCGGCGAAGTCGCTCTCCTCGGTCGCTTCGAGCAGCTCGCGCTGCGAGCGCACCGACACGAACTCGCCGGCGCCCATCGAGAGGGCCCCCGCGAGGAGCCCGGCGACGCCGCTGAACAGCACGAAGCTCGGCGCGACGCCGGTTGCACCCACGCCCATCACCAGGGCGAGGTTCGAAACGAGCCCGTCGTTCGCACCGAAGACGGCGGCGCGGAAGGTCCCCGACAGACGCCGACGCCCCCGCGCGGCGAGACCGCGGACCACCTCGTGGTGCACGCGCTCGTCGGCGGCCATCGCCGCGGTCGCGTACGGCTCGTCGGCGTAGGGCGAGCGGGCCTCGGCGTTCTGCGCCAGGGCGAGGACGAAGATCGAACCGAAGCGGCGGGCCATCCAGGCGAGCAGGCGGGTTCCGAGGCCGGGCTGCGGCAGACGCTGCGGCTTCTCGCCGAGCAGGTCGATCCAGTGCTGCTCGTGGCGTCCTTCGGCTTCCGCGAGGGCGAGCAGGATGTCGCGTTCCTCGCCGGTGCGACGGGACGCGAGTTCGCGATAGACGCGCGCCTCGGCACGTTCGTCGACGAGGTAACGCGCCCAGCGGCGGCGGTCGCGGGCGGTGGGTGTGGCGGCGGTCGTCACGGGGCTCCTTCGGGTCGTCCCCACCGTAGTGAGGCGAACTCGCACGCTCGGGCGCGTCGCCCAGACTGACAGCATTTCGGGCTTCCGAAGGCCGGGATGACGCGGGTGCCGGGGCGCCGGTACCAGCATTTCGGGCGCGCGAAGTCACGGCGCAGCACACCTGCATGACCGATCGACTCGTGCAGGGTCCCCGAGGGCGCACGAGTACCTTCCGCCCCGCCGGTCATGCAGATGGACCACGCACCGGCGCGCCACCCCGCCGTCAGCCGGCGCCCTGGGGGACGACGCAGTAGCTCGTCGAGTCGAGAGTCAGGAGTGCACGCGCTTGCGCAGCAGGTCGATGCGCGCCTGCAGCTGCGCGACGGTCGCGTGCGATACGGCAGGCCCCCCGCAGAGGCGCCGGAGCTCGGCGTGGACGAGGCCGTGCGGCTCCCCGCTCTGCCGTGCGTAGAGACCGACCATCGTGTTGAGCAGCTGGCGCTGCTCTTTGAGCGTGCGGTGCAGCGGCGCGGGCAGCCCGCCTTCGTCGACGGAGGGCGGTTCGACGCCGTTCTCCTTCTCGTTCGCCTCGCGCGTGGAGCGGTGCCGCGACTGCCGCGTGGCGCGCGACATGAGCACCTCGTGCACCTGCTCGGGCTCGAGAAGGCCCGGGATGCCGAGGAACTCCTCCTCCTCGATGGTTCCAGGAACCGCGAGCTGGCCGAACTCCTGCCCGTCGAACATCACGCGGTCGAAGTGCGCGAGCGAACCCAGCGCCTGATACTCGAACTCCTGCTCGAGCGCGTCGGAGGCTTTGTCCTCGCGCTCGGCGGCATCCATCATGTCTTCTTCGGCGTTCCACTGGTCGTCCGCGTCGCTGTCGCGGTCGAGGGCGTGCTCGCGCTGGGCCTCCATCTCGCCGGCGAGGGCGAGCAGCTGGGGCACGTTCGGCAGGAACACGCTCGCGGTCTCACCGCGACGCCGCGCGCGGACGAAACGGCCGATGGCCTGCGCGAAGAACAGCGGCGTCGAGGCACTCGTGGCGTAGACGCCGACGGCGAGACGCGGGACGTCGACGCCCTCCGACACCATGCGGACGGCGACCATCCAGCGGCTCGTGCCCTTGGAGAACTCCTCGATGCGGCTCGAGGCCTCGGCCTCGTCGGAGAGGACGACGGTGACCTTCTCTCCCCCGATGTCTTCGAGGATGGCGGCGTAGGCGCGCGCGGCGGTCTGGTCGGTCGCGATGACCAGGCCACCGGCATCCGGAACCGTCTCGCGGACCTCGGTGAGGCGCCGGTCGGCCGAGCGGAGGACCGCGGGGATCCAGTCGCCGTTCGGGTCGAGCGCCGTGCGCCAGGCCTGGGACGTGATGTCTTTGGTGTTGTCCTGGCCGAGCTGGGCCTCCATCTCTTCACCGGCCTTGGTGCGCCAGCGCATCTGCCCGGCGTAGACGAGGAAGAAGACCGGCCGGACGACGCCGTCCTCGAGGGCACGTTTGTAGCCGTAGGCGTAGTCGGTGCGGGAAAGGCGGATCCCCTTGGAGTTGGGGTGGTATTCGACGAACGGGATGGGCGCGGTGTCGCTGCGGAACGGCGTTCCCGACAGCAGCAGCCGGCGGGTCGCTCGACTGTAGGCCTCGCGCAGAGCGTCGCCCCAGCTGAGGGCGTCGCCGCCGTGGTGCACCTCGTCGAGGATGACGAGGGTTCTGGCATCCATCGTCAGACGCTGGTGCACCTCGGCCTTGACCGCGACCTGGGCGTAGGTGACCGCGACGCCGTGGTACTGCCGCGAGGGCGTGGCGTGGCGGTTCGAGAAGAACGGATCGAGACGGATGCCGACCCGCGCGGCCGCCTCGGCCCACTGAGACTTGAGGTGCTCGGTGGGGGCGACCACGACGATTCGGTCGACGACGCGCCGACGCATGAGCTCGGACGCGAGGCGCAGGGCGAACGTGGTCTTACCGGCGCCCGGGGTGGCCGCGGCGAGGAAGTCGCGGGGGCCCTTGCCCACACCGTCGGGTCCGTCGGAGCCGAAGTACTGATCCAGTGCCTCGGCCTGCCACGCGCGCAGACGCTGCGCGGTTCCCCAGGGCGCACGCTGCGGGAACGAGGGCGAGAGGTGCTCGGCCGCGAACGACCCGAAGTGCGGCTCGGTGCTGTCGAGCGGAGCCGGGGCGTCGCCCGGCATCGGGTGGTCGGCAACGGGCGCGGTGGCGTGCGCGGGATCGACGGGAGCGGATGCCGCGGGCTCGATGCGCGCGGCAGCGGGAGACACGGGAGCGGGGCCCGGGCTCGCCGACGGGCCAGGGCTTGCGATGGGGCCGGGACTCGCGACCGGACCGGGACTCGCCACCAGGCCTGGGCTCGCGACCGGGCCAGGGCTGGCCACCGGGCCAGGGCTCGCAACCGGGCCAGGGCTCGCAACCGGGCCAGGGCTCGCGATGGGGCCGGGGCTCGCGATCTTCAGGGGCGCGCCGCCGTCGGCGGGCGTCGGAGGGTGTTCCAGGTTCTGGGTGCGGGCTTCGTCTTCCAGCATCGAACCTCCATCCCTCGCGAGCGCGAACATCAACGATAGGTCACCGCCGACCGGGCGTGCGCCGAGGTGTGGACGGATCGGCCCGCGCACCGGCCATAAACGCGATTCGCTCACATAAACGCGGGGAGAACGTGTTTCCACGCGTGGATCGCGTTTATGGGTGGGCAGCCGAGCGTACCCGCCGCGCCGCGCCCGCCGGCCGCGCCCCTTGCCGTGTCGGAGGCCGGGGTTAGCCTGGGGGTCGGAGGTTTCGATGACACTCGATCCGCACTCGCCCCGTACCTCGCCCTCGCCCGACAACGCCGGTCCACACCCATGGCGCCGCTACGTGGCGCTGGGCGACTCGTTCACCGAGGGCATCGGCGATCCCCTTCCCGACGGCGGACACCGCGGGTGGGCCGACCGCGTCGCCGAGGTCCTGGCGGCCCAGGTCGACGACTTCGCGTACGCCAACCTCGCCGTCCGCGGCAAGCTCATCGGGCAGATCGTCGCCGACCAGATCGAGCCGGCCCTGGCGCTCAAGCCCGACCTCATCACCTTCTCCGCGGGCGGAAACGACGTCATCCGCCCCGGAACCGATCCGGATGCCGTGGCCCAGCAGTTCGAGGACGCCGTCATCCGCCTGCGCCGCGACAACGCCACGGTCGTCGTGTTCACGGGCATCGACACGGAGTTCACGCCCGTGTTCCGCGGCATCCGGGGCAAGGTCGCGATATACAACGAGAACATCCGCGCGATCGCCGATGCGCACGATTGCGTCGTCGCCGACCAGTGGGGGCTGAAAGAGGTGCAGGACATGCGCTTCTTCGACGACGATCGCCTGCACTACAACCCCCTCGGCCACCACGAGGTCGCGCGCATGGTGCTGCGGGCGCTGAACGTCCCCAACGACCTCCAGCCGATGCAGCCCGAAGCGCTCGCGGCGACGACCTGGAGGGCCGCCCGCGAGAAGGATCTCGTGTGGGCACGGTCGTACCTCGTGCCGTGGGTTCTGCGCCGGCTCCGCCATCAGTCGTCGGGTGATCACGTGCTCGCGAAGCGCCCCGAGCCGCTCCCCGTGGTGACCCTCGCCCCGGGTCCGGATGCCGCGGCCTCACGCGGAACGCAGGTCTGACAGCCGTGGCGACGAAGGGCTTACGCGGGTTCTTCCGCGGTGCGCGGTCCGAGAGCCAGCCCCCGCCGCCGGTCTCCCCGTCCGTCGCATCCTCCGTCCCACCGACGGCACAGACCGAGGGGCCGATCTCGGTTCCCCTGTCGGCCGACCTCGCCGCCGAGATGGACGCGCGCCGAGAGTGGGTGTGGACGTCGGTGAGCGCCGACGCCCCGCTGGACCGGAGTGACAACCGCACCGCGCTCTCGGTGATCGCAGCTCTCGTCGCCGAGGTCCGTCCCGATGAGACGTGGAAGCTGCAGTCGCTGGGGATCGTCTTCGGCGACGTCCTCGCCCGCGTGACCGGCGCCGAGTGGGTGCAGGTCGACGACGAGCTGGGGAGCGATCCTGCGCTTCGGTTCGGCGGACCAGACGACCTCGCCTTCCCGATGACCATGATCTCCAAGCGGATGGAGGCGGGCGAAGATGTCGACGTCCTCGAGCTGTTCCGCGACGTGGCGACCGCGCTCGGCGAGGCGCAAGCGCAGGCGCAGGCGCAATGAGTGACGCCGAGGGACGCCCCACCGTCGAGCTACCCGAAGCCGTTCTCGCCCTGCTCGCCGCCGCCGACGCCGACACCCTCCTGCGCGATGCCGAGTCGCTCGCGACGGGGCTGGCTGACGCGGGGTGGACGCCCGACGTGGAGAGCGGTCGCTTCGCTGCTGGCGGCTGGGACCTCCTGTCGTCCGCTTGGGCGCCGAATCTCTCGGTGTTCTTCGAGGGCGAGGAGGACGAGGTGCGCGTACGGGCGCAGGCCGTGGCATCCTTCCTCACCTCCCGAACGGACCGGTGGGCGTTTCACACCGAAGGCGACGACTGGTCGGGGTGGCCGCTGGACGACGTGCGGTGGACCGAGGGTGACTGGATGGCCGCCCATCCCCTGGAATGGCACGGCGGTGGCGTCGTCATCAGTCTGTATCTTCAGCCCGACTATCGACCGGGCAAGATTCTGGCCCCCGCGAATCTGCACGTCGGGGTCGACCGCGCCGACACCCCGCCCGAGGGACTCCCCCGCGACGACGAGCGGGCTCGTCGCGTGGTGCGCGACGGGTCGGTCGTCGACCGGTGGTTCCTGGCCGGGGAGCACGATCTGCCCGACGACGTGATCGCCGCACTGGAGAACGACCCCGATTCGCGCGTGCGCGTCGCCGCGGAGTCGGAACGCTGGTACCGCGAGCGCACGATCATCGGCCCGCCCCCGACGGTCGACGAAGACCGACCAGGCCCCGGCCACGAGCAGCCTCCCGCTCGTTTCGCTCCGCGATAGCACGACGTCCCGCGGCGACGGACTTCCGTGCCTCGAACGTGGGACGCCTCGCGGAGAGCACGGATGCCGCTGCGAACCTTCGCCTCCGCCAGAGCGAGAGCCTCGCCCGCGCCCACCCGCTGGCGCCACGGGAGCGCGCGTCGAAGAGTGAAGTCAGCGCCGCCCGCGCCCCAGCTCCCACAGTGCGACGGCGCTCGCCGCGGCGACATTGAGAGAGTCCACTCCCCCGGCCATCGGGATCGTCACGACCGTGTCGGCGGCGGCGAGCGCACCGCGGCTCAGCCCGTCGCCCTCGGCGCCCATCAGCAGGGCGACGCGCTCGTGGCCCGCGGCGGAGAAGGCGTCGAGCGTGACGGCGTCGTCCGAGAGGGCGAGGGCGGCGAGGTGCAAACCTGCCGCATGCAGCAGCGGTTTGGCCTCCGACCACTCGGGGAGCCGCGTCCACGGCACCTGGAACACCGTGCCCATGCTCACGCGCACGCTCCGCCGGTAGAGCGGATCCGCACAGCGCGGCGTGACGAGCACGGCGTCCGCCCCGAGGGCCGCAGCGGAACGGAACGCCGCCCCGATATTGGTGTGATCGACGATGTCTTCGAGCACCACGACCAGCCGCGCGTCCTTGACGACCTCTTCGACGGATGCCAACGCCGGGCGATGCATGGATGCCAGCAGCCCGCGGTGCACGGTGTACCCCGTGACCTGCTCGGCGACCTCGGCCGGGACGACGTAGATCTCGGCATCCTCCCCCGCCAGCGCGAGGGCATCGGCGAGGAACTTCTCCTGTACCAGGACCGACCGCGGACGGTGCCCGGCACGGAGCGCGCGGTCGAGGACTTTCGACGACTCCGCGATGTACAGCCCGCCCGCGGGCTCGGTCACCCGCCGGAGCGACACGTCCGTGAGATCGCGGTAGTCGGCGAGGCGCGGGTCGTCGGCGGAGTCGAGTGGGATGACGGGCATCCGTCCATCGTGCCAGCCCCCGCGCGCCCGCGGCCTCGGGTCCGCCTCACTGTCGAGTGTCCACAACACGCCGTGACGCCCGTGCGCTTCACGGCGTGTCCTGGACACTCAACGGGAAGGGCAAGGGGGCTACGCCACGTGCAGCACCCGCCCGCCGCCGACGACCAGGGCGCGTTCGGGCACGCGGACGAGCGCGTCCATCGGGTTCTCGGCATCCACCAGCACGACGTCGGCGCGCGCTCCCTCGACGAGGTCGTGCTGGTCACGGCCGACGGCCCAGGCGCCGGCGGTCGTCGCGAGCCGCACGACGCGGAGCAGATCCTCGTCGCGGACGAGTCCCGCGGCCCGCGCGTACTGCCACGCGATGCCGAGCGTGTCGCCCGTGCCGTAGGGGCTCCAGAGGTCGCGGATGCCGTCGGTGCCGAACGCGAAGCGCACGCCGGCGGCGTCGAGCTCGGCGAGGGGCAGCTGCGGGAGCCGCAGGGGTGCGACCGTCGTCATCGTGACCCCGACCTCCGCCATCGCGGCCAACAGGTCGCGACGGTGCGAGGGGGCCAGCTGGGCGACCGCGAAGCCATGCGCGATGTTCACGCGATCACGCAGGCCGAGCCGTGACGCACGGTCGACGAGCAGCTCGATCTGGAACGCACCGAGCTCGGCGGGGTCGTGCAGGTGGATGTCGACACCGACCCCGGTGTCGGCGGCGAGCGCGGTGATCGCGTCGATCTGTCCGACCGGGTCGCGGTCGATGGTCGCCGGGTCGAGCCCGCCGATCGCGTCGACGCTCGGCCGGGTCGCGGCATCCCGCAGCGAGTCGAGCACACCGGGGCGACGAAGGACGCCGTCTTGCGGAAACGCGACGATCCGCACGTCGAGCGCACCCTCGTAGGCTGCGGCGGCTTCTTCGACCGACTCGATCCCGCGCAGCCCGACGCCGGTGTCGACGTCGACGTGCGTGCGGATCGCCGTGGTGCCGTGACGCACGAACTCGCGCAGGACGTGCGCGGAGCGTTCGAGCGAGGGGATGCCGAGGGCCTCGCGTTCGGCCCGCTCGTGGCGGATGCGCCCCTCCGTGGTGCCCTCGCCGCCGTACGACTGCCACGGCAGGCCCCACCAGGACTTGTCGACGTGGGCGTGGGCGTTCACGATGCCCGGCAGAGCGAGCAGGCCACGCCCGTCGAACTCCCGGACACCGATCGGCGCGGACCCCGCGGGGGTGACGGCGGTGATGATTCCGGCATCCATCGCGATGTCGACCGGCTCTCCACCCCACGGTCGCACGCGGCGGAGGCAGGTGATGTCGAGCATGGCGGGTGGGGGGAGAGCGCTCATCCCTCCAGTATCGACGGCGTTCCGGTGCGCGTCCGGTGGGTGACGGCCCGCCCTAGACTCGATACGACGGAGGTGCGCATGACCGACACGACGAAGGATGCCGAGTCCCTGGCATCCATCGATCGGGCCGTCGAGGTGCTTGCGGGTCGCCGGATCGCGGTGCTCACGGGCGCGGGCGTGTCGACGGATTCGGGCATCCCCGACTACCGCGGAAAGGGTGCTCCCACCCGCACTCCGATGACGGTGCAGCAGTTCCTCTCCAGCGCTGAGGCCCGCCGCCGGTACTGGGTGGGCAGCCACCTGGGGTGGAAGGTCTTCGCCGCGGCCGAACCCAACGACGGCCATCGCGCTCTGGCCGATCTCGAAGCGGCGGGGGTGTCGAACGGCGTCGTGACGCAGAACGTCGACGGTCTGCACGTGCGCGCGGGCAGCGGGCGGGTCGTCGAGCTGCACGGCACGATGCGCCGCATCGGCTGCCTGCACTGCGGGCAGATCTTCGACCGCCGCGACCTCGCCGAGCGCATCGAGGTCGAGAACCCGTGGATCACCGCCCCCGAGAACGTCGAACTCGGCCCCGACGGCGACGTCGCCCCGACCTCGGCGGAGGGTTTCGTCGTCCCGGTCTGCTCGGTGTGCGGCGGCACGCTGAAGCCCGACGTCGTCTTCTTCGGCGAGTACATCCCGGTCGAGAAGTTCCGCGAGGCCGAGCAGCTCGTGCACGCGAGCGAAGCGCTCGTCATCGCGGGGTCGTCGCTCGTGGTGAACTCGGGCATCCGCCTCGTGGAGCGCGCGCGCCGACGGCGCCTTCCCGTCGTCATCATCAACCGCGGCGAGACCCGCGCGGATCGTCGCGCCGCGGTCAAGGTCGACGGCGGCACGACGCCCGTGCTGCGCGCGTTCGCGGAGCGGTTGCCGGGACTGCTCTGACGCCTCGGCCGCGACGACTACGTCCCGCGGGTGAAACCGACCGCCCCGCCCTCGAGGAACGCTCGGTGCGCCCCCCGCACACGCAGCCCGGTGAGGCGTTCGATCGCGGCCGTCGCGCGGTCGCGCAGCTCGCCGTGGCGCCGTACGAACACCTCGTGTGCGCGCGGCGCGTTCCACCCCGCGGGGAGGAGAACGCTCGGCAGGTCGGGGTCGGTGAAGGGGAATCGGCGGTAGTCGTCGGTCAACCGCACACGCGCCACGAGGGCGTCGTCATCGTTCGCCTCGGACGCGGCCACGTCGTGAGTGTGCACGAAAGCGCCGTAAAGCGAGTCGAGGGCGGCGAGGTCCCACCCGCGGGCCGCGATCGAGCGGTCATGATCGAGGTCGCCCGTCCGGCTGACGAACACGTCCGAGCCCACTCCGTTGGCCTCCATCAGCTCTCTCGCCGCGGCCGCGCGGTCACCGGGGGCGATCCAGACGGCGGGCTGCAGCTGACCGAAGCCCAGCCAGGTGAGGCTCTTGCGCATCTCATCGCGCGCCGAGCGATCACCCGCGCGTGTGGCGATGAGCGTCCATTCCCCGCTCCAGTCGCCGGCGACGTGGCGGAAGATGCGCTCACGCCCCTCATCGAGCAACTGCCACGCTTTCGGCGACAGGACGTAGGTCGTGAGCCTTCCGTCGCGACGCGTGTCGAACCAGCCGTCGGCGCGTAGGCGCGACATGACCACGCGGGTGGTGGCCGGCTCGATGTCGAACAGCTGCAGGACGTCACTGAGCCCGCGCAGGGGAACCTCGCCGTCGCCGCAGTAGCGGAAGTAGTCCCCGAAGAGCGTGAAGACGAGGGAGCGGGGGCGCATGCGAGAACGTTACCGGAGATGAATGTAACGAAGCTATGGCGGAGAACGCACTTGTGTTGCATACTCATTGCGTCGTGACGGATCGACATCTTCAGCAAGGAGGCTGACATGCGTATCGCGATCATCGGAGGCGGTCCCGGCGGCCTTCTCTTCGCCGCCCTGGCCGCGCGGAACATCCCCCGCGCGGAGGTGGACCTGTTCGAGCGCAACCGCGCCGACGAGGCGTTCGGCTTCGGCGTCGTGTTCTCGGACGCCACGCAGAGCGGAGTGGATGCCGCGGACTCGGCGCTGCGGGAGACCCTCGACGCCTCGGGAGTGAGGTGGGACGCCATCCGCGTCAGCGCGAAGGGCGAGACCATGACATTCGGCGGCAACGGCATGGGCGCCGTGTTGCGAAAGGATCTTCTCGCGGCCCTCCAGCGGCGCGCCGCGGACGCCGGCGCCCACCTGCACTTCTGCACCCCACGGCGCGTCGACGAGCTCGACGATTACGACGTGATCGTCGCCGCGGACGGCGCGAATTCCCAAACCCGCGCCACGATCGGCGACGACACCCTGGGCGTGACCTACGAGACCGCCGCCGCCAAGTTCATCTGGTTCGCGACCGACGCACCCTTCGAGGGACTGACCTTCTTGCACACGCACGCCGACGGCCTGCCGGAGGACGTGGCCGGGGTCTTCGCCGCGCACGCGTACCCGATCGGCGGGGGCCTGTCGACCTTCATCGTCGAGACCGACGAGGACACCTGGCGCGCCGCCGGACTCGACGGGTTCGATCTCTCCACTCCCCCGGGGCCGAGCGACGAGCACAGCCAGAAGCGCCTCGAGCAGATCTTCGCCCCGCTCATCGACGGCGCGCGCCTCATCGGCAACAACTCGCGGTGGGGCAATTTCCGTACGATCCGCGCGCGCAGCTGGCACCACGGCAACGTCGCCCTGCTCGGTGACGCCGTGCACACCGCTCACTTCTCGGTCGGCAGTGGCACGAAGATGTCGCTCGAGGACGCCATCGCCCTCGCCGACGCGCTCGCCGCACACCCCGACGACATCGATGCCGCATTTCTCGCCTACGAGGCGGTCCGGCAGCCGCAGGTGGCCCGCATCCAGGGCGCGGCCCGACCGAGCCTGTCGTGGTGGGAGAACTTCGGCACCTACTTCCACGCCTTCGAGCCCTGGCAGTTCGGGTTCCACTTCTTCTCGCGCGCCCTCCCCGCGGCGAAGATCGCCCGACGTGATCCGGATGCCCTGCGCCGAGCGCTCGATCGGTGGCAGAGCCGGCACGGGGCGCCACCGTTGGAGTCCGCCGTCACGGGGCTCCTCGATCGACGCGTGGTCGACCGCGATGACCTGCCCCCTGTCGTCACCGTGGCGGCGGGTGACGGCATCCGACCCGACGACGCCGTGCGCGAGGCCCTCGCCTCCCACCGCGATGCCGCCGCGGTGCTGGTCACCGGGGGCAGCGCTCTCGACCGTCAGCTCATCGCCGAAGCAGCACGCCTGCGCCACGGCGTGGCGGCGATCATCGACGAGCCCGATTGCGACGAAGATCGTGCCATGACCCTGGTGCTCTCGGGCCGTGCGGATGCGGTGCTGCGATGAGGACGCGGGAGGGGACGACGCCCTGGCCCGCCGAGATCGTCGAACGCTACCGCACCGCGGGGCTGTGGCAGGGCCGCACCCTGGGTGACGCGTTCGCCGAGGCCGCGCACGTGCACGCCGACCGCATCGCGCTGGTCGACGACGCGGTGTCGCTCACGTACGCCGAGGTGCACGACCGGGTCGAGGCCTGCGCGGCGCGCCTGATCGATCGGGGACTCGCCCCCGACGACCGGGTCGTGGTGCAGCTGCCCAATCACTGGACGTTCGTGGTCCTGACGCTGGCGTGCCTGCGGGTGGGCATCGTGCCGGTGATGGCGCTGCCCGCCCACCGCGAGCACGAGCTGCGACACCTGGTCTCGGCATCCGAAGCGGTCGCTCTGGTCACCCCCGACTCGCTCCGCGGCTTCGACCACCTGGCGCTTGCCCGCACTCTCCGCGCGTCGAGCCCGACGGTGCGGGATCTCATCGTCCTCGGCGACACGACCCCCCAGCCCGACACCGTCAGCCTCACCGCGTTGTGCGCGCCCTCCGACGAGGCCACCCGCACCCGCCGGCTGCCGACTCCGGATGCCGCGGACGTCGCGGTGTTCCTTCTGTCAGGCGGAACGACGGGCCTGCCCAAGCTCATCGCCCGCACGCACGACGATTACCTGTGCAACATCGTCCTCACGTCGCCTCCCTCGGCGGTCGACCGCGACACCGTGTACCTCGTGACGCTGCCGATGGGCCACAACTTCCCGCTCGCGTGCCCCGGGATTCTCGGCACCCTGCTGGCCGGCGGCACCGTCGTCCCTCTCGGGTCCCCCCGGCCGGAACGTGCCTTCGCGGCGATCGAACGACACGGGGTCACTCACACCGCCGCGGTGCCCGCGGTCGTCGCCTCGTGGCTGGATCACGCCGCCGTGGAGGGATTCGACGCGCTGCGGAGCCTGCGCGTGCTGCAGGTCGGCGGCGCGCGCCTGGCCGACGAGCTCGCGGAGCGTGTCGTGCGCGGGTTTCCCGGGACGCTGCAGCAGGTCTTCGGCATGGCCGAGGGGCTCATCAACGTCACGCGCCTCAACGATCCGATCGAGGTCGTCGTCGGCACACAGGGGCGGCCCGTGTCGTCCTTCGACGAGTTGCGCGTGGTCGATGAGACGACCGGTCTCGAGGTCGCCGCGGGCGAACCCGGCGTGCTGCTCACCCGCGGGCCGTACACGCCGCGCGGCTACTACGACGCCCCCGAGGCGAACGCCCGGTCCTTCACCCCCGACGGCTTCTACATCACCGGCGACATCGTGCGTCAGCGCCCCGACGGCAATCTCGTCGTCGAGGGCCGCAGCAAGGACATGATCAACCGCGGCGGCGAGAACATCTCCGCCGAGGAGGTCGAGAACCTCGTGTACGGGCTGGCTTCGGTGCGGCTCGCGGCCGCGGTCGCCATGCCGCACGACACCCTCGGCGAGACGGTGTGCCTGTTCGCGGTCCTGCATGACGGGCACGAGCTCGATCTCGGCACGGTACGCGCGCACTTCGACGCATCGGGGGTGGCGGCGTTCAAACGCCCCGACCACCTCGTCACCGTCGAGGAACTGCCCCTGACGAAGGTCGGCAAGATCGACAAGAAGGCGCTGCGGGAGCGTCTCGCGGACGAGCTCACGGCATCCGAGAGGCTCTCGCGATGATCACCGCGCACGCGCTCCGCACACGGTTCTCCGCCGAGCTCGGGCCTACCGGAAAGGTCCTCTGATGTTCATCGACGCCGCCGCCCTCTCCCCCGCCGACACCTACCGTCTGCTCGTCGGCTCCGTCGTTCCGCGCCCGATCGCGTGGGTGACGAGCGGGCGCGACCCGGTGAACCTGGCGCCCTTCAGCTCGTTCACCTGGGTGAGCCAGCACCCCGCGATGCTCGGTTTCACCGTCAATCGGCGCGCGAACGGCCGCAAGGACACGATCCGCAACATCGAGGAGCAGGGCGAGTTCGTCGTGAATATCGCCGATGAGCCCCTCCTCGAGGCGCTGCACGCGAGTTCCGAGTGGATGCCGCCGGACGTCGGCGAGGCAGACCGCCTGGGGCTCGCGCTCGCGGAGTCGCGGGTGATCGGCGTCCCGGGCCTCGCCGACGCCCCGGTCCGCATGGAATGCCGCTATCACTCCACCACCGCGTTCAGCCCGACCGGCGGCGAGTTCGTCGTGGGTACGGTCGTGAGCTGGACCGTACGCGACGACGTGGTGCGGATCGGGTCGACGGGTGCGGCCAGCATCGACACGGCGCTTCTCCGACCGATCGGGCGCCTGGCCGGTCCGCGCTACACCCCGCTCGGCGAGGTGGTGGAGCTGCCGGCGGTGCCAGGCGGGTGAAACCCCCTCCGTCGTGAGGGAGTTCAAAGGGGCCTATCCGTCCGGCGTCCGAGCACGTCCTACCTTTCCCTCTAGATGAAACGGGAGAGAAGGACACGGCACATGCATGAGTTGTCATCACCGAACGCGGACAGGTGGGCGACGCTGAGGTCTGCGGTGCGACGATTGGCGCGCATTCTGCTGGCCCCGGCGGCAGGATTGCCCGTCACATGGCTAGCAGTCATCGTGCTCACAGCCGCCGCCTGCGGACCGCGCGCGGCGGGAATCCTGACGATGGGAAGCCTCAGCCTCATGCTTCTCCTCATGCTGGCCTTGGCCGCATACATGCCGCCGTCCAAACCGTTCCGTGAGACCTCGGAGTTGGCGGCGCGGGTGACCGACCTGGTGAAAGTGTCCGCCGGAGCGGCTCTTTTCGGGGCGGCCGCCGCGTACGGCGGCGTCGTCGGCGCCGTGATGGATACGATTCCCCTGAACGACGCGGCCTCACCTGCCACGGCGTGGAGCGCGACGTGGCCGATCGTCGCGGGCGCGACGCTCATCGGAAGCTCCGTCGTAGGCGTGCGACTGGGATGGGACTTCCGCCGTTCAGGTCACCGCTCTCGCCTCTTGGCGCTAGGCAAACTGCGAGCGTTGCTCCCTCATCCCGCGGCGCGGCGGCATCCGGCCGTCCGTTGGCTGGCGGATGTCGTCATCACAGCAAGCCGCTCCGGCACCTTCGTTCTCGTCGGATATCTGTCGCCTGTCATCATCCTGGGAGACATCACTCTGAGCATCGGATACCTCGAGCTCAACACATGAGAATGGCGACCCCTCGCCGAGCCGCCACTCTCAACCCCGTCAGAACCAGCGCGCGATCTCCGGCAATTCCCCGCCGCCCACGACCCGCAGGCGACGCGCCCCGCGACCGGCGAGCCAGCGCGCCAGATCCGCCGCCGCCCCCTCGACCTCCGGACCGTTCTCGCCGTACGAACCCGGCGAGTCCTCTCGGTCCGTGGCGCGGAGCACGACGGCGCCGGGCTCGCTCCGGCGCGTCCAGGCGCGCAGCACGTCGGCGACGATCCCGTCGATCATCTCGGGTGGAAAGTCCAGGAACGATCCGCCGTTGTCGAGGTCGACCGCGTGCACCCACACCTCTTTTGCGCGCATCCACGCCGTCTCGCGCGCGGGCACCGTGCGTCCTTGAGCGGTGACGACCTCGGCATCCCACTGTTCGTCGGTCAGATCGCGCCACTCGACGTCGAGGTGCACCGCGGCGTGGTCGACGAGATGACGCAGCGCTCGCGTCGGCAGGGTCGCTCCGAGGACGATCTCGTCCCACCGTTGCGTGTCGGAGGAATACATCCGGTTCTCGATGCCCGTGCGAGCCCACTCCACCAGGCGCGCGACAGCACGGGCGTTGTAGCCAACGTGCGCGACCAGGTGCCGACGCGACCATCCGGGCAGCAGGCTCGGTGCGTCGAGGTCGGCGTCGTCGAGCTGCATGAGACGGCGGGCGAAGTACGCCGTGCCCCGCCGGGCGAGATCGAGGTGCGCATGCGGGGCGGCTTCGGCGTCGTATCGCGCGCCGGCACCTTGACGTTCCCGCAGCGCGATCTGTTCGGGCGTCAGCTCCCCCGCCGTCACGGCTCCTCCGTGACGAACCGATTGCGCAGGATCCCGATCCCGTCGATCGTCACCTCGACCACGCTCCCGGATGCCAGATACTCGCGAGGTTCACGCGCATGGCCCACGCCGCCGGGCGTACCCGTGAGGATGACGTCGCCCGGACGCAGCGTCGTGATCGTGGAGACGTATCGCACGAGGTCGACGGGCCCGTGAACGAGGTCGTGGATGTCGCCCACCTGCTTCTGCACACCGTCGACCGTGGTGGTCATTCGAGCGTCCGAGGGGATCTCCTCGGGGGTCGCGAGCACGGGCCCGAGGGGCGTCGAGCGCTCCCACATCTTGCCCTGCAGCCACTCGCGGGTGCGGAACTGCCAGTCACGCATCGAGACGTCGTTCGCGATCGTGTAGCCGGCGATGGCGTCCTCCGCCTGCTCGGCGGAAGCGCGACGCACGGTGGAGCCGATGACGACGGCGAGCTCGCCCTCCCAGTCGATCTCGGGACTTTCGACCGGCAGAGCGATCTCCTCGCCCGCCGCCGCGAGCGTGTCGGAGAACTTGGCGAAGAGCACCGGGTACTCGGGCAGTTCGCGCTTCATCTCGAGGATGTGGGCTCGGTAGTTCAGGCCCACGCACACGATCTTGCTCGGTGCGAGGATCACGGGCGCGAAGTCCACGGCATCCAGATCGACGACCGGGCCCTCGATGCCCGCCACGGCCGACACGGAGCCGGCCCGCAGCACGTCGCCGACGTCGGCGAAGGGCTCCAGCACGACGGCTCGACTCCCGTCCGCGCGGGCCGCGGCGGTGGCCCCCTTCCAATGCAGGGTCATCAGCTTCATCGGTCGGTCTCCTCTTCGAACTCGCGGTACAGCCCCAGCCCCTCGAAGATGGGCGTGTCGCTGAAGTGGAACAGGTCCAGGCGGGTCTCCGCCTGCACGCGGAAGCGGCACCAGCTCGGCACGACGAAGATGTCTCCGTGCTCGACGGTGTGCTCGGTGTCGCCCAGCAACACGCGTCCGGTTCCCTGGAACACCTGGTAGACGTTCGACCCGACCTCTTGGCGCACCGGCGTCGACGCGCCCTCGCGCAGGCGATGGAACTGCGCGCGGATCGTGGGCATGACGTCGCCGCCGGTCGTCGGGTTGGCGAAGCGCACGGCCGCGTGGCCGGGGCCGACCGTAGCCGGCATCCCCTCGCCCTCCAGCAGGAGCTGGTCGGTGAGTGCGGCGTCGGTGTGCTCCCAGCGGTAGGCACCGATGGGACTCGAGACGGTGCGCCGGAGGCCCGCGAGCGGCAGCAGTCCCGGGTGAGCCCAGAGACGCTCGGAGCGCGAGAAGTTGGGGGTCGCTTCGTCGGTCACCCGCTCCGACCCGAACTCGAAGAAGCCGGAGTCCATCTGGTAGGCGAAGGGGATGTCGAGCCCGTCGATCCAGGTCATCGACTCATCGGTCTCGTTGTGGTGGCCGTGGAAGTGCCACCCCGGGGTCAGCAGGAAGTCGCCGCGGCTCATGCGCACCGGGTCTCCGTTGACGACGGTCCAGACGCCCTCGCCGGAGGTGACGAAACGGAAAGCGTTCTGCGAGTGTCGGTGCTCGGGCGCCGTCTCGCGCGGACCGAGCTGTTGGATCGCGGCCCACAACGTCGGCGAGATGTACGCGCGCCCGCCCATCCCGGGGTTGGCGAGGCCGATGGCACGTCGCTCGCCGCCCCGACCGACCGGGACGAGGTCGCCGGCGCGTTCCGCCAGCGGCCGCAGGGCTCTCCACCGCCACACCCACGGCAGGGCCTTCGGCTGCGGCGTCTGCGGCATGAGGTCGTCGAGCTGCGTCCACAACGGGATGAGATGGTTCTCCTCGAATCCGCGGTACAGGGCACGCAGCTCGGGAGTGTCCTCAGGCTGCATCGCATTCTCGACCGGGGTCACGGTCTCGCTCATCGGTCCTCCTCGACATGAACTCCCCTCCAGGTTGCATTACTCATGCGTGTTGCGCAACGGGTTTTTGTCACACATACGAATAAAGCGAGACATTTCTCTTGCGCCAGACGCAAATGTGTTACACCATGTCGCCACGGGATGCCGCGGCACGGCGCCGCGGGCCCGGTGAGAGCATCGACGCCCATCTGCAAGGAGGCAGAGCATGTCCGAACTCGAGCACCACGAGACCACCTCGTCCGATGGGACGCCCATCGCCTACTTCCGTCGAGGGGCCGGCCCCGCTCTCGTCGTCACGCACGGAAGCATCGCGACGAAGGAGCAGTGGATCCCCGCCAGCGAAGCCCTCGCCGAGCACGTGACCCTGTACGTCTACGACCGTCGCGGCCGAGGCGGCACGGGCGACACGGAGGAGTACTCGCTCGCCCACGAGGTCGCCGACATCGCCGCGATGATGGAGGTGGCCGGCCCCGGAGCGCACCTGCTCGGTCATTCGTTCGGAGCGCTGGCAACCCTCGCATACGCGCGGGAGCACGGCCTGGGCGGAGGGACACTCGTCGCGTACGAGCCGCCGCTGGCCGTGCAGGGCGCGGTCGCGGGCGACCGCCTGGCGGGGTATCGCGAGCTGGTGGATGCCGGCGACCTCGACGGCGCACTCGAGTACGCGCTCGTGAACTTCGTCCGCGTGCCGGCCGAAGCGATCCCCTTCATCCGCGAGACGCCGCTGTGGGGTGCGAGCGTGCCACTCACCCCGACGTGGGTGCGCGAGCTCGCCGAGATCGATGCCCTCGGCAACGACCTGACCCCGTACGCCGAGATCGACGACCCGACCCACCTCATCGCGGGGACGGCGACCACGTCGTTCCTGTATCAGTCCGCGCACGACCTGGTCGAGGTCATCCCGAACGCCGGCATCACCGACATCGAAGGGGCCGACCACTTCGCGCACCTCGCGGATCCGCAGGGCTTCGCCCGCGTGGTCGCGGAAGCGCTGAACATCCCCGCGGTCGCGCGTTAGCGCATCCCCGAATCTCGGCCCCCGGCGCACACCCGACCGCGCCGGGGGCCGTTCCAGGGCACCGCGCCACGGTCTCGCGGCGGGGCTCGCCTCGACCGCACCTGTCCGCGGCTCGCCGCCCGCCCCAGCGGTTAGGCTCGAGGAGTGACGATCCTGACCCTCGTGCGACACGGTGAGACCGACTGGAACTCCGGGGGCCGCATCCAGGGCTCGACCGACATCCCCCTGAACGACACCGGACGCGCCCAGGCCCGCGAGCTCGCCGAGACCCTGGCCGCCGAGTACGCGGGGCGCGACGTCGTCATCGTCTCGAGCGACCTCTCCCGGGCGGCAGAGACCGCCGACATCCTCGCCGACGCCCTCGGCACCACGGTGAGCCGCCGGATGCCAGGACTCCAGGAACGCTCCTACGGCGACGCCGAGGGCATGGACGCCCCCACCTTCTACGAGACGTACGGCCCGTGGCACGCCGCCGACGTGCCGGGCGCGGAGACCTGGCCGGTGGTGCGGGAGCGTGCGCTCGCCGCGCTCGCCGAGGCCGTGGCATCCGCTCCCGAAGGAGCTGATGTCATCGCTGTCGCGCACGGCGCGCTCATCCGTGAGGTCATCATGTACGCCACCGACGGCGCCTTCCCCCGCGAAGGTGAGAGGCTGCCGAACTGCTCGGCGACGACGTTCCGCCTCGACGGAGACCGCTGGGAGATGCTCGCGTACGCGGGCGTCGCGAGCTGAGACCGACACCGTCGTCCCCCGCGCCGGCTCCGCGCGTCGCGAGCTGATCGTGCCGCGCGCGCGGGCATCGCGACCGCGACCCCCTCAGCTCAGCCCCAGCGCCCGCGAGATCACCATGAGCTGCACCTCGGTCGTGCCCTCGCCGATCTCGAGGATCTTCGAGTCGCGGTAGTGCCGGGCGACCGGGTACTCGTTGATGAAGCCGTTGCCACCGAACACCTGCGTCGCGTCGCGGGCGTTGGCCATCGCGGCGTCGCTCGCCGTCATCTTCGCGACGGCCGCGTCGACCGAGAACGGCTTCCCGGCGTCGCACAGGCGTGCCGCGTGCACCCAGGCGAGCCGCGCCGTGTGGACGCGGGCGTGCATGCGCGCGAGGAGGAACTGGATGCTCTGGCGCGTGGACAACCGTTCCCCGAACACCGTGCGGCTGCGCGCGTAGTCGACGGCGGCTTCGAGGCATCCCTCCGCTGCCCCCGTGGCGAGGGCTGCGATCGCCACGCGTCCCTCGTCGAGCGTGCGGAGGAAGTTCTTGAAGCCCTGTCCGCGCTCACCGAGGAGGTTCGCCTCGGGAACGCGCACGCCGTCGAACGTCAGCGGGTGCGTGTCGGAGGCGTTCCAACCGACCTTGTCGTAGGCGGGGCCGACCGTGAATCCGGGTGTGCCGTTCGGGACGATGATCGTCGAGATCTCGGGCCGCTCCCCCGTGCGCCCGGTCACAGCCGTGACGGTGACGAAGCGGGTGATCGCGGTGCCCGAGTTGGTGATGAACTGCTTCGACCCGTCGATCACCCACTCCCCGCCCTCGAGCCGCGCCGTCGTCCGGGTGGCCCCGGCGTCGCTGCCGGCCTCGGCCTCGGTGAGACCGAAGCCCGCCAGGGCACGACCGGCGACGAGGTCAGGCAGATACTCCGCCTTCTGCGCGTCGGTGCCGTATCGGAACAGCGGCATCGCACCGAGGCCGACGCCCGCTTCGAGCGTGATCGCCATCGACTGGTCGACGCGGGCGATGCCCTCGATTGCGACGCACAGACTCGCGTAGTCACCTCCCTGACCGCCGACCTCCTCCGGGAACGGCAGACCGAACAGTCCGATCTCGCCCATCTGGGTCACGAGATCGAGCGGGAGCTCGTGCGCGCGGTCGGCTTCGTAGGAGCGAGGCGCGATGACGTCGTCGGCGAACTCGCGGACCATGGCGGCGAGTTCGCGCTCGTCGTCGGTGAACGCCTGCTGGGTGTCGATGCTCACAGGAAGTCTCCTCCTCGAGGGCGGGGAAACAGCATGGCTCGGCCGGGTTCGCGGAGGACGCCGGCGACATCGGCGAGGAACCGCGCCGCTTCCGCTCCGTCGACCAGACGGTGGTCGAACGAGAGACTGAGTGTGAGCACGTCTCGCAGGGCGATCTCGCCGTGATGCTCCCACGGGGTGCGCCGCACGGCGCCCACCGCGAGGATGCCCGCCTCACCGGGGTTGAGGATCGGGGTCCCGGCATCCACTCCGAAGACCCCGACGTTGGTGATCGAGAACGTCCCGCCTGTCATGGCGGCCGGTGCCGTCCGGCCCGCGCGAGCGGTCGCGGCGAGCTCGGCGATCGCGTCGGCGAGGTCGATGAGCCCGAGGGTGTCGGCATCCGGGATCACCGGCACCACCAGCCCACGCTCGGTCGCGGCGGCGATCCCGAGGTTGACGTAGTGGTGCTCGATGATCTCGCCCGCGGTCTCGTCCCATCTCGCGTTCAGCGCGGGCGTCCGTCCGAGGGCGAGGCACACCGCCTGGGCGACGATCGCGAGCACGCCGATGCGATGTCCGTCGAGGGCACGATCGGTCTTGAGGGATGCCAACAGCTCGGTCGTCGCGGTCACGTCGAGCGTGAGGAACGTCGTCGCATGCGGAGCGGTGAACGCGCTCTGCACCATCGCGGCGGCGGTGTGCTTGCGCACCCCGCGGATCGGCGTGCGCGTGACGCGCGCGTCCGAGGGGCGGTCGGCGCGAGCGGGTGCGAAAGGACTGGCCGGGGGGACCGTCGACGCGGAGGGAAGGGTGTCGGTGACCATGCCGGGCACCTGTGCTTCCGTGGGGGTGCGTGCCGCGAACTCCTCGACGTGCGCGCGGGTCACCGTCTCACCCGGGTGGGCTGCGGCGACGACGACGAGGTCGACACCGAGGTCTCTCGCGAGCTTGCGGACGGGCGGCGTGGATCGCGGGCGTTCGAGGGGCAGGTCGATCGGCCCGGTGCGCAGCACGTCGTGCGGCGCGGCCTCGCGCACGGCGGTGTCACCGTCGAGGACAGCCGTGGCGCCGCCCCGCGCTCGCCGCCGCGGCCGGCTGCCCGATGAGGGTGCAGCCCCGTACCCAACGAGGTTCGGGGTGGCCTTCTCGGACTCGCCGCGTGCCGTCGCGCTGAGATCGTCCGCGACACGCCGCTCGGACGCCCCCGACACCGGCGTGTCGGCCACGACCTCCGCCTGACGGCTCGCGCCCGCGGCCGAGGCCCCCTGTGCCGTCGCGCGGACATCGTCCGCGGCACGCCGCTCGGACGCCCCCGACACCGGCGTGTCGGCCACGACCTCCGCCGGACGGCTCGCGGGCGAACCCGTTTCCACCGCGGCCGGGCTCTCGGCATCCGACCCCACCGCGAACGACACCAGCGGCGAACCCACCGCGACGACGTCACCCGCTGCGGCGTGCAGCCCCTGCACGGTGCCCGCGTACGGGGAGGGGATCTCGACGATCGCCTTGGCCGTCTCGACCTCGGCGATCGTCTGGTTGAGCGTGACCTCGTCGCCCTCGGCCACGTGCCACTGCACGATCTCGGCCTCGGGGAGACCTTCGCCGAGGTCGGGAAGGCGGAATTCCGCGATCATCGAACGCCCCCCTTCGCCTCGACGACACCCGATGGTTCAGCACAGCATTCCCGGATCATCGCAGCACCCCTTCCTCGCGCTCCAGCACCCGATCCACGGCGAACAGGATCCGGTCCAGGTCCGGCACGTGGTGCTTCTCGAGCTTCGAGGGCGGGTACGGGATGTCGTGCCCGGTCACGCGTTGCGGGGGCGTCTCGAGGTAGTGGAAGCACTGCTCCGTGATGCTCGCGACGAGCTCCGCTCCGACGCCGGCCTCTCGGGCCGCCTCGTGGGTGACGACGACGCGGCCGGTCTTGCGGACGGATGCCGCGACGGTGTTCATGTCGATCGGCGACAGCGAGCGCAGGTCGATGACCTCGAGCGAGACGCCCTCGTCCTCCGCGGCGAGCGCGGCATCCAGGGCCGTGCGCACCTGCGCCCCGTAGGTGACGATCGTCGCGTCGGTGCCCTCGCGGGCTACGCGGGCGAGGTGCATCGGCGGGGCGTCGGCCAGATCGGCATCCAGGTCGACCTCACCCTTCGAGTGGTACAGGCGCTTCGGCTCGAAGAAGATGACGGGATCCTCGGATGCCACTGCCTGACGCAGCATCACGTAGGCGTCCTGCGGGTTGCTGGCGGCGACGACACGGAGCCCCGCCGTGTGGACGAAGTACGCTTCGGGCGACTCGGAGTGGTGCTCGGCGGCTCCCACTCCCCCGGCCCACGGGATGCGGATGACCAGTGGCATCCGGATCCGTCCGTTGCTGCGGTAGTGGAGTTTGGCGACCTGACAGACGATCTGGTCGAAAGCCGGATACACGAACCCGTCGAACTGGATCTCGACGACCGGACGGTAGCCCCGCAGGGCCAGACCGACGGCGGTGCCGACGATGCCCGCCTCGGCGAGCGGGGTGTCCACGACGCGCTGCGCGCCGAATCGCTGCTGCAGGCCGTCGGTCACGCGGAAGACGCCGCCGAGCTTGCCGATGTCCTCGCCCATGAGCAGGACCCTGTCGTCGTTCTCGAGTGCTTTCGCGAGGCCCGCGTTGATCGCGGCGCCGAGAGTCAGGGCGGTCATCTCGACATCTCCTTGTCGTCGTTCTCGAGTGCTTTCGACAGGCCCGCGTTGATCGCGGCGCCGAGCGTCAGGGCGGTCACTTCTCGAACCCCGCGAGGTAGTCGACGTACTCGGCCTTCTGACGGTCCAGACCCGCGTGCGGCTCGGCATAGACGTGGTCGAACATCGTCTCGGGCGCGCGCGTCGTGGCGCCGATGCACGCCGCACGGACCTCGGCGGCGAGCGCGTCGGCGGCCCGCGCGACCTCGTCGAGCCCGGAGTCGTCGAGGATCCCCTCGGCCCGCAGGTACGCCTCGAGCCGCTCGATGGGGTCGCGCTGCGCCCAGGCCTCGACCTCGCCGGGCTCCCGGTAGCGGGTCGGGTCGTCGCTCGTGGTGTGCGGACCCATGCGGTAGGTCACCGCCTCGATGAACGAGGGCCCCTCCCCGCGTCGCGCGCGATCCAGCGCCCACCGCATCGCGGCGACGCACGCGAGCGCGTCGTTGCCGTCGATCCGCAGACTCGGGATGCCGAACCCCGGCGCCCGGCCCGCGATGGGGTACTTCGCCTGGACGGTGACGGGTTCCGAGATCGCCCACTGATTGTTCGAGCAGACGAAGACGACCGGGGCGCGGAACGAGGAGGCGAAGACCATCGCCTCGTTGACGTCACCCTGGCTCGTGGCTCCGTCGCCGTAGTACGCGACGGCGACGTCGGTCGACCCGTCGCGCTGCGCACCCATGGCCCACCCGGTGGCGTGCAGCGACTGCGCGCCGATGATGATCTGGGGTGGAGCGGCGTTGATAGTGGTGTGGTCGTAAGCGGAGTGCTCCTCCCCGCGCCAGGCGAGCACGTAGTCCGCGGGCTGCGCGCCGCGTCCGAGCAGCACTCCGTGCTCGCGGTAGCTCGGGAAGACGAAGTCGCCGGGTGCGAGAGCAAGGGCGGTGCCGACCTGCACGGCCTCCTGACCGCGGCACGGTGCCCACAGGGCGAGCTGGCCCTGTCGCTGGAGCGCGACGCCCTCGGCATCCAGTCTCCGGGTGAGGACCATGTCGCGGTGGAGGGCCCGCAGCTCGTGCGGCGAGAGGTCCGACACCCACGGGTCGAGGGTGGCGTCGGCGACGCGGGAGCCGTCGGGCTCGAGCAGCCTCAGCAGCTCGCCCTGGTCGGGGACCCCTCCGGTGAGCGAGTCCTGGGTCTGGGTGTACGTCATCGTCATCCCTCCAGCTGCGGCCCGGGCTCCTCGTGAGAGCCGGGGCGTTCCGGGTGCCGGCTACGTCGCCGACACGGCCGACCGTACGCGTGGAAGGCAGGGCGCTCAAGACCTGGGTAGATAACTCAGCATTCTGCGCACTATCGAGGGTCGGCGCCCTGCTATTGTTTCGCACCATGAGCAAGCTCGACGCCGTGGACCTCGACCTCCTCCGCGCCCTGTCCGCCGATCCGCGTGCCACCGTCGTCGCGCTCGCCGAGAAGCTCGGGCTCTCGCGCAACACGGTCCAGGCCCGCATGAGCCGACTCGAACGCGGGGGCGTGTTCCTGTCGTACGAGCGCACGCTGTCGGCCGAGGCCCTCGGGTTCCCGATCGAGGCGTTCCTGCAGGTGACGGTGCGTCAGGCCGAGCTTCCCGCGATCCGCGAGGAGCTCGCGAAGGTTCCCGAGGTACTGCAGGCGCACGGGCTCAGTGGCCAGGTCGACTTGCTCGTGCGGGTGGCGTGCCGCGACACCCAGCACCTGTTCGACACCGACGCGCGCATCCTCGCGATCGAGGGCGTCGAACGTACCGAGACGTCGCTCGTGATGGGCGAGGTCATCGGGTACCGGGTGGGGCCGCTGATGGATCTCGCGCGCGACGAGATCTAGCCGCGCCCCGCATGCGTCCGAAATCCCTGAGCTCGTCGAAGGGACCGGAACCCGCGCTGCCCCTGTTCCCAGAGTCCCTGAGCCCGTCGAAGGGACCGGAACCCGCGTCAGCTCACGGCGCCGGCACCACCGGGATGCTCGCCGTCTCGGTCTTCGGTTCGGCCGGGCTCCCGGCATCCAACCGCACGAGCACGACGCCCACGAGGATGAGCGCCCCACCCGCGAACTGGATCGGAGCGGGGGTCTCGCCCAGCAGCAGCCAGGCGAACCCGAGGGCGAAGAGCACCTCGCTGAGGCCGACGAACGACGCCAGGCGCGAGCCGATCAGCGGCACCGCGATCACGCCGAGCGCGTAGCCGAGAGTCGTCGCCACGGCCCCCACCCAGAGCAGGGGCAGGATGCCGGGAACCTGAAGACCGGCGAGCGAGACCGTGATCGAGGGTGCGGCGAAGGGAAGGATGCCGGTGGCCACGAGGATCCCCATGAGAAGCGCCCCGACGATCAGCCCTCCCGCGGCGAGGGCCAGCGGCGGGAGATCATCGCCCGCGCGTCCGGCGATCACGAAGTACGCCGCCGCGCACACCGCGGCGCAGAGCGCGAAGACGGTGCCGAGGAGGTCGAACCGTGCACCGCTGATGTCGACCACGAGCACGAGGCCCGTCATCGCGACGACCGACCCAATGAGCACCGCTGTCGATGGGGCTCGACGGGTGCGGACCCACACCGCGATCACGATGAGCACCGGCGCGATGTACTGGATGAGCAGGGCGACGGCCACCGGCATCCGCTGCATCGCGGCGAAGTAGAACAGCTGGCACCCGGCGACGGCGGTGAGTCCGAACGAGACGATCAGCAGACCGTGACGGCGGAGGAACCCGCGCTGACGACGGATTGCGACGACGAGAGCGGGCGAGAGCAGGAGCGCAGCGACGCTCATCCGCACGAGGAGCACCGTGCCGAGCGACCACCCGCCGTCGAGGAGCGGCTTCACGAACGGGCCGCTGCTCGAGAACGCGAGCGCGGAGGCGACCGCGATGGCGAGGCCCGTGACGGCGCCGGAGCCACGGTGAGTGGGGCGAGGGAGGGTGACGGACGACGTGGTCATACGGGCCTGCTGTCAGGAGTGAAGAACGTTTACACTCGTGACAGTAGGACCTCCACATGTCAGGAGTCAACATGGTCTTCATCCGTGACACCGAACTGGTGCTGCGCGCGACCGTCGAGCTGGTCAACACCCTGCCCCAGACCGACGTGAGCGGGATCGACAGCCTGACCACGATGGCCGAGCTCGACGACTTCGCCGAGCGACACACCTACACCGGTTCGCGCGCGAGAGACGAGCACGAGCTCGCCGAGGTGCGCGGCATCCGTTCCCGCATCCAACAGCTCTGGAACGTCGACCGCGATGGCGCGGTCCCCCTCGTCAATGCGATGCTGCGCGACGGGCGGGCACTGCCGCAGCTCGTCCGGCACGACGAGTTCGACTGGCACATCCACGCGTCGGAGGCCTCGGACCATCTCGCCCAGCGCATGCTCGTCGAGACGGCGATGGCTTTCGTCGACGTCATCCGTGCCGACGAGTACGCACGCGTCCGCGTGTGCGACGCCGACGATTGCAACGGCGTCTATGTCGACTTCTCGAAGAACGGCTCGAAGCGCTATTGCGACGCCGGCAACTGCGGAAACCGCATGAATGTCAACGCCTACCGCAAGCGGAAGGCGGAGACGGCGTAGGGCTCTCGTCGGCGGAACCTCGCGCGATCCGGCGGGTCAGCCGACGCCGAGGAACTTCCTGATCGCGCGCGGAGACGGCGTAGAGCTCGCGTCGGGGGAACCTCGCGCGATCCGGCGGGTCAGCCGACGCCGAGGAACTTCCTGATCGCGGATGCCGCCGCCTCGGGCGTCTCGTAGTGGATGAGGTGGCCGACCTCGGGGATCTCGACCAACGCGGCGTCGGGGAAGAGCGTCGCGAGATGCCTCTCGGCCTCGATGGGCGTGATGTCGTCTTTCTCCGCCGCGATGAGCAGCGTCGGCTGCGCGATGCGCGGGGCGAACTCGCGCACGTCGTGCGACACGCTCGTGACGAAGGCCTCGTGCAGCACGTCGCGGTCGGCGAAGCGAGAGAAGTACTCGTCGTGCTGCTCGTGGACGAAGCGCCGCAGCGCGGGGTCTCGCGTCTTGGCCATCGCGTTGCTCATCACGCGCACGATGAGGCCGTTCCGCAGCAGCGCGTCGCCCACGGCGCGCGGCAGCTTCGCCCCCGCGAGGTAGTAGAAGACGGCGAGCCGGGTCAGGATGCCGCGCGGTCCCTCGAGCGCGGGCGCGCCGATCGGGTTGACCAGGATGAGCCTCGGCGTCGCGAGACCACCCGCGACGGCCGCCGATGACACGATCGAGCCGAACGAATGGCCGAGGACGACGGCCCCCGGAGCCACGGCGTCGACGAACGCGCGCAACCACGCGGCATAACCGTCGAGGTCGTGGGCACGCCCCCGCAGCGGCGGCGTCTCGCCGAAGCCGGGCAGATCGGGCGAGATCACGCGGATGCCAGGGAGGTGGGCGACCACCGGATCGAGCCCGTGATGCTCACCGCGGAACCCGTGCACCGCCACGATCGTGGTCTCGGCGGCGTCGTCACCGTAGACCCAGTACGCCGTCTCTCCCCCGAGCACCTGGACCGCACGGCGCTCGACCGGGATCGCGGCGAGGAGGTCGGCGTACGGGTTGGCCATGGCATCGAGTTTACGAGGGGGTTCCGACATCGCCCGTCCCGGCGGCGCAGTCCGTGTCCACAGCCGGGAGTGCCGGCATCCCCGATGCCAGCGGCGAGACAGCCCGCGTGCACGACTCGGGAGTTCCGACATCCCCGGCGCCGGCGGCGAGGCACTCCCCGTGCACAACCCGGAGTTCCTGGCATCCCTCCCCCATTCCTGCGCGCCTCGCGGGTCGTGTCGGACCCCCGCTCTACGGTGACCATATGACCCTGTGGCAGGCCGAGCCGCTCCCGCTGTTCCAGACCCCCGAGTGGACGCGCCTCGTCGGCGTCTTCGACCTCGAGACAACCGGCGTCGACGTCGAGAACGACCGCATCGTGACCGCGCACGTGGGCGTGCTTGACGCGGACGGCCACGTGGTCGACGCTCGAGATTGGCTGGCCGACCCTGGCGTCGAGATCCCCGACGGCGCGGCCGCCATCCACGGGATCACCACCGAGCGAGCGCGGGCCGACGGCGCCCCCGCACCGCGCGTCGTCGCCGAGGTCATCGAGGCGCTCAGCGCACTCTTCGCCGCCGGGATCCCGGTCGTCGCGTACAACGCGCCGTTCGACTTCTCGATGCTCAAGCACGAAGCCGTGCGGCACGGCGTCGCTCCCATCCACGCCCCCTCTCCCGTCATCGACCCCCTCGTCGTCGACAAGACCTACGACCGCTACCGACGCGGCAAGCGCACACTGTCGGTCGTGGCGGAGCATTACGCGGTGCCGTTGGAGTCGGCGCACGAAGCGTGTGCCGACGCGGTCGCCGCCGGCCGTCTCGCCCTGGCGCTCGCCGAACGCTTCGCTCCGTGGCTGCCTTCGACAGTCGAAGAATTGCACACGCGCCAGATCGCCTGGGCTCGCGCCCAAGCCGCGAGTCTCACCGAGTACTTCGTGAAGATCGGACGCCTGGATGCCACGGCTCCCCCGCTCGACGGGGCGTGGCCGATCCGCTGAGACGGCCGCGATTCTGCCCGAGATTCAGCGTCCCGGCCAATGTCGGAGGTCCCCGATAGCGTTTCGACATGGACGCCACCGCCCCACCCGCAGACCGGCCGTCGCCGGCGGTGCGGTCGTGCGACGGAGTCCCGTGGCCCGACGACGATGAGCTCGAGAACGAGGCGGCGTGGGCGCGTCTGCTCGATCTCGAGTCCTCGATTCCCGCCGAGGCGGCGGAACGTTTCGACGACGCCGACCTCGCGTTCCCCGGCGGCGCTGCCGCCCGCGCCGACGCCACATCTGCCGCGGTCTCAGACCTCGACGCGGTCCTGGGCCGCCTCGAACTGATCGCCACGGAGAGGCACCGCCTCGCAGCCGAAGAGGGTCGCATCATCGCCGCCGTCCTCCGCGATGCCGCCGCCGACCCGACGCCCTGGGTTGGCCACGACCCGACCCTCGACCTCGCCTGGAACGATCCGCGAGGGCGTACCGTCCACGCTGTCCGACGCGATCGCGTCGATCTCGCGCAGCGGGCCGCAGCCGCCGAGATGGCGGTGCGTCTGCGTGTGTCCGAGCAGACCATCCGGAGGCGCGCCACGCACGTCGACGCGCTGCAGGAGCGTTGTCCGCGGCTCTGGCAGCAGTTCGCCGACGGACGGACGTCCGAGCGTCACGCCGTCGAGACGGCCCGCCTGGCCACCTCGCTCCCCGAAGACGCCGCTGCCTGGACCGCCTTCGACGAGGGCGTCGCCGACACAGCGACGCGGCTGACCCCCACGAAGTTCGCCGTCTCCGCGCGCGTTCTCCGCGAACGTGTCCACGCCGAGTCAATTGACGCTCGCCACCGGCGCGCCGCACGTGATCGCGGTGTGTGGATGACACCCGAACTCGACGGCATGGCCTCCCTCAGCGCACTCCTGCCCGCCGACAGAGCGCGCAGCATCATGTCGCGCCTGGATCGCGCGGCTCGGCACCTTCACGCCGTGCCCGAAGAGGAGCGCACCTTGGCGCAGCTGCGGGCTGATGTCCTCGCGGATCTCGTCACCTCTCCCGCGCCCGACGTGCCGACCGCGACATCGTCCCTCACCCCGGCCGCGGGTCCCGACGAGCCGCCGACCCCACCCGCCACAGGGCGACACGGCCCCTCCGCACCCCCCACCTCCCCCACTGTCGTCGTCACCGTCCCCGCGCTGACCCTGCTCGGCGTCGACAGCGATCCGGCGACCCTCGAGGGCTACGGGCCCATCGACCTCGATACCGCGCGCCGCCTCGCCGGCGAAGCACGCTCATGGGTCCGCTTGCTCACACACCCCGTGTCGGGCGCTCCCCTCGTCCTGGATCGCCAGACCTATCGGGTTCCCGCCGCGCTTCGACGCTGGCTGGGGGTCACCTCACCCACCTGCATCTTCCCCGGATGCAACCGCACCGCTCGCGATTGCGACCTGGACCACCTCACCGCCTGGGCCGACGGCGGCACCACGGATGCCGACAATCTCGAGCCCGAATGTCGACATCACCATCGCCTCCGACACGAGACAGAGTGGACACCGACTCACGATCCGGTCTCGGGCGAACGCGCGTGGAGTTCTCCGCTGGGCCGCTCCTACGGCTTCGACCCACCCCCGTTCTGAGCGCGCGGCAGCCCTCGCTCGTGTCTCTCGAACGTCACGCGCGGCGGCCGTCTCTCGAGCACGCCGGCCCGCACCCCTCGACGGCATCCCCCGCACGTGCCGCGCGGCCGCCCGCGCGAGCGTCTCTCGCACGGGCTGGCCGCATCCGACAGAGGTGGCGAACTCCACGATGCGATCGTCCCCTGGCCCCGAATGCCAGACTGATCCCGTGACCTGCCGCATCGCCACCGTCCAGATGGAAGCCGTGCCCAGCGACATCGACGGAAACGTCGCGCGCATCGCACGCCTGATCGTGGCGGCGTCCGCGGGAGGAGCCGATCTCGTCCTCTTCCCCGAAGCGGCCGTCACGGGATACGACGACGGCGCCTTCGCCGGTCCTCTGCCCGACCTCGCCGACGATGAATGGTGGACTCCCCTGCAATCCGCGGTCGACCGCAGCGGCGTCACCGCCATCGTCAACACCGCGATGCAGCGGGACGGATGCCGCTTCCTCGGCGATGTGATCCTGAGCCCGGGGCGCACCCCGCTCGCCGCCTATGACAAGCAGCACCTGCACGACAGCGAGAGTTCCGTCTTCAGCCCGGGCGCGCACGGCGCCTTCTTCACCCTGAAAGGCCTTCAGTTCGCTCTCTCCGTCTGTTATGACGCGAACTTCCCGGAGCACGCCGCGGCGGCCGCGCGAGCCGGCGCGCACGCGTACCTCAACAGCGGCGCGTACTTCCCGGGCGGCGAGCACCGACGCGACCTCCACTACGCGGCGCGCGCCCTCGACAACGGCATGTACGTGGTCTTCAGCGGGCTCGTCGGCGAACCGCACGACTTCATCGGAGGCGCTGCCGTCTTCGATCCGCTCGGTCGACGCATCACCGTGGCCGGTGAGGGCGAGCACCTCGCGTTCGCCGACCTGGATGCGAACATCGTCGCCGACGCGCGCCGGCACCAGCGCATGTGGGCACAGCGTCGCGAGTCGCTCGGCAAGCATCGGCACGCGGGTTCGTTCGACACCGCGAGTGCTCAGCGCTGATCACCAGCATCTCTCCACGCGCGCGGTGCCGCCCACTCGAACCGCGCGCCGAGGTTCTCCCGGGCGCGCGCTCACTCGCCCATGAGGTCGTCGAGCACCGCCCTCCCCCAGTCCCACTCCCCGAGACCACTCGCCGCGTTCAGATGGCCGAGGTGGCCGGCGTTTCGGAAAGCGCTCCCCCATCCGGAGGCGAACCCTCGGGCGACCTCGACCGCGCAGTACGGATCATCGGAACTCGTCACAACCGTGCTTCGACACGTCAGCGGCCGAACGGCGAGGCCGGAGAAGCTCGGGGCGGCAGCGCGAGGAAAGGCCTCGCCGGCCGGATCCGGGGGCGCGACGAGCAGCATCCCTGCCACCGGCGCGCGTCGGGCGCGTTCATCACGCGCGAGCCACCCCTCGCGATCAACCCGCGCATCCCACTCGACCGCCGCCCAACACCCCAGGCTATGAGCCACGACGACGACCTCATCGCCTCGTCTCGCGAGATCGGTCACGCGTCGATCGACCGCGTCGACCCAATCGTCGAGGTCGGGCTCGTCCCACGACCGAGGAACCACTCGGGCGGCGTCATGGCCCCAACGCCGCTCCCAAAGCGTCTGCCAATGCTCCTCCCCGGAGCCTCCGATTCCGGGGACGATCACGTATGCGACCACCGATGACCACCTCTCTCACTCGCCAACCGTGTGACGACGCACTCCCCGAGCGATCGACTGCTCGAGACACGGAGCGCGCTCCGCCCACCCTGCGAGCATGATGGAGTCACTCGCCATGCGCATCCCGCGCAAGCGATGCATAAGAAATCGGAGTCGAACACGATGGAACCACTCGATGCGATCGACCGCCGCATTCTCGAACTCCTCCAGCATGACGGTCGGCTTTCGGGCGCGGAGGTGGGGCGGCGCGTCGGACTGTCCCAGCCGGCCGCCAGCGCGCGCATCCTCCGGCTCGAACGCGCGGGCGTCGTCGCGGGCTACCGTGCGGTGATCGACCCGGCCGCGGTCGGACTCGTCATCCACGCCGTCATCCGGTTGCGCACGACCCATGCGCAGCTCTCGTCGGCCCGCGAGCTCGCCGGACGCCTCCCCGAGGTCACGTCGATGGTCCGCGTGACGGGCGAGGACTGTCTCCTGTTCGATGTCCACTGCCCCGACGCCGCGCGGCTCGAGAAGGTGGTCGATGCGCTGGCGCGGTTCGGCCCGGTGACGACGTCGCTCGTCCTCAGCACCTATCCACCGAAGCCGCTGCTGCCCGCCCAGAACGCGTGACCGACGACCTTCAAGCGCGCATCCCTCTCGGAAGCGGCTGTTCCCCCTCCAGCGCGGGTCGAGCCCGCCGATGTCCACCCCGCACGGGCGACCGACGACCTTCGCGCGCGCATCCCTCTCGGAAGCAGCTGTTCCCCCTCGAGCGCGGGTCGAGCCCGCCGATGTCCACCCCGCACGGGTGATCGCCGACGTTCGCGTACACATCCCCCGCCCGGGCCGGCTCCACGCACGCATAGGTCGACAGCAGCCGCCCCGAAACCAAAAGCCCCCATCCCGAAGGATGAGGGCTTTTGGAGCGGAACCGCTGGGGATCAACGACCGCCGAAGTTCTTGAAGCGCTGGTTGAACTTCTCGACACGACCGGCCGAGTCCATGATGCGCTGCTTACCCGTGTAGAAGGGGTGCGAAGCCGACGAGATTTCCACGTCGATGACGGGGTACTCCACGCCGTCCAGCTCGATCGTCTTGTCGCTCGAGACGGTCGAACGGGTGAGGAACGTGTCGCCCGAACCGAGGTCGCGGAACACGACGGCCTTGTACGTGGGGTGGATGTCAGTCTTCATGGGAGGTCCTTTGAGAAGTGGTGCCCTGGATTCTGCCAGGACGTCAAAGTCTGCGGCGCCGATGGCACCAACGGGAGAGTCTACCAGGCCCGCGTCGAGATTCGCGCGCGGCGTCAGACCGCACGGGCGGCGTACCGCCCCGCCTCGTGCGTGAGAGTGATCTCGAGGCCGAACGTCTTCGACAGGTTCTCGGCCGTGAGGGCCTCACCGAGGGGCCCGGATGCCACGATCTCGCCGTCGCGGAGCAGAAGCACGTGCGTGAACCCGACGGGGATCTCCTCGACGTGGTGCGTCACCATCACCATGGCGGGCGTCGTGGGCGCCTGGGCGTACCCCGAGAGCAGCGCCAGCAGCTCTTCCCGGGCGCCGAGGTCGAGGCTGGCGGTGGGCTCGTCGAGCAGCAGCAGCTCGGGGTCGGTCATCACGGCCCGGGCGATCTGGACGCGCTTCTGCTCGCCGTCGCTCAGCGTGCCGAACGTGCGGTCCGCGAGGTGATCGAGACGCCACTCGGCGAGCACGCGCAGCGCGCGACGCTCATCGATGTCGTCGTACTGCTCGCGCCAGCGACCCGTCACCGAGTAGGCGGCGGTCAGCACGACGTCGAGCACCGTCTCCTCAGGGGGAACGCGACGCGCCATCGCCGACGATGCGAAGCCGATACGCGGGCGCAGTTCGAAGACGTCGGTACGACCGAGCTGCTCGCCGAGGATCGTCACCGTGCCCGACGTGGGGTGCAGGAGGGTGTCCGCGAGCTGCAGAACCGTCGTCTTCCCCGCGCCGTTGGGGCCGAGCACGACCCAGCGCTCGTCATCGGCGACGCTCCAGTCGAGATGGGACACGATGTCCCGCGTGTTCCGGCGGACGACGACGTCGGAGAACTCGAGAACCTGGGGCATGGATCTAGCCTAACGGCCCCGACCCGTGCGCCCGGATGCCACGCTGCCGGGCTGTGGACGAGCCGACTCCGGCGTCCCCTACTTCCCCGAGACCTCCGCGTACAGCGCCGCCGTCGTCTGCGCGATCGCCGCCCAGCTGAAGTCGTCGATGGCGCGCTGACGGCCGGCCTCGCCATAGGCGCGGGCCGTCTCGGCATCCGTCACCACCTCGGTGAGCACGCGGGCGAGATCGGCGACGAAACGTTCGGGGTCGACGGGCGTTCCGGTGCCGTCCTGCACCTGCTCGATCGGGACGAGTCGTCCCGTGACGCCGTCGACGACGACCTCCGGGATGCCACCGGTCGCCGTCCCCACGACCGCCGCGCTGCACGCCATCGCCTCGAGATTCACGATCCCCAGCGGCTCGTACACCGACGGGCAGACGAACGTCGTCGCGGCGGTGAGGATCGCGCAGAGCTCGTTGCGCGGGAGCAGACGGTCGATCCAGACGACACCATCACGCGTCGCCTGAAGCCCGCGGACGAGCTCCTCGACCTCGGTCATGATCTGAGGCGTGTCGGGCGCCCCCGCGCACAGGATCAGCTGCACGTCAGCCGGCAACAGCTCCGCCGCGCGGAGCAGGTAAGGGAGCCCCTTCTGGCGGGTGATGCGACCGACGAAAACCACCGACGGCCGCGACGGGTCGATGCCCACGGACGCGAGGAAGGCGTCGTCCGACACCGGATGCCACGCCTCGGTGTCGATCCCGTTGTAGATCACGCGCACCTTGGCGGGATCCAGCGACGGGTAGCTGCGCAGGATGTCGTCGCGCATCCCCGAGCTCACCGCGACGACCGCCGCAGCGCCCTCGTAGGCGGTCTTCTCGATGTAGCTCGACACGGCGTAGCCGCCGCCGAGCTGCTCCGCCTTCCAGGGCCGTAGCGGCTCGAGGCTGTGGGCGGTGACGACGTGCGGGATGCCGTGGAGGAGGGATGCCAGATGCCCGGCGAAGTTCGCGTACCAGGTGTGCGAGTGCACGACGTCCGCGCCGGCGACGTCGGAGACGATCTCGAGATCGGTGCCCAGTGTCTGAATCGCCCCGTTCGCGGAGGCCAGCTCAGTGGGCACGCCGTACGACGTCGTGTCGGCTTCGTCGCGCGTCGCACCGAAGGCGCGGACCTGCACCTCGGTGCCCTCGGCGCGCAGCGCCTTGACCAGTTCGGTCGCGTGGACGCCGGCTCCCCCGTAGATCTCCGGCGGGTATTCCTTGGTCACGATGTCGACGCGCATGAGACGAACCGTAGTACAGCGAAAGGCGCGCCGCGCACGTGTATCCGCATCCGCATCCGACCCCTAGTGTGGTGCCATGCCTGCAGCGCCGAAGGTCTTCGGAATCATCCTCGCCGGCGGCGAGGGAAAGCGTCTCATGCCCCTCACGGCCGACCGCGCGAAACCCGCCGTCCCGTTCGGGGGGCAATATCGCCTCATCGACTTCGCCATCTCGAACCTCATCAATTCGGGACTGCGTCAGCTCGTCGTGCTCACGCAGTACAAGTCGCACAGCCTCGACCGACACATCTCCCAGACGTGGCGTATGTCCCCCATGCTCGGCGCGTACGTGGCATCCGTCCCCGCCCAACAGCGGCTCGGAAAGCGATGGTTCTCCGGCTCCGCCGACGCGATCCTGCAGTCGATGAACCTCATCCGCGACGAGAAGCCCGACATCGTCGTGGTCATCGGCGCCGACCACGTGTACCGCATGGACTTCAAGCAGATGCTCGATGCCCACATCGCCTCGGACGCGCGCGCGACCGTCGCCGGCATCCGGCAGCCGATCTCGCTCGCGAATCAGTTCGGGGTCATCGACACCGAGCCGACCGATCCGACGAAGATCCGCGCGTTCCTCGAGAAGCCGCAGAACCCCGAGGGTCTGGCCGATGCGCCCCACGAGGTGCTCGCCTCGATGGGCAACTACATCTTCGACGCGGACGCCCTCGTCGAAGCGGTCACGCACGACGGCGAGCTGCCGACCTCGGCGCACGACATGGGCGGCGACATCGTCCCCTACTTCGTCGACCGGGGCGAAGCGGCCGTCTACGACTTCCAGCGCAACGACGTGCCCGGGTCCACGCCGCGCGACCGGTCGTACTGGCGCGACGTGGGAACGATTGAGTCGTTCTACGACGCGCACATGGACCTGATCTCGACCCTGCCCGTGTTCAACCTCTACAACAACGACTGGCCGATCTACTCGCAGACGTTCAACGCCCCGCCGGCGAAGTTCGTGCGCGACTCGGTCGGACGCATCGGCAACGCGATCGACTCCATCGTCTCGCTCGGTTCGGTGCTGTCGGGGACCCATCTCGAACGCAGCGTCGTCGGCCCGTGGGCCCTCGCGGGCGGCGGATCGACCATCACCGACTCGGTGCTGTTCGACAGCGTCCAGGTGGGTGCGGGAGCCCGGATCCACCGCGCGATCCTCGACAAGAACGTCGTCCTCGAACCCGGGGCCACGATCGGCGTCGACCGCGAGCGCGACATCGCGCGCGGCTTCACCGTCACCGAGACGGGAATCACCGTCGTCGGGAAGGACGTTCACGTCCACGCGTGACGGAAGACAGAAGGGGCGGCGACCGTGACGGTCGCAGCCCCTTCTTGTCTTCCGGTCTGTCATACGCCGACGCGCTGGAACGCGTCGTGCGAGATCAGCAGCGTCAGACAGCGAACCTGCTCACACGCCGACGCGCTGGAACGCGTCGTGCGAGATCCCCTTGTCCAGCACGACCTTCGACCACTCGCGGGCGCTGTGCAGGCTGTGGTCGCGGTAGTTGCCGCAGCTGAAGGCGTCGGTTCCGGGGACGTCTTCCCATGTGACGTCCTCGGCGATCGCGCGCAGGGAATCCGTGATGGCGTCCACGAGCATGGGGATCTCGGGCTCGCCCCACATGATCACGTGGAATCCGGTGCGGCACCCGAAGGGCGAGATGTCGATCAGTCCGTCGATGCGGTCGCGCACGAGGCTGGCGAGAAGATGCTCGATCGTGTGCAGACCGGCGGTGGGGATCTCTCCCTCGTTGGGCTGCACGAGGCGCAGATCGAAGTTCGTGATGACGTCGCCGCGCGGACCCGTCTCGGTGCCGATCCGGCGCACGTAAGGGGCCAGCACGGCGGTGTGGTCCAGGGTGAAGCTCTCGACGTCGGCCATGGGTGTGGTCCCTTCAATGGAGTCGGCGGTACCCGAAAAGCCTACGCGCGGAGGGCCGGCGCGAGGCTTCGCGTGACGCCGCGCGACGGCACGCGACCCGCTAGCGTGGATCGCGTGCCAGTGCCCGCCCGTTTCCTCGTCGTGCTCGACGCCGACTCCACCCTGATCCGCAACGAGGTCATCGAACTGCTCGCCGACGAAGCGGGTCGAGGACCGGAGGTCGCCGCCGCCACGGAGGCCGCGATGCGCGGCGAGGTCGACTTCGCGACCAGCCTGCGTTCCCGGGTGGAAGCCCTCACCGGGGTGTCCACCGAGGCCTTCGCCCGCGCGATCGCCCGCATCGAACCGACGCCCGGGGTGCGCGACCTCGTTGCCGCCGTGCACGATCGCGGCGGCGTCGTGGGCGTCGTGTCGGGCGGGTTCCACGAGGTCCTCGACACCGTCGCGCCCGACCTCGGCGTCGATGTCTGGCGTGCCAACCGGCTCGTCGCCGTCGACGACGTTCTCACCGGAGAGGTCGACGGAGAGATCGTGGATGCCACGGCCAAGGCCGACACCCTCCGCTCGTGGGCCGCGGAGCACGGCGTGCCGCTCTCGGCGACGTTCGCGATCGGCGACGGCGCCAACGACCTGGAGATGATGGCGGTCGCCGGCCTCGGCCTCGCGTTCAATGCCAAGCCCGCGGTGCGCGAGCGGGCAGATCTCGTGATCGGCCCGGTCGACCTGTCCCAGGTGGTCGCGCTGCTCCCTCGCTGAAAGCCCGTGACCCCATCGAGGGGTTCCCGAGCCTGTCGAGGGGAGCGCTGACGCCCCCACCCTCGCCGATGTCGGAGCCCGGCTCTACCCTCGAGGCATGAAGGTCGTTCTCGTCCCCGGTCTCTGGCTCACGGCGTCCTCGTGGGACGCGGTCGTCCCCACCCTGCTCGCCGCCGGGCATCGTCCCGAACCGCTGAGCATGCCGGGCATCGGCATTCCCGCGGCCGGCTCCGCACAAGTGGGCATCGCGGACTGGATCGCCGAGGTCGTCCGCGTCATCGACCGCGACGACGAGCCCGTCGTGCTGGTGGGTCATTCCGGCGGAGCCAACGTCGTCTGGGGCGCCGCCGACGCGCGACCCGATCGTGTCGCGCGGGTCGTCTTCGTCGACGCCGTTCCTCCCCTCGACGGATCGGGCATCTGGGAGTTCCCGATCGTCGACGGTGTGGTGCCGTTCCCCGGGTGGGACTCCTTCGACGAGGAGGAGGTCGCCGACCTCGACGCGCCCACGCGTCAACGGGTCGAGGAGCAGGTCACCTGGATTCCCGCACGGATCCCCACCGATCCGATCTCGCTGAGCGACGACCGCCGCCACGGCGTCCCGATCACAGTCATCACGTGCCTCATGCCGTCCGTCGATGTGCGGCGCACGATCGACGCCGGGGCACCGTGGGTCGCCGAACTCGCCGCGGCCGACGAGGTCGAGATCATCGACCTTCCCGGCGGGCACTGGCCGCAGTTCGCACAGCCCGAGGCGCTCGGGAAGGCGCTCGTCGCCTCGATCCGATCGGAGCCGGTCGCCGAGAACTGAGCGTTCGTCTCGTGGTGGCGCTCAGTGCCCCATGCCGAGGCCGCCGTCGACCGGGATCACGGCACCCGAGATGTACGCGGCGTCGTCGCCCGCGAGCCAGGTGACGACGCCCGCGACCTCATCGGGCGAGGCGAATCGCCCCGCGGGGATGTTCTTCTTGTACTCGGCCTGCGTGTCGGCGGGAAGTTCGGCCGTCATGTCGGTCTCGATGAAGCCCGGAGCGACCACGTTGGCGGTGATCCCGCGGCCGCCGAGCTCGCGGGTGAGCGAGCGCGCGAATCCGACCAGGGCGCTCTTCGACGCGGCGTAGTTGATCTGACCCGCCGAACCGTAGAGGCCGACGACGCTCGAGATGAGGATGACGCGGCCCCAGCGCGCCTTGAGCATGCCCTTCGACGCACGCTTGACGACGCGGAACGCGCCGCCGAGGTTGGTGTTCACCACGCTGTCGAAGTCGTCCTCGCTCATGCGCAGCAGCAGGGTGTCCTTCGTGACGCCGGCGTTGGCCACGACGACCGCGATCGGGCCGAGCTCGGCCTCGACCTGGGTGAACGCGGCGTCGACCGCGGCGGCGTCCGTCACGTCCGCGCGGACGGTCAGCGTGCCCTCGGGGCCTTCGCCCGAGCGTGCCGTCACGGCGACGCGCCACCCTTCGGCGACGAACCGCTCGGCGATGGCGCGCCCGATGCCGCGGTTTCCTCCGGTGACGACGACGACGCGGTCCTGCGACATGTGAACTCCTGCGATACGGCGGAACGGAACCGGCCCAGCCTATCCGCGCTCACGGTGAGCAAATGGCCTCGCACTGTCCTGCAGGAGGGCCGTAGAACGTCCGCACGAGGTTTGACACGACCCTCACGGCGCTGGAAGCCTGGAGCGGAGCGGGCAGACCACCGCTCGAGAAGAGGACCGCCGTGAGCGACAACAGCACCCACGACCCGAACACCGGCGACTCGGGCGCGACGTCGGGAACCGACGCTCCCTCCACCCCCGAGGCCTCCCCCAGCACGACCAGCACGGACACGCCTCAGCCGGATGCATCGAGCACCGGCGCCGCGGACGCGGAAGCCTCCGCGGCGGGCACCTACACCGCGCCGCCGCCCCCTCCCGCCTACGGCGCTCCCACACCCGGCGACGCCGCTCCCGCCCCCGGCGAGACACCCGCGCCCCCCGCATACCCGGCGCCCGCGACCGACGCCGCTCCCGCGTCCGGTTCGACCGGTTACAGCGCCCCGGCGGCCGACGCCGCTCCCGCCTACGGCGCGACCCCCTACGGAGCCCAAGGATACCCGGCTCCCGCGTATGGCACTGCGACATACGGCGCACAGGGCTACTCCGGCTACGGCACCCAGGGGTACGGCTCGTACGCGGCGGCCGCGCGGACGAACGTCCTCGCGATCATCTCGCTCGTGGCATCCATCGCCGGTTTCGTCATGCTGCCGTTCGTCGGTCCGCTCGTCGGCGTCATCACCGGACACATCGGACTCGCTCAGATCAAGCGCAGCGGCGAGAAGGGGCGCGGTCTCGCCCTCACGGGCGTGATCCTCGGCTGGGTGAACATCGCCCTGATCGCGATCTTCATCGTCTTCATCATCATCGTGGCGGTCTCGACCAGCTCGAGCTACCGCTACTGAACGGTCCGCACCGTCCCCGATCGGGCGTACCCTGGGGGGACCGTGAAGACATCGCCCCGCGCCCAATCCGCGACGTCTCTCCCGCAGGCTCCGCGGGAAGACGCCGGCTCCCGTTTCACCAAGTACATGGTGATGATGGGGATCCGCATCGCGTGCTTCGTGCTCATGGCCGTCGTCCACCCCTACGGGTGGTACACCTTCGTCTTCGCCGCCGGAGCGATCTTCCTCCCCTACCTCGCCGTGATCGTGGCGAACGTGGGCGCCGACGTGGGTGCACGCACGGCCGAGGCGCCCGAGCGGTCTCTCGAGGCGTCCGCCCCGGCTGCCCCGACGCCGGCGCCGGCCGGCCCCACCGTGATCCGCATCGCCGAGACGCCGCGACTCGACGCCCCTCGCGACGACCGCTCGTGACCGTCGAGGCCGCGGAGTGCTCGCGAGCCGGATGCCGCGACGCGGCCGTGTGGGCGATCCTCTGGCGCAACCCACGCATTCACACCGCCGACCGCCGCAAGACGTGGGTGGCGTGCGAAGCGCACGTGTCGTATCTCCGCGAGTTCTTGAGCGCCCGCGACTTCCCCGTTCAGGTGCAGGCTCTGCCGGCGGGGGCCCGAGCAGGTGAGGGCTCGTGAGCGCACGCGAGATGCCTACGGGAGCACGCTGGGCGATGTACGTCGGCATCGCCGTGCTCTTCGCCATCGCGTGCGCGTACCTGTCGAACTGGCAGTTCTCGCGCAACGCCGAACGCAGCGAGCAGCTGCAGCTCGTCACCGACAACTACGACGCGACACCGGTCGCGCTGGGCGACCTGCTCGCTCCCGGCGCCGACCTGACGCCCTCCGACGAATGGAGGCCGGTGCGGCTCGAGGGCCAGTACCTGGCCGACGAGCAGCTGCTCGTGCGCAACCGCGCGCACAACGGCTCCGCCGCCTACGAGCAGCTCGTGCCGTTCCGCCTCACCGACGGCCGTGTCTTCCTCATCGACCGCGGCTGGCTCCCGCCGGGCAACAGCCAGTCGTTGCCCGACGACATCCCCGCTCCCCCCTCAGGCACCGTGACCGTCGAGGCGCGGTTGCGTCCCGGCGAGGCCGCGCCGACCTCGGGACGCACCGCTGAGGCCGGTCAGGTGCCGACGATCAACCTCGGCCTCGTCGCCGAGCAGACGGGGCCCATCGAGCCCGGCGCCTACGGACTGCTCATGTCGGAGGACCCGGCTCCCGCCGACGCCCCGTTGCCCGTCGACCCGCCGAGCGACGACCCCGGGCCGTACCTGTCGTACGCGATCCAGTGGATCCTGTTCGCCCTCATGGGCTTCGGCTTCATCACCTACGTGATCGTCAGCGAGCGCAAGCTCCGCCGCGAAGAAGCCGACGCCGACGACGACGACGAGCTCGCACCGGTCGCGCCGCCCGTGAGCGAGAGCACCGAACCCCGCCGCCGCGTGGACCCGGTCGCCCTGCACCGCGCGCGCAAGCGCCCGAAGGATCGCGACGCCGACGACGAGGACGCGCTTCTCGACGCACGCTGAACGGAAGCGTATGCCGGAGTCCTGGCATCCGCGATTCGAGTGAGGCCTGAGGCCGGCGCGACCCGGGCCGGCGTGATCGAGGCGAGCGTGATCATGCCGGCGCACCACGCTGGCCCGATCAGGCCAGCGTGATCAGATCCGCGTAGTCGCGACCCCAGATGTCCTCGACGCCGTCCGGGAGGATCAGCACGCGCTCGGGATTCAGCGCCTCGACGGCGCCCTCGTCGTGCGAGACGAGGACGACGGCGCCCTCGTAATGCGCGAGCGCGCCGAGGATCTCTTCGCGCGAGGCGGGGTCGAGGTTGTTCGTCGGTTCGTCGAGCAACAGCATGTTCGCCGACGAGACCACGAGCGTCGCGAGCGACAGGCGCGTCTTCTCACCGCCCGAGAGAACGCCGGCCGGCTTGAGCACGTCATCGCCGACGAACAGGAACGATCCGAGGACCTTCCGCGCCTCGGTGGCGGTGATGTGCGGGGCCGACGACATCATGTTCTCGAGCACCGAGCGGTTGACGTCGAGGTTCTCGTGCTCCTGCGCGTAGTAGCCGATCTTGAGGCCGTGGCCGGGCTCGAGCTGGCCCGTGTCGGGCTGGTCGACGCCGGCGAGGATGCGCAGCAGCGTCGTCTTTCCCGCACCGTTGAGCCCGAGGATGACCACGCGCGATCCGCGGTCGATGGCGAGGTCGACGTCGGTGAAGATCTCGAGCGACCCGTACGACTTCGACAGGCCCGAGGCCATGAGCGGTGTCTTGCCGCACGGCGCGGGCTTGGGGAAGCGCAGCTTCGCGACCCGCTCGTCCTGCCGGACATCGTCGAGGCCCGACAGCATCTTCTCGGCGCGCGCGACCATCTGGTGCGCGGCGGCGGCCTTCGACGCCTTCGCCCCGAAGCGCGCGGCCTGCAGCTGCAGAGCGGTCGCCTTCTTCTCGACGTTGGCGCGCTCCTTCTTGCGGCGCTCCTCGTCAGCCACCCGCTGGCGCAGGTAGTTCTTCCAGTTCATGTTGTAGACGTCGATGACCTGGCGGTTGGCATCCAGGTAGAAGACGCGGTTCACCGTCTCGCCCACGAGCTCGACGTCGTGCGAGATCACGATGAGGCCGCCCTTGTAGCCCTTCAAGAACTCGCGCAGCCACACGACGCTGTCCGCGTCGAGGTGGTTGGTCGGCTCGTCGAGGATCATCGTCTGCGCGTCCGAGAAGAGGATGCGCGCGAGCTCGATGCGGCGACGCTGACCACCGGAGAGGGTCTTCAGCGGCTGGTCGAGGATGCGGTCGGGCAGCGAGAGGTTGTGGGCGATGGATGCCGCCTCGGCTTCGGCCGCGTACCCGCCCGCGGCCTCGAACTGCTCGGTGAGCCGGGCGTACTTCTTCATCGCCTTCGCCGCGACGGCCGGGTCGTCGTCGCCCATCGCCATCGACGCCTCGTGCATGCCGAGGGCGAGCGAGCCGAGCCCGCGCGCGTCGAGGATGCGCGTGCGCGCGAGCATCTCGGGGTCACCCGAGCGGGGGTCCTGAGGGAGGTAACCGAGCTCGCCCGAGCGGTCGACGCCGCCGTTCGACGGCAGCAGATCGCCCGCAAGCACCTTCGTCAGCGTGGTCTTTCCCGCACCGTTGCGCCCCACGAGGCCGATCTTGTCGCCGTCGGAGACGCGGAACGATACGTCGGACATGAGCACGCGGGCACCCACGCGGATCTCGAGGTCGTGCACGGCAAGCACAGCGAACGTCCGTTCTTCGGGGTCGGGGATCGGCCAGAGAAAGGCCAGCCACCCAGTATACGGCCGGGTCGCCGAACGTCCCCCGACAACGAGCGGGGTCACCCCGAGCCTCGATACCTCACCGTCGAGACGATCGCCCGCGGTTTCGGCTTCCGGGTTTGCGTTCTCCCCCGAGACCTGACCTAAACTAAGCCTATCCTTACCTAACACGCAGGAGGCTCTTCGTGTCCCGATTCCGCGCTCTGGCGGCTCTCGCCGTCGGTTCCGCTCTCGTCCTCTCCGGCTGCGCCGGCACCTCAGCCGCCCCCGGCGCCTCGGAGGGATCCACCGAGGCGGACGGCGCCTTCCCCGTGACACTCAGCAACGTGTTCGGCGAGACGACCATCACCGCCAAGCCCGAGCGGGTCGTCACCGTCGACTGGGGCAACCAGGACGTCGCTCTGGCGCTCGGTGTCGTCCCCGTCGCCATGCCGAAGGTGACCTACGCGGACGAGGACGGCGACGGCCTGCTGCCCTGGACGAAGGACAAGCTCGCCGAGCTCGGCGCGGAGACCCCCGTGCTCATGGACGAGACCAACGGCTACGACTACGAGGCCATCGCCGACGCGCAGCCCGATGTCATCCTCGCCGCGTACTCCGGCATGACGCAGGAGCAGTACGACACGCTCAGCAAGATCGCACCGGTCGTGACCTTCCAGAACGTCGCGTGGGGCACCACCTGGCAGGACATGACCGTCCTCGACGGCACCGCACTCGGCCTGAAGGACGAGGCCGAGGCACTCGTCGCCGACAAGGAGAAGCACATCACCGACGAAGCGGCGAAGTACCCCGCCATCGCCGGCAAGAAGTCGCTCCTCACGTACTACGACCCGACCAACCTGTCGACGCTCGGCTTCTACAACACGCTGGACCCGCGCATGGGCTACCTCGAGGAGCTCGGGCTCGCGCCGTCCTCGTACGTCGCCTCGCAGTCGGCGGCATCGGACACCTTCTGGTTCACCCCCTCCACCGAGCAGATCGAGAACTTCGCCGACGTCCAGGTGATGGTGGCCTACGGAGCCGACGGCATGATCGCCGCGATGCAGGCCGACCCGCTGCTGTCGAAGATCCCGGCCGTGGCGAACGGCGCGATCGCTGTGATCGAGAGCGGCTCGACCCTCTCGTCGGCCATCACCCCGACGCCGCTCAACATCGGCACGAGCTACGGCGACGAGTACATCGGCCTCGTCGGTGCCGCGGCGGAGAAGGCCGCGTCCTGATGCGGACCCCTCGCGCGTCGGCGCGATGAGCACTCTCGCTCCGGCACCCACCGCCCCCGGCGACGCCCGCCCGCGTCGCTGGGGGCGGCGCCGCGCCGTCGGTGTCGTGGCGCTCGTCATCGTCCTCGTCGTCGCCGCGATCCTGTCGGTCACGTTCGGGGCTCGCGATGTCACGCCGGCCGACGTCTGGGCCGGGCTCACCGGTTCCACCGACACGGCTTCGGCGGCCGCGGTCGCCAAGCGCGTTCCGCGCACGCTGCTGGCGATCCTCGTCGGCGCGGCTCTCGCGGTCTCGGGCGCGGTCCTGCAGGGGGCCACGCGCAATCCCCTCGCCGACCCGCAGATCCTGGGCATCAACGGCGGAGCGGGACTCGCGATCGTCGTGGGGCTCGCCTTCTTCGGGCTCGGATCTGCGACGTCGTACATCTGGGTCGGCATGATCGGTGCCGCGGCGGCCGCGGTTCTCGTCTATGCGATCGGCTCGCTCGGCCGCGGTGGCGCCACGCCGCTGCGTCTTGCGCTCGCCGGCGCCGTGAGCGCCGTGGCCTTCAGCTCTCTCACTAGCGCCGTCCTCCTTCCGCGCATCAACGTCATGAACGATTTCCGCTTCTGGCAGATCGGCGGCGTCGGCGGCGCGACGTTCGAGACCATCCTTCAGGTGCTTCCTTTCCTCCTCGCCGGGCTGGTGATCTGCCTCGCCTGCGCATCGACGCTCAACACCCTGGCCCTCGGCGATGAGCTCGCCGCGGGGCTCGGCGCGCGCGTGCGCACGGCGAGGCTCGTCTCCACCGGTGGGGCCGTCATCCTGTGCGGAGCGGCGACCGCGGTCGCCGGGCCCATCGGCTTCGTCGGTCTCGTCGTCCCGCACATGATCCGTCTCGTCGTCGGTGTCGACCACCGCTGGCTGCTCCCCGTGTCAGCTCTCGGCGGAGCCACTCTGCTCACTCTCGGCGACATCGTCGGCCGCGTCGTCGCACGACCCGAAGAGATCGAGGTCGGCATCGTCACCGCCCTGGTCGGCGCCCCGTTCTTCATCGCGCTCGTCCGGCGCCAGAGGATGAGAGCGCTATGACCGCCACCCTCGTCTCCCCGTCTCCCCCCGCGCTGACCTCCGTCATCGCCGGGCGCCAGCGGCGGCGCCGCAGGTGGGCGCTGATCACCGGCGTCCTCGTACTCCTCGTGATCGCCGCCTTCTCGCTCTCCCTCATGCTCGGGCAGACGGCCTACTCCCCCGTCCAGGTGTGGGGGGTGCTCACCGGGCAACGCGTTTCCGGAGCGTCGTTCACGGTGGGCGAACTGCGCCTTCCCCGCGCGGTGACCGGGCTGTTCACGGGTCTGTGCTTCGGAATGGGCGGCGTCATCTTCCAGTCGATGCTCCGCAACGCCCTCGCGAGCCCCGACGTGATCGGCATCAACACCGGCGCGAGCGCGGCAGCCGTCATCGGCATCGTCGTGCTCGGGCTCGGGGAGACGGCCGTGTCGTTTCTGGCGATGGCTGCCGCCCTTGTAGCCGCCCTCACGATCTACCTGCTCGCCTACCGGAACGGCGGATCGGGCGCGCGGCTGATCCTCGTGGGCATCGGCGTCGCCGCGATGTGCCAGGCCGTGGTGTCCTACGTCATCGCGCGCGCCGCGGAGTACGACCTGCCCGCCGCCATGCGCTGGATCACGGGCAACCTCAACGATGCGACGTGGGATCGGGCGCTGCCCGTGATGGTCGCCGTCCTCGTGCTCGGACCGGTGGTGCTCGCCCTCTCCGGCCGGCTCGAGATCCTGCGCATGGGCGACGAGACGGCCGCCGCGGTGGGGCTGCCCGTCGAGCGGAGCCGCGTCCTGCTCATCGTCGCCGCCGTGGGGCTGCTCGCCTTCGGTACCGCCGCCGCCGGCCCCATCGCGTTCGTGTCGTTCCTCGCGGGCCCGATCGCGGTGCGACTCCTCGGGCCGGTCGGCTCCCCCATTCTCCCCGCGGGCCTCATCGGCGCGTTGCTGGTCCTCGTGGCCGACTTCTGCGGCCAGTACGCCTTCGGCACCCGCCTTCCCGTGGGCGTCATCACCGGCGTTCTCGGGGCCCCCTATCTCATCTACCTGCTCGTGCGCAGCAGCCGATCCGGAGGAACTTCGCTATGACCGTCGAGCGCTCCCTGGTGGCCGAGGGCGTCACCCTCGGCTACGGAGACCGGACCATCGTCGACACGCTCGACCTTCGGATCCCGCCCGGCCGGGTGACGACGATCGTCGGGGCGAACGCGTGCGGCAAGTCCACGCTGCTCAAGGCCATGGCACGTCTGCTCACGCCCTCCGCGGGCCAGGTCCTCCTGGACGGCAAGGCGATCCACCGCCAACCCACCAAGCAGGTGGCGCGCGTGCTGGGTCTGCTCCCGCAGTCCCCGATCGCCCCCGACGGCATCGCCGTCTCCGACCTCGTCAGCCGGGGCCGCCACCCTCATCAGGGTGCGCTGTCACGGTGGACGAGCGCCGACGACGCCGCCGTGGCGCGCGCCCTCGAGGCGACCGACACCGCGCACCTCGCGGATCGTTCCGTGGACGAGCTCAGCGGCGGGCAGCGCCAGCGCGTCTGGATCGCCATGGCGCTCGCGCAGGAGACCGACGTCCTGCTGCTCGACGAGCCGACCACGTTCCTCGACATCAGCCACCAGATCGACGTGCTCGACCTCCTCACCGATCTCAACCGCGAGCGCGGAACCACGGTGGCGATGGTGCTGCACGACCTGAACCTCGCCGCACGCTACGCCGACCACCTGGTCGCGATGGCGCAGGGTCGCGTGGTCGCGGCGGGCGATCCGGCCGAGGTGCTCACCGAGACGATCGTGCGAGAGGTGTTCGGTCTCGACAGTCGCGTGGTTCCCGACCCCCTGACCGGTCGCCCGATGGTCATCCCGATCGGCCGGCACCACACGGTGACCGAGCCGGAGCAGGCGCTGAGCTGACCTGAGCTGAGGAGTGCGGATGCCGGCATCCCGGCATCCGTATTCTGGCGAACCCTCCTCGGGGGTGTAGCTGCATGGCCGTCAGGCATGGCTTCGTGCGCGGCTCATCCGCTTGCGCGGGCGCAAGACCAGCGCTGCCCTTCGAGATGTACCTCGAGATCGCGAGGAGATCTGCGGGGGTTAGGAGAAGTCGACGACGGACTTCACTCTCATCGTCTGCTCGTGCAGCGACGGGTAGGAATGCATCTGTGACGGGTCGATTAAATATCCTGCCGCGTCCATCACGCCGAGCGATTCGAGCTCACTGTCGTTTCGCCATGCGGCGGCAAACTGCGCAGGTGTATCGATCGCGTATGCGACGGTGAAATCGCCGACGTGACCGATCGCTACTTGTGCCGATTCTCCGTCGATCGAGAGCGGAGCCGATCGCCACGACACGTCGTTCGCGGCCGCATCGATGGCGATTCCGCGGAAGAGCCGAGACCGATCCAGAGAATTGGCAGCCAGGAGTGCGGCTATCCGAACACCCCACTCATCTGCCCACAGACCCGAAGTGACCAGGGCACGTCCCGCGGGAGCTGAAGCTGCCAACGTGACATCCGTGGCAGCCTCAGTGACAAGGCCGTTCCAGCCATACAGCCATCGCGTGGTGTTGTTCTCGGACCGATTGAATCGAGCCTCGAGGAGCGGAAACGCCGGCGGGCGATAGCCTTCCACCTTGGTCATCATCCTCGCGAGGATACCGTGACCGCGGAATGGGCCGCCCCGGCGTCCTGCGCCCGTGCATGATCTGACACTCTGGGGGATCGTCGCAGCGATCCCACGTTCACGCAGCTGAGCCCGGTTCGCCTTCGAAAGACGGGAGGCCGTTCCGCAACACGGCCTAGGCCGACCGCTCCGTCTGGCCTTCGCGCCAGTACCCCATGAAGGCGACGCGTTTGCGGTCGACGCCGCATCCCTGCACGAGCATCCGGCGCAGCGTCTTGACGGTCGACGACTCCCCCGCGATCCACGCGTAGAACTCGCCCTCTCCGTCCTCCGGGCTGTCCCAGAGCAGCTCCTTCTCGAGGTCGATGTCCTCGAGCTCCTGTGGCCGCGGAGCTGCGGCGCGGGCGAGCACCTCGCCCGACGACTGCGTCCAGCCCTCGACGGCTTCGATCAATGCTTCGCCGTGCGAGCGCTCGTCGCGCGCCAGCCAGGTCACGCGCGCGTCTCCCACGGCGAGCGGAAGCGCATCGTCGATGGTCGGCACCTCGATGAACGCGTCGACGTCCATGCCGGGCTCGAGTCCCTCGAGCACCGCGCAGATCGCCGGGGCGGCGGTCTCGTCGCCGGCCAGCAGAAGGCGCCGAGCCGTACCCGGGTGGAAGTCGATCCCCTGCGCCGACTCGGGGCTGCGCGCGTCGGGACCGACGACGAGGATCGAGTCCCCCGGCGCCGCGGCCTCGGCCCACGCCCCCGCGGGCCCGGCGTCGTGGTGCAGCACGAAGTCGACGTCGAGCTCGCGCGCCTCGGGATCGATCCGCCGCACGGTGTACGTGCGGAACGGCATCCGCTCCGCGTCGGGCAGATCCCTCCAGCGGACGTACCACTCGCCGTTGTCGATCGCCGACGGATCGTTCTGACCGATGTCGCACAACTGTCCGTCCGGCCCGGGCAGCACGATCTTGATCCGCTGGTCACGTCGGTCGGTGCCGAAAACGTCGAAATCCGCGGAGGTGAACGTGATTCGCGCGAAGTGCGGCGACAGCCTGCGGGCCTCCTTCACCACGGCGACGTACGGACGGTAGGCGGGGCGCGTGGCGGTGGCGGTCACCGAATAAGGATACCCTTACCTATCTCCGGATGCCAGAACCCCGGCATCCGTTATCCCACGGTCGAGACGACCGACCGTTCATGCTCCGCGCGCGAGCCGGCCGATCCGCTCGATCGCCTCGCGCAGCACCTCGGGCGCGCACCCGACGTTGATGCGGACGTGTCCAAGGCCCTCCACCCCGAAAAGCGGACCGTGATGCAGGGCGACCTTGGCCTCCCGGCGGATGAGCGGCGCCGGGTTGTCACCCCAGCCGTAGGCCGACACGTCCACCCAGGCGAGGAAGCCCGCCTCGGGCAGGCGGTATCGCGCGAGCGGCAGATGCTCAGCGAGCAGTTCCGCCAGAAGACGGCGGTTCTCATCAAGGGCGACGAGCAATTGATCGAGCCACGCGTCGCTCTCGGCCGCGAAGGCGGCGCGGTTGGCGATCACGCCGAAGAGCCCTGCCCGCCACTCCACCTCCCACGGCAGCCCCCGCACCACCGCCGCGGTCTCGTCCGAGCCGGTCACGATCACGGCACATTTCAGCCCCGCCAGGTTGTACGTCTTGCTCGCGCTCGTGACCGCGTACCCCACAGCAGCCGCCTCGGGCCCGGCATCCAGGAACGGGGTGAAGACGGACGGCGCGTGGGTCAGGGGCGCATGGATCTCGTCGCTGACGACCGTGGCCCCGTAGCGGTACACCAGCCGAGCGAGCTCCGCGAGCGACTCCCGCGTGTGGACGGTCCCGGTGGGGTTGTGCGGATTGCACAACAGCACCGAACGCGCGCCGTCGGCAAGCGCGCGTTCGATCCCCTCCAGGTCGAGAGACCAACGCTCGCCGTCGTCGAGGAGGGGAACGCGCTCGACGACTGCTCCGGCCTCCTCCACGGTGTCGTAGAACGGCGGGTACACCGGCGGGGTGACGATCACGCGGTCGCCCGGCGAGGTGACCGCGCGCAGCACCTCGACGACCCCCATCATCACGTCCCCGGTCCAGCGGATTCGCGCGGGGTCGGGACGCCATCCCCAGCGGCGGTCGGCGTACGCGGCGAAGTCGAGGTCGATACCGGGTCGCGGCGGCGTGTAGCCGGTGTCGCCGATCTCGACGGCCCGATACAGGGCGGCGGTGATCGCGGGTGCGAGGGCGAAATCGGTCTCGGCGACGAACATCGGAATGACGTCGTCGCCGTAGGAGCGCCACTTGGTGCTGCTGCGCTGGCGGAGGAGGTCGAGCGGCAGGGCTTTCAAGGGGGGAACGCTCATCCCGAAAGCCTAATGAGAGCCTCGGATGCCACGGAATCCGGGTGTCAGACGGAGAAACACGAATGCCCACCCCGAGAGGGGTGGGCATTCGAGGAAAGTGTTCAGATCGCGAAGCCGAGGGCGCGCATCATGTCGCGGCCGTCGTCGGTGATCCGCTCGGGACCCCACGGCGGCATCCACACCCAGTTGATGCGGAAACGGTCCACGACGTTGTCGAGGGCCTGGGCCGTCTGCTCTTCGAGCACGTCGGTCAGCGGGCAGCCGGCCGAGGTCAGGGTCATGTGGATGACGAGCGCGTCGTTCTCGTCGTCCCAGGCGAGGTCGTAGATGAGTCCGAGGTCGACGACGTTGATCCCCAGTTCGGGGTCCATGACGTCTTTCAGGGCCTCGGTGACCTCGTCGTACTTCTCGGGAGCGAGGGTTGCGGTCATGTAACGATCTTACGCGTCGATCGGGGTACCGGCCTCGAGGAAGCGGTCGTAGCCCTCTTCCTCGAGTCGGTCGGCGAGCTCGGGACCGCCCTCTTCGACGATCCGGCCCTTCACGACCACGTGCACGTAGTCGGGGCGGATGTAGCGCAGGATGCGGGTGTAGTGCGTGATGAGCAGCACACCGAGGTCGGTCTGCTCCTTGGCACGGTTGACGCCCTCGGAAACGATCTTGAGCGCGTCGACGTCGAGGCCCGAGTCGGTCTCGTCGAGGACGGCGATCTTCGGCTTCAGCAGCTCGAGCTGGAGGATCTCGTGGCGCTTCTTCTCGCCACCCGAGAAGCCCTCGTTGACGTTGCGCGAGGCGAACTTCGCGTCCATGCGCAGGTTCTCCATGGCACCCTTGACGTCCTTGGTCCAGCTGCGGATCGCCGGTGCCTCGCCGTCGATGGCCGTCTTGGCCGTGCGCAGGAAGTTGGTGACCGTGACACCGGGGATCTCGACCGGGTACTGCATCGCGAGGAACAGGCCCGCACGGGCGCGCTCGTCGACGCTCATCTCGAGCACGTCCTCACCGTCGAGGGTGATGGAGCCGCTCGTCACGGTGTACTTGGGGTGACCGGCGATCGTGTACGCCAGGGTCGACTTGCCGGAGCCGTTGGGGCCCATGATGGCGTGGGTCTCGCCGGTGCGCATGGTCAGCGTCACACCGTTGAGGATCGGGGTCGTACCGTTCTCCGTCTCGACCGTCACGTGGAGGTCGCGGATCTCGAGGACAGACATGGTGTTCCTTACTCGTAAAGTCTCTGGTCGTGGTCGTCGTCGTGGGCGGCGGCGTGGGCGGCGCTCAGGCCGTCGCCTTGGTGACGGACGGATCGATGAGCACGTCGTCTCCGTCGATCACGACCTCGTACACGGGGACCGGCTCGTAGGCCGGGAGGTTCAGCGGGCGGCCGGTCTTCAACGAGAAGGCGGAGCCATGGGCCCAGCACTCCAACGTCTCGCCCTCCACGAAGCCGTCGGAGAGCGAGATGTCGCCGTGCGTGCAGACATCGCCGATCGCGTGGACATCGCCGTTGCCGTCGAGCACGACCGCGATGGCGACGCCGTCGATCTCGACGCGCCGCGCCTCGTCCTGCACGAGCTCGCTCAGCGCGCAGGCGCGCGTCGCGCTCACGCAGCAGCCCCCTCGGCCAGCTCGCGCTCGATCGCGGCGATGAGCTCGCTCTCGAGCTCCGGGATGCCGATGCGCTGGACGATCTCGCTGAGGAAGCCGAGCACGACGAGACGTCGCGCCTCTTCTTCCGCGATGCCGCGGGCCTGGAGGTAGAAGAGCTGCTCGTCATCGAAGCGTCCGGTGGCGCTGGCGTGGCCGGCGCCCTGGATGTCGCCGGTCTCGATCTCGAGGTTGGGGATCGAGTCCGCGCGCGCCCCGTCGGTGAGCACGAGGTTGCGGTTGGCCTCGTACGAGTCGGTGCCCGTGGCATCCGGTCCGATGAGCACGTCGCCGATCCACACGCTCCGGGCGCTCTCGCCCTGCAGCGCGCCCTTGTAGAGCACGTCGCCGACGGTGTGCGGGCCCTTGTGGTGCAAGTAAACCTGCGACTCGAGGTGCTGACCGGCGTCCGAGAACGAGAGGCCGTACAGGCGACCCTCGCTGCCCGCGCCGGCGAGCTCGACCGAGGGGTTGACGCGCACCACGCCGCCGCCGAAGCTCACCACGACGTGCGTGAGCTTGGCGTCGCGGTCGACGCGGGCCTGGTGCGAGGAGGCGTGGATCGCGTCGTCGTTCCAGTTCTGCACCGACACGACCGTGAGTTCGGCGCCGTCGCGCACGAGGATCTCGACGTTCTGCGCGTGCTGAGCGGTCCCCTCGTGCCGCAGCACGACGGTGCCCCGCGAGTGCGGCTGCGCCTCGATCACGACGTGGGCGTGCGCGAGGCCGCCCGTGCCGTTCAGGTGGACGACGATGGGCTCGTCGAGCTCGACCTCGGCGGGGATGCGGAGAAGCGGAGCCTCGGCTTCGTGGGTCCACGCCAGGGCGGCGAGCCTGTCCTCGGGACGGAAGTGCTCGCCCCGCGGGGCATCGCCCGACGCGAGGCGCAGCTGCTCGACCGCCGCGGGTGCCTGGACGTCGACCTCGATGACGCCGGACGGGCCGGCCTCGTCGACGAAGAGCGGGGCGAGCCGGTCGACCGGGCTCAGCTTCCAGTTGACCTCGCGGCCGGTGGGAACGCCGAAGTCAGCCGGGTCGAAGGACGTGGGTCGCTCCGAGCGCGTCTGCACCGGGACGACGGACGCCACGAGGGCGGCCGGGTCGACATGACCTTCGGCGGCTGCGGGTGATTCGGTCGCAGTCGTCATTTAGCCTACGGATCCTTCCATGCCCATCTCGATGAGCTTGTTCAGTTCGAGCGCGTACTCCATGGGGAGTTCGCGGGCGATGGGCTCGATGAACCCGCGCACGATCATGGCCATGGCCTCGTCTTCGGGCAGACCGCGGGACTGCAGGTAGAAGAGCTGCTCCTCGCTGACCTTCGAGACGGTCGCCTCGTGGCCGAGCTGCACGTCGTCGACGCGGATGTCGATGGCCGGGTACGTGTCCGAGCGCGAGATCGTGTCGACCAGGAGCGCGTCGCAGCGCACGGTGTTCGCGGAGTGGTGCGCATTGGCATCCACCCGCACTTCACCGCGGTAACCGGCGCGACCGCCGCCGCGAGCGATCGACTTCGAGACGATCGACGACTGCGTGTACGGCGCCATGTGGATCATCTTCGCGCCCGCGTCCTGGTGCTGACCGGGACCGGCGAAGGCGACCGACAGGGTCTCGCCCTTGGCGTGCTCGCCCATGAGGTAGATGGACGGATACTTCATCGTCACCTTGGAGCCGATGTTGCCGTCGACCCACTCCATGGTCGCGCCCTCGTGGGCGACGGCGCGCTTGGTGACGAGGTTGTAGACGTTGTTCGACCAATTCTGGATCGTCGTGTAGCGCACTCGGGCGTTCTTCTTCACGATGATCTCGACCACGGCCGAGTGCAGGGAGTCCGACTTGTAGATCGGAGCCGTGCAGCCCTCGATGTAGTGGACGTAGCTGTCTTCGTCGGCGATGATCAGCGTCCGCTCGAACTGTCCCATGTTCTCGGTGTTGATGCGGAAGTATGCCTGCAGCGGGATCTCGACATGCACGCCCTTCGGGACGTAGACGAACGAGCCGCCCGACCACACCGCGGTGTTCAGCGCCGCGAACTTGTTGTCGCCCGCGGGGATGACGGTGCCGAAGTACTCCTCGAAGAACTCGGGGTGCTCGCGCAGAGCCGTGTCCGTGTCCATGAAGATGACGCCCTGCTGCTCCAGGTCCTCGCGGATCTGGTGGTAGACGACCTCGGACTCGTACTGGGCGGCGACACCGGCGACGAGACGCTGGCGCTCGGCCTCGGGGATACCGAGCTTCTCGTACGTGTTGCGGATCTCCTCGGGGAGGTCCTCCCACGACTGCGCCTGCTTCTCGGTCGAGCGCACGAAGTACTTGATGTTGTCGAAGTCGATGTCGGAGAGGTCGGCGCCCCACGTCGGCATCGGCTTGCGACCGAAGAGCTGGTACCCCTTCAGACGGGTCTTCAGCATCCACTCGGGCTCGGACTTGAGAGCGGAGATGCCGCGCACCACGTCCTCGTTGATCCCGCGCTGGGCCACCGCGCCGGCGGCGTCGGTGTCGTGCCAGCCGAACTCGTATTGCCCCAGGCTCTCGAGCTCTGGTCGGTCGATGAGGACATCGGACATGGTGATCACTCTCCTTCTCGGGCTGCAACGGTGTCATCCGCCCCGACATTCCGGACTCCGGTCGAAGTCTCAGGAAGGTCGCTGGTGAGCCCGCTCGAAGGCGCTGGCTGCGCGCCTAGACTGTCTCTGGTGCCGAACGCGTGAGCGCTGCACCCGGACCCTTTGATTCTACAGGCAAGACCCGCTCCTGGCACGGCAGCACCGCTGCCCCGACGGCCCCGAGCGGCCCGCTGCCAGGAAGCCCGACGCATGTCCTCCGCCTCGACCTCCCCCGCCCGCTCTCGCCTCGCCGGAGGACTCCGCCGCTTCGTCGCGTGGCTGCCGGCCGACGTCGACCGCCGCGTGCGCGTCTTCGCGTGGCTCTCGTTCGTCGCCGAGGTCCTGATCATCGGGACCGGCGGCGCCGTCCGTCTGACCGGCTCGGGGCTCGGCTGCCCCACCTGGCCGCGTTGCACCGCCGACTCGATCGTCAACACTCCCGAAATGGGGATCCACGGGGTCATCGAGTTCGGAAACCGGACGCTGACAGGGCTCGTCGGCATCCTGGCCCTCGTCGTGGTCGTGCTCGTCTGGCGCATGCGGCGCGAACGCCGCGTGCTGTTCGTCCTCGCGCTGATCGTGCTCGGCGGCGTCGTCGCGCAGGCGCTCGTGGGCGGAGTCACCGTCCTCACGGGCCTCAACCCGTTCATCGTCGGCTTCCACTACATCGCGTCGGTGTCGCTGGTCGCCGTGTGCGCCGCCTTCCTGGTGCTGATGTCGGGTCCGGCCGGGAGCCGCGTCCTCGCCGTTCCGCGATGGTTCGCCGGTCTCGTCCACGCGACCACGGGCGTCCTCGCCCTCACGATCGTGTTCGGTGTACTCACCACCGGGGCCGGCCCCCACTCGGGCGACGCCGCGGCCGGTCGCAACGGTTTCGACGCCGAGATCCTCGAGCACGTGCACTCCTGGCCGGGGTACGCCCTCTTCATCCTGACGCTGGTCGTCGTCATCGCGGCGTGGCGTCTGCGACTGCCCGTACGTCGGTGGGCAACAGCCCTCCTGGCGATCGAGCTCGTGCAGATCGCCGTCGGCCTCTACCAGGCGCGCAACGGCCTGCCCGAGATCGCCGTCGGCACCCATATGGTGCTCGCTGCCCTCGCCGCTTCCGCGATGACCGTGGTCGTGCTGCGCCTCAAGGAGCCCGCGGCCGCGGTCGCCGCCGCCGACCGACGCGAGACGGCGTCCGCTCGCGGCTGACGACCACCGCGCTTCGCAAGACCGCCCCGGATGCCATAGGCCCGGGGCGGTCTTGGCATCCCAGGCGGCTTCCCGTGTGCACGACATGCCCCTTATACGCTCATAGGGAATTCATCGGCGACCCCTAGCCACCGCCATGATGCATGCGACACCGTGGACTGTCCGGTGCACCCCTGCGCCCGGATCCCCGGTGCCTCGCCACCGGAAACCGCATCCGCGCCTCCCCCGGGCGCGGAACGACAAGGAGTACATCTCATGCAGACCCGTCCCCGTCTGGTCACCAACATCCCGTTCTGGGTGCTCGTGATCGCGTCGCTCGCCGCAGTGATCGGCGGACTCGTCCTCGTCCTGGCGCAGGTCAACGCGATCCAGGCCCTGGTCAACGACCCGAACGCCACGGTCGTCACCGTCTACGTCGCCCAGTCGTGGGTGTCGGTGGGCGCCGCCGTGCTCGCCGCGGGCGCGATCGGCCTCGCCTCGGCACTCGCCGTCGCCACCGTCGTCTCGACGCGCACGAACCCCGAGGTCGCCATCGAGACCATCGACTGGACCAGCGACGAAGAAACGGCGCCCGAGCAGGCTCCGGCCTTCGCGACCGCCCCCTCCACGGCCCCGACCACCGCGGCCCCGATCGCCGTCGAGGACGCCGACATCGAGACGCCCTCGACCGCTCCCGCCCCGCCGCAGGCGGCAGCCCAGAAGGACGACACCGACTCCGCCGCGCGCTGAGCCACACGAGAAAGCGCCCGCCCCGAGATCGGGGCGGGCGCTTTCTCGTGGACGCAGACCGTCAGAACGGCAGCAGCGGATCCACGGCGATCGCGACGAACAGGAGCGTGAGATACGTGATCGAGGCGTGGAACACGCGCATCGGCCGGGGTTCGCCACCCCGTACGGCACGGGAGTACAGGCGGTGCGATTCGTAGATGAACCACCCACCGAAGACGACCGCCGAGACCGTGTAGACGAGACCCATGGATGCCACGGGGATGAGCAGCAACGAGCAGGCGACGGTGGCCCACGCGTACAGGATGACCTGGAGGCCCACCTGCGATCCACTACGGGTCGCGCCGAGCATGGGCACATCGACCTCGTCGTACTGATCGGCGTACTTCATCGACAGCGGCCAGTAGTGCGGGGGTGTCCACAGGAACACCAGCGCGAAGAGGATGAACGGCGCCCAGGAAAGGGATCCGGTCACGGCCGACCACCCGATGAGCACGGGGAAGCAGCCAGCGATCCCGCCCCACACGATGTTCTGTTCGGTGCGGCGCTTGAGGATCATCGTGTAGATCACGACGTAGAAGAAGATGGCCGCGGCCGACAGACCCGCAGCGAGCGTGTTGGTGAAGGCCCACAGCCACACGGTCGAGAACACCGCGAGCGTCCACGCGAAGACGAGCGCTCCCCGCGGCGACACCTCGCCGGTGACGAGCGGCCGGTTCTCGGTGCGCTGCATGTGCGCGTCGATGTCTCGATCGAGGTACATGTTGAACGCCGCGGCGGATCCGGCACTCAACGAACCGCCGATGACGGTCGCGAAGATGAGCCACAGGTTCGGCAGGCCGCCCTGCGCGAGGATCATGACCGGCACCGTCGTGACGAGCAGCAGCTCGAGCACACGCGGCTTCGTCAGAGCGACGTAAGCGCGAATGGTTCGTCCGACGGAGCGGCGATCGGTCGTCGCAATGACGTGCGACGTCGTCGAGATGTCCATCGTCCCCCGGGGTAGCGCGTATGAAACCTCCACGATTCTACGCCATGCCCACCACACGACCGGCCGCCTGTCGACCCCCGTCACGGACCGCAACGGTCGCGGTCGATCTCGCTATGCTGGCCGTGAACGCGCGCCCCGCGCCGACACCCCACCCCTCTCCCACTCCTACGGTGGTGAGTGCGGCGTCGGAAGTGATCCGGGCGCAAAGTATCGAGAAAGGCGACCCTGTTGTCGGACTTCGAATGGGACGAGATCGATCGGCGCGCGGTGGACACCGCTCGCATCCTCGCGGCGGATGCCGTTGAGAAGGTGGGCAACGGCCACCCCGGAACGGCGATGTCGCTGGCTCCCGCCGCGTACCTGCTGTACCAGCGCGTGATGCGGCACGACCCGGCCGACACGCACTGGCCGGGCCGCGACCGTTTCATCCTCTCCGCCGGTCACTCCTCGCTCACGCAGTACGTGCAGCTCTACCTCGGTGGTTTCGGCCTCGAGCTGAAAGACCTCGAGGCGCTGCGCACCTGGGGTTCGCTCACCCCGGGCCACCCCGAGTACGGCCACACCGACGGCGTCGAGATCACCACCGGCCCGCTCGGCCAGGGCCTCGCCTCCTCGGTCGGCTTCGCCTACGCGGCGCGCTACGAGCGCGGCCTCTTCGACCCGGAGTCCCCCGCCGGCGAGAGCCCCTTCGACCACTACGTCTACGTCATCGCCGGTGACGGCGACCTCCAGGAGGGCGTGACCAGCGAGGCGTCCTCGCTGGCTGGCCACCAGGAGCTCGGCAACCTCATCGCGATCTACGACTCCAACCAGATCTCGATCGAGGACGACACGAACGTCGCCTTCACCGAGGACGTGCAGAAGCGCTACGAGGCCTACGGCTGGCACGTCCAGACCGTCGACTGGAAGAAGACCGGTCAGTACGTCGAAGACGTCGCCGAGCTCTACTCCGCGATCGAGGCCGCCAAGGGCGAGACCAGCAAGCCGTCGCTCATCATCCTCAAGACGATCATCGGCTGGCCCTCGCCCGGCAAGCAGAACTCCGGCAAGATCCACGGCTCGGCGCTCGGCGCCGACGAGCTGCGGGCCACCAAGGAGGTGCTCGGCTTCGACCCCGAGCAGAACTTCGCCGTCGCCGACGAGGTGATCGCCCACACGCGCGGGCTCGTCGAGCGCGGCGAGGCCGAGAAGGCCGCCTGGCAGCAGAAGTTCGACGCCTGGGCCGCCGCCCACCCCGAGCGCAAGCAGCTCTGGGACCGCCTCCAGGCCCGCGAGCTCCCCGCCGACATCGCCGACGCGCTTCCCGCCTTCGAGGCGGGCAAGGACGTGTCCACCCGCGCCGCCTCGGGCACCGTCATCAACGCGCTGGCCGCCGAGCTCCCCGAGCTCTGGGGAGGCTCGGCCGACCTCGCCGAGTCGAACCTGACGACGATCAAGGATGCCAAGTCCTTCATCCCCACCTCGTGGTCGACGCACGAGTGGTCCGGCGATCCGTACGGCCGCGTGCTGCACTTCGGCATCCGCGAGCACGCCATGGGCGCCATCCTCAACGGAATCGTCCTCCACGGGCCCACCCGCCCCTTCGGCGGCACGTTCCTCATCTTCAGCGACTACATGCGCCCGCCGGTGCGTCTGGCCGCCCTGATGAACATCCCGACGATCTTCGTCTGGACGCACGACTCGGTCGCCCTCGGCGAGGACGGCCCGACGCACCAGCCGATCGAGCAGCTCGCGACGCTCCGCGCGATCCCCAACTTCGCTCTCGTGCGTCCCGCGGACGCCAACGAGACGAGCGTCGTGTGGCTCGAGATGCTCCGCCGCACCGCCGGCCCCGCCGGTATCGCCCTGACCCGCCAGAACATCCCCGTGTTCGCGCGCGGCGAGGGCGAGGCATCCGGTGACGAGTTCGCCTCGGCCGCGGGTGCCGTCAAGGGTGCGTACGTCCTGGCCGAGGCGGCGAACGGCGAGCCCGACGTCATCCTCATCGCCACCGGCTCCGAGGTGCAGCTCGCCGTCCAGGCGCGCGAGACGCTCGCCGCTGAGGGCGTGCACGCCCGCGTGGTGTCGGCTCCGTCGCTCGAGTGGTTCGCCGAGCAGGACGAGGCGTACCGCGAGTCGGTGCTCCCCTCCTCGGTCAAGGCGCGCGTGTCGGTCGAGGCCGGTTCCGCGCTCAGCTGGCACGGCATCGTCGGCGACGCCGGTCGTTCGGTCGCGATCGAGCACTTCGGTGCGTCGGCCGACTACAAGACCCTTTTCCAGAAGTTCGGCATCACGGCCGAGGCCGTCGTCGAGGCCGCGCGCGACTCGATCGCCGCCGCCAAGAAGTAATACGAGGAGACAACGACAATGAGCACTCCCACCGAAGACCTGTCCGCCGCGGGCGTCAGCATCTGGCTCGACGACCTCTCGCGTCAGCGCATCCAGTCCGGCAACCTCGCCGAACTCATCCAGTCCCGCAACGTCGTCGGCGTGACCACCAACCCGACGATCTTCGCCGGGGCCCTGTCCAAGGGCGAGGCGTACGAAGGTCAGGTCAAGGAGCTCGCCGCCGCCGGCGCCGGCGTCGACGAGGCGATCTTCTCGATCACCACCGACGACGTGCGCGACGCGTGCGACATCTTCCTGCCGGTCTTCGAGGCCACCGACGGTGTCGACGGCCGCGTGTCGATCGAGGTCTCACCCGATCTCGCGCACGACACCGAGGGCACCATCGCCCAGGCGAAAGACCTCTCGGCCCGGGTCGACCGGAAGAACGTCCTCATCAAGATCCCCGCGACCAAGGCGGGCCTGCCGGCCATCACCGAGGTCATCGGTGCCGGCATCTCGGTCAACGTCACGCTGATCTTCAGCCTCGAGCGGTACGCCGAGGTCATCGACGCCTACCTCGCCGGCGTCGAGAAGGCGCAGGCCGCCGGTCACGACATCTCGACCCTGCAGTCGGTCGCGTCGTTCTTCGTCTCGCGTGTCGACACCGAGATCGACAAGCGTCTCGCTGCGATCGGTACCGACGAGGCCGCGGCGCTCAAGGGCAAGGCCGGCATCGCCAATGCCCGCCTCGCGTACGAGCTCTACGAGAAGAAGTTCGCCGAGGACCGCGCGAAGGCTCTCCTGGCTGCCGGCGCCACCGTCCAGCGCCCGCTGTGGGCGTCGACCGGCGTCAAGGACCCGGCGCTGCCCGACACGCTCTACGTGACCGAGCTGGTCGCTCCCGGCACCGTCAACACGATGCCGGAGAAGACGCTCGAGGCGACCTTCGACCACGGCGTCATCACCGGCGACACGGTCACCGGCGCGTACGCCGAGGCGCACGAGGTCTTCGACCGTCTCGCGGCCGTGGGCGTCGACGTCGCCGATGCGACGCAGACGCTCGAGGACGAGGGCGTCGAGAAGTTCATCGCCTCCTGGCACGAGCTGCAGGACACGGTGAAGACCGCTCTCGACGCCGGAAGCGCCCAGGCCGCGCAGTGACGTTCGAGGTCAAGGTCACCGGCCACGTCAAGTCGGTCGTCGACGCCGAGCTCCCCGGCTTGGTCGGGTCGCTCGTGGCATCCGGCATCACCGCCGGCGACGCGAGCCTGTGGGGCCCGGCTGCCGAGGACGAGGCCTCTCGCCGACTCGGATGGGTGCAGGCGGTCTCCGTCTCGCGCCCGCTCGTCCCCGAGATCACCGCCCTGCGCGACGAGTTCGTCGCGCAGGGCGTGACCCGCGTCGTGCTGGCCGGCATGGGCGGTTCGTCGCTTGCGCCGGAGGTCATCGCCCAGTCCGCCGGCGTCCCGCTGGTGATCCTCGACTCGACCGCCCCCGGACAGGTGCTCGCCGCGATCGACGGCGACGCTGAGGCGGGAGGGCTCGCGCAGACGCTCCTCGTGGTCTCGAGCAAGTCGGGGTCAACGATCGAGACCGACTCCGCCAAGCGGGCATTCGAGGCCGCCTACCGCGACCTCGGCATCGACCCCGCCGAGCGCATCGTCGTGGTCACCGACCCCGGCTCCCCGCTCGAAGAGGCCGCTCGTGCCGACGGCTACCGTGTCTTCACGGCAGACCCCACGGTGGGCGGTCGCTATTCGGCCCTCACGGCCTTCGGTCTGGTCCCGGCGGGTCTCGCCGGCGTCGACATCGAAGATCTCCTGAACGAGGCGGATGCCACCCTCCTCGAGGTCGCGATCGACTCCCCCGAGAACCCGGCGCTCCTGCTGGCCGCGGCGATCGCGGGCGGCGGCGAGCACCGCCGCGACAAGCTCGGCCTCGTGATGGACGACGCTCACCTCCCCGGCCTGCCGGACTGGATCGAGCAGCTGATCGCCGAATCCACCGGCAAGCAGGGAACCGGCATCCTTCCGGTCGTGCTGCTCCCGGTGTCTCCCGAGGTCGAGTCGACTCCCGAAGACCTGCAGGTCGCGCGCTTCGTCGACGACGCCCACAAGCTGCACCTGTTCGAGCATCACCACGGCGAGATCCTCGTCAGCGGTTCGCTCGGTGCGCAGTTCGTCGTGTGGGAGTACGCGACGGCGATCGCCGGCCGCATGCTCGGCATCGACCCGTTCGATCAACCCGACGTCGAGTCGGCGAAGGTCGCCACGCGCGGTCTGCTCGATGCGCGACCCGCACCCACTCCCCCGGCGTTCGTCGTCGACGGTGTCGAGGTGCGCGTCTCCGACCCCGCGTTGGCCGTGAGCGGAACCGTCGCGGGCGTCCTCGAGGCGCTGTGGGCCACGGTTCCCGCCGACGGCTATGTCAGCATCCAGGCGTACGTGAACCGGCTCGACGTTCCGCAGCTCCACGGACTGCGCGAACTGGTCGCCGCCGATGCGGGACGCCCCGCGACCTTCGGGTGGGGGCCGCGATTCCTGCACTCGACGGGGCAGTACCACAAGGGAGGGCCGGCCAACGGCGTCTTCCTCCAGATCACCGAACGCACCGACGTCGACCTCGAGATCCCGGGGCGCCCGTTCACGTTCAGTGAGCTCATCCAGGCACAGGCTGCGGGTGACGCGAGCGTGCTGGCGGAGGGCCACGGCCGCCCCGTCGTCACGCTGACGCTGACCGACCCGCAGATCGACGTTCTTTCACTCTTCGAGGCGGCACAGTAGAGCATGGTCGTAGAGATCACCCCGGGCCATAACCCCCTTCGCGATCCTGAGGATCGCCGGCTGAGCCGGATCGCCGGCCCCAGCGCACTCGTCATCTTCGGCGTGACAGGAGACCTGTCGCGCAAGAAGCTCATGCCGGCGGTCTACGACCTCGCCAACCGCGGGCTTCTGCCGCCCGGCTTCGCTCTCGTGGGCTTCGCGCGCCGGGACTGGGAAGACCAGGACTTCGCGAAAGTCGTCTACGAGTCGGTCAAGCAGTATGCCCGCACCGAGTTCCGCGAAGAGACCTGGAAGGAGCTCCTCGAGGGCATCCGGTTCGTCCAGGGCGAGTTCGACGACCCGGCGGCCTTCCAGCGTCTGCGTGAGACGGTCGATCGTCTCGACGTGGAGCGCGGGACGATGGGCAACCACGCCTACTACCTGTCGATCCCCCCGAAGGCGTTCCCGCTCGTCACCACACAGCTCAAGGCCTCGGGCCTCGTCGGCGGAGACGCCGACAAGACGAGCGGGTGGCGACGTGTCGTCATCGAGAAGCCCTTCGGCCACGACCTCGCCTCGGCACGCGCGCTGAACGAAGTCGTCGAGAGCGCTTTCCCGGCGGACTCGATCTTCCGGATCGACCACTACCTCGGCAAGGAGACGGTCCAGAACATCCTCGCGCTGCGCTTCGCGAACGAGCTCTACGAGCCCATCTGGAACCGCAACTACGTCGATCACGTGCAGATCACCATGGCCGAAGACATCGGCGTGGGTGGGCGTGCCGGCTATTACGACGGGATCGGCGCCGCTCGCGACGTCATCCAGAACCACCTCCTGCAGCTGCTCGCCCTCACGGCGATGGAGGAGCCCATCAGCTTCAACGCCGCCGACCTGCGTGCCGAGAAGGAGAAGGTGCTCGCCGCCGTCCGCCTCCCGGAGAACCTCGCCGAGGCGACCGCTCGCGGCCAGTACGCGGGTGGCTGGCAGGGCGGCGAAGAGGTTCTCGGCTTCCTCGAGGAAGACGGGATGAACCCCGAGTCCGTGACCGAGACGTACGCCGCGATCAAGCTCGAGATCAACACCCGCCGTTGGTCGGGCGTGCCGTTCTACGTCCGAAGCGGGAAGCGTCTCGGCCGCCGCGTCACCGAGGTCGCCGTCGTCTTCAAGCGCGCGCCGCAACAGCTGTTCTCGCGCAGCCAGACGCAGGAGCTGGGGCAGAACGCGCTCGTCATCCGCGTCCAGCCCGACGAGGGCGTCACGATCCGGTTCGGCTCCAAGGTCCCCGGCGACGGCACCCAGGTGCGCGACGTCACGATGGACTTCGGCTACGGCCACGCCTTCACCGAGGCGAGCCCCGAAGCGTACGAGCGACTCATCCTCGACGTCCTTCTGGGTGACCCGCCGCTCTTCCCCCGCCACGAGGAGGTCGAGCTCAGCTGGAAGATCCTCGACCCGATCGAGGAGTTCTGGGCCGCCCAGGGCGGTCCGCTGGAACAGTATTCGCCCGGATCGTGGGGCCCGGCATCCGCCGACGAGCTCCTCGCCCGCGACGGCCGCACCTGGAGGCGCCCGTGATCATCGACCTGCCCGACACCACCGTCAGCGCGATCTCGAAGAAGCTCGTCAGCGTCCGCGAAGAAGGCGGAGCCGTCGCTCTCGGTCGCGTCCTGACCCTTATCATCGTCACGCACCACGGCGCCGAGGAAGAGGTCATCGAGGCCGCGAACGACGCCTCGCGCGAGCACCCGATGCGCGTCATCGCCGTGCTCTTCGGCGACGAAGACGAGGCTCCCCGTCTGGACGCCCAGATCCGCGTCGGCGGGGACGCCGGGGCGAGCGAGGTCGTGGTGCTGCGCGCCCACGGCGCCGCGGGCTCCAACGCCGAGAGCCTGGTCACGGGGCTCCTCCTCCCGGATGCGCCCGTGGTCGCCTGGTGGCCGGCCGACGCGCCCGAGAACCCCTCGAAGTCGGCGATCGGCCGGATCGCTCAGCGCCGCATCACGGACGCGTCCTCTCAGGAGGACCCGGCCGCGTGGGTCGCCCGCTTGGGCGAGCATTACGCCCCCGGAGACACCGATTTCGCCTGGACGCGCCTTACGCGCTGGCGCGAGCAGCTCGCGGCGGTCCTCGATCAGCCGCCGTACGAGCCGGTCACGGCCATTGAGGTCAAGGGCGCGACGGACTCCCCGTCGACGGCCCTGCTCGCCGCGTGGCTCGGCCTCAAGCTGGAAGCGCCCGTCGACTACACCTACCTGTCGCCGGATGAGTGGGCCACCGGCATCAAGTCGGTGCGCCTGACCCGTGAGAGCGGCGACACCCTCCTCGAACGGCCCGAGCCTGCGGTCGCGGTGCTGACCCAGCCGGGACAGCCCACGCACGACCTCGCGTTCCCCCGCCGGACGCTGCGCGAGTGCCTCGCCGAGGAGCTTCGTCGCCTCGACCCCGACGTACTCTACGGCCGCGTCATCACCGAGTGCGCGCACCTTCTGCGCACCGCGGACGAGCGGAGCGACGCATGAGCGAGAACGGTGCGTCGAAGCGCGTCATCATCAAGCGCGACCCCGACACCCTGGCCGAGTACGTCGCGACGCGGTTCGTGAACCGCATCGTCAAGCGTGTCGCCGAGGGGAAGCGCATGCACGTGTGCCTCACGGGCGGAACGATGGGCGGCGCGGTCCTGCGCACCGCCGCGCGCGACCCCCGCATCGCCGAGATCGACTGGTCGCTCGTTCACTTCTGGTTCGGTGACGAGCGCTTCGTGCCGCGCGACTCCGACGACCGCAACGAGAAGCAGGCGCGCGAGGCGTTCCTCGACGGGCTCGACATCCCCGCCGCGAACATCCACGCCGTCGCGTCGTCGGACGAGGGTCTCGACCTGGATGCCGCCGCCATCGCGTACGCGGACGAGCTCGCGCAGTTCGCGCCCTCCGACCGCAGCGAGACGGGTCCGTGGCCGTCGTTCGACATCTGCTTCCTCGGTGTGGGGCCGGACGCGCACATCGCGTCGCTCTTCCCCGACCGCTCCGAGATCTCGGTGACCGATCGCGCAACGGTCCCCGTGCGGGACTCCCCCAAGCCCCCGAGCGACCGCGTGTCCCTCACGCGACCGGTCATCAACTCGTCGAAGCGCGTGTGGATGGTCATCGCCGGAGCCGACAAGGCCGCCGCGCTCGGTCTCGCCCTCGCCGGTGCGAGCTACCAGAGCGTTCCCGCCGCGGGAGCCAAGGGTCGTCGTCGCACCGCGTTCTTCGTCGACGAGTCGGCCGCCGATCAGGTTCCCCCGCAGCTCATCGACCGCGAGTACTGAGACCCGCAAACGAGAAGAGACCGGATGCCGATGGCATTCGGTCTCTTCTCGTTACGGCGAACGGTGGCGCAGGCGTTACTGACCGCGGCGCTCGCGCAGCTGCTGCAGCGCGTCGTCGAGGAGCGACGCCGCTTCCTCGTCGGTGCGGCGTTCCTTCACATACGCGAGGTGCGTCTTGTAGGGCTCGGACTTCGCCAGAGCCGGAGGGTTGTTCTTGTCGCGGCCGGCGGGGAGGCCGGAGTGCGGCGAGTCGATGGTCTCGGGGATCTCGTCGTCGGGGATCCCGGCGGCGAAGTAGCGGACCGTCTCATTGCCGAGCGCGTCCCAGTACGAGACAGCGACACGATCGGCGTGGAAGCCGTGGTCCTGCTCGCCCATGGGGCCGGCGCCCACCCGGGAGCCGCGAATCGCGTTGCCGCCAGTAGCCATGTCAGATCTCCGCGAACTTGGTCAGCAGACCGAGACCGACGATGGTGACGAACCACACCAGCGCGAGCACGATCGTGAAACGGTTGAGGTTGCGCTCTGCCAGGCCCGAAGAGCCGAGCGCGGAACTCATGCCGCCGCCGAACATGTCGGACAGACCGCCGCCGCGCCCCTTGTGGAGCAGGATGAGGAGGGTCAGCAGGAGACTGGTGACACCCAGAAGCACCTGCAGGACGAACTCGAGAATCTGCACTGTCGAAAGCCTTTCGCGAGCGACCTGGTCGGCCGCACAAGCGTCAAGTATACGGGGAGGCGGGGCGAGCACACGGATGCCCGCGACGAAGCGCCGCGGGCATCCGGTTCGGAGTCAGACCCCGACGTGCTTCTGGTAGCGGATGATCGCCGCGAACTCGTCGACGACGAGGCTCGCGCCACCCACCAGGGCGCCGTCCACATCGGGCTCGCGCATGAACGCGGCGATGTTGTTCGACTTGACCGAGCCGCCGTAGAGCACGCGCGTGCGCGCGGCCGCGTCGGCTCCGAGCTTGTCGGCGACGACGGCCCGCAACTTCGCGCAGACCTCCTGCGCCTGGTCGGGCGTTGCCGCCTGACCCGAGCCGATGGCCCAGACCGGCTCGTACGCCACGACGATGTCGGCACCGGATGCCACGCCCTCGAGCGCGACCTCGAGCTGCCCCACGGGCACGGCGCTCGCGCCGAACTTCTCGAGGTCCTCCGACGTCTCGCCCACGCAGATCACCGGGACGAGACCGTGACGGAGAGCCGCCTGGGTCTTGGCCGCGACGACCTCGTCGGTCTCGTTGTGGAACTGGCGGCGCTCCGAGTGACCGATGATCACGTAGCGCGCGTTCAGCTTGGCCAGGAACTGGCCCGAGATCTCACCGGTGTACGCACCGGAGTCGTGGGCGGACAGATCCTGACCGCCGAGAGCGAACTCGATCTTGTCGGCATCCAGAAGGGTCTGCACGGTCCGCAGGTCGGTGAACGGCGGGAAGACCGCCACCTCGACGCTGTCGTTCTCGTGCTTGGCTTCCTTCAGCGTCCAGTGCAGCTTCTGGACGAACGCGACCGCCTGCAGGTGGTCGAGGTTCATCTTCCAGTTGCCGGCGATGAGGGGGGTTCTGGTCACACCCATCCGAGGACCTCCAGTCCGGGGAGCTTCTTACCTTCGAGGAATTCCAGGCTGGCACCGCCACCGGTGGAGATGTGACCGAACTGGTCGTCCGCGAAGCCGAGCTGACGCACGGCAGCCGCGGAGTCTCCGCCGCCGACGACGCTGAGGCCGTCGACCTCGGTGAGCGCCTGCGCGACGGTCTTGGTGCCGGCTTCGAACGCCTTCATCTCGAACACGCCCATCGGGCCGTTCCAGAAGACGGTGCGGGATCCGCGGATCGCGTCGGCGAACAGCTCCGCCGTGCGGGGACCGATGTCGAGGCCCAGGCCGGACGCGCCGAAGGGTGTGTCCTCCAGCTTGTCGGCATCGGCCACGACGTGCTCGGCGTCCGCAGAGAACGACGCTGCGACGACGGCATCGACCGGAAGCACGATCTCGACGCCGCGCTCCCGCGCCGTGGCGAGGTAGCCCTTCACGGTGTCGATCTGGTCCTGCTCGAGCAGGCTCGAACCGACCTTGTGCCCCTCGGCGACGAGGAAGGTGAACATCATCCCGCCGCCGACGAGAAGCTTGTCGACGCGCGGGAGCAGGTGCTCGATCACGCCGAGCTTGTCGCTGACCTTCGAGCCACCGAGGACGACCGTGTACGGACGCTCCGGGTTCTCGGTCAGGCGGTCGAGGACCTCGAGCTCCTTCTGGATGAGAAGGCCCGCGGCGGACGGCACGATCTGGGCGAGGTCGTAGACGCTCGCCTGCTTGCGGTGCACGACGCCGAAGCCGTCCGACACGAGGGCGTCGCCGAGACGGGCGAGCTCCCGGGCGAACGCCTGGCGTTCGGTCTCGTCCTTCGAGGTCTCCCCCGCGTTGAAGCGGAGGTTCTCGATGACGGCGACCTCGCCGTCCTCCAGGGCGGCCACGGCCTCCTGTGCCGACTCACCGACCGTGTCGCGTGCGAACGCGACGGGCTGGCCGAGCAGCTCGGAGAGGCGCTGCGCGACCGGCTCGAGCGAGTACTTCGGGTCGGGCGCGCCGTCGGGACGGCCCAGGTGCGAGCACACGACCACACGCGCGCCGGCGTTGATCAGTGCGTTGAGAGTCGGCAGCGACGCCCGCACGCGGCCATCGTCCGTGATGACGCCGTCCTTGAGAGGAACGTTCAGGTCACAACGGACGATGACGCGCGTGCCGGCGAGCGACCCCAGCGAATCGAGGGTGCGCAGAGCCATGAAGGGTTACAGGCGCTCGGCGACGTACTCGGTGAGGTCGACGAGGCGGTTCGAGTAGCCCCACTCGTTGTCGTACCACGACGACACCTTGACGAGGTTGCCGCTGACGTTGGTCAGCTCCGCGTCGAAGATCGACGAGTGCGGGTTGCCCTGGATGTCGCTCGAGACGATCGGGTCCTCGGTGTACTGCAGGATGCCGTTCAGGCGACCCTCGGCAGCGGCCTGCTTGTAGACCTCGTTGACCTGGTCGACGGTCAGACCCTCGGTGGGCGTGACGATGGTGAGGTCGACGATCGAGCCGGTGGGAACCGGAACGCGATACGACGAGCCGCTGAGCTTGCCGTTGAGCTCGGGGAGCACCAGGCCGATGGCCTTGGCCGCACCGGTCGAGGCGGGGACGATGTTGATCGCGGCGCCGCGGGCACGACGGAGGTCGCTGTGCGGACCGTCCTGCAGGTTCTGGTCGGCGGTGTACGCGTGAGCGGTCATCATGAAGCCGCGCTCGATGCCGAAGGCGTCGTTGAACACCTTCGCCAGCGGGGCGAGGCAGTTCGTGGTGCACGACGCGTTCGAGATGATGACGTCGGTCTCGGGGTTGTATGTCTCTTCGTTCACACCCATGACGATCGTGGCGTCGTCACCCGTGGCCGGAGCCGAGATGAGGACCTTCTTGGCGCCACCGGCGACGTGCTTCTTGGCGTCTTCCGCCTTGGTGAAGCGACCGGTCGACTCGATGACGATGTCGACACCGAGCTCGCCCCAGGGGAGGTTGGCGGGGTCGCGCTCTTCGAAGACCTTGATGGTCTTGTCGCCGACGGTGATGGAGTCTTCGGTGTACGAGACGTCCTCGGCGAGAACGCCGCCCACGGAGTCGTACTTGAGGAGGTGCGCGAGGGTCTTGTTGTCGGTGAGGTCGTTCACCGCCACGATTTCGAGGTCGGCACCCTGCGCGAGAGCCGCGCGGAGGTAGTTGCGTCCGATACGGCCGAAGCCGTTGATTCCGATCTTGACGGTCACGGAATATCTCCTGAATCAGTTGTGCGCGAGAAGCGCGTGATTGCGGTGTTCGCTAGCGGACAACGGCGTCCCGGTGGGGTGTCCCACCGGGACGCCCGCACCGTTTACGACAGTACCAGCAGACCCGTGGTCTTCTCACGGGCAGCGGCGAAGCGCTCCTGGGCGTCGGCCCAGTTCGCGATGTTCCAGAACGCCTTCACGTAGTCGGCGCGGACGTTCTTGTAGTCGAGGTAGTAGGCGTGCTCCCAGACGTCGAGCAGCAGCAGGGGCACGGTGCCGGCGACGATCTGGCCCTGCTGGTCGAAGAACTGCTGGATGAGCAGGTTCTGGCCGATCGAGTCCCAGAACAGACCCGCCCAGCCCGAGCCCTGCACGCCGAGGGCGGCGGCCGTGAACTGCGCACGGAACGCGTCGAACGATCCGAACTGGTCGTCGATCGCGGCCTCGAGGTCGCCGGTCGGCTTGTCGCCGCCGTTGGGCGAGAGGTTCGTCCAGAAGATCGAGTGGTTCGTGTGGCCGCCGAGGTTGAAGGCGAGGTCCTTCTGCAGACGGTTGATGTTGGCGAAGTCGCCCTTCTCACGCGCTTCCGCGAGCAGGTCGAGGGTGGCGTTCGCGCCGTTCACGTACGTCTGGTGGTGCTTGCTGTAATGCAGCTCCATGATGGTCGCACTGATGTGCGGCTCCAGCGCGGCGTAGTCGTAGGGGAGTTCGGGCAGTGTGTACTTCGCCATGGTCTCTACTTCCGGATCGGTCGCCGCACAGAGGCCTCAACGCAAGAAACGACGTGCAGCGAGGGTGACGTTTTCATCCTACTGACGGGTAACGCCGCGCCCACGGGGTTGCTTCCCCACATGACGGAAGATAGGTCGCCCGGGCGCGTCGCACGTCACGCCAGCGATGAAGACGGATGCCGGAGGTATGGCATCTGACGCCCTCCGTGCCGCGAGAACCTGAGGCGCGCTCAGCCCTCGATGCCGACGGGGACCGCGGCTTCCGTGCCGGGAATGCCCTCGACTTCGGCCTTCTTGTCGGCCATGGCCAGCAGACGGCGGATGCGGCCCGCGACGGCGTCCTTCGTCAGGGGCGGGTCGGCGTGGTGACCCAGCTCGTCGAGGCTCGCGTCGCGGTGAGCGAGACGGAGCTCGCCCGCCTGCTGGAGGTGCTCGGGCACCTCGTCACCGAGGATCTCGAGAGCGCGCTCGACGCGGGCGCAGGCGGCGACCGCGGCCTGCGCGGAGCGACGGAGGTTCGCGTCGTCGAAGTTCACGAGACGGTTGACGCCCGCACGCACCTCGCGGCGCTGGCGCATCTGATCCCACTCCCCCGCCGTGCGACGAGCGCCCATCTCGTAGAGCGCACCGCGAATCGCCTCGCCGTCGCGGACGACGACGCGCGGGACGCCGCGCACCTCGCGGGCCTTCGCGGGGATGCCGATGCGGTGACCCGCACCGACGAGCGCCATCGCGGCCTCGGATGAGGGGCATGAGATCTCGAGTGCGGCGGAGCGTCCGGGATCGCTCAGCGAGCCGCTCGCGAGGAAAGCACCCCGCCAGATCGCGCTCAGATCGGGGCGCGATCCCGTGGTGAGTTTGTTCGGGAGCCCGCGGACAGGGCGACGGCGCTGGTCGAGGAGACCGGTCTGGCGCGCGAGCGTCTCCCCCGCTTCGATGACGCGCACCGCGTAGTACCCGCCGGTGCGTCCGCCGGATCCCTGCACGTGGTGAAGTTCGGGACGGACGCCGTACAGCTCGACGAGGTCGCGGGCGACGCGGCGGGCGAGAACGTCGGAGTCGAGCTCGGCCTCCACCGCGACACGATTGGCGATGGAGTGCAGTCCGCCGGAGAAGCGCAGGATGGCCGTGAGCTCCGCGACGCGCGCGGTGGGGCGCGGGTCGCGTACGGTGATGAGCTCGGCCTTCACGTCGGCGGTCAGGGGCACGGTACTCCTCAGTTCGGGGGGGGTGGGGGGCGGGGGACGAGGGTACAGCCTACTCGCGGCCGAGGTCGCGGTGAGCCACGCGAACGGCCACCCCCGGGATCTCCTCCAAACGCTCAGCGAGCTCACGGGACATGACCACCGACCGGTGCTTCCCACCCGTGCACCCGATGGCCACGACCGAGTGGCGCTTGTTCTCGCGCTGGTATCCCTCGAGCACGGGGCGCAGCGCCGCCGCGTACGCCTCGAGGAATTCCGTGGCTCCCTCCTGCCCCAGGACGTTCGCCCGCACGGCGGGATCTTCTCCCGTGAGCGGGCGCAGCTCCTCGTTCCAGAACGGGTTCGGCAGGAACCTCATGTCCGCGACCAGATCAACGTCGGGCGGCAGCCCGTACTTGAAACCGAAGCTCATCAGCGTCACCGTGTGCCGCGCCGCTCCCTCTTCGCCGAAGAGTTGCACCGCGCGCAGAGACAGCTGGTGGACGTTGAACATCGACGTGTCGATGACGATGTCGGCCGCTTCCCGCACCGGGGCGAGGCGGTCGCGTTCGCGGCGGATGCCGTCGAGGATCGTCCCCTCCCCCTGCAGCGGGTGCGGACGGCGGACGGCTTCGAACCGCCGGACGAGCACCGCATCGGAGGCGTCGAGGAACACCAGCCGCACTTGCCGACCGGCCTGCAACGACCGCAGCGCTTCGGGCAGGTCGCTGAACAGCGTGCGCCCGCGGACGTCGACCACCACCGCGACCCTCGGCACGGCGCCACCCGCCAGTTCCGCGAGTTCGAGCAGAGGGCGGAGCATCTGCGGGGGGAGGTTGTCGACGACGTACCAGTCGAGGTCTTCGAGGGCGTTGGCCACGGTCGAACGACCGGCTCCCGACATGCCCGTGACGATCAGCACGTCCCCTGGTTCGTCGCGCCCCGGTTCCATCGCGGTCGCCTCCTGTCGTCGTGTCCAGCCTATCGAGACAGGTGCGCGTGGATCGCCTCGGCCAGAGCCGGGCCGATGCCGGGCAGCGCCGTGATCTCGTCGGGCGTGGCGTTCTTGAGGGCCGTGACCGAGCCGAAGTGACGCAGCAGGGCCTTGATCCGGGTGTCGCCGAGACCGGGGACCTCGGCCAGCACACTGGTGATGTCGCGCTTACGACGTTTGCGCTGGTGGACGATGGCGAACCGGTGGGCCTCATCGCGCAGGCGCTGGAGCAGATACAGCGCCTCCGAGGTGCGCGGCAGGATGACCGGGTACTCCTCCCCCGGCAACCACACCTCCTCGAGGCGCTTGGCGATGCCGCACAGCGCGATCTCTTCGTGTCCGGCATCCGCCAGGGCCCGCGCGGCGGCCGCGACCTGCGGCTGCCCGCCGTCGACCACCAGCAGCTGAGGTCGATAGGCGAATCGCGGCCGCTTTCGCGCCGTCACGACCTCGCCGTCGGCCGTCGCCTCCGCGGAATCGGGAGCTGCCACGATCGCGCCCCCGATCGTCTCGGGCTCGTCCTCATCGGGCCGGTCGAGGTAGGCGAGCCGTCGGGTCAGCACTTGGTACATCGAGTCGGTGTCGTCCGTCGTCTCGGCAACCCCGAACGACCGGTACTGGTCCTTCCGCGGCAAGCCGTCTTCGAACACGACCATGGATGCCACGACATTCGTGCCCGAGAGGTGCGAGACGTCGAAGCACTCGATGCGCAGCGGTGCCTCGGTGAGCCCGAGCGCCTCCTGGAGGTCGGTGAGCGCCTGCGAGCGGGCCACGTAATCGCTCGTGCGGCGCGTCTTGTGCAGCATGAGAGCCTGCTGCGCGTTCAGCGTCGCGGTCTTCAGGAGGTCGGCCTTCCGACCCCGTTGGGCCACTTGCAGAGTGACGGGGCGACCTCGTCGCTCCCGCAGCCAGGCCTCGAGTTGATCGGCGTCGTCGGGCAACTCGGGTACCAGGACCTGGCGCGGGATGTCCGTGGCATCCGCGTCTCCGTAGGTGCGCTGCAGCACCTGGTCGACGAGGTCGGCGCCCGTGATGTCGATCTCTTTCTCGATCGTCGTCGCTCGAACACCGCGCACGCGGCCGCCCCGGACGACGAAGTGCTGCACGGTCGCCGCGAGCTCGTCCTCGGCGATGCCGAACAGGTCGGCGTCGGTGTCGGACGCCAGCACGAGGGCACTCTTGCCGAGCACGGCCTCGATCGCCTGCAGGCGGTCGCGGTAAAGGGCGGCCGACTCATAGTCCATCGCCGCGGACGCCTCTTTCATGCGGGCGGTCAGCTGCTTCGCGAAGCGCTGATCACCGCCCGACATGAACGCGACGAAGTCGTCGACGATCGCACGGTGCTCCTCGATCGTCACCTTCATCGAGCAGGGCCCGCCGCAACGGCCGATCTGCCCGGGGAAGCACGGACGCCCCGACTGCATCGCCTTCTTGTACGACGAGTCGCTGCATGTGCGGATCGGGAAGACCTTGATCATCAGGTCGATCGTGTCGTGGACCGCCCACACCTTCGGGTACGGCCCGAAGTACTTGGCGCCGCGGATCTTGTGATTTCGTGTCACGATGACGCGGGGGGCCTCATCGGCGAGGGTGATCGCCATGTAGGGGTACGACTTGTCGTCCTTGTACCTGACGTTGAACGGCGGATCGAACTCCTTGATCCACATGTACTCGAGCTGCAGTGAGTCGACGTCGCTCGGGACGACCGTCCACTCCACGCTCGCCGCGGTGGTGACCATGCGGCGCGTGCGCTCGTGAAGCGAATGCAGGGGGGCGAAGTAGTTCGACAGGCGAGCCCGGAGGTTCTTGGCCTTACCGACGTAGAGCACTCTCCCCTCGGCGTCGCGAAAACGGTACACCCCCGGGTTCGTGGGGATCTCGCCGGGCTTCGGCCGGTACGGCAGGTGCGACACCCGTTCTCGGGATGCCACGGCTCAGACCCCCTGGCCGGCCAGCTCAGGCTCTCGAGCGAGGTCGGCCGACGCCGCGGTGTTGCGCTGCGCACCCGTGCGCCCGGTCTCGAGGAGCTCGGCGAGGAAGGCCCCCGTGTGGCTCGCCTCGACCTTGGCCACCTGCTCGGGCGTGCCGGTCGCGACGATCGTGCCGCCGCCGGCACCGCCCTCGGGACCGAGGTCGATGACCCAGTCCGAGCTCTTGATGACGTCGAGGTTGTGCTCGATGACGATCACGGTGTTGCCCTTGTCGACAAGACCGTTGAGCACCTTCAGCAGAAGCGAGACGTCTTCGAAGTGCAGGCCCGTCGTCGGCTCGTCGAGCACGTAGATCGACCGGCCGTTGCTGCGGCGCTGGAGCTCGGTGGCGAGCTTGACGCGCTGCGCCTCGCCGCCCGACAGCGTCGTCGCCGACTGTCCCAGACGTACGTACCCCAGGCCGACGTCGACGAGGGTCTTGAGATAGCGGTGGATCGCCTGGATGGGCTCGAAGAACTCAGCGGCCTCCGAGATCGGCATCTCGAGCACCTCGGCGATGTTCTTGCCCTTGTAGTGCACCGAGAGGGTGTCGCGGTTGTACCGCTTGCCGTGGCAGACCTCGCAGTCGACGTACACGTCGGGCAGGAAGTTCATCTCGATCTTCAGCGTGCCGTCACCCGAGCAGGCCTCGCAGCGACCGCCCTTGACGTTGAAGCTGAAGCGCCCGGCCTGATAGCCGCGCACCTTCGCCTCGGGCGTCTCGGCGAACAGGCTCCGGATACGGTCGAACACCCCCGTATAGGTGGCCGGGTTCGAGCGCGGGGTGCGACCGATCGGCGCCTGGTCGACGTGGACGACCTTGTCGAGGTTGTCGAGGCCCGTGACTCGGGTGTGCTTGCCGGGCACACGACGCGCACCGTTGAGTTTCGAGGCGAGGACCTCGTACAGGATGCCGTTCACCAGCGTCGACTTGCCGGAACCGCTCACGCCGGTCACCGACGTCAGCACCCCCAGGGGGAAGTCGACCGTGACGTTCTGCAGGTTGTTCTCGCGGGCACCCACGACGGTGACCTGACGCTTCTTGTCGATCTTGCGCCGCTTCTTCGGCGCTTCGATCGCGCGGCGCCCCGAGAGATACGCGCCGGTAAGGGACCGTTCGTCGTCCAGCAGCTCGGCGAGCGGCCCTGAATGCACGACGTTTCCCCCGTCGACGCCCGCGCGGGGGCCGATGTCGACGACCCAGTCGGCCGCGTGGATGGTCTCTTCGTCGTGCTCGACGACGATGAGGGTGTTGCCCAGGTCGCGGAGCGTCTCGAGCGTCTGGATGAGGCGACGGTTGTCGCGCTGATGCAGACCGATCGACGGCTCGTCGAGCACGTACAGCACACCGGTCAAGCCGGACCCGATCTGGGTCGCGAGCCGGATGCGCTGCGCCTCCCCACCCGACAGCGTTCCCGCCGCCCGACCCAGGCTGAGGTAGTTCAGGCCCACCTGCAGGAGGAAGTCGAGGCGCGCGCGGATCTCGCGGAGGACCGCCGCCGCGATCGTCGCCTCGCGGTCGGTGAGGGTGAGCTTCGAGAAGAACTCCCGCGCATCGGCAAGGCTCATCCGCGACGCTGCCGCGATCGACGTGTTGTCGACGAGCACCGCGAGCACTTCGGGCTTCAGACGGTCGCCATCGCACACGGCACACGGCACCTCGCGAAGGTATTCCGACCACCGCTGGCGCTGCGCGTCGGACTCGGCCTGGAGGTACTGACGCTCGATGTAGGGGACGACGCCCTCGAAGCCGGACGAGTAGCGCATCTCGCGGCCGTAGCGGTTCTTCCACTTGACCGTGACCTTGTAGTTCTCTCCGCGCAGCACGGCTTGCTGCACGTCGTGCGAGAGGTCTTTCCACGGGGTATCGAGCGAGAACTTCAGGTCGCGGGCGAGGCCCTCGAGCAACCGTTCGTAGTACTGGAAGAGGCCCTTGCCCTGCGTGGTCCACGGGAGGATCGCCCCATCGCGGATCGACAGTTCCTCGTCGCCGAGCATCAGGTCGACGTCGACCGACATGCGCGTGCCGAGGCCCGAGCACACGGGGCACGCGCCGAACGGGGCGTTGAACGAGAAGGTGCGGGGCTCGATCTCGGTGAGCTGCAGGGGGTGGCCGTTCGGGCAGGCGAGCTTCTCGGAGAACGACTGCCAGGCGTCGTCGCCCTCTTCGTCGACGAAGTTCACCTGCATGATGCCGCCGGCAAGACCCATGGCCGTCTCGACCGAGTCGGTCACACGGCTCAGATTGTCTCCGGATGCCACCAGTCGGTCGACCACCACGGCGATGTCGTGCTTGTAGCTCTTCTTCAGCGTGGGCGGCTCGGAGAGCTGCACGAGTTCGCCATCGACCACGGCGCGCGCGTAGCCCTTCGCGCTCAGCTCCTTGAACAGGTCGACGAACTCGCCCTTCTTCTGCGTCACGACGGGCGCGACGATCTGATAGCGAGTGCGCTCGGGCAGCTCCATGAGTTGGTCGGCGATCTGCTGAACGGTCTGCCGCTGGATCCGCGCGCCGCATTCGGGACAGTGCGGCACACCGATGCGCGCCCACAGGAGGCGCATGTAGTCGTGGATCTCGGTGATCGTGCCGACCGTCGATCGCGGGTTGCGGTTGGTCGACTTCTGGTCGATTGAGACCGCGGGGCTGAGCCCTTCGATGAAGTCGACGTCGGGGCGATCGACCTGTCCGAGGAACTGGCGCGCGTACGCGCTCAGCGACTCGACATAGCGACGCTGGCCCTCTGCGAAGATCGTGTCGAACGCGAGGCTGGACTTGCCCGAACCCGAGAGGCCGGTGAAGACGACGAGCGAATCGCGGGGGATGTCGAGGTCGACGTCCTTCAGGTTGTGGACGCGAGCGCCACGGACGCTGAGCTTTCCGCTGGAGCCGGAAGGGGCCGAGGACGGGGCGGGAACGACGGGAACGATGGGCACCTGTTAAGTCTAGGTCGGGCCTCCGACATCGGTCCCGGGTTCGCCCGGGGCGCACGGATGTGCGAAGGTTCTCGCCTTGCTCGCCCTGCGCGGAAGGGTTGTCAGTCGCGCGGTCGAGCCGCAAAGGGAGCGAGGCCGTCCCGCAGCGCGACGAGCGCGCTCTCGTCGACGCCGACGCGAGCCATGATCTTTCCGGGCACCTCGAGCGCCGCGGCGCGGAGCGCGGCCCCCTCTTCGGTGAGGGCGATGTCGAGCATCCGCTCGTCGTCCGCGCGGCGGGTGCGCACCACCCGCCCTTGCGCTTCCAGGCGCTTCACCAACGGCGACAGGGTGGCCGGCTCCATCGCCAGTTCCGTAGCCAGGGTGCCGAGCGATCGCGGCGCCTCCTCCCAGAGCGCCAGCATCACGAGGTACTGGGGATGCGTCAGCCCCAGAGGCTCGAGCACCGGGCGATAGATCGACACCACGTTGCGCGCCGCCGTGACCAGCGCGAAGCACACCTGGTTCTCCAGTTTGAGCAGATCGTCCATGCGCCCCCTCTAAAAATAGTTAGTACACTAATAATCATGACACGAAGGGATGCCGATCGGCCGCCGCTGCGCGACCGCGTGCGCGAAGCCGGCGGCTGGTACCAGTACCTCAACTCCCGGCTGATCCGCGTCGCGGGCCCGGCATCGGTCGGTCCCTACGACACCGACCCGGAGCCCGTCCGCACCGGACGCCCGTGCCCGCTCTGCGGACACGCCATGGCGGAGCATTCGGTCGATCGGACCGGTCCGAAACCCCTCCTCCACTGCCCCTGAGGATGGGCGGGCCGATGCAGCCCTGACCCCCGGTCACCGCGGAGCACCGCCGGTCAGAGCTGCGGACGACCGTCCTCATCGAGCGGCCAACCGGGGTTGACCGCGATCTCCCACGGGTGGCCGTCCGGGTCGACGAAGACCCCGGAATACCCGCCCCAGGGTGTGGCCGCTCCCGCCCGGGCGAGCGTGGCACCGGCCGCGACCGCGGAGTCGACGATCGCGTCGACCTCTCCGCTGTCACGGACGTTGTGCGCGAGTGTCACGCCTCCCCACCCGCCGCCGTCCGGAACGCCGGAGTCTGCGGCGAGCTTCTGTCGGTCCCACAGGGCGAGCACCATCCCTCCGAGATCGAAGAACGCCACCTCGCCCTCGACGGACGTCGGATGTGGCATCCACCCGAGACGCGAGTAAAAGGCGATCGCCCGGTCGAGGTCTCCGACGCCGAGCGTCACGAGCGTCATACGCTGCTGCATCGCGGTCCGCCGATCAGGCGTGTCCTGCCCGCTCCATCGCTCGGAGCTCCTTCTTGAGATCCTGCACCTCGTCACGCAGCCGCCCGGCGAGCTCGAACTTCAACTCGGCGGCGGCGGCGAGCATCTGCTGCGTCAGGTCGGCGATCGTGGACTCGAGCTGATCCGCGCCTTCGGCGGCGATACCCGTGCGTCGGAGCTGGGGCGTCGGCGACTTGCCCTTGGCTCCCTTGTCGTTGCGCGACAGGAGCTTCTTGGTGTCGGTCGCCTCACGGTTCAAGACCTCGGTGATATCCGCGATCTTCTTCCGCAGAGGCTGGGGATCGATCCCGTGCTCTTTGTTGTAGGCGATCTGCTTCTCGCGGCGGCGCTCGGTCTCGTCGATCGCGTTCCGCATCGAATCGGTGATCTTGTCGGCGTACATGTGCACCTCACCCGACACGTTACGGGCCGCGCGCCCGATGGTCTGGATGAGCGACGTTCCGCTGCGCAGGAACCCCTCCTTGTCTGCGTCGAGAATCGCGACGAGAGAGACCTCGGGCAGGTCGAGACCCTCGCGGAGGAGGTTGATGCCGACGAGCACGTCGTACACACCGGCGCGCAGCTCGGTGAGCAGTTCTACGCGTCGCAGCGTGTCGACATCCGAATGCAGATATCGGACGCGCACGCCGTGCTCCCCGAGGAAGTCCGTGAGCTCCTCGGCCATCTTCTTCGTCAATGTCGTGACGAGGATGCGCTCGTCTCGTTCGACCCGGACACGGATTTCTTCGAGGAGATCGTCGATCTGTCCCTTCGACGGCTTGACGATGATCTCGGGGTCGACGAGGCCGGTCGGTCGAATGATCTGCTCGACCACACCGTCGGCGATGCCCATCTCGTAACGCCCCGGCGTCGCCGAGAGGTAGACGGTCTGCCCGACGCGCTCTTTGAACTCATCCCAGCGAAGAGGCCGGTTGTCCATTGCGCTCGGGAGTCGGAAACCGTGCTCGACCAGAGTGCGCTTACGGGACGCGTCACCCTCGTACATGGCACCGATTTGGGGAACGGTCACGTGGGACTCATCGATCACGAGCAGGAAGTCGTCGGGGAAGAAGTCGAGCAGCGTGTGCGGCGGCTCGCCCGCCACGCGGCCGTCCATGTGCCGCGAGTAGTTCTCGATGCCGGAGCAGAAGCCGAGCTGCTGCAGCATCTCGAGGTCGAAGGTCGTGCGCATGCGCAGTCGCTGCGCCTCCAGCAGCTTGCCCCGCGACTCGAACTCTTTCAGACGCTCTTCCAGCTCATGCTCGATGGTGCCGATCGCGCGCTGAACCGTCTCGGTACCGGCCACGTAGTGCGACGCGGGGAAGATCGGCACGGAATCCATCTTCTCGATGACATCGCCCGTCAGCGGGTGCAGCGTATAGAGCGCCTCGATCTCATCACCGAACATCTCGATACGGATGGCGTACTCCTCGTACACCGGGATGATCTCGATCGTGTCGCCACGCACGCGGAAGTTGCCTCGCGAGAAATCGACGTCGTTGCGGTTGTACTGCATCGAGATGAACTTGCGGATGAGCGCGTCACGGTCGTAGCGCTCCCCCACCTGCAGAGCCACCATCGCGCGCAGATACTCTTCGGGCGCGCCCAGGCCGTAGATGCACGACACCGTCGACACGACCACCACGTCGCGGCGCGACAGGAGCGAGTTCGTCGTCGAGTGACGAAGGCGCTCGACCTCGGCGTTGATCGACGAGTCCTTTTCGATGAACGTATCGGTCTGGGGAACGTACGCCTCGGGCTGGTAGTAGTCGTAGTACGAGACGAAGTACTCCACGGCGTTGTTGGGCAGAAGCTCGCGGAACTCGTTCGCCAACTGCGCTGCCAGGGTCTTGTTGTGCGCCAGGACCAGTGTCGGACGCTGGACCTGTTCCACCAGCCAGGCCGTCGTGGCGGACTTGCCGGTACCGGTGGCGCCGAGGAGCACGACGTCGGTCTCGCCGGCGTTGATGCGCGCGGCGAGGTCGGCGATCGCCTGCGGCTGGTCACCGGACGGGCTGTACTCGCTGATGACCTCGAAAGGACGAACGGATCGCGTGGCCTGCATGATTCCAGCGTAGGCGGGGCCTCCGACATCGGGGTCGGCTTGCGTTCGCCCACCACGAACGCCGTCAGTGAGAGGGGGCGATCCTCTGCCAGAGGTCGTCGACCTGACGCCGGGTGTCCGCGATATCCGCGGTCGTATCGATCACGACATCCGCGAGCGCGAGTCGATCCTCATCGGATACCTGAGACCTGATCCTCGCCCGGGCATCGTCCTCGCTGAGCCCGCGATTCTCGACGAGACGTCGGACGCGCAGCTCCTCCGGCGCGTGCGTCACGACCACCAGGTCCCACAAGTCGCCGCCGCGCGCTTCCGCGAGCAGCGGGACGTCGTAGACGACGACCGCCGCAGAATCCGCCGCCAGAGCGTCGCGGAACCTCCGCTCCGACTCGCGTCGGACAGCAGGGTGGACGAGGGCGTTCAGCGCCGCGAGGCGCTCGGGATGACCGAACACGAGCGACCCCAGAGCAGGCCGGTCGAGCTGTCCGTCGGCCGAGAGGACGTCGGAGCCGAACTCGTCGACGATCGCCGCGAGAACGGGCGACCCCGGAGCCTGCACGTCGCGCACGATCGCGTCGGCATCCACGACGACGGCGCCGCGGTCTCGGAGCATGGCGGCGACGGTGGACTTTCCCGACGCGATGCCGCCGGTGAGAGCGAGGAGGGGCACCTGTCGAGGATGCCACACACCCGCCGAGCACGAACGGTGGTCTAGCATTTCGAGGGGAGCCGCGCAGTGGCTTTCTCGATCCACCCCGCGGAAGTCCGATCATGCCGAACTCGATGCTCGCGGTCGTCATCGAAGATGATGCCGATATCCGGTCGCTGGTCGTCGCTGTCCTCGAGCAGGCGGGGTACGTGGTGCACGCGGCGTCCAGCGGCTTGGACGGCATCGAGCTGGTCGCTCGTCATGACCCCGCGGTGACGACCCTCGACGTCAGCATGCCGGGTATCGACGGGTTCGAGACGGCACGGCGCATCCGTGGCTTCAGTAACACGCGCATTCTCATGGTGAGCGCCCGAGCCGACGAGACCGAGGAGCGGGCGGGCCGCGACGCCGGCGCAGACGACTATCTCACGAAGCCGTTCCGGCCTCGCGAACTCCGCGAACGTGTGCGGCTGCTCGTCGAGGGCGAATGACGGTCAGGCGAGCCCGAACGGCTGCCGACCTGTCAGGACCGCCTCCGCTGCCGCCGCATCCGCAGCTTCGATGAGCCGCTCGGCGTCGAAGCCGACCTGACCGGCGAGCGCGACTCCGACCCCCACAACGGGCGCGACGGTCGTCTGTAGCGCCGCGACGTCGGCCACGACGCGATCGCGAAGCGACCGCGCGACGCGGCTCACGTCGGTGACGCTCGTCGTGATGAAAGCCACCGTGATCCCGGTGGTGTCCGTCTCCCCGACGAGGGCCATCGTCGGAGCATGCCGTCGGGCGGCCCCGCGAAACGCGCGGAGAATGGCATCCGCTTCTTCGGGGCCGAAGGCCATCGATACGCGGCGGAGGTCGTCGATTCGCAGGCAGACGACGCACGGATCCTCCTCCGCCGCACGCGCGCGCGTCAGCAGGATGCCCAAGGCTCCGCGAAACGAATCGCGGAACAGGATGCCGTCACCGTCGACCGTCAGGTTTCGAGCGGCGACATGACCGCGGAAGGCCGATTCGCTCGATCGCAGGGTCGATGTCACGATGACGGCCGCGACGACGAGGACGATGGTCAGAAGAGACGCCACGCGCGTATCGAAGACGGCGAGGAAGAGGTCGCTCTCCGGCCCGGAAGCGATGAACACCACGGCGCGCGTCGCGAACCACAGCGACTCGATCGCCATGATCACGGTCAATCCCCCCGCGCTCCACCGGCCGCGGACCGCCCCGCGCCGGGTCTCGATCGCGCCGAGCGCACCGAACAGAGCGTTCCCGAGGAAGAACGGCACCGCGCCGGCCCAGGTCCCTCCGCCTGGACCCGCCGCGAGGGCGGCAACCGCCACCGCCAGGACGGCCGCGGCCCAGACGATCAGCGGCACGCGCATCGGCCGCCCGTTGAACGAGAGACAACCCAGCCAGATGAACCCCGTCGCCCCGACGAAGACCCCGTTGCCGATCGCGACGGCGATGTATGCGCCGGGCAGGACGAGCCCGATGAGGTAGCACAGGGCCGAGAGACACCCACTCAGGTACGCAGCCGACCAGTACCTGCCCGGGCTGCCGTCCTTGAGCATGAGCGTGTCCAGGACGTACATCAGCGCCGAGACGAGGATGACGAGGAGCGCGGCGACCTGGAGAGTCACCGAATCGAGGATCATGATGCGCTTCCCACTTTCCGCGGCAAGCGCACGATGAAGGTCGTGCCGCTGCCGAGAGCCGAACTGACCGTGATCTCGCCTCCGTGCGCGCGGACGATGTCGCGGCTGATCGCCAGCCCCAGGCCGCTGCCGTGAGTAGACGAGTTCCGTACCGCGTCGCCGCGGAAGAAGCGGTCGAAGACTCGCCCCTGCTCGGACCGCGAGATACCCGGGCCGTCATCGGCGACCGCGATCTGCACGGACGTGGCGCTGATCTCCACGGCGACGGTGACCGTTCCTCCGCGCACGTTGTACTTGATGGCGTTCGACAGGAGATTGTCGACGACCTGACGCAGGCGTCGCGGATCGACGTGCGCGGTCCCGTCTCTGAGCCCCGAGGAGTCGATTCGGATGCCATGGTCCGCCGCGCGTGGCTGCTGGGACTCCACCGCCGCGCGAACGATCGTCGCGATATCGGTGTCGACGGGGATGAGATCGAACTCGGCACCGTGGCGCGACGAGGCGGACATCGCCAGGATGTCGGCGACCAGCTCCCTCAACCGCGTGGCGTTGCGCTCGGCGACCTCCAGACGGTCGCGGGTCTCCGCGACGATAGCGGGGTCGTCGAGAGCGAGGTCGAGGTACCCGATGATCGAGGTGAGCGGAGTACGGAGCTCGTGCGAGACGCTGGCGACGAGATCGTCGCGCGCTCGCAGCGCCTGCTCCTCCGCCGTCACGTCCCGTGAGACCACGATCGTGCTCTCATCCGCGTCCGTCCCCGAGGACAGTCGTCGCGCCGTGACGCTCAACGCACGCCGGTCCTGTCCCGGCGCACCGAACCAGACGAGTTCGCCCTCGAACAGTTCTCCGGCGCGCGCTCGGGCCAGGGGGGTCTCGTTCGGCGGGACAGGAGTGGTGCCGTCCGCAGCGTAGGCCGCGATCGGCTCACCCAGAACGTCCACGGTGGCTTGCAACCGAGCGTGAGCTTCGTTCGTCACGGCGAGGTCGCCCTCGCGGGTGACGCGGATGACACCGAAGTCCACGGCGTCGAGCACCTCGGTGACGAGGTCTTCCTGCCGCCGCGCCCGTTCGACGGAGCGACGAAGCTCGGCCGACTGCTTCTCGAGCAGGGCGCGTTGCGCTCGTGCCCGACGCGCCGTCGAGTGTGCCAGGGCCGACAGCGCCACGACGGAGAAGGGCAAGACGAACGTCGCCGCTGTGAGTCGTTGTTCGTCGTCGTTGACGAGCTGGAACAGAACGATCGCGGAGACGCCGATGAGAACGGCGACGACTCCCCCGACCCCGAAGGTCGATCCGATCCAGATGGCGGGGAAGGCCCAGAGCAGACCGACACCGGCGAGGGGAGCACTCTCACGCAGGGCGGCGATCGCGATCATGTCGATGACCGGCACGAGCCCGAGAGCCCACGAGGGCAGCGATCGCCACGGGGCGAGGATCGCGAGAATGGCTCCCCCGAAGATCACCGTTACGCAGACGGTGAAGAGCCCGACGTCGCGCACCTGGCCGAGCACCGAGGACGAGACCACCAGCAGAAGGGTCGCCGCAAGAAGAAGCGCCTGATTGGAGAGGATGCTTCGGTGGATCCCGAGTCGCTCGGTGAGTGACGTGCCCGGCATGGCCCTGACCATAGCGCGCACATCGACCCCGCGCGCGCCTCCTGACGGCACGGCGGGTCGCCGGCGATGCTGTTCCACCGCTCAGCGGCGGGCGGTGGCTTCGCTCACCCACCGTGCGAACAGCGACCACGGGTCGTCGACGCCCGCGCGCAGCTCGTCGATGTGAGCCGAGAGGGCATCGCTCAGCCGGAACCACTCCGTCCTCGCGAAACGCTCGTCCGCGAACCGTTCGTGCCGGCGACGTTCGAGCTGCCGGTCGCCGCGCTCGAACGCGAGCAGCTGATCGTGCCAGATCGCGTGCAATCGCTGTCGAGGCTGGGCGGTCGTGCCGATCTTGACCCGGTCTTCGAAACGGAGGTAGTACACGACGTCGACGCGTGGGGCGGGGAGCTCATCATCCACCGCATCGCCGACACGCCATTCGCACACGGCGCAGAGCCATCCGCTCGGCCACCGGACACCGAGCCGGGAGCCGCAGAGGCGGCACGGCGACGGCAGCACGTCTGTGACGCCATCGCGTGAATCCACCCAGTCCGCCGCCACGGCGAGGTGCCAATCGCAGAGGTCGAGCGGAGCCTCGTCCTCTACGGGGGACACGCAGCCGGAGGCGACGCACACGATGGAGGCCATGACCTCAGCGTAGGCGCCGCCTCTGACATCGCCTCGGACATGGTTCCGGCGGCCGCCCTCAATCTGCGGGGGCATCCTCCATGAGCAGGAAGAGCCCCGCGTAGGGCGCGAGCTCGAGGGCGAAGCTCTGGAGCTCGTCGACGCGTCCGACGACATCGCCTGTGGCGGCGTCGACAGCCGTACTCTGAGGCGCCAGCCACTCCGACCGCACGGTGCCCTCGATCGTCTCGCCCGAGAAGTTGAGAACCGTGATCTGCAAGGGAGCGTCTTCGCGGCGCCGGTCTCCCCCGTCGAGGCGGTGGACCATGACAAGCATGCTCGGGTGACCGACCTGCGGGATGTCCACCTGGGACGCCACCGCGATCCCGTTCTCGGTACGAATCTTCAGCACGTCGCGGAGGCCCGAGAGGAACGACGACGCATCGGTCTGCTGCGTGGTCAGTGATCCGTACAGGGATCGCGCCCGCGGCATGCCCGAGGCGGAACCACTGGCATCCGGTGCGACGTCGAGCAGGTCGTGCGCTCCCCGCTCTATCCATCGCGTGTCTCCCGACGCGATGAGATGACGAACGTCGTCGACGGGAAGCGTCAGGGACCCGGTGAGATCCCACCCTGACAGCGCGAACACTCCCGGTTGCCACGAGTTGTACTTCGCCAGGAGCAGATGAGCGTCGCGGATCGCGGGAATGTCTTCGGCGGTGATCTCCGCCAGTGTCGAGCGTCCCTGCGTCGCCGCGATGAGCGAGGCGGTGGTGCAGGCGATCCCGTTCTGAGTGAAGACGAGGTTGTAGTCCGCGTCGACGGTGAGCTTCTCGGTGAGTTCCGCGCGGACCGTCTCCGCGATCTCGGCTCCCGTCGCCTCGCCGTGCCGGAACGGATACACCGTGTCGTGGTGGGTCGTCGCCCAGTGAACGAGCTCGTAGGTCAGCTCGTCGTGGTTCTGCATGCCGTGCACGAGCTGCGCCGGCTCCACGCCGATCTCAAGGGAGGTGGTGAGGGCCAGTCGCAGGAACTCGGTGTTCGCCGTCGCCAATGCGTGGTGGTATCCCGGCCGAGTCACGAAATCGTAGGACAGATCCGCACCGACCGCCGCCGTGTCTCGGATGTCCTCGATCGTGAGGTTGAGCTCCTGGAACGTGAAGCCGCCGACCTTGCGCACCATCCCGGCGATGATGTGGTTCGCCGCGTGCGAGAGAGGGTGGCCCTCCGACCACGCGGGGAGCCCCTCGGCGCTCTTCTCGACGCCGAGGAAGCCGTTGGCGTCGAGCCGGAGGGCACTCGTTCCGAGATCACCGAGTGAGTGGAGGGCGTCGCCGATGACGAGACGCATTCCCGCGAACGTCGGGTCCAGCCAGTTGATGGAGGGCTGCCCCTCCTTGAAGTAGTGGAGGTAGACCCAGCGTCGCTCCATGCCGTCGGTTCCGAGGACCGGTGCTGTCGCGCTCCAGTTGGTCTCCTTGACCCCCGGCGTGTAGAAGATCACGCGCTGCAGCTCGCCGATGATGTATCCGCGCGCGCTGAGCTCGCGTTCGGTCTCGGCGTCGAGGTTGACCGAATCGCGACCCGCCGGGACCTCGGGGAGCAGGCCCCAGTCTTCGCGGGGAATCTCGACCATGTGGTAGATGCCCGGATAGTCCTTATACGCCATCTCCGCGAGGCGGAAGTCCGCTCCCTTGCCTGTGTGGCCCGGCACGATGTCGTCGATGACGCTTCCGCCGTGCGCGTCGGCCACGTCGGCAACACGGCGGAACGCGTTCTCGTCCCCGAAATCGGGGTCGATCTGCGTGCTGATGCGGTCGAAGTGGCCGTCGACGCTCGGTGTCTCCTGCCACCCCGTGATGCCGCCCGCGCGCTTGACCGGTCCGGTGTGAATGCCGTTGATCCCGACCCATTCGAACGCTTCCCAGAGCGCCTCGTCACCGAGGGCATCGAGGAAGGATTCCCCCGGCCTCGTGATCAGCGAGATCGGGTAAGCAGTGAACCACACGTCTGTCGACTCGATCGCCCGGCGGGCATCCGGACGAGCGTAGGGATTGCGCCACATGGACGGTTGCCCCGACAGCTGACGGCTGAGCACGTCCGCGTCCTTCAGCATGGACTGCCGGACGAGCCACTCGACGTAGGACGGATTGCCGCCGTTCGCGTTGCGCGGATCGGTCAGAAACCGCCGCAGGGTGCCTCCACGGAACTGGTCGCGCGGGCGGAGACGACGAGGACGCGCCGGATAGCGCTGCTCGTCGTAACTGATCTCCGCGGCCGTCTCGACCGTCTCGTCGGTCGCTTCCTGCCCCTCGGCGTCCGTCACGTCATCCACCACGGTGCGCTCGTCCGCATCGTCCACTCGGGACCTCCCTCACGTCACATCCGACGCTAGTCGGTCACGCCGACATCGGACGCGGGCATTGACCTCGAAGCGGCGTGACACCACAGTTTCGTGTTTCACCGCGTACCGGCCGCGTCGGTGCGGAGGGTGAGCGCCGCGACGCCCGCCGCGAGAGCGCACATCACCAGAATCACGACGAGGAACATCGCCCACCCGGCTCCGGAGAACACCACTCCCAGGGACCACCCGAACAGACTCGATCCGGCGTAGTAGCCGAGGTAGTACAGCGAAGACGCTTGCGCGCGAGCCTCCGGGGCTGCCGCGACCGGCGTCCATCCGGATGCCACAGCGTGCGCGCCGAAGAAACCCGCGGTGAATGCCACCAGGCCGACGATCACCACCGGCACCACCGGCAGGAACATCAGCGCCGCTCCGGCCGCCATGACGACGATGCTGCCGAGCAGCACCGGCAGACGGCCGAGTCGGACCGCCAACATCCCGGCACGAGGAGACGACACCGTCCCCGCCAGATACGCGAGGAAGAGCAGCGTCACGAGACCCGGAGCGATGTCGAACGGAGGCTCGGAGAGGTGAAAGCCGAGGTAGTTGTAGACGGCGACGAAAGCTCCCATGAGCAGAAAGCCCTGTGCGTAAAGAGCGAGTTGCACGCGAGACCGCAGATTGAGCCCGATGCGCCGACGGACCGATGGCCCCCTCTCCGTCCGCATCCGCCCGGGCACGAACCCCCGCGCCCTGGGCACCAAGCCCACGAAGACGAGAGCCGCCCCCACGCAGAGGAGGACAACGGATGCCACTCCCCACCGCCATCCCGCGAACTCTCCGATCCACCCCGCCACGAGCCGGCCGGAAAGGCCACCCACCGTCGTCCCCGCAATGTACGACCCGGCTGCTGCGGCGACGTGGCGAGCAGAGACCTCCTCGCTCAAGTAAGCGAGGGCGACCGCCGGCACAGCGCCGAGGGCCGCACCCTCCAGGGCCCGCATGACCAGAAGGACGTCGAGCGACGCGGCGAAAGGGGTCGCCGCGCCGAGAACGGTCGCCGCGAGAAGCCCGAGGGCCATGACGGGAACGCGACCCGCTCGATCGGCGACGAGTGACCACGGGATGACCGCGGCCGCGAGTCCCAGAGTGGCGGCCGAAACAGTCAGCGCGGCGCCCGCCGGCCCTGACCCGACGTCCCGTGCGATCGCGGGCAGCACCGGCTGCGTCGCGTACAGCTGCGCGAAGGTCGCCACACCCCCGAAGAACAGGCCCACGAGGAGCCGTCGATACTCACGACTGCCGGGCTGATGGCCGGAGAAGTCGCTCACGCCTTCGACATTAGTCACCCCGGGAACGACGAAGCGCCGACGCAGTCTCCGTCACCGGAGAGCGCGTCGGCGCTCGTGGCAAATGTGCCCGTAAATGCGAAATGGCCACCCAGCTTTGGGTGGCCATTTCGTTAGAAGAAGTCCGGCGGTGTCCTACTCTCCCA
>NZ_JBLWIG010000003.1:0-500379 GCF_048381605.1 Microbacterium sp. S1037
GAAGCCGAGGCCAAGGCCGAAGGCGCCACCGTCACCACCCAGGGCCCCGAGAAGTTCGACCCGACCCTGCAAAAGCCGATCGTCGATGCCGTCGTCGCGTCCAAGCCCGACGCGCTCCTCATCGCACCCACCGATGTGTCGGCGATGCAGGCGCCGATCGCCGCCGCGGAGGCCGCCGGGATCAAGGTCGTCCTCGTCGACACCACCCTGGAAGACCCCTCGGGCGCGGTGTCGCAGATCTCCTCCGACAACGAAGGCGGCGGCGCGGCAGCGTTCGAGGCGATCCAGAAGGCCAACCCCACCGGCGGCAAGGTCCTCGTCGTCTCCACCGACCCCGGTGTCTCCACCACCGACGCCCGCGCCCAGGGCTTCGAAGACGCCGTCAAGAAGGACAGCAAGTTCACCTCCGTCGGGGTGCAGTACTCCCACAACGAGCCCTCCACCGCCGCCGAGATCGTCACCGCGGCGCTGCAGAAGGACCCCGACATCGTCGGCATCTTCGCCGCCAACCTGTTCGCCGCCGAGGGTTCCGCCACCGGTGTCCAGCAGGCCGGCAAGCAGGGCGCCGTGACGATCGTCGGTTTCGACGCCGGTCCCGCCCAGGTCAAGGCCCTCGAAGCCGGCACCGTCCAGGCCCTCGTCGCCCAGGAGCCCGGCACCATCGGCTCCGACGGCGTGAAGCAGGCCATCGCCGCGCTGAAGGGCGAGCCCACCGAGGAGAAGATCCAGACCGGGTTCACCATCCTCACGAAGGACAACATCAACGGCGACGGCAAGGACGCGGTCTACAAGTCCAGCTGCTGATCGACCCCGGATGCCGGGACCCCGACGCTCACGCCAGGGTCCCGGCATCCACCCCCCTCCCCGCGTCAGTTGCCGCACTTCGCCGCCCCGACCCCGGCCCCAGCGACAAAGTGCGGCAAATCACGCTCGGAACTCGCGGATGCCACGACTCCGCCACGAACGCGCGCGGCTCGGCATCCGCCCCTCCCCGCAACTGAATTGCCCCACATCGCCGCCCCGGCCCCGGCCCCAGCGACAAAGTGCGGCAATCCACGCGGCTCGCACCCCTTGATGCCGGGCGTTCCCGCGAGACCTTCGGGGCCCGGCATCCACCCTCCCCAACTGAATTGCCCCGCTTCGCCGCTCGGCCCGCCTCGCGCGACAAAGTGCGGCAAACCAGCCCGGACTCCGGGTTCCCCGGCCCGACACCGGGCTACCGCCCCGATCGAGCCCCGCCACCGGGCTCGTACACCCTCCGACGAGAGAGACACCGCCGTGCCGCTGGCCGATATGCCCGAACTTCTCGCCGCACACCGCGCGGTCGGGGCCTTCAACTTCATCACGCTCGAGGTCGCCGAGGCCATCGTCGCGGGAGCCGAGGCCGCCGAGACCGGCGTGATCCTGCAGCTGTCGCAGAACGCCATCGCGTTCCACGGTGGGCTGGCCCCGGCCGCCTCCGCGGCCCTGCGCCTGGCCGAGGCTGCGCGGGTCGACGTCGTCGTCCACCTCGACCACGCCACCGATGAGCCGCTGGTCGACGAGGCGTTGACTGTCGGCATCCGCTCCGTCATGTTCGACGCCGCCCACCTCACGGATGCTGAGAACCTCGAGCGCACCGCCGCCGTCGCGGCCCGCGTGCACGCCGCCGGTGCCTGGATCGAGGCCGAGCTCGGCGAGATCGGCGGTAAGGGTGCACACGCTCCGGGCGTGCGCACCGACGTGACCGAAGCCGTTCACTTCGTCGCGGCCACCGGGGTCGATGCCCTGGCCGTCGCGGTCGGCAGCGAGCACGCCATGCGCGAGCGCAGCGCGCGACTCGACGAGCGGCTCATCGCCGAGCTCGCCGCAGCCCTGTCCGTGCCTCTCGTGCTGCACGGATCGAGCGGGGTCGCCGACGCCGGGATCGATGGCGCTGTACGCGCCGGAATGCGCAAGATCAACATCGGCACGCACCTCAACACCGTGCTGACCGCGGCCGTCCGCGACGAGCTGGAACGGGACCCGGATGCCATCGACCCCCGCCGCTGGCTCGCTCCGGGACGGGCGGCGGTCGCCGGGGAGGTTCATCGCTTCCTCGACGTCATCACGGGGAACGTCATCACGGGGAACGTCGCGACCGGGAACGTCGCGACCGGGGTGGACGCATGACCGGCATCGTCACGCTCACCGCCGCCGGGGCGATCGACGCCACGTACCGCGTCACCGCCCTGCGCCGCGGCACGTTCACCCGCGCCGAGAGCTACACGCGCGAGGTGAGCGGGAAGGGCGTCAACGTCTCGGCCGCCCTCGCCGCCGGGGGAGCCGACACCGCCGCCGTGGTCGTGCTCGGCGCCGACGACGTGCGCTTCGCCCGATGCGGGCTCACGGCTCCTCTGCTGCGGATCGTCGAGGTGCCGGGGCCGACGCGCGTGAACACCTCGGTCATCGATGCCGAGGGGGCCACGACGAAGGTCAATGCCCCCACCCCGCCCCTGTCGCCCGAGGCGTGGGAGGCCACGATCGAGACGCTGCGCGCGGAACTGGCGACCCGCACCGAGCCGTGGCTCGTGATCTCGGGGAGCGTGCCCGAGCTCGCGGGGACGGGTTCACTCGTCGACCTCGGGGTCGTGCGGGCGGTCGCGCGCGAACTCGGCGCCCGGGTCGCCGTCGACACGAGCGGTGCGGCCCTCGATGTGCTGCTGGCCGATCCAGCGGGCATCGACCTGCTCACGCCGAACGTCGACGAACTCGCCGCGGCGGTGGGGCGTCCGCTCGCCACCCTCGGCGACGTCGTGATGGCGGCGCGAGAAATCGTCGCGCGCGGTGTGGTGACGGTGCTCGCGAGCATGGGCGCCGACGGCCTGCTCGCCGTGACCGCGGACCGCGCGGTGTTCGCGCGCGCCGACGCCCCCTACGTCGCCAACACCGCCGGTGCGGGCGACGCCGCCCTCGCGGGCTTCCTGCTCGGCCTCACGCGTGCACCGGCGGCGTCCGCCGCGGGTGCCGACCCGCTCGCTGTCGCGGCCGCGAGCGCCGCGGAGTGGGGGGCGCACGCGGTCGCGCACGCCTCGACCGTCGTCGCGGGGCCGCCGCTCGGCATCCGGGCCCTCGTCGAGACCGCGCCCGACCTCGCGCGCCCGCTCACGCCCGAGGGGGAGCTCCCAGCCTCCGCGGGTGCGTCCACCGCCGGAGCGACGGCATGAGCACCGTCGCCCCCGAGGTCACCGCGGCCGTCGCCGACGTCTCGCGCATCCGCACGCGCGCCATCGACCGCGTGGCCTACGCCAACGACGCCTCGCACTACCTGCTGACCCCCGAGGCCGTGGTCGTCGCCGCCGACGCGGCTGAAGTCGGCGCGATCCTGTGCGCAGCCACGGGTTCGCGGACCCCGGTGACGTTCCGCTCGGGCGGCACGAGCCTGTCGGGCCAGTCCTCGGGCGCGGGGCTGCTCGTCGACGTGCGGCAGGGGTTCGGCCGCATCGACGTGCTCGACGGCGGCCGCCGCGTGCGTTCGCAGCCCGGCGCCACGGTCCGCCAGGTCAACGCGCGGCTCGCGCGGCACGGCCATCGCCTCGGCCCCGATCCGGCGAGCGAGGCCGCGTGCACGATCGGCGGCGTCGTCGCCAACAACTCCAGCGGGATGGCGTGCGGGACGGTGGAGAACTCGTACCGCACCCTCGACGGACTCGTGCTCGTGCTGGCATCCGGAACCGTCGTCGACACCGCGGCGCCCGACGCCGACGCGCTGCTGCGCGACCGCGAACCCGCCCTCGTCGAAGGGCTCATGCGTCTGCGCTCCCGCGTCGTGGCCGACGCCGCGGGCGTCGCCCTCATCGAGCGGCAGTTCGCGATGAAGAACACGATGGGGTACGCACTCAACGCCTTCCTCGACTTCGACACCCCGGCGGCCCTGCTGGCGCACCTCGTCGTCGGCTCGGAGGGGACCCTCGCGTTCGTCGCCGAGGCGACGTTCCGCACGGTGCCGATCCGCCCCGCGATCGCCACCACTCTCGCGGTGTTCCCCACGCTCGACGCGGCGACCCGATCGCTTCCGGCGCTGGTGGCGACGGGCGCGGCGACGCTGGAGCTGATGGATGCCACGTCCCTCCGCGTCGGCCAGCGTCTGGCCGGCACGCCCGCCGCGATCCACGGCTTCGAGGCGACGACGCAGGCGGCGCTGCTGGTGGAGTATCACGCCGACGATGCCTCCGCGCTGCGCGATCTCGCCGCAGCCGGTGCTCGCGTGCTGGGGGAGCAGCCGCTGCTCGACCCCGCCGTCTTCTCGAGCGACGCAGCCGACCGCGCCGCCGCGTGGAAATTCCGCAAGGGCCTCTACGCCTCGGTCGCCGGCGCCCGGCCCTCGGGCACCACGGCGCTGCTCGAAGACGTGGTCGTGCCTGTCGAGCGTCTCGCCGACACCTGCGAGGGGCTGCAGGAACTCTTCGCGCGCTTCGGCTACGACGACAGCGTCATCTTCGGCCACGCCAAGGACGGCAACATCCACTTCATGCTCACCGACCGATTCGAGGGCGCGAGAGCCCTCGGCCGCTTCGAGGGCTTCACCGACGCGATGGTCGACCTCGTGCTCGACGCCGGGGGCAACCTCAAGGCCGAGCACGGCACGGGGCGCGCGATGGCCCCGTTCGTGCGCCGCCAGTACGGTGACGAACTGTACGACGTGATGGTCGAGCTCAAGCGGCTGCTCGACCCGAGCGGCATCCTGAATCCGGGCGTGATCATCGACGATGATCCGACCGCGCACATGCGGAATCTCAAGACGCCCGTGTCGATCGAGCCCGAGGCCGACCGCTGCGTCGAGTGCGGGTACTGCGAACCGGTGTGCCCGAGCCGGTCGCTGACGCTCACCCCGCGCCAGCGCATCGTCGTGCGGCGCGCCTCGGTCGCCGCCCGCGAGCGCGGCGACGGTGCCCTCGCCGCGGAGCTCGACAAGAACTACGACTACGACGGCGTGCAGACGTGCGCGGTCGACGGCATGTGCCAGACGGCGTGCCCGGTGCTCATCAACACGGGGACGCTCATGAAGCGCTTCCGCCGCGAGGACGCCAACCCGGTGCTCGCCGCGGGCTGGTCGGCGGCGGCGACGGGATGGGGCGCGGTCACGCGGGCCGGTGCCGTCGCGCTGACGGTCGCCTCCGCGGTGCCGGCGCCGGTGGTGCGGACGATGACGGATGCCGCGCGCGCGGTGCTCGGAACGGATACCGTGCCGCGGTACTCGGCGGAGCTGCCGGCAGGCGGGGCGTCGAGAAAGGCGCTGGGGTCCGTCGTCGGTTCTTCGGGGGTCGAGCCGATCGCGGTCTTCCTCCCGGCCTGCGTGGGCAGCATGTTCGGCCCCGCCGACGGCATCGGCGCGACCGCGGCGTTCACGCGCCTGCTCGAGCGCGCGGGGGTCGCGGCGGTGGTACCCGACGGCATCGACGCGCTGTGCTGCGGCACGCCCTGGTCGTCGAAGGGCTACGCGAAGGGGCACGCGACGATGTCGGCGCGCGTCCGCGCCGCGGTGCGTGAAGCCTCCCGCGACGGTGCCCTACCGGTCGTCTGCGACGCGTCGAGCTGCACGGAGGGCTTCGCCTCCACCCTCCGCGACGAGGGCGTGGAGGTCGTGGATGCCGTGGCCTTCGTGGCATCCGTTCTACTTCCGCGTCTCGCGCCGACGCCGGTGGCCGAGCTGTTGGCGCTGCATCCGACCTGTTCGTCGACGCAGCTGGGCATCGACCCGGCGCTGCGGGCGGTGGGGGAGGCCGTGGCTTCGGAGGTGCGCGTGCCCGACGCGTGGGGCTGCTGCGCGTATGCGGGCGATCGCGGCATGCTGCACCCGGAGCTGACCGAGGCGGCGACCGCCCCGGAGGCGGCCGAGGTCGCGGGGTGGGGGGCCGACGCGCACGCCTCGTGCAACCGCACGTGCGAGCTGGGCATGACGAGAGCGACGGGGGAGTCGTACGTGCACGTGCTGGAGTTGTTGGAGCGGGCGACGCGGTAGGGGTGCGGGTTCGGCCCGGTAATCTCAGCGAGAGTCCGAACGGGGCCCCGGTTGGCGTGAGTCGTTTGCCGAGCATGGTCGCCTCGACCATGGCGGAGGCGACCTTTCGCGGCAACTGAGCTGCTCCGCGGGCAACTGTCCTGCCCCGCGCGTTTTGAGTTGCCGAGAATGGTCGCTTCGACCCTGACCGATGCGACCTTTCGCGGCAACTGAGCTGCCCCGCGGGCAACTGTCCTGCCCCGCGCGTTCTGAGTTGCCGAGAATGGTCGCCTCGACCATGGCGGAGGCGACCATTCGCGGCAAACGACTCAGGTGGGTCAGGGAGCCGCCAGCCGTAGCGCTCCTGACTCCGCGACCTCCAGCCGGACAGCATCCAACCCGTCCACGACCAGGTCGGCGGTCAACTCCTCTTCGGCGGTCGTCCCGGTGAGGGCGAGCACCGCGCACCCCGCGGCGCGCGCGGCGGCGATCCCCGCGGGGGCGTCTTCGACGACGAGGCAGCGCGCCGGATCGACGCCGAGGCGTTCGGCGGCGAGGAGGAACGGCTCGGGGTGCGGCTTTCCGTTGACGACGTCGTCGACGGTGACGAACACCGCGGGGCGGTCGTAGCCCGCCGCGGCCAGGCGGGCCGTGGCGATCGGGACCGACCCCGACGTGACAATCGCCCGGCGCTGGGGCGGCACCGACGCGAAGAACTCCGCGGCGCCGCGGATGGGGTGCAGGCCCACGGCATCCGTCACCTCGAGGTCGGTCACGTGCGCGAGCGCCTCGGCGTGCCGGTCGGCGGGCAGGAGCAGGCTCACGAGGGTGCGCGCGGGCTGTCCGTGATTGGCGTGCAGGGCCTCCATCGACACGTCGAAGTGCTCGGCGAAGCGGCGCCAGGAGCGGACGACGGATGCCGTCGAGTCGACCAGGGTGCCGTCGAGGTCGAAGAGCACGGCGTCGAACTCGCGCGTGAAGATGTCCGCGTCGGTATCGACCGGTCGGCGGCACCCGAGCGCCGGAAGCACCCGGGCCAGCTGCTGCGCCGTCGAGAGCTCGGCATCCACGCTGAGGACGTCGATCTTCGGATCGACAGACGGGGTATCGGGGCGGTGCGCGTCACGGGTGGCCCCCCGTGAGAAGCGACGGGATGCCAGGACGGCGGGGTCTCCGTCGACGTGTACGACGTGAGGCTCGGCGGGGGCGAGAGCCGTGCGCAGCGCCTCCCACGCGGCGCCGCCCGCGAGCTCCGCGGTGAAGGGGGCGACGACCACGACGCGGCCGGCCGTGGACAGCGCATCCGCCGCCGTGGCGCGAAGCGCGGCGTAGCGTCCCGCGCGGATCGCGGGCGCGTGCGGCGATGTGAGCCAGTGCCCGCCGAGCGCGTCGGAGGGCAGGGCGTCGAGGAGCGGCGTCGTCACGCTGTCGAGGTCGACGAGGGGAGCTCGCAGTCGCTCAGCGATCGCGCGACCGAGCGTGCTCTTTCCGCTGCCGGCGGTCCCGGCGACGACGACAGCGAGCGAATCGGGAAGTTGACACGGCGACGGCATGCCTCCACGATAGACGTAGCAAGTCACCGGTGTCATGCTCGAAATTCCGGGACTCGAAGAAGTTCCGGAAAGGACGGCCGCGCATGCAAGACACCGGTGACATGGCGACGAGCTCCTCGCGCCTCCACGCGGGCATCGATCTCGGCAGCACGGGCATCAAGATGCTCGTCATCGACGACGCCGGAACCGAGATCGCCGCCGCACAGGTCCCCACGCCCTGGCGTGTGGGGGAGGGTGGCACCACCGACATCGACGCGGGCGATCTGGTCACCGCGGTTCGCGCGCTGATCGATCGGGTCGACGCCGAGCTGGCACCTCTGACCGCAGACCCGCTCACCTCGCTCGCCGTGGCGGGCATGGGAGAGACCGGCATCCTGATCGACGCCGACGGCGCCGCCGCGGGCCCCGGCTTCGCATGGTTCGACCCGCGCGGGTGGGAGCAGATCGCCGCCTTCCCCGCCGTCGTGCGCGACGAGTTCGCCGGCCGCACCGGCCTGCCGCTCGGAGCTCAGGTGAGCGTCGCCAAGCTCGCGTGGCTGCGCGACCAGGGCACCGACCTCGCGGGCCTCCGCTGGCTCGACCTCCCCGAGTTCGTCGTCGCGGCCCTCGGCGGCGACGTGGCGCTCGAGCTCTCGCTCGCCTCGCGCACCGGCCTCATCGACCAGGACTCCGGCGCCGCCTGGCCCGCGATGCTCGACGCGCTCGGCGTCGACGCCGACCTGCTTCCGCCGTTACGCGGGGGCGGACTGCCCTGGGGCGTGGCATCCGATGCTCTCGGTCCCCGCGTCGCGGGCGCCGCCCTCACGGTCGCCGGCCACGATCACCTCGTCGCCGCCCAGGCCAACGGAACCCTGGATGCCGACGGCTATCACGTCTCCCTCGGTACCGCCGAGGTCCTTCTGCGCGTGCTCGACGCACCCCTGGGTTTCGCCGCGCGCCAGCGTCTCGCCGAAGCGCTCATCAACGAGGTGCGGCACGTCGTGCCGGGCAAACACGTGCTCGTCGCGGGCGTCAAGACCGGACTCCTGTTGCGCCGCGCGCTCCACGCCGCCGGGATCAGCGACCGCACCGGACGCGACGCTCTCGACGACGCGGTCATGTCGCTCCCCTACGAGGGGGAGCTGCCGGACGGCGCGATCGAGGTCACCGGCGCCCGCAACGACGACGGCGTGCTGCGCCTGACCCTGCACACCGAGGCGTCGCCCGCCGAGATCTTCGGCGCCGTGCTCCGGCACAGCAACGACGAGATCGCCCAGCTCATCGCCGCCATGGACCGCGAGGTCGCCCCCGCCACGCACTCCACCCTCACCGGCGGCTGGGCGGGCATGGCCTCCGTCCGTCGTGCCCGGGCCGAGGTGCTCCCGAATCCGTCCCTGTCCACCCGTGAGCAGGACGTCGCGTACGGAGCCGCCGACATGGCGCGGCGCCTCGTCTCGGCATCCGTCCCCACCTGACTCCCCACCCGCCGCGCCCGTCCCGACCGGACGCGCGAACAGACCACCCGCGCCGACCGGCGCGAATGAACCCCAGAGAAGAGAGATCATGAACGCACTCACCACGCTCGAGCGCCGCGCGCTCCAGTCGATCAGCACCCCCGACGGCCACATGCTCATCGTCGCCGCCGACCAGCGCAACGGCATGAAGGCCGCCATCAAGGACGCCCCGAACGGCTCGGACGCCATCTCGCGCGAAGAGCTCGCCGAGGTGAAGGCCGACCTCGTGCGCCACCTCGCCAACCACGCCCCCGCGATCCTGCTCGACCCCGAGGTCGCGCTGCCGCAGATCGTCGACGACGGCGTGCTCGCCCGCGACACCGCTCTCGTCGTCGGTCTCGATGCCTCGGGCGCCGAGACGGTCGACGGCCTGAAGTACACGCGTTTCGTCCCCGGCGTCACGCCGCACTCGATCCGGGAGCAGGGTGCCGACGTCGCCAAGATGCTCTGGTACACCCGCCCCGACAAGCAGGATGCCGACTCCCGCGTCGCGCACGAGATCCGCGACCTGGTCACAGCGTGCGACGAGGAGGGGCTGCTCCTCATCGTCGAGTTGCTCACCTACCAGCTCGACGACGAGAGCGATGAGGAGTACAAGGCGAAGTTCGCCGACCTCGTCGTCGACGGGGCCGCGCTCGCGGTGGCGTGTGGCGCGAAGATCCTGAAGCTGCAGTACCCCGGGTCGGCCGAGGCGAGCGCCCGCGTGACCGAGGCCGCTCAGGGCGTGCCGTGGGCCGTGCTGTCGGCCGGTGTCGACCACGAGACCTTCATCGAGCAGGTGCGCACGGCCGTCGCCAACGGCGCCTCGGGCGCGATGGCCGGTCGGTCGCTGTGGAAGGACAGCCTCTCGATCGACGCCGACCGTCGCGAGGAGCTCCTCTCGGGTCGCGCGCTGCCGCGCCTGCGCGAGCTCGCCGACGCCGTCGACGGCCGCTGATGACCCCGTCGCCCGCCCCGCGTCGTGCGGTCGTCCCGCGGGTGCACGCGGCACCGGACCGGTTCGACGCCGGGCGGGCGATAGGGTGGCGGGGCCGATCCGCCGCCCGACCCGACCCTGGAGGTGCCCTGTGACGACCATGCGCGACGTCGCCCTGCGCGCCGGGGTCAGCACCAAGACCGTGTCTCGGGTCTTCAACGACGACCCGCACGTCCTCCCCGATACCCGCGCGCTCGTCGAAGCGGCGATGCACGACCTCAACTACGTCCCCAACGCGCTCGCCACCACCTTCCGCGCCGGGCGCGCGTCGGTGATCGGCGTGGCCGTTCCCGACGTGGTCGACCCCTTCTTCGCCGCGATCGCGCGCGCCGTCGAGGATCTCGCGCGCGACCGCGGGCTCTCGACCCTCGTCACGAGTCTCGGCGACGACCCCGCGAACGAGCGTCCCGCCCTCGAGTCACTGCTCGGGCGTCAGCTGACCGGCCTCGTGATCGCCCCGGTCGGCACCGACCACTCGTGGCTGGAACGCTGGCGGGGGCACACCCCGATCGTCTTCGTCGACCGCGCTCCCTTCGGGCTGCACACCGACACCTTCACCGAAGACGACGAGGCCGGCGCTCACCTCGCCACGACCCACCTGCTCTCGCACGGGCACCGTCGCATCGCCTACATCGGCGACATGGTGCACCTCTCCACCGAGACCAAGCGCGTCGAGGGCTGGCGCCGCGCGCTGCGCGACGCCGGAGTCGATGTCGACGAGCGCCTCGTCGCCTCGGGTGTCTCCGACCGCGAGTCCGCGGCATCCGCCCTCGAACGACTCCGCGGAATCGACGACCCGCCCACGGCGCTGTTCTCGGCGAACGCGCGATCGTCGATGGCTCTCGCGCACGTCCTGCGGGGCCGGCCGATGCCGTACGTCGGCTTCGGCGACTTCCCCATGGCCGACACCCTGACGCCGTCCGTGACCGTGATCGACCAGGACCCGCGCCGCATCGGCGCGCTCGCCGCCGAACGGGTGTTCGCGCGACTGCAGCCGGAGGCCGGGGTCGACCTCGACGAGGTCACCGTGATCGACGTGTCGCTCGTCGAGCGGGAGTCCTGCGGCCTCTGACGGCGGCTCGTCGTGCGTGGCGGGGGTCCGCTGTGCACATCCGTGCGCTCAGGCCGTGCATGGCGCTCTGGCGGGGTGGTGGTGTCGCTCCGACGAGGGGCGTTTGGGTGCCGCATGGCGTCGCCCCGAGCAGGCGCGCTCGGGCGGGGGCGGATGCCGCGTGGCGTTGCCCCGACCAGTGGCGCTCCGGAGGGAGGGGCGAGCCTCAGGCGCCGATGACCCGCGCGATCGCGCCCCGCGCGCCGTGGGCAGCCAGCGACGCGCGCGCCGCGCCATAGGCCTCGCGCAGGCGCGGGTTCTGCCCCAGGTCGCCGAACACGGGCGCGTAGTCGAGCAGGGCCATCGGATCGTCGGCGACGATCGCGCGCAGGTCGTCGAGGCGGCTATCGACGGCGGGCGTCTCTTCGCCGGTCTCGGTGCGACCCGCGAGGAACACGCTCCACCCCGCGAGCACGAGGGCGGCGTGGTCGATACGTCCGCCGCTGTCGAGCTGCGCACGGACGACCGGAAGCAGGAACTTCGGCAGACGGTCGGAGCCGTCGACGACCTGACGCGCGAGCGTGTCGCGGATCGCTTCGCTGCCGAAGCGCGCGATGAGCTGATCGCAGTAGGCGTCGAGATCGATGCCGGGCACCGGGCGCAGGGTCGGGATGGCCTCGTCGTGCATGTAGCCCTGCAGGAACGACACGAACAGGTCGTCGGTGCACACCTCGTGGACGTAATGCGCCCCCGACAGGATGCCGAGGTAGCTCATCGCCTGGTGCGACGCGTTGAGCAGGCGCAGCTTCATGAGCTCGTACGGCTCGACGTCGTCGACGAGTTGCACGCCGACCTCGTCGAACGGCGGCCGGCCGGCCGGGAACGCGTCTTCGAGCACCCACTGCTCGAACGACTCCGCGCGGACGGGCCAGCGGTCCCGGATGCCGAACTCCGAGGCGATCGCGGCACGTGTGTCGTCGGTGGTGACGGGGGTGATGCGGTCGACCATCGAGTTGGGGAACGAGACGTTCCGCGCAATCCAGCGTGCGAGTTCGGGGTCGCGGCGCTCGGCGAAACCGAGGAGCGCCGCACGCGCCACGTGGCCATTGCCCTGGATGTTGTCGCACGACATGACCGTGAACGCCGGGATACCGGCATCCCGCCGTCGGCGCAGTCCCTCGGTGAGCAGGCCCATGACGCTGCGAGGGGGCAGAGCGCCGTCGAGGTCGGCGAGCGTCGCCTCGTCGCGAGGGGCGTAGGCGCCGGTGGCGTCGTCGATGCCGTAGCCGCCCTCGGTGATGGTGAGCGAGACGATCGCGGTGTCGGGGTCGGCGAGCTTGGCGACGACGGCTTCGGGGTCGTCGGGGACGAAGAGGTAGTCAACGATCGAGCCGATGACACGAGCCTCGGAGGAGCCGTCGGGAGCGGTGGTGACGAGCGTGTAGAGGTCGTCCTGCGCGGCGAGGGCGTCGCGCATGGCGGCGTCGAAGGAGAGGACTCCGACGCCGCACAGGCCCCACTCGGTGTGGCCGGCCTCGAGCAGGCGGTCGAGGTACATCGCCTCGTGCGCCCGGTGGAAGCCGCCGACGCCGAAGTGCACGATGCGCGAGCGCACGGCCGCGCGGTCGTACGTCGGGACGGACACGTTCGCCGCGAGGGAGGGGAGGGCGGCGGCGGTGAGGTCGGTCATGCGGGGCTCCGTGGTTTCGAGGGGTGAGTTGCCCTGCTTTGTCGCTTCGGGGCGGACGGGGCGGCGAAGTAGGGCAAGTGAGGCCCGATGTCGTGGCCCGGCGTCGTGCGGGAGGGCCGGGGTGTCGCGTGATTTGCCGCACTTTGTCGCGTGGGGCGGGGCCGGGGCGGAGATGTGGGTCAATTCAGTTGCGGGGAGGGGTGGATGCCGGGACCCTGGCGTGAGCGTGGGGGTCCCGGCATCCGGGGTCGATCAGCAGCTGGACTTGTAGACCGCGTCCTTGCCGTCGCCGTTGATGTTGTCCTTGGTGAGGATGGTGAATCCGGTCTGGATCTTCTCCTCGGTGGGCTCGCCCTTCAGCGCGGCGATGGCCTGCTTGACGCCGTCGGAGCCGATGGTGCCGGGCTCTTGGGCGACGAGGGCTTGGACGGTGCCGGCTTCGAGGGCCTTGACCTGGGCGGGACCGGCGTCGAAACCGACGATGGTCACGGCGCCCTGCTTGCCGGCCTGCTGGACACCGGTGGCGGAACCCTCGGCGGCGAAGAGGTTGGCGGCGAAGATGCCGACGATGTCGGGGTCCTTCTGCAGTGCGGCGGTGACGATCTCGGCGGCGGTGGAGGGTTCGTTGTGGGAGTACTGCACCCCGACGGAGGTGAACTTGGAGTCCTTCTTGACGGCGTCTTCGAAGCCCTGCGCGCGGGCGTCGGTGGTGGAGACACCGGGGTCGGTGGAGACGACGAGGACCTTGCCGCCGTTGGGGTTGGCCTTCTGGATCGCCTCGAACGCTGCCGCGCCGCCGCCTTCGTTGTCACTGGAGATCTGCGACACCGCACCCGAGGGGTCTTCCAGGGTGGTGTCGACGAGGACGACCTTGATCCCGGCGGCCTCGGCCGCGGCGATCGGCGCCTGCATCGCCGACACATCGGTGGGAGCGATCAGCAGCGCGTCGGGCTTGGACGCGACGACCGCGTCGACGATCGGCTTCTGCAGGGTGGGGTCGAACTTCTCCGGGCCCTGGGTGGTGACGGAGGCGCCTTCGGCCTTGGCTTCGGCTTCGATGCCGCACTGCATGGAGATGTAGAACTCATCCCCGGCGACGCCCTGCACGAACGCGATCTTGTACCCGTCTGCGCCGGCCGAGGCTCCACCGGAGGAGGCTCCGCCCGAACAGCCCGCGAGGGTCAGGGTCGCTGCGATGCCGAAGACCGTCAGTGCGGTCGCCTTGCTGTTCCACTTCATTGTGATCACCGTTTCTTGGTTCGGGTTGTGGGGTGTTGTGTGGGTGGGGAAGGGGATGCCGCCGCGGCTCAGCCGCGCCGACCTCCGCTGACGAACTTGCGCCAGAGGCTCTGGGTGTTGCCGCGCATGGCGGCCGAGCGACGGACCTGGTCGACGTAGACCGCGGCGATCAGCACCGCGCCGACGGCGACCTGCTGCCAGAAGGGCTGGACACCGGTGATGACGAAGCCGTTCTGCAGCACCGCCGGGATGAAGAGGCCCACGACCGTGCCCATGATCGTGCCGACCCCGCCGAAGAGCGAGGTGCCGCCGATCACGACCGCGGCGATGACGTTGAGGTTGGTCTGAGACTGACCGGCGATCGCTGTCGTCGAGAACTGCGAGAGCGACAGGATGCCGCCGAGCCCGGCCAGGGCACCCGAGATCGTGTAGATCTTGATCAGCTGAGCGTCGACCTTGACGCCGACGCGACGGGCAGCGATCTCGCTCGAGCCGACGGCCAGCGTGTAGAGGCCGAATCGGGTGAAGTGCAGCACGATCGCGCCGATCACGACGACCACGAGAGCGATGACGCTGATGATCGGGACACTGCCGAACACGTTGCCGTAGCCGATCGACACGGTCAGCACGGTCGGGACGTCTCGGATGTCGACACCGCCGGTGAGGATCTGCGCGAGACCGAGCGCCATGCCGAGCGAGCCCAGGGTCACGATGAGCGGCGGGATCTTGGCCTTGGCGATGAGGAACCCGTTCAGCAGTCCCCAGCAGACGCCGCTGAGGATCGCGACGAGGATGCCGACGGTCGCGACGCCCCAGCCCTCTCCGCCCATCGCCCGCATGACGATGGCCGAGACGACGCCCGAGAAGACGAGGACCGATCCCACGGACAGGTCGATGCCCGCGGTGATGATCACGTAGGTCATGCCGACGGCGAGGACGGCGAGGATCGAGGCGTTCTGGATGATGAGGCGGAAGTTGGTCCATTGCGCGAACGACTCGGGCGCGATGATGCTGAAGACGATGATGATGGCCAGCAGCACCAGGAGGATCTGGAAGGCCTGCGTGCGCAGGATCCGGCGGACCGGGTTGACCTTCTGGTTGTCGTCGAACGTGCCGATCGCGACGGTCTCGGTGGGGGGAGTCGTGGTGCTCACTTCTGGTCGTCCTTCGTGACGGCGCCGGTCATGAGCCCGACGAGTTCTTCCATGGAGGTGTCTTTCGCGTCGATGTTGGCGACGCGGGTGCCCAGGCGCAGGACCTGGATGCGGTCGGAGACGTCGATCACGTGCGGCATCGAGTGCGAGATGAAGACCACGGCGATGCCCTTGTCGCGAACGCGGCGGATGGTCTCGAGCACGTTCTTCGTCTGACGCACGCCGAGCGCGGCGGTCGGCTCGTCGAGGAAGACCACGCGCGAGGCCCAGTGCACCGCGCGGGCGATCGCGATGGCCTGGCGCTGTCCGCCCGACATCTCGCCGACGGGGGAGGTGAGGCTGCGGACCGTGGCACCGAGCTCGTCGAACGCGGCGCGCGAGGCCTTGGCCATGTCCTTGGTCTTCATGAAGCCGAGAGCACCGGCCAGCCCGGGGCGACGGATCTCGCGACCGAGGTACATGTTCTGCACCGGGTCGAGGTGCGGAGCGAGCGCCAGGTCCTGGTAGACCGTCTCGATGCCGAGCGACGACGCGACCTGCGGGTTCGACATGTCGATCGGCTTGCCGTCGAAGAGGATCTCGCCCTCGTCGACCGCGAGGTTTCCCGACAGCGCTTTCACGAGCGTGGACTTGCCCGCGCCGTTGTCGCCGATGAGCGCGGTGACCTCGCCCGGGTAGACCTCGAAGTCGACGTTGTTGAGGGCGCGGACGGATCCGAACTGGCGCGACAGGCCCCGCGCCTGCAGCACCGGGGTGGTCGTGGTGGTGCTCATGAGGAAGCTCCTTCGTGATGTCCGACGATCCGGCTGGGAGCGTCGGTGACGGTGATGACGAGACCGGCGCGGTGGCGGCCCCGCTCGACGATGAGGGCGTTGGCTTCGTCGACGTCGCGGACCCAGGCGACGGCCTCTTCCCGGGGGTGGCCGTGCGAGAGGCGGCGCGCCACGAGGCGGTCGCGGCGCGCGTCGGCGTCGATGTCGAGGAACCAGGCCTCGTCGAGACGGGATGCCACGGCATCCCACCCGAAGGCGTCGTGCAGCAGGTAGTTGCCCTCGGTGATGACCAGCGGGACGTCGGCCGGGACGAGCACGGCGGAGCCGATCGACTCCTCGAGGTCGCGGTCGAAGCGCGGGGCGTAGGCCGCGTGGCCGGCGCGGATGCGGTCGAGCAGGGCGACGTAGCCCTCGACGTCGAACGTGTCGGGGGCGCCCTTCCGGTCCCGGCGGCCGAGACGCACGAGCTCTTCGTTGGCCAGGTGGAAGCCGTCCATGCCGACGAGCACGGCGTCGGTGCCGAGGGCGGCGAGAAGCGCGTCGCTGACGGTGGACTTGCCGGCACCCGGGGTGCCCGTGAGCCCGAGAACGCGACGCTCGCCCGAGTCGACCAGCCGGCGCGCTCGGGAGACGAGATCGTCGAGGCGCAGGGTCGCGGCGGCGGGCGTCGCGGCGGCGGGCGGGGTGTGGGTCACGGCGGTGTGGTCCTTCCGGGCGACGCCGCACGTCGGAGCGCTGCGTCTGTGGAGCGTGTCCGGCGGGGGTGGCCGCCGGTCGAACTCCGGTTACGGTAAGCCCACCATGTCACCGGTGTCAACACCCGTGATCAATTCGTCATGACACCGAAGTCATCCGCGTGATTCTGTGGTTATCATGGGCCGCGACGACACCGCCGTCGTCCCCACCTCCAGGACCCGCGAAAGAGCCCTCCCATGACCGAACTCACCGACCGCACCATCCTCGTCACCGGCGCCGGTGGTGGCATCGGCGGCGCGACCGTGCGCCACCTCGTCGCGGCGGGCGCCACCGTGCTCGCCGCCGGCCGCACGGCCGACAGCGTCGCCGCGATCGCCGCCGAGACCGGCGCCGAGCCCGTCGTGTTCGACCTCGAGTCCGAAGACGAGATCCGCGCGGCCATCGAGGGTCGCGACCTCTACGGCGTCGTGAACTGCGGCGGCTGGGGCGGCGAGATCGCGACCCCGATGGAGACCGACATCGAGGTGTTCGACAAGGTCATGAGCATCAACGCCCGCGGTTCGCTGCTGGTGACCAAGTACGCGTCGCGCGAGATGATCCGCGTCGGCAAGGGCGGCGCAATCGTCAACGTCTCGAGCCAGGCCAGCCTCGTCGCCCTCACCGGGCACATCTCGTACGGTTCGTCCAAGGCCGCTCTCGACAACATCACGCGCGTCTCGGCCCTCGAACTCGGCGGCTACGGCATCCGCGTCAACAGCGTCAACCCGACCGTCGTCATGACGCCGATGTCGGCCTGGTACTGGGGACGCCCCGACATCGAGGGTCCGTTCCTCGACGCGATGCCGCTGCACAAGTGGGCGACCGAGGACGACATCGCCGCCCCGATCGTCTTCCTCCTCGGCGACGGCGCCGCCATGATCTCGGGCGTCTCGCTCCCCATCGACGGCGGCTACTCCAGCCGCTGAACGGATGCCACCCCGGCGGCGGCGCGGTGGGCGTCGTCGCCGGGGTGGTGGCATCCCGCGCCTGTCCTCGCGCCCCGCGCCCGTCCGCGGGTGTCGCGCCCCGGTCGCGGGCGTTGTGCCCCGGTCTCGGGCGTTGCGCCCCGGGTCGCGGGCGTCGGTCGGGCGCGCTCCCGCCCTGCGCAGGCCCACCCCACCCGCACAAACGCGATCCGCGCACAGAAACGCGAGCACAGCGTGTTTCTGTGCGCGGATCGCGTTTATGGGCGTGAAGTCGTGACCGCATTCCCACCCCGGGCAAAGCGGGCGGTGCCAGGATCGATGTATGGACCTCTCCGGCATCCCGATCACGACCATCCGCGGCGAGCAGACGACCTTCGGCGGTCTCACCGACGGCAAGGCGGCGCTCGTCGTCAACGTCGCTTCGCGGTGCGGTCTCGCGCCGCAGTACGAGGCGCTCGAGGCGCTGCACAAGAAGTACGCGGACCGCGGGTTCACGGTCATCGGCTTCCCGAGCAACCAGTTCCTGCAGGAGCTGAGCGACGAAGAGAAGATCGCGGAGTACTGCTCGGCGACGTGGGGTGTGACGTTCCCGATGTCGGAGAAGGTCAAGGTCAACGGGCGCCACGCGCACCCGCTGTACCAGGAGCTCACGCAGACCCCGGATGCCGAGGGCAAGAAGGGCCGCATCTCGTGGAACTTCGAGAAGTTCGTCGTCGCGCCCGACGGTCGCGTCACTCGCTTCAGCCCGCGGACGCTGCCGGACGCCCCCGAGGTCATCGCCGCGATCGAGGACGCGCTGCCGAACTGACGCGCGGACGCCCGTGCCCGCCGCGCCGTGCCGCGCGAGCAGTGTCGTTGACTGTCCAAGACACGCCGTAACCGGGTAGAGAGTTGCGGCGTGTTCTGGACACTCGACGAGCGGTGAGCGGGTGCCGGGCGGGGGCCTTATCCTGACCGGGAACCGAGCCGCGAAGGAGTCCCCATGACTGATGCCGTCGTCCTCGTCTCCGGTGGAGCCGCCGTCACGCCGTACACCGACACCGCGCACGCCGCGGCATCGGGTCTGGCGGCGGGCAACACGATGACCGCGCTCCGTGCGCACCTCCTCGACCGCGGCATCCGCGTCTTCACCGCGCCGGCCCGGATCGGGGCGGGGGAGGTGCGGGAGGATGCCGGATGGCAGGGCTTCTCCGACGTGCCGGTCGTGCTGCCCGCCGAGGTGACGATCAACGCGGTCGGTCGCGTCGACGACGCCGGCGTCGCACTCGCCGGGTTCCTCCGTCATCTCGCGACCGCGGAGGGTGTGGGCAGCGTCGACCTCGTCGGGCACTCGATGGGCGGGCTGTTCTCGCGCGCCGCGATCCGCGAGCTCGCCGGCGACGGCCCGCGGGTCGAGCGTCTCGTGACGCTCGGCACCCCGTGGGAAGGTTCGGTCCTCGGCGACCTGCTCGACGATGAGATCACCGAGGCCGACGCGCACGGTGACCCCGCGACGCTCCAGATCTTCGCCGAGGCCCGCCCCTACGCCGACGCGAACTCGGAGGGCGCCGCGGCCGAGGTGTCACGTCGATTCCTGCGGGGCTGGAACGATCGCCAGGCGGGAGTGCTCGACGGCATCCCGGTGACCGCGATCGGCGCGGGGTACTTCTCGGCGGCGACCGAGCCGGTGCAGCTCTGGCCGCACGACGGACTCGTCTCGCTCACGAGTGGCCGGGCGGACGAGGTGCCGGCCGCGGTGCTCCCCGAGGTCGAGCGGCATTCGTTCCCCGATCACGTGCACAGCATCTTCTTCGCCGAGGGGTTCGGTCTGCCGTGGGAGCGTGCGTTGACGTGGGATCCGGCGGTGTTCGCTCGCATCGACGACGCGCTGGGAATCTGATCCGAGCGCTGGACGCCGTGGCATCCGGGGTATATGTTGTGAGCACCAACAAACCCGCCGTGCGTCACCGCGCACTCGTGCGTCTCCATGCGAAGGAGCAGGAATGCCCACCCCCACCCGCGATGACAAGTTCTCGTTCGGACTCTGGACCGTCGGCTACAACGGCACCGACCCGTTCGGCGGTCCGACCCGCAAGCCGCTCGACGTCGTGCACGTCGTCGAGAAGCTCGCCGAGCTCGGCGCCTACGGCCTGACGTTCCACGACGACGACCTGTTCGCCTTCGGTTCGACCGACGCCGAGCGCCAGACCCAGATCGACCGTCTGAAGGGCGCGATGGATGCCACGGGCATCGTCACGCCGATGGTCACCACCAACCTCTTCTCGGCCCCGGTCTTCAAGGACGGCGGCTTCACGTCGAACGACCGCCAGGTGCGCCGCTTCGCGCTCCGCAAGGTCCTGCGCAACCTCGACCTCGCCGCCGAGCTCGGTGCCAAGACGTTCGTCATGTGGGGCGGCCGCGAGGGCGCCGAGTACGACTCCGCAAAGGACGTCCGCCAGGCGCTCGAGCGTTACCGCGAGGCCGTGAACCTGCTCGGCGACTACGTCACCGACAAGGGCTACGACATCCGCTTCGCCATCGAGCCGAAGCCCAACGAGCCGCGCGGTGACATCCTGCTGCCAACCCTCGGTCACGCGATCGCGTTCATCGACTCGCTCGAGCGCCCCGAGCTCGTGGGCCTGAACCCCGAGGTCGGGCACGAGCAGATGGCCGGCTTGAACTTCGCCGCGGGCATCGCCCAGGCGCTGTACCACGGCAAGCTCTACCACATCGACCTCAACGGCCAGCGGGGCATCAAGTACGACCAGGACCTCGTGTTCGGACACGGCGACCTGCACAACGCGTTCGCGCTCGTCGACCTGCTCGAGAACGGCGGACCCGGCGGCGTTCCCGCCTACGACGGCCCCCGCCACTTCGACTACAAGCCCTCGCGCACCGAGGACGAGACCGGCGTCTGGGACTCGGTCTCGGCCAACATGAACACCTACCTGCTGCTCAAGGAGCGGGCCGCGGCCTTCCGCGCCGACCCCGAGGTGCAGGAGGCCCTTGAGGCCGCCAAGGTGCTCGAGCTTGCGCAGCCGACGCTCAACGAGGGCGAGTCGTACGACGACCTGCTCGCCGACCGCTCGGCGTACGAGGACTTCGACACCGACGCGTACCTCGGCGGCAAGGGCTTCGGCTTCGTTCGCCTGCAGCAGCTCGCCACCGAGCACCTGCTCGGCGCGCGCTGACCCCCGCGGGGCGAGGGCGCGTGGGGCGCCCTCTCCCCGTGGCGGGGCCCGGATGCCATGGCATCCGGGCCCCCGAGCCCCTTCCGCAGCGGCCGGCGCGTGGCATCCCGTTCGCGTGTCGAGTGTCCAAAACACCCGGACGAATTCGAAAAGTCTCCGGGTGTTTTGGACACTCACGCAGTGACGGGGTATCGGGCGTCGGGGCGGCGGCCCCAACGCAGAACAACAAGACCAGCGCGCCGAAGAGGGCGCGGACAGGAAGGCAGAGCATGGCGCTCGTCATGGGAGTCGATTCGTCGACGCAGTCGTGCAAGGTCGTCGTCGTCGACGCCGAGACCGGACGCGTGGTTCGCGAGGGGCGCGCCTCGCATCCCGCCGGCACCTCGGTCGACCCCGAGGCGTGGTGGGTCGCGTTGCAGGATGCCATCGGCCAGGCGGGCGGCCTCGACGACGTCGCCGCGGTCTCGATCGCGGGGCAGCAGCACGGCATGGTCGTGCTCGACGCCGAGGGCCGGGTCATCCGTGACGCACTGCTGTGGAACGACACCCGCTCCGCGCAGGCGGCGCGCGACCTCATCGACGAGGTCGGTGCGGCGGAGTACGCCGAGCGCACCGGGGCGGTGCCGGTCGCATCGTTCACCGGGACGAAGCTGCGCTGGCTGCGCGACGCCGAGCCCGAGAACGCCGAACGCGCGGCCGCGGTCGCGCTGCCGCACGACTGGCTGACGTGGCGTCTGCGGGGCTTCGGCCCCGGCAACGCCGTGCTCGAAGAACTGGTCACCGACCGGTCCGACGCCTCGGGCACCGCGTACTGGGGCGCCGACGGGTACGACCTCGATCTCTTCGCCCGCGCTCTGGGCCACGAGGCGGTGCTCCCGCGCGTGCTCGGTCCGTGGGAGAGCGCGGGCACGCTCGACGGAGGCGCGCTCGTCGGCCCGGGGGCCGGGGACAATGCAGGCGCCGCACTCGGCCTCGGTGCAGGAGTGGGCGATGTCGTCGTCTCGCTCGGGACTTCGGGCACCGTCTTCGCTGTTGCCGACGCGCCCACCCGTGACACCACCGGCACGGTCGCCGGGTTCGCCGATGCGACGGGGAAGTTCCTGCCGCTGGTCGCCACGCTCAACGCCGCGCGCGTGCTCGACGCCTTCGCAGGGCTGCTGGGCGTTTCGCACGATGAGCTCGGCGCGCTCGCTCTCGAGGCCGAGCCCGGTGCCGGTGGCGTCGTGCTCGTGCCGTGGTTCGAGGGGGAGCGCACCCCCAACCTCCCGCACGCGCAGGCGTCGCTGACGGGCCTGACACTGGCATCCACGAACCGGGTGAACCTTGCCCGGGCGGCGATCGAAGGCATGCTCAGCGGCTTGGCCGTGGGGCTCGAGGCGATCCAGGCGCAGGGCGTCGAGGTCCGCCGCGTGCTGCTCATCGGCGGGGCCGCGGCGAACGAGGGTGTCGCGCGGATCGCGGCGCAGGTGTTCGACGCCGAGATCGTCGTGCCCGCGGCCGGTGAGTACGTCGCGCTCGGTGCGGCACGGCAGGCGGCGGGGGTTCTCGCCGGCGGCCCGGTCGACTGGACCGTGGCGACGACCCGTGCGCTCGACGCCGATCACCGCCCCGAGATCCGCGAGCGGTACGACGTGGTGGCGGCGCTGCGCGCGCGGGAGTAGCGGCGGGACCGCATCTCCGACGCCGCGACGGCATTCGGCTGACGTCCCCCGCGCTGTGCGAGGGCTTCGTCGGGGGATGCCGTCTCGTTGTTCGTTCTCCCGGCCGCCGCGTCGAACAGATTGTACGTACAGACTGGACGATATGGACGTTACGTATTACGCTGACACCGAAGCGGGCACGGTCCGCTCACGGAGGGGCGCGGGGAGCCGATCGGGCTGAGCGCCTTCCGTCGCCGTCAACGGAAGGAAGCCGATGGCACTGGTCAGCGGTCACGAAGTCGTCCGAGAGTGCACCGCCCGGGGGCTGGTCGCGGGAGCGTTCAACACCACGAACATCGAGACGACGATGGGCATCGTCGACGCCATCGAGCGGGTGGGCGTGCCGACCTTCATCCAGGTCGCGCCCACGAACGTGAAGCTGTCCGGTTACGAGTACATCTACGACACCGTGGCGCGTCGTCTGGCCGAGTGCCCCGTGCCGGTGGCGCTGCACCTCGACCACGGCAAGTCGCTGGATGCCGTCGAGGCGGCGCTCGCGGCCGACTTCACGTCGATCATGATTGACGCCTCCGAGGAGCCGTTCGCCGAGAACGTCGCGGTTTCGGCGCAGGCGCGCGAGATGTGCGGGACGGAGGTCGCCCTCGAGGCCGAGCTCGGCAGTATCGGCGGCAAGGAGGACGACGTCGCCCCCGAGTTCGCCAGCACGACCAACCCGGCTCAGGTGGCCGAGTTCGTCGCGGCGGTCGGGTGCGACATGCTCGCCGTCTCGGTCGGCAACGTCCACGGCTACGCGCCCAACGCCCGCATCGACTTCGACCTCCTCGCCCGCGTGCGCGAGCAGAGCCCCGTGCCCCTCGTGGTCCATGGCGGCTCCGGCCTCCCCGCGGAACAGCTCGGACGGCTCGCCGAGTTCGGCGTCGTGAAGGTCAACGTCGCCAGCGACCTGCGCAACGCCATGATCCGCTCGTTCGGAGAGGCCTACGCGGCCAACCCGAACGAGAACTCGCTCATCCGTGTCTCGCTCGACGCCGTCGCCGCGATCACCGACGTCGTCGAGCGCCGCATCCGCATGCTCAACCCCTCGGTCTGACGCTCATGACCCCCACTGTCACGGTCGACATCGGCACGACGAGCATCAAGCTCTGCCTGTTCGACGCCGAGGGCGCGCTCCAGGCCGCCGACCGCTGCGCCACGCCCACCCGGCGCGACGCGTGGGGGGAGATCTACGACACCGACGCGGTGATGGATGCCGTGCGCTCCTTCGTCGACGCGCTCGATCCGGCCGCACGGCGGGCGGTGCAGTGCATCGCGATCGCGGGTGTGGGGGAGTCCGGCGGCCTCGTCGACCCCGACCTGTCGCTCGTGTCGCCGATGATCCTGTGGCACGATCACCGCGGTGCGGATCTGCTCACGGGCCTGACCGAAGCCGATCGCGCGCGCGTCTACGCGGTGACCGGGCTGCCGGTCAATGCCAACTACGCCCTGTCGAAGGTGGCCTGGGCGCTCGCGCACGCCGAGCGCTCGACGGCGGCCGCGCAGTGGCTGAACGTCTCGGAGTACGTCGCGGCGCTGCTCACGGGACGACGCTGGGCGGAGCCGTCGCTCGCGAGCCGCACGATGGCGCTCGACCTGGTCGGGCGTCGCTGGTCGCGCGAGGTCTGCGGACTGTTCGGCGTCGACCCGGGCGTGTTCCCGCCGTTGCGGGCGGCGTCGGAGGGCTTCGCGATGGATCCGGCGACGGCGCGGGCCTGGGGCCTCGACGAGGTGACCGTGCACGTCGCCGGTCACGACCACATGGTCGGAGGTGTCGGCGCCGACCTGCGCCCCGGCGAGATGCTCGACTCCACCGGCACCACCGAAGGCGTCCTCGCCCTGCTCCGCACGCCGCGCCTGGATGCCGTTACCGCGGCGACGAAGCTCGCCGGCGGGCTGGCCTGCGACGGCGACGGGTTCACGCTCTTCGCGTCGATCCCGACCGGAGGCTCCGCCTTCGCGACCCTCCGCACCCTCCTGGACCGTGAGGCAGACGAGCTCGCCGACCTCGTGGCGCGCGCCCACCGCGACTGGGTCCTGGGGTCCGTCGACCTCGATCGCCTCCCCCTGGTCCTGCCGCAGTTCCGCGGCAGCCCGCCGCCGCGCAAGGACGCCACCGCCCGCGGCGCGATCGCGGGGCTGCAGACCGACACGACCGCCGTCGAGCTCGTGCTCGCGTGCTTCCTCGGCATGGTGCGCCAGTTCGCCGAGGTGTGGGAGCTGTTCGACCTGGAGCTGGACCGGGTGAAGGTCATCGGCCCCGCCAGCGCGAATCCGCTCTGGCTCCAGCTCAAGGCCGACTACCTGGGCGTGCCGCTGAGCGTCTCGGGGTTCCCGGAGGTCGTCTCCCGCGGGGCGCAGGCGCTGGCCCATGGCATCCGGCTGCCCTGGAGTGCGTCGGAGCCGCGCGACGTCCCGCCCGACACCGCCCGCACGGCGGAGCTGGCGCAGTGGCGCGCCCGGACGGCGGACCGCTGGGCCCACCTCGCGGAGATGCCCGCATGAGCGGCGACGCCGGGCGCCCCCTCTTCTTCGAACGAAAGGCGTGGCAATGAGGCTCGTCGCCGGAATCGACTCGTCCACCCAGAGCTGCAAGGTCACGGTCCGTGACCTCGACACCGGAGACCCGGTCCGCGAGGGGTCGGCTCCCCACCCTCCGCTGACGATCGTCGACCCCGAGGTCTGGTGGGACGCGCTGCTGGCGGCGGTCCGCGCGGCCGGGGGTCTCGACGACGTGCTCGCGGTGTCGGTGAGCGGTCAGCAGCACACGCCGATCTTCCTCGATGCGCGGGGCGTGCCCACTGCGCCGTCGCCGCTGTGGAACGACCTCGGTTCGCACCCGCACATGGTCGCGCTCAACGCCGAGCTCGGGCGCGACACGTGGATCCGCCGCACGGGTCTCCCGCTCTCGCTGTCGGACACGGTCGTCAAGGCCCGCTGGCTGCGCGACGAGTTGCCGGATGCCGCCGCCCGCACGGCGGCGATCGCGGTGGTGCACGACTGGCTGACGTGGCGGCTGGCCGGCCACGGTCCCGGCGCGGGCGACATCGAGGCGCTGGTCACCGACCGCTCCGAGGCCTCCGGGACCGGTTACTGGTCGCCCGAGACGGGGGAGTACGAGCGCGATCTCGTGGTCCACGCCCTCGGGCACGACGTCGTGCTGCCGACGGTGCTCGGTCCGCGCGCGTCCGCGGGGCGGACTGGACGGGGGCTCCCCGGCATCCCCGAGGGGATCCCGATCGGCGTCGGCAGCGGAGACAACGCGGCCGCGGCCCTCGCCCTCGGGCTCGAGGAGGGGGATGCCGTGCTCAGCCTCGGCACCTCGGGCGTGGTCTACGCGCGCACCGCGCACGCGGTCCACGACTACGCGGGGTACGTCTGCAACTACGCGGATGCCACCGGCGTCCACCTCCCGATCGTGGCGACGCTCAACGCCGCGCGGAACCTGCAGGTCGGAGCGGAGATCCTCGGCTGCACGCACGACGAGCTCGCCGACCTGGCGCTGTCGGCCGAACCGGGGGCGGGCGGTCTGACCCTGCTGCCCTACTTCGAGGGGGAGCGCACGCCCGACCTCCCGCACGCTCGCGGAGCCGTGCTCGGCGCGACGCTGACGAACTTCACGCGCGCGAACCTCGCCCGCGCGATCGTCGAGGGGACGGTGGCGAGCCAGGTGGCGATGCTGGACGCGCTCGACGCCTGCGGCGTGCACGCGCGCCGGCTCCTCGTCATCGGGGGTGCGGCGAAGAACCCCGCCGTGCAGCGGGTGCTCTCCGAGCTCGTCGTCCTCCCGATCCACGTGCCCACCGCCGACGAGTACGTGGCCAAGGGGGCGGCCATGCAGGCCGCTGTCGCGCTGACCGGCGACTTCCCCGCGTGGCCGGTGGAGGTCGAGCGCATCCCCGCGGCAGAGCCCGCTCCCCGTATCCGTCGTCAGCACCACGATGCCCAGGTCGCCCTGGGGTACGTCGTGCCCGCGCCGACCGACGTCACCGCTCCCGCGCCGGTCTGAACGGGCGTTCGCTAGGGTCGGAAGGGGACCCGCGCACGGTCCGCGTTCCACTCGGGAGGATTCGACGGTGACCTCTCGATCACGCATCCCCGTGGCCGTCGGCATCGACGTCGGCAGCACGAACACGAAGGTCGTCGCGATCGCCGAAGAGGGCGCCGTCGTCGCCCGGGCGAGCAGGCCCACCCGTCGCGCGGGCGGCGACCTCGCCATCGATGCCCGCGCCCTCGTCGCGGCGATCGAGGACATGGTCGTCGAGGTCTGCGGCGGCGGTCGAGAGCTGCACGCGCTGTGCGTCGCCGGGATCGGGGAGGACGGCGTCCTCGTCGATGCCGACCTGACCCCGCTCGTCCCGGCGCTGGCGTGGTTCGACCCGCGGCGGCACGAGGTGTTCCGTCGGCTGCGCCCCGGCCTCGTCGGCGACGAGACCCTCGATGTCGACACCGACGCGGTCCGCACGCTCGTGGGGTGGAGCTGGGCGAGGGCGCAGCCGGGTGCCGATCGCGCGACGGCGTGGATCGCCCTCACCGACCTGCCGGCCGTGCTGTGGACCGGGCGTCCGTTCCTGAGTGACACCCTCGCTCCGCGCACCGCCGCGTGGCGCAGTCGCGACCGCGCGTGGGACGCCGGCCGGGTGTCCCTCACCCTCGGCGACGAACGGCTGCTGCCTCCGGTGCTGCGGACGGGCGAGATCGTCGGCGCGATCCGGTCGCGGCGCCTCCGCGAGGCGGGGGTCGTGGCTTTGGATGCCGTCGCCGTCGTCGGCGGCCACGATCACCCGATCGGCGGGTGGGGCGTGCAGCTCATGGTGCCCGGCGCCGTCCTGGACTCGATGGGCACCGCCGAGGTCGTGGTCGCCCAGACCCGCGTCGCGTGCGCCCGCGGCGACGATCACGTCGACCTGGCTCCCGGCATCCGGTCCGCGGGGAGCACGCTGCTGCGCGTCGAGGAGCTCGCGCGCAACGTGCAGTGGGCCTCGCGCGATCCGGATGTCGCGCGGGCGATCCGGCACCTGCTCATCGGTCGCGCTCAACCGTTCGAGCTGTGGGACTCGGGCTTCTTCGTGCCGGGCGAGCGCGGCGGCGGGGAGCCGACGTACGCCCCGGACGCGCCGACGGATCCGCTCGCACGGGCGTCCGCGGTGCTGGGGGCGCTCGCCGTGGCGGGGCGCGACGCGATCGACGCGGTGCGCGGCGACGTGGGCGGGGACGGTGAGGTGCGGGTCGCGGGAGGCTGGGTGCGGTCGCCCGGGTGGATCGCGATCAAGTCGGCCGTCAACGGAGTCCCCGCCGTCCCGGTGCTCGAACCCGAGGTCACCGCGGTCGGGGCCGCTCTCCTCGCGGCGACCGCGTGCGGGTGGCATCCGGATCCGATCGACGCCCTCGGCGGGTTCGCGACCGGAATGCTCGGCTGAGCGCGATCAGCTCGCGGCGACGCTCACCTCGAGCGGGATCACGTCGGTGAGCACCCACGTCTCGTAGTAGTCGAACCGGGTGCCGTCAGCGGCCCACGACAGCGACCGGACGCGCAGCACCGGGTGGTCGACGCCGACCTCGAGGTGCGCCGCGACCTCCGGCGGGGCGGGAAGGGCGTGGATGACGCGCTGCGCGCCGCTGCTGACGAACCCTGCGGCCCGGAGGTGGCCGTTGAGCGAGGCGGAGCCGTCGAGGACACCCGGGTCGGACTCGATCGAGCGGCCGACGTCGCGGGGGAACCAGTTCGTGCTGAACATGGCCTTCGCGCCGTCCAGGGAGCGCACGCGTTCGAGGGCGAACACCTCGGCTCCGTCCGGGGTGCGCAGGGCCTCGGCGACATGGGCGTCCGGGGTCACGTACCCGGCGCGCACCACCTCGGTCGTGATCCCCGTGCGCCCGTGCCGCAGCTGCGACTCGAGGAACCCCTCCTGCACGGTCCATCCCGCCGTCTGTCCCGGCACGCTCGCGAAGACGCCGCGGCGCGGGATGCGGTGGGCGTACCCCTCGTTTTCGAGCTTCGTGAGGGTCTGGCGTACGGTCGCCCGGGAGAGACCGAACTCGCGGCACAGCTCGAGCTCGCTCGGCAGGCGCTCCTCCTCGGCGATGTCGCCGTGGGTGATGCGCTCGCGCAGGATTTCGAAGAGCTGCTCGTAGTACGGCACGGGGGAGACCCGTTCGATGGTGTGCGCCACGTGATCCTCCTGGTCGTGCGCGTCGTTGCGCGTTCCGTCGTACGTTTGATTCCGACTGTACAGACGGTGCGGATACCCGACCCGCATCGTCGTCGTCCGGGGCCCCGGCGAGCGACTTTCGATTGACACTGTACATTCTGTACGTACAACACGTACGATACGTGCAGGACATCGATCCTGCATCCCGAAACGCCACCGGCCCCAGAGGCTTCTGCACTTCAGAGAGGAAGTACGCATGCGAACTTCACCCATCACCGGACTCGCGCTCCTCGGCGCGGGTGCCCTGCTCCTCGCCGGCTGCTCCGGCGCGGCATCCACCGACTCCGGTGCCGCCGGCGGCGGCGACGCGAGCCCCGCCGACACCCCGCTGAGCTACTCGCAGCCTCACACCGACCCGTTCCAGAACGCCGAGAACGTCGGCTCGATGGAGCGCTTCGCGGAGCTCGGCTACGCCACGATCCCCGCGACCAACGCCGACCGTGACGCCGCCCAGCAGATCACCGACATCCAGACGCTCATCAACAAGGGCGCCAAGGGCCTGGTCATCTCCGTCGGCGACGCCGACGCCATCGTCCCGGCCATCGAGTACGCCAACGACTCCAGCGTGCCGATCGTCGCGATCGACGAGGCGCCCGCCTCGGGCAAGATCGCCATGATCGTCCGTGCCGACAACGTCAAGATGGGCGAGCTGGCCTGCGAGGAGATGGGCAAGCGCGTCGCCGCGGATGCCGTCGTCATCACCCTCGACGGCGACCCGGTCACCTCCAACGGCCGCGACCGCACCAACGGCTTCAACGACTGCATGAAGCAGAAGTACCCGAACGTCAAGCTCGTCAACGTCGCCACCGAGTGGGACCCGGCGAAGGCGGCGGCCGGCATCGAGACCGCGCTCAACCAGTACGGCAACGTCGCGGGCATCTACAACCAGAGCGACGCGACGTTCTTCCCGACGATCCTCGACACCCTCAAGTCCGCGGGCAAGCTCGTCGCCGCCGGACAGTCGGGCCACATCGTCCAGGTCTCCGTCGACGCCAGCCCCATGGCCATGACCGCGATCCGCGACGGATGGCTGGATGCCGCTGTCGCGCAGCCGATGACCGACTACATCGACTACGGCGTGGACTACCTCACGCGCGCGATCAAGGGCGAGACGTTCAAGACCGGCGACACCGACCACGGCAGCGTCATCGAGGAGCGCAACGGCAACCTCGTCGACCTGCTGCCCACCCCGGTCGTGACCAAGGACAACGTGGAGGACCCGAACCTGTGGGGCAACAAGCAGTTCGCCCTCGACGCGTTCGGCGCCACCAAGTAATCCGGCCGCATCACGACACCCCCGAGACGGAGACGTCATGACCACCCCATCGACCACCGTGCCCGCCATCCAGATCGACGGCGTCAGCAAGACCTACGGTGCGACGAAGGCGCTTCAGGACGTCTCCGTCTCGATCCTCCCCGGGCAGGTGCACGGACTGATCGGGCGCAACGGCGCCGGAAAGTCCACGCTCCTGCGCATGATCACGGGCTTGGAGACGCCGGACACCGGAACCGTGAGCTTCTTCGGTGAGGCCGCGCCCCCGGCATCCGACCCCAAGGCCTGGCAGCAGCGCGTCGCCTGCGTCTACCAGCGCCCCTCGGTGTTCGCCAACCTCACCATCGCCGAGAACCTCTTCGCGGGACGCCTGCCCACCGCGGGGGCGCGCGTGTCGTGGAAGAAGATGCAGTCCGAGGCCGAGCGGATCCTCGACGAGTGGAACATCCGCCTCGACCCCCGGATGCTGCTCTCGGACGCCCCGATCGAGGAGCGCCAGATGCTCACGATCGCCAAGGCGCTCGAGGCCGGCACCCGCATCGTGCTGCTCGACGAGCCGACCGTGCAGCTCGAGGGCGCGGCCATCCGACGACTGTTCGACAAGGTCCAGGAGCTGCAGCAGCAGGGCGTGACGTTCGTCTTCGTCTCGCACTTCCTGCGCGAGGTCACCGCGATCTGCGACTCCGCGACGGTGCTCCGCGACGGCAAGCTGCTGTGGTCGCGCCTGGGCGACGAGATCCGCTCCGACGACCTCGTCGAGGCCCTCCTCGCGGGGCAGGAGCAGCGTCGGCACCGTGCCGAGAGCATCGCCCCCGACGAGGATGCCGCGCCCGCAATGCAGCTCCGATCGGCGAGCGAGAAGGAGGGGGCGTTCACCGACGTCACCCTCTCGGTCGCGCCCGGCGAGCTCGTCGCCATCGGCGGCGTGGGCGGCTCGGGCAAGTACTCGGTGGGCGAGGCGATTGCCGGCCTGCGCGGGCTCGCGTCCGGCGAGGTGATCGTCGCCGGCGCCCCCATCCGCACCGGTGACGTCAAGGCCAGCCAGCGCGCCGGCATCGGTTTCGTCCCCGCCGACCGCCACCGCGACGGCTACGTCCCGCAGCTCAGCGTCGCCGAGAACATGACCATGGGGATCATGGACCAGCTCGCCCCGGCGGGCGTGTTCTCTCCGCGGAAGCAGACGGCCCTGTCGCGCGACCTCATCTCCGACGTCGCGCTCGTGCCGCCGGACCCGTCGCTCGCGGTGTCCGGACTCAGCGGCGGCAACCAGCAGAAGGTCGTGCTGGCCCGTGCCCTGGCCCGCAAGCCCCGCGTGCTCGTGCTCATCTCGCCCACCGCCGGCGTCGACATCGCCGCCAAGGACGCGATCTACGGACTGATGCTGCGCGCCCTCGCCGACGGCGTCGCGGTCGTCCTCATCTCCGACGACGTCGAGGAGCTGCTGGTCAGCTCCCGCGTCCTCATCATGCGCGAGGGCCGTATCTCGGCCGAGCTCGCCGACCCCACCGAAGAAGACATCGTTCGAGCCATCGAAGGCCTGGAGTGAACATCGTGCGTACCACCGTCGTCCGAACCCCCGCCCCCGCGACCAACCCCGTCATGCGCACGGTCGTGAAGAACGTGCGCGAGCTGAGCGTCCTGCCGGGCCTCATCATCGTCGCCATCGTCGGCGCGGTGGTCAGTCCCGCGTTCCTCTCGGCCGCGAACCTGACGCTGATCCTGCGGCAGTCCGCCGAGCTCGGCATCGTCGTCATCGGCCTGACCTTCATCCTCATCACCGGCAAGCTCGACATCTCGCTCGAATCCACCGTGGGCCTGGCCCCGATGGTCGCCGCATGGCTCATGGTTCCCGCCGCGATGGGAGGCCTCGGCTCCGAGGTCGGCCCGGGCGTCGCGATCCTGGTGACCCTCGCGATCGGCGTCGTCATCGGGTTGATCAACGGCTTCCTCGTCGTGAAGGTCAAGCTCGATCCGTTCATCGTGACGTTGGCGATGCTCATCCTGCTCCGCGGCATCACCCTCGGCGTGAGCCAGGGCAAAACGCTCGCGGGTCTCCCCGAGGCGTTCCGCTACGTCGGCTCGGCCCGGTGGGTCGGCATCCCCGCCGCGATCTGGATCACCGGCATCCTGTTCCTCGTCGCGGGTCTGGTCCTGCGGTACACCGCGTGGGGCCGCGCGCTCTACGCCATCGGCGGGAACGCGGACGCGGCGCGGGCCGCCGGCATCCGCGTGGATGCCGTGCTCATCACCGCCTTCGTCGTGGCCAGCGCCCTCGCCGCCTTCGCGGGCATGATGCTCGCAGGCCGGCTCGCCTCGGTCACCAGCGGCATGGGCGACAACCTCATCTTCAGCGCGCTCGCCGCCGCGGTCATCGGCGGTGTGCAGCTCAACGGCGGGCAGGGACGCATCGTCGGTGCGCTCATGGGCGTGCTGCTGCTGGGTACCCTGACCAACGTGCTGACGCTCGCCGGCGTCCCCACCTTCTGGATCAACGCGGTGTACGGCGCGGTCATCCTCCTCGCCCTGCTCGTCGGCCGCTGGGGCGGCCGCACCAGCACCCGCTGACCCACCCCCTCGCGGGCGCCCCGCGCCCGCACCGACACAGAAAGGACTGTCCATGTCGGAGTTCCGTGAGATCAGCTCGACCGTCGTCGAGGAACTGGGGGAGGTGTTCCGCCGGGTACCGCTGGACAACATCGAGGCCGCTCTCGACGCGCTCGAGAAGCACCCGCGCATCTTCGTGCTCGGCATCGGCCGCGAGGGCCTCGGGTCGAAGGCTTTCGCGATGCGCCTGACGCACTTCGGCAAGACCGTGCACTGGGGTTGGGACGACACCACCCCCGCCGTCACCGCGGACGACCTGTTCATCATGCCGTCGGGGCCCGCGAACATCCCGCACCTGCACTACATCGCCGAGCAGGTCAAGAAGACCGGCGCGACGCTGCTCGTGGCCACGGCCGTCCCGGACGGCCCCACCGCGCAGCTCGCCGACATCGTGCTGACCGTCCCCGCCCACACCTACGGCGCGGACGACCCGAGCGGGCTCGTGCCCACGATCCAGGCGATGGGGAGCCTCTTCGAGCAGTCGCTCTGGATCTTCTGGGACGTGCTGTACCTCATGCTCGTGCGTCGCACCGGCGCGAAGTTCGAGGACCTCGTCGCCCGCCACCGCAACTTCGAGTGAGGCCCGGCCGGGCGGGCCTCGGCGTCCGGCCAGATTGGGGCGCGACGCCGGGTTCGGGCCCCGGTCGTGGTTCCGCGAGACCGCATCCGCGTGACGAGCCTCCCGCAGGATGCGCCGGTTCTCGTCAGCCCGGTGCGGTCTCGGCGTCCGCGGCGGTCTTCCCCGCGGCGCGCGGCGGCGGCGCGTCGTTCTGCACCCGCGCGTAGGACGGCTGACGCGCCGCCCGCACCCACGCGTAGGTCCGCGCACCCGGGAGCGGACGGCGCACGGCGTCGAAGCGCAGACCGCGGTCGTCCGGATCGGGGTCGAGGCGCAGCTCGACCAGGGCGAACGGATGCCACGGCCCCCACGCCGTCGCATGCGACAGCTCGAGCGTCCAGACGGCGCCGACGTCGAGGCCGGTGAGAGCGCGCGGATCGGTGGCGGGCGGACGCCCCGACACCGTGCGTGCGCCGAGCAGCACCGGCCCGCGGTCCCCGCGATAGGGGAGCAGGATGCCGAGGCTCGCACGCTCCGCGCGGCGTCGGGGGAGGAGCGCGAAGCGTCCCGGAACTCCCCACCCGGTCGAGGCGAACTCGATGTCGGCGTCGTCGACCCGCAGCGCCAACCCGATGATGTCGGGGAGCGGTGACGGCAGGCCGACCGACCGCGACACGCGAGCCACCACAGGGCGCGCGGAGGCCGACGCGTCGTCGATCCAGGCGATGCCGGCGGCGGTGGCATCTGGAATCCGCCGGATCTCCCCGCGCAGGACCACGCCGCGGCTGTGGATCGGACGCGGGTGCCGCACGCGCTGGGCGACGGCGAACGCGCGCCCGAGGGCGGCCCCGATCGTGCCGGACACAGGCGTGCGGGACGGGCGCGGGATGCCGGGAGCCGAGGTCATGCCGCCATCGCACCTCGCGGGTGTGCGCACGCCGAGGGGGTTGCGCGCCGCTACTGTGAGGGACCATGAGCGGCGACGGCGGGGTGAGGCGCATCGGCATGCGCGACGTCGCCGACGCCGCGGGCGTCTCGACGCAGACCGTGTCGCGCGTGCTGAACGACTATCCCGGCATCCGGGATGCCACGCGCGAGCGCGTGCTCGCGGCGGTCGCGGCGCTGGACTACCGCGTCAACAACGCCGCGCGCGCCCTGGGCACCAGTCTCACGCGCACCGTCGGGGTCGTGGCATCCGATGCCGTCCTGCACGGTCCGTCCGCGGGAATCGCGGCGCTCGAGCGGGCGGCGCGGGCGCGCGGTCGGTGGATCTCGACCGCGTACACCGACTCGGACGACCCGGCCGACATCGACGCGGCCGTGCGCCACCTGCTCGACCAGGGGGTCGACGGGATCGTGCTCGTCGCCGCGCACGGAGCGACTCCTCTCGAGGGGTACGACGTGCCGCTCGTGCCGCTGTACGGCGAGTCGGGGATCCGCCAACGCGACGCGGCCGCCCTCGTCGTGGATCATCTCGCCGACCTCGGACATCGCCGCATCGTCGAGGTCGCCGGCCCCGCGGACTGGCGCGAAGCGTCGGCGCGCACGGCGGGCGTCGCCGACGCGGTCGCCCGCCGGGGGCTGACGCTGGTGGACCGCGTCGAGGGGGACTGGAGTGCCGCCTCGGGCTCCGCGCTCGCGGACGCGGTCGCCGGTCGCATCGCCGACGGTGCCACCGCCGTGGCCGTCGCCAACGACCAGATGGCGCTGGGGCTCACGGCGGGCCTGGCGGCGCGAGGCCTGCGCGTCCCGGCGGACGTCTCGGTCACCGGCTTCGACGACAACCCGGACGCCGGGTTCTACAGCCCCCCGCTGACGACGGTGCGTCTGGACGTCGAGGGGGAGGCGGCGGAGGCCGTGGCGCGGGTGCTCGGCGACGAGCCGACGGCACCCGCGCGGCCGGTGCTGGTGCCGCGCGCCTCGACGGCCGCACTGCGCTGACGCCTGGCCCGCGCCACCGCCACGTCGGCGGTCGGCACAACTCCGGCGATGGGGGTGTGCCGCCGGGGGGTCGGCCGCCCCAGGGCGGTTCTGCCGGAGTTGTGCTCGTCGTCAGCGCATCGATGCCGCGAGCGGGCCGGACAGCCAGCGCTCCACCTCGCGCGTCGAGCGCAGCCGCACGATCGGCAGCCCGGGGCGCTCGGCCGCGACGACGGGGAGGCGTTCCCGGTAGTTCCCGCGCGTGGAGATCGACCAGCGGACGATGTGCTCCGGGTCGGTGAAGAACGTGTGGAGCGGCGGCTCGATGTTCCCGTTCCAGAGAGGTTCGCGGCCGAGGCGACGGCGGAGCGTACGGGCAACGACGCGGGGGAGCGTGACCGTCGTGAACGGCAGGTCGAGCCATGCGAGAAGGTCGGCGCGCGCCGTCAGGAGTGGCCTGGCATCCGAGTACTGCCACTCCGTCACCCAGGCGTCCTCCTCGACGAGCGCGCGGACATCGTCGAGGAACTCCGATCGGGGCGTCCAATCGGGCCCGTGGAACAGCGCGTCGATCTCGACGTGCGGCGCGCCGGTGAGGGCCGAAATTCGTCGGGACAGCGTCGTCTTGCCGACGCCCGAGACCCCCGCGACGGCGATCCGCCGAGGCCGGACGGGGAGTGGATCGTCGGCGCGCAGCATCCCTCCACGCTACGGTGCGGGTCAGCCCTCCCGCGCGCTCCCGCGCGGCGGTGGCGCGCCCGCCGCGGCGATGTCGGCCGCCGCGGTCAGCCCCGCGGCCATCGCCGTGACGACGGCCGCGGGGACATGGGGATCGAGGCGGCGTGCGACGTCGCCCGCCGCCCAGATGCCGAGCTGATCCGTGCGCCCGAGCGCATCCACGACGATCCCGTCCGCCTCGACGCGGACGCCGAGGTCGGTGGCGATGCGCGATCGGGGCGTCGGGTTCGGCGGGATGAAGACCGCCGCGACCTCCGTCGTCCGCCCATCGTGCCGGGTGATGAGGGCGCGATCGCCCGCCCGCGTGACGGATGCGACCTCTTCGGGCTCGAAGTGCGGCACCTCGTCCGTGAGCCCGCGCAGCAGCCCACCGACGTGATCGGCGTGCGCACCGGAGGAGATCACCGCGATGGGGCCCTTCGCGTGCTCATGGCCGTGGCAGTAGGGGCAGGGCAGTACGAGGTCGCCCCAGAGGTCCGACACCCCGGGGATCGGGAGGAGCGCATCCTCCACTCCCGTCGCGATGAGGAGGTTCTCCGCGCGCCAGGGCCCTCCGGAGGTGTCGAGCTCGATGTCCGCGCTGCGCCGCGCCGCCCGGACCGTGTGGTCGACCACGCGCACCCAGGGGTACTTCCGGAGCTCGTCGCGCGCCGCCGTACGGAGCCGCGCGGGCTCGGTCCCATCCCATCCGAGCACGTTGTGCATGCGGGGGGAGGTCCCGTTCCGGGGACGGCCGTCGTCGAAGACGACCGTGTCCACGTGCATCCGGCCCAGAGTCAGAGCGGCCTGCAGGCCGGCGGGTCCTCCGCCGACGACGGCGACCCTCGCGAATTCCGTCATGCGCTCATCGTGCCGCGCGCACCTTTGCGGTCGCCCTGTGTTTTCCCTCTCGCGGCGCTGCGATGTTACCGGTAACATTGCAGGGCGAGGGCGCCGCGCCCCGCCACCCCGAACCCCGTCGAAGGAGACCGCGTGTCCGATGCCGTCACGTTCACGCCCGAGGTGCAGGAGGCGATCGACGCCGTCCGCGCCGATGTCGCGAAACTGCACGCCGAGCTCGTGCGCTACAACCTCATCGTCTGGACCGGCGGCAACGTCTCGGGCCGCGTCCCCGGGACCGACCTGTTCGTGATCAAGCCCTCCGGTGTCTCGTACGACGACCTGGCCCCCGAGAACATGATCCTGTGCGACCTCGACGGCAACGCGATCCCCGGCACCCCCGGCAGTGAGCGCAGCCCGTCGAGCGACACCGCGGCGCACGCGTACGTGTACCGGAACATGCCCGAGGTCGGCGGCGTCGTGCACACGCACTCGACCTTCGCCGTGGCGTGGGCGGCGCGCGGCGAAGAGATCCCCTGCGTCATCACCGGCATGGCCGACGAGTTCGGTGGCCCCATCCCTGTCGGTCCGTTCGCGATCATCGGCGACGACTCGATCGGTCGCGGCATCGTCGAGACCCTGAGTGGACACCGCAGCCGCGCGGTCCTCATGCAGAACCACGGCCCGTTCACGATCGGCGTGAGCGCCAAGGACGCGGTCAAGGCCGCCGTCATGTGCGAGGACGCGGCCCGCACCGTGCACTACGCCCGCGAGGCCGGCCCCCTCGTCCCGATCCCGCAGGACAAGATCGACGCCCTCTACAACCGCTACCAGAACGTCTACGGACAGAGCACGGACGACCGCCGATGACCGCCGACATCTCCGCCCTCATCGAGCAGGGCCGCGCCTCTCTCGGCATCGAGCTCGGCTCGACCCGCATCAAGGCGTGCCTCATCGGCCCGAACGCCGAGGTGCTCGCAACCGGTTCCCACGAGTGGGAGAACGTCTACGCCGACAAGCTCTGGACCTACGCGCTGGATGCCGTGTGGTCGGGCCTTCAGGCCGCCTACGCCGAGCTCGTCGCCGACGTGCAGAAGCAGTACGGCGTCACCCCCGAGCGCTACGCCGCGATGGGTGTGTCGGCGATGATGCACGGCTACCTCGCTTTCGACGCCGATGGAGAGCTGCTCGCCCCCTTCCGCACGTGGCGCAACACCAACACCGGTGTCGCGGCGGCTGAGCTCACGGAGCTGCTGGGCGTGAACATCCCGCTGCGCTGGTCGATCGCACATCTGCACCAGGCGGTCGTGGATGCCGAGCCCCACGTGCCCGAGATCCGCTTCCTCACCACGCTGGCCGGGTACGTCCACTGGAAGCTCACGGGCGAGAAGGTCCTCGGCGTCGGCGATGCGTCGGGCATGTTCCCGATCGACTCCGCGACCCGCGACTATGACGCCGAACTGGTCGCGCGGTACGACGGCCTCGCCGCCGGACGCGTCCCGGCGCTGACGGACCTGCTGCCCGAGGTGCTCGTGGCCGGTGCGGCGGCCGGCAGCCTGACCGAGAACGGGGCCCGGCTCCTCGACCCGACCGGAACGCTGCGTCCCGGCATCCCCTTCGCTCCGCCCGAGGGCGACGCGGGCACCGGCATGGTCGCGACCGGTGCCGTGGCTCCGCGCACCGGCAACGTCAGCGCCGGCACGAGCATCTTCGCGATGGTCGTGCTCGAGCGCCCGCTCAGCGAGGTCCACCACGAGCTCGACCTCGTGACGACCCCCTCGGGCGACGCGGTGGCGATGGTGCACTGCAACAACGGCGCGAGCGAGCTGGCGGCGTGGGCGAACATGTTCACGGCCTTCTCGGCCGCGGCGGGCGTCCCGCAGACCCCGGATGCCACCTACGCGGCGCTCTTCTCCGCCGCGCTCGAGGGCGAAGCCGACGCCGGCGGACTGCTGGCCTACAACCACCTCGCCGGAGAGCCCATCGCGGGTCTCGACGAGGGTCGCCCGCTCGTGGTGCGCACGCCCGACAGCCGCCTCACTCTGCCGAACTTCATGCGCGCGCAGCTGTACGGCGTCTTCGGCACGCTCGCGCTCGGCATGGCGGTGCTCCACGCCGAGGGCGTCGGCCTCGACAGGATGTACGCCCACGGCGGCATGTTCCGCACCGCGGGGGTCGCGCAGCGCTTCCTCGCGGCGGCGCTCGACGCCCCCGTCGCGGTCGCCGAGACAGCGTCCGAGGGCGGGGCGTGGGGCATGGCCGTGCTCGCGGCGTACGTCGCCGACGGCGCGGGCCGCGACCTCGACACTTACCTCGCCGAGGTCGTCTTCGCCGACGCGCCCATCACCACCGCCGACCCCGACCCGGCGGACGTCGCCGGATTCTCGGCCTACCTCGACCGTTACCGCGCCGGACTCGCCGTCGAGGCCGCCGCCGTGGCATCCCTCTGAACACTCGAAAAGGAACAGTCATGACCCGCACGAAGCTCAAGAACGACCTCGACGGCTACGAGGTCTGGTTCGTCACCGGCAGCCAGAACCTCTACGGCGAGGAGACCCTGAAGCAGGTCGCCGAGCAGTCGCAGGCCGTCGTCGAGGGCCTCGCCGGCCTCCCCGTGAAGGTCGTCTGGAAGCCCGTGCTGAAGGACTCCGACAGCATCCGCCGCATGGCCCTCGAGGTCAACGGCCGCGACGACGTCATCGGCGTCATCGCGTGGATGCACACCTTCAGCCCCGCGAAGATGTGGATCTCGGGTCTCGACGCCCTGCAGAAGCCGCTCCTCCACCTGCACACGCAGGCCAACGTCGAGCTGCCGTGGAACGACATCGACTTCGACTTCATGAACCTCAACCAGGCCGCGCACGGCGACCGCGAGTTCGGGTACATCCAGACGCGCCTGGGCGTCGCCCGCAAGACGGTCGTCGGCCACGTGTCGAACCCCGCCGTCCGCCAGCAGATCGAGGACTGGGAGCGCGCCGCCGCCGGCTGGACCGCCGCCCGCACCCTCAAGCTCGCCCGCTTCGGCGACAACATGCGCTTCGTCGCCGTCACCGAGGGCGACAAGACCGAGGCCGAGCTGCGCTTCGGCGTGCAGGTCAACACGTGGGGCGTCAACGAGCTGGTCGAAGCCGTCGAGAAGGCCTCGGATGCCGACATCGACGCGCTCGTGCAGGAGTACATCGACAGCTACGACGTCGTCGACGAACTGCTCCCCGGCGGCGCGCGCCACCAGTCGCTGCGTGACGGCGCCGCGATCGAGCTGGGCCTGCGCTCTTTCCTGGAGGAGGGCGGCTTCGGCGCCTTCACGACGTCGTTCGAAGACCTCGGCGCGCTGAAGCAGCTGCCCGGTCTCGCGGTTCAGCGCCTGATGGCCGAGGGCTACGGTTTCGGCGCCGAGGGCGACTGGAAGACGGCGATCCTCGTGCGCGTCGCGAACGTCATGGGCGCGGGCCTCCCCGGCGGCGCGTCGCTCATGGAGGACTACACGTACGACCTCGTCCCCGGCAACGAGCGCATCCTCGGCGCCCACATGCTCGAGGTCTCGCCCTCGCTCACGACGAAGAAGCCGCGCCTCGAGATCCACGAGCTCGGCATCGGCGGCAAGGACGACCCGGTGCGCCTGGTCTTCACCGCCGACCCCGGCCCCGCGCTCGTCGTCGCGATGAGCGACATGCGCGATCGCTTCCGCCTCGTTGCGAACGTCGTCGAGAACGTCGACGCCCCCGACCTGCCGAAGCTCCCCGTCGGACGCGCGGTGTGGAAGCCCGCCCCGGACTTCGCGACCTCGGCCGGCTGCTGGCTCGCCGCCGGTGCCGCCCACCACACCGTCATGACGACGGCCGTGGGCATCGAGGTGTTCCGCGACTTCGCCGAGATCGCCAAGACCGAGCTCGTCGTCATCGACGACGACACCACGGTCCGCGGCTTCCAGAGCGAGCTGCGCTGGAACCAGGCGTACTACCGCCTGGCCCAGGGCCTGTAAGACCCCCGCCGTCCCGGGTCGCGTTCAGCCCCGGGGCGGTGCGGCACTCGCGCGCCTCGCTCTCTCGGGGCGCGTGCCGCGCCCCGGTTCGTCCGGTGCGCGGATCGTGCCCCGATTCCGGTAGCGGTGGGCTGCCTGGGTCGGGGCACGTCTGCGTTCAGGTGGGGCTTCAGCTTGTGGCACTCGTGTGTCCGCTGCTTCTGACAACGCGTTCCCGAGCCCCGCGATCAGCTGCGCCGAGCGACTCGCAGCCAACAGAGAAACAGCCATACCGCCGCGACGCCGAACACAAGGGCGGAAACTGCTGCCGGCCCCGAAAGATCGCTTTGGCATATTCCCGCCGACGTCGCAAAATCTGTGCACGACCCCGTCCTCCAGAAGAGTGCTATGACAGCAACGAGGAGCGCAGCGATGGCTGCGACGAGAAGTGAGGTCCGTTTCCCTCGCGGTCGTGCCATGAAACTGCCTCCCGACATGCTCACCCGCGTGAGACGTCGACACTAGTCCTTTCGGCGGCACTGTCTCACAGGAAAGAGCGGGCCGTCTCGTTCCCGATACAGCTCAGGTGCATGATTCGATGGCTCTCGGCACCCGAGGCGTCCGGACTGTGCCGACTCACCGATTCTTCGAGGGAACAATGACCCACTATGACGGCGCGGCCGACAGCGCTCCCGCGAAACCGCTCTTCGTCGTTCAGCGATATCCCTCGCAACACCTGGTCGCCCGGGGGATCGGCATCCTGTTCATGGTCGGTGCTGTGGTCCTCGCCGCAACGGAGGTCATCGAGCGGGATCCTCTCGCGTACATCGGCGTCACGGTGTGGCTGACCACGCTGGGCGGTCTCGGCGCGATCATCTTCTTCTACGCGCTGTCTCTCGGGAGGGCGCGCATCCTCGTGTTCGATGACCACCTCGTCGTCCGCTCGAGCCGCCGCCGGGCGCGCATCGTGCCGGCGTCCGAGATCGCCGAACTCGCGGCGCTGATGTCGGGGAGGGTCCGCGGGAAGGACGCCGACGGCCGGATGCTGTTCGAGACGATGCGCGTGTACCAGGGGTTCCCCGAATTCGCCTCCTGGCTGCAGGAGAAGACACCCCGGCAGTGGGCCGAGATGGAGAGCGTAGGCGGCTGAGCGACGCGATGGGGCGCGTCCCGTTCTCCGCACCGGGTGTCCTCGGCCCGGAGAGCACGAAAGTCCGCCCTCTTCGGGGCGCGGATGCCGGGAACCGCACCGGCCGAAGCTCAGGGCCGCACCGATAAGCGTCCAGATCGCCGCGGACCGGGCGCGGTCCAGCTGCATCCGCTGCTGGATGAGCGACATCCCCGGGAGCTCTCCGTCGGAGGCCATGGGTCTACAGCCGCTGCCCCAGCGACCACAGTCGGTCCGCGCGACCTGAGATCGCCTCGGACAGCGCGAACGCCTGCGAATCGGTGAGGGATGCCACGTAGTCCACGATTCCGCGAGAGCGCGCGAGCGTCTCGGCTTCGGCATCCGAAGGTCGACGTTCCGCCGGCAGCGCCGCGTACTGCTCCCGGGCCAGCGCGATGAGCTCGCGCAGGCGGCGCGGGGTGCGGGCGCGGTCGAGGTCGTCGTCGAGCCACTCGCCGAGCGCGCGCACCGAGCGGGTGAGGATGCGGCTCATGCCGCGCTGCTGGATCGCCAGGTCGGGGCGGCTGAGCACGAAGCGCTTGTGCACGAACTTCAGCACCTCGACGTGGTGCCAGGCCCACGGCGAGAGCACCACGGGTCCGGCGCGCGGGGTGTCGAGAGGGCGCAGGCGCGCCGACTCCTGGAACCGCCGGATCCATCGGTCGGTGAAGGCGGCGAGCCGTCGCTCGGCCGTCAGCGACCCGTCGAACGGGCGGGCGAGCAGGTCGGTGACCATCTCGGCATCCACGTCGCTGACGGCGGCGAGGAAGGCCTCGTCGTCGGCGATCCACGGGTCGTCGCGGCGCATCTTGCGGCGCAGGCGCTCGAGCCCCGCCCCCGGCGCGAGCTCGGCGCGCACCTCCGCGTCGTCGCGCGAGCGCCACTCGAGCACGTCGTCGAGCCAGCCGCGGAACTCCGCCGCGATCGGGGCATGATCGAGGATCCCCGCGCGGTAGAAGTCGTCGACGTCGTGCACCGAGTACGCGATGTCGTCGGCGAGGTCCATCACGGCGCCCTCGATGCTCTGGCGGAGGGGCTCGGCATCCACCCCCTGCCTGGCCTCGTCGAGGTCGTCGAGGTCGAGGTCGTACGCCGAGTACTTGTGCACGCGATACGCGCCGTCGGGAGAGCGACGGATGCCACGGGGTGGGCCGATCCGCTCGACGTCGGCCGCTTCGACCGACGGCGCCCACGGGTACTTCGCCGAGGCGGCGCGGACAGCGGCTGTGAGATTCAACCCGCGGGGTGCGTTCTCGACCACGTCGAGGGCGGTGAGGATGCGGTACGTCTGGGCATTGCCCTCGAAGCCGTCGGGGAGGCCCAGCTCTTCGCGCGCGAGACGGTCGAGCGTGGACTCGCCGAGGTGTCCGAACGGCGGGTGGCCGAGGTCGTGCGCGTACGCGGCGGCCTCGACGACGGTGGCGTTGCACACGTCGCCCTCGCCGGCCCGGCGAGAGCGGGTGTTGAGCTGCAGCGCGACGACCCGGGCGATCGCGCTCACCTTGAGCGTGTGCGTGAGGCGGTTGTGGACGGGGGCGGCGCCGATCGAGGGCGAAACGACCTGCGTCACGGCCGACAGGCGCGAGAAGTACGGCGAGAACTGGATCCGCTCGAGGTCGATCGACCACGGGTCTGCGCGGGCGTCGTCGTGGTCGGGGTGGATGCGCGAGGCGGGGTTGCCGACGACGGTCTCGGGTCGGGCGGGGGTCTCGTCGTGCAGCGTCATCCTGTCCTCTCGCGGCGTCGATGGCGTGGGTCCACGCTAACGCGGATGCGAGAGAGGTCGCGCGGGTTGCCTCTCGCGTAAGTGTCCAAAACACCCGGACGTTCTCGAAAATCGTCCGGGTGTTTTGGACACTGAATCAACGCGGGCGGCGGGCGGCGGGCGCAGCCGCGAGCCCCTCAGCCCCGCCGCACCTCCACCTCGACCACGCGGGCGTCGTTTCCGCTCAGCTCGTACGTCGGGCCGGTGATCCGCAACGCGACCGCCTCGTCGACCATCGCGCACGACGGCCCGAGCCGCAGCTCGACCTCGCCGGGCTCGACCACGCGGCGGAGCGCCCGATCGCTGTACGCCAACCGCGACGCGGGCACCGTGAACCGGACCTCCGCGCTCTCACCCGGCGCGAGGTCGACGCGCGCGTACGCCACGAGCGCGGCGACGGGGCGTGTCACGCTGGCCACGGCTCGGTGCGCGTAAACCTGCACCACGTCGGCTCCGTGCCGGGCTCCGGTATTGGTGACCCGGGCCGACACCGTGAAGGCGTCGCCGGCGCGAACTTCGGCGGCGGTTCCGGAGCGCGGCACCGTCGCCGCCCCGCTACCGCCCCGGTCCACCCGCAGCTCCCCGCGCGCGAACGTCGTGTACGACAGCCCGAACCCGAACGGCCGCACGGGCGTGGGATCGGTGCTGGTCACGCCCGACGGCCCGCCGAGCAGCGGATGCAGGTACGAGTATGGCTGCGCGCCGGCCGAGCGGGGGAGCGAGACGGGCAGGCGCCCCGAGGGGCTGGCATCCCCTGCCAGAAGAGCAGCGAGCGCGGGCCCGCCCTCCTCGCCCGGGAAGAACGCCTGCAGCACGGCCGCGGGACCGGAGCCGCCGTCGAGCGCCCACCCGAGTGCGTACGGGCGCCCGGTCAGCAGCACGAGCACCACCGGGGTCCCGGTCGCGACCACGGCCTCGACGAGCTGCCGTTGCGCGCCGGGGAGGTCGAGCGAGTCGGCGTCGTTGCCTTCGCCGACGGTCCCACGACCGAAGAGCCCGGCGCGGTCGCCGACGACGACGATCGCGACGTCGGCGTCCCGAGCCGCCGCGGCGGCCTCGGCGAACCCCGAGGTGTCGTCACCCTCGACGGCGCAGCCGACGGCGTACGAGACCTCGCCGAACCGGGCCGACAGGGCATCGCGCACGGTCGGCAGCGAGAAGCCGAGCGGCACTCCCGGGTGGTGCGCGAGCACGTGGTTCGCGAAGGAATAGCAGCCCATCAGCGCTTCCGCGCTGTCGGCGTTCGGGCCGATGACCGCTATCCGTCCCGGCGCCGCGAGCGGAAGCACCCCGTCGTTACGCAGCAGCACGGCGCTCTCGAGAGCGAGTCGGTACGCCAGTGCCCGGTGCTCGGCTTCGTCGAGGTCGATCTCGGTCGGGGCGTCGGCGAAGTCGGCATCCAGGAGTCCCAGGTCCTCCTTCTCGGCGAGCACGCGAGCGACGGCCCGGTCGACCACGGCTTCGGGGAGGGCCCCGGATGCCACCCGCTCGGCCAGGTGCGGATACGCGTCGGGGCCGGGCAGCTCCACGTCGATCCCCGCCTCGAGAGCGAGCTGGGCGGCCTCGCCGAGTGATCCGGCGATCCCGTGCATCGAGCGGAGGAACTCCACGGCGAAGTAGTCGGACACCACCGTTCCGTCGAAGCCCCACCGGCGACGCAGGAGGTCGGTGAAGATCTCGGGCGACGACGCGATCGGCACCCCGTCGATCTCGACGTACGCGTTCATGACCGAGCGCGCGCCGCCGTCGCGCACCGCCATCTCGAACGGCGGGAGGAAGACGTCCTGCAACTCGCGCGGGCCGGCCGACACGGGGGCGTGGTTGCGCCCGGCCCGCGAGCCGGAGTACCCCACGAAGTGCTTCAGCGTCGCGTGCACGCCCGCGCCCTGCAGGCCCCGGACGTACGCCGTGCCGATCGTCCCCACGACGTAGGGGTCCTCCGCGATGCACTCGTCGACCCGTCCCCAGCGGGGGTCGCGCACGACATCCAGCACGGGCGACAGCCCCTGGTGCACACCGAGGTCGCGCATCGACCGACCGATCGCGGATGCCATGAGCTCGACGGCATCCGGATCGAACGACGCGCCCCACGCGAGCGGTGTCGGGAAGGTCGCCGCTTTCCACGCGGCAAAACCGGTGAGGCACTCCTCGTGCACGATCGCGGGGATGCCGAGCCGCGTCTCGGTCTTGAGGCGACGCTGCTCGCCCCACAGCCACTCGGCGCGCTCGATCGGGTCGACCGGACGCGTGCCGTACACGCGCGTGAGGTGGCCGAGGCCGTGGACGGTGGCATCCGCGTAGGCGGCGGAGGTGATCTTCTCGCCCGAGAGGGGAGCGACGACCTCATCCCCCTGGTCGACCCAGTAGCCGACGAGCTGCGCGAGCTTCTCGTCGAGCGTCATCTCGGCGACGAGGGCCTGGACGCGCGGAGAGACGCCGGACGTGAGGGCAGCACCGACGTCGGTGTGGTGGATGGTCATGATCGGATCAGCCCTTCACGGCGCCGGTCAGGCCGCCGACGATGCGCCGCTCGAACACGCTGAAGAACAGCAGAGCGGGAATCATCGACAGCGAGGTGAATGCGAGCACGCGCGCGGTGTCGACCGAGTACTGCGAGGCGAAGGCCTGCGTCCCGAGCGGCAGCGTGAAAGCGGCTTCGTTGTTGAGGATGAACAGCGGCAGCATGTACGAGTTCCAGCTGTTGACGAAGGCCAGGATGCCGACCGTCACGACCGCGGGAACGGCGAGCGGCAGCACCATGCGCCAGAAGAACCCGAGGCGACCGAGGCCGTCGATCGACGAGGCCTCCTGCAGCTCGTTCGGGATCGCGGCGAGGAACGGCGACAGGATGATGATCGTCAACGGCAGGGCGAAAGCGATCTGCGGCACGATGACGCCCGCGAGCGAGTTCATCAGCCCCAGGTTGCGCACGAGGATGTACAGCGGCGTGATGGCCACCGTCATGGGGAACATCAGGCCCGCCGTGAACAGGGCGTACACCGCACCGCGGCCGCGGAAGCGATAGCGCGACAGGGCGTAGGCGGCCATGAGGCCCAGGGCCACGACGAACAGGGTCGTCGCGACGGCCGCGATCGCCGAGTTGCCGACCTGACCCCAGAACGTGGGGCTCGCCAGCACGTCGGCGTAGTTCTCCCAGTTCCAGCGCGTGGGGAAGCCCGAGGGGTCGACGGTGATCTCGGCGTTCGAGCGGAAGCCGCCGAGGATGATGTACACCACGGGGGCGAGCATCATGCCGATGAGCAGCAGGGCGACGAAGCCGACGATCACCGAGGATCCGCGGTTCGCCCCGGCGGGGCGGCGACGGGGAGCCTTGGCGCCGCGCGGGGTGACGAGAGTGGCGGTGGCGGTCATCTGGTGCCTCCCGTGAGGGCGCCGGCTGTGTCGCGACGCAGCACGAAGCGCTGGTAGACGAGGGCGACGGCGAGCGAGATGAGGAACATCACCACGGCCACCGCGCTGCCGTATCCGAAGCTGCCGGCGTTGCGTCCGTTGGCGACCATGTAGGTGGCCATGGTCGAGGTCCCGGCGGTCGAGGCGACGTACTGACCCCAGATGATCCAGACGAGGTCGAACAGCTGCAAGGAGCCGATGATCGACAGGAACGCCCAGATGCGGATGGTCGGACCCATCAGCGGCAGCACGATGTGCCGCTGGATCTGCCAGTACGAGGCGCCGTCGATCGCGGCGGCCTCGCTGAGCTCCTCGGGGATGCCCTGGAGCCCGGCGAGGAAGAGGATCACGGCGAAGCCGATGTACTTCCACGTGATGATGATGAGCAGCGTCCAGATCGCGAGAGCCGGGTCGGAGATCCAGTCGGCGCGAAGCGCTCCGAGGCCGATCTTCTCGAGCATCCCGTTCATCGCGCCGCTCGACTGGAGCATGAGGCCCCAGCCGAGGCCCACGACGACCTCGGAGATGACGTAGGGCACGAAGATCAGCACGCGGATGAGCGACTGCGCCCGCATCTTGCGGTTCAGCAGCAGCGCGAGACCGAGCGCGAGGGGCCCCTGCAGCACGAGCGAGCCGACGACGATGAACGCGTTGTGGCCCAGCGCCTCGTGGAAGGCCGGGTCGGTGAGGATCGTGACGTAGTTGCGGATGCCGACGAAGTCGGTGGGCGTGCCGAACCCCGACCACTTGTAGAAGCCGTAGTAGGCGGCGAGGACCACCGGGAGGATGACGAACGAGACGAAGACGACCAGGGCGGGGCCGAGGAGGATCGCGAGCTCGCCGCGGATACGCCAGTTCTCGCGGCGGCGCCGGACGGGCGACCGCCCGGCCGAGGGGGTGCGCGGGGCACCCTCCTCGGCCAGGCGGCGACCGGCGACGTCGTCGGACGCGGTGGCGACCGGATGACGCACGGTGGTCATATCGAGGCCTCTCAGCGCGACGCGGCCGCGTTGACGGCGTCGACGATTCCCTGCGGGGTGCCCTTGCCGGCGAACAGGTCCACCACGGCGACGTTCAGCGCGTTGCCGACGTTCTGGCCGTAGAGCGTGTCGAGCCACACCGACACGTAGGGGGCGTCGGTGTACGCCTTCAGCGCCGACTGCAGGGCGGGGGTGTCGACGGCATCCATCGCTTCGCTCGAGGCGGGGATCGTCTGGAACGCCTTGGCGTAGTTCTCCTGGTTCTCCTTGTTGACGAGGAAGTTCAGGAAGTCGGTGCACTGCGCGGGAGCGTTGACCCAGCACGAGTAGCCGTCGACGCCGCCCATGATGGCGCCCTTCTCGCCCTTGCCGCCCGGGACCTCGGGGAACGGGAACCAGCCGAGGTCGGCCAGGGGCTTCTCGTCTGGGGTCAGCGAGGCGATCACGCCGGGGTTCCACGCGCCCATGAGCTCCATGGCGGCCTGGTGGTTGGCGAGCAGGCCCGCCGAGGATCCGGCGCCCTGCTGGGCGGCGGTGGTGAGGAAGCCCTCGTTGAACGGCTGGGTCTTCAGGAACGACTCGAGGTTCTCGCCGGCCTGCAACCAGCAGGGGTCGTCGAAGCTGCGGCTCTGGGCGGCCTCGTCGAGCACGTCCTTCGAGCACGCGCGCAGCGCGAAGTTGTAGTACCAGTGCGCGGCGGGCCAGGCGTCCTTGGCACCGACCGCGATCGGGGCGACGCCCGTCGCGCGGATCTTCGCGTCCGCGGCCTCGAGGTCGGAGATGGTCGCGGGGGCCTCGGTCACCCCGGCGGCGGTGAGGAGGTCCTGCGCGGTGAAGATGCCGGAGGGGAGCACGGCGACGGGCATGCCGTAGTTCTTGCCGTCGACCTCGAAGGCGTTGAGCGAGGTGCCGAGGGCGCTCTTGGCATCCGCGGAGATCTTGTCGGTGAGGTCCATGACCTGGCCGGCCGCGACGATGTCGGCGAGCTTGCCGCCGCCGCGGGCCATGAAGAGGTCGGGGGCGTCTCCGGCGTTGAGGGCGGTCTGGAGCTTGCCGTCCATCTCTTCGTTCTGGACGGCCTGGATCTCGACGGTGACGCCGGGATTCGCCGCTTCGAAGGCCGCGGCGGTGTCTTCCCAGTACTTCTTCCCGTCGCCGGTGGTGGAGTTGTGCCACAGCGTGAGCGTGACCGAGCCGTCGGCGTTCTGGCCCCCGCCGCCGCCGGCGCAGCCGCCGAGCGCGAGGGTGCCGGCGACGGCGAGAGCCGCTCCGGCGAGGATCTTGCGCGTGTTCATGTGATTCCCGTTTCTCTTCGTCGAGGTGCGTCCGTCAGGGATGCGCGGTGGTCATCGGCAGCGATGCCGTTCTCCGGGGCGTGTGCTGCGTCCCAGGTCTGAGCAGTGTCGCCCGGTCGCGAACGCTCGTCAAACGTTTTCGAAAATGATTTCCACGCTAGGGTCGGATGCCATGACCCGACGCGCCACCATCCACGACGTCGCCGCGGCGGCCGGTGTCTCGGTGGCCACGGTGTCGAAAGCCGTCAACGGGCGGTACGGGGTCTCGCCCGAGACGGTGAGCCGCGTTCTGGATGCCGTGAAGACCCTCGGCTACGAATCGAGCCTCGTCGCGAGCAGCATGCGGTCGCGCAAGACGGGCGTCGTCGGGGTGCTCGTCGCCGCGATCGAGCCGTTCTCAGCCGAGATCCTGAAGGGCGTCGGGGGAGCGCTGTCGGGCACCGGGTACGACCTGCTCGCCTACAGCGGATCGCGCCGCGAGGGCGAAGGGTGGGAGCGGCGATCGCTCAGCCGCCTCAGCGGCACTCTCATCGACGCCGCGATCATCGTGACGCCGACCGTGGTCAACGTCACGAGCGACGTGCCGATCGTCGCGATCGACCCGCACACGGGCCGCGCCGACCTCCCCACGGTCGAGTCCGACAGCTTCACCGGCGCGCAGCAGGCCGTGCACTACCTCGCCCAGCTCGGCCACCGCCGCATCGGTTTCATCGCGGGGCGCCCGGACCTGCGGTCGGCCGTGGCCCGTGCGTCCGGGTACCGGGAAGGGCTCTCGGCCGCCGGCATCCCGTTCGATCCCGCCCTCGTCGGCGTCGGGAGGTACGAGCAGGACGTCGCGCGAGAGGCCGCCGAGGCCATGCTGTCGCTCGCCGACCCGCCGACCGCTGTCTTCGCCGCGAACGACCTGTCGGCCCTGTCGATCATCGACGTCGCGGCCGAGCGCGGACTGCGTGTCCCCGACGACCTCTCGGTGGTCGGCTTCGACGACGTGCCCGAGGCCGCGCGCGCCCAACCCGCGCTGACGACCGTGCGCCAGCCGATGAAACGCCTCGGCGCCGAGGCCGTGCGGATGGTGCTCGCCCTCCTCGCGGGCGAGGACCTCCCCGAGACGCACCTCCTCCTGCCGACGCGGCTCGTCGCCCGCGGTACGACGGCTCCGCCGCGGCCGCGCTGACCCGTGCGCGCCGTGCACCCACCCGCGCGCCGGGCGTGCGCCCGCCGTGCGCCCGCGCCGCCGCTCCACCCCGTTCACTGTCCAAAACACCCGGACGCCTCAGAAATACGTCCGGGTGTTTTGGACAGTGAACCGGGGAGGGGGCGGGTGAGGGGAGAGCGGCGTGCGCGTCGGCCGTCAGCGCGCGGCCAGGCGGTACAGCACCTCGGGGCGTCCGCGCGCGCCGAAGCGGTGCGAGATGTCGACCTCGCCGCGGGCCACGAGCACGTCGAGGTACCTCCGCACCGTCGCGCGCGAGGCGCCCGACGCGGTGGCGATGTCGCGCGCGCTCGCCGGGGTGACGGGGTGCAGCGCGGCGCGGATGGTGTGCATGGTCGACTCCGCGAGTCCCTTGGGGAGAAGAGCTTCGGATGCCACGACCGTGCGCACGGGGGAGGTGACCGGTGACACCAGTCGGTCGATGTCGCCCTGGCCCATGCTGACGGGCACCTCGGCGGGGCGTTCGGCTCGGCCGCGGCGGTACTCCTCGAGCCGGCGCACGAACGCCTCGCGGGTGAAGGGTTTGGCGAGGTAGCCGACGACGTGCGCGGCTGCGGCCTGGCGGATCGTCAGGGTGTCGCGCGCGGAACTGATCACGAGCACGTCGACGTCCCACTCCCGCACGAGCCGCAGGCGGTGCAGCACCTCGACGCCGCTGAAATCGGGGAGGTTCATGTCGAGCAGCACCAGGTCGACGTCGCTTCCCGCCGCGAGGGCCGCCCCCGCGGCCCCGGTCCGGGCCGTCCCCACGAGGCGGAACCCGGGCAGCGCCTCGAGATACGCGGTGTGCAACCGCACCACCGCGGGGTCGTCGTCGACGATGATCGTGCGGATCACGGCATCCGGACTCATCCCCGCACCCCCGCCTGCGGCAGCTCGACCGTGAACCGCGCCCCACCCGACGCCGACCGGCCGACCGTGACCGACCCTCCGCGCGCCCCCGCGATGCGGCGCACGAGGTCGAGCCCCACGCCCCGGCCCGCGGCGGCCTTGGAGCTGACCCCGCGGTCGAAGATCCGAGCCACGTCGGCGGGCGCGACGCCCGGCCCGTCGTCGGCGACGTCGATCGTCAGCCGCTCGTCGCCCGCGAGCACGAGCACGTCGATCCGTCCGCCGGGCCCCGCCGCCTCCGCAGCGTTGCGCACGAGGTTCCCCAGCACCGTCAGCACCTCGTCGTCGACGCTGCCGCGCGGGACGAGGCTCGCGGGGTCCACGCGCAGTCCCGGGAACTCCGAGACCAGACCGTCCAGCAGGGCGCGCAGCGCCGGGTCGTCGATCGGGAGACCGGATGCCACGGGCGCGAGCCCTCCGATATAGGTGAGCGCTTCGCCGGTCTCGCCCTCGGCGACGAGCCCGCGGATCACGTGCAGGCGCGTGTGGAACTCGTGCGTCTGATCGCGCAGCGCGCCAGAGATGCGCCGCTGCGTCTCGAGCTCGCGCGCGTCGGCTTCGAGGCGTCGCACGCGTCGGCGGAGCGCCGCGGTGAGCAGTCCGCTGAGCACCACGCCCAGCACGATCGAGCCGGCCACCCAGGGCAGCATCCCTCCAACCGCCTCATCGAAGCTGCGCGAGATCTCCGACTCCAGCACCCCCACCGAAGCGGTCCCCACCACGGCGTCGGCCGCACGCACCGGCACCTTCGCCCGCAGGCTCGGTCCGATGGTCCCTGTCTCGGTGCCGATGAACGTCTCTCCGGCCAGCACCGCGGTGGCATCCGTCGACACCGTCCGTCCGCGTTCGGAGGGATTCGGGTGGGTGAGCCGGATGCCGCGGACATCGGTGACCACGACATAGTCGACCCCGGATGCCGCGGCGACGACGTCGGCGAGCGGTTGCAGTTCCGCGGTGGCTGCGGCGGTGTCGAGCAGCACCGCACGCTGCACTTGGTCGAGCTCGACGAGGCTCGTCGCGACGTCGAGCACGCGTTCCTCGGTCGCGGCGCGGATGCTGCGCTCCTGAACCGACATTGCGACGAGCGTCGTCGCGAGCACGCAGACGAGGACGACGGTGCACTGCAGCGCGAGCAGGACGGCGAGGCGCACGCGGACGGGCGCGCGGTCGGACCGGGTGATCGGCATCGGCACCTCCTCGTGCGGTCGCTTCGGGACCGGATGGCCGTGAGCATCAAAGAGCGCAAAGCCCTTCGAACGCGCCACCGGGGGAGAGGCGCTGACAACCTAGCTTCTCATCCGGCAACGACGATGTCCCGGGAGGGCTTGATGCAGCATCCGACGCCAGCAGAGGCGCAGCACCCCGCGCGCTCACCTCGACGCCGCCGCGTGACGGGGGTCGTGGTGGGTGTGGTCGCCGCGGCGCTGTTCGTGACGGCGGGTCTCAGCGCCGCCGCGACCGGCGGAGTCGCCAACCCCCGCACGAAGCTCACCATCGTGGCACCGGCCGCGCCCGGCGGCGGGTGGGACACGTTCGGTCGCGAGGCGCAGCAGGTCATGCGCGAAGAGGGCATCGCCGGAGCCGTGCAGGTGATGAACATCCCCGGAGCCGCCGGCACGATCGGCCTCGGCGCTGTCGCCGAGATGGGCGACAGGCACGACATCATGCTCGTCACGGGCGGGGTGATGGTCGGCGGCGTGATCGTCAACCGCTCGCCCGTGAGCCTCGAGGACGTGCGGCCCATCGTGCGTCTCGCCGACGACTTCAACGTGCTCGTCGTGCCCGGCGACTCGCCCTTCCAAACCCTCGACGACTTCATGCAGGCGTTCCTCGCCGACCCCGAGGGCACCGCGATCGCGGGCGGGTCGCTCGGTGGTATCGACCACCTCCTCGCCGGCATGCTCGCCCAGCAGGGCGGCATCGACCCGCAGCGCGTGAACTATCTCGCGTATCCCGGCGGCGGCGAGGTCGTCACTTCTCTGCTCTCGCACACGACGCAGGCGGGACTCTCCGGATACAACGACTTCCGCGATCAGATCGAGTCGGGCAACCTCCGGGCTCTGGCGCTGTCGGCCGAGGAACCGCTCGACGACGTCGACGTGCCGACCTTCCGCGAGCAGGGCGTCGACGTCGCGATGTCGAACTGGCGCGGGCTGGTCGCGCCTCCGGGCATCGACGACGAGGTGCACGCGGAGCTCGTGGCCATGGCATCCGAGATGCGGGAGACCGAGGCCTGGCAGGAAGTGCTCACCCGCAACAGCTGGGTCGACAGCTTCCTCGCCGGTGACGAGTTCGCCGCCTACCTGTCGGATGAGACCGAACGTACGACCGCGATCATGAAGGAGCTGGGCCTGTGACCGAACCGTCCACCCTCACCACGGGGTCGCTGCGCGTGCAGCGCACGCCCCGCTGGTACACCGGCCGCAGCGAGCTGGTGGTCGTCGCCGGGGTTCTCGTGCTCGCCGGGTTCATGACCTACGGCACCGCCACCATGCAGGTGCCGGCCGACGTCGCCTTCCCCGGTCCGCAGTTCTTCCCGATGCTCGTCAGCGGCTTCCTCTGGCTCGCAGGCATCGGGTTGCTGATCGAGGTGCTGCGCACGAGTCGCCGTGCGCACGTCGCCGACGACCCGGTCGAGATCTCGAACGAGATGCTCGAAGACCTCGGCGCGATCGACGCCACGGGCGAGCTGCGGGTCGTCTCGCCCGAGGACGTGGCGTCGACCGCGAAGCCGGCCGCCGTCGACTGGCGCACTCTGGGCGTGACGGTCGCCGCTCTCGCCGGCTTCATCGTCGTGCTGCCGGTGCTCGGCTGGATCCTCTCGGCCGCCGCGCTCTTCTGGGCCATCTCGTGGGCCTTCGGCAGTCGCCGTCCCCTGCTCGACATCGGGGTCTCGGTGATCGTGTCATCCCTCGTCCAGCTCGCGTTCGGCGCGGGTCTGGGCCTGTCGCTTCCCGCCGGCATCCTGGAAGGACTCTCGCCGTGGATCAGCTGATCAACCTCGCCGACGGGTTCGCGGTCGCCTTCACACCGCAGAACCTGCTCTTCCTCGTCATCGGGGCCATCCTCGGCACGGCCGTGGGCGTGCTCCCGGGCCTCGGCTCGGCGATGGCCGTGGCTCTCCTGCTCCCCGTCACCTTCAGCCTCGACCCCACGGGCGCGTTCATCATGTTCGCCTCGATCTACTTCGGTGGCCTGTTCGGCGATTCGACCGCCGGCATCCTGCTCAACACCCCCGGCAACTCCTCCGCGATCGCGACGACGTTCGAGGGCCATCGCATGGCCAAGGACGGTAGAGCGGCCAAAGCGCTCGGCACCTCGGCGATCGGCGCGTTCCTCGGCGGCACGATCGCGTGCGTTCTCGTCGTGTTCTTCGCGCCGTACATCGTCGAGCTCGCGAAGGTGTTCGGCCCCGCGGAGTACTTCGCGCTCGCCGTGTTCGCGTTCGTCGCGATCTCGGCCGTCGTCGCCGACTCGATCGTGCGCGGCCTGGTCGCCCTCGGTCTCGGCTTCGCCCTCGCCCTCGTGGGTATCGACGCGATGACGGGAGCCGAGCGCTTCACCGGCGGAAGCCCCGTGTTCTTCGACGGCATCTCGATCATCGTCATCACCGTCGGCCTGCTCGCGATCGGCGAGGTGCTGCACGTCGCCGGCCACATCCGCCGCGCGGGCGGACCGGGCAAGCTGGTCGCCCCGAGCGGTTCGCCGCTTCTGACGCGCCGCGAGTGGCGCCAGGCTCTGCCCGCCTTCCTCCGCGGCACGGCGTTCGGTGTGCCCTTCGGGGCGATCCCGGTCGGCGGGTCCGAGGTGCCCACGTTCCTCGCGTACGGCACCGAGAAGCGGCTCGCCCGCCGGCGCGGTGACACCGATTTCGGCACCCGCGGTGCGATCCAGGGCGTCGCCGCCCCCGAGGCCGCGGGCAACGCCACGGCCGGCTCGGCGATGGGCGCGCTGCTGGGTCTCGGCTTGCCGACCTCGGCGACGGCCGCGATGATGATCGCTGCGTTCCAGCAGTACGGGATGCAGCCGGGCCCGCTGCTGTTCGAACGCTCGGGCGACCTCGTGTGGCCGCTGCTGGCGAGCCTGTTCCTCGGGCTCATCATCCTGCTGATCATCAATCTGCCGTTCGCGGCGGTGTGGGCCAAGCTGCTCCTCATCCCGCGTCACTACCTCTACGCGGGCATCACGGTCGTCGCGATGCTCGGCGTCTACGCGATCGCCTCGCGCGTGGTCGACCTGTGGCTCGCCCTCGCGATCGGCGTCGTCGGCTTCGTCATGCGGCGCTTCTCGATCCCGCTCGCGCCCGTGCTGATCGCGGCGATCCTCGGACCCATGGCCGAGACGCAGATGCGCCGCGCCCTCGCGGTGTCGGAGGGCGACCCGACGATCTTCGTCTCGTCGCCGCTCACCGTGGTGCTGTACGCCCTGCTCGCGATCATCGTGACGGTGAGCGTGCTGCAGCACGCTCGCCACGCGCGCCGCGAGCGCGTCGAGGCCGCCGCCCGCCGTGACGCCCCGGTGCCCGCCGGGCGCCGCTGACCGCCCGGGTCCGGCCCGGCCCGCCCCGCTCTCATCGAGTGTCCAAGACACGCCGTAACGGCGGCATGCATTACGGCGTGTCTTGGACACTCAACGGTGGGGGCGGGGGCGCCGGGAGCGGCACCCGGCACCACGGATGCCGACCGGCTAAGGTCGGCGCGTGACCACCGTGCTGCTTGCGCCCGACGGCTTCAAGGGCTCGATCACGGCGGCCGACGCCGCCGCGGCGCTCGCCGCGGGATGGCGCGACGCCCGACCCGCCGACGCCACGATCGAGCGCCCCATGTCGGACGGGGGAGAGGGCACCGCCGCCGCCTTCCTCGCGGCGGTTCCCGGTGCGCGACGCATGCCGGTGCGCGTGGTCGGCCCGCACGGCCGCGAGGTCGCGGCATCCTGGGTCCTCCTCCCGCCGACCGCCGCCGCGCCGAACGGTACCGGGGTGGTCGAGCTGGCATCCACCTCGGGAATCGAGTTGCTGGGCGGCGACCTCCGCCCGCTCGACGCCGACACCCGCGGCTTCGGCGAGGCGATCGCCGCTGCCCTCGATCACGGCGTCTCGCGGCTGGTGCTCGGCATCGGTTCGAGCGCCTCCACCGACGCCGGATTCGGGGCCCTCACCGCGCTCGGCGCATGGATCACGGATGCCACCGGCACCCCCGTCGCGCCCGGCTTACGGGGTCTGCGCGGCGCCGTCCGCCTCGATCGGTCGGGCCTTCGCCCACCCCCGCCGGGCGGAGCGACGGTGCTGACCGACGTCCGCAGCCCGCTCACGGGGCCCGCGGGTGCGGCTGCGGTGTTCGGCCCGCAGAAGGGGCTGGTCGACCTCGCCGAGGCGGACGCCGCCCTCGCCCGCGCCGCCGAGCTGCTCGACACCGACCCTCTCGCGTCCGGGGCCGGAGCCGCCGGCGGAACCGGGGCGGCGCTCCAGGCGTGGGGTGCCGAGCTCGTCCCGGGGGCCGAGGCCGTCGCCGAGCTCATCGGGGTGCGCGACGCCGTCGAGCGCGCCGACGTCGTGGTCACCGGCGAGGGCGCGTTCGACGCGAGCTCCGCGGCTGGGAAGGTCCCCGGCCGTCTCGCGGCGCTCGCCGGAGACCGTCCGGTCCTGCTCGTCGCGGGGCGCATCGCTCCGGATGCCGACACCTCGATGTTCCGCACCGCGGTCGCGCTCGTCGACCTGGCGGGATCCCCCGCCGCCGCGCTCGCCGACCCCGCCCGTTGGCTGCGCGCCGCGGGCCGCGCGCTCGCCGAGCGCCTCGGTCCCGTCCCGCCGGGCGCGCGAAGCTCCTGAGCCTCAGGCGCCCGTCACCGCGCCCCCTCTATCTCCCCCGGGGGGTCTGCCCCCATCAGCGATTGAGTGTCCACAACACCCGGAGCCTCCGAAGAATCGTCCGGGTGTTTTGGACACTCAGCGCGCTCCGCCCCCGCCACCCCACCCGGCACGACGACCCGCCCCAGCCCGCCGGAACGCCGCCATCGCCCCGCGGCTCCGGTACCGTCGTCATGTGGCTACCGCAAGCAATAAGGATGACGAGGTCGATCTCCTCATCGACGCGTGGTCGCGCCTGCTCCCCGACATCGACCTCACGCCGCTCGACGTCATGTCGCGTCTGCGTCGCGCGGCCTTCCACCTCTCGAAGCTCCGTGCCCGCGCCTTCGCGAGCGCCGAGATCGCGCTGTGGGAGTTCGACGTCCTCGCGGTCCTCCGCCGCGCCGGCACCGAGCTGAGCGCCACGCGGCTGATCGCCGCGACGATGATCGGCAGCGCCGCGATGACCAATCGCCTCGACAAGCTCGCCGAGCGCGGGCTCGTCCACCGCCGCCCGAACCCGTCCGACGGTCGCGCGATCCTCGTCGCCATCACCCCCGAGGGCATCGAGCGCGTCGACGCCGCGATGACCGAGCTCGTCCGCCTCGAGGCCGAGGCCTTGCGGGGCGTCAGTCGCGCGGATCAGGCCCTGCTCGCCGATGCCCTCCGCGTCCTCGCCGCCGGCGAGACGCACGAGGCGTGATCGACCTCGCCACGACGCTCGCCGAGCGGGCGGTCGTGCTCGACGGCGGTCTCGGCACGTTGCTCGAAGCCCGGGGCAACGACGTGTCGTCGTCGCTGTGGTCGGCACGCGTGCTGCGCGACGACCCCGACGAGGTCCGCGCCGCGCACGCCGAGTTCGTGGCGGCCGGTGCCGAGGTCGTCATCACCGCCTCCTATCAGGTGGGGTACGGACAGGCGATCCCGGATGCCGACGTCGAGACGCTCCTGCGCCGTTCGGTGACGCTCGCCCGTGAGGCCGGCGACGTCGTGGTCGCGGCATCCGTCGGCCCGCTCGGCGCCCTTCGCGCCGACGGGAGCGAGTACACCGGCGATGACGGGCTCAGCGTCCGTGAACTCCGCGAGGCGCACCGACAGCGACTCCAGGTGCTCGCCGACGCGGGGGCCGACCTGCTCGCCGTCGAGACGGTCCCGTCCGCGCGAGAGCTCGAAGCCCTCTCGCTCGAGCTCGCGGATCTGGGCGTACCGAGCTATGTGAGCCTCTCGGGTGACAGCACCGGCTTCGCCGCACCCGGTGCTCTGGGGCGAGCGCTCGAGACGGCGGCATCCGTTCCGGGGGTGCTCGCGGTGGGGGTCAACTGCTGCGCGCCCGAGCACGTGATGACGGCGTTGCGCGGTGCGCCCGCCCGCCCGCTGGTCGCCTACCCGAACTCGGGCGAACGATGGGATGCCGCGACCCGCACCTGGCGCGGGGGTTCGAGGCCCCTCGCCCAGGACGCCCCGGCATGGGTGGCGGCCGGAGCCCGACTCGTCGGCGGATGCTGCCGCGCGATGCCGTCCGACATCGCGGCGATCGCTGCCGCCGTGCGGTGACACGGGGCCGCCGTCAGTCAGGATCCGCGCGGGGATGCACCCTGTCACGGTGGTCGGCGGAGGGGCGTCGTCGCAGCCCGCGCGGAGGATCGTCGCAGAGGAGGGCGAGGTCTTGCCCACGCCACCCGTAGGCCTGGCTGAGGTGCCGCCGGATCATCGAGAGGGATGTCGAGGAGTCCGTCTCCACACCGTGCCACGCGTCGACGCTCGAGGGGTCCACCTCTCGGGCCGCCAGGCGCAGTTCGGCCACGATCGCGCTGAGCTGATCGACTCCGTACGTCTTCCGCGCCTCTTCCCACTCGCAGATCACGACGAGGTTCCGCACACACCCCGCGGAATCCGATACGGCCGAGGGCGAGCGGACCAGCGCGAGTCCGACGACGATGAGAGTGACCGTGGCGATCCCGGCGGTGGCCGTCGCGGTGGGCCCGAAGGCCGCACTCAGGAGGGGTGAGGGCGGGCCGCTCACCAGGTGCGCGAGCAGGCGCAGGGCCGAGTACACCGCGTAGGAGAGCATCGTCGCGGACAGCACGCGAGCGGTCCGGCGGGGGAGCGCGGGGGCGCGCAGCGAACCGACACCCGCGGCGCCGCAGACCAGCGCCACAGCGGCCACCTTGATCTGCATCGACACGCCCGCCGGAAGAATGGCGGAGCAGACCGCGACCACCACGGTGAGAACGACGACGGCGGTGGTCAGAAGCCGTCGTCGGGGTCGGGCGGTGACGGCGATCGCGAGTACAGCGGGGGAGAGCACCATGGCCACGTCGGCGCCGACGAGGGCGATCACATCGCCGCCGTTGTAGCGGATGACGTACAGCGCCGCCGCCCCGATGGCCAGCACCCCGGAGATCGCCGCGAGGCGGAGGAAGTCCGACAGCGGGGCGGGGGCTTCCAGACGCGGCAGGATCACGGCGATGACCCCGGCACCCACCAGGACGCACATCCCGAACACTGCGACGGACAGAAGCATGAAACCTCCGGCTAGTCATCATGGCCCTCGGATACAGACGGCGGCGAGGGATGTATCGGGTAGGAGCCGAACTGTTATGTGCGACCCGGGATTCGTGGTTCGATCGCTTTCCGCGTCGCCGAGGACCGGTCGCCGAGGACCGCCGCCGGTCGCGCGGCGCCCCGTGCGACCGCGGTGTGTCGGCTACGGCGTCACCCGCCGTCGGCCCCTCGGCTGCGTCCACGCGTCCGTGATGAGTTCGGTCTCTTCCGGGCGCCAGGCGTAGCTCGTCCGCATCCGCGTTCGCAGTGCCGCGACGGCGGAGGGGGTCGCGATCTCCACGCCACGGGGGCCGTCGATCGCCGACGGATCGAGGTCGCGGGCCGCGAGGCGCATCTCCAGAACGAGCCCGTGCACGCGATCCGCCCCGAGGGCGGCGTTCGCGAGCTTCCAGTCCCCGATGACGACGAGGGTGCGTCGATGGTCGTCGTCCTCGTCGGGGCGAGTGACGGGGCGTCCCACCAGGCTGATCGCGACCCCGGTCATCAGCATCGTCGTCACTGCGGCGATGCCCGCTCCGGTGGGGGAGAAGAGGGTCTGGGTCAGGAGCGACTCGGGGGTCGACAGCACCACGAGCCGCAGCGCGGAGTACGAGCCGTAGACGATCATGGTCGCGCCGATCACCCGCATCGATGCGTGCGGCAGGGCACGGTTGCGCAGGGCGAGGGGAGCACCGACCGCGCTGACGACGAGCAGAGCCACCGCTTTCAGCATGAGCGACACGTCCGGCGCGAGGAGGGCCGACGAGACGGCGACCGCCGCGGCCGCAGCGATCGCGAGGGCCAGCGCTCGCGGCGAAGCGCTGCGACCCCGCCGCGGCTTGGCGAGTCCGACGCACAGGAGCGCGGATGCCAGAATCATGCACGTGTCGGCCGCGACGAGCGTGCCCGTGCCGCCGCCGCTGAAGCGCACGACGTACATCGCACCGGCGCCCACCGCGAGCGCGCCCGACACGGATGCGAGGCGCAGGAAGACGCCGAGCGGGGTCGGACTTCCGATGCGCGGCAGCACCACGCGGATGACGCCGGCCGCCAGCCCGACGCTCATCACCACGACCCCGATCGACAGAAGCATCGCCACCCCCCGGGTCACATCATGTTCCGAGGATCGGCGCTGCTCCCGTTTCGGGCCCCGGGTTGACGCGGGCCGTGCGGTGTGCGGGTGGCTCAGTCGAAGTCGGCCGCGACCGCGTTCCGGTGGTACTCGAAGATGATGCTCGTGCGCGTGGATGCCACGCTGTGCCGTGCCGAGAGGTGATCGACGACGAAGCGGCGCACGGCGGACGAGTCGTCGACGGCGATGTGCACGAGGAAGTCGTCGGCCCCGCCGAGGAAGAAGAGCTGGATGACATCCGGATGCCGGCGCACGTCGTGCGCGAACGCGCGGATGCTCTCCTGACGCTGTCCGGGCCGCAGGGTGACCCCGACGATCGCTTGCAGGCCCCGGCCGAGCCTGCTCTGGTCGACGGCCGCGTGGAAGCCGGCGATGAGACCTCGATCGACGAGGGAGCGCAGCCGGGCGTGGGCGGTCGACGCGGCGACGCCGAGGTCGTCGGCGATCGCGGCGTTGGTCATTCGCGCGTCGGCGGAGAGGAGTTCGATGATCCGCGTCTCGTGAGGGTGAAGCTCGTCGTCGGGCATCGCAGATCCTTCGGTCGACGGTGGCGTTTGGAGTATCTGCGTTCGACAATACGCCGATCGAGCGGCATCCATTCGAAGGATCAGCGGTTTAACGTCACGGAAACACTCGTTTCTGCGATCCTCTCCGCAACGCTCAGTCGATCGAGGAGGAACCCATGCGCGTGTCCGTGCCGACCGAGATCAAGAACAACGAGAACCGCGTCGCGATGACGCCCGCGGGCGTGGATTCTCTCGTCCACCGCGGCCATGAGGTGCTCGTGCAGGCCGGTGCGGGCGAGGGCAGCGGGTTCAGCGACGACCAGTACCGCGCGGCCGGAGCCGAGATCGTCGCCACTGCCGACGAGACGTGGGCGCGTGCCGAGCTCCTCGTCAAGGTGAAAGAGCCGATCGCCCCCGAGTACGGCTTCCTCCGCCCCGACCTCACGCTGTTCACGTACCTCCACCTCGCGGCCGACCGGCCCCTGACCGACGCCCTGATCGCCGCTGGCACGACGGCCGTGGCATACGAGACGGTGCAGACGGCCGATCGGGCCCTGCCCCTGCTCGCGCCCATGAGCGAGGTCGCCGGGCGCCTGTCGATCATCGAGGGCGCGCACCACCTGCTGCGCGCCTCGGGTGGGCGCGGGCTCCTTCCCGGGGGTGTGCCGGGGACTCCGCGCGCGAAGGTCGTCGTCATCGGCGGCGGCGTCGCGGGCGAGCACGCGGCCGCCAACGCCCTCGGGCTCGGGGCGCGCGTGACGGTCGTCGACATCTCTCTCCCCAAGCTCCGCCAGCTCGAGGAGCGCTTCGGCGGCGCGATCGAGACCCGCGCGTCGACCCGCCTCGAGATCGCCGAGCAGCTCGCCGACGCCGACCTCGTGATCGGCTCGGTGCTCATTCCCGGTGCCGCCGCCCCCAAGCTCGTCACCGACGACATGGTCGCCGCGATGAAGCCCGGCTCCGTGCTCGTCGACATCGCGATCGACCAGGGCGGGTGCTTCGAGGGGTCGCGCCCGACGACGCACGACGCCCCGACCTTCCGCGTGCACGACTCGCTGTACTACTGCGTCGCGAACATGCCCGGCGCGGTGCCGCACACCTCGACGCGCGCGCTGTCGAACGCGACCCTGCCCTACATCACACGGATCGCCGATCACGGGTGGGACGCCGCGGCATCCGCGGATCCCGCCCTCGCGAAGGGCCTGAACGTCCGCGCCGGCGAGGTCACGAACGAGGCCGTCCGCGCCGCCTTCTCCCTCTGACCCTCCCGCCCCGCCCCGGACCTGCTCCGGCGCTCCGCCCACGGTGAGTGTCCAAAACACCCGGACGATTTTTCGCGGAGTCCGGGTGTTTTGGACACTCAACAGGCGTTCCGTGCGTCCGGCACGTCCCGCGCTGCGGAGTCGGGTGAGCGACTCGTGCGTGCCTACCCCCGCACCCACGCGTACGTGATCTCGGGGCGGCCCTGGCCCCCGTACCGGGGCACGCGGCGCACCCGCCCGACGTCGGCGAGGTGCTCCAGGTAGCGGCGCGCCGTCACCCGCGACATGCCCTCGGTCTCGCCGACCTCGGTCGACGACACGGCTCGGGATGCCGTGCGCACACGTTCCGCGACGGCCTGCAGCGTCTCGTCGCTCAGGCCCTTCGGCAGCCCCGGCGGGCTGACGGTGCGCAGCGATCCGAGCAGCGCGTCGACCTCGGACTGCGTCGCGTCACCGGCCGCGCGGTCGAGGCCTTCGACGTAGGTGCGGTAGGCCTCGAGGCGCTCGCGGAACGCCGCGAACGCGAACGGCTTGATGAGGTACTGCACGACGCCGATCGACACGGCGGCCCGGACCGTCGCCGCGTCGCGTACCGCCGTCACGGCGATGATGTCGACGCCCGAACCGGCCGCACGCACCCGCCGCGCGACGTCGAGGCCGTTGCCGTCGGGCATGGTCATGTCGAGCAGCACGAGGTCGATCCGCCGCTCCGGGTCGGCGAGGGCGGTGAGGGCCGCGCGCGCTCCGGACGCCTGTCCCGCGACCTCGAAGCCCGGCACCCGCGCGACGTACGCCGAGTGCAGCTCGAGGGCGAGGGCGTCGTCGTCCACGACGAGCACCCGGATCACGACGCCTCCTCCACCGACGGCAGGAACACTCGCACCGTCGTCGGGTCGCCGGTGATCTGCAGGGTTCCGCCCCGGGCGGCCACGATATCGCGCACGAGCGCGAGCCCGACGCCGCGGCCGCCGGGTGCCTGCTCGGGCTTTGTCGAAGCGCCGAACGCGAAAGGGTCGGGCAATGACGGGTCGAACCCTCCGCCGCTGTCCGACACCTCGATCGCGACATCGCCGCCCTTCTCCGTCAGGGCCGCGCGCACCCACCGGGGCTCCGCGCCCGACGCCGCGGCATCCAGAGCGTTGTCGACGAGATTCCCGACGACCGTCACCGCTTCCGCGGGAGCGAGCGGCAGTCTTGGCCGCGGCTCCGACACGTCGAGGTCGAGGCGCACGCCGCGCTCGGCCGCCTCGTCGAGCTTGCCCAGCAGGAGGGCGACCACGACGGCATCCTCGTCGTCCGAGACGAGACGGTCGGCGAGTTCCTGCCGTTCGCCGGTGGATGCCACGATCAACCGCCGTGCGTCATCGAGCCGCCCGAGCTCCAGCAGCGCCAACAGCGCGTGGAGGCGGTTGCCGTGCTCGTGGGTCTGCGAGCGGAGGGTGTCGCTGAGCGTGCGGACGCCCTCGAGCTCGCCGAGCAGTGCCTGCAGCTCGGAGCGGTCGCGGAGCGTCATGACGTGTCCGCGCTCGGGCGCCCGCCGTCCGTTGAGGTCTCGCGCGTCCTCCTGGTTGACGAGCAGGACGCGATCGCCGTTGACCACCGTCTCCTCGACCATGCGGCGCCCCGTCGAGATGGCCTCGGCGAGGGTGGCGTCCATGTCGACGTCGTGCGGATCGAGCGAGACCTGGCCCATCGTCGCGGGCGGGAGCCCGAGCAGGTCGGCGGCCTCGTCGTTGTAGAGCACGATCCGGCCCTCGCGGTCGGTGACGACGAGCCCCTCGCGCAGCGAGTGCAGCACCGTCTCGTAGCTCTCGACGAGCCGCGACAGCTCGGCCGGGGTGTACGACCCGGTCACCCGTCGCGCGCTGCGACGCACGTACAGCGCCCCGAGCACGCCGACGCCGACGATGGCGGCGGATGCCACGGCGATCAACGGCACGCGAGCGGCGAGGTCCTGCTGTACGGCGCCCAGCGTGACCCCGACCGAGACGAGCCCGACGATCGGGCCGTCCTCGTCGCCGCCTTCGCGGATCGGCGCGATCGTGCGCACCGATGGGCCGAGGGTGCCCTCGTACACCTCGGTGTAGGTCTGGCCGGCGAGGGCCTCCTCGCGCGAACCCTGGTACTCCTGTCCGATCTGCGAGCGATTTCGGTGGGTGAGACGGATGCCGTCCGGCGTCATGATCGTGACGAACGACAGGTCGGCGTCGCCCAGGATCGCCTCGACCATGGGCTGCAGGGTGTCGGAGTCGCGTTTCTCGACGAGCGCGGCGACGTCGGGCTCGTGGGCGAGCGTCTCGGCGACCGAGCGGGTGACCTGTTCGGCCTGGCGCTGCCCCGAGTCGCTGAGCTGGAACGACAGCAGCACCGCGAGCACACCGGCGATGAGCACGACGACGCCGAGGGAGACGAGCGCCAGCCGCCCACCCACGCTCAGTCGCATGTCACACCCTTCGTCGCGCCTGCCGTGAACAATACGACCACAAATGGTTCCCCCGCCCCGCCTCGATCAAAGTCTTCACATCGACCGGCGCCCCCGCCGGACTCAACGAAGGCGTTAGAAAAGGGGAAACACCCGTGGCACTCTCACTCCGCACCACGCGCGACGGCCGGCCTCGCAAGAGGATCGACCGCAACCACTGGCTCTACATCTCGGTCATCCTCGCGGTCGTCGCCGGTGTGATCGTCGGCCTCGTCGCTCCCGCATTCGCGACGACCCTCGAGCCCATCGGCAAGGGCTTCGTCAGCCTGATCAAGATGATGATCGCCCCGGTGATCTTCTGCACGATCGTCGTGGGCATCGGCTCGATTGCCAAGGCCTCCACGGTCGGCAAGATCGGCGGCCTGGCGCTCGGCTACTTCCTCGTGATGTCGACCTTCGCGCTCGGCATCGGCCTGTTCGTGGGCAACATCATCCACCCCGGCGAGGGCCTCAACATCGCCGGTGCGCAGTACGACGCCGTTCCCGAGGCGACGACCACGCAGGACTTCATCCTGGGCATCATCCCGACGACGTTCTTCTCGGCCTTCACGGGCGGCAGCATCCTCCAGGTGCTGTTCATCGCACTGCTCGTCGGCTTCGCGCTGCAGGGGATGGGCGAGCGCGGGGCGCGCATGGTCGAGGGGATCAAGAACTTCCAGGTGCTGGTCTTCCGCATCCTCGGCATGATCCTGTGGCTCGCTCCGGTCGGTGCCTTCGGCGCCATCGCCGCGGTCGTCGGCAAGACCGGTTTCGGTGCCGTCATCAGCCTCGGCATCCTGATGGGTGCGTTCTACCTGACCTGCTTCCTCTTCATCGCGGTCGTCCTGGGTGGTCTCCTGTTCGCCGTCACCCGCGTCAACATCTTCTCGCTCATGAAGTACCTGGGCCGCGAGTACCTGCTGATCGTCGGCACCTCGTCGTCGGAGGCCGCTCTTCCCCGCCTCATCGCCAAGATGGAGCACCTCGGCGTCTCGAAGCCCGTCGTCGGCATCACCGTCCCGACCGGCTACTCGTTCAACCTCGACGGCACCGCCATCTACCTGACGATGGCGTCCCTCTTCATCGCGACCGCCATGGGCGCGCCGATGTCGATCCCCGAGCAGATCGGCCTCCTGATCTTCATGATCATCGCCTCCAAGGGCGCGGCCGGCGTCACCGGTGCCGGTCTCGCGACCCTCGCCGGCGGCCTCTCGGCCTACCGCCCCGACCTGGTCAACGGCGTCGGCGTCATCGTCGGCATCGACCGCTTCATGTCGGAGGCCCGCGCGGTCACCAACTTCACCGGCAACGCGGTGGCGACGCTCCTCATCGGCGCCTGGACCAAGCAGTACGACGGACAGCGCGTCCGTGAGGTGCTCGCCGGCAACATCCCGTTCGACGAGACGCTCCTCACCGGTCACGACCACTCGGCGACACCCGCGGATGCCAAGACCGAGCTCCCCGCGACGGTCGACACGCAGGCGCTCAACGCCTTCCGCGCTCAGGCTGAGGCGGAGGCTGCGGCGAAGGGTCGCTCGTGAGCCTTGCCCACAACACCCCGGCGGGGGCGGCTTCGGCCGCCCCCGCCCCGGCGCGTGTCGACCTCGCGCGCACCTGGATGCTCCGCTCGCCCCTCGCGGGCGGTCTCGAGACCGCGGCCGACGTGCTCGTGCTCGACCTCGAAGACGGCCTCCCCTCGGGACGCAAGGCCGAGGGACGCGACCGCGCACGTCGAGCGGCGGCCCACGCTCCGGTCTGGCTGCGCATCAGCGCCGCGGGCACCCTCGACGGAGAAGACGACCTCGCCCTCGGCCGCGAGCTCGACGACCGCCTCGCCGGAGTCGTGCTCGCGATGTGCGCGGGCCCCGCCGATGTCGCCCACGTCGCGGCATCCCTTCCCGACGGCGTCCCGATCGTCGCGATGGTCGAGTCGGCCGCGGCCCTGCTCGCCGCCCCCGCGATCGCCGCGCACCCCGCGACGCGCCGCCTCGCCTTCGGCACCGGAGACTTCCGCCGCGACACGGGCATGTCGGCCGACCGCCTCGCCCTCTCGTGGCCGCGCGCGCAGCTCGTCGTCGCTTCAGCGGCCGCGGGGATCGCGGGTCCGATCGACGGGCCGTGCGGTCCGGCGGATCACGCTCGGGATGCCGCGCTCCACGCCGTCGCGATGGGTTTCACCGGCACTCTCGCGCTTCAGGATGCCGCCGTCCCCGGCGCCCACGCCGGCTTCACGCCCGCACCCGACGAGGTCGAGCGCGCCCGGGCGCTGCTGTCGGCGTCGCCCGACGGCCCGGTCGACGGCTCGTACGCCCCGACGCTCGCGCGCGCTCGCGCGCTGGTGGAGCGGGCCGAGGCCCTCGCCGCGCTGTAGCCGCCGGGCGCTCGCCGGGCGCCGTGGCACCGCGCCGGGCCGCCCCCGTTCCCGCGTTCCCGCGTTCCCTCGTTCCCGCGTTCCCGCGTTCCCGCGTTGAGTGTCCAAAACACGCGGACAGTTTTCTGAGGCGTCCGTGTGTCTTGGACACTCAACGCCGCAACCCCGGCGCGTTCAGCCCCGCCGGAACCACCGCCGCCGCACCACCGGCGCGACGGCCGCCGCTTCCTCCCGGGCACGCCGCCGCTCCGCCCACGCCGCCACCTCGGCCTCGACGTCGACGGTCGGCGTCACCACGGGCGGCCCGCCCTGCAGCTGACGACGCGCTTCGATGACGCGCCGGTTGAAGTCGTGCAGCGCCTCACGGACGTCGGCCTCTCGGGCGATGGCATCCATTCGCTCGGCGCGCTCGGCGTACTCGACGCGCAGCGTCAGGGCGGGCGGACCGAGACCGGTGAGCTGCTCCGCCTCGATCTTGCGTCGGATCCACCAGTCGGGGTCGTGCGTCCCGCCCAGATCGGGGAGGGGTTTGCCGGCGCCGGGCAGGTTGTCGAACTCTCCGCGGCGGATCGCTTGTTGGATCGAGGTCTCGACGAACGCGGCCCGCTCCGCCGCGGTCGACCCGCGCTGCGGCCCATTCGCCGCGGGTTCGGGCTCGAGTCCGCTCTCGCGCAGCTCACGGTCGAGCCGGTAGCGCTCGGCCGACTGGCGTGGGTCGTCGCTCATGGGCACCTCCGGTCCTTCCAGGCTACGACGGCGCGGTCGGACGGGGGCCGGCGCGCGGCAGTGCGAGTTCGAGCCGGTGCAGCGTGCCGGACTCCGGAGAAATGGATGTCACAGCCCCCGCCCGCGGCCACCGTGGCGTCGAACGGGCGAAATGTCCGGAGTTTCGCACGCCCATCGTCAGCAACCGCCCCCGCCTCACACCCCCAGGCGCCGCAACCTCTGCCGCGCCATGTCCTGCGCGCGCGGACCCGACCCGAGCGCCCGCTCGGTCACCCGCAGAATGACGCGCGTCACGCTCAGCACGGGCAGCGGCCAGCGCCGCACGCCGAGCATCGCGCGGTACCGGCGCGGGATCGTCGCCACCGCCGCGGCGAACAGCACCCGGTAGGCGAGTCCCATCGCCCCGCGGAACGGGGGCTTACGGAGAAACCGCACCACATCGTCGACCCGCTCGCCGCCCCGCAGCTCACCGCGTTCGGAGAAGCCGTCGATCTCGGCGCGCAGCGCTGCGCGCGTGAGCGGCGGATCGACGACGCGCATGAGCCGCCCCGCGGTCGCCCAGTCGGCGACGTACGCGTCCGCGCCGCCCGGGATCGGCTTCCGCGACACCTCGTGCCCCGACAGGAACGCGTCGGTGAAGGCGAGGTGCACCCAGCGCACGAGGTCCGGCGCCTCGGCGGAGTACGCCCGCTCGCTTCCATCCCCAGCGCGGTAATCCCCTTTCACGCGCTGGTGGAACCGGCCGACGCGTGCGGTCTCGGCATCCGCCTGTGTCCGAGAACCGTAGGTGAGCGTGATGACCCAGCGCACGGTGCCAGTGAGGCGTCCGATCGGATCCTCGCGATACCGCGACCAGTCGTGCACGCCAGCGAGGGCGCCCGGGTGCAGCGCCTGGAGCAGAAGGGCTCGGATGCCGGCGACCAGGGTCCCCATTCCGGCGTGAACCGTCCACGCGGGGCCGTTCTCGGCGAAGTATCCGGCGTCGTCTCCCTCGGCGATGGCCCGCACGTAGGGGGCCATGCCTGTCGGGTCTCCGGCGAGGGCGACGAGCAGCTTTCCCCGCAGCGACGCGATCCAGTCGGGGACGGGGGAGGCGTCGGTCACCTCTCCAGCGTGCCACCGCCGCGCACGACGGGCGCCGAGGTGTCGCGGCATCGAGAGATTCAGTGTCCCTCGTGCGAGATGACCGGCACGGTGCCGTCGTCACGCAGCAGGACGGCGTTCTGCGCCGCGCCCAGCGCGGGGGTCACGACGACCGCGATCACCGCGGCGGCGACCAGCAGGCCCACGACGCTCATCGGCTGCGCGGTGCGCTCGGGATGAGCGGCGCGGCGCCGACGACGCAGGTGCACCGCGGCGCTCGCGCCGACGATGACGAAAAGAAGGGATGCCGCGGCCACCGCGAGAACACTGGTGTGCGCCGGAACCACGAACAGCAGGGCTGTCGCGCCGACGATCGCGGCGAGGCTGCCGCCGAGTACGAGGGCGGGGACGACGAGACGTCCCGCCCAGAGGACGACGCCACCCCACGCGAGAGCGGCGAGCCCGAGGACCACCAGCCCGATTCCGAGGCCGCTCGCGGCGGCCCCGGAATCGGGACGGGTGATGGCGCCCGCACCGAGGGCGGCGGTGATCAGGCCGGCCCCCCATGCGAACACCGAGGGCCACGACCGGACGAAGGTCGCAGCGTTCATGGTCAGACCGCCGCGGTGCGGGGGACGTTGCGCTCGGTGCCGAGGCCGACACCCAGCAGCACGACGGCGCTGGCGAGGTGCAGGAAGTGGTCGGGCACGTTCAGGGCCAGGATGTTGGCGGGGCCCATGAGGAAGAAGCCGACGATACCGAGGAGCAGGTAGACCGCACCGACGGTGGTGTTGACGCCCTTCGCCGCACGGGCGTTCGCGAGACCAGCGACGAGCAGAGCGCCACCGATCAGGAGGTGGGCGATGTTGTGGAGCGGGTTGACCTCGAAGATGCCGAGGAGCAGGCCGCCCTCGTTCGAGATGAAGCCGACACCGCCGGTCACGGCGAAGCCGAGCAGACCGACGAGCAGGTACACGGCCCCGAAGATCGTGGCCACGAGGCGGTTAGGTGAAGAGCTCATGGTGAACCTCCCAGTGAGTTAGCAGCGACCTCGTGGCCGCCTTCCTCACATCTTCGGAGACAATGGCTGGTTCGGATTGGGCTTTGCACGACCCCGCTTTGTCCGGTACAAGCAGGCTCTCAACGCGCCGGTGTCCGGAAACGACAGAAGGCCCCCGAGTACTCTCCGAGGCCCTCCGTTACATAGGTCACCATACGAACCGGCGGGGCGCCTCCTCGGGGGATTGCATTTCACACGCTGTTCACGTACCGATTCGCTCTGCCACACTCGCCTCATGAAGTTCGAAACGACTCTGTCGCAGATGGGCAACAACACCGGTATCGAAGTCCCGCCCGAGGTCGTCGACGCGCTGGGAGGCGGGAAGCGCGCGGCCGTCGTCGTCGATGTGAACGGCTACGTGTACTCCAGCACGATCGGCGTCATGGCCGGCAAGATGCTCATTCCGTTCTCGTCCGACAAGCGTGCCGCGACGGGCCTCTCGGGAGGGGATGCCATCACCGTCGATCTGCAGCTCGACACTGCGCCGCGCACGGTCGAGGTGCCCGCCGACCTCGCGTCCGCGCTCGCCGAAGCGGGTGTGCGCGAGGCATTCGATGCGCTGTCCCCCAGCGCTCGGAAGGCTCATGTGACGAACGTCGAGGGAGCCAAGGCGGCCGACACTCGCGCCCGCCGGATCGACGCGATCGTGGCCAAGCTCGGCTAGTCCGACCGGCTCGTTCGAACGCCCCGACCGATAACCTGGGAGGGGAGGATGTCGTGGGTCGCACAAAGGATGCCATTGCCGAGGGGCTGTCGATCGCGACGGCGGCGGCACGGCTCACGGTGCGCAACCGCATCCTCGTCGAGACGATCGCCCGAGGCGGGCAGTTCGACAGCGAGGTCTTCGCTGACTTCGCGCGCAAAACCCTTCGGGCTCTCGCTGACGAGCAAGACCAAGCTGCCGAGCGGGTGACGCACCAGCGGAAGCGCGCGTGGGGTCGGTTCTCCGACTCCTCGGGAACGCACGACTACCGCGATCGCGACACGCGCAACCTCCGCCGGCGCGCCAACCAGTCGCGCGGGGTCGCGAAAGAGCTGCGTGCCCTCGCCGACGATCCGGCGCGCGTGGAGGCCCTGGTGGCGGCCGCCCGGATGGCAGCGTGGGGAGACGTCGAGTCGAACCTCCGGCAGCGCCTCGACGTCGAGGGCATGACCGCCGACGCCGATCCCGATTACGCCACGATGCGTCGCGCGCGCATGGACGCCCTGCGCATGGTCGATCTCGCGCGCCTCGCCTCGCAGGCGAAGCGCAAGGCGAAAGAGAAGGCCGCGGCCGAGTCCGAGAACCCCGACGCCGAGAACGACGAGAAACCCGCCAAGACCGGCAAGAAGAACAAGTCCAACGCGCGCTGACGCAGAATCCGCCGCGACCGGAATGTCACACGAGGCGGTCGGCCGGACATTCCCGGGTATGGACGAAGCCGGGTTGTGGCGCCGCGTCGCCGCCGACGGCGATGAAAGGGCATTGGGCGACCTCTACGAGCGGCACGTCGACCGCGTGTTCCGTCACGCCGCGCGATTGGCATCCGATCGACGGGATGCCGAGGATGCCACGGCCGTGGCCTTCTTCGAGCTCTGGCGCCGGCGTGACGCGGTGCGTGTCGTCGATGGGTCGCCGCTGCCGTGGCTGCTCGCGACCACGACGAACGCGCTGCGCAATCTCCAGCGTTCGTCGGCTCGCTACCGGCGTTTGCTCGACACCCTGCCCCGCTCGGCGGACGCGAGCTCCGCCGAGGACGAGGTCTTCGCCGATGAGAACGCCCGCGCGCTTCTCGCGCCGCTCGGTGCGGTCGATCGACAGCTGGTGATGCTCGTGCACCTCGAAGGCTATCGCGCTGACGAAGCCGCCGTGGTGGTGGGACTCAGTCCTGCGGCGGCGCGGGCTCGCCTCTCCCGCGCGCGGGCAAAGCTCCGCGATCTCGTCCCGGATGCCACACGCGAGGAGGATTCCGCATGAACGCACCGCGCATCGATCCCGTCTTCCGCGCGGGATTGCATCGACAGCTCGTCGCGCAGACGAAGCTGCCGCAGCGGCGCAGCCGCGCGAAGCTGTTCCTGATCGCGGGGGCGGGGGCGATCGTGCTCGCCGCGGGTGGGACGGCGGCGACCGCCGAGCTCTGGACTCTCCCCGGCGGCACGGTCACCAGTGAGCTCGGTGCTCCCGTCACCGCGGAGGGCTCGGGCGACGGCACGCTGGTTCTGCCGCCTCGCCCCGACGCCGCGAATCAGGTCCGTATCGAGCTGCGCTGCCTCACGCCGGGCACCTTCACTTTTCCCGCGGGATCGGTGACGTGCACCGCGGATGACTTCGTCGCGCACCCTGATAGCGCGGTGTCGTGGATCGACGTGCCCGTCGACGCGGTCGGTTCCGAGCTCGTGGTGTCGTCCGGCGCCGACGAGAGGTGGCGTCTCACCGCGACCTACCTCGAGGCGCAGCCTGTGCCCCTCGCGGTGAACGATCGCGGCCAGACCTATGGTTCGGCGGGCGCGGGGCAGGAGCCCGACCTCATCGCCGTCGTCGCGACGAACGGCCGTCAGGGCTACGTCGATGCTGACGAGTTGGCGGATGCCACGGGCTCGAGCCAGACCTTCACGTCACCCGAAGAGGCGTTGCGGTGGCAGGAAGAGCGCGCCGGCCGGGCTGTCGTCGTGCCGGTGTACCTGTCGGACGGGGTGACGAGGGTGGGGGATTTCGTGGTGCAGTGACCCGGTGTGGTGACGCAACGAGTGAGGCCCCGTCGACCGAAGTCGACGGGGCCTCACTCGTTGCTGTGTGTGTGCTTACGCCTTGTTCTCGGCGCGGTTGCGACGAACCTTCGCGGCGACCGCGACCGTCGCACCGGCGAGCACGAGCGCGCCGCCACCGATGTAGATGCCCATGAGCGACTCACCGTTGACACCGGTCGCCGGGAGAGCGGTGCCGCCGCCCGGGTTCGAGCCGGAGCCGCTGCCGGCGCTGCCGTCGGCGCGGGCGCCGCTCGCAGCGAGCGTGTAGGTGCCGCTCGGGTTGGCGGGGAGCGTGACCACGGCGGTCGCGGCACCCGACGAGTCGGCCGTCTTGGTGACCGACGCCGAGGTGACGGGGAGGTTCGCGGTGGCGATGTTCGCACCGGTGACACCGCGTCCGACGAGCGTGAACGTCACTTCGGCTCCGGGCTGGAAGCCGGAAACCGGAACGGGACCGTTGGACGTGATGGTGATCGTCACGGTGTTGGGGCCGGTGGGAACGTACGCCTGGGCCATCGCAGGCGCCGCGAAAAGCAGTGCGCCAGCGGCGGCGAAAGACGCCACAGCCTTGGTGATTTTGTGCTTCATGAGTGCCTGCTTTCGAGTCCGGACAGCCGGTCGTGCGGTGGTTCCGCTCGCCTCACAGGCGAGTCGTTCGCGAAAACTGAGGAAGAAAGAGCGGAATGGAGTTTGTTGAGACCTACCTGAGTATCCCGTAGGGGTACGCCGTATTGCAAACCGTAGTCATTTCCTTCAGGTAAATGTTTCGCAACGTGATCGGGTGCGGCGACCCGCGACTTCGTCGTTCCGGTCAACCGTGTGATCAGCCCAGCGTCGCGTTTCCCGCTCCCGCTGAAACACAGGAAGCGCGGACGACGGGATCGAGGGAGGAGTCTGCGGTAGGCGTGACGTACGCTTCTGCGTCCGTCGCTGACGTGAGCGCGCGCACCTCCACAGTGATGCGTGTGGAGGACTGGGGAGCCAGGTCGACGCCGAACGTGAGCACCTGTCGCCCTTCAAAAGTCGCGACGTCGAAATTCGCTCCATTGGACACGGCAGAGGAAATCAACTCGAAACCCTCTGGCAAGTAGAGGTTGCCGACTACCTTGGCTGTGCCGGGAGCCGTCCCGTAGGCGCCTTCTCCGGTGATGTACGCCGGTAGCGATGTAGCGGCATCCGATGGTGCGTCGTTTGTCAACGACAGACTGAGCGTGAGTGAGCGTTGCCCGGCCGTCGCGAGAGGCTGGCATGAGCCCCATTCGACAGCGACCTCCGGCCTGACGTAGTAGCTCATCTTCGAGCCGGTTCCATCGTTCAGGTAAACCCCGAAGCGGGCCGTTCGACCGTCCGTGACGGGGAGCGGGCCGGCAACCGTTGTATCGGCGATGATCGCCTGATCGGCGGGATCCGCGCTCCACATGAGCAGGCGGTGCTGCTCGCCGGCGCGATAGAGCGCCGATATCAGCGACGGGGCTGATCCCCGGCCATCAATCAATGCTTGGAAGACAGCGCCGGTCGAGGCCGCGAAAAACGCATCTTGTTCCGAGGGATCGGAATAGCGGAGATACACCTCGTTCATGAGGATTCGAGCAGCATTTCCGGCGTTGAGTTGCTCTCCGGAGGGGAGCATCACAGGTCCCGTCGCTTCAAGTACGTACGAGAGCAGGACAGGGTCGATGGCGATCACGCCGTCCACGCTGAGTCCGGTCTTCGTTCGGTACATTTCGCGTGCTAGAGGCCCGTCGATCGAGAAATCGGGAATCTGCGTGAGGTTGTGAAAGAACCGTCCCGGTCGAGTGCCGTAGATGTTCACGACTTCGTCGGGCAGGGTGGTGACCGGCTCGCGCAGATCTCGGACGATTGCGCCCGCAGACTGAGTGTCGAGAAGAGAAACGGTGCCTTGGTTTGTGTGCAGAAGAATTCCGGTTCCCGCGATTCCGCCGAGTGATCGCCATTCTGCGTTGTTCTGCACGAGAACGAGATAGTTGCGTTCCCCGTCTTGTCCCAGCATCTCGGGGAGGAGGCGAGCGGCGCCGGCGAGAGTGTCGATGGCGGTTGCAGACTGGTCGAAGAGTTCGCCGGTCTTGTCGACCGCAGAGGCGGCAACTCCTACCAGCGACGTTCGATCGATGGCCTCGACGTTGTCCGACGCTTCTCTCGCTCGCGTCTCGGCGGCGGATGCGGGTCCGGCGAGGTCTGCGAGAGGGGTCGCATCGATGCGGCCGCCAACGGGGCGAAGAGAATCGAACGATACGCCCTTGGCTGCTGTCGCGAGCGGAAGGATCGCTCCGGTGAGCAGTTCATCGGCGGACGCGGACACCGTGCCGAACGCGGCGAGTTGCGGTCCGATCCACGGCGTCAGCTCGGCAGCCTTCCAGATCGGGTCGGAGGTCAGTTGCCGTGCCTCCGAGGCTTCCATCGCCAGTCGTCCGATGGTGGGGACGGCGCTCGCCGGATCGGACGCCAGGGCGGAAGCGCTCGGGCCGACGTCCGTCTGAATACGAAGGAGATGTTGGTAGGCCAAGGCTCCACGGACCCCGACCCAAGCGGCAACGAGAAGCGCCACCAAGATGAGGCCAGCCAAAATCCATGCGAAGACGCGACCTGCAATCTGAGCTGGACGGGGAAGAACCGAGGTGCTCACGTCGCCGCTTTATGCGTCTGTGTCTTTGTTGGACCCGCGCGCCGTTCGGCGAGAGGCGAGACCGAGTTCTTGCGGCGTCGCGGGCTCCGGGGTATCGCTCGCAGAGTCTGCGCGTCGTCGCCGTCCTCCTGTCGAACGTGCTGGCTTCTTCTTGGCTGGGGGTGTCTCCACGTAGCGATAGCCGTAGCCATACCCGTAGCCGTACGCCGAGTAGTACGAGTCCGGACCGCGGGTCGGCACCATGGACATGACGAAGCCCGCGAGCTTCGCGCCCACGGTGTTCAGAGCCTCTGTCGCCAGTGTGAGCTGGTGGCGGCTCGTGCGCCCAGCGGAAACGATCATCAATGCGCCGCTTGTGGCTCGCGCGAGGATAGCCGCGTCGGTCACCGGGAGCAGGGGAGGAGCGTCACAGAGAACGACGTCGAAATCGCGCTCGAGCATCTCGAGCAAAGTCCCCATCTGCCGCGAGCCGAGAAGCTCGCTCGGGTTTGGTGGAACCTTGCCTGCCGGGAGGACGTAGAGGCTCCGTCCGCCCCAGGGGAGCATCACCTCATTGATCTTCGCTCTCCCAATGAGGACGTCGGTCAGCCCGGCACCGCCCTCGATACTCAGGTACTCGGCAACCTTCGGCTTGCGCAGATCTGTGTCCAGCAGCGCCACGCGCTTACCGGCGTCAGCCAGCGCGATGGCGAGATTTATGGTCGTCGTCGACTTACCCTCACTGGGGACCGAGCTCGTCACGACGAAGCTTGATCGCCCTCCCATGTCCAGGAACTGGAGGTTCGTGCGCAGCGCGCGGAACGACTCCGCTCGGGGGCTCAACGGATCCGCGTGGACGATGAGCGGACGGTCCTTCGCTTTCGTGTCGAAGGCAATCGCTCCGATGCCCGGCGCGCCCGTAATCTGCTCCGCGTCGCGCGGGGTGCGGACGCGGTTGTCCAAGCGACTCCGGAGAGCCGCGGTGCCGAGGCCCACCGCGAGCCCGATGAGAGTACCTAGCGTGAGATTCAGAACGATGTTCGGGCTGGACGGCTGTGCTGCCGGCTGGGCGTCCTTCACCCGGCTCAGGCGGACGGGGCTGGTCCCGTCGCCTGCCTCGGGCTCCAATTGAGGGACCTTTGTCGCGAGGCTGTCCGCGACAGCATTGGCGATCTCCGCGGCCCGCGCCGCGCTCGGATTCGACACCGTGATGGTGATCAACGTCGAGTTCAATCCTGCAGCCGCTTTGACGGAACTCGCGAGGGAATCGGATGACGTTGGAAGCCCGAGCTCCGTGATGACGGGATCCAGGACGACCGGCATAGTCGCCAGTCCCACGTAGGTATTGATCCGTGCCTGCGCGAACGAAGAGCCCTGCTGGAGCTCAGCGGCAGTACTCCCCGCTTGGGTGGAGACGAAGACTGTGCTTGACGATTCGTAGATTGGCGTTCGGGTCAGCGTGTAACCCGCCACCACAGCCAGCCCTAAGAATGTCAGCGCGACGATGAGGAGCCAGTTCTTGCGCAGGGTGCGGATGTGATCGCTGAGCTCCATGTTGCCTCTCGAGGACGCGCTGTCGACCTGCGTTGCAGAGGTCGGAGAATCTCACTCAGTGTGCCACACCTCTTGTTTCCGGATTCGCAACAAACGATGCCTGCCTATTGCCCCTTGTGCGTGTCCCCCGAACTCGCAGTCTGCTTGCGCGGTGCACAGAAGTCCTTCTTGCACACTGATCGCACTGGGTCCCCGGGGAAAGAGGCGGGAAGAGTTCTCTAAGGGGGGCGCGAACGATAGGTTGACCACCGTGCCTGGAAAGCTGAGCGACGCCCCTGCAGCAGATGAGAGCGTTGCTGCCGATGGGTCAGTTGCTTCCATTGATTCATCTCGTTCGCGGGGACGGCGGAGACGTCGGCGGTTGGATTGGCGTCAGGGTGGCACGGCGGTTCGAAAGTGGAATTTCCTCGTTCTGACGACCGCACTCGTCGGAGTCGGCGTGGGGCTCATCGTCAGCGTGACGCTGAACCGATTGGGCGGTCCGTGGACGCCGTTTGCCTCGTCCATAGCGCTGTGGGCTGGCCTTGGGATTCCGGTCGTCGTCGCGTTCAAGCGGGCGCGCCCCGCGGGTTTGCTACAAATGCGTTCAATCGACCTCCTCTGGGGTGTGGGAATCGGAGGCGGCCTACGCCTCCTCCAGGGATGGCTTAGCGGAGCAGATTCTTCGACCTTCCCGACCCTCCTTCGTTCCGATGGTTCGTCAGTGTGGGACGGGATATGGAGTTACGGGATCCCTTCTGTCCTGTTCGCTCCAGTGATCGAGGAGTTCTTCTTTCGCGCAGTAATCCTGGTGGCCGTCTATCAGTTGCTTCGGCGCAGTGTCGGCGCTCTCGCGGCCGCGACAACTGCGCTGCTCACCTCAGCTGGCGGCTTCGTACTCCTGCACGCGGCGTTCAGCTCATTGTCATTGGCGGACGGCATCCAATTTTTCGCAGTGGGTGCGGTGTGCGGTCTCATCGTCTTGCTGAGCGGACGCATTTGGGGTGCCGTCCTGACGCACTTGATCTACAACATGACCTACCTGGCGCTGGCGATCGTCGGCACGATCTTGGTCTAGCACGCCACCTCTCGTGACGCCCATCGCGGTGATTCACGATGAGGGCTCGAAATTCGATGTTCACACGCTGATGATTTCGAGGGTCATGTCCGACTGTTAGTGTTCAGCCGATACCAGCAGCAAACACCGCGCGGACGAGAGGGGCCAGTGAAACTGTGGCAGTCCACCGCACAGTTCGGGGCATCCCGTTGTACTTGGCCGATCCGATGAACCCGCTCCCGGCGGGGCGAGTCAGCGATTGTGCTGTGCGTTCGATGTTCGGATCGAGCCTTCGCCGGTGACGGTCTTTGCCGTTCTCACGCATGGGGATCCGCAGGTCTTCCGCGTCGCAGCTGAGGCTCTCAGCCCTCATCAGATAGTGGTTCACGTCGACGCGACGTCGGAACAGGACGATTATCCGCGAGCGAAAAACATCGCCTACGTCGCAGACCGCACCGACGTCAGATGGGGAGGATTCTCGGTCGTCGAAGCGACCGAGAAGCTCTACGCGTTGGCATTGCAGATGTCCGCATCACCGGACGAGTACATCGTCTTGCTCTCTGGCCAATGCGTGCCGATTCGACCGCTCGCCGAGCTCGAGGCACTCTTCGCCGAAAGGCCGGGCACGCTCTACTGCCGAGCAGGCCTTCTGTTGGACGGGTATGAGATGAACGAACGCCGGATTCTCCGCGAATGGCATTTCGACAGGTTTGATGCGCGCGCCCAGGGACTTCGTGGTCGCGGTGCTGCCGCAGCTCGCAGAGTCAAGCAACTCACGACCCCCCGGAAAAAGAAGAGCGATTTCGCTGGCTTCACGATGGTCGCGGGCAGTCAATGGACAGCCCTCACGGCGGCGGCGGTCGAGGCCATGATGTCGAATGTGGAGGCGCGATCGCGCCTCGCAGGCCTTCTCCGCCACGCACTCGCCCCGGATGAGATCTATTTCCATACGCTGATCCACAGCGGCGACTTGGCGTCCAGAACCACCTCCGCACCCCCTCAGCCCAAGGGCGACAAACGCACCGCAGATTTCGCGAACCTCCATCACATCGACCGCTCGCTCACGCGATATCTGTCGCCGGACGAGTTGCTACACATTCGTGGACCCTTCGAGTTCTTCGCCCGGAAGGCGAGGGGTGACGACCCGCGGGGGCTTGCGCGGGTTGTGCGCGAGTTGTCCTCGCAGAACGGGCAGCGGTGAAGACTCCTCATCTCGTCAAGTCGGGCTCGGGATACTTTCTCTCGGTAGCCATCAGTGCGCTCGTTGGCGTCGTGAGTGTCCCCGTGGTGATTCAGGTGGCGGGGGCCGCAGCCTGGTCCGCGCTTGCCGTCGCACAAGCTGCGGGTGCTATAGCGGCGACGGTCGTTGCCTTCGGCTGGCCCGTGGTCGGCCCAGCTGCCGTCGCGGCGGCTCCAAATTCTGAGCGCGGACGGATCTTCCTCATCTCCCTCATCTCGAGGGCGGTCATCCTCGTGCCGGCGGCCGCGGTCGCCATCGCCGTAATCCTCATCTCGGTGGGATGGTCCTCGACCACCGCCGCCGCTTTGGTCGCTGGTCTGACGCCGGTGGTCGGCGGACTTACGGCGTCGTGGTTCTTCGTCGGGGAGTCGCGCCCATCCAAGCTCAACTCGCTTGATGTCCTTCCGCGAGCGGGAGGAACTGTGATCGGCATCCTGCTGATCCTCGCGACCTCGAACATTTTGCTATTCGTCATCGGCCAGCTCGTCGGGCAGCTCGGCGCTCTCGCGTTTTCGTGGATGTCGATCCGACGCCGCTACCCCCGCGGCGAGCGGGTGGCCGTTCGCGATATAACCGGCACCGTCGCCGCGGGAGGCGCTGGCTTCTGGAACGCCATCCTTACGTCGCTGTATCAGAACTCGCCGCTTGTGGTCGTCACGAACTTTGCAGGTTCCGGCGTCGAGACCTATGCCATGGCGGACCGGCTCTTCCGAATCGCGGCCCTTGCGCTTGCCCCGGTAACGCAGGTCGCCCAAGGGTATGTGCCAGCCGCCGGATCGCACGGTGAGCTCTTGTCACGTATTCGACGGACGATCGGCGTAGGAGCGGGACTGGGGGCGGCGACGCTAGTCGGTTTTGGCTTCTTGGCGCCCGTACTGGGGACGCTCCTGTCGCACGGGGCGATCGAAGTTCCTTACGGGATCTCGTTCTCCTTGGGCGGCGCGATGGGAATGGCGCTGATGTCGTCCTTGGTCGGGAGGGCCTGCTTGGTTCCCCTCAGGAAGACCGCTACTCTCGCGTTGGCGGCGACGGTCGCCTCGATCGTCGGACTTTCCGGAATGGTCGCTGGGGGTATCGCCTTCGGCGTCGGCGGTGTCGCTTTGGCCTACCTGCTGGCGGAGGTCATCGCATTCACCATCACAATCTGGCCCGCGATCGGTGCGCTGCGGGGCACCAGCAAGCGGAGCCGCATCGAAGGGAATTCATGATGCCCGGTCGCAAGTGGTTTCAGGATGTGCTCACAGAGATCGCGGCATTCTCTCTTCTGCCTCACCGCTTCCGCCCCGCTCTTCTGCGCCGCGCAGGCGCCTCCGTCGGCGATAACGTGCTGATGTACGGCGGCTCCACCTATCACTCGCAAATGCGCCTCACGATTGACGACGACGTCTTCGTCAATCAGTCGTGCCACTTCGACATGCAGGCTCCCATTCGTATTGAGAAAGGTGTCCGAATCGGAAATCACGTTCGGTTCGTCACCTCTGATCACGAGGTTGGGCCATCCGACCGCCGGGCTGGGCCTGGCCGGAGCGCGGCGATCACCATCGGGCGCGGAACATGGATCTGTAGCGGTGCGACGATCCTTCCGGGGGTGTCCGTCGCAGAGGGTAACATCATCGCGGCGGGCGCTGTCGTTACCCGTTCGACCGAGGCTAACTGCCTCTACGCGGGTGTGCCGGCTCGTGTGATCAAGAGGCTCGACCAAGAGGTATCTGCGCCGTGACTACGTTTGTCGCTCCCCTGATCGGGCGAGCGGGGCTGGGCAACGAACTCTTTCCTGTCCTCCGCGCCGCTGACATCGCCGCAAAAGAATCTCGAGTGCTCCTCTGGCCGACCTGGTTCCAGATCAAGATCGGCCCGATCCTCCGCCGAGAACGCGACAAACGGATGTATTGGATTCTCTTCCGGACACCTAACCTGTCTTCGCTCCTACGCCTCATCTGGGCGAAGGCTCGCGGAGTCCCGCATGACGGAGCCAGCTCTGGCCATCGCTACGTAACTGTTCGGGGTATGGAGAACTACTTCGACGGTGTCACCATCAGTGGTCCCGAATTTCGCGACCTTTTGGTCGCCCGTGCCCGCCGGGGCGTCGTTTCGTCTCCAACCGGGGAGCCGTACATCGCGTTCCACGTCCGCCTGGGCGACTTCTCCCGGGCAGGGGCTTCCGAATCCGGAGTGTCGAAAAACAACACCAGTTCCCCGATTGAGTGGTTCGTCGCTCGTGCGAAGGCGGCTCGCGACGCGCATCCCGGCGTTCGCGTGTTCGTCTGCTCCGACGGAGACGACGCTGAGCTGGCGCCCCTCCTCTGCGAACAAGGGGTCGTCCGGTCGACCGGGAGGAACGCGCTCGATGACATGGTGTTCATGTCACATGCGGCCGGGATCGTCGGCAGCCGTTCGACATTCAGCGCGTGGGGCGCGTTCCTCGGGGACGTCCCCATGGTGGTACAGACGGGGGGCAATGCATACCGCCCTCACGGTCGCGTATGGGAGGTCTCCGCGTATGAGGCGACCACGGACTGGGATGATCAGGTACGCCGCCGCTGCTTAAAAACACGCTGAGCGCCGTAGCGAACCTGAATGCTGCGGAAAGGTGGTGGATCATGAACTCTCGCGAATGGGATCGAACGCTGACTTCGCGCGCAGTGCTAGGCGCGCCGTCTGGCAGTGAGGGAAACCGCACCGGGGCTGACACGCGAGGCACGACCACTCTGCGGTGGGTCACGTACGCCGCGGCATTCTCCTCGTCCTGGACGGGTGCGACGTTCGGGGGCTTCAACGTCGTCGATTACGCGCTCGGAATGACCGTCGTCCTTCTTGCCGTAACCGCTTTCTTTCAAAGAAGGCCCCTGCGGATCCGCAGCTGGATGTTCGTGCCGCTGGGCGCGGCGGCGGGGGTGTCTGCCTGGAACACGATCGTCAAGGACGCGCCTTTCGACGCGGTGATGCTCGTGCGCATTTTCCTCACCATGTTTGTGGTGGCGGTGATTGTGTTCAGCTTCCAGTCATGGTTCGGCGACAGCTACATCCGCAGTCTCCTGAAAATGTGGGTCGCCGGCATCGCTTTCAACGGGCTCGCCGCGCTTGCCGTCTCGTTAGGTGTCGTTTCCTTCGCCGGGATCTTGACTCAGGCAACAGGCGAACGGCTCAGTGGTTTAGCGTCGCACCCGAACTCTCTCGCCTTCTCTGTCAGCCTGGCGATCGCGCCGTGCCTGTTCCTCGTCGCGAAAGAACGCAGCAAGATTCTCTGGGTGTCGTGCCTCGTTTTGATCCTGTGGGGAGGATTGCTCAGCGAGTCGCGAGCAGCCCTGCTCGTGGGCCTCCCGGCTCTGGGACTCGCGACGGTCATTTCCATCGCCCGCTCGCGTTTCAGCTCAGTCGCCTGGCCCGTACTGATCATCGGCGCGGTGGGGGCCTGGTTTCTCGTGCCCCTCGTCCTTGCGGACTCGCGTCTCGCGGGCGGTGCGGGGGCGCTCAGCGATGCGGGCCGGTCAGCCCTCAATGAAAGCGCCCTGAACCTCTTTCTCCGAAATCCGCTGACGGGAGCGGGGTTCGAAAGTCAGGCAGGTGTATCCGTTCCCCTGACCGTGCTGACGGCGGGCGGGATCCTCTTCGCCGTCGGTTACTACGGGTTCGTCTTCTCGCCCGTTCCCACGTTGTGGAGGCATTGGCGATCGACGATAGCGCCCTACGGGCTCATCACGGTCGCGGTGCTGGTCAGCTTCGGTTTCTTCAATCCGGTCTTCATGGAGCGGGCGACATATTGGCCGATCCTGATCGCCGCGGCCTTGTGCGTCGAGCCTCGTTCCGGGGACGCTCGGACCACCTCGGTATGAGAATCGCGTGGTCCCTCCCACAACGAGAGTGGTGATTGGCGCACCAAATCTAAGACGTGTGTGACCGCGCGAGGTGTGCCCTCGCAGCTAGCGATCAAGTACGTTCATCACTACATCGGCAAAATTCTGAGAAACCGATTCGATCGTCGGGATGTCCGAACGCAGCACGCGATTTGCTATCGACCCTTCGGCCATCAGGCGGAGGGCCCGCTCCGCAAATGCCTGCGGGTCGTCCGGAAGAGTGACTCGCTCTCCCGCCCGAAGAAACTCGGCCTCGGGGGCGTGATAGCGGTAGGAGGTGGTGAAGACCGGAAGCCCGAGGGCCAGTGAATCGACCGCCACCAGACCAATGCGTCCAGGCATCCACATCGCCTGGACGACATGCCCCAACCGCGCGAGCTCCGCGCCGCGCGCGCTAGGAATGTGTTCGACCGCATCACCCGCGCGAGACAGTGCGTCCTGCATCTCGCCCATGCCAACGACGAGAAGCGTGAACCTCGGCTCCCTCTGACGCGCTGCAATCGCTGCGTCGACGAGGAAGTCGATACGTTTGGCAGCGTCGAGGCCACCCACGAAAAGGGCACGGGGGGCGCGAGGCCACCGGTGTAGAAGACGTTCCTTCTCGACCGCGTCCACAGCGTTGTAGGCCGCTCGCAGGGACGCCGAATCGGTGCTATTGCCGATGGTGACGACTCTCTCTGGATCGAGCTTGCCGCTTTCCACGAGGTACTTGCGGCCGCCATCGGCGTACGTCATGACCGCATCGGCGCGTCGGGCGAGAGCCCACTCGATTCGATCGGACAGGGCTCCGGCGTCGTTCACGTACGGGCGGCCGTGCCCCCACAAAACAAGCTTCCGTCTCCCGAAGGATCTCGTCCACGCAAGGTTGTTCAGCGCCTCGAGCTCGGAGACCACGACGTCGGGCTTCAGGTCGGACGGAAGCGCGCGCCATTCCACGGTCCGCGCTCCGAGGCGTACTCCCCTCGATCTGATGTCCACGCGCCACGGTGGGCTTTCTCTGTCTCCGCGGGCGGCTTGCGCGCCGATTGGGTGCCCGGCTGCGACGACGAATCGAATGCCCCGGTCTTTGAGCCTTCCTCGGATGCTTTCGAAGAGGGGAACTCGGTAGGCAGGCACGTAGGGCTGGGTGACGACCACCAACGGATCGGCGCTCACGGGATGACTCCCGTGCAGGCGGTCTCATACGCGTGGTGGGCCTGTGCAGCGGCTGTGCTCCACCGAAACTCGCGCTCCGCGTGTGCGCGGGCGCGCTCAGGGAGTCCCTCATCCTCGAGGGCATCCACGATTGCCTGAGCGATGCTCGCGGGATCGTTGCGAGCCACCTTGAGCGCGCGCTTCTCCCATGCGGGTGCCGCTATGCCGACGTGCTGGCTGGTGACCACCCGGGCTCCGGCTGCCATGGCCTCCGCGACGGCAACGCCGAAACTTTCGTCTTCGCTCGGGAGGACGAACACGTCGCATTCGCTAAGCAGGTCGCGGCGACGAGCGGAGTCCACCTGGCCGAGCGACGTGACGAAATCGCCGACCCCGATTTCGTGAGCGAGAGCGCCGGGATCTTGTATCGTGCCATCCGAGCCGCCGGCCACGAGCAGCCGGACCCCTCGTTCGCGCAGGGGTGCTTCGGCAAGCGCGCGGACGACGAGATCCACTCGCTTCTTCTTGGTCAGTCGCCCGAGGTAGACGATCTTCGCCGGTCCGACGCCTTTCCTCGTCCTATCGATCGAGAACAACTGCTCGTCGACGGCCAAGTTCATGTGAAAGGCACGGGTGTCGGGGAGGACATCGAGGGCGTGTCGCGCCTCGAGTTCACTCGAGTAGACGGCCCCGCTCAGGCTCGCGAGATTCTTCGCGTCGGCGATCCGCATCCACGCTCGTTTGCGAAGGGCGTTCATCTTCCAGTGATATCGATCCAGTGCGCCGTGCGGTTCGATCAGATAGGGGATTCCCGCGCGTCGGGCGATGCGCATGGCCATGGTCCCCGGGTAGCTCTGAAACCCGTGAATGTGGACGACGTCGTACCGAGAGAGACCATCCGACATCGCGGACACGAAGCGGGGAGCGAACGTGACGCTCGAGGGGCCCATGCTCGCGACGTGGCGCACCCAATCCGCCGTAATGAGGTCGTCGTCATCGGGGGCGAGCCCCTTGTCTGTCGTGAGAACGTCAGCCGACACGCCTCGACGATGCAGGGCCGGTATCAAGCCGCGGATGACTTCCGCTGGCCCGCCATCCGATCGCGCTACGCTCGGGGTGACGTGGAGCACCCTCATTTTGAGGTCACCGTCGCGTTGCGCTGAAGCTCGCGGTACTTGACCCCGATCTGCCAGTAGTACATCGCAAGCGCAGCGGCATAGTCGAAGCCGGCTCGTCCGTCCAGGAAGCCGAGCCGCGCCACGTAAGCGTAAAGAAAGAACAGAGCAGGCTTGAACGGCACGGCGTCGAAGATTCGGCCCTTTCTCGTGCGCTTGTTCGCGATCTCAGCGCGCAGGGCGCTGTTCGAGCGGAGGTATGCCTCCCAGTCCGAGTAGCGGTTATGGCGGGAGAACCAACTCGACACTGGGTCCAAGTCGTTGTGGAGGATCCGCCCCTTTGCCTTTAGCACCGCTCCGTTCGCGCGCGGTTGGTAGTGGCCTTCGAGTTCGCCCATTCCCGGAGCTCCGAGGTCGTCCATTTCCGGGAATCGCACTCGGTCACGGTGAACCACACATCGCTTCGTTACCCGGTGACCGTGGCGCAGGATTTTTCCAGCGAACACGTAGTCCAGATCGACGTCGATTGCTGCCGCATCTTCACGTGATATCAGGTCGCTGAGTTCCTCCTTCAGGCGCTCACTCGGAACCTCATCCGCATCGATGAAGAAGACCCATGGATGGCGCGTCGCAACGTTCGCGAGTTGCCATTGCTTCTTTTTCGGATATTTTCCATCCCAAGTAAAGTTGACGACGCGGGCACCATGTTGTTCGGCGAGAGCCACGGTCCCGTCGGTGCTGTTCGAGTCGACGACGATGACTTCGTCGAAGTCCGTGAGGCCCGCGAGACACGCGGCAATCCCCACCTCTTCGTTTTTCGTCTGGACCAGTGCCGTGATGGGTACCTTCGAACTCACTGACGAAGCCCTTCGAATCGCGTTCCGACGTGACGGGCAGGCACGCCACCCCACACTTCCCCGGCACCGATGTCGCCGCTAATGACGGACATCGGCTGAGCTAGCGCGGATCGACCCACCGTCGTACCTCCTAGAACGATGCATCTGCTGGTGATCCAGGCGCCTTCACGGATCGCGACGGGCCTGGTCACAAGGGCCATGTCGCCCCGGTGGCGGTGGCTTCCCGTTGTGATGAAGGTCTCCTGCGAAATAACGACGTCGTGCCCGACGTAGACGTGATCTTGGTTGTGAAACCACACGCCTTCACCTATCCAAGACCGATCGCCGATGTGCAGCTTCCACGGAAACTTGACGCGCGTGCGGGGGCGGAAGACGACGCCCTTTCCGATTTCTGCGCCGAACGCGCGGAGCACGCGCACCCGAAGGCTGGAGCTGATTTGCCATGGATTCGTTATGAAAATCAGCTCGCAAACCCCCCACAGATACACCTGCCAGGCGGGCCGATCCCAGGCGGCCCGCTCACCGGGGGCCTTCGAAAGATCGATCACCGGAATGTCGCTCACGGTGGTCCCTTTCCTGTAACTGTGTCGTAACGGTCGCGGCGGTATTCTCTGTCCCGTGAACCCACCGCGAACGCTTTTCTTCGGGCTGAACTACCCCCCGGAGACTACGGGAATCTCCCCGTACACTGGCGCCATGGCCGAGGGGCTCACGCGCCAGGGCCACGAGGTTCGCGCTGTGGTCGCGCACCCTCATTATCCGCAGTGGAAGATCACGTCAGGTTACGGGCAGTGGTCGCACAGCGAACGGATTCAGGGTGTCGATGTGCACCGGGTGCTGCATTTTGTTCCGGAGCAGCCTTCGTCCTTGCCCCGAGCGCTCTCCGAAGCCACATTCGGCGTTCGGCAGGTTTTCGTTCGATGGGGGCAACCGTCGGCGATCGTCGCGGTTTCGCCGGCTTTGATCTCGTCCGTGATCGTCCGCGCTCGTTCATTACTGTCGCACCGTAATACTCCGTTTGTGGTGTGGGTACAGGATTTGTACGGCATCGGCATGACGGAGATCGGGCGAGGCGGCGGGCTGTCGGGACGCGTGATCCGCGGCCTTGAGCGTTGGCTGTTGCGCTCGGCCACCATGGTGGTGGTGATCCACGACCGGTTCGCTGACCGTGTGCACGCCGATTTCGGTGTCGCGCTGGAGCGCATCGCCGTGATCCGAAACTGGACCCATCTGGCACCTCTCCCTGTCGTCGACGTCGCGGCCGTGCGGGCTTCGTACGGTTGGAGCGACGATGAAACCGTCGTCGTTCACACCGGCAATATGGGCACCAAGCAAGGGCTGCATCACGTCGTCGATGCGGGCCGGCTTGCCCATCAACGAGGCGAACGGGTGCGCTTCGTGCTCGTCGGTAATGGTGCGCAGCGGGATGACCTCATCGAGCGAGTAGCTCAGGAACCCACGACGACCGAGCTTCTGCCACCGCTCGATGACGACGCTTTCGCCGCGATCCTGCAGTCCGCCGACATGTTGTTGGTGAACGAGCTGCCAGGCGTTGCTGAAATGTGCGTGCCGAGCAAGTTGACGTCGTATTTTACGTCTGGTCGTCCCATTCTCGCGGCTACCGATGCGCTGGGCATCACCGCTCAAGAAGTGCACAACGCCGACGCCGGGATGATCGTTGCCGCGGGCGATCCGGAAGCCCTTCTCGACGGCGCAATCGCGCTCGCCGCCGACCCCGGAGAGGGTCTCCGGATGGGCGAGAACGGCAAACGTTACAAAGAGACCGTCCTGAACGAAACATTCGCTATCGAGCGATTCGATAGTCTGCTCGCGGATCTGACCGCCGAAGCCGCCGTGAAGACTCCTGTTTGACTCTCTTTCTCGCTTCCCGAACGGCGGAAATAACGTGGCAAAACGCGCCCTGATTACTGGCATTACCGGTCAAGACGGTTCCTACCTGGCCGAACTTCTTCTCGCGAAGGGGTATGAGGTGCACGGCGTCATTCGCCGCGCCTCGACCTTCAACACCAGTCGAATCGACCACCTCTACGTCGATCCGCACGACCCCGAAGCCAAGCTCTTCCTGCACTACGGCGACCTTTCCGACGGCGCGCGGCTCGTCACGCTGATGTCGGAGATCAACCCCGACGAGGTCTACAACCTCGCCGCGCAGTCTCACGTGCGCGTGTCGTTCGATGAGCCCGAGCACACGGCTGACACGACGGGCACCGGGACGATCCGCCTCCTCGAGGCCGTCCGCCTGTCGGGAATCGACACGAAGTACTACCAGGCCTCGACGTCGGAGCTCTACGGTGCGACGCCGCCTCCGCAGAACGAGGAGACGCCGTTCTACCCGCGCTCTCCCTACGCGGCCGCCAAGCTCTACAGCTACTGGATCACCAAGAACTACCGCGAGGCATACGACATGTTCGCGGTGAACGGCATCCTGTTCAATCACGAATCGCCCCGTCGTGGTGAGACCTTCGTCACGCGCAAGATCACGCGCGCTGTTGCCCGCATCAAGGCGGGTCTGCAGAACGACCTCTACCTCGGCAACCTCGACTCGATCCGCGACTGGGGCTACGCCGCCGAGTACGTCGAGGGAATGTGGCGCATTCTGCAGGCCGACACTCCGGAAGACTTCGTGCTCGCCACGGGCGTCGGGTACACCATCCGCGAGTTCCTCGAGACGTCGTTCGGGCACGTGGGCCTCGACTGGAAGGAATTCGTCAAGTTCGACGAGCGCTACCTCCGCCCGACTGAGGTCGACGCTCTGATCGGGGACCCGACCAAGGCGGCCGACAAGCTCGGCTGGGTGCCTTCGGTGCGCGGTGACGAACTCGCGAGGATCATGGTCGACGCCGACATCACCGCTCTCGAGAAAGGCCCCGAGTGGATCGACACGGTGTCGCTTCCGACGTGGAGCAACGCGGAGCTGTTGGGGGCGCGTGCGTGAGTACCGCTGTTGACGGCGTGAGCTACACCCCGCACGAACTGGACCGCGATGCGACGTTCTACGTCGCCGGACACCGGGGGCTCGTGGGATCGGCGATCGTCCGACGGCTCGAGGCGGCAGGTTTCGACAACATCGTCGGAAAGACATCGTCGGAACTCGACCTGAAAGACCGCGACGCCGTCTTCGCGTACGTCGGAGAAATTAAGCCGAAGTACCTGGTGCTGGCTGCGGCGAAGGTCGGTGGCATCCTGGCGAATTCGACCTACCCGGTCGATTTTCTCAGTGACAACATGCGCATTCAGGTCAACGTGCTCGACGCGGCCCTCGCCAACGGCGTGGAGCGCGTGCTGTTCCTGGGGTCGTCATGCATCTACCCGAAGTTCGCGGAGCAGCCCATCCGTGAGGACTCGCTCCTCACGGGACACCTCGAGCCGACGAATGACGCATATGCGATCGCGAAGATCGCCGGCATCCTGCAGACCCAGGCGGTGCGCCGCCAGTACGGCCTGCCATGGATCAGCGCGATGCCGACGAACCTCTACGGCCCGAATGACAACTTCTCGCCGCAGGGCTCGCACGTGCTCCCGGCGCTGATTCGTCGGTACGACGAGGCGGCGCAGGCGAGGGCGACGAGCGTGACCAACTGGGGAACGGGAACGCCGCGCCGTGAGTTCCTGCACGCCGATGACATGGCCGACGCGTGCCTGCATCTGCTCGAGCACTACGACGGTCCCGACCAGGTCAACGTGGGCACGGGGTCGGACGTGACGATCCGCGAGATCGCCGAGACGATCGCACGCGTGACCGGGTTCGAGGGCGAGACCGAGTGGGACACCTCGAAGCCCGACGGCACTCCGCAGAAGCTCCTCGACGTCTCGAAGCTGGCCGAGGCCGGCTGGACCGCGAAGATCTCGCTCGAAGAGGGGATGGAGCGCACCGTCGCCTGGTACCGCGATCACGTCGGCGCGCTGCGCCAGTAGGTGTTCCGGCACGTCGTTTTGTTCCGGGTCCGTGACGATGTCGCGGACCCGGACGTTTCGGTGGCCATCGCCGAGCTGCGGGCGGTGGGGGAGTGGCCCGGCATCCTCTCGTGGGATGTCGCGCTATCGCTGGATACGCGTAAAGGGCGTGTGATCGTCGAGGACGGGACGTTCGTGGACCGCGCGGCGTTCGAGGAATGGCGCGCGACCGAGAAGCACCTCGCCGCGGGGCAGAGAATGGCGGCGATCAGCGACTGGTGGGTGGGGGACTGGGAGCCGAACTGACGCGGCGGTGTCGTGGCATCCATCCTCCGTCGAACGGGATGATCGTGGCCGACCGTATTTCGGCGGCTGTCATTCTCAGGCCCGGGTGGTGTGGTCGTGGTCGTGGTCGGCTTGCCCTTCCAGGAGCATCCCCACGGAGGTGGCGCAGGCGTCGCCTCGCCATGCTTCGATGCCCTCGCGTATCGCGAATGCGGCGATGACAAGTCCGGCGATCGCGTCAGCCCACCACCACCCGAACAAACTGTTCGCGGCGAGCCCGACGAGCACCGCGGCGGAGAGGTAGGTGCAGATCAGGGTCTGCTTCGAGTCGGCGATGGCGGTCGCCGATCGCAGCTCACGGCCTGCTCGACGCTCCGCCAGGGAGAGGAAAGGCATGATGACCACGCTGAGCGCGGTGAGCGCGATGCCGACCGTGGAGTGCTGAGCGTCAATCCCTCCCACGAGGGCGAGCACCGATGTGGCGGTGACGTAGGCGGCGAGGGCGAAGAACGCAAGGGCGATGACGCGTAGTGTGCCCGTCTCCCACCGCTCGGGATCGCGGCGCGTGAACTGCCAGGCGACCGCTGCCGCCGAGACGACCTCGATGGTGGAGTCCAGGCCGAACCCGATCAAGGCTGTCGACGAGGAGACGGTGCCCGCCGCGATCGCCACAACGGCTTCGACGAGGTTGTAGGCGATCGTCGCCGTGACGATCAACCTGATGCGCCGTTCGAGGACGAGGCGGCGCTCGTGAGTAGGCCGAGGGACGGTGGTCGTCATACGCAGGTGCAGCTTTCCCCCGTGCAGCAGCCCGGCTCGACGACGAGCACAACGCGCATCAGCTCGTCGAGCACGGGCGCGAGGCGCGGGTCGGCGAGTCGGTACCAGGTGCGCCGCCCGTCCGGCACGGCCTCCACGAGTCCGCACCCGCGAAGGCACGCGAGCTGATTCGACATGACCTGCCGAGACACTCCGAGCGCGTCGGCCAGGTCGGACGGGTACGCCGGAGCCTCGCGCAGCGCCAGGAGGACGCCCGTGCGCGTCGAGTCCGAGAGCGCATGACCAAGGCGGGATAACGCCGCGGTGTGCGTGACCGTGGCGGTGAGGGTCGCGGAGGACATGCGGCGATAGTACATGAATTCATGAATTAAGAAATCAATGTACTGTCGTGGCGCTGCGGGAATCACTCTCGCCGGAGACCGCATCGCGCCGCCGGGCGTCAGGGGCGTCGCGCAAAATGCCCGCAAGGCGCCAGGCTCGAGGGTGCTGCTCGGAGAAATGAGACGAGGCCCGGTCGGAAAAACTTCCGAACCGGACCTCTTACTGTCTCAACACAGTGTGCGCCCGAAGGGACTCGAACCCCTAACCTTCTGATCCGTAGTCAGATGCTCTATCCATTGAGCTACGGGCGCAGGGCCTCCGCGCGAAACGGCGCGCAGGCCGTGGTCCAGCATAGCCGCGACCGACGGAGACGTCTAATCGGCCCGGAACGGCGTGCATCCCGGGCGTGGCGCGAGGGTGACGACGGGGTGTCCGGACGGGGCGGGACGTACGCTGGCCGAATGAGCGCTTACACCTCCGCGTTCGAGCTGTTCTCCATCGGGATCGGACCCTCGAGCTCCCACACCGTCGGCCCCATGAAGGCCGCCCTCCAGTTCGCCACCCGACTCGAAAGCGAGGGCATCCTGGGGCGCGTGACGTATGTGTCGTGTTACCTCTACGGCTCACTCGGCGCGACCGGTATCGGGCACGGAACGCCCGACGCCGTCGTCGCAGGGCTGCACGGCTGGGATCCCGAGACCGTCGATCCGGATGCCGTCCGGCGGCTGTGGGTGGACTGGCCCGACGGGCGTCAGCTCCCGCTCGCCGGGTCGCACGCGGTCCACTTCCAGAAGGCCGACATCTCGCTCGAGCCGCGGAGGCGTCTGCCCGGCCACCCCAACGCCATGACCCTCGTTGCGCGCGATGTGCGCGACCACGTGATCGCGGAAGACACCTACTACTCGATCGGCGGTGGGTTCATCCGGCGCGAGGGGGAGCCCGCTCGCGTGGCGGCTGCACCCTTTCCGCTCGCGTTCGATGACGCGGCCACCCTCATCGAGCTGTGCGACGAGCAGGGCATCACGATCGCCGAGGCGGCACGTCGCAATGAGGAGGCCCTGCGCTCCGACGAAGAAATCGCCGCGGGCCTCGATCGGATCTGGGATGCCATGGCCGCCTGCGTCAACGCCGGACTCGAGCACGACGGTGTGCTTCCCGGCATCCTGAAGGTGAAGCGCCGTGCGGCGGTGATCCGGCAACAGCTCGAAGAGATCGAAGCCGAGGGGCACCGCGAGCTGCCGGGGGAGTGGCTCGGGGCGTTCGCGCTCGCCGTGAACGAAGAGAACGCGGCCGGAGGGCGCGTCGTGACAGCGCCGACGAACGGTGCCGCCGGCATCCTGCCGGCCGTGGCGATGTACTGGTGGCGGTTCCTCGCCGACTCCGGGCTCGGCGCCGGCAATGCTGTCACCCCGTACGGCGAGCTGGTCGGGAGCGCGCTGCTCGGCTACGACGGCCACGCCGTGACGCGCGGCGAGGTCGCCGGGTGGGACGACGGCGACGTGGCCGAGGCGAATCGACGCCGTGGCATCCGTCGATTCCTGTTGACGGCGACGGCGCTCGGCTCGCTGTTCAAGGCGAACGCGTCGATCTCGGGTGCCGAGGGCGGATGCCAGGCCGAGGTCGGATCCGCCTGCGCGATGGCCGCGGGTGGTCTGACGGCGGTGATGGGCGGAACGAACCGCCAGATCGAGAACGCCGCCGAGATCGCCATGGAGCACCACCTCGGGCTCACCTGCGACCCGGTAGGCGGGCTCGTGCAGATCCCGTGCATCGAGCGCAACGCGATCGCTGCGTCGACCGCCGTGACCGCGGCACGTCTGGCGCTGCGCGGAGACGGCTCGCACTACGTGTCGCTGGATGCCGTCGTCGAGACGATGCGTCAGACCGGCATCGACATGTCGACCAAGTACAAGGAGACAAGCGAAGGCGGGCTCGCGGTCAACGTCATCGAGTGCTGACGCGGCTGCGCCGTCTGGACGGTCGTGAGGCCGCCAGGCGCGGTGGGTCCGATCGGGTCAGCGCTCGCCGCGGAGCTTCGCGGTCAGTGCGTGCAGTTGCGCGAGCTCGTCGTCGTCGAGGCGGGCCATCCGGTCTGCGATCGAACGCCCGTGGGCGGCCGCGATCTTGCGGAACATCACGGCGCCGGCTTCGGTCGCGGTGACGAGTGAGCCGCGGCCGTCTTCGGGGTCGGCGCACTTCGTGAGGAGGCCTCGAGCGACCATGCGCTCGACCAGGCGCGAGACGCTCGGCTGACTGATCAGCATGTTGCCCGTCACGTCGCGCAGACGCGCGGTCATCTCGGGGGCGCGGGTGACGGTGAGGAGCACGTCGTACTCGGCCTGCGTCAGCTCGGTGCCCTCGAAGTCCGATCGCAGTTCTTCGAAGACCTCGTGCTGCGCCCGGAAAAGGCTCTCCCAGGCCTGGACGGCGAGGCGGCGATCGGTCATGTCTCCACGATAGAGGGACGCATCGGTCGTGCGGCGAGGTCGACGCGGGGCGGGGAGAAAGAGTAAGGGCCGGTCGGAGAGGCTTCCGACCGGCCCTTATCCCTGCACCAAGAGTGTCCTGCAATCACATGTCGGTAGCTGCCACAGCAAAACAACTACCGTGCGAGCACTCTATAACGGTGAGATAACGGAAGGGAAGAGGGCGGCGTTATCTTTTTGTGATCACGCGGCTCAGCGCCCGCGGACGTGGTTCCACTGCGTGATGACCGCGTTGCCGTGCTCGAAGCCCAGCTCGCTCACGGCTGAGGTGCCGAGCACGAAGTACCGCCCGCCAGCGGCCGTCAGGCCCAGCCAGACCCCCGCGAGGGAGCGAAGGAAGTGCGCGTGCGAGAACACGAGGATCTGTTCGCCGTTCTCGAGGCGCGGACGGAGGTCGTCGAGAAGGGATGCCGCGCGCGCGGTGACCTGCTCGATGCTCTCGCCCGGAGTGGCACCGGCGGGAGCGCCCGCCTGCCAGATGGTCCAGGGGTGGCCCAGCTGCTCGATGATCTCGGGTGTCGTCAGCCCCTCGTAGGCGCCGTAGTCCCACTCGACCAGCCGCGGCTCCAGCTGTGCGTCGGGGTAGCCGGCGCGGGCGGCGGTCTCCACCGCGCGCTGGAGGGGACTCGTGAGCACCAGGTCGAAGCGGCGCGTCGCGAGGAGCGTTCCCGCGAGCTCGGCCTTGTAGGCGCCCGTCTCGGTGAGGGGGATGTCGGTGAGTCCGGTGTGGCGGCCGGTGCGGCTCCACTCGGTCTCGCCGTGGCGCACGAGCACGAGGCGTCCGTCGGGTTCGGTGAGATCTGCGTCGTTCACTCCCTCATCCTCCCGCGTTGCATCGTCTTCGCGGTGGCGGAAAACGGGCGAGGAACAGAAGAAGGGCCGGCCGAGAAACTCGACCGGCCCATTCTCTGCACCAGAGTGTCCTGCAATCACATGCCGGTAGTCGCCACAGCAAAACAACTACCGTGCGAGCACTCTATAACGGTGAGATAACGGAGGGAAGAGGCCGGCGTTATCTTTTCGTGATTCATAGGCAGCTCATCAATTCGCGTCACGGCGCGGGTGCGGGGCCGGGCTCGGTCGGCGGCGCGGCGATGACAGCGTCGCCCGCGACCCGGCGGCCGAGGTCGCGGCGGGATTCCGCGCCGAGTTTGGCTCGGGCCTGATACACATGCGACTCGACCGTGCGCACGGAGAGGAACAGGCGACTGGCGATGTCGCGGTTCGACATGCCCACGGCTATCAGTCCGGCGATCTCGCGCTCTCTGCGGGTGAGTGCGGCCGATTCGGCCGTCTCCACCACGGACGGGAGGGGAGCGGCATCGGTCGACGGGGACGACGGCGATCGAGGAACGAACGTGCGCAGAAGGGCCGCTCGCAACTCGGCGTGGTCATGACCGGTGACCAGCGGGATCGGTTCGTGATCCCACATCTGCCGGATGGATGCCGAGGTCCCGGACAGCAGTCGACGGATCTCGTCCTGTGCGTCGCTTCCCGCGACCCCCAACGTGACCGCCCGGTGAAGGTCACGGAGCCGCAGCATCGGTGCCGGTCTCTCCGCCGACAGCCTGAGTGCGAACGCGACCGCACGGGCGGCGTCGTCGTAGCGCTCGTCGAGAGCATCGACCATCGCGCGCGCGGCGACGGAATCGTGGCGGAGACTCAGCGGGCCGTCGGCCCACAGGCCGGAGACGCGGTCGACGATGCGCCGCGCCTCGGTGATCCGGCCGCGGACAGCCACGAACTGCGCGATCAGCAGCTTCACGCTCGCCACCGACATGTCCTTGCCGAGCGGGCGGAATCGGGTCCGTGCCGCTTCGAGGTTCCGAAGGGCGGCATCGCTCTGTCCGGTGACGGCCGCCGACAGAGCGGCGGCCAGCCCCGCGCATCCCAGCGCGCGGTCGTCTCCCTCCCGCACGGCTCGGCGCCGCTCGTCGGCGATCCGTTCGTGGAGCAGGGGGACATCGGTGCCCAGCATGAGGTGGGTCACCAGTGAGATCGTCAGTCCCCACAGCCGCTCGGCGGTGTTGAGGCCGGCGACGCCGCTCTCGTAGACGAACTCCTCCACGCGCGTCAGCAGCCGGTTGGCGCCCCCGGCGTCTCCGAGCTGCGCGCGGGCATACGCTTCGCGTAGCCAGGCCCAGACACGCCAGTACCCGCAGGACGTGCGAGCTGTCTGCTGCGCGTAGTCCCGTGCGAGCGGCCACTGCAGGGCGAATCCGAGGGTGTCGACGCGCGCGGCGGAGGGATCGGGCTCGGTGTCCTCCGCGCGACCGCGGAGGAGTGCGGCACGCAGATCACGAGTGGCGGAGAAGAAGCCGCGCATCTCCCAGGCCGTCGCGATCTGCTGCGCGCGATGGCGATCTTCCTCCGCCGAGACCACCGGCGGCACGTGACGCTGCGCTTGCGGGTCGCCGGCGGAGACCTGCGCGTACGCGAGCTCCAGACGGAGGGCGACGTCGTCTGATTCCCCGCCGAGGCCGGTCGTGGCGAACGCCTCAGCCGTCGCACGGTGGCCCTGGTCGTTGGCCTGCCGCGCAGCATCGAGCAGCGCCCTTCGGCGAAGAGGTTCCGATGTCGGGACCGGGAGAGGGTCCCCTCTCAGCATCGACTCGGCGACCACCGTCGCGATCGGTGGGCTCCACCATTGGCCGCCCGCGTCGAGCATGCGGGCAACCGCGGTGTCGACGATGGAGCGGACGCGGGCGTCGCCGAGGACGCGTGCGGCGTCGGCGGCGAGCAGGGGGTTCGCCCAGAGAGCGCCGATATCCGAGTCGTCCTGGAAGACGTAACCGTGTGCGCGAAGCTCCTCGATCTCGTGGAACGGGCGAATTCGTGCCGCGTGCGCGGACGCCAGGCCGGGAAACCGGCCCAAGGTGACCATGGTCGAGAGGTGCTCGAGTTCGAGAGCCGACAGGTTTTTGTGCACGGCCTCCCCGAGTCGCGTCCACACCGGGGCCTGTCGCAGGGCGGCGAGCGGGTCTCGCCCGTGCCGTGCCGCGTCGTCGGCGACCTCGGCGAACTCGTACAGCAGGGCGCGCGAACCGTTCGCCATCCACACGAGAGCGTCCTTCGTCACGTCGTCGAGGGCCTCGGTCCCGAACTCCTGAAGGAAGACCGACGCTTTCGCCTCGTCGAGGGGCTCGATGTCGATACGGAGGGCGAAGCCCCTGCTGCCGAGCTCCATCAGGGAGCGGGTGAAGGCGCTGGACGCCGGACGGGAGAAGATCGGCGTTTCCACGGCGATACAGGCCGTGACGCGGCGACGGTACACGCCGTGCAAGAGGGTCGCCGCTGAGCGTTCGTCCAATGCGTGCGCGTCGTCCACCAGCAAGGTCGTCCCGGCCGCCGGGAGGTCCTCCATCACCGCGGACTCTGCTCCGCGCCCCAACTCCACTCCGCGAACCATCTGTGTCGGGACGTCTCGCCGTGCGAGCGCGTGCGCGACTCGGCCCATCGTCACGGTCTTCCCGACCCCCACAGGTCCCACCAGCACCACCGGCGTGCCGTCCGCCAGATATCTCGCGATCCGTTCCGGATCGGCAGCGCGACCGGTGGTTTTCACGGCGTTCTCCCCGCCGCCGAACTTCGCGATCACCCCATCACCACCCCCTCGTGGATTCGGTTCCCTTTTTCACCATAACCGCATGCACGCAGATCGCCTCGGCTGCTCGTCCTCCGCACTACCGGGATCGCGGCTCAGTAATCGAGCGGAACCCCGAGTTCTCTTTCGAGCGATCGCGGAGATCTCGGCATCCACTGATGTTCACTCGGATTCGCGCTTCGAGACCTTGGTCGCGCCCTCGTCTCGACGACAGGCTCGCCACCGCGGGGTCGCCCCGCCCGCTCGGTATCGGCCGAGCGGATCGAAACTGATAGGGGTTTCCATGGAGAACCAGAAGCGCCGCGTCGTTCGGCGTCGCATTTTCGCCGTCGCCGCAGGCGGCGCGGCTCTCGGGGTCGGCGTTGCCGCGACCCTGGCGGCCTGGACCGACACCGAGTGGGTGTTCGGCGGGGACGGCGCGGGAGGACCCGGCGTCGGCACGTCCACCTTCGCGATCGAGCAGAACACCGATCCGGGCTTCGACGCCGCAGCCTGGACGGACGAGGCCGACAATCCCGGTGGCGAGATGGTGTTCACCGCGGCCGGACTCGTCGGTACCGAGCTCACCCCGGGCGACAGCGTCTACGCCGCCGTGGCGCTGCGCACGAAAGCCGCATCGATCGCCGGCGACGTCGAGCTCCAGCCGGCGGTGCCGGCGGCCGGGATCACCACCGACGATGCCGGCGGCCTGCTCTTCGACGCGCTCGATGTCCGCGTGGCCACCAGCGCCACGGCCTTCACCTGCGACGGATCGGCGTTCACGGGCGGCGCGACCATCATCGCCGATGGCACGCTGTCGGGCACCGGTGGATCCGTCACCCAGTCGCTCGCGGGCGCGGCCGGATCGGTGCAGTACTACTGCTTCGAGGTCACGCTCCCCGACCCGATCCCGCTGGCCGGCGGCACGACCCCCGAGGACTACATGGGTCGGACGATCGCCCCGGCGTGGGAGTTCGTGGCCACCTCGTGAACGATCTGGTCACGGCATCCCGGCCGGTCGCCGCGCACGCCGCGGGCCCCCGGCACCGGTCATCCGCTCGAGTATCCGTCGCCGCGTCGGTCACCCCGATCGAACGGGTGCGGGATGCCGTGACCACCTTCGTCGGATGCCTCGGCATCCTCACCGTCGCCTGGCTGGTGGCGAGCGCCGTATGGGGACTGGGAATCATCGTCTTCATGACGGGGTCGATGTCTCCCACACTCCCCACTGGGGCCGCCGCCATCACCCGGACGGTCGACGCCGCCGATCTCGCCGTCGGAGACGTCGTGACGGTGCGTCGACCCGGCAATGGCGCCCAGGTGACCCACCGCATCGTCGGCATCGCCCCCGTCGCCGGAGATCCGCGCGCTCGCAGCCTCACGCTCCGCGGCGACGCGAACGACTCCGTCGACCTCCGGCCCTACGTCGTCACCAGCGCGCCGCGCGTCCTCGTCGGAGCACCTGTCGCCGGATCCGTCATCACCGCCGCCAAGACACCCGCGGCGATGCTCGGGGGATCCTCGCTCATCGCCGCCGTGATCGCGTGGGCGCTGTGGCCCACGTCGACCCGGGCGTCGTCCGACAGCGCTGACCCGCGTCCGATCCATCCCTCCCGCTGATCCCAGGAGACCCATGTCCCTCTCTCCCCGCGCCGGTCGCCGGCGCGTCAGCGCGGTTCTCGCCGCCGCCGCGTCCTTCGTGCTCATCGGAGCGGGAGGCCTCTTCGTCGCCGATGCCGCCCGCGCGGCCTTCATCGACGTCCCGCCGACCGGTGCGCCGGGACGGCTGGTGCTCTCCTCCGACCCGTATCCGGCCGAGTTCCTCGATCTCAGCCCCGGCGACCCCGCCTACTGGCAGATCCGGGCGCGGCTCGAGGACGCCACCCGCGCGACCCTCGCCCTGGAGCTACGCAAGAGCGGTCCGCTCGCCGAGACTCCCCGCGGCTTGACCATGCAGGTGGACGTGTGCGACGCACCCTGGGCGGGGTTCCCGGACCAGCCGCTGTGCGCGTCGGGCAGCCGGCCCGTGACGGTGGCCACACCGGCCGAGGACTACACCTCGTCGTCGCCGTCGTTCGAGCTGCGACCGCTGACGCCCGCGGCGCCCCAGTTCCTCCTGGTGACCCTCGCCGTGGAGAACTCCGCGGAGGCCCAAGAGGACACCTCGCTGATGGGGCTGCGCGCGCGCATGGGTATCGGCCTGACCGCCACGTCGATCGACGACGTGCCCGTCGGTCCGCCGGGGCGCCTTCCGACCACCGGGTTCGACCCCATGGCGCTGATCGGAGTCGGCGCTCTCGCCGCCGGCCTGTTGGGACTCGGGGCATCGCTACGCATCGCACGGAACGGGGGACGACGGTGAGGACGAGGATGCGCGCGGTGTTGGCCGCGTCGATGGGGGCGATGCTCCTGGTTCCGCTGGGAATCACCGCGACGACGGCCAACTGGAATGACGCGGAGTGGGTGCATGAGGACGCGCTGGGCACGAGTTCACTCGACTGCGCGCAGAGCCCCGGCCTCGAGAGCCGTTCGCGCGGGACGTTCCTCGCGGGCGAGCTGCTCGGAATCGACCTCGACTCGATCGCCCAGCTCGACGACATGCGTCTGACGGTGCAGGCGGACGGAGTCGCCGTTCCCGACCCTGCGAACGCGATCGACCTGGGCTCTACCCCGCCCACCTTCACCTTCGCGAATCCGTTCGACGTCGCCGCTCTGGGGATCGTGGGGGTGGACCTCACCGGCTTCGCCGTCGCGCTTCCGGGCGCCGCCCTGGGCGCGGCGAATCAATGGACGCAGGGGTCGACCAGTGGCCGCGCCGCGGGTGCCTCCGGCCTGATCAACGACTCAGGAGCGGTCCTCGTGTCCGATTCCACGCCCGATGACGATCTCCCGGAGCCGGCGACGGTCGATATCACCGCTCTGCTTCCCTCGATCGCGGGTCTGGACACGGCGACGCTCGAGGTGGGCGCGGTCGCGGCGAGCTCTCAGCTCGACGGCTGCGCCGCGCTCCTCGAGCAGGTGTGGGGAGTGTCTCCCGCGCAGCCCGTCGCTGAGCGGGACTACGGCATCGCCTCTCTCGGTCTGACGCTGGACGCGCCCGCGGTCGGGGCGCTGACCGGGGCCGTGACGACGACCGTCGGGCAGCTGGAGACCGCCGTCGCCGGACTCGTCGGGCAGAACGGGTTGATCGCGCAGAACCTGCGTACCGCCCTCGCCCTGCGGGTGTCCGGTATCGCCGCCGCGGGCATGACCGGCACGGTGACGATCAGCGGTCTCGATCTGCAGTCGACGGTCGCCCCGTTCCTCGGCCTCCAGCTCCAGGGCGACGGGTTTACCGTCGACCTCGCGAACGGTCGCATTCTCGTCGACATCGAGCGGCTCACGGGGCCGTTGAACGGGGCGGCACCCAACACGGAGCTCGTGCTGAACGCGGGGGTCGTCAACGCCATCGTGGCCGAGGCCGGGACGCTCCTCGATGACTGGGCGGGCGACGTCACGAACGCGCTGCGCACGGCGATCAGGAACGCACAGCTGCAGATCGCGCTGTCGACGACCGTCTCGGCCGTCGGGTACAACCTGGCCACGGTGACGCTCGGATTGAATTCGACGATCGGGGCCGTCGTCGACGGCAATGCCACGATCGGCGTCACCCTCTCGAACCAGCCGACGGGTCCGATCGTCAGCACGATCAACACGGCCCTGGCCCTGGCGGGTCTCCCCACGCTGACTTCAATCCTGACCACGCTCACCGGCTCCGGCTCCGCGCTCACCACGGCCGTGGCCAACCTGCTCACGACCCAGCTTCTCGACCGTGTGACCACGCTGGGCACGACGCTGTCGTCGCTGTCGGGTCCGGTCGTGGATGTTCTGGCCGGTGTGCTGAATGCGCTGCCGACCGTCGTGTCGGTCATGGTCAATGTGCAGCCGGATCAGCAGAACGCGCCGCCCGAGCCCACGTTCATCGGAGCGACCTCCCGGTCCACCGCCGAGTACGCCGTCACCGCCCTCCGGCTCGGTCTCGCCGACTTCGCCGTCCCCGGCGACGTGGCCCACGTGCTGTTCGGGACGGGATCGGCGGGCCCGGTCACTCTCCCGTGAGGCCCGGCGGCGACGCGTCGCGGCAGGGCCACCAGACCTTCGCGGAGTGGCTGGATCAGTCCTGACGTCGGAGAGGCGTCGCGTCCAGAGCCGCCGCGAGATCGGCGAGCAGGTCGTCGGCGTCTTCGAGACCCACCGAGAGGCGAAGGTGACCGTACCGGCGGAACTCTGCCGGGTAGGTCGCGGTGCGGGGACCGTCGGCGGCGGTGTGCACGATGAGGCTGTCGTCGTGGCCGAGCGAGAAACCCGACGTGATCAGGCGAAGGTTCGCCACGAACCGATTCTGCGCATCGGGGTCGCCGTCGAGGGCGAACGCCATCATGCCGCCGTACGCGTCACCCCCGAACTGCCGCCGAGCGAGCGCGTGCCCGGGGTGGGATGCCAGCCCCGGGTACGCGACGAACGCCACGCGCGGATCGGCCTCGAGGAACTCGGCGACCCGCTGTGCCGACGCGAAGTGCTGACGCAGTCGCAGCGGAAGAGTGACCGAACCGCGCTGGATCATCCACGCGTTGAAGGGTGAGATGACACCGCCGACGTCGACCATGGCGTCGGCCTTGATCGGTTCGATCAGCTCGGTGCGACCGATCACCGCCCCGCCCATCGCGTCGCCGTGGCCGTTGATGTACTTCGTCAGCGAGTGCACGACGAGGTCGGCGCCGTCGGCAAGAGGGCGGTAGAACGGCGGGGGCGTGAAGGTCGAGTCGACCATGAGGATCGCCCCGCCGGCGTGCGCGATCTCGGCGAGCATCGCGATGTCTGCGACCTTGGTGGTGGGGTTGGCGATCGCTTCGACGCACACGAGGCGTGTCTCGGGCCGCATCGCCGCGCGCACGGCATCCTGATCCGTCACATCCACGAAGCTCGCCTGGATGCCGTAGCGGCGGGGGAGCAGCTCGGTCCAGAGGCGCCAGGTCGCTTCGTAGACGACGTCGCTGACGACGACGTGGTCGCCCGCGCCGACGTGGGTGAAGAACACCGCGTGCAGGGCGGCGACTCCGGATGCCAGGGCCACCGCGTCCTCGCCACCCTCGAGGGCGGCGAGCTTGCGCTCGAGGGCCTGTTGGTTGACGCCGGTGTTGCGTGTGTAGAGGCCGGGAGCGGTCGCCGACCAGCTGATCTCGCTGGGATCGTCGGGCAGGGCGAAGGAGTTCGCCATTACGAGCGGTGTGCGCAGAGCCCTCGTGCTGTCGAGCTCGATGCCGGCGTGAACGGCGAGGCTCGCCTCGGCGAGGGTGGCGGCGTCGGTGCGGTCGGGTCGTGACGTCATCGCTGTGGCCTTCCTGTCGCCGGGTGACGGGGCGATCGATCTGAGCTACCCTAGCGTGCAATATAGACACGCGCGAGTGTCTAATTTGCACGAGGAGCACTCATGGCCGGTCCCCGCATCGACGCCGTCGACGAGCGCATCCTGAACGAGTTGCGGACCGACGCCCGGATCCCGCTCGTGACGCTGGCGGCTCGCGTTCACCTGTCGCGCAACGCCGTGAAGCAGCGCATGGAGCGCATGGAGCGCGACGGTCTCATTGCCGGCTACACCCTCGCCCGCGGTCGCGCCGACGACGGGCGCGTCACCGCCATCGTGCTGGTGTACCGCGCGGATCGTATGCGCGGCGCGGGCGTCATCACCGAGCTCGCGCGCATCCCCGAGGTGGTCCAGTGCGACATCCTCTCGGGGCAGTTCGACCTGCTCGTGACCCTGCGCGCGGAATCGATGGATCGCATCGGCCAGATCTGGGAGAGCATCGCGGCGCTTCCCGGGGTCTCCGACACCGTCACGTCGGTCTCGCTGACGCGGGTCATCGACCGCGCGTGACGCTGAGGATGAGAAGACATCGAGCGGATGCCACGCCCTCGTACTCGTGGCGGGAGGGCGTGGCATCCGAGGGTCATGCGTTGATGCACACGACCTTGGGCTGGGTCATCTCCTCGTAGGCGAAGCGCACTCCTTCGCGGCCCATGCTCCCGTATTTGGCCCCGCCGAACGGCATGCTGTCGACGCGGTAGTCGGAGGAGTCGTTGATCATGACGCCCCCGGCCTCCAGGCGCTCCGCCACGCGCAGGGCGCGGCCGAGGTCGCGGGTGAACAGCCCGGCGTGCAGGGCGTAGTCGATGTCGTTCGCCTGGGTCACGGCCTCGTCCTCGGTGTCGAACGGCGCGAGGACGACGACGGGGGCGAACGCTTCGTCGGCCCACAGCTCGCACGAGAGAGCGACTCCCTCCACGACCGTCGGGGCGTAGACCGAGCCGTCGCGGCGATGACCGGCGAGCACGCGGGCGCCGGCTCGCACGGCGTCGTCGACGACCCGCTCGGCGCGCTTCGCGGCATCCACGGTGATCATCGGCCCGACGTCGGTCGCCTCGTCGGTCGGATCGCCCGCCCGCAACGCCGCTGCCGCGGCGACGAAACGCTCGCGGAACGCGGCGTAGATGCCGCGGTGCACGAGGATGCGCTGCGCGCCGACGCAGTTCTGCCCCGCGGCCCAGAACGCCCCCGAGACGCACGCCTCGACCGCGTGAGCGAGGTCGGCGTCGTCGAACACGAGGACGGGGGCGTTGCCGCCGAGCTCCATCGCGAGCCGTTTCAGGCCCGCGCCGCCCGCGATCGCCTCGCCCGTGGCGAAGCCGCCGGTGAACGACACGAGCCGCACCTCGCGCGCCGAGACCAGCGCCGCGGCCACGTCGCGATCGCCGTGTACGACCGTCACGATCTCGTCGGGCAGACCCGCGTCGATCAGGATGCCGACGAGGAACTCCGCCGTGAGCGGGGTGTGCGGCGATGGCTTGAGGATCACGGAATTGCCGCCGGCCAGAGCCGGTCCGAGCTTGTGCGCGACGAGGTTCAGCGCGTCGTTGTACGGCGTGATCGCCACGACGATGCCGAGCGGTTCGCGGGTGAACCAGCCCTTCCGGTTCTCGGACCCCTCGAAGGCGTCGAACGGGATGACCTCGCCCGTCGCCGCGCGCGCCGTCTCGGCCGAGAGCGACAGCGTCGTCACGGCCCGTCGCACCTCTTTGCGGGCCTGCCGGATCGTCTTGCCGGCCTCGCGCACGATGAGCGCCGCCGCTTCGTCGGCACGCTCCTCGAGCAGCTGCGCCGCCCGGTGCAGGACCGCGTGCCGCTTGAAGCGGGAGAGGTCTCGCGACAGCTCGGCGCCGACGCGAGCGCGATCGAGCACGACGGGCACGTCGTTCACGCCGATGGTCGGGACGCTTCCGATCACCGAGTCGTCGAGCGGGTTGCGCACCTCGAGAGCGTCGGCGGGAGTCATGAGCGTCATCGCCGTGCCGCCGCGGTCTGCGCCACGCGGGCGTCGATCTCGATGATGTCCGAGAGCAGGGCGTATGCCGTTTCGACGCGTCCCGCCCCGGGGCCGCTCACGGTCACGGTCCCCAGCAGATCGGTCTCGAACGACACCGCGTTGGTGGGGCCGCTGATGCCGGCCAGCGGGTGGGTGAGGGGGAGGGCGACGGGTTCCACGCTCGCGCGCACCGAGCCGTCGGCCAGGCGTTCGGCCGCGCCGATGAGCTTGTAGCGCAGCCCGCGGGCGGCGGCATCCACGATGTCGGCGGGAGTGATTCCCGTGATGCCGGTGCAGGTCACATCGGCGGGGGTGATGTCGGCGCCGAGGACCTCGTTGGCGAGGATCACGACCTTCAGACGTACGTCGGAGCCTTCGATGTCGGCGGTCGGGTCGGCTTCCGCGTAGCCGAGGGTCTGCGCCTCCGCGACGGCCGCGGCGAGGTCCATGCCCGCCTCCATCTGGCCGAGAACATAGTTACTCGTGCCGTTCAGGATGCCGCGCACCGCGTCGACGCGCAGCCCCTGCAGGGTGGAGGCGGCGAAACGCAGCACGGGCGTACCGCTGACGACGGAGCCCTCGTAGGCGAAGTGGACGCCGTTCGCGGCGGCGATCGCGTTCAACTGCGGACCGGCGAGAGCAACCGGTCCCTTGTTGGTCGTGGTGACGCTCTTCCCCGCCTCCAGGGCGAGGCGCACGTGCGAGACGCCGGGCTCGCCGTCGATCGGGTTGGTGAACGTCGCCTCGACGACGATGTCGGCGGTCGTGTTCCGGATGACCTCGACGTTGCGGGGCTCGGCATCCCCACCCGGCCAGCCGGCGAACGTCGCGCCCGGTGCCAGAGCGAAGACGGCGTCCAGATCGATGCCGTCCTCCTGCATGAGAGATCCGAGACGCAGGTCGGTGATCGCGACGACACGGAGTGCGAAGCCGAGCTCGGTCGCGAGCTCGTCGCCGCGGTCGCGGATGAGTTCGGCCAGGGCGCGGTTCACGCCGCCGAAGCCGATGAGGGCGAGATCGTGACGGTTCATGGGTCTCCTCGGAAGGGTGCAGGACGGGGTCTGCGGATATCGTCCGTCGCCGTCGTGTCGCTCTGCGCCTGGCATTTCGGCGGCGGCGGATGACGATATGTCGGTGCGGGTGACGGATTGTCCGACCGGTTTCCCGACTCTCCGCACTCTTGAGCGCAGGGGCGGGGACCGCTACTGTCCGAGGAAACATGTGCGAAATGAACACAGGGCAGTGTTCATGCCACACGAAACGCGATCCGTTCCCCTTCTTCCGAATGCGAGACGCCATGCCACGCTCCACCGACTCCACGTCCCTTCCGAACGCCCTGCCGCAGACCGTCGCGACACAGGTGCCGCTGCGTCGCCTGCAGCGCTCCATGGACGCGCGCCACCTCGTGATGATCGCCCTGGGCGGCGTCATCGGGTCGGGGCTCTTCCTCAGCTCGGGGTACACGATCAATCAGGCCGGGCCCCTGGGGGCGATCGTCGCCTACCTCGTCGGCGCCTTCGTCGTGTACCTCGTCATGTCGTGCCTCGGAGAGCTCGCCGTGGCCTATCCCGTGTCGGGTGCCTTCCACATCTACGCGGCCCGCGCGATCAGCCCCGCGACCGGCTTCACCACGGCATGGCTCTACTGGCTCTGCTGGGTCGTCGCCCTGGGCTCCGAGTTCACCGCGGCCGGGATCCTGATGCAGAGGTGGTTCCCCGGCGTCGAGGTGTGGGTGTGGTGCCTGATCTTCGCCGGCATCCTGTTCACCCTCAATGCGATCTCGGCGCGCGTGTTCGGGGAGACGGAGTTCTGGTTCTCGCTCATCAAGGTGGTCGCAATCGTCGCGCTCATCGTGCTCGGCGGTGCCGCGATCTTCGGCTTCACCCCGCTGTCGTCCGAGCACCCCGGGGCCGTCCTGTTCAGCAACTTCTCGACGCCGGACGGGCTCTTCCCCACCGGTATCGCCGGCGTCCTCATGACCTCTCTCGCCGTCTTCTACGCGTTCAGCGGCTCGGAGCTCATCGGTGTCGCCGCAGGTGAGACGAAGGACCCCGCCCGGAACATCCCGAAGGCCCTGCGTTCCACCGTGCTGCGCCTTCTCGTGCTCTTCGTTGGCTCCATCACCGTCATCGCCGCGATCCTGCCCTACGAGCAGGCGGGCCTGACGTCGAGCCCCTTCGTCGACGTCTTCGAGTACGTCGGGGTGCCCTTCGCTGGCGACATCATGAACTTCGTCATCATCACCGCGCTGCTCTCGGCGGGTAACAGCGGCCTCTTCTCGTGCGCGCGGATGCTGTTCTCGCTCGCCGAAGAAGGGCACGCACCGCGCGCGTTCACGAAGCTCACCTCCCGCGGCATCCCGATCGTCGCCCTCCGCGTCAGCATGGCCGTGGGACTCGTCTCCCTGGTGTCGAGCGTGATCGCCGCCGAGACCGTCTACCTCGTGCTGGTCTCGATCGCCGGTTTCGCCGTCGTCGCGGTGTGGATGTCGATCGTCGCGGCACAGTTCTTCCACCGACGGGCCTTCGTCCGCGGGGGTGGGGACGTGAGGACGCTCGCCTACCGCACGCCGTTCTACCCCGTCGTGCCGATCCTCGCGTTCGTGCTGCTCGGCGTCTCGATCGTCGCGATCGCCTTCGATCCGAACCAGGTCGCGGCGCTGTACTTCGGCATCCCGTTCGTCGTCGCGTGCTACCTGTTCTTCTGGTGGCGGTACGGTCGTCGAGGAGCCGCGCCCGCCGCCGTCGTCGACGAGGAGGCGCCGGCGGCTCCCGCACACGAAGGACGCTGATGAACCCGCCCGCCTCGCTGACACAGGGACTCGCCCTGCTGCACACCGCGGTCGAGCGGGAGCGATCGGGTCGACCCGGCTGGGCACTGTCGCGCCTGGCCGAGGCCGCGGGCGTCGAACGCAGTCGCGCCTCCCGCGTCACACAGGACCTGCGCCGCCTCGACTTCGTCGAACGCGACGAGTCCTCGGCGCTTCGCGCGGGGCGGGCGTACTTCGTCGCGGCGGGGGCGCGGCACGAACCGTGGCTGCGCGCCGCCCGCGTCCACCTCCGGGGCATGGCGGCACAGCTCGGCATGACGGCGCGGGTCGTCGCCGCCGATGGGCCGCGTGCGCTGCTGCTCCGTGTCGAGGGGGCGGATGCCGCCGGCGAAGGCACCCTCCGTCCCGCGGCGGTCACCCCGATCTGGTGCACGGGCGCCGGACGGGCGCTGCTCTGGGATCACTCGCTCGCCGACCTCGACACCTTGCTCGGCGAGGCGCAGTTCGTCGGCGTCGGTGGGCCCGGCGCGGCTCGCACAGTCGCCGCCGTCGATGCCCTGCAGCGACGAGACCGGGCGCGCGGACTGGTGGTCGCGCACGAAGAGTACGTGGCGGGAGTCGACGAGTACGCCCTGCCCGTCCGGGGTCGGCATGGCATCGTCGCGGCGGTGTCGCTCAGCGGTTCGGCCGCCGGAAACGGTCGTGACGATCGGATCGAGGCCCTGCTCGCCGACAGCGCGGAGCGCTTGAGCACTCTCGCCCAGGCCTGAGCGTCAGTGGATGCCGTGCCCCAAGCGCGTCGACAACGTGGCGGCCGCGGTGAGACAGGCATCGGCGAGCGCCGCCGTGCGCGGTTGCAGTGCCGCCCGCTCTCCGACGACCTGGACCGCAGCGACGACCTCGCCGCGGAAGTCCCACACCGGAGCGGCCACCGAGTAGAGGCCGGCCTCGGCTTCCTCGTCGACGATCGTGTATCCGCGATCGCGGGCGGCGTGCAGCCGGGTCAGGAAATCGTCGACGGAGCGCGGCGCCCGAGGGCCTTCGCTCTCGAAGGCGGTGGTGGCGAAGACCGCCCGAACCTCGTCGTCGGGGGCGTCCCACAGCACCGCCTGGCCCGCGTCGCTGCAGAACGCGGGGTAGGCGCGGCCCACCCAGGTGCCGATCATGCGCGACACCGCCGGCACGCTCTCGACGATCGTGACGGTCGTATCTCCGCGCAGAACGCCGAGGAAGACGGCTTCCCCCGTGGTCGCGGCGAGCTCGTCGAGCACGCTGAGCCCTTCGAGACGCAGACGTCGGTCGACGAGGTCTTCGGCGGCGGTGTACCACGCCCACGACAGCCGGTAGCGGCGCCCGCTGTCGCGAGCGACGACGTCCTGGTCCGCGAGAGCGGCGAGGGTGCGCGAGACGTGCGATCGTTCTCGTCCCAGCGCCCGGGCCACGTCCGTCGCGGAAGCGCCCTGGCCCTCGCGCGTGAGGAGCGCGAGGCTCGCGATGACGTCGAAGGCCCGGATGACGGTCGACGTCGCCTCGTCGTCGGCGACGGCGGCTCCTCGATCGGCGGGGGTCATCGTCACAGCGTAGCCAGGCGTCGCGAACGACGACTTCCCGCGTCACGCGTCCGCGCGTCGGGACGCCCGGGAGAGGCGACGAACGTCCGATCGATTACTCTGGCTCGCGGCGTCCGCGAGTATCGGCGGCATCCGCTCCGAGCACGAATGCGAGCACATCCATGAACCGCCCCTCGGATCCCTCCACGGCGCAGCCCGCCCCGCAACGGCAGTTGCGCCGCGCGATGAGCGCCCGCCACCTCGTGATGATCGCCCTCGGCGGCGTGATCGGGTCGGGCCTGTTCCTCAGCTCCGGCTACACGATCCACCAGGCGGGACCCCTCGGGGCCGTGCTCGCCTACCTGCTCGGAGCCTTCGTGGTGTGGCTCGTCATGGTGTGCCTCGGCGAACTCGCCGTCGTCTACCCCGTCTCGGGGTCGATCCACATCTACGCGGCGCGCACGATGGGCCCGGCGACAGGTTTCGTCACGGCATGGCTCTACTGGCTCTGCTGGGTGGTCGCCCTCGGGTCGGAGTTCACGGCATCCGGAATCCTCATGCAGCGGTGGTTCCCGAACGTCGACGTGTGGGTGTGGTGTCTGGTGTTCGCCGGCATCCTGTTCACCCTCAACGCGATCTCGGCGCGCGTGTTCGGGGAGACGGAGTTCTGGTTCGCGGCGATCAAGGTCATCGCGATCCTCGCGCTCATCGTGCTGGGGACCATGGCGATCTTCGGGTTCACCCCGCTGTCCACCAGCCCGCACGAGGCGGTGCTGCTGAGCAACTTCGAGACGCCCGACGGTCTGCTGCCGGCGGGACTGGGCGGCGTGCTCATCACGTCTCTCGCCGTTTTCTACGCGTTCAGCGGCGCGGAGCTCGTGGGCGTCGCCGCGGGCGAGACGAAGGATCCCGGACGTAACATCCCGCGCGCGCTGCGGTCGACCGTGCTGCGGCTGCTCGTGCTGTTCGTCTGCTCGATCACGGTGATCGCCGCGCTCCTTCCCTACGAGCAGGCGGGGCTCAGCTCCAGCCCCTTCGTCGACGTCTTTGAGTACGTCGGCGTGCCGTACGCGGCCGACATCATGAACTTCGTCGTCATCACGGCCCTGCTCTCGGTGGGGAACAGCGGCCTGTACTCGTGTGCGCGGATGCTGTTCTCTCTCGCCGAAGAGGGCTACGCGCCACGCGCGTTCACGCGGCTCACCCGCCGTGGCATCCCGATGATCGCCCTCCTGGTGAGCCTGGCGATCGGTCTCGTCTCGCTCATCTCGAGTGTCATCGCCGCCGAGACCGTCTATCTCGTGTTGGTCTCGATCGCCGGCTTCGCCGCGGTCGCGGTGTGGATGTCGATCGTCGCCGCACAGTTCTTCCACCGGCGCGCGTTCGTCCGAGGCGGGGGCGACGTCGCGACGCTCGTCTACCGCACGCCTTTCTATCCGGTGGTGCCGATCCTCGCGTTCGTCCTGCTGACCGCCTCGATCGTCGCGATCGCCTTCGACCCCGAGCAGGCTCCGGCCCTGTACTTCGGCATCCCGTTCGTCGGCCTCTGCTACCTGTACTTCTGGTGGCGCTACGGCCGGAAGGGCGTCACCCCGCGCCCCCTCGACGAGGAGGCGCCGGTCGGCTGAGCCGGGCACCCGCCTATACGCGCCGTCGAAACAGGCGCGCGGCACCGTACGTCGTGGTGACTGCCGCCGGCGGGCGGGACACAGTACGTTCTCCGGAAAGGCGACGCGGCCCCGGTCGGGGGCGTGTCCGACGCTGGGGAGGCATCCGTGGAGACCGTCGACACGATTGTCGTGGGGGCAGGTGTGTCGGGTCTCGCCGCGGCGCGCTTGCTCACGCGTGCCGGACGCCGCGTCATCGTGCTCGAAGCGCGCGACCGGATCGGCGGCCGGACCCACACCGACCGCTCCGGCGGACACGTCACCGACCGCGGAGCGTCGTGGATCCACGGCATCGACGACAGCCCGGTCGCCGAGGGGGCGCGCGCCTTCGGGATGCCGATGGTCGAGTTCACGGTCGGCGGCTACCAGCCGGCCGGTCGTCCGCTGACGTACTTCGATGAGAACGGCGGCCGTCTGTCTGCCGAAGCGGTCGAGCAGTACGCCGCCGACATTCGCTCCCTGAACGCGGCCCTCGTCGATGTCATCGCCGATTCCGCTCCGGACGCCACGTACGCCGACGTCGTCGAGCGTGCGCTGGCCCAGCAGGACTGGGACGACGAGCGCAAGACGCGCGTGCGCGAGTACAACGACCGTCGCGCCCAGGAGCAGTACGGCGTCGCGATGACGGGGCTCGGGGCGCACGGCCTCGACGACGACACCGTCAACGGCGACGAGGTGGTCTTCCCCCGCGGATACGACGAGCTCGCCCGCAACTTCGCCGACGGGGTCGACGTGCGCCTCTCGCATGTCGTGTCGGGGGTTCACTGGTCGCCCGAGGGCGTCACGGTCGACACCGACCGCGGCTCGTTCTCGGCCGACAACGCGATCGTCACCGTTCCCGTAGGTGTTCTGCAGTCCGGCGACCTCTCGATCGAGCCCGAGCTGCCCGCGGCGCATCGCCGCGCCCTCGGACTGCTGCGGATGAACGCCTTCGAGAAGGTCGTGCTGCGCTTCCCCGAGAGATTCTGGGATGCCGGGGTCTACGGCATCCGTCAGCTCGGTGCCGAGGGGGAGTGGTGGCACTCGTGGTACGACCTCGGCCGGATCCACGACGAGCCCGCCCTGCTGACCTTCGCCGCCGGTCCGGCGGCCGTCGCGACCCGCGAGTGGTCGGACGAGGAGATCGTCGCCTCGACGGTGGCGCAGTTGCGGCGGCTCTACGGGAACGACGTCCCCGAACCCGAGAGCGCGGTCGTGACGCGCTGGCAGGACGATCCGTTCGCGCGCGGTTCGTACGCGTACATGCTTCCTGGCTCGGTCGGTCCCGACCACGACCAGCTGGCCGTCCCGGTGGGCGGGGTGCTGCATCTCGCGGGCGAGGCGACGTGGGGCGACGACCCGGCGACCGTTCCCGGTGCGATGCTCTCGGGGCACCGTGCGGCCGAGAACGTGCTGGGGCGCGAGATCCCGGTGAGCGACCTCTGGTCGTCGGGCGGCGCCTGACGAAGGGATCGGGGAGCGCTACCGCCGCTCCGGCCCGGTCGCCACGGGCAGCTCCTCGTGGTTCGACCACTGGCTCCACGACCCCGGGAACACGCGCGGCTCGAATCCCGCGAGCGTCAGTGCGACGGCCTGATGCGCCGCCGTCACCCCGGAGCCGCAGTAGACGCCCACGGTCATGCCGTCCTCGGCCCCCAGCATCCGGAAGCGAGAACGCAGCTCGTCCGGTTCGAGGAAGCGTCCGTCGCCGCCGACGTTCTCGGTCGTCGGAGCGCTGATCGCACCGGGAACGTGACCCGCACGCGGGTCGATCGGCTCGACCTCACCGCGGTACCGCTCGCCGGCGCGGGCGTCGAGCAGCAGCTCGGACTCGGCGAACGACCCCACCTCGTCGAGCTCGAGCGTGGGCAGAGACCCGTACGCGAGGTCGACCGTCCCGGGCGTCGGGGGCTCGGCATCCCCCTCCTCCCGCTCGAATCCCGCGTCGGTCCAGGCTGACAGCGCACCGTCGAGCAGGCGGACGTCGGCGAGCCCCGCGTACCGCAGCAGCCACCACGCTCGCGCGCTCGACATGTTCTTCAGGTCGTCGTAGACCACGACGGTGTCGCCCGCGTCGATGCCCCAGCGTCGCGCGGCGGCCTGCAGCGTCTCGATCGGAGGGAGCGGATGCCGGCCCTCGGTCGGCGCGCCATGGGCGGCGAGATCGTGGTCGAGGTCGACGTACTGCGCGCCGGGGATGTGGCCGGCGCGGTACTCGGGGCGCCCGTCGGGGCGGTCGAGGCGCCAGCGGACGTCGAGGACGCGCACGCGCCCGCCGTCGGGGAAGGTCCCGGCGGCGAGGGCGGCGTGCAGGTCGTGCGCGGTCGTGAGGATCGAGGCCATGGGTCCAGTCTGGCCCTCAGCTCACCGGGGCGGGACCCCGGGTCCGCCCGTCCGCCACGCGCGCCCGAGCGCGGTCATGGCGGGACGCGATCGGCACGAGTTCGGTGGCCTTCGGCAATCCCATCGGGGGCGTCGCGACGTAGATCGTCTCGGCGCGCTCGACGACGTGCGTCTCGTGCCAGATGCCGACCGCGCCCGGAGTCTTCCGCGCACGTCGGTTAAAACGGGTCCACGCGGGGCGGTGCTCGTGCTCGGGGGCGGAGGCGTACGCGTACAGCTTCTCGAGCGACGACCAGTACTGCACGAGGTAGGGCCCGCGCGACCCGAGAAGCATCGTGAAGCCGAGCAGCCCCGAGTCGGGGTCCACGCTGAGCTCGCGCAGCATCCGGGGCATGTCGCCCATCAGTGGCATCCACTGATCGGGCCGCCACCACTTGTTCACGGTCATTCCGATGTGGAAGACGACGAGTTCGCCTTCGTGACGGTGGGTCATGCGACCCTGATTGATGGATGCCATGGGCTCGTCCTCACTCGATAGTGTTGCTATCCAGTGTTAGATAGTAGGACTATCGAGTCAAGGGGGTCGGCGTGCGGATTTCGGAACTGTCGACGGCGAGCGGCGTCCCCGTCGCGACGATCAAGTACTACCTGCGCGAGAAGCTCCTGCCCGAGGGGGAGCGCTCTTCGCCCACGCAGGCGTCCTACGGCACCGCGCACGTGCAGCGCCTCGGGGTCATCCGCGCGCTCGTCGACGCCGGCGTCGGGATCGCGGGCGTGCGCAAGGTCGTCGGCGTGCTCGAGGAGCCGCCCGAGAACCCCTACGACCTTCTCGGTGCGGCGAACGCTGCCGTCACGCCCGTCATCGCCGGCGAGCCGGATCTGACCGAGGCCACGGCCCTGCTCGAAAGGATGGGGGGAGCCCCCGAGAAGTGCTTCCCCGATCAGCTCGCCGCGGTCGCTCATGCCCTCGCGACGCTCGAGCGCGCGGGGTTCACGGTGCCCGAGCCCGTGATGGCCGCGTACCTCGAGCACCTGTCCGCGATCGCCGACGCGGAACTCGCCGCGACGCCCGCGACGTCGATCGAAGACGCGGTACGGTACGTGGTGCTCGGCACGGCCCTCGTCGAGCCGCTGATCCTCGCCCTCCGTCGCGTCGCCGAGCAGGTCGCCGCGTCGCGACGCTTCGGCACGGGGTGACCTTCGCGGCTCAGGGATGCGGGTTTGTCGCCGCTCCGTCGAGCCAGAGGGTGTCGCTCTTGTCGCCGTGGGCGCCGGGTTGGCCGACGTGCTTGTCGCTGATATCCGGTCCCTTGGTGATCACGTGCACGAGCGCCATTCCGTGCCCGCGGCCGAGGTCGTAGTCGTCCTTCAGCCATTGCAGGATCGGGGTCGCCTTGGCTCCCGGGCCGAACCCGCGCTCTTCTGCCAGCGCGATGAACTGTCGCGGGGTGAGCCCGGTCTTGGTTTCGATGTTGTCGAGATACGCCTGGAAGGACATGACCGGAGGCTAGCGCTCTCCTCCGACATCGTCCACGCCTCATCGGAGTCGGCAGCGCCCGCGTCAGTGATGTCGGCACCCCGGGGTACGGTCGAAGGATGGCCGTCACCCTGCACCGGGCGCCCGTCGCCGAGATCGACCCCCGCACCCTCTATCGCCTTCTCTGGCTGCGCGTGACGGTGTTCGTCGTCGAGCAAGAAGCGGCCTACCCCGAGATCGACGGTCGTGACATCGAGCCGGGTGCCGAGCTGATGTGGGTCAGCGAGGGCGACGAGGTGCTCGCGACCCTCCGCCTCCTGCGCGAGCCGACGAACACGCGCATCGGCCGCGTCGCCACCGCTGCCGCAGCCCGTGGCCGTGGCCTCGCTGCCGACCTGATGCGCGAGGCCGTCGAGATTCTGGATGCCGAGGCCCCCGGCATCCCGATCCTTCTCGATGCCCAGGCCCATCTGGCGTCCTGGTACGGCCGGTTCGGCTTCGTCGTGTCGGGGGAGCCCTTCGCCGAGGACGGCATCCCGCACGTACCCATGCGGCGTACCCGCCTCGACACCGAGCGCCTCGTCCTGCGCGAGTGGACGCGGTCCGACGACGACCGGGCGTTCCTCTTCGACATGTACCGGCGAGCGGAAGTCCGGCAGTACCTCGGCAACGGCCAGGTGATGACCGATCCGGCCGAGGTCGACGCGACCCTCGACCGCTGGACGAGCCTGGCCGACGGCATCCTGGGGGTCCGAGCCGTCGAGACGCGCGACGGCCGCCGGCTGGGATCGGTGCTGCTGAAGCACATTCCCTGGTCGGTGGGCGCGGGCGACGGGCGACCCGAAGACATCGAGATCGGCTGGCACTTCCACCCCGACGCGTGGGGGTCCGGGTACGCCACCGAGGCCGCGGCCGCGGTCCTCGCGCTCGCGCACGAGAACGGCATCCGCACGATCGTGGCGGTCACGAATCCGGCGAACACGGCTTCCGGCGCCGTCGCGCAGCGCATCGGGCTGCGCCCGGCGGGTGAGACGGCCGACTACTACGACACGACCTGCGCGCTCTACGTCAGCGAGGCCGACGCGTGAGAGCCCGCGCGGCGGCGGTGACGGCCCTGGCCCTTGCGTGCACTCTCGTGCTCGCGGGGTGCGACCTCGGGTTCTCACTCGGTTTCGGCGGCAAGCCCGACGGGCACTTCGAAGGCAGTGAGCTCACGGTTCCGGTGCTCTATGTCAGCGGCGGCAAGGGGGGCGTGGCGTCGCAACGGATCACCGCCGAGGCGGCCGACGGCGGCGACCTCAGCATCGACATCACCGAGAACGACGTCAGCGGCGTCGCCCCGGTCACGCAGTCCGCGACGTGGACGGCGGTCACCGCGGCCACGCTCCTCACTGGGGCGCGTCCCGACACGGGGTACACCTTCGGCTTCGACGCGCGCATCAACACCCCCGCCGCCGGGGCCGTGACCGCGGTCGGCGTGCTCGCGCTCTACTACGGCACCGAGATCCAGCCCGGTGTCGCCCTCGCGGGCGGCGTGACCCCCTTCGGAACCGTGAGCCCCGTTGCGGGCCTGCCTGAGCAGGTGGCGGCGGCGATCGAGGCGGGCGGCATCGACACGATCCTCGTGCCGGCCGGACAACGGATCGCCGCGGATGCCGACGGTCGATCGGTCGACCTCGATCAGGTCGCGGCGACCGGCGGCATGACCATCACCGAGGTCGCCGACCTGGCCAGTGCGTACGCGATCATGACGGGCGAAGACCTGCCCGAGTCAGCGTTCCCCACGCCCGCCGCCTCGCCGACCCCGCTGCCGACCGCGACCGAGGGGCCGGCCGAGCCCGGCGACGATGCATTCGACGTCGCCATCGACAGCGCCCTGGCCCGCACGGAATCGTCGCTCGAGACGGCGACCGACGCGTCCCTGGCCGAGCGCTCCCGCGCCGCCGCGGATCGCGCCCGGACACTGCGCGATGCCGGCGACGACGGCGGAGCATTCGCTGCCGCCGCGGCCGCGGCTGACGTCGCCGCGGTCGCCGGGGCACCGGAGGTCGACGCGGCGTCGGTCGGTGCCACGCGCGCGGCGGCGGAAGACCTGCTGGCCCAGGCGTCGCAGAATCCTCCCGGAACGCTCGACGCCGCCGATCTCTCGCTCGAGGTCGTCGGAGCCGCCGCCGATGCCTACGCGCTCGCCGCCTACGCGGCGACCGCGCTCGCCGCGGGAGAAGAAGCGGCGCCGACCGCCGCGGCGCTCGCGGCTTCGGCGCTCGCCCGCGCGCAAGAGAGCGAAGTCCTGCGCGATGCGCTCGGCGCCGGGGCGGGGTCGATCTCGCGCGACGCCGACCTCGACGGCCTCGGCTCGCTGTTGCGGCGGGCGGCGATCGCGGCCACCGATGCGTACGAGTCGCGTGCGGGCGACGCGCCCGTGCGTGCGGGCGACCTGCCGGCTGTGCGGCTCGCGGCTTTCGACGCCGCCCGCGACGATCTCGAGTCGATCGCCGACGGCGACACGTGGCTCGGTCTCGCCCTCGCCGCAACGGCCTTCAGCCGTACCGTTCCGCCGCTCGCCACGCAGCAGGCAGTGCGCGTTCCCGAGGGCGTCGACCCGACGGCGGCTGTTCAGCAGCGCATCGCCGTCGGCGACGAGTACGCGGTTCGCGCGGTCGAGGCACTCTCCGACGCGGGGGCCGAGGTGTCGCTCGTCCGCGGAGCCCTCAGCGACGCGACGGCGACGGCCACGGCAGCCCCCGCTCCCGGCGCATCGGCGGTCTACGCGACCCCGTTCCTGCGGGCACGCGTACTCGCGTTCGCGGCGGGCGTCGAGCGCGAGTGAGGCAGCGCCCGGTCAGGACCTGCCCGTCGTTCTGCGGGCAGGAAACGCGGTGGGGTACCGCCTTGCGGGATGCTCGCCACCGTGGCGTCAGTGCGGCGCGTGGTACTCGGCCGTTCCGCGCTTCCAGTAGCCCTTGACGACGGTGGCGGCGGGGTCGCCCGACCACCGATCGAGCAGCAGAGCCCGTCCGGCCCGGACGATCGACTGCTCCGCGGCGACGAACCCGAAGACGCATCCCTCCGGCTGCTCCTCGACGTCGAGCGCGTCGAGCCAGTCCGCGAGTTCTTCGCCGGCCCGTCGGTCGCCCCGGTGCACCTGAATCACCTGCACGCCCGGCGGAGCGGCGACGGGGAGGTCGTGCGCGGCATCCGGAACCTCGATCGCGATGCGACCGACGGCGTCGTCGTCCATCGCCGCGGCGAATCGGCGGATCGCGGGAACGGCCGTCTCGTCGCCCGCCAGGAGCCACGCGTCCGGGCGTCCGACGAGCACCATCGACCCGCGTGGCCCTCCGACGCCGACGGGCGCGCCGAGGGGAGCCCTCTCGGCCCAGCGACTGCCGACCCCGTCGCCGTGCAACGCGACGTCGATGTCGAGCCAGCCGCTCTCGGCATCCCAGCTCACCGGGGTGTACTCGCGGCTCGGTGCGGATCGGACATCGCCCGCTGGTTCTGAGGGGAAGAACACGCGGATGTGATCGTCGGCGCCGGGCGAGTCGAAACCCCGGAGGTTGGCCCCCTCGAACCGCAGCCGGACGTACGACGGAGTCAGGAAGGTTCGGGCGGCGAGCCTCGCGGAGCGGAAGACCAGCTCGTGACGGCGGGGTTCGAGGCGGGCCCCCAGGGCCGGGTTCGACATCTTCACAAAGCTAAGGCTAACCTAACTTCGCGACCGGCCCCGGAGTGTGGCCGGTCCCCACCGCACATACAGCACTGGAGAGATCCCGCATGAGTACCCGTCTGATCCGTCCCCTCGCCGCCGCGTCCCTCGCGGCGGCTCTGGCCCTCACCGGCTGCGCCTCGGGAGCGGCCGCTCCCGCCGAGCGGGCCGCCGCGACCACCGTCACGGTCGAAGACAACCACGGCTCGATCGAGGTTCCGGTGGCCCCGGAGCGGGTCGTCGCCCTCGACAACACGACGTTCGAGACGCTCAGCGAGTGGGGCGTGCAGCTCGTCGCTGCCCCCAAGCCCCTCATGTACGACCTCTGGCCCTCGCTCTCGGGCGGCGACGAGGTGCTCGATGCCGGCCTGCACCGCGAGCCGAACATCGAGAACATCCTCGCCGCCGACCCCGATCTCATCGTCGGCGGATACCGCTTCCGCGAGATCTACGACCAGTTGAAAGAGATCCAGCCCGCCACGATCGAGACGAGCCCCCGCGACGGCGAGGAGCACACGTCCGAGCTCAAGCGCCAGACGGCGATCCTCGGCCAGGTCTTCGACAAGAACGACGAGGCGGAGAAGCTGAACGCCGACCTGGATGCCGCGATCGCCGCCGCGAAGGCCGCCTACGACCCGTCGCAGACGGTGATGGGCCTGATCACCTCCGGAGGCAAGATCTCGTACGCCGCTCCCGGAGAGGGCCGCGGTGTCGGCCACCTCTTCCCGACGCTGGGCCTGACGCCCGCTCTCGACCGCGCGGCCGAGGACGCGTCGCACGGCGACGACATCAGCGTCGAGGCGATCGCCGCGGCGAACCCCGAGTGGCTGTTCGTGCTCGATCGCGACGCGATGTTCGGCGAAGACGGCTACGTGTCGGCCAAGGAACTGGTCGAGAACGCGGAGGCGCTGAAGAACGTCCCCGCGGTGCAGAAGAATCAGATCGTCTATCTCGACGGCAGCTTCTACCTCGACGAGGGCATCCAGGCGTACACGAAGCTCTACCGTTCGGCCGCCGAGGCGTTCGCCTCCTGATCCCGGTGGGGGTCCGGATGCCGGGCCCCCACCCTCACCATGATCGTCACCGCTCACCCCCCTCGAATGCTCGCCCGGCGCCTCGCGCTGCCCGCGGCCACCGCGGGTGTCGCCGCGCTCGTTGTCGCATCGCTCTTCGTCGGGGCCTACGACCTGGCGGCCGACTCCTTCGGCGCGGAGATGTTCTTCATCTCGCGCGTGCCGCGTACGCTCGCGCTCGTCCTCGCCGGCTGCGCGATGGCCGTCTCGGGCCTGATCATGCAGCTGCTCACGCAGAACCGCTTCGTCGAGCCGTCCACCACCGGCACCTCCGAATGGGCCGCCCTCGGCCTGCTCGTCACGGTCCTCCTCGCACCGGCCGCACCTCTGCTCGTGCGCATGGTCGTGGCATCCGTCGCGGCGTTCGTCGGGACCATGATCTTCATCGGCATCCTGCGCCGGATCTCGTTGCGGTCCTCTCTCGTCGTACCGCTCATCGGGATCATGCTCGGTGCGGTGGTCTCGGCGTTCACGACCTATCTCGCCGTGTCGACGAACTCCCTCCAGATGCTCGGGACGTGGTTCATGGGCAGCTTCACCTCGATCGTCCGCGGGCGGTACGAGGTGCTCTGGGTCGTGGCGATCGTGGTCTTCCTCGTCTTCCTCTACGCCGACCGCATCACGGTCGCCGGCCTCGGTCGCGACATCGCGACCTCCGTCGGCCTCGATCACACGCGCGTGATGCTCATCGGCACCGGTCTCGTCGCCGTCGCCACGGGCGTCACGACCGTGGTCGTCGGCTTCCTGCCGTTCCTCGGACTGGTCGTGCCGAACCTCGTGTCGATGTGGCGCGGCGACAACGCCCGCGCCAACCTGCCCTGGGTGTGCCTCGGCGGCGTGGCCATCGTCGTCGTGTGCGACATCGTCGGACGGGTGATCCGGATGCCGTTCGAGGTCCCCGTCTCGATGATCCTCGGGGTCGTCGGCTCCGCGGTGTTCATCACCCTGCTCTTGAGGATGCGTGCCCGTGGCTGAGGCGCTGACCCGCCCCGCCCCGGCGATCCGGCTCGGCCGTCCGCGGATCGCCGTGCGCTTCGGCATCCTGGCCCTCATTGTCGTGGTCGCGGCCGTGGGCGTGCTGACCTGGAACGTGCCGGGCGAGCCCGGTTCGCGTGCCTTCTGGCTCGCCGTCAACCTGCGCGTCGTGAGCGTCGCGACCATCGCCCTCGTCGCCTGTTGCCAGGCGGTCGCGACGGTGCTGTTCCACACGGCCACGGCGAACCGCATCCTGACCCCGTCGATCATGGGGTTCGACGCGCTCTACGTCGTGATGCAGACCGCGCTGGTGTTCTTCTTCGGCAGTGCCGCGCTTTCGGCGACCGACGGCCTGCTCAAGGTCGTGGTCCAGAGCGTGCTTATGGTCGGGTTCGCCACGTTGCTCTACGGCTGGCTGTTCGCCGGCCGCCGCGGCAACCTCCACATCATGCTGCTGGTCGGCGTGGTGTTGGGGGTCGGCTTCGGCTCGCTCTCGACGGTCATGCAGCGGCTGCTCACCCCGAGTGATTTCGACATCCTGTCGGCCCGCCTCTTCGGCAACCTGTCGAACTCGGATGCCGACTACCTGCCGTGGGGCGCCCTCGTCGTCGCCGTGGTGCTCGTGCTCGTCTGGCGCGCGCGACACCGCCTCGACGTGCTGGCGCTCGGCCGCGAGGCATCCGTCAATCTGGGACTCACCTACCGGCGCGAGGTCGTCGGGATGCTCGTGCTCGTGGCCGTGCTCATCTCGGTGTCGACGACGATGGTGGGTCCGATGACGTTCTTCGGCTTCATCGTCGCGACCCTCGCGTACCAGCTCGCGGGCTCGGCGCAGCACCGCGTGGTGCTGCCATTCGCCGTGCTGCTCGGCATTGCGACCCTGCTCGGCGGCTACTTCGTGCTGCGGCACGTGTTCTACGCCGCCGGGATGCTCTCGATCATCATCGAGTTCGTCGGCGGCCTGTTCTTCCTCGTCTACCTGCTTCGAAAGGGCAGCCTGTGATCTCGCTCACCGATGTCACCATGACCTACGGCGACCTCACCGTGCTCGGTCCCGTGACCCTCGACATCCCGGCCGGAGGGGTGACGGCGCTCGTCGGCCCGAACGGTGCGGGCAAGTCGACCCTCCTCACGATCGTCGGGCGCCTGGCGACGGCGACGAGCGGTCGCGTCACCATCGCGGGTCACGACGTCACGACGACCCCCGGACGCGCGCTCGCGAAGATCGTGTCGATCCTCCGCCAGGAGAATCACTTCGTCACCCGCCTCACCGTTCGCGAACTCGTCGGCTTCGGGCGCTTCCCGCACTCGCAAGGCCGTCTCACCGCCGACGACCACGCGAGGATCGACGAGGCCATCGCCTTCCTCGACCTGACCGAGCTGTCGGGTCGGTACCTCGACCAGCTCTCAGGCGGACAGCGCCAACGGGCCTACGTCGCGATGGTGCTCGCGCAGGACACCGACTACATCCTCCTCGACGAGCCGCTGAACAACCTCGACATGAAGCACGCCGTCGCGATGATGGGCCAGCTCCGGCGGGCTGCCGACGAGCTCGGCAAGACCATCGTGATCGTGGTGCACGACATCAACTTCGCGGCGGCCTATGCCGACCGCATCGTCGCGCTGTCCGAGGGGAGGGTCGTGCACGTCGGCACGCCCGACGACCTCATGACCTCCTCGACGCTCGAGGACGTCTTCGGCACCCCCGTGGAAGTGCGCCGAGACGGCGCGTATCCCCTCGCGGTGTACTACCGATGAGTCGACGTCACAGCTGGATGCCGTTGTCCTCGTCGTTCACGCCGACGTTGCGCCCGCGGCTCGACTCGTACGCGATGAGCCATCCCACCGACGCGGCGGCGGCCAGGATCAGGCCGAGCCACACGTTCTGCCACACCAGGCCGAACAGGATGCCGACGATGAACAGCACCACGCTGCCGAGGACCCAATACGTGCGTCCGCGCGGCCAACCCGTTCCCGTCTGCGTCATGCGCCCAGCCTAGGGGCTGCCCCCTCCCGCCTCTCCGCCCCGACCCGTGAAAGAAGACCATGGCACGCACGAACGCCGCGCAGACGCGGCAGAAGCCCGACAAGAGCGAACTGCTCACCCTCCGCGTGCGGGAGCGGCGACGGCTTTCGCCCTCGTTCGCCCGCGTGACGGTGATCGGCGACGATCTCGCGCGCTTCTCGCCGCTGGGGCGGGACCAGTGGTTCCGACTGTTCCTCCCCGTGTCCGAGGGCTCGCTCTCGCGCCTGCCGAACAGGCTCGACGCCCTCGCGTACTTCCGATATCTCGCGATCGCCAAGACCGAGCGCCCGGTCCTGCGCAATTACACCGTCGCGGGGTTCCGCCCCTCGGGCGAGCACGGCCCGGAACTCGACATCGATTTCGTGCTGCACGGCTCCGCGGACGAAGGGACCGCGGGACCCGCGGCGACCTGGGCGGAGACCTGCCGCCCGGGTGACGCGGTCGCGATCCTCGACGAGGGCATTCTCTTCACCCCGGCCGCCGGTCTCGCGGGACCCTACGCGCTCGTGGGCGACGAGACGGCGCTCCCCGCGATCTCCGGAATCCTTGCATCCCTCCCCGCCGACGCCACCGGCACCGCGATGATCGAAGTCCCCGATGCGGGGGACGTGCGCGACCTCGTCGCTCCCGCGGGTGTCGAGGTGCGATGGGTCGTCCGCGTCGACCCGCGCGAGACGCCCGGGACGTCGGTTCGCGACGCGGCGATCGCGGAGGCCGCGGAGACGCCCGCTTACGCGTGGGTGGCGGGCGAGCAGTCGCTCGTGGCCGCGATGCGCCGGCAGTGGGTGCGCGTCGGCGTCGACAAGCGCGCGATCTCGTTCACCGGGTATTGGCGGGCGCCGCGGGGTCACTGATGTCGACGGGTCCTCGGTTCTCATCGCCCGGCCCACCCTTCTCCCGCAGATGTCGGTGGGGCGCCGCGCTCGCTTCTCCCGGCTATGCGGAGGCCGAGGTGGTCAGCGGTCGCGGTGGTCTTCGGGATGAAGGCGCGGGCCGCGGCGCGGTTCGAGCGCCGAGCCGACGTAGATGAGCCGGATCACGCGCTGGCGGTGTCCCGCGAAGGGCTCGAGCAGCTCGAGCATGCCGTCGTCGTCGGTGCGGTGGCCGGTGAGGGCGTATCCCACCTGGTGCGCGAGGTGATAGTCGCCCACGCTCACGGCATCCGGGTCTCCGAAAGCGCGGATGCGGGTTTCGGCGCTGGTCCAGATCCCGACCCCGCGCAGGCTGATGAAAACGCGGTCGCGGGCTTCGCCGTCGGTGGCGGCGCTCGCCGCGCTCACGACGGACTCGCCGCGTCGCGCCGTCTCGACGATCGTGCGGGACTGCGGAGGCTCGAGTCCCGCGCGATGCCACGCCCACGACGGGACATGACGCCACCCGTCGATGTCAGGCGGGGCGAACAGCGGCCGCGGGGTGGGACCGGGGGCGCGTTCGCCGTACCAGGTGACGATGCTGCGCCAGGCCGAGAAGGCCTGGAGGCTCGTGACCTTCTGCTCCATGATCGCGCTGACCAGCGCGTCGAAGACGAGATCGGTGCGTCCGATGCGGAGGTCGGGATGCCGCCGGTGCCACTCGGCGACCGACGGATGCCGCGAGGCATCGAATCCGGCGGGGTCGTCGAGCTTGCCGCAGAGTGCCGGCAGCTGGTCGAGCGCCCACTCGGCGCCGGGTCCCCACGCCGCCGCGCGCACCGCGCCTCCGATGCTCTGGCGCAGGGCGAGTGTCGCGACGCCGAGCGGGGTGCGGCTGACGCGCCAGACGACACCGCCGTCGCGCAGCGGCATCGACGAGAAGTAGGTCGGGTCGTTGCGTCCGTGCCGTTGTGCGGCGACGGCGCGACCGACGTCGACGGGCTGCGCGGGACGGTACTCGCCCTCGAGCGGACGCTCGGTCGGGACCGGAAGCTCGCGCGGCGTCTGCCGTGTGCGCACCCCGGTCGATCTCATGCCGACACCCTACGTCGCCCCGCCGACATCGCGGCATCCGGGGCTGTTTCGCGCCCGCTGGAACGCGCGAGGTGCGGGGTGATCGGTCAGAAGCGGTCAGGCGAGGGGGTGCCGTGACCGTAGCGGATCGAGACGTCGGCGTGACGGTCGAAGCGGTATCCCACGCCGCGCACCGTGCGCACGATGTCTTCGTAGGCGCCGAGCTTGGCGCGCAGTCGGCGCACGTGCACGTCGATGGTGCGCTCGCCGGGGGCGTCGTCATCGGTCGAGCCCTCCCAGAGGGATGCCACGAGCTCGGCGCGCTCGATCGTGCGACCCTCGCGCAGCACGAGGTACTGCAGGAGCTCGAACTCCTTGAACGTGAACGCGGCCGACTCGCCGTCGATGAGCACGCGCTTGCGCGAGATGTCGACGACCACACCGCCGGGCGCGCGGTCCTCTTCGGCGGGCTCGTCCTTGGTGCGGGCGACGGCGGACGGCTCGTGCAGGGCGAGGCGCACCACGTCGACGTCGCGGCCACCGGCTCCGGTCGGAGCGAGGGCGACCGTGGCGTACGTCTCGGCGGCGGGGGCGAGCTCACCGAGCGTGCGACGCAGTGCCTCGACGAGCGTGCCGAGGCTCACTCCGGCGGCCGCGGCTTTCGCCTCGTCGATGCCGACGTAGAGGGCGAAGCCGCGCGGGGCGGAACCGGCGGGGAGCGCAGGGCGGGCGGCCGGGGCGGCGGAGGCAGGGGCCGCGGGGGCAGGGGCCGCGGCAGCCGGGGCCGGTGCGACGGCGGGACGCGCGGCGGGGCTCGCGGCGGCGGGACGGATGACGGAGGTGGTGGGGCGGTCGAGAACAGCGGAGATCGACATGAGGATGAAGTCCTTGGGTGTGTGAACCCGGGCGTCGTCACGAGGCGGGGTTCGACGGGAGGTGAGAGCCGAGAGGCCGGTGCGCGGTGTCCGGACACGCGTGATCGACGCGCGACGCAGACGACCGGTGGACGATGTCGGCGTTCAGAAGCTCGAGATCGTCGGAGCGAGGGTCGCTGTTAGCGGCACATTCGACAACACATGACAACGCGGCCGGGCATCATCATGCCGGCAGTCCCGTTCGCCTCCCGGGCGGACAGAGAACGCGCATTGACAGTCATGGGGGGATTATGACGCAAGAAGTCCCGCGACGTCAAATCGCCCCGGATGCCGATGCTTCGCGCATTCTGCTCAGTCGGGCGCGGCGAAGGTGAGAGTGGACCGTGCATTCTGCGCCGTCGACGCCCGTTGCTCGTGGGCGGCGTAGCCTCTCGTCATGGCTGACCTGCTTTTCGCCGACGACAAGGCCGCGTCCCGTTTCACCCTGCATCGGGGCGACGATCTGGTCTCCGTTCTCGACTATCGCGACGACGGTCGCACAATCGCCCTCACCCGGGCGTTCACCATCCCGACCTTTCGCGGTCACGGCTACGCCGCCGTCATCACCGAACGGGCTGTCGATGCCATCGAGGCGAGCGGCGACCGCGAGATCCTTCCCGTCTGTTGGTACGTGGGGGAGTGGTTCGAAGCCCACCCCGAGCGTGCCGGCATCCTGAAACAGCGCACCTGACTACGCAGTGCCCCGGCGGGCGTCAACCCCTGCCCGCGTGACCCGCGATGCCGGGATGCTGGAGGCGTCGAAAGGGGAAGTCATGACCGACGACCGCGACCTGCCTGAAGGTGTCATCAACGCCGACCCGCCCGGTGGGTGGGAGAGCGGCGCCGTCGCCGACGGCGAGACCGCAGAGCAGAACGAGAACGCGAAGGGGTCGTCGCGCCTGAACGACGCCGCTCCTTCGGACCCCATCGAGGGGGATGCCGCCAGCCAGGGCATCGACCCCGATATGAGCACGGAGGACTGACATGTCGGACGAGACCCGAGCCCCACAACCTTCCACCGGCCCCGATGGCGGCGCGTCGCCCGCTGATTCGGTCGGCGGAGCGCTGCACGACGAGGGCAAGCGCGCGGCGCGCCCCGACGAGCAGTCGGAGCCGATCATGGACACGCACGAGACCGACGACGAGGCCCGCATCGCCGGAGTCGTCGTACAGACCCGTGCCGACGTCGGCGGCAAGAGCGACGAGCGCGTCGCCGAGGTGCTGCGTCAGCGCTTCGCGCAGATCGGACTCGAGCTCGGCGACGACCGCATCCGCGCCCTCGCGGCCGAGGTCAACGCCTCCTGAGCCCCCCCGACGACGCCCCGGCCGATCCACGCGGCCGGGGCGTCGTCGCGTGCGGACGAAAGGCCGTCGGCCCCGTGATTCCGCGGTCGGGGCGTTTGCTGCGAGCCGATGTCGGAGGGTCGACGTACCGTGTCTGCATGCGGATCCTGCACACCTCCGACTGGCACATCGGGCGCTCCTTCCACGGGCATTCGACTCTCGATGCGCTCTGCGGCGTGCTCGACGCCCTCGTCGCGCAGGTGGCTGAGCACGAGGTCGACCTCGTCGTCGTCGCGGGCGACGTCTTCGACTCCGCCACACCCGCCGCCGCCTGCTATCCGCTGCTCTCGCGCACGCTCGGCGCGCTCGCCGATGCCGGCGCCCGAGTCGTCGTCACCAGCGGCAACCACGATTCCGCGGCGCGGCTGGGGTTCCAGTCCGCGCTCCTGCGTTCCGAGATCTCGGTCGTGACCGATCCGCTCTCGGTCGGTGTCCCCGTGACGGTGTACGACGAGCACGGTCCTGTCCACGTCTACGGCATCCCGTATCTCGAACCGGCGATCGTGCGCCATGCGTGGGAGGGGGTCGAGCTGCGAAGCCAGGCCCAGACCATGCAGCACGCGCTCGACCTCGTGCGTGCCGATCTCGCCGAGCGGGGCGGGCGATCGGTGGTTGCGGCGCACTGCTTCGCGGCGGGCGTCGAGTCCACGCCGGGGGTCGAGCGAGAGATCCGTCAGGGTGGGCTCGACGTCGTTCCGCTTCCGGCGTTCGACGGACCCGACTACGTCGCCCTCGGCCATATCCACGGCCGGCAGCAGCTCTCCGACCGCGTGCGCTACGCGGGCGCGCCACTGCACTACAGCTTCGGCGAAGCAGGGAAGCCGCGTGGGTCGTGGCTCGTCGAACTCGACGCCGAGGGACTCTCGTCCGTGAGCTGGATCGACCTGCCGGTGCCGCGCCCGCTGGTGACGCTCCGCGGGCCGCTCGACGACCTGCTGACCGATCCCGCTTTCGACGGCCACGACGAGCACTGGGTGCGCGCCGAATACACCGACAGCACACCGCAGCCCGACCCGATGCGGCGGTTGCAGGCACGGTTCCCGTGGTGCGCCACCGTGGTCCACGCGCCGGCGGCGACACGGCCCGACGAGGGGGTCGGGTACGCCCAGCGGGTGCGCGCGGCGCGTGACGACGCCGAGGTGATCGACGCGTTCCTCGTCCACGTCCGCGAAGGCGAGGGCGCGTCCGAGGCGGAGCGCGAGCTCATCCGCGAGGTGCTCGACGCGCGCGCGCTGTCGGAGGCCCGGTCGTGAAGCTCCACCGCCTCGAACTCGAGGGGTTCGGCCCCTTCCTCGACACGCAGGTCGTCGACTTCGACGCGTTCGCCGACGACGGCATCTTCCTCATCACGGGGCGCACGGGCGCCGGGAAGTCGAGTGTGCTCGACGGCGTCTGTTACGCGCTGTACGGCGGTGTGCCGCGCTACGACGGCGCCGAGCGGCGCCTGCGCAGCGACCACTGCACGCCCGACGACCCCACCCGGGTGACGCTCGAGTTCAGCGCCGAGGGTGAGAGCTGGCGCGTGACGCGGTCGCCGGAGTTCGAGCGGCCCAAGCGTCGAGGCGGTGGCACGACGAAAGAGCCGCACCGCGCGCTGCTCGAGGTGCGCACCACCGAGGGCTGGGAGGGGGTCGCCGCGCGTCCCGTCGATGTCGGCACTCGGCTCGACGAGATCCTCGGCCTCAGCCAGCAGCAGTTCCTGCAGGTGATCCTCCTGGCACAGAACCGCTTCGCGCGGTTCCTCCTCGCCAAGAACGACGAACGGCTCAGCCTGCTGCGAACCCTCTTCGGAACGCGGTCCTTCGAGGACTATGCCGCGCAGCTCGATGAGAGGCGCAAGCGCTCCCAGGAGCGTCTGGCCGTGGAGGGTGTGGAAGTCTCCACCCTGCTCGATGAGGCGGAGCGCCTCGCGGGCGAGCTCGACGCGGATCTCGCGGTCTCGCCGGGCCCGCCCTCGGCGGGCGATGAGCGGGCGGGTGAGGAGCCCGTCGAGAGCGTTACGACGATCCCTGATGCCGTCGCTCAGGCGTCCGCCCCGCCGCCCCCAGGGCCACCGTCGGTGAGCGAGCGCTTGGCGTCCGTCGTCCGGGCCGTCGAGAGAGCCGACTACCGCGTCGAGACGCGTGAGCGCGAGCGCAATGCCGCCGACCTGCTGCTCGACAGCGCTCTCGCGGCGGAGCGTGAGGCGCGCACCCTGCGCGACCGCCAGCTCGACCGACTCAGGGTCCGCGAGCAGCTCGCGACGCTGGAGGCCGAGACGGAGCGCGTCGCCGCGGCCCGCGCGGAGGCGGAGGCCGCGGGCGAGGCTGAAGCCCTGCGCCCCGCCATCGACGCTGAGAAGCGGACGACGGCCGACCTCGCGGCGGCGGAAGAACGTCTCGCGACGGCGGTCGTTCGAGCGGAGGCCGTCGGTGAAGAACCGGGCCCTGACGCCGATGCCCTGACGCGTCGTGACGACGAGCTCACCGGTCTGCTCGCTCGCGGGGAGGCGGCACTCGCGGCCGAGACCGCCCTGGCCGAGGCCGACACCGACCGGGCCCGCGCGGCGACCCGTATCGCGAGCCTCGAGACCGAGCGCGACACCCTCGCGGAGGGGCGTGCCGACGTTCCTGGTCTCCTGAAGGCGCTCGACGATCGGCTCGCCGAACTGGCGGGAGCAACAGCTCGTCGAGAGGCCGCGGCGTCGCGCTGCGCCGAGACGCGGTCTCGCCTCGACGCCGCGCGAGAAGCCGAACGACTGCTCGCTCATCGGGAGCAGGCCGACATGGCGGCGTTGGTGCGCGGCGAAGACATGCGCAACGCGACGGACGCGTGGACAGCGCTGCTACGTCGCCGCCTCGCCGGCGCCGCCGCTGAACTCGCCCACGAGCTCGTCGACGGAGAGCCGTGCGCGGTGTGCGGTTCGCGCGAGCACCCGCACCCCGCGACCGGCGATGATGCCCCGGTCACCGACGAGCAGCTGGCTGCGGCGGAAACCCTGAAGAACACCGCTGTCGAACAAGACCGTCTCGCCTCGGACGCGGCCCGGATCGCCCGCGACGACTATGCCCTGGCCGCCGCTCGCGCCGGCGGCGAGGGCGTCGAGGCCCTGGCCTCTCGCCTCGCGGAAGCGGAGCAGGCGCTGAGCACGGCACAGGCCGACGAGGCCGAGTACGCCCGGGTGCAGGCAGATCGCACCCGCGCGACCGATCTCGATGCCGCGATCGCCGTCCGCCTCGACGCGCTCGCCGCCGACCTCGCGACCGCTCGTCAGGAGGCGGCTCTGGCGATCCAGCGGGCCGACTCGCTGCGCGCCGACGTCGAGGCAGCCCGGGGTACGTTCCCGACGGTCGCGGCGCATCAGGCCGACCTCGATGCTCGCCGCACCGCGGTGAGGGCGTTGACGAGCGCTCGGGCCGATGCCACCACCGCGACGGCGGCCCAACGGGAGGCTTCCGAGGCTCTCTGGCGCCTCGTGGCCGACAGCCCGTTCGACACCGTCGCCGCCGTCGTGGCCGCCCTTCGTCCGGCTCCCGAACGGCGCCGACTCGACGAGACGATCGCCGCGCACGACGCCGCCGTCGCGTCCGCCCGTCAGCGGCTGCTCGATCTCGAACTGCTCCTCGTCGACGCCGCTGACGAGCCCGTCGACATCAGCCCGCTCAGCGCGGCGGTCGCCGCTGCTCGCGACGATTTGCAGCGGGCCGCTGCCGCACACGCCTCGGCTCTCGCGCTCGCCGACCGCCTGCGTGGCCTCGCCCATCGCGCCGACGCGGGGCACGCGGCGGTCGCGACGCTGGCCGACGAACACGCTGTCGTCGCGCGCCTCGCCGACACCCTCGCGGGTCGCGCGCCCAACACCCGACGGATGACGCTCGAGACGTTCGTGCTCGCCGCCGAGCTCGAAGAGATCGTCGTGGCAGCGAACCTCCGCCTCGAGCAGATGTCGTCCGGGCGCTACCGTCTTCAGCACACCGATGCGCTCGCGGCACGGGGCGCCGCCAGCGGCCTCGGCCTCGAGGTGATGGACGCGTTCACCGGCCAATGCCGACCCCCGCACTCGCTCTCCGGGGGAGAGACGTTCCTCACCTCGCTCGCCCTGGCCCTGGGCCTCGCCGAAGTCGTGACGGCGCGGGCGGGCGGCATCCGGCTCGACACGCTGTTCATCGACGAGGGATTCGGATCGCTCGACGACGAGACCCTCGACCTCGCGATGCGCACTCTCGACGAGCTCCGGCAGGGCGGTCGGACGGTCGGCGTCATCAGCCACGTGGCGTCGATGAAAGACCAACTCCCGGCTCAGCTGCGCGTCGTCGCCACCCCGCGTGGGCCGAGCGTGATCTCGCAGGATGCCGCGCTGCCGATCGCGTGAGAGCGTCGAACTCGCCGTCCGCCTAGGCTGGAGACATGCGCAAGAGCACCCTCTGGACCATCCTCGGTGTCGTCGCTGCCGTCATCATCGCGTGGATCATCGTGAACGTGGTGTTCTCGCTCATCACCTTCGTGTTCCGTGTCGCCGCTGTCGCGGTGGTGGCCGTCATCGTCTTCTTCGTGCTGCGCGCCGTGTTCGCGCGCCGTGACGTCGACTGACGCCGACACACCGAGAGAGCCCGCCGGCGCCGCATCGTCGCTCTTCGTGCGGTCCACCCTCGACGCGAGCCCGCCACGCAACCCGGCGCGCGTCGCGATCCCGGTCTCCGTGCCGCCCGTCTCGCGCAAGCCCACCCGCGGTGTCCGACGTCAGGAGTAGCGTCGGCCCCGATGCCTGATCACGCGCCCTCGTCGAACGCCGCTCATCCCCCCACACGCGACATCGTGCTGTCTCCGAAGCACCGGTGGCGCGCCTATTGGGTCGCGGTCTCGGTCGCCGCGCTCACCATCCTCGATCTCACGAAGGTCAATGTCGCCCTCCCGTCGATCGAGTCGGCCCTCAACGCGGGACCCACCGAACTGCAGCTCGTCGTCTCGGGCTACATCCTCACCTTCGGTCTCGTGCTCGTACCGGCGGGGCGCCTGGGCGACCTGCGGTCCCGGCGCGTGCTGTTCCTCGTCGGGCTGTCGCTCTTCCTCGTCACGAGCCTCGTCTGCGCGCTCGCCCCCAACACCACGGTGCTGCTCGTGGCGCGCCTGCTGCAGGGCGTGGCGGCCGGCATCCAGATGCCTCAGGTCCTGGGGCTCGTCCAGCAGCTCTTCCAGGGCAAGGAGCGCGGTCGGGCGTTCGGGCTCTTCGGCGCGACCGTGGGCATCGCCACCGCGTTCGGGCCCACCCTCGGAGGGCTGCTGATCGCCCTCGGCGGCGACACCGACGGGTGGCGATTGATCTTCTGGATCAACATCCCCCTCGTCGCGATCGTGATCGTTCTGGCCGCGTGGCTCCTGCCGAACACCCGGACGAAGTCGCGCCGCCGGCTGGACCTCGATCCCGTGGGCGTGCTTCTCTTCGCGCTCACGATCCTCGCGCTGATGTGGCCTTTCCTGTTCACGACGGGCTCGCCCGACGACGATCCCCGCCGGTGGTGGTTCCTCGTGGCATCCGTCGTCTTCGCCGCGATCTTCGTGTTCTGGGAGCGCCGCTACGCCGACCTCGGACGCACGCCGCTCATGCCGTTCTCGATCTTCTCGCTGTCGTCGTACCGCAATGGCGTGCTCATCTCGACCGCGTACTTCTCGGCCATTCCGGCGATGTTCCTGCTGGGCACGCTCTTCCTGCAGGGCGGGCTCGGGCTCGAGCCCGTCTTCGCCGGCATGGTCACGATCGGCTTCGCCGTCGCATCGGCATGGAGCTCGTGGATCGGGGGCAACCTCGTCGCACGCCTCGGCCGTCCGCTCGTCGTCTGGGGGATCGTCGGCATGGTCGCCACCGCCGGCGGTCTCGTCCTCGTCGCGCTCTTCACCCCGCCCGAGTGGACCCCGTGGGCGATGGCGGGAGTCATGGTCGTCGGCGGCTTCGCGGGCGGTCTCGTGATCTCGCCGAACCAGACCCTCATGCTGGCCGACATCCCGGTGTCGAGCGGCGGGGTGGCGGGGTCGGTCGGGCAGCTCGGCCAGCGCATCGGCACGGCTGTCGGCACGGCCATCGCCCTCGCGCTCTTCTACGCCACGATCTACCGCGAGCAGGCCGATGTCGACACCGTCGTGGTGTACCACGACGCGTATGCGTCGGGCATGATCACCGTCGGGATCTTCCTCGCGCTCGCCCTCCTCGTGGGCGTGGCCGACCTCGCGGGGCGAGCGCGTTCGGGCTCTCAGACCCCGTAGCGCTCGCGGAACTCCGCGCGCAGCTCGTGGCTGCACCGCTCGACGACGACGTCCCACAGTTCGGTCGCGCCGTCCTGCGCGCGGTCGGAGACGGCGCGCAGGATGCTGATGGGCACGTCGAACTGCTGGGCGACCCAGATGAGCGCGTACGTCTCCATGTCGACGAGACCGGCGCCGAGGCCGCGGATCAGCCGAACCGCCTCGGGGTCGTCGACGAAGTGGTCGCCGGTGGCGATGATCCGACCCTCGTGGCCGGTGTCGACGCGGGTCGGCAGCGAGACGTGCTCGCCGAACGTGCCGTCGAGCCCCTTCACGTCGTGCTGGATCGCCGCGGCGATGTCGTAGATGCCGCCCTCGATCTCGTCGTCGATCGCCCCGGCGGTGCCGACGACGACGATCTCGTCGTACTCGCCCTCGCAGAGCGCGCGCGTCAAAGCGTAGGCCGCGGGGATCTTTCCGACGCCGGTCAGCAGACGCCGGAAACCGGGGATGTCGTCCTCGAAGGCGACGAGTTCGGACGCGTGGGCGGCGACGAGAAGCTTCACCCTCTCATTGTCCCCGATGGTGCGGGCCCCCACGTCCCGGGGTGCTCGGGGCGCGGAGCGCCGGGATGAGCGGAGGGCGTGGGAGGAGCGGAGGATCGAGCCTCGGCATCCGCCCTCCCTCGGCCCCTGCTCCTCCGCTCGTCACGACACGCAGGGTGCTGAGTGAGCACCGTGGCCCCGAGCGCGCCTCGGGGCCACGGGACGGGTCAGCCCTGCGCGGCCTCGGAGGCCCGCGACAGACGCGCGATCTCGTCGGCGCTGAGCTCGAGCGAAGTGCTGGCCAGCAGGTCGGCGACCTGCTCGACCTTCGACGCGCTCGCGATGGGAGCGGCCACGGTGGGCTGGGCGCGCAGCCACGCGAGAGCGGTCGTGGCGATCGAGGCGCCGTGCGCCTGGCCGATCTCGTCGAGCGCGTCGATGAGCGCGATGCCCGCGGGCGTCGCGAGCTTCGCGGCCCCCTCGGCGCGCGGCGAGTCACCGGCGGCATCCGGAGTGCGGTACTTGCCCGTGAGGAAGCCGCTCGCGAGGGCGTAGTACGGGACGAGCGACATGCCGTACTGCTCGGCGACGGGGACGATGTCGCGCTCCACCTCGGTGCGGTGCACGAGGTTGTAGTGCGGCTGGATCGCGACGGGGAGGTCGAAGCCCCCGGCTTCGGCCAGCGAGATCCACTCGCGGATGCGCGCGGCGGTGTAGTTCGACACGGCGACGTACCGCACGAGTCCGTCGGAGACGAGATCGGCGAAGCCCGCGACGGTCTCTTCGAGCGGGGTGTCGGCGTCGTCGAAGTGGGCGTAGTACAGGTCGATCGTGTCGACCGCGAGACGCGTCAAGGACGCCTCGGCCGCCGCGCGGATGTTCTTCGCGCGGAGCCCCCGGAATTCCGGGTGCTGGCTGACCTTCGTCGCCACGACGACGTTTTCGGGCTTGCGCGAAGCGAGCCACTCGCCGATGAGGGTCTCGCTCTCGCCACCCGAGTTGCCGGGCACCCAGGCGCTGTAGACGTCCGCGGTGTCGATGAAGTTCCCGCCGCCCGCGTGGAAGGCGTCGAGCACGGCGAACGAGGTGTCGCGGTCGGCCGTCCAGCCGAAGACGTTGCCGCCGAGCGAGAGGGGGACGATGTCGAGGTCGCTGCTTCCGATGCGCGTCATGATGGCCTTCCTGTCGTGGTTCTGGGTGACCTCAGACTCAACGACGGACCCGCCTCCGCATTCCCGCGACGCGCCTCACTCCCGTGACTTGCGCCGAATGTTCGCGCTCGCTCGCGTCGGACGAGCATTCGGCGCACGTCAGTGCCAGAGGTGGCGTGTACGGGTCAGGAGCCGCCGGACAGGATGCCGATGAGCCCGCTGATCAAGAACCACAGTCCGATGCCGGCTCCGGCGATCCAGATCACGACGGTTCCGGCGGGGTACTTCTTCTTGCCGTTCGGGTCCTTGCCGTCGGCGTTCTCGCCGCTGGGGCCGTTCGGCGCAGTCATGAACGCACCATCATGACGATCGAGGTGATGAGCACGGCGAGGCCTCCGATGGCGGCGATGGCGGCGATGATGGGCCCCCCGCCCGTGAGGAACGCCACGACGCCGAGAGCGATGAAAAGGACACCGACGACGATGCCGACCACCTGGTACACGCGATACCGCGCCGTACCGTCTCGGACTTCCTGTTCGCTCACGACGACCCCCTCCCTCCAACCTAGCGAAAAGCTGGGTGTCTCCTGAGACAGCCGGTGCACGATCAGATCTCGATCCGAGGACGTTTTGTGCGGCGTAGCGTAAGCGCATGGCACGCCCCGTTCCCGACACCGTCCGCCCCGGCCAGGAGTCCGTCTGGGACTATCCGCGGCCTCCCCGCGTCGAGCGCGTCAGTAAGAGGGCGCAGATCGACTTCGGCGGTGTCCGCATCGCCGACACCGACGACGTCGTCCGCGTGCTCGAAACGAGCCACCCGCCGGTGTACTACCTGCCGATCGCCGCGTTCGGTGACGCGCTGACCCTCGGCGAGGGGGCGTCGTTCTGCGAGTTCAAGGGTGGTGCCCGCTACTTCGACGTCCACGGAGGCGGGGGAGCGGTGGCCCCGCGTGCGGCCTGGAACTACCCGAGCCCCATGCCCGGATACGAGGTGCTCGCCGATCGTGTGGCCGTATATGCAGGTCCCATGGATCGCGTGATCCTGGCCGGCGAGACCGTGGAGCCGCAGCCGGGCGGCTTCTACGGGGGCTGGGTCACGAGCGACCTCGCCGGCCCCTTCAAGGGTGTGCCGGGGTCGATGGGTTGGTAGTTGCCCGCACGGTCTGACGCCGCCTGCGCCCGCGGATTCGTCGCGCACGGGTCGATCGCGCGCCGGTCGGCCGCGTCAGCTGTGTGTCGACTCGCCGAACGCCTGCGGGACGGCCGCGTGCAGGTCGGCCAACCAGACGCGAGCGTTTCCGTCCGAGGGGGCGCGCCAGTCTCCGCGCGGTGACAGCGAGCCCGCCGGCGACACCTTCGGTCCGTTGGGGATGGCCGTGCGCTTGAACTGCGCGAACCCGAAGAACCGCTGCAGGAAGACCTCGAGCCACCTCGCCACGGTGACGAGGTCGTACGAGGGTCTTTCATCCTCGGGGTAACCCGGCGGCCAGTTCCCGGCATCCGGATCCGACCAGGCGTGCGCAGCGAGGAAGGCGATCTTCGACGGGCGGAAGCCGAATCGCAGCACGTGATAGAGCGTGAAATCGTGCAGGTTGTAGGGGCCGATGCGGTCCTCGGTGGACTGCATCCGGCCGTCTTGGCCGGCGGGCACGAGCTCGGGGCTGATCTCGGTGTCGAGCACCGCCTGCAGCACCTCGACGGTGGCGGCGCTGAACTCACCTGAGGCGATCACCCAACGGATCACGTGCTGGATGAGCGTCTTCGGCACCCCGGGGTTCACCGAGTAATGGCTCATCTGGTCGCCCACGCCGTAGGTCGACCATCCGAGCGCGATCTCGGACAGATCGCCCGTGCCGACGACGATGCCGCCGTTCTTGTTCGCGAGGCGGAAGAGGTAGTCGGTGCGCAGCCCCGCCTGCACGTTCTCGAACGTCACGTCGTGCACCGGCTCGCCCGCGGCGAAGGGGTGGCCCATACGGGCGAGCATTTCGGATGCCGCGGGCCGGATGTCGATCTCCTCGATCGACGCGCCGACGGCTTCGGCCAGAGCGATCGCGTTGCGCTTCGTTCCCTCGCTCGTGGCGAACCCGGGCAGGGTGTACGTGAGGATGTCGCTGCGGGGACGGCCCATGCGATCCATGGCGCGGGCGATCACGAGCAGGGCGTGGGTGGAGTCGAGCCCTCCGCTCACCCCGAGGACCGGCTTCGGGTTGCCGATCGCCTGGAGGCGCTGAACCAGCCCCGACACCTGGATGTTGAACGCCTCGTAGCAGTCCTGCGCGAGACGGGCGGGGTCGTCGGGGACGAAGGGGAAGCGGTCGAGCGCGCGGCGCAGCCCGATGTCGCTCGCCGGCGGGGCGAGTTCGAACGGCACCGTGCGGAAGGACGGCGCCGTCGTCCGGCGATTGTCGTCGAAGGTGCCCTGACGGATGCGGTCCTGCCGCAGACGATCGAGATCGACGTCGGCGACGCTGCGGCGCGGGCCGTCGGGGAAGCGCTCGGTCGTGTCGAGGAGCTGCCCGCCCTCGTAGATCATCGTCTGGCCGTCCCACGAGACGTCGTTCGTGGACTCGCCCTGACCCGCGGCCGCGTAGATGTAGGCCGCGAGGCATCGCATCGACTGCGACTGCGAGAGCAGGTTGCGGTCGTCGGCGCGCCCGATCGTGATAGGACTGCCCGACAGATTCGCCAGCACGGTCGCACCGGCCAGGGCCGCACCGGATGACGGGGGGATCGGCACCCAGACGTCTTCGCAGACCTCGGCGTGCAGCGTGAGCCCGGGCACGTCGACGGCGTCGAACAGCAGATCGGGGCCGAACGGCACGGTCTCGCCACCGACAACGATGTGCTGACCCGCCTGGTCGTCGCCGCGCGCGTACCAGCGGTGCTCGTAGAACTCGCGGTAGGTCGGCAGGTAGGCCTTGGGCGCCACCCCGAGCACGCGCCCTCGATGGATGACGACGGCGCAGTTGTAGAGGCGGTTGCTGTGCCGGAGCGGAGCCCCCACGAGCAGCACGGGAAGAAGATCGACGGATGCCGCGACCAGACGCTCGATCCCCGCTTCGACCGCGTCCAGGAGCGGGTCTTGCATGACGAGGTCGTCGATCGCATAGCCCGTGAGGCAGAGCTCGGGGAAGACGGCGATCGCGACACCCTCCGCGTCGCACGCGCGGGCGGACTCGAGCACGGCATCGACGTTGGTGAGAGGGTCGGCGATCGCGACGGGAATCGTGCACGCGGCGACGCGCGCGAAGCCGTGCCGGTAGACGCTCTCGAACGGCAGGTCGGTGATCACCCCTCCAGTCTGGCAGGCCCCTCCGACACCCGGCAGTCGGATCGCGAACCGGGGTCGGCCTGTGGATGGCCACCCGGCGATGTCGGGGGTCCCGGTTAGCGTGGAGGCATGCGGTACATCGAGCGCGACGCGCGCATCGTCTGGAGTGCCAGCGACCTCAAGGCCGCGGCCGAGTGCGAGTTCGCGTGGCTGCGTGCCATCGACGCGAAGATCGGGCGCATCGCCGCGGTCGACGATCCCGAGGACGCGACTCTCGAGCGGGCCGCGCGCCTGGGCACCGCCCACGAGCTCCGCGTGCTCGATGACTACCGCGCGCTCTTCGGCGACGCCGTTCGCGAGATCCCCGCAGCACGCTCCTCCGACGCCGATGCGCTCGCCGAAGCCGTGCGCCTGACCGACCAGGCTCTCGCCGACCCCGAGGCAGAGGTGGTCTATCAAGCCGCTTTCGCCACCGACGAGTTCGTGGGGTTCGCCGACTTCCTCGTGCGCGAGAGAGCTGCACGCATCGACGGGTCCCGTCCCTGGATCGTGCAAGACACCAAGCTCGCACGCCGGGCCCGCGTCACCGCGCTCATGCAGCTGGCGGCCTACGTCGACCAGCTCGACCGACTCGGCGTGCCGCGGTCGGACGAGGTCCAGCTTCTCCTGGGCGACGGAACGACGAGCACGCACCGCGTCGACGATCTTCTGCCCGTCTTCGACCTGCGTCGCTCGCGGTTGCGCTCGCTGATCGCCGACCGCCGGGTCGATCTCGGGGTCGCGGGACCGGTGATCGCGTGGGGCGACGCGCGCGGCGACCTCGACGTCGTCGCGTGCGGGCGCTGCGCCACGTGCGAGATCGAGGTCATCGCTCATCGTGACCTGCTTCTCGTCGCCGGCATGCGACCGGTGCAGCGCGATCGGCTGCGAGCGGGCGGCATCCTGACGATCGACGATCTCGCGCGAGCATCGGAGGCGCCCCCCTCGATGAGCGCCGACACCTTCGCGTCGCTGCGTACCCAGGCGCGGCTGCAGCTCGACAGTCCCGCCGGTGTGCCCTCCGACAACGCACCCGCCCACGCCGTCCCCACCTTCGAGGTGGTCGCGCCCAAGTCCCTCGGCGTGCTGCCCCGCCCCGACCACGGCGACCTGTTCTTCGATTTCGAGGGCGACCCGCTCTACACCGAGGGGGTCGGCGAGCACTGGGGCATCGACTACCTCTTCGGCTGGGTCGACACGAGAGAGACCTACGGAGCGATCTGGGCCCACACCTTCGACGAGGAGCGCGTTGCTCTCGAGCGCTTCCTCGACATGGTGGCTCTGCGTCGCCAGCAGTACCCTGGCATGCACATCTACCACTACGCCCCGTACGAGCCGACGCACCTGCTGACCATGGCCGCGCGGTACGGCGTGCGCGAGGCCGACGTCGACCGCCTCCTGCGCGACGGCGTCTTCGTCGACCTCTACCCGGTGGTGCGGCGTGCGCTCCGCGTGGGATCGCGGTCGTACTCGATCAAGAAGCTCGAGCCGTTGTACATGGGCGACGAAGTCCGCACGAGCGACGTGCAGCGCGGAGACGACTCGATCGTGAAGTACGTCGAGGCCCGGGCGCTCGCCGCCGACGGTGAGGCCGCGGCGGCTCAGCGCGTGCTCGACGACCTGGCCGACTACAACCGCTACGACTGCGTGTCGACCCGGCGACTGCGCGACTGGCTGGTCGACCGCGCACGCGAGGCGGGCGCCGTGCCCGCACGCGGAGCAGAGCCCGACGAGCAGTCGTACGAGCCGTCGCCGCGCGCGACGGCCCTGCAACGGTGGGCGGCCGACGCCGCCGAGCCCGACGCCACCGCGCTCCGCCTCGCCGCCGCGGCGATCGACTACTACCCGCGCGAAGAGAAGACCTACTGGGCGACGCACTTCCTTCGCCTGCGCGAGCCGGTGTCGGTGTGGGAAGAGACGCGTGACGTCGTCATCGTCGACACCGCGCGTTCGCGGGTCGTGGCCGACTGGCACATTCCCGAGTCGGGGCGCGGCTCCGAGCGCCGCCTGGTCGAGCTGCGCGGCGAGCTCGCCCCCGGGACGCGTCTGGCTCCGGATGCCGAGCCCTTCGCGGTCTACGATCTGCCGGCGCCGTTCCCGCTCGAGACCCGTCCGCGGTGGATCCACGGGGCACGCCGGGTCACGGTGCGCGAGGTGCTCGACGACGGAGCGATCGTCGAGGAGATCGCCGCAGACGGCGTCACCTGGGACGAGCTGCCGCTCGCCCTCACGCCTCCCGCACCTCCCCGCGCGGGCAATCAGCAGAAAGCGATTGACGCGTGGGCCGACGCCGTCCTGGCGTCCGCCCCGACGATGCCGTCCGGCCCCGCCGCCGACATCCTGCGCCGCGTTCCGCCGCGTACCCGTTCGGGGACGCTGGCCCCCGTCACCGCCATCGACGGCAGTCCGGGCGATGACGAGGTCACCGCGATCGCCCGCAGCGTCGCCGACCTCGAGCACAGCTATCTCGCCGTCCAGGGTCCTCCCGGAACGGGCAAGACGTACGTGGGGTCCCACGTCATCGCCCGGCTGGTCGCCGAACGCGGGTACCGGATCGGGGTGGTCGCGCAGTCGCACGCGACGATCGAGCACATGCTCGAGCAGGTCATCGCGGCCGGGGTCCCGGCATCCCGTGTCGGCAAGGCACCCAAAGACCCGAGCGCTCCGCACGCGTTCACGGTGCTGCCGAAGAACGGGGTCGCGGCCTTCACCGCCGAGAATGCCGCCCACGGATTCGTCGTCGGCGGCACCGCGTGGGACTTCAGCCACGAGACCCGCATTCCGCGCGGCAGCCTCGATCTTCTCGTCATCGACGAGGCGGGGCAGTTCTCGCTCGCGTCGACCATCGCCGTCTCGCTCTCGGCACAGCGGTTGTTGCTCCTCGGTGATCCGCAGCAACTGCCGCAGGTGAGTCAGGGCACGCATCCTGAGCCGGTCGACACATCCGCGCTCGGGTGGATCATCGACGGAGCCGAGGTCGTGCCCCCCGAGCTCGGCTACTTCCTCGCCCGTACGCGGCGGATGCATCCCGCGGTGGCGGGCCCGGTGTCGCGGCTGTCGTACGAGGGTCGGCTCGCGGCGCACCCCTCGACCGCGCTGCGTCGGCTCGACGGTGTCGAGCCCGGTGTGCACGTGGTGCCGGTGCGGCACCGCGGCAACTCGACCTGCTCCGACGAAGAGGCGGCCGAGGTCGCACGTCTCGTGGGCGACCTCGTCGGACGCGCGTGGACCGGCGCCGAGGGGGGAGCCGGCGATTCCGCGACCGTGCACGAGCCGCGACCCCTGCGGGCGCACGACATCATCGTGATCACGCCGTACAACGCTCAGCAGGTGGCGGTCGAAGAAGCCCTCGCCGCGGCCGGTTTCGGGGACGTGCCCGTCGGGACGGTCGACCGCTTCCAGGGGAAGGAGGCCGTCGTCGCCATCCTCACCCTCGCCGCGTCCTCCGGGCGCGAGGCTCCGCGCGGCCTGGAGTTCCTCCTGCTGCGCAACCGCATCAACGTCGCGATCTCACGCGCGATGCAGACCGCGTACGTCGTCTACTCGCCGTCGCTGCTCGACGACCTTCCCCGCACACCCGAGGGGGTGGCTCGGCTCAGCGGCTTCGCACGGTTGGTCGCCGAGGCCGACTGATCCCGCCGTAGCCCTGTCGTGCCCGGCTCGGGGCGCGGCTTTCCGTTCGGGGCGCGGTCTTTCGCGCCCCAAACGCGAAACGGCGCCCCAAACGCGAAATGGCGCCCAAACGCGAAACGGCGCCCGAACGCGAAACGGCGCCCGAACCGTGGGATCAGGCGCCGTCGCGGGAGGGACCCCGCGTCAGGCGGTGCCGTACAGACGGTCGCCGGCGTCGCCGAGACCGGGCACGATGTAGCCCTTCTCGTTGAGCCGCTCGTCGAGAGCACCCAGCACGAGCGTGACGTCGTGGCCCTCGACCTGCTTCTCGATCGCCGCGACGCCCTCGGGGGCGCCGAGCAGGCAGATCGCGGTGACGTCCTGCGCGCCGCGCGCGAACAGGAATTTGATCGCCGCGCCGAGCGATCCGCCGGTGGCGAGCATCGGGTCGAGCACGAAGCACTGACGGTCGCTCAGGTCGTCGGGCAGGCGCTCGGCGTACGTGGTGGGCTGGAACGTTTCCTCGTCGCGCACCATGCCGAGGAAGCCGACCTCGGCGGTGGGAAGGAGCTTCACCATGCCCTCGAGCATGCCGAGACCGGCGCGCAGGATCGGCACGACGATGGGGCGGGGCTCGCTGATCTTGACGCCCTCGGTGAGGGTCACCGGGGTCTTGATCTCGATCGTCTCGACCCGGACGTTGCGCGTCGCCTCGTAGGCCAGCAGGGTCACGAGCTCTTCGGTCAGCTGACGGAAGACGGGCGACGAGGTCTGCTCGTCGCGCAGCACGGTCAGCTTGTGGGTGATGAGCGGGTGATCGGCGACGTGGACACGCATAGGCTCAAGGCTAGTCGCTCGATCGCGACGACTCCGCCTGCAAAATCCGGAAGCCCGCGTGACCCCCACCGCCCTCGACCTCTCGGCCATGCGCCGCGCACTGGTGCTCGCCGACGCCGCCGCCGCCGAGGGTGACGTCCCGGTCGGTGCCGTCGTGATGGACGCATCGGGGACCGTGCGCGGGGAGGGCCGGAATCTCCGCGAGGCGACCCACGATCCGACCGCCCACGCCGAGGTCGTCGCACTGCGTCGCGCGGCGGAGGCCCTCGGCACGTGGCACCTCGCGGGCTGCACGCTCGTCGTCACCCTCGAGCCCTGCGTCATGTGCGCGGGAGCCGTGCTGCAGGCGCGCGTCCCGCGGGTCGTCTTCGGAGCGTGGGATGCCAAGGCCGGCGCCGCCGGATCCATGTACGACGTCTTGCGCGACAGGCGTCTGCCGTACCGGGTCGAGGTTGTCGGCGGGGTCGCCGAGCGAGAGGCATCCGATCGCTTGCAGTCCTTCTTCGAACTGCGACGCGACGCCGACTGACGCGCGGACCGGGGCACCCGCCCGGGCGTCAGCGCGGAAGGTGCGGGACGACGTCGGTGCCGATCTGGTCGGCGTGATCGACGTCGCGGAGGTCGAGCAGCTGGAAGTACACGCGGCTCGCTCCGAGATCGCGGAGACGGCCGACCTTCTCGATCACCTCGTCCGGCGTCCCGATGATGTTCGCACCGTTGTCGAACTGCTCCCGGGACTGGCCGATCGCCGCCAACCGTCGCTCGATCTCGGCGTCGTCCGCCCCGACGATCGTGGGCAGCGCGACCGACAGCTTGAGCGACGCGGGGTCGCGATCGATGTCCTCGCACGCGGCGCGGACCACCGCGAACTTCTCGGAGACGACGTCCTCGGCGACGAAGCCGATGTTGAACTCGGTCGCGTAGCGCGCCGCGAGTGCCGGCGTGCGCTTCGGCCCGCCGCCGCCGACGATCACGGGCACCCGCTCCTGCGCGGGCTTCGGAAGAGCGGGCGCCTCGTCGAGGCGGTAGTGCTCGCCCTCGAAGGTGAAGGTCTCGGCATCCGGAGTCGCCCACAGGCCCGTGACGATCGCGAGCTGCTCCTCGAGCAGGTCGAACCGCTTGGCAGGGAACGGGATGCCGTACGCGGCATGTTCGCGCTCGAACCAGCCCGTGCCGAGTCCGAGCTCGGCGCGCCCGCCCGACATCGCGTCGACCTGGGCGACCTGGATCGCGAGGATGCCGGGCACCCGATAGGTCACCGACGACACCAGGGTGCCGAGCCGGATGCGGGAGGTCTCGCGGGCGAGGCCGGCGAGCGTGGTCCAGGCGTCGGTGGGGCCGGGACGCGGGTCACCTTCGCCCATGCGGAGGTAGTGGTCGGAACGGAAGAACCCGTCCAGGCCGTGCTTCTCCGCGGAGCGGGCGAAAGCGAGCTGATCGTCGTACGAGAAGCCCTGCTGGGGTTCGGTGAACAGGCAGTATTCCACGGGGGCCTTTCGGGCGGGCGGGCGGGAGGGCGGGCGTGCGGACAGTCGGGGGAGCCGTGCCGAGCCGCGGAGGCGTCAGTCGGCGGAGCGCAGGATGATCGCCTCGGTCGGCGGCGCGGGGTCGGCGGGACGCCCGACGTAGCCGATGTGCGTCAGAAGAGCCTGTCGGAACGCCGCCGGGCGCTCGAGGTGAGCGGCGTGACCGGCTCCCTCCACCGGGACCTCGGTGACCTCTCCGCCCTTGGCGGCATACGCGGTGAGCACGTCGCGGGTCTGCGACACCATCGGCTGAGCGGGTGCGACGTCTTCGCCGGGCCAGTCGGGGATGACGCCGAGGGCGCCCAGGTGGTTGAGGTCGTAGAACGACGCGTCGGAGACGATGGCATCCGCGGTGCCGTAGATCCAGAGGATCGGCGGCTTCTGGGCGAGGTCGACGATCCCCGACACATCGAAGTAGCGGGGGGCCATGGTGTTGAGCACGCCGATGGTTCCGGGGGCGAACCCCGGCCAGTTCGGGCTCGCCACGGCGTCGCCGGGGTAGTTGCCCCCGGCGGTCGAGGTCGACAGCATCGACTCGACCCACACGTCCTCGTTCTCGCTGGCGTAGCCCGCGGCGACGTACCCCGATCGGAACACCGACCGCGGCGACGTGGGCGCCTCGTCGGTCGTGTCGCGGTCGGTGAGGCGCTGGACGAAGTCGGGGTTCGCGCCGCCCGCGCCGGTGCCGGCGTCGTCGTCGGTGAGACGCGAGCCGTCGCGGCGCGTGCCGCCGAAGCCGAACGGCGAGACGGGGGACTGCAGCGTCAGCGACAGCACGGGGTGGTCGAGCGCGTACTGCATCACCACTCCGCCGCCCATCGACCATCCGACGAGGTGCGCGGTGGGGATGCCGAGGGCCTCGAGGGCGGCGTGGACGTCGTCGCTGAAGTCACGGACACCGCGTGTGGCATCCACGGGCATGTGCTCGGTGCCGCCGAAACCGCGCAGGTCGATCGCGAGCACGCGCAGGTCGCTGGGGAGGTCCTGCATGATCTCCTGCCAGAACAGCGACGACGACACGTTTCCGTGCACGAAAACGACCGTGTGCTCGGGCGACGTCGCGGGGTCGTCGCCGGTCCTCTCGAGCACATTCACGCTGAGGCGGTCGGTGTCGACGAGACGCGCGCTGATGCCGTCGAAGAGTGTCATGAGAGGGTCCTCCGTGTCGCTCGCGGGTGCCCCGGTACGCCCGCGATCCGACTCTAACGCCCGCCCCTCTCGGTCGCACTCGGGGTTGCCTGGGAGCGGATCGATGCCCTTCGTAGACTGTCGGACATGACGGATGCCACGACCTCTCTGCCCCCGATCGCGATCCTCGGCGCAGGCTCGATGGGAGGAGCCATCCTCCGCGGTCTCGTCGCGGCCGGGCTGACGGGCGGCGGTGTCACCGCGACCAACCGCTCGATCGCGAAGGCCGCCGAGCTCGCCGAGCTCGAGGGTGTCACGAGCGTCGCCCTCGAGGCGGCTCCGGGCGGCAACACCGCCGCCGCGGCATCCGCCGACATCGTCCTCATCGGCGTGAAGCCGGCCATGGTCCCCGACCTGCTCGACGAGATCGCTCCTCACCTCCGCGCGGGCGCCGTGGTGGTCAGCCTCGCCGCCGGGGTCACTCTCGACACGTTCGCGAAGCACCTCGGCGCGGAGGTGGCCACGCTGCGTTCGATGCCGAACACGCCGTCGCTCGTGGGGAAGGGCGTGACCGGCCTCGCCGCCGGGCCCGCGGCATCCGCCGACGACGTCGCCGTCGTCCGTGCGCTGTTCGAGACGGTGGGGGCCGTGATCGAGGTCCCCGAGGCGCAGATCGATGCGCTGTCGACGATCTCGGGCTCGGGTCCCGCCTACGTCTTCCTCCTCGTCGAGGAGTTCACCAGGGCGGCCGTCCGGATGGGGTTCGACGACGACCAGGCGCGGCTGCTCGCCGAGGAGACGTTCATCGGAGCCACCGCGCTGTTGGCGGCGTCGGACGTCGCCCCGGCGGAGCTCCGCCGCCGCGTGACCAGCCCCAAGGGCACCACGGAACGGGCCATCGCGGTGCTGCAGGACGCGAGGCTCGATGACACCTTCACGACGGCAGCCGAAGCGGCGCTCGCCCGCGCGAAAGAGCTCGCGGCGGGCAACTGACGTGCGATAAACGCCGTTCGCTCACAGAAACGCGTGCAGCACGTGTTTCCGTGAGCGGACAGCGTTTATGGGTGGGGGTAGGGCGTTGCGGCGCGGACCCGCCGCGCCCTCGCTCCGGCCGCGCCGCCGCGCTTACGACGCCGGAGCGTCAGCGGTCGAGCGCCGCGAAGCGCTCGATGTCGGAGTTCGTCCCCGACACGATCACGAGGTCGTGGTTGGTGACGACCGTGTCGGCCTCGGCGTAGCGGAAGGGGCGGCCAGGGCTCTTCACCCCGACCACCGTCACGTTGTACTTCGTGCGGACGCCGGACTGATTGAGACCCACGCCGCGGATGAGCTTGGGCGGGTACATCTTGGCGAGGACGAAGTCGTCGTCGAAGCGGATGAAGTCGAGCATGCGTCCGCTCACGAGGTGCGCGACGCGCTCGCCGGCCTCGGCCTCGGGGTAGATGACGTGGTTCGCGCCCACGCGGGCGAGGATCTTGCCGTGCGACTGCGAGACGGCCTTCGCCCAGATCTGCGGCACCTTCAGGTCGACGAGGTTCGCGGTGATGAGGACGGATGCCTCGATGAGCGAGCCCACGGCGACGACGGCCACCTGGAAGTCCTGGGCGCCGATCTGACGGAGCGCGTCGATGTTGCGGGCATCGGCCTGGACCGCGTGGGTCACCCGCTCCGACCACTTCTGCACGAGCTCGAGGTTGCCGTCGACCGCGAGCACCTCGCGGTCGAGGCGATCGAGTTCTCCGGCGCACGCGGCGCCGAAGCGCCCGAGCCCGATCACCAGAACGGGGGCGTCACTGCGGATGCGTTCAACCAACGATGGGCCTTTCGACGGGCAGCGCGTACAGCTGCGATCGAGACGAGGCCGCGACCGCGGCGGCGAGTGTCACAGTACCAATGCGCCCCATGAACATGGTCACGGCCAGAACGTAGACGGCGGGGTCGGGGAGCTCGGCGGTCAGGCCCGTCGACAGGCCCACCGTGGCGAACCCCGAGATCACGTCGAAGAGCACGTGCTCGATCGGCGCGTCGGTGATCCGGCTGATCGTCACCGTCGAGATCGCGACGATCGTCGCCCCCCATGCCACGACCGAGAGGGCGACCCGCTGCACGTCGCTGGGGATGCGTCGACCGAAGGCCTGCACCGAGGGACGTCCCTTGGCCTCGGAGAACACCGCGAGGGCGAGGACCGCGAGGGTCGTCACCTTGATCCCGCCGGCGGTGGATGCCGAGCCCCCGCCGACGAACATGAGCATCGACCCGACGATCAGGGTGGCCCCGTTGAGGTCGCCGATGTCGATGACCGAGAAGCCGCCCGACCGCGTCATCGCGGAGAGGAAGAAGGCCTGGAACGTCGTGTCCCACGCGTCCATGCTCCCGAAGGTCAACGGGTTGTCGTATTCCAGCAGCAGAATGACACCCGCTCCGGCGAAGAAGAGGATCACCGTAGTGATGATCGTGAGCTTCGCGTGCAGGGACCACAGTCGGAATCGCCAGTAGTGACGCCACAGCGTGAAGATGACCGGGAAGCCGATCGACCCGAGGAAGACGCCCAGCATCAGCACCGTGAGGAGGAAGTAGTCCTGCGCGAACGGCGTGAGCCCGTCCGCGTTCGGGACGAACCCCGTGTTGGTGAAGGCCATCGCCGCGTAGTACGGCGCCTCCCAGAGGGCGACGAAGGGGTCGATGCCGCCGATCACGAGCGACGGATAGATGAGGACCGTGAGCCCCGCCTCGATCACGAGGGTCGACAGGGCGACGGTCCGCAGAAGCTGGCCGACCTCGCCGAGGCGGACCGTCTGGCCCTCGTTGACCGGCCCGCCGTGGGCGCGCAGCGGGTTGCTGTCGCCTGCGGCGATCAGCTTCGCCCGCAGGCCCAGCCGCTTCGAGATGACCAGACCCAGGATCGAAGCGAGGGTGAGCACGCCCAACGCGCCGACGTTCACGCCGACGTACGTGATGACGTGGCCGAGCGGCGACCAGTGCGTGTACATGTTCACCGTCGACAGGCCGGTCACGCATATCGTCGAGACGGCGGTGAACAGGGCATCGGCGAACGGCGTGCGCTGTCCGCTCGCCGAAGCCTGGGGGAGCGAGAACAGCGCGGTGAAGAGCAGGATGAGCGCGACGAAGACGAGGACCGCGAAACGCGCCGGCGATGACGTCGTCAGATTCCGCAGCCGATCCCATGCCTCCGCCGCCATGCGTCGTACGCGCACGGAGAGCCGCACCTCGCTCGGCGTCGCTGCCATGCGCCGCTCCCTTCGGTGCCCGAACCCGAATCATGGTACTCGGGCGGGGGCGCGGCTAACCTAATGCCATGGCGGACATCTTCGACGTGATCGCTGACGGAACGCGTCGCGACATCCTTCAGCTGCTCCTGGAGCGGGCGACCGGTGGCGAGCGCGGAACGAGCGTGTCGCAGATCGTGTCGGCGCTCGGTGTGAGCCAGCCGACCGTGTCGAAGCACTTGAAGGTGCTACGGGAGGCCCAGCTCGTCACGGTTCGCGAGGAGGGGCAGCACCGGTACTACAGCCTGGCCGTCGCCCCGCTCGACGAGGTCGACGACTGGCTGGTGCCGTTCTTCTCGGTGGATGCCGAGAACGAGCCGGCTCTGCCGGAATCGGCGATGCACTACGCCGAGGTCGTGGGCCGCGCGGCCGCCTCGGTGAAGCACTCGGTGGCGACGGCATTCCGCAAACTGCCCGGGCGGTGATTCGCATACGCGAATCACAGTGGCCACATAGGTTTACAGCCGTCGCACCCAGACCCTAGAGTGTCCAGCATCGAAGGGTGAGTCCACCCAGGACGAAGGGTGAACGATGGCAGAGCTTCCCGACATGCGCTTCCTCACGGTCGCGGAGGTCGCCGAGCTCATGCGCGTCTCGAAGATGACGGTCTACCGTCTGGTGCACGCCGGTGAACTGCCGGCCGTGCGCTTCGGACGCAGCTATCGTGTGCCGGAATCGGCTGTCGCCGAGGCCGTGCAACGCCCGGTGTCCGACGTCGGCTAGACTGATCCGAGGCTTTTTTCCAACGCCTGCTGTTCCCGGGGGCCGACATCGGCACCCAGACCCCGACTTAGTGAGGTTTTCCGTGGGTTCTGTCATCAAGAAGCGCCGTAAGCGCATGGCGAAGAAGAAGCACCGCAAGCTGCTTCGCAAGACTCGTCACCAGCGCCGCAACAAGAAGTAAGCGGCCACCACACCGAGCGCCTGTCCGATGCGACGGGCGCTTCGTGTATGCGCCCGCCAGATCCGCTCTTCGGAGGAAAGCATGCAGTCCATCACCATCGCCGAGCTGCGCGCCGGTCGCGATCGTCCGCTCATCGACGTGCGCGAGGAGCACGAGTTCGCCGCGGGACACGTCCCCGGTGCCGTGAACATCCCCATGTCGACGCTCGGTGACCACCTCGACGAGATCCCCGCCGAGCCGTTCGACGTCATCTGCCAGGCGGGCGGGCGCTCCGCGCGCGTGGTCGAGGCTCTCTCGGCGCGTGGCCACGACGCCACGAACGTCGAGGGCGGCACGGGCGAATGGATCGCCGCGGGCTACGACGTCGAGGTCTGACCTCACCGTTCATCCTCCTAGGATGAAGACGTGACGACCCTCACGTTGATCGGTAAGCCCGACTGCCACCTCTGCGAGGTCGCCGAGCAGATCGTCGAGACGGTCGTCGCCGAGCTCCCCTCCGACGTGGCGGACCGCGTCGTCATCGACCATGCCTCGATCGCGGATGACGCCGCGCTCTACGAGAAGTGGTGGGAGAAGATCCCCGTCGTCCTCATCGACGGAGAACTCCACGCGCACTGGCGCGTCTCGGCCGACCGACTGCGCACCACCCTGTTGGCTGCCGACACCGAAGGAACCCCCGCGTGAGCATCCGACACATCGTCCTCTGGAAGCTGGCGGCCGACGACGCCGACACTCGTGCGCTGCACGCCGAGCAGATCGAAGAACGTCTGCTCGGGCTGCGCGACGTCATCGACGAGATCGAGCACCTCGAGATCGGGCGCAACGTCGTCTCCCCGCAGACCAACTGGGATGTCGCGCTCGTCAGCCAGTTCGCGGATGCCGACGCCCTCGAGCGCTATCAGGTGCACCCCGCGCACCAAGAGGTGGCCGCCTTCGTGCGGTCGGTCGTCGCCGAGCGCGCGTGCGTCGATTACCCCGCCTGAGCTCGACCGCGTAGAGCACGACCGCCTGAGCTCGAGCGCTCAGAGCGCGGTCGCGTAGAGCACGGCCGATCGTCGAGAGCCGGGCTTCAGCCGATCGGTCGGATCGTCGCGGGCGCCGGCGCGAGAGCGACACGGATGTGATCTTCCGGGTCCAAGCGGAGCTCGGACGGGTGCTCGACGACGACCTGAACGCCGTCGGAGGTGCGGACGGTGGATCGTCGCGCGCTGCCGAGGAACGTCGTCGCCTCGACGACGGCATCCATCCCGGGGTCGTCCGATCCGATGACCAGGACGTTCTCGGGGCGCACGATGACCTCGCAGTGACCGTCGGCAGCGGGGCGGGCGAGGGGCACCTCTCGGCCCCAGACCTCGACGATCGAGCCATCGACGATACCCGGCACAGCGTTGACAGGGCCGAGTACCTCGGCGACCACGGCGTCGTCGACGCGCGTGTAGAGCTCGTCCGGGGACCCCGCGGCGATGACGCGGCCTCGATCCATGACGACCAGGCGATCGGCCACGGCCGCGGCCTCGGCGGTGTCGCGCGTGACCCAGAGCGTCGTCACCCGGCGCGCGCGGAGCTCGTGCACGACCCGGTCGCGCGTCTCGGCCCGCGCCGCGGTCGGAAGCGCGGCGAGAGGATCGTCGAGCGCGAGGGCTCCGGGGCCGGTCGCCAGAGCACGTGCGAGAGCCCAACGCTGGCGGTCGCCGTGCGCGAGCCGGTGCACGAGCTTGTCCAGCGCCCCGAGACCCACGACCTGCGCCAGGCGGGTCGCCTCGGCCTCGGCATCCGGTCGTCCCACTCGCCGCGCCATGGCGGCGATCGAGGTGCCCACGCGGCCGAATCGCGCGACGGGGGTGCGGTCACGGACCTCCGGTATCCGCGGAGCCGCCGCCCCCGCGCGTCCGTCGACGGTGATGACTCCGGCGTCGGGACGCTCGGCGCCCGTCACCGCGCGCAGCAGCGTCGAGGCTCCGCACCCGATCGGGCCGACGAAGGCGATGATCTCGCCCGACCGTATCTCGAGGTCGATGTCACGCAGCACGGGATTGCCCGCACGGGAACGGCGCACGCCCTGCAGGGAGATCGCCCACCCCGCGCGCGCGGAGTCGCCGGTCGAGGGCGGCGGGTCCACGGAGCGCACGGTGGTCATGCGTCGACGTTACGAGCCCCCTATGACGTGACGACGCCCGGGGAGTGAACCCCGGGCGTCGGTCGCTCGAACCTTACGGGGCGAGGCGGGTCGGGCCGCGGAACAGGTAGGTGACCTCGCGGATCGAGGATTCGCCGAGCAGGAGCATTAGCACGCGCGCGAGACCCATGCCGAAACCGCCGTGCGGCGGGGCGCCGAAGCGGAAGAAGTCGAGGTAGAAGTCGAGGTGCTCGGGGTCGAGACCCTTCTCCTTCGCCTGCTCGATGAGCACGTCGACCCGGTGCTCGCGCTGCGCGCCGGTGGTGATCTCGACGCCGTTGAAGAGCAGGTCGTACGACTTGGTCAGCCCGGTCTCTTCGTCACGCATGTGGTAGAAAGCGCGGATCTCGGGGTGATAGTCGGTGATGAACACGAAGTGGTGCCCGTACGTCTCGGCCACGTGGGCCGCGATCTGGCGCTCGCCCTCGGGGTCGAGGTCGCCGTCGGTGCGGGGGATCTCGTAGCCGCGAGCGGCGACGATCTCGCGCGCCTCGGCGAGCGGGATGCGCGGGAAGGGCAGCGTCGGCACCTGGACCTCGATGCCGAACAGCTCCTGGATCTCGGCGCCGTGCTTGTCGGCGACGGCCTGGAACGCCGTGTGCAGGAGTTCCTCCTGCATGCGCGCGACGTCTTCGTGCGAGTCGATCCAGCTGATCTCGGCGTCGATCGAGGTGAACTCGGTCGCGTGACGGCTGGTGAACGAGGGGTCGGCGCGGAACGCGGGAGCGATCTCGAAGATCTTGCCGAACCCGGCGACCTGCGCCATCTGCTTGAAGAACTGCGGGCTCTGCGCGAGGTAGGCCGTCTTGTCTTCGAAGTAGGGCACCTCGAACAGCTCGGCGTTCGACTCCGAGGGGGATGCCATGAGCTTGGGGGAGTGCACCTCGATGTAGTCGCGCTCGACCCAGTACGTGCGCATGGCGTGCTCGAGCGTCGTCTGCACGCGGAAGATGAGGTTGTTGCGGCGCTGACGCAGGTCGATGAAGCGCCAGTCCATGCGCTTGTCGGGGCTGCTGTCGGCGGCGATCGGCGTCTCGGGGTTCGCCGCGGCGGCGATGACCAGCTCGCCGACCTTGATCTCGACGCCGCCGAGCTTGACGCGCTCGTCGTGCTTCAGCTCACCGCGCACGGTGAGGAACGTGCCGGTCGCGAGGGCACCGATCTTCTCGGTGAGCGCGAGGGCAGCGGCATCCTGATCCGTGGCGTCCTCGGACGGGCGGGTGGCCGGGTTGACCAGCTGCACGGCACCCGTCTCGTCGCGGAGCACGACGAACTGCACCTTCTTCTGATCGCGCACGGTTTCGACCCATCCCGACACCTCGACGGGGCCGGCGGGGAGGGATTTCAGCTGGTTGACCAGGACGCGTTCGCTCACGATCGACCAGTCTACGTGTGGGGGTGAGGCGGCCTGCGCTCAGCGGCCGGAGCCGGCGGTCAGCCCCGCCTTGACGTGACGCTGCGCCGCGAGGATGACCACGAGAGCGGGCACGCTGGCGATGAGCGATGCTGCCATGGTCGCCGCCCACGTGTTCAGGTTCGAGTTCGACAGCGCCAGGATCAGCACCGAGATGGGGTACATCTCGTTGCGGTTCACCAGCGTCAGGCCGAAGAGCAGATCGCCCCAGCTGAAGAGGAACGCGAACACACCGGCGGTGACGATCGCGTTGCGCGACAGCGGAACGACGATCCGCCACAGCGTCCCGAGAGGCCCGAGGCCGTCGACGGTGGCCGCCTCGATCACCTCGGTGTCCAGGCGCAGCATGAACGCGCGCATGACGATCACCGCGAAGGGCACTCCGGCGGTGGAGTTGGCGAGGATGAGCCCGATGAACGTGTTCAGCAGACCCCACGAGTTGAACATCGCGTAGAAGGACGTCGCCAGCACGACGCTCGGGATCATCTGCGCCAGCAGCAAGAGGATCAGAGCGATGCTCACGGCCCGAGACCGGAGCCGACTGAGCGCGTACGCCGCGGGGATCGCGACGAGCAGGGTCACCAGCACCGAGCCCAGCGAGACCAGGATCGACACCCGCAGGCCACCGATCCCCGCGTCGTCCAGGGCCATCTGGTACCCGCCGAGACCGGGCGAGGCCGGGAACCACGCGGTGTCGGCCGAGTTCGCCTGCGGTTGGAGGGATGCCGAGATCATCCAGTAGACGGGGAAGAGATATACCGCGAGCACCGCGACCGTGACGATCGTCCACGTCCAGCCGCGACGGCGGCGGCGCCTCGAGACGGCGGAGGGCGTGAGCGGCGCCGCGTCGACGGCGGGCGCGGCGGGCAGGGTCGCGGTCATTCCTCACGCTCCCGACGGATCGACATCACGGTGTACGCGATGGCGAAGAGGATGCTGATACCGAGCAGCAGCATGCCGTAGGCGCCGCCCTGCCCGAACTGGAACTGCTGGAAGGCCTGTCGGTACGACAGGAGGCCGAGCGTGACCGTGCTGTTCGCGGGACCGCCCGCGGTCAGCACGAGCACGAGGTCGACGATGAGCAGCGTGTAGACGACGCTCATCACCACGAGCACCGAGACGACGGGCCAGATCGTGGGCAGCACGATCGCGGTGAGTCGGCGCCAGGCGCCGGCGCCGTCGAGTTGCGCCGCCTCGAGCTGCTCGGCGGGGACCTGCTTGAGGGCGGCACCGAGGATGGTCGCCCAGTACGGCAGGCTCGCCCAGACCGCGACGACGATCACGGCGGGCAGTGCCGTCGCCGGATTCGCGAGCCACGCCTGGACGGGGATGCCGAGGGTGCCGAGGATGTCATTGACGGGGCCGTCGCCGGCCAGGAGTGATTTCCACACCGTCGCGACGACGACGGCGGGCAGCAGCCACGGCAGAAGGATGAGGGTCGGGAGCCAGCGGCTGCCCGGGAACGTGCGCGCGAACAGCAGCGCCAGCAGCAGGCCCAGGACGAGCTCCACGGCGACGGAGACGACCGTGATCGTCACGGTGTTCGTGAGAGCGCGGAAGGTGATCGGCTCGGCGAGGATCGCCTCGAAGTTGGCCGTGCCGACGAACGGTGCTCGGCCGGTGATGAAGGTGCCGGTCGTGTAGTTCGTCGTGCTCATGTACACGCCGTACCCGAGCGGGAAGAGGAAGAAGACGACGAAGAACACGATGGCCGGGGTGAGGAACCCCCACAGCTCACCGCGCTGACGCGCCGCGAGAGAACGCCGGAACCGGCCGGGGGCGGGAGCCCCCGACCGGCCGGTCGTTTTCAGCGTGTCCGCTGTCACTTGCCGCTGGCCTGCTCCAGCGCGGCCTGCGCGGTCTGCCCGCCGACGGTCGCGGCCTGGATCGCGTCGACGTACTGCTGCTGCAGCGTGTTCCACTCGGTGCCGAGCTGCGCGGAGTTGTACGCACCATCGACGGCGTCGACGAACGGAGCGGCCGCGGGCACCTTCTCGACGAAGGCGGTCTGCGCGCTCTGCAGAGCGGGGATGTACCCGCCCTGAACGGCGGTGTCGATCTGGTTCTCCTCGGATGCGCGGCACTTGATGAGAGCTGCGGCGGCCGCCTCCTTCTGGGCATCCGCGTTCGCCGCGGCGCCGTAGACGTAGCCCAGGAGGTTCACCTTCGGCGACTCACCGGACTTCGCGGTGGGGAAGGGGAACGTGCCCCACTCGAAGGGGATCGAGGTGTCGACGAGGTTCCACGGACCCGAGACGGTCAGCGCCGCCTTCTGCGAGGTCCACTGGTCGATCGACTCCCAGCCCCAGTTCACGAACTCGGACGACAGCGAGCCGTTCGCGACGAGGTTCTTGTACAGATCGACCGCCTCGACAGCGCCGGCGCCGGTCGGGTCGGCGGGGTCGCCGCCGGCCGAGAGCAGGAACGGCAGGAAGTACACCGGGGTCGAGCCGTCGCCGCCGATGCCGGGGAGCACGATGCCCTTCTGGTCGGCGGTGGTGAGGGAGCCCGCGAGCTTGACGAGGTCGTCGAACGTCTTCGGGGCCGTCTCGGGGATGCCGGCGGCCGCGAACGCCGCCTTGTTGTAGAAGATCGCGTAGTTTTCGACCTGGACCGGCAGGCCGTAGAGCGTGTCCTGGTAGGTGCCGAGACCGGCGACGCTGTCGGCCAGACCGTCGGTGCCGATGCCGTACTGGCTGAGGTCGGCGAGGACGCCCTGCGAGGCGAGCTGGGGGAGCTGGGTGTCGGTGGACAGCAGGGCCACGTCGGGCAGCGCCTTGGCGCCCGCCGCCTGCAGCAGCTTCGTCGTGTAGTCACCGGACTGCGTCTGGACATCCACCGTGATGCCGAGCTGGGACGCGCAGTCCTCGAAGTACTTCTTCTGCAGCCCCTGGTACGGCTCGAAGTCGATGCTGTTCCACACCGTCAGGCTGACGCCGTCGAAGCCGTCGGTCTGGGCGGGTGCGGCCTGGCCGCCGCCTCCGGAGCAGGCCGTGAGGGCGAGCGCGGCGGTGAGGCCGACGGCGGGCAGAGCGACGCGTCGGAGTCGCTGCGACGTGGATGCCATGGGTGTGTCCGTTCCCGACGACGCCGACGGCGCCGATCGACATGTGCTGTGGGGGTGAGCGGCGGAGTCCGCCCGCGTCACCCCTCACTCTGGGGTGTTCACGTGACGAACAGGGAACGAACATGTCACGCGGTGTAACACCCGGCCGTGTCGGAGCGGGAGAGCGGGCAGGGTGAAGGCATGGCATCCCCTTCTTCTTCCGTGTCTCGCCGCGTGCTCGTCGACACCGACACGGGTCTCGACGACGCCCACTCGCTGATGTACCTGCTGGCGCAGCCCGACGTCGAGATCGAGGCGATCACCACGATCTACGGCAACACGCCGGTCGATGACTCGGCGCGCAACGTCCGCACCGTCCTCCGGCTCGCCGGGCGCGAGGACATCCCGATCCACCTCGGCGAAGCCGCCCCCATCGAGGGCGAGGCGTCGATCGCCGACTTCGTGCACGGTGTCGACGGACTCGGCGATCGCTTCGAGCGCGCCGAACTGCGGGTCGAGGACGAGAGCGCGGTGGATGCCATCGTCCGCATCGCCGCGGAGAACCCGGGCGAGGTCGACCTCCACCCCCTCGGCCCGCTGACGAACATCGCTCGGGCGCTCGAGCGCGACCCCGAGCTCTTCCTGAAGTACCGTTCCGTGGTCATCATGGGCGGTGCCGGACCGTACCCCGCTCCTGGCGGGGCGACGCTCACGGATGCCAACACCGCCAACGACCGCCGTGCCGCCGAGATCGTCTTCGGCGCGCGCAACAACGGCAACGTCGTCATGGTGGGCGTGAACGTGACCGCCCAGGCGATCCTCGACGAGCACGTGCTCACCGTGTTGCGAGGGATCGGCACCCCGTGGGCGACGTTCGCGGGCGAGGTGCTCGACGCCTACAACGACTTCTACCAGTACAAGTGGGGTCGCCGGATCTCCTCGGCGCATGACGGCCTGGCCACGGTCGTGCTGCACCGTCCCGAGATCGTCACCGGCTGGATCGAGGGACCGGTGGACTTCACCCCGTACGCCGACTCGCTCGCCACGCGGATCGCCCTGACGAACGACGGGCTCCCGCTGGTCTGGGGGACGCCGGACGGGCCGTCGGTCCGCGCCGTCACGTCGTTCGACAAGACGGAGTTCCTCCGCCGCTTCGTGCAGGCCCTCTCGACCGGACCGGCCTCGCGCGGCTGATCGCGGGGCGCGCTCGCGGCCGTCGCTCGCCGCCGTCGCGCGTCGCCCGCGCTCGCGGCCCTCGCCCGATGCGACCGCGCCCGGCTCAGCGCGCGCCGGCGCGGGCGGGGTGGTCGTCCGCGAGGCGGTCGCGGCGGTCGGAGCGCAGGCGGGAGCGGAACGTGCCGTCCTTCGGGAAGCCGCCGTACAGTCCGCGCTCGGTGAGGGCGGGGACGAGCATCTCGGCGAAGTCCTCGACCGACGCGGGCGACAGGAACGGGTGCAGCAGGAAGCCGTCGACTCCCGACTCCTCGACGAACGACCCGATCGCGTCGGCGACGGCGTCGGGGGTGCCGAGGAACCTGTCGTCGGCGAACGCCGTGACCCTTGCGAACTGACGGCGCACATCGCCCGCCGTCAGTGTGGGCGCGTCCGCGCGGGTCTCCTTCGTCTGCGTGGCGTTGGTGGCGCGCTTGACGAGCGGCTCGTCGTCCGCGTATCGCGAGAAGTCGATGCCGCCCCACCCGGCGTAGGCGGCGAGCTGAGCCTCGGAAGAGTAGTGCGCCTGGAGCGAGTCGATCTTCTCCTGCACCGCGATGTCGGTCGGGGCCACCACGAGGTTCATGCCGACGACGGCGCGGATCTGCGTGGCATCCCGGCCCAGTTCTTCGGCCCGTTTGCGGATGCCGGCGAGCCCCTCGCGGATCGCCACGGGGTCGCTGTCGCCCACGAAGATCAGCTCGGCGTGGCGCGCGGCGAACTCGCGGCCGCGCGGCGACCAACCGGCCTGGATGATGACCGGTGTGCGCTGCGGCGACGGGGTGCTGAGGTGCGGTCCCGCGACGCGGAAGTGCTCGCCCTCGTGATCGATGCGGTGGACCTTCGCGGGATCGGCGAAGCGCCCGGTGGCCTTGTCGCCGAGGAACGCGTCGTCTTCCCAGCTGCGTTCCCACAGCGCGTACGCGACCTCGAGGAACTCGTCGGCCCGGTCGTAACGCTGATCGTGGGCGAGCACGTCGAGGCCGAAGTTCGCGGCGGCCCCCGGGAGGTACGAGGTGACGACGTTCCAGCCGATGCGCCCGTCCGTGAGGTGGTCGAGGGTCGAGAACCGACGTGCGTGCGCGAAGGGGTGCTCGTACGTGGTCGAGACGGTCGTGCCGAAGGCGAGGTTCTCGGTGACGGCGGCGAGCGCGGGGATGTGCAGCATCGGGTCGAGCGCAGGCAGTTCGACGCCGGTCTCGATCGCCGTCGCGGCGGAGCCGCGATACGTGTCGTACATGCCGAGCACGTCGCCGAAGAAGAAGAGATCCATGCCGGCGGCTTCGACGCGGCGGGCCTGGTCGGTCCAGTAGCGCAGCGAGGTCGCGGAGAGGCGGTCGTCGGCGGGATGCGTCCACATGCTCGCCGCCGAGGAGCCGTTGCCCACGCACGCCTGCTCGTACAGACCGAAGAGCAGGGGGCGGGGATCAGACATTCGCGGGGGTCCGTTCTTCTCGGGCGGGGGTGCGCCAGCGGACTTCTCCGCCGACGACGGTGAGGGATGCCTCGGCGGGGCCGTTCTCGACGAGTTCCGCGAGTGCGTCCTCGGGGGCGGCGGACGACACCGGGAAGACCGCGATGTCGGCGCGCGCGCCGATCTCGAGGACTCCCGTCGGATCGGCGGCATCCAGACCGAGGGCGTGTGCCCCTCCGGCGGTGGCGGCGTGGAACAGGCGGGCGTGCAGATCGGCGTCGCGGTACCCCTGTGCGTGTGCGAGGCGGTGGAGCGCGGCGACATCGTCCCAGAGCGACAGGCTCGGCGACGACGAGAGCGAGTCGGTGCCGACCGCGATCGCGTTGCCCTCGCGCAGGTAGGCCGCGATCGGGGGAGGGTCGAGACCGATGACGGCGTTCGACCGGGGGCAGAGCGCGACGCTCACCCCGCGTTCGCGGAGCAGTCGGCGGTCGTCGGCGTCGACGTAGATCCCGTGCGCGAGGTGCGTGGTCGGCCCGAGCGCGCCCAGCGAATCGAGATAAGGGATGACGCCCGTGTCGATGCCCCCGTCTCGCAGCAGCGCGAACTCGCCTCGACCGTTCGCGCGCCACCGCTCGGCGAGATCGCCGGTGCCGGTGCGGACGTAGGCGTCCTCCCACGCGGACTCGGCCGCGTGGATGTGCTGACGCACGCCCCACTCCGCGGCGAGGCGGGACAGGTCGCGGATGACCTCGGTGTCGAGCGAGTAGATCGCGTGCGGCGAGATGCCCACCGCCGGGGGAGTGGGTAGGGCGCTCAGCTGCGCGCGGACGGTGTCGGGACCGCCGAGCCGCCAGGCGCTCTCGGTCCACCCGAGCACCTCCCAGAAGGCGATCCCGTGCAGCCCCGCCGCGTGAACGGCGCTCCCGGCCTCGGCATCCGTGACGATCTCCGCCACCGCGGTCGTCCCGGACCGCAGGCACAGGGCGGCCCCGGCCGCGGCCGACGCGCTCCAGTCGCGGGGGAGCGGGTAGAGCTCCATGAACGCGCTCATCCACGACTCGAAGCCCTCGTGCGACGCTCGACCGACCGCGGCCATGTCGGTGTACTGCAGGTGCGTGTGCGCGTTCACGAGCCCCGGAGTCAGGGCGCCGTCCCACTCGTGCACCTCCGGAGCGTCGAACTCGCGGACGACCTCGTCGAAGCCGCCGACCGCCGCGAGACGACCGTCGCGCACGGCGACCGCTCCGTCGGCGAGGGCCGGCGCGCCCGGAGAGAGAACCGCGCGGGCGCGGTGGACGACCACGCTCACTCGTCGTCTCCTTCGGCGGCGATCCACGAGGCGAGGAATTCCCGCTGCGCTGCCGAGACGGTGTCGACCGTGCCCCCGAACGAGGCGAGCGCGATCGCCGCGACCTCGTCGTCCGCGCCGCGCGGGAGCTCGTGCACCGCGGCCCCGAGCCCTGGCGTCGTGAGCAGATACTCCACCGACGCGAGCTGCACCCCGAACGACAGGTCCATGATCTGCACCGGGTTGCCCTCGGCCGCGCTGACGTTGAGGCAGTTGCCGTCGTCGAGGACGTGCACGAGCGATCCGCTCGGCATCCGAAGGGTCGACACCGCCCCGTCGCGCGCGATCTCGGTCGCGCCGGCCGCCCGGGCGGCATCCAGGGCGATCTCCTGCGAGACGCCCCCGCCGACCGCCACGATCGCCCCGCTGGGCAGGGCCTCGAGGTGGGCGACGTCGACGGTCTGCCGGATGCCGGTCGCCGAGATCACGAAGTCGGCCTCGGCGGCCGCGTGGGCGAGAGTGCGGACGGGGAACCCCGCGAAGGCCGCCTGGAGGGCCGCGACCGGATCGGTCTCGGTGACGATCACGCGCGCACCCAGAGCCGCGGCGTGCTCGGCGATTCCGGAGCCGACGCGCCCGTAGCCCACGACGACGACGGTGGCTCCGCGCAGCGACCGGTTCGCGACGTCGGCGACCGCGAAGACGACCGACTGCCCCGTGCCGTGCCGGTTGTCGAACAGCGACTTCGATCGCGCGTCGTTGGCGGCGATCACGGGGATGCGCAGCGCACCCTCGGCGTGCATTCGTCGCAGGGGTCGGACGCCGCTCGTGGTCTGCTCGGTCGCGCCGCGCATCTCGGCGACGACGTCGGGACGCTCCAGGTGCACGAGGCGGATCGTCGAGGCACCGTCGTCGACGATCACCTCGGGTCGGTGGTCGAGCAGCGCGAGGGCGTTCTCGCGGTCCTCGGAGCGGCCGGCATCCGCCCGCGCGTACACCGCGAGACCGGCGTGCGCGAGGGCGGCGGCCACCTCGTCGTCGGTGTTGCGTCCCGCTGAGGTGACCGTGACCTCGGCTCCCGCTTCGGCGAGAGCGAGGGCGACGGCGGCGGTCTTCGGCTCGAGCACGTCGGACACGCCGATCCGCACCCCGGCGACGGTGCCCGAGCGGCGCAGTCGCTCGGCGAGCACCACGGTCACCGGCATGTGCGCGCGCGCCCAGTCGATGCGGTCGGTTCCCGCGCGCCAGAGCGAGGGGTCGGCGATGCGTCCGGTCACGGGGCCACCTCCCGGGCGAAGCGGTCGTCGTCCCCGTCGAGGAGGATGAGGGCGATCAGCGCGTCGAGCAGCAGCCACGGGGTCGCGGCCAGGGGTGCGTCCTCTTCCGGCAGCGGCGACGGCATCTCGACGAGGAAGGCCTTCCCCGCCTGCCCGACGAACGGGCGCGACGAGGGCGACGTGCGCACGCCCGCGGTCGCCGTCCCCGCGGGGGACGCGTCGGCGACGAGCCCCTCGAGGGTGTCGACGGGAGGGATGCCGTGCCCCTCACCCGTCAGCAGCGTGAGGTGCACGGGGGTGTCGCGGGAGGCGAGGGCATCGAGTGGCTGAACACGGTACCCGTCGAGGCGCGCGGCGAGGGCCACCACGGGTGCGTCCGACGCGCGGATCACCGCGGCTCCCAGCGTGCGGAGTGAGGTCGCGAGCGCCTCGGCGAGCAGCCCGTCGCCCACGACGGTCACGGCCGTCCCCGCGATCGTGAGGTTGGTGCGCGACGAGACGGCGCGGAGCACCTGTTCCGCGCGAAGGCGGGAGTACAGGATGCCGAACGCCGGCGACCCGAACGGATCGACGCCGTCGTCAGCGCGGGAGAGATCGATCCCGGCCGCCTCGCGCAGGAGAGCGCGTAGAGCCGGGAGAAGGGGAGGGAGGGCACCGCCGTACGACAGGGTCACGAGCGCGCTGCGCCACTCCCGGTGGAGGCGGAGGGAAACGGGGAGCAGCGCGTCGATCCCGTCGGGCGTGAGAGACCGGAAGGACGACACGTCTCGACGGTACGGTGCGCGGGCACCGGATCGCCACTTCGTGACGGCGCGTGGCGTGACGTGGTGGGCGCGGCGTGGTGCGGCATCGTGCCGAGCGGCGGCGGTGGCCGTGGCATCCATAGGATGGCGGGCGTGACCTATTCGATGCCTCCGGAGTCGTTCCGGACGCTCCGGCCCGAGCCCGTGCGTCGGTCTTCGCGCACGTGGGACATCGTGCTCACGATCGTCTTCCTCGTTCTGCTGCCGCTCGCTGCGCTCGCCGCGTCGTACGCGGGTCTGTTCCTGGCCTTCGCGTCTGACGCGTGCGGGGTGCAGAACTGCAACAGCGAGCTCATGAACCTCGGGCTCTGGTCGGCCGTCATCTCCCCGTGGGTGGTGCTCCTGATCGGCGTCGTCGTCTCGATCGTGCTCCTGGTCAAGCGACGGTTGGCCTTCTGGGTGCCCCTGGCCGCGATGGCGCTCATGACGGCGCTGTGGTTCGTCGCCGCGGCGATCGTGAGCCTCGGGGTCTCGGCATCCTGAATCCGAGAACCCGCTCGGGGGCAACCCCCAGGATTCGCCTCTGACCGGGCCGTAGCCTTGGAACGGGCGCCCGGATGGGCGGCCGATCACCGAGCGCGAAGGCACCCGATGACCGACATGACCCTTTCCGCCGCACCCGTGGCGGCCCCCTCCGCGGAGGAGGGGCAGTCCTGGCTGACCTCGCTCGCCGACTGGACCGTCTCGCTCATGGAGGTCATCGGTCCCGTGGGTGCGGGTGTCGCCATCGCGCTCGAGAACCTGTTCCCGCCGCTGCCGAGCGAGGTCGTGCTGCCGATGGCGGGTCTGACCGCGAGCCGCGGTTCGTTCACCCTCTTCGAGGCGTTGCTGTGGACGACCGTCGGATCCGTGGTCGGGGCGTTCATGCTCTACGGCCTGGGGCGCTGGCTCGGGGCCGCTCGCCTGCGCAGCTTCGCCGAGAAGATGCCCCTGTTGCACCCCGAAGACGTCGATCGCACCGTGGCCTGGTTCGAGCGCCACGGCGGCAAGGCGGTGTTCTTCGGGCGCATGATCCCGATCTTCCGCAGTCTCATCTCGATCCCCGCGGGCGTCTCGAAGATGCCGATGTGGCGTTTCGGCCTGCTCACCGGCGCGGGAAGCCTCATCTGGAACACGATCTTCGTGCTCTCGGGCTACCTGCTGGGCGAGAACTGGCACATCGTCGAGGAGTACGCCTCGATCCTGCAGTACGTCGTCATCGCGGCCGTCGCGATCGGGGTGGCATGGTTCCTGTACAGCCGCATCCGGTCGCTGCTCGCTTCGCGGCGCGATACCGCCGACACGCGTCACGACGCCTGAGCTACGGCATCCTTCCGCGGTATCTCCACGTCGAGACAACCCGCTCGCTCGCTCAGTCAGACCACAGAACCCGCCCGTAGACTGATCCGGTGCCCGCGGATCGCCTTCATCTCGTGCGCCACGGGGAGGTTCACAACCCCCGTCGCGTGCTCTACGGTCGGCTCCCCGGGTTCGGTCTGAGCGTCGACGGCCGGCACATGGCACGCCAGGCCGCCGAGTACGTCCACGGGCTCGATCGGCCCGTGTCGGCACTGATCGCCTCGCCGCTGCAGCGCACGCGCGAGTCGGCCGAGCCGTTCGTCTCGCTCTTCGGCATCGAGCCCGTGATCGACGAGCGCGTGATCGAGCCGACGAACGTGTTCGAGGGGCGCCGCATGAAGCAGGCGCTCGCGAACCCGGTCAACTGGCGGCACCTGCGCCAGCCCGCCGTGCCGAGCTGGGGCGAGCCGTACGCCCAGGTGGTCGCGCGGATGACGGCCGCCATGACCGATGCCTGGGACCGCGTGCCCTCGGGCGATGTCGTCATCGTCTCGCACCAGCTCCCGATCTGGGTGACCCACCTCGCCCTCTCCCTCCAGCCCACCCGCCACGATCCCCGGAAGCGCCGCTGCGCGCTGTCGAGCGTGACGAGCTTCGAACGGCGCGATGACGTCGACGGCTCCCGCCGCTGGGTCGAAGTGGCCTACGCGGAACCGGCGAGCACCGCCGGGGCCGTCGACGTAGGAGCCGTGTGATGCGCCGAATCCTGTCCGCCGCCGTGGTCGCGGTCCTCGCCGTGAGCCTGGCCGCCTGCACCACCGACCCGCTGGCCGAGCAGTACCGCGCGGGCGACAACAAGGGCTACATCGCCGCCAACGGGTTCCAGACCCAGGAGATCGCCCCCGACCAGCGCGGCGAGCCCGTCGATTTCAAGGGCACCCTCGACAACGGCTCGCCCGTGTCGAGTGCCGACTTCTCGGGCAAGGTGCTCGTCGTCAACTTCTGGTACGCGACGTGCGGCCCCTGCATCATCGAGGCGCCGCGGCTCGAGCAGGCGTATCAGTCGTTCCAGGGCCAGGACGTCGCCTTCCTCGGCATCAACACGTACGACCAGGGTCCGACCGCGCTCTCGTTCGCGCGCGACAACAAGGTGTCGTACTCGAGCGCGCTCGCCGTCAACGACGCCGAGCTCAAGCTCGCGTTCAATGACAAGACGCCCCTCAACGCCACCCCCACCACCCTCGTGCTCGACAAGCAGGGACGCGTGGCGGCCCGCATCATCGGCGAGCTGCCCGAGGCGTCGATCCTCGAGTCCATGGTGCGTACCGTGCTCGAGGAGAACGCGTGAATCCGGGCGCTCTCGTCTTCGACGGGGCACTCTGGCTCGCGATCCCCATCGCCCTCGCCGCGGGACTGATCTCGTTCCTCTCGCCCTGCGTGCTGCCGCTGGTACCCGGATACCTCGGCTTCATCGGCGGTGCCGTCGCACCGCGGGGGAGCTCGGCATCCGGGAACGGTCGCGGTCGTCTGCTCGGCGGAACCCTGCTCTTCATCGCCGGCTTCACCGTCGTCTTCATGGCGCTCAACGTGCTCGGCGGGGCCGCGGGGGCTTTCTTCACCCGCTACGCCGACGTGATCACGCGCATCGTGGGCGTCGTCATCATCCTCATGGGCCTCGTCTTCATCGGGCTCTTCGGCATCGCCCAGCGCTCCGTGCGGATGCAGGCGCGCGGCAACCTCGGCCTCATCGGCGCGCCGCTGCTCGGCATCGCCCTCGGCGTGGGGTGGACGCCGTGCATCGGCCCGACGCTGACCGCGATCATCTCGGTGTCGTACAACCTCGGGGATCCGTGGCGGGCCGCGCTCCTGGGACTCGCGTACTCGCTGGGTCTCGGCATCCCGTTCATCCTGCTCGCGCTCGGGTTCGGCTGGGCGACGCGCTCCGTCGCGTTCGTCCGCAAGCACATCCGGCTGGTCAACCTCATCGGCGGTGCGCTGCTGATCGTGCTCGGCCTGCTCATGGTCGTCGGCGTCTGGGGAACGTGGATGTCGACGCTGCAGGGGGTGATGCTCAATGTCCAGCTCCCGCTCTGATCGAGGTGGCACCGTGACCGAGCCGACCGACGGCGTCCTGCGCCCGTCCGATCACGCCGACTCCACGCCCTCCGGCGACGGGGGCGACGACATCACGCAGCCGCGCCTGGGCGTCATCGGCTGGATGCGATGGGGCTGGCGACAGCTCACGAGCATGCGCACCGCGCTCGTGCTGCTGCTGCTCCTCGCGATCGCGGCGGTGCCCGGATCGATCGTCCCGCAGCGCAGCGCCGACCCCAACGGCGTCACGCAGTACTTCACCGACAACCCCGACCTCGCGCCGGTGCTCGACAAGCTGAGCATGTTCGACGTGTACACGTCGCCCTGGTTCTCGGCGATCTACATCCTGCTGTTCATCTCGCTGATCGGGTGCGTCCTTCCGCGCACCAAGCACCACTGGAAGGCGCTGCGCTCGCAGCCCCCGCGCACGCCCGCGCGGCTCGGTCGCCTCGACGATCACCGCGACGTGACCGTGTCGGTGCCGGAGGGCCAGGATGCCGCGGCCGTCGCCGCCGCGGCCGTCGACAGCGCCACCGCGCAGTTGAAGAAGAGCGGCTACCGCGTCGCCCGCTACGACGGGCGGGGCACGTTCTCGGTCTCGGCCGAGCGCGGGTACCTGCGCGAGACCGGGAACCTCGTCTTCCACGCGGCCCTGGTCGGAGTGCTGATCGCGGTCGGCGTCGGCGGAGGCTTCACCTACACGGGCCAGCGCGTGCTCGTCGAGGGACAGGCGTTCGCGAACAGCCTGCTCGACTACTCGTCCTTCAACCCCGGACGTTTCGTCAGCGGCGACACCCTCACGCCGTACTCGATGACGCTCGACAAGTTCGACGTGAACTACGTCGCTCCCGGGCAGCCCGGTGGCGGGCAGGCCGGCGACTTCGTCGCGCACATGACCACGCAGGCACCCGGCGGCACCCCGCAGGACGGCGAGATCCGCGTCAACCACCCGCTCGACGTGCAGGGCGACCGGGTCTACCTGCTCGGCAACGGCTACGCCCCCACCGTGACGATCCGCAACGCCCAGGGCGAAGAGGTCTTCCACGACTCGGTCGCGTTCCTCCCGCAGGACTCCAACATGACCTCGCTCGGCGTGATCAAGGTCGCCGACGGCATGCCGGAGCAGCTCGGCCTCATCGGCTTCTTCTACCCGACGATGAACGTGCTCGACTCGGGCGCTCTGACCTCGACCTACGGTGCTCTCGAGTACCCCGTGCTGACCCTGCGCGTCTACGCGGGAGACCTCGGCATCGACGACGGCACGCCCCGTTCGGTCTACACGCTCGACCCGACCAACATGACGCAGCTCGCCGGTGGCGACAGCGGCACCCCCGCGATCCGGCTCATGCCCGGTGAGACCCAGGACCTGCCCAACGGGCTCGGCACCATCACTTTCGACAACGCCGCGCCGGCGGGCGCTTCGGGCTACGACGGTTCGGTCAAGCGCTTCGTGTCGCTGTCGATCCACCGTGACCTCGCCGGTCCGTGGGTGCTCGCTTTCGCCCTGCTGGCCTTGTTCGGTCTGCTTGCCGCCCTGTTCGTGCCGCGTCGACGCATGTGGGTCAAGGCGACGCCGCGCGGCGGGGCGGTGCTCGTGGAGTACGCCGGTCTCGCCCGCGGCGAAGACCCGACACTCGCTGCGGCCGTCGACCAGATGGTCGAGAGGCATCGGGGGTCGCTTCCCGCGGCTGCTCCTGTTTCTGACGCTGCCGCGTCTGCGGCTTCGGCCTCTGCGGCTTCGACCTCCGCGGGGGATGCCCCGAGCGGCCCTGCGAACGGCGCCGAATCCGCCCCGACCGACCCGTCCCACCCCGACACCGGAAAAGTAGACTGACACCATGCCCGGACCGAACTCGCTCCTCCTCGACGAGATCTCCCTTCTCCTGGTCTGGACGGCGGTCGGCGTCTATGTGCTGGCGTTCATCGCCTACGCCATCGACCTCGCGCGCCGTTCCGACCTCGCCGTGAAGGCGAAGGACCAGGTCGTCGCTCGCGAGCTCGTCACGGCCGGTGGCGGGGGCGTCATCGACGCCTCGGCCGGGGGTGTGGCATCCGGTCCCTCGTTCACCGACAAGCCGCGCTATCTGTGGGCGCGCATGGGGACGGCGCTGACCGCGCTCGCGTTCCTCTTCCACCTCGCGGCGACCGTGCTGCGCGGGTTCGCCGCCGGTCGCGTGCCGTGGTCGAACATGTACGAGTTCGCCCTGACCGGCCTGCTCCTCATCGTGATGGTCTACCTCGCGTCGCTGACGCGGTACGACCTGCGCTTCCTGGGGTCGTTCATCACGGGTCTCGCGATCGTGCTGCTGGGTGGTGCGACCCTGGCGTATCACGTCGAGGTGACGCCGCTCGCCGACCCGCTGAAGTCGGTGTGGCTCGTCATCCACGTCTTCGTCGCCATCCTCGCGACCTCGCTGTTCGCGCTGGCCTTCGGGCTCTCGGTCGTGCAGCTGCTGCAGACGCGGCGCGAGCGCAAGCTCGTGGGTGCGCCGGTGGATGCCGCCGGCCGCCGCAGCTTCCTGCGCACCCTCCCGTCGGCCGACGCCCTCGAGTCGCTCGCCTACCGTTTCGCCATCGTCGGGTTCATCTTCTGGACGTTCACACTCATCGCGGGCGCGATCTGGGCCAACGATGCCTGGGGTCGCTTCTGGGGCTTCGACACCAAGGAAGTCTGGACGTTCGTCATCTGGGTGCTGTACGCCGGGTACATCCACGCCCGCGCGACCCGCGGCTGGCGCGGCACCCGCTCGGCCTGGCTGTCGATCATCGGTTTCTCGGCCGTGCTGTTCAACTTCACGATCGTCAACGTCTTCTTCAAGGGCCTGCACGCCTACAGCGGCCTGACGCAGTAGGCGTGCGGGCGGCGCGGGGCGGCGGCGCGCTGCCGCGCCCGCGCGCCCGCGCCGCGCCCGCGCGCCCCGCGCGCTGCCGCGCCCGTTGAGTGTCCAAAACACGCCGTAACTCGGGTCGAGGTTGCGGCGTGTTTTGGACACTCAACGGGGTGGCGCGTCTCAGGGGTGCCAGCCGGCCGTGCGGAGTGCGGCCGCGACCGGGGCCACGATGTCGCGTTCGGGGAACGCGAGGTGGTGAGCGACCACACGGACCAGCGTCCACCCCTGCGCAGCGATAGCGCGCCAGCGATCGGCATCCTTCCGAAACTGCTCAGCGTCCGCATGCTGTCGTCCGTCGTACTCGACCGCCACGCGGTGGTTTGGGTACGCCATGTCGAGCCGAGCGACGAATGTGCCAGACGGATCGCGGAGCGTCCAGTTCAGGTCGGGTTCGGGGAGCCCCGCCTGGACGAGGATGAGTCGAACGTGCGACTCGCGTGGCGATTCCGAGCCAGGGCGGGCGAGGCCCGCGGCCGACCGTAGCGCGACGATACCCCGGTGGCGGTGCTTGCCCGCGGCCACCGCAAGGGCGGATGAGGGAACGTCGTGGGCGAGGAGCCAGTCCCCGATCGCCACGAGGTCGGCCTCGCTGACCGCCGAGGCAAGGTGAGTCCAGGTTGCGACTTTCGCTGTGACGGGTAGGCCATCGAGTGTCACGATCTCGTCGGGAAGGAGGGCCAAGCGGTGACCCACGACGCCCTTCGTTCGGGGCTCTCTCGCGGGAGAGATGGCGCTGACGTGGATGACCTCGTCGTGCCCATAGGCCAACGGCATCCCCCAGAGGCGTGCTGCTGTCACGTGGCTGAAGAACTGGCCCGGGCGCAGCCTCGGGAGATAGGCGCGACAGCGTTCGAGAACGGAATCCCGGGGCGTATCCGCCGATGCGCGCACGCCGTGGAAAGGTGCCTTCAGATCACGTGCGATCAGTCGACGACGAGGGACCTGGAGTCCATCGGCATCCCGCACATGGAACGCCGCGCCGAGGTTTGCGGGCAAGGGCCGGGGTGGTCGCATCGCGCCATCTCACCGGACTTCCGTCCGGCGTTTCGCTGTCCCCTCTCGCATGTGGATAGGACGCCGCCCTGTGCAGAAGGAGTCGCTGCGTCTGCTCCGATCGCGCCGTGGACGGCTGCCCCCCCCGTCGAGTGTCCAAGACACGCCGTTATGGAAGGGGTAGTTACGGCGTGTTTTGGACACTCAATGAAGGAGAGGGGACGCGGCGCCGCGCCCGCCTACGCTGCGGCGAGCACCGCGGCGGCGCGCGCCGACGTCGTGCGACGCCGGACGACCACCAGCGTCGTCACGATCAGCGCGAGCACGCCCCAGACCGCCAGCCCGGCGACACCGGCCCCGACGCCGCTTGCCGACGACAGGGCGCCGAGCATGGCGTCGTACGCGGGAGAGGTGGGCAGGAGCGACGCGATGCCGGCGAGCACGGGCGGAACCGTCGAGACGATCGTCGCGGCGAGGGCGAGGCTGCCGATGATCGCGGCGATCCATCTCCCGGCTCCGCCGAACAGCGCGATGAGCGCCTGATGCACCGCGGCGAAGGCGACACCCGCGGCGACGCAGACGAGCGCGAACAAGGCCCAGTCGCCCCAGTCGTACTTGGATGCCACCTGCACCACTCCCGCGACCAGCAGACCCTGTACGGCGCCGACGAGCGCCGCGGGCGCGAAGCCGCGGAGGGCGACGAGCGCCGACGGGCGACGGCTGGTGAGCGCGCGGGCCGAGACGGCCTGGAACGCGACGAACGACGCCAGCCCACCGAACCACAGCACCGCCATCGCGAGCAGGGGGACGGCCGCGGCTCCGAAGAGCGAGTCGCTCGTCCCGGTCGCCGAGACCGGGTCGGCGACCACGTCGGCGAGGGTCGTCGCCTGCGCGTCGGAGTACTTCGGCAGCTGCGCCACGGCGCTGTCGAGGCCCGAAGCCAGCGACGAGGTTCCGGATGCCACCTGGCTCACGCCGTCGGCGAGCTGGCCTGCGCCGGTCTCGGCGTCGGAGGCTCCGGATGCCAACTGCGAAGCCCCGGAGCTGAGAGCCGACGCGCCCGTCCCGAACTGCCGCGCGCCGTCGGCGAGCTGGTTCGCACCACCGGACAGCCCGTCGATGCCGCCCGCGATCGTGTTGAGACCCGATTCCGCGTCGCGCGCGCCGCCGGCCAGGCCGGTTGCGCCGTCCGCGAGCTTCTGGTTCGCATCCGCGATGGTGCGAATACCGGCGGGCAGCTGTGCCGCTTGCCCGGCGAGTTGCCCGATCTTCGTCACGGTCTCCGTCGCCTGCGGAAGAGCCTTGTTGGCGTCGTCGGACGCCTGTCGCAGCGCGGCGCACTGCTCGGCGGTGCCGGTGCACTCATCGGCGGCCTTCTGCAGAGCCGCGGCGGCGTCGACGAGAGCGGTGTTCACCTGCGGGGCCGCCTCCGACAGCTTGGTCGCCGCGTCCGCGAATCCCGGCGGGATCTGATCAGCGATCCCGTTGATCTCCGTCGCGAGCTGCTGATTGCCCGCGGCGATGCCATCGGCTCCGGATGCCAGCTTCCCCACGCCACTCGCCGCGTCGCGCGTTCCGCCCGCGAGGGCGGTCGCGCCGCTGGCGATCTGCGACGCACCGTCCGCGAGGGGACCGGCTCCGGCCGCGAGCTGTCCGGCACCGTCGGCGAGCTGATCCGCACCGCTCGAGAGCTGCCCCAAGCCGTCTCGCAGGCCGTTCGCGCCGGTCGCGGCCTGGCCCGCGCCGTCGGCGAGCTGGTGCGCGCCGCTCGCGGCGCTGCCGAGCTGGTCGCTCAGGGTCGTGAAACCGAGGAAGACGTTCTTCAGGTACTGCGACGACAGTTCGGTGCCGAAGACCGAAGAGGCGGTGGATGCCAGGGTCGCGGTGATCGCGCCGTCCACGACGCGCGCGTTGGGCGCGGTGGCGACGTCGATCGTGGCCTTCTCGGGCGTCTCGCCGGGGCGGGTCGACAGCGAGGCGGCCGTGAAGTTCTCGGGGATCGTGACGACCGCCGTGTAGGTGCCGTCCTTCAGACCCGCCGCCGCGTCCTCGTCGTTCGAGATGACCCAGTCGATGTTGCTCGCCTGGTCATCGGCTCCCTTGACGAGTCCGCCGGTGAGCTGACGACCGAGCGGCACCAGCTGGCCGTTGAGCTCGACGGCCTTGTCGTCGTTGACGACCGCGGCGGTGATGTTCTCGAGCCGGTCGGTCGGGTTGTACAGCGCGCCGACCAGGATGCCGCCGATGACGGCGGGCAGCAGGAGCACGCCGACGAGGGTGCGCCAGGTCACGGGGCGGCGGGAGCGCGAGCGCTCGACGGGGAGAGTCATGCGAACACCTCGGAGAGATCGGCGAAGGTTTCGGGTTCGGTGCGGTGCCGGCGCGGCGTCGGCAGGGCGAGGGATGCCACGTCGGGGCGCAGCGCCTCGGACAGGAGCGCGAGGGCCCGGCGTTCGTCGCGCGCCGAGACGATGAGCGTGAACGGCGACGACGCGTCGCCCGAGCGTTCGCGTGCCTCGGTGGCGGCGCGCCGCAGCACATGCGCCACCTCGTCGCGGGCGTCGTCGTCGAGACGGTCGACGTCCGAGACGACCACGATGCGCGTGCCGCGACCCACGGCGTCGGCCACGGCGCGAGCCGCGTCGGCCGTGTCATCGAGCAGGGCAACTCCGACACGGGCTCGGACGGCCCCCGCGCGCTCGGGGACGAGCAGACCGTCGACGCGCAACCGCCCCTCGATACCGGCGAGGCGTCCCGACAGGGCGAGCAGGAGCGTGCGGGTCGTCCGACTCTCGCCGGTGACCAGCAGGGTTCCGCCGTATCCGAGGCGCAGGGAGATGTCGCGGAACACGGGCTGCTCGGCATCCGAGGATCCGACGGCGCTCAGCTCGTCGGCGGCGACAGCCATCGCGGGCTCGCTCGGCCAGTCGGCCAGGCGCACCTCGCGCTCGACCGCCTCGCCCTCGACGTCGAGCTTCGGCAGCAGACGGTCGAGCCAGCGCGGCATCCACCAGGCCTTGTCGCCCAGCAGGGCGAGCACGGCCGGGACGAGCGTCATGCGGACGAGGAACGCGTCGACGGCGACGCCGACGGCGAGGCCCAGGGCGATCGGTTTGAGGCTCGAATCCCCCTCGGGGACGAACGCGACGAAGACGGCGAACATGATGACGGCGGCGGCGACGACCACGCGAGCCGAGCCCACGAACCCGCTGCGGACGGCACCGAGCGCGACCTCGCGCGGCGTGCGACCCTCGCGGTTCGCGTGGACGTAGTCCTCTCTCATGCGCGAGACGAGGAACACCTGGTAGTCCATGGCGAGGCCGAACAGCACGCCCATCACGACGATCGGCATGAAGCTGATGATCGGGCCGACCTTCGCGACGTGCAGGGCGTCGGCGAACCAGCCCCACTCGAAGACCGCGGCGACCACGCCGAACGACGCGGCGACCGAGAGCAGGTATCCGCCCGCGGCGGTGAGGGGAACCCAGATCGATCGGAAGACGATCATCAGCAGGATCAGTGAGAGGCCGACGACGAAGATGCCGAACGGGAGGAGGGCGGCGCCCAGCTGATCGGAGATGTCGATCGTGACGGCGGTGTAGCCGGTGACGAGCAGGCGCACGCCGAACTCGTCGTACAGCCGCTGCTCCTGCGAGCGCAGCTCGCGCACGAGGTCGGCGGTGCGCGGGTCGTCGGGTGCCGTCTCGGGGATGATCTGGACGATGCCGGTGTCGGCGGTCTGGTTCGGGGTGGCGAGGGCGACCTCGGCGACGCCAGGGATCTTCGCGATCTCGTCGCCGATGTTCTTCATGAGGTTCAGCGGGTCGTTCGAGGTGACGATCGTGCCGGTCATGATGAGCGGGCCGTTGGCGCCCGGACCGAAGTACTCGTCGGTCAGCTCGTAGGCGACGCGCGCGGGGTTGCCCGGGGGCAGCTGCCCCGCGTTGGGCAGAGTGAGGGCGAGGCTCGTGGCGGGGATCGCGGTGACTCCGAGCAGGCCGATGACCGCCACGGTGGTGACCAGCGGATGCCGGGTGACCAGGCCCACCCAGCGACGGGCCGGGCCGTTGCGCTGAGCGCGGATGGCCGCGGTCTCCGCCTTCTTCTCGCGCTCGGCGGCGGCCTCGGCCAGGGCATCGCTGTCTTCCTGCGCCGACATGCCCCGACGGCGCCGGGCGGATCGCGGCTTCTTGAAGCCCCACCCGACCACGCGGTTCCCGGCGAAGCCGAGGAAGGCCGGGGTGAGCGTGAGCCCGACGCACACGGCGATGGCCACGGCGACGGATGCCGCGATGCCCATCGTGGTCAGGAACGGGATGTTCGCGAAGCCCAGACCGATGAGGGCGATGAGGACCGTGATCCCGGCGAACACGACGGCCGAGCCGGCGGTGCCGACCGCGCGGGCGGTCGACTCCTCGGGGTCCATCCCCGCCCGTGTCTGGTCTTGATGTCGCGACACGATGAACAGCGCGTAGTCGATGCCGACCGCGAGCCCCAGCATGACCGCCAGCAGCGGGGTCGTCGACGAGACGGTCGCGAAACCTGTCGCGATGAAGATCAGGGCCACCGAGAGGGCGACGCCGAGCAGGGCGGTGGCCAGCGGCATCCCGGCCACGAGGAACGAACGGAACGTCACCATCAACACGAGGGCGGCGATCACGACGCCCAGGGCCTCGGTGAGGGACGCTCCGGGGATCTCGGTGGCGAAGAGCTGTCCGCCGAGGATGGCCTGCGCGCCGGACGGGAGCGCGGAGCCGAGCGCCGTCGTCGCCTCGTGCAGGGCGTCTTCCGTCGCCTGCGGCACGGAGGATGCCTCGCCCGCGAACTGGATGCGCACGATCGCGGCACGGTTATCGTCGGCGATGCTGCCGGAGATGTTCGCGTCGTAGGGGTCGGTGACGGCCTCGACGAAGTCGAGCTCGCCGATGTCGGTTGTCGTCTTCTGGATGGCGTCCTGGTACGCCTGGTCGCGCACGCTCCCACCGTTCGCCGCGACGACGATGATCTCGGCGCTGGCCCCGCTGACCTGGGGGAAGGTGCGGTCGAGCATCTCGAGACCGGCCTGCGACTCGGTGCCCGGGATGGTGAAGGTGTTGTCGGTTCCTTTCGCGAGCAGCGCGACGCCGCCGCCGGCGAGCACGAGGATGAGCAGCCACGCGCTGAGGACCCGCCACGGGTGACGGAACGACCAGCGGCCCAGGGTGTACAGGAAAGTTGACACGGTGGCGGCTCCCACGATCGGCGGACAGTCGATACATCGCCGTATCGGATACAACACTGTATCGTAGTCGCGAGAAGCGGACTCCAACCTGAGTCTCGCGTGTGAAGCAGGAGGACGCGGATGACCGATACGGCCCCGGCGCCGTCACGGCGACGAGAGAACACCCGCACGCGTCTCATGGATGCCGCGGCCGAGATGTTCGCGGAGGTCGGCATCGAGGCCGCCTCGGTCGAGGCGATCTGCGAGCGTGCGGGATTCACACGCGGCGCCTTCTACTCGAACTTCGCCTCGAAGGAGGAACTGTTCCTCGCGCTGTGCGCGCGCTCCGCCCAGACGACCATCGCGTCGGTCCGCGCGCGCGTGACGTCGATCGAGGATCGGGGACTGGACGGGGCGGGCGATGTCATGCAGCTCGTCCAGGAGGTGCTCGAGGCGACCGGCGAGGACCGCCTGGATGTGCTCCTCGGGGCCGAGACACGTCTGCAGGCGCTGCGCAATCCCGAGTTCGCCGAGGCCTACCTGACGCTGAACCAGGGGCTCGGCGAGAGCGTCACACAGCTCGTACGCGACATCGCCGACGCGCGTGGGCTGGCGTTGCGGGTCCCCGCCGAGGTGGCGACGGAACTCCTGCTCGCGGTGTGGATCTCGACGTCCGAGACCGCTCTGCTGACCAATCAGGCGGCGACCGTGTCGCGCGTCCAGCTGGCCGAGCGGCTGTCGCAGGTCGTGGGCCTCATCCTCGAGTGAGCTCGAGCGCGGCGTGGCAGCGCCGCAGCCGGTCCAGCCACCAATCGCGACGATCGTCGTCCGCCGCGACGCGATCGAGATCGGCGGTCGTCGGGCGGGGGCGCTCGACGGGCAGGACTCCGCCCCGGGCGCGGAGCGGGGATGCCACGACGTCGGCCGTGAAGAGCGACGCGGTGCCGAGCCCGCAGTCGTAGTCGAGCGCGGGGAGCGCCGCGGCCAGGGCGGCGCCCATCGAGAGGCCGATTGACGTGTCGAGAGCGCTCGAGACCACCGCGGGGAGTCCCGCCTGCGCGACGATGTCGAGCGCCGCATGCAGGCCGCCGAGCGGTTGCGCCTTGACGACGAGGAGGTCGGCCGCTCCCATCCGCGCCACCCGCAGCGGATCGTCGGCCTTGCGCACGCTCTCGTCGGCGGCGATCGGGATGTCGAGGTAGGCGACGCGCTCGCGCAGCTGCGCGAGTTCGTCGACCTCGGCGCAAGGCTGTTCGACGTACTCCAGGTCGAACTCGGCGAGGGCGTGCACGGCCCGTTCCGCCTCATCGACGTTCCAGGCGCCGTTCGCGTCGATGCGCAAGCGACCCTCGGGACCCATCGCCGCACGGACCGCCCGCACCCGCGCGACGTCGTCGTCGAGCACCTGCCCCGCCTCGGCGACCTTGACCTTGACCGTTCGGCATCCGTCGTACCGCGCCAGGATCGACGGGACCTCGGATGCCGCCACGGCGGGCATCGTGGCGTTGACGGGGACCGCATCGCGCCGCGCCGTCGGTGCGGGGTTCCAGCCGAAGTCGAGGGCGGCCGCAAGCCACGTCACCGCCTCGGCGTCGGAGTACTCCACGAACGGCGAGAACTCCGTCCACCCCTCGGGCCCCTCGAACACGACCGCCTCGCGCGTCTCGATACCGCGGAAGCGAGCGGCCAGCGGCAGGGCGACGACCCGCGCCGTGGCGAGGACGTCGTCGAGTGGGGGGAGGGCAGCGGTGCTCATCCCTCCATCCTGGCCCCCGGGTCGGCGGCCGGGAATAGGCTGGCGCCATGCTCTTCGACACTCCGGTCCGCCTCGGCGTCCAGATCCAGCCGCAGCACGTCCAGTACTCCGACATCCGCGACGCCGTCTTCCGTCTGGAAGAGATGGGCGTCGACATCCTCTTCAACTGGGATCACTTCTTCCCCCTCTACGGTGACCCCGACGGCGAGCACTTCGAGTCGTGGACCATGCTCGCGGCGTGGGCCGAGCAGACCGAACGCGTCGAGTTCGGCGCGCTGGTGAACTGCAACAGCTACCGGAACGCAGACCTGCAGGCCGACATGGCCCGCACCGTCGACCACATCAGCAAGAAGGGCGGCGACGCCGGCCGCTTCATCTTCGGCACCGGCTCGGGCTGGTTCGAGCGCGACTACGACGAGTACGGCTACGAGTTCGGAACGGCCGGCTCGCGCCTGAACGCGCTCGCGACCGACCTCGACCGCATCGTCGATCGCTGGGGCAAGCTGAACCCCGCCCCCACTCGCAAGATCCCCGTGATGATCGGCGGCAAGGGCGAGCAGAAGACGCTGCGCATCGTCGCGAAGCACGCCGACATCTGGCACAGCTTCGTCACGCCCGACGAGCTGCCCCACAAGCTCGGCGTCATCGAGAAATGGGCCGAGACCGAGGGGCGCGACCTCTCGGGCCTCATCGTCTCGAACGAGCTCAAGGATCGCGACGAAGAGGTGGCGGATTCCCTCTTCGACGCGGGCACCCGCCTGTTCACGCTCGGGTTCTCTGGCCCCGAGTGGGACTACTCGCTCGTCGAGCGCTGGTTGGCCTGGCGCGACGGCAAGAACGCCTGAGCATCCGCGCCCATAAACACGATTCGCTCGCGGAAACGCGTGCTCCCCGTGTTTATGGGCGCGGATCGCGTTTATGCGTGGGGCCGCGGCTCGCGCGCGTCGCCCGGAGCTCGGAGCGCTGAGCCCGGAGTGCGGAGTCCGGCGCGCGTCGCCCGGAGCCCGGAGCCCGGCTCCTCCCCGCGCCGCCGGTCGTAGGCTGGAACGGTGACCGTCTCCGAGCTGTTCGACCCCGCCGAGTGGACCCTCGCGCCGGGTGCCGAGCGATACACCGACATCACCGCGCACGTCACCCACGACGGGAGGATCGCGCGCATCGCGTTCGACCGCCCCGAGGTGCGTAACGCCTTCCGCCCGCACACCGTCGACGAGCTGTACACGGCCCTCGACATCGCGCGGCAGGACCACCGCATCGGCGTCGTCCTGCTCACCGGCAACGGCCCGAGCCCGAAAGACGGCGGCTGGGCGTTCTGCTCGGGCGGTGACCAGCGGATCCGCGGGCGAGACGGCTACAAGTACTCGCACGAGGAGCACGTCGTCCACGACCCCGGTCGCGCCGGACGCCTCCACATCCTCGAGGTGCAGCGTCTCATCCGCTTCATGCCGAAGGTCGTCATCGCCGTGGTGCCCGGGTGGGCGGCGGGCGGCGGGCACTCGCTCAACGTCGTGTGCGACCTCTCGATCGCGAGCGCCGAGCACGGTCGCTTCAAGCAGACGGATGCCGATGTCGGCTCGTTCGACGCCGGTTACGGCTCCGCCTACTTCGCGCGTCAGATCGGGCAGAAGTTCGCGCGCGAGGTCTTCTTCCTCGCGGAGGAGTACTCGGCGCAGCGCGCGTACGAGCTGGGTGCGGTCAACCGCGTCGTGCCCCACGCCGACCTCGAGCGCGAGGCCATCGCGATGGCCCGCACGATCCTCACGAAGTCGCCGACGGCGATCCGCATGCTGAAGTTCGCGTTCAACGCGGTCGACGATGGGCTCGTCGGGCAGCAGGTGTTCGCCGGGGAGGCGACGCGCCTCGCCTACGGCACCGACGAGGCGGCCGAGGGGCGCGACTCCTTCCTCGAGAAGCGCGACCCCGACTGGTCCGACGTTCCGTGGCATTACTGAGCGCCGGAGTCCGGGCGTGAGGCTCGAGGCCCCGGCATCCGCGGATCCTCGCGACGTCGTGCGCGCCCTCCGCGCGGCCGTGCTCGGCGCGGGTCCCGCTGTCGCGCTCGGCGGTGGGGACCTGGCCGGCGAGGCGCCGGCGGGGACCGCGGCCGTCGTGACCACCTCGGGCTCGACCGGCGTGCCGAAATCGGTGGTGATCTCTCGCAACGCCCTGATCAGCAGCGCTTACGCGACGGCTGCGCGCATCGGCGAGGGGGCGTGGCTGCTCGCCGTGCCCGCGACCTACGTCGCCGGCGTCCAGGTGATCGTGCGAGCCCTCCTGACCGATCGGGAGCCCGCCGTCGTCGCGGGTCCTTTCCGCCCCGAGCCGTTCGCGGCGGCGGCCCTCGGTATGGCTTCGCACATCGACGGCGCGCGCGTTCCGAGTTATACCTCGCTCGTCCCCGCGCAGTTGCAGAGACTCCTGGATGCCGCGGACCACGACGACACCGTCGCGCAGGCGCTGCGCTCGTTCGAGGCCATCCTCATCGGCGGCCAGGCGCTCGCCCCCGCGGTTCGCGAGCGCGCGGCGGCGGCCGGGGCGCGGATCGTGCGTACCTACGGCTCGACCGAGACCAGCGGTGGCTGCGTGTACGACGGGGTGCCGCTCGACGGCGTCGACGTCGCGATCGTGGAGGGGGAGGTGCGCCTGTCGGGCCCGACGCTCGCCGAGGGGTACCTCGGCGACCCCGAGCGCACGGCATCCGTCTTCCCGACCGACGAAGCCGGCCGGCGGTGGTACCGCACCGGCGACGGGGGAGAGATCGTCGACGGTGTGCTGCGGGTGACCGGTCGTCTCGACAACGTCATCGTCTCGGGCGGGGTCAACGTGTCGCTCGACCGGGTCGAGGCGGCGGTGCGCGGCATCCGGGGTCTGGAATCGGCGGTGGTCATCGCGATCCCGGATGCCACCTGGGGGCAGGGGTCCGCGGTGATCGTCCCGGGGCTCGCGCCCGACGCCGAGGCCGAGACGCTCGCGCGCGTGCGCGACGCCGTGGCCGAGCAGGTGGGGCCGGTGGCGCGCCCGGCGCGCGCGATCGCTGTCGACGAGCTGCCGACCCTGTCGTCGGGCAAGCCCGACCGGGCGGCGTTGGCGCGGCGGTTCGGCGGCGCGGGCTTAGGATGACCCTCCGTGGCAGCACAGTCTCGTAAGCGCTCGCGTCCCGCCCCGAAGCGTCGTCCGCACGGCAATCCGCAGAAGCCCCAAGGTGGGGCGCCGCAGGCCGTGGCCCCCGCGACCGCGCGCGACTGGATCGCCGCCGCCCGGCTTCGGACGCTGCCGCTCGCGATCACCCCGGTGCTGATCGGTACGGGGGCCGCGACCCTCGTCGACGATCAATTGCACGGGGTTCTCGCGCTCGCGTGCCTCGCGGTGGCGTTCGCGCTCCAGATCGGCGTGAACTACGCCAACGACTACAGCGACGGCATCCGCGGGACGGACGACGTCCGCGTGGGTCCGGGGCGTCTGACCGGCGGCAAGAAGGCGAAGCCGCGCACCGTGCTGATCGTCGCGCTCGCGTTCTTCGCACTCGCCGCGCTCGTGGGGCTCGCGATCGTCGTGCGCACGGGCCAGTGGTGGCTGATCGCGGTCGGCGCGGTGTGCATCGTGGCCGCCTGGTTCTACACGGGAGGAAAGCGCCCCTACGGGTACAACGCGATGGGCGAGCTGTTCGTCTTCGTGTTCTTCGGCCTGGTCGCGACCCTCGGCACCACGTGGGTGCAGGTGCAGGAGATCCCGCAGGAGGCCTGGTTCGGGGCGGTGGCCGCGGGGCTCCTCGCGTGCGCGGTGCTGCTGGCCAACAACCTGCGCGACATCGATCAGGACCGCCTCGCCGGCAAGCGCACGCTCTCGGTGCTGATCGGTCGCCGCGCGACCCAGGTGCTCTTCACGCTGTTCGTGCTCGTCCCGTTCGGGATCTCGGCGTTCCTCGCCCTGTTCTACCCCGTCGCCTGGCTGACGCTGATCGCCCTTCTCGGCGCGCTGTCGTCCGTGCTGATCGTGTGGACCTACCGCACGCCGCGCGAGCTGATCACCGCGCTGCAGGTCACGAGTTTCACGTCGGTGGCGTACGGCGCACTGCTGTTCTGGGCCTTCGTCGCCTGAGTCGCGGAGCCGGGACGGGACTCATCGGCCGGACGCGTCGGGCTTCGTGCGAGCAGTGGAGCCGGGCGGGGCTCAGCGCTCGGACGCGTCGGGCTTCGTCGGTTCTGCCGCCGCGTCGGCCCCGGGCGACGAGGCGTCGACCACCGCGTCTTCCGCATCGGCGTCGGCCTCAGCGCCCGAGCGGCGACCCGTCGTCGCGCGAGCGGCGCGACGCTCGGCGAGTCCGCCGGTCACGTCGTCGAGCGGGCGGCGGAGGAAGAGCAGCGAGAGGCTGAGCCCGATCAACGCGGCGAAGACGGCGGCGAGCCAGGGGAGTTCTTGGAACACCGGGAACAGCAGCAGGATGCCGAGCGGCACGAGGAACGCGAGCAATCGCAGGACCGTGTAGACGAGGGCCGAGCGAGCACGCATTCTCCCATTCTACGGCGGGGCGCGGGCTCGGCGGCGCCCGGCCCGCGTCCAGCCGACGCACGTAGAATCGGTTCATGGCACGGCTGCTTCTGGTACTGGCGCTCGTGGCGACCGCCTTCTGGGTCTACACGATCGTCGACTGCGCGGTGCAGCCCTCGACGCGACACCGCGGGGTCAGTAAGGGCGCCTGGATGGTCATCGTCATCCTGCTGCCCGTTCTCGGCGGCATCCTGTGGTTCCTCGTCGGCCGCGGTCGTGCGGGTGCCCCGGCGCTCCGCCGCGCGCCCGATGACGACCCCGAGTTCTTGGGACGCCTCTCGCCCGCAGCCCGAGCCGACCAGGACGAGCGCATCCGACGCCTCGAAGAAGAGCTCGCGCAGCTCGACTCCGAGGCTGACGACCCGCGCGATGCACGCCCTGAGACCCGGGACGACCCCGGCGACGACGATGCCCGCGGACAGCGCGGCGCCGTCAGCTGACCCGTGAGCACGCCCATCGAGCGCGCCGCGGCGCCCGCGACCGACGCCGCATCCGCCCTTCTCGCCGGCCTCGTCGCCCGCGGGGTCCGTCACGTGGTCGTCAGCCCCGGCTCGCGATCGCAGGCCCTGGCCCTCGTGGCAGCAGACCTCGAGCGGGCGGGCCTCGTGCACCTGCACGTGCGCATCGACGAACGCGTGGCCGGATTCACCGCGCTCGGCATCGGTCGCGAGACCGGCATGCCCGCCGTCGTCGTCTGCACCTCGGGCACCGCCGTCGCCAACCTGCTGCCCGCAGCCCTCGAAGCCCATCACGCCGGTGTGCCGCTGCTTCTGCTCACGGCCGATCGCCCGCCCGAGCTCCGCGGCGTCGGCGCGAACCAGACGACCCGCCAGCCCGGGCTGTTCCGCGCGGCCGCGCGCTTCGAGGCCGACCTTCCCGTTCCCGAGGCCGTCGACCACGACGGCACCGCCGAGCAGACCGCCGAGTTCGACGCGGTCGCCGCGACGGCGCTCGCCGCGTCCCTCGGCGAAGGGGCGCGAGCGGCGGGCCCGGTCCACCTCAACGTCCCGCTGCGCGAACCGCTCGCGGGCGCCGCGCCGGAGTGGCTGCTCGAGCGCGCCATCGCGCGGCCGGTTGCTCCGCCCGTCGATCTCGAGAGCGACGGCGAGGCCGAGGCATCCGGTGCTCTCTACCAGGGCGGAGGCGGAATCGGGGTCGCGGACGTCGCACCCGAGACCGAGGCTGCCTTCCCACTCGAGCTCGGACCGCGCACGGTCGTCGTCGCCGGCGCCGACGCGGGTCCGGCAGCCGAAGAGCTCGCCCACCGCGGCGGTTTCCCGCTCGTGGCCGAGATCGTCAGCGGGGCACGGTTCGGGCGTCAGGTCGTGCACGGGTACCGCGCCCTGTTGCGTGACCCCGAGCTCGGCGGCCGCATCGAGCGCGCGGTGGTGCTCGGCCATCCGACCCTCAGCCGTGAGGTTGCGATACTCCTGGGACGCGAAGACGTCGAGGTGATCGCGGTGCGCGGGCCCGGCGAGCCGGTCAACCTCAACGGCGCGACCCAGGGGGTGGATGCCATCCGCGTCGCGAGTGGCGAGATCGACCGCGCGTGGCTCGGCGCGTGGATGCGGGCGTCGCGCGAGGCGGCGGTCGATCTGTCTCCGCCCGCCCCGGATGCCGACGGTCTCGCCTCGGCCGTGCCGCACGAGCGCCTCGGTGCGATCAACGCCGAAGTCGAGGTCATCCGCGCCCCCCTCGACCGCGCCGCTCTCGTCGACGCCCTGTGGCGGGCGACGTGGCCGCACGACCGCCTGATGTTCGGCTCGTCCCGCCTGGTGCGCGTCGCCGACGAGCTGCTGGGCGGCAAGAAGGTGTCGGTGCACGCGAACCGGGGGCTCGCCGGCATCGACGGCACGGTCGCCACGGCCACCGGGATCGCGCTCGCGAGTCAGATCGAGGAGCGCCCCGGCGTGACGCGCGTGCTGCTGGGCGACCTCGCGTTCCTCCACGATCTCGGCGCCCTCCTGCTGCCCCCGGGTGAGGAGGAGCCGCGCCTGCAGGTCGTCGTCGGCAACGACGGCGGGGGCACGATCTTCGACGGTCTCGAGGTCGCCGCCGTGGCCGGCGCCGACGCGATGGAGCGCGTCCAGTACACCCCGCAGACGGCTCGCCTCGAACAGCTCGCCCTCGCGTTCGGCTGGGAGTACCACCGCTGCACCACCCGGGTCGCCCTCGACCAGGTGCTCACGGCCCCGGGCGGCGGGCGGCAACTGATCGAGGTCCCGCTGCCGCGCTGAGCTCATGCCGCGCTGCCCCCTCGCGGGATCCCCCTCCGCGTCAAGGCGTGGCGCGATGTCGGTGGTTCGCGCCACGATGTCGGGATGAGCACGAGCGAAAGATGGTCGGTTCCCGCGTCCGAGGCGCTGAGCGTCGCCCCGGGATTCCGCCTCGCCGACATCGACACCCGGGCCACCCCCGGGTACGACGGCAAGAAGGCCGACGGCCAAGCCGATCTCGAGGCGGGGATCGCTCCGCTCTCGGGTCTGCAGGAGCGCCTCTTCGCCCAGAGTGTGGCCGGCACGGCGACCGGGTCCGTCCTGCTCGTGCTGCAGGCCATGGACACCGCCGGCAAGGGCGGCATCGTGCGCCACGTCGTCGGTTCCGTCGACCCCCAGGGTGTCGAGCTCGCGTCGTTCAAGAAACCGACCGCCGAAGAGCTCTCGCACGACTTCCTCTGGCGCATCCGCAAGCGGCTCCCGGATGCCGGCCGGATCGGCGTCTTCGACCGCTCCCACTACGAAGACGTGCTGATCGGTCGTGTCCGCCAGCTCGCCCCGGCGGACGAGATCGAACGCCGGTACGGAGCGATCGTCGGATTCGAGGCCGAGGCGGCGGATCTCGGCATCCGGCTCGTGAAGGTCATGCTGCACATCTCGAAGGACGAGCAGCGCGCACGACTCGCCGAGCGCCTGGAGCGGCCCGACAAGCACTGGAAGTACAACCCGTCCGACGTCGACGAGCGCGCGCTCTGGGACGACTACATGGACGCCTACCAGGCGGCGATCGAGCGCACGTCGACGCCGCTCGCGCCGTGGCACGTGATCCCCGCCGATCGCAAGTGGTACGCGCGCCTCGCCGTGCAGCGCCTGCTCATCGACGCTCTCACCGACATCGACCCGCGATGGCCGACGGCCGATTACGACGTCGAAGAAGAGAAGCGTCGGCTCGCGGCATCCTGACCCGAGGAGGGCTCAGGCGAGCGCGTCCACGATGGGCCGGAACTTCACGCGCGTCTCGAGCAGTTCCGACTCCGGAACGCTGTCCGCGACGATCCCCGCACCGGCGTAGGCGGTGATCGGCGCGGTCGGCGACGACGGGGCGGCCCGGTCGATCTGGGCGCAGCGCAGGGCGATCGCCCACTCGCCGTCGCCCGAGGCGCCGATCCAGCCGACGGCACCGGCGTAGCGCCCACGGTCGAATGGCTCGAGTCGGCGGATGACGTCGATCGCGACGTCGGTCGGCGTCCCGGCCACGGCCGCGGTGGGGTGGAGCACGCCCACGAGGTCCAGCGAGGATGCGGCCTCGCTGAGCACGCCCTCGACGTCGGTGGCGAGGTGCCACACGTTGGGCAGCTTGAGGGTGAAGGGCTGCTCCGCCGCCGCGAGCGCCGACGTGTGCGGGCGGAGCGCCGTGAGCACGCTCTGCACGGCGAATCGGTGCTCCTCCTGGTCCTTCGTGCTCTCGGACAGAGCGAGGGATGCCGCGGCATCGGTGTCGGCGTCGGCTCCGCGGGCCACGGTCCCGGCGAGGACTCGCGCGGTCACCGTCCCGCCCGACACGGTCACGAGTGTCTCGGGACTCGCGCCGATCAGCCCGTCGACCGCGAAGACCCAGCAGTCCGGGTACCCCTCGTGCAGCGACCGCACGAGACGGCGGAGGTCGGAGCCCGCCGGGATCGTGCCGGTGATGTCGCGCGCGAGGACGACCTTTCCCACCTCGCCGGCGTGGATCGCCTCGACGCCGAGGCGGACGGCATCCTGATACGCCTCAGCGGTCTGGCGGCCAGGGCCGAGGGTCGCCGACCAGTGCGGTCCGAACGGGGAGCGGGGCGGCAGCTCGGGTTCCGGCTCGTCCGGGGTGTCGTCGAACGCGAGACGCGTGACCCACGCGCGCCCGCTGTGGCGGCCGACGACCGTTCCGGGCACGCGCAGGACGCTCTCGCGCTCGGAGCGGGGGTCGAAGACGAACGATCCGAACGCCACGAGTCCCGTGCCGGGGAGCTGCACGGGGTCGTCGACCTCGGCGGCCGCCGCGATCGCGCGCCACCGGTCGGCGACGCTCGCGTCGCCCGGACGTGCGCCCCGATAGCGCAGGGTGAGCAGGTCACCGAACGCGGCGAGGGACTCTCCGCGACGACTCCAGAAGAGCGGGTCGTAGGGGGTGGTGTACGCGAGCACATCGTCCATCGGGGGCAGCTCGCGCGTCACCACGCGCAGGCGCGGTACGGCGTCATCCGCGGGTTCGATCACGTTCTCGAGCGTAGACCCGCTCTCGGCGGGGCTCTCGGCAACCGTTCGCCGTCGACATAACGCCGTGCATCCGTGTCCGTGACCGTTTCGGGCATGCGTGTCGGTGCAGGTGCCACCGGCGCGTCGGGCGCGCGGTGCCGCGGGATGCGCCAGGGTGCCGGTGGCCCGTTTTAGACTCGCGACATGTCCTCCCGTCCCGCTCCCGGCACGCGCCTGATGTTCCGCTGGCGCAAGTGGGACGGCTCACCCCACTGGGTGCAGGACAGCGTCTACCTCGGATCAGACGACTGGGGCGATTGGTTCGGCCAGCAGGTGGGCTGGCGCAGCGCGCGCCCCGGGGCCGAGTTCGTCTGCCGCCAGCCCAACGTCACGCTGGTTCCCGCGAGCGGCGACTGGGCCTTCACCCACAACGCCGCCCCGCACCCGGTGGCCGTGTACATCGACCTCGCGTGGGACATCCGGTGGAGCGACGACGGGGTGCCCGGCGGCATCGACATGGATCTCGACGTCGTCCGCCGCACCGACGGTCGCGGCACGTGGATCGACGATCGCGACGAGTGGGACGAGCACCGCGTGCAGTACGGCTACCCCGGCGACATCGTCGCGCACCTCGAGGCCACCGCCGTCGAACTCGAGCACCGCGTGCGCGAGGGCATCGCGCCGTTCTCCGACGCCGTGACCGGGCCGTGGCTCACGCGTCTGGCCGAGCTCGCAAGCCCCGAAGACCCGCCGCGCCCGCCCGCCTAGACTCGACGGGTGAGCAGCGACCCCAACCGCGCCGACCTCGGCAAGGACCCGCAGCGTGTCAGCGGCATGTTCGACCAGGTGGCCCCCGCCTACGACCGCACCAACACCGTGCTGAGCCTCGGCAACGACCGCTTCTGGCGCGCCGCGACCCTGCGAGCGGTCGCCCCGAAACGGGGCGAGCGCATCCTCGATCTCGCCGCGGGCACCGGGACCTCGTCGATGGCGTTCGTCCCCAGCGGTGCGCACGTCGTCGCGGCGGACTTCTCGAGAGGGATGATCGCCGAGGGACGCCGTCGCCACGGAAACGTTCCGAACCTCGAGTTCGTGCAGGCGGATGCCACCGACCTGCCGTTCCACGATGAGGAGTTCGACGCGGTCACGATGTCGTTCGGGCTGCGCAACGTCAACGATCCGCGGCGCGCTCTGCGCGAGTTGCTCCGCGTGACCCGTCCCGGCGGCCGGATCGTGGTGTGCGAGTTCTCGCACCCGCCGTCCCGCGCGTTCAACGGCCTCTACCGCTTCTACAACGACCGCGTCCTGCCGATCGCCGCGCGCGCTGTCAGCTCGAACGCCGAGGCGTACGACTACCTCAACGAGTCCATCCGCGACTGGCCCGATCAGCCGACGCTCGCCAGCTGGATGCGTGACGCAGGCTGGGATGCCGTGGCCTACCGCAACCTGTCGTTCGGCATCGTCGCTCTGCATCGCGGCATCCGTCCCGCGTGATGCGCGCGACGCGACCGACCGCCGCACGTCCGACCTCGCTCCGCCGAAGCCTGTCAACCGTCGAGATAGCCGAGGGACGGCGCGAGCGCGCCAGGATAGGCTGAAACCGTGACCCCGAGACTGCCCGCGGCCAGCACCCGCCTGTCGGGCAAGCTGGGCCTGAGTGACCGCATCTTCGCCGGCCTGCGTTCGCGCACCCTGCTGTCGACCGTCGAGGCGGGTCTCGCGCGCGTCGAGGGAACGCTCGAAGAAGAGGTGCGCAGCGCCGATCGCCTCGCCGACGTCACCGCCCGGTACCTGTACGAGGCCGGCGGCAAGCGAGTCCGGCCGATGCTCGCGATCCTCACGGCGCAACTCGGGCGCGGAACGACGCCCGAGGTCATCGAGGTCGCCACCGCTCTCGAGCTGACGCACCTCGGCTCGCTGTACCACGACGACGTCATGGACGGTGCCGACAAGCGCCGCGGGGTGCCGAGCGCCCAGACGGTGTGGGGCAACAACATCGCGATCCTCACCGGTGACCTGCTCTTCTCGCGCGCGAGCCAGCTCATGGCCCGTCGGGGCGAGCGGGCGATCCAGCTGCAGGCCGACACCTTCGAGCGCCTCGTGCTCGGCCAGATGCATGAGACCGTGGGCCCTGCGGAGGGCGACGAGCCCGTCGACTTCTACCTGAAGGTCCTCGCCGACAAGACCGGTTCGCTCATCGCCGCGGCCGCGCAGTGCGGTGTCATCTACTCCGGTGCCCCCGAGGAGTTCGAGGAGCCCATGGTGGTCTTCGGCGAGAAGGCGGGCGTCGCCTTCCAGCTTCTCGACGACGTCATCGACCTGTCGCCCGATCCGTCCGAGACCGGGAAGGTGCCCGGCACCGACCTGCGCGCGGGTGTACCGACGATGCCGTACCTGCTGCTCGGGCATCGCTCCGACGAGGCATCCATGGATCTCCGTGCCCGCATCGACGAGGGCCAAGAGCGCATCGCCGCGGGAGCCGACCCGTCGGTGCTCGACGGCCCGCTCGCCGAACTGCGCGATCACGAAACGACGAGTGAGACCCTCGCTCTCGCTCACCAGTGGTCGCAAGAGGCGATCGACGCCCTCGCGCCGCTGCCCGACGGTGCCGTGCGCGAGGCGCTGACGCGCTTCGCCCGCGCGGTCGCCGATCGCTCGGCCTGACTTTTCCACCACCCCCCGATCCCGATCGAGAGGACCCCATGACGAAGCTGCGCCTCGCCATCGTCGGAGCCGGCCCCGCCGGCATCTACGCCGCCGACATCCTGCTGAAAGCCGAGCGTCAGTTCGACGTCTCGATCGACCTGTTCGAGCAGCTTCCGGCTCCCTACGGTCTGGTCCGTTACGGCGTGGCCCCCGACCACCCGCGCATCAAGGGCGTCATCACGGCGCTGCGCGAGGTGCTCGACCGCGGCGACATCCGCATCTTCGGCAACGTCCGCTTCGGCGAGGACATCACGCTCGACGACCTCAAGCAGCACTACAACGCGGTGATCTTCTCGACCGGCGCGATCCGCGACGCCGACCTGGACATCCCGGGCATCGACGCGCACGGCTCGTACGGCGCGGCCGACTTCGTCAGCTGGTTCGACGGTCACCCCGACGTGCCGCGCGAGTGGCCGCTCGAGGCCGAGTCGGTCGCCGTCATCGGCAACGGCAACGTCGCCCTCGACATCACGCGCATGCTCGCCAAGCACGCCGACGACCTGCTGCCCACCGAGGTTCCCGACAACGTGTACCAGGGGTTGAAGGCCTCGCCCGTCACCGACGTCCACGTCTTCGGGCGCCGCGGTCCCGCGCAGGTAAAGTTCACCCCGCTCGAGCTCCGTGAGCTCGGCGAGCTGCGCGACGTCGACATGGTCGTCTACGACGAGGACTTCGACTACGACGAGGCCTCGCTCGCCGCGATCCAGACGAACAAGCAGGTCAAGGTCATCGACCGTGTGCTGCAGGAGTGGCGTACCCGTCCGGGCGTGAACAACGCCGGGGGAGAGGCATCCCGTCGCCTGCACCTGCACTTCTGGGCCAAGCCCGTCGAGGTCGTGAAGGATGCCGAGGGCCGCGTCGCCGCGTTCCGATACGAGCGCACGAAGCCCGACGCCGAGGGCGGCGTCGTCGCCACCGGTGAGATCCGCGAGGTGCCGATCCAGGCGATCTACCGCGCGGTCGGCTACTTCGGCTCCCCGCTGAAGGACATCCCGTTCGACGAGCGCCACGGCGTGATCCCCAACCACGAGGGCCAGGTCCTCTCGGCCGAGTCGAACGAGCGCATCCCGGGCGTCTACGCCACGGGATGGATCAAGCGCGGCCCCGTCGGCCTCATCGGGCACACCAAGTCAGATGCCATGGAGACCGTGCGCCACGTCATCAACGACCAGGGCGAGTGGTGGCGCCCCGCTCACCCCGAGGAGGAGGCGATCCCCGCCCTGCTCGAGGAGCGCGGCGTCCGGTGGACCGACCTCGACGGCTGGCACCGCCTCGACGAGCACGAGATGGCGTTGGGTGCCCCGCACGAGCGTGCACGGATCAAGGTCGTGCCCCGCGACGAGATGATCGCGATCTCGCGCGGCGAGTGATCCTCATCGAACCGCCCCGTCTTCGGACGGGGCGGTTCGTCGTTCGCGCACGCGTACCGCGCCACAGGGTGAAATCCCCGGGATGCAGGTGTAGCTCCCCTCCGTGATGGGTGTTCGCACGCCGTCAGCCCCGGTAGCGTGGCGCCGGCGACGTACGTTCATCCACCGAACGGAACTCGCAATCTCGGTCGATGCACCTGCTGCTCGATGGCGCCGGAACGTTTACGTGAACGCGCGGAGCGGCGCGCCGATGAAAACAAAGACGCCCTCCGGAAGGGAGGGCGTCGGGCAGCGATCGTGACAATCAACCGCTGCTGTGGTGTCGTCCCAGAATATCACCGCAGGGAAGTGGAGGGGAGTGTGGAAGTCGCAGGAGCAGAACGGCTCATCGTCTACATCGATGGCTTCAACCTATACCACGGCCTGCACGACGCCGCTGGTAACCGGCTGCTGTGGCTCGACATCGTCAAGCTCGCGACAACTCTGCGGCCGCGGTCAGCTCTCGTTCAGGTCAAGTACTTCACCGCCATCGTTTTGAACGAACCCGACGCGCAGGCTCGTCAGGATCGGTACATCGACGCGCTCCGCAGCTTGTACCCGACCAGATTGACCGTGATCAAAGGCCAGTTTCAGGAGAAATCTCGGACCTGTCGATCGTGCGGGACGACCTGGACCAGCTACGAAGAGAAACAGACGGACGTGAACATCGCTGTACACCTCGTCGCCGACGTCGCCGCGAACAGGGCCGAGTCGTTCATGCTCATGACCGCCGACACCGACATCATCCCCGCCGTGAAGATGGCCTGGGGCGCGAACCCCGATGCGCACATCTTTGCTCATTTCCCCCCTCATCGCGGTTCAGACGCCATACGTCGTCTGATGCCCGCATCGCGGCGCACCACCCTTGCCCGTGTGCAGCAGTGCCTGCTTCCGGCGGTCGTGAAGTCTGAGGACGGCGCGATCTTCCGACGCCCGGAGAAATGGGACCCTTCGCCTGCCTCCGATGTCATCGCTCCTCCAGCTGCGGCTGACGCGCACGTGTGTCCGTCGCCTCCACGGCTGCCCCGTAGCTGAGGTCGCGCGAGTACCATCCCCCGATCGGCGGGGGCAACCCTCATGCTCGGATTCGCCCCGCCTCGTCAGGATGGAAGCCACGACGCCGGGCACGGACGCCCGCGCACCGAGGCGAGGGGGCCGGATGCGAAACCTGAGACGGATCGTGGCCGGGGCCTCGGCCCTCGCGCTCGCCGGTACGCTCGGCGCTTGTTCGGCGGGCGACGGGGTGCCGACCCTCACCTGGTACATCAACCCCGACGACGGCGGTCAGGCCGAGATCGCGGCATCCTGCACCGAAGCCGCCGACGGCGCGTACCGCATCGAGACCTCGCTTCTGCCGCGCGACGCCGCCTCGCAGCGCGAGCAGCTCGCGCGGCGCCTCGCAGCCAGTGACCGCTCGCTCGACATCATGAGCCTCGACCCTCCGTTCATCCCCGAGCTCGCCGAGCCCGGATTCCTCGCTCCGGTTCCCGACGAGCTGCAGGACACCGACGGGATCGTCGAGGGGGCGGTGCAGTCCGCCAGCTGGAACGGGGAGCTCGTGACGGTGCCGTTCTGGGCCAACACGCAGCTGCTCTGGTACCGCAAGTCGGTCGCCGAAGCCGCCGGTCTCGACATGACGCAGCCGGTCACGTGGGACCAGATCATGCAGGCCGCGGAAGACCAGAACAAGCAGCTCGGGGTGCAGGGCGCGCTCGCCGAGTCGCTCACGGTCTGGATCAACGCCCTCGTCGCCTCGGGTGGTGGCAAAGTCCTCGAGGATCCCGAGGCCAAGCCCGACGAGATGCAGCTGGGCCTCGAGTCCGACGCGGGCAAGAAGGCGGCCGAGATCATCGGGCGCATCGGCTCGTCGAACCTCGGCGGCCCGGGGCTGCCGACGGCCGACGAGAACGCGAGCATGAACCTCTTCCAGGGCGACAACGGATCGTTCATGGTCAACTGGCCGTTCGTCTACCCGGCCATGCAGGGCGCGGCACCTGAGGTCGTCGAGGACCTCGGCTGGGCGGTCTACCCCCGAGTGGATGCCGGGACCCCGGCCGCTCCTCCCGTCGGAGGGATCAACCTCGGCGTCGGTGCGTACAGCGAGCACACCGACCTGGCCTGGCAGGCCGTGAAATGCATCGTCAGCCCCGAGAACCAGGCGCAGTACTTCGTCACCAACGGCAACCCGCCCTCGAACCTCGCCGCGTACGACGACGCCGAGGTGAAAGACAAGTTCCCGATGGCCGACACCATCGCGGAGTCGTTGCAGCTCGGCGCGCCGCGACCCCAGACGCCGTACTACAACGAGATCTCGATCGGACTGCAGCGCACGTGGCATCCGCCGAACGCCGTGAACCCCGACACGACGCCGCAGACCTCGACCGACTTCATCCTCGCGGTGCTCAGAGGGGAGCGACTGCTGTGACCGATACGATCACCCGCGCCACGAGGCCCGAGCAGCCGGCGGAGCCCAAGAAGAAGCGGCGCTCCGACCGGGCCCGTGCCGAGGCGCGCCTCGGGTGGATGCTCGCCGGCCCTGCCTTCGGCATCATGCTCCTGGTCACGCTCTACCCGATCGTGCAGGCGCTGTGGGATTCGCTGTTCAGCCTGCGCCTCACCGCTCCCGACGACCGCGAGTTCATCTGGTTCCGCAACTACCAGGTGATCCTCGGCGATCCCGCGTTCTGGCAGTCGATGGGCGTGACGCTGTTCATCACGGTCGTCACCGTGCTGCTGGAACTCATCATCGGCTTCGGTTTCGCCCTCGTCATGCACCGGGCGATCAAGAAGCTCCGCGGTTTCGCCCGCACGGCGATCCTCGTGCCGTACGGCATCATCACGGTCGTCTCGGCGTTCGCGTTCTTCTACGCCTTCGACATCAACTCCGGCGGCTACGTGAACAGCTGGCTGTCGTGGATCCCCGGTTTCGACGAGAACCTCAACTGGTTCGCCTACCAGGGCACCTCGTTGACCGTGATCATCCTCAGCGAGGTCTGGAAGACGACGCCGTTCATCTCGCTGCTGCTGCTCTCGGGTCTCGCGCAGGTGCCGGGAGACCTCGAAGAGGCGGCGAAAGTCGATGGGGCGACCGGCTGGGAGGTGCTGCGCCGCGTCATCCTGCCGAACATGAAGGCCGCGATCATGGTCGCCGTGCTCTTCCGCACGCTCGAGGCGTTCCGCATCTTCGACAACATCTTCATCATGACCGCGGGTGCCAACGACACCGAGGCGCTGTCGCTGCTGGCCTACAACACCTCGATCGGGCGGCTGGAGATCGGCCTTGGCTCGGCGATCTCGGTGCTGCTCTTCCTCAGCGTCCTCATCATCGCGGGCATCTTCATCAAGGGCTTCAAGGTGGACCTTTCCGCAGGGAGGAATGGCTGATGCGTGCAATGACCTGGCCCCAGCGGATCATGTGGCTCGTGATCATCGCGGTCGTGCTGGTGTGGTCGCTCTTCCCGGTCTTCTCGATCCTCATGACGTCGTTCAAGACGCAGGCGGGCCTGTTCTCCGGCACGCTGCTGCCCACCGAATGGACGCTCGACAACTACGCCACGATCCTCGCGCCCGGCGGCAGCGCGCAGGACCTCTTCCTCCCGGCGCTGCGCAACTCGATCGGCATCTCGCTCATCGCGACGTTCGTCGCCGTCGTGCTGGCGACGCTGTGCGCGTACGCGATCGCGCGCCTCGACTTCCCGGGCAAGCGCATCATCCTCACCACGGCGCTCGCGGTGTCGGTGTTCCCGATCGTCTCGATCGTGACGCCCCTGTTCAACCTGTGGCGCGTGATCGGTCTCTACGACACGTGGCTCGGCCTGATCATCCCGTACCTGTCGCTCACGCTGCCGATCTCGATCTGGACGCTCGCGGCGTTCTTCCGGCAGATCCCGTGGGAGCTCGAGCAGGCGGCGCAGGTCGACGGGGCGACCCCGTTCGAGGCGTTCCGCAAGACGGTCGTCCCTCTCGCGGCCCCCGGCGTCTTCACCACCGCGATCATCGCGTTCTTCATCGCGTGGAACGACTTCGTCTACGGCATCTCCCTGACGTCGACGGATGCCGCCCGCCCGGTGCCCGCGGCCCTGTCGTTCTTCACCGGGGCTTCGCAGTTCGAAGAACCCACCGGCGCCATCTCGGCCGCCGCCATCGTGGTGACGATCCCCATCGTGATCGTCGTCGTCATCTTCCAGCGTCGGATCGTCTCGGGCCTGACCCAGGGCGCGGTCAAGGGTTAAAGGAGCAGCACGTCATGGCATCCATCACTCTGAACAGAATCGTCAAGACCTACGACGACGGTTTCACCGCGGTCAAGGGCGTCGACCTCGACATCGCCGACGGCGAGTTCGTGATCCTCGTCGGGCCCTCCGGCTGCGGCAAGTCGACGCTGCTGCGCATGATCGTCGGACTCGAAGACATCTCGGACGGGGAGCTCAAGATCGCCGATGAGGTGGTCAACGACAAGGCGCCGAAGGATCGCAACCTCGCGATGGTCTTCCAGAACTACGCGCTGTACCCGCACCTGACCGTGTACGAGAACATCGCGTTCCCGATGCGGCTGAAGTCGAGCGACCTCGACGACAAGGAGATCGACGAGCGCGTGCGCCGCGCCTCGAAGCTGCTCGAGCTCGACGAGCACCTGGAGCGCAAGCCCGCCAACCTCTCGGGCGGTCAGCGCCAGCGCGTCGCCATGGGCCGCGCGATCGTGCGCAACGCGAGCGCGTTCCTGTTCGACGAGCCGCTGTCGAACCTCGACGCGAAGCTACGCGGCCAGATGCGCACCGAGATCGCGCGCCTGCAGCGCTCGCTCGGCATCACCACCGTCTACGTCACGCACGACCAGACCGAGGCCATGACGCTCGGCGATCGGGTCGCGGTGCTGCGCCGCGGCGAGCTGCAGCAGGTCGCGAGCCCCCGGGGGCTCTACGACCAGCCGGTGAACCTCTTCGTGGCCGGATTCATCGGCTCGCCGCCGATGAACTTCCTCAGCGGGACCGTCGACGGCGACGTGCTGCGCCTCCCGATCGCCGACGTGCCGCTCGACGACCGGCTGCGCAAAGCCGTCGAGGGCCGAGACCTCGTCATCGTGGGCGTGCGCCCCGACGCCTTCGAGGACGCCGACTCGACCGAGCGCGATCTCACCGGCGGGGTCACGGCCGAGCTCGACATCGAGATGACCGAGTGGCTCGGCGAGGTGCTCTACGCCTACGTGCCATACGAAACCGACGCGACGGTGAAGGACAAGCTGTCGGAGCTCGACCGCGACCTCGACGGCGAGAGCTTGCGCACCGAGCTCGTCGTCGCCCTGGATGCCATGAGCTCGATCCGCGCCGGGGATGCCGCGCGCCTGTGGTTCTCACCCGACTCACTGCACCTTTTCGACCCGGAGACGGGCGTGAACCTGACGCGCGACGAGGCGAAGGCCGAGAAGCTCGAGGAGGACGCCCGCGCGGCGCGCAAGCGCGCGCTGGAGCGGGCGAAGGAGCGCGCCGCCCGAGAGGACGCGTCGGCGTCGCGCTGACCGGTGGCGGTGCCGCGCTGAGCGGCGGGCCGAACTCCTGAGATTTCGGGGCCCGCGGACTCTCCACGACACTCCCGACGCCGGGAGACGCCGTTCTCTCAGGAGTTTCGCCCGCGTCAGACGGTCGAGCCGACCTGTCCCACCCAGCTGTAGAACGCGACGAACGCGGTCGCGCCACCGAGGGTGACGAGACTGCCGAGAATCCCGGGTGTGATCCGCGGACGCGCAGCCGCGACGGTCGAGAGCACCAGGGCGACGCCGAGCACGAGCTGCGCCACCCAGTAGACCGGGCTCGTCGTCTCGCCGACGACCGTGAGACCGTACACGCCCTCGCCGATGAGGACCGCCGCGACGGGCGCCGCCGCGAACGGCTTCCACGAACCCGGCCCCCAGCGCAGGAGCGAGGCGGACAGGCCGATGACGGGACCGGCGAAGAGTCCGATGATCGTGAAGGTGTCCTGGAACGGTTCGGCGTAGTAATAGCCCCGCCAGCCGGAGACGATCCGGTACCCCTCGATGAGCAGCACGAACGACATGACGCCGAGAGCTGCGGCGAGCGGGGGCCGCGCCCGCGTCAGCCAGACGAGACCGAACGCGAGGATCGTCCAGCCGCCGGCCGAATTGGCGAACGACACGAGAGCCTCGGGGAGGACGCTCTGGCCGACGCTCGTGAGCCCGCCGAGGGCGATCGAGGCGGCGGCGACGGAGAGGGCGGGGACGAGCCAATGTCGGGGGTGCACATTCCCACGCTAGGAATCCGCGGACGCGCGGGCATCAGCCGAGGGAGGGCAGGAAGTCATCCTCGAGACGGATATCGCCGCCGTAGGCTGGGGCGATGGGGGAGTGGCATCCGGACATCCTCGGTGAGGGCTTCGAGCAGCAGACGCTGCCGCTCGGTGACGATGTCGACGGCGAGGTCGTCGCCACCCTCGTGCGGTCGCGGCCTCATCCCGGGGCCCGCCTGTTCGGTGAGCTGCGTGACACCGACGTCCTCTACGTGCACGGATGGTCGGACTACTTCTTCCAGACCGACCTCGCTCGCTTCTTCACCGACCGCGGTGCCCGCTTCTACGCCCTCGACCTCCGCAAGTACGGCCGCAGTCTGCGATCCGACCTCGCGCCCGGATACGTCGCGTCTCTCGACGTGTACGACGCCGACATCGCCGCGGCTCTGGATGCCATGGCCACCGTGCGCGAGGGGCGCCGGCTCGTGCTGCTCGGGCACAGCACCGGCGGACTGACGCTCACGCTCTGGGCGGCTCGGCACCCCGGGGTCGCCGACGCGCTCATCCTGAACAGTCCCTGGCTCGAACTGCAGCTCGGGCCCCTCGGGAGGCAGGCCCTCGCCCCGCTCGTCAACGCTCGCGCGCGGTTCGACCCCCTCGGCACGCACCCGGTCGTCGACCTCGGCTTCTACACCCGCGCGCAGCGCGATCTCGGGACGCTTCCCGACAGCCCCAAGGGCTGGCGCCCCGCCCAAGGCTTCCCCACCCACCCGGGCTGGTTGGCCGCCATCATCGCGGGGCACGCGCGGGTGGCATCCGGTCTCGATGTCGGCTGCCCGACCCTCGTGCTGCTGTCGGCCCGCTCGACGGTGGCGTTGAGCTGGAGCGACGCGATGCGCGAGACCGACTCGGTACTGGTCGTCGACGACATCGCTCGGGCGGCGACCCGCATCGCCCGTACGGTCACGATCTCCCGCGTCGAGGGGGCCCTCCACGACGTGTTCCTGTCGGCACCCGAGGCGAGGGATGCCGCGTACGCGGCGCTCGAGCGAGGGCTTCGTAGCGTGACGCCCTAAATCCCGTCGGCGCAGGCTCGAGAGTCAGGAGGTCACAGCCAGCGAGCTCCGATACTCAGGCGCTGCAGGGTCGAGGGTGTACTCGAGGACCTCAACATTGTGCTCACGTAGGGCGTCCAGGACCTGTTCGGGCGTGGCTCGGAAGTACTCGCGGCGGAGGTTGACTTTGTTCAACCGCTGAGCCGAGAAGTGTGCATGCAGAGTGGCCTCGATCGACACCGCATCGTCCGCGAAGAACAGAGCATGCACATCAAACCGGAATGGCACCGACGCGTCCCCCAGCTCATTGACTCGATCCATGGGGTCGAGACGCCTCGTGAGTCCGATCTTGACGACTTCCGGTCCGAATGCACCAATGTTGCTGATCACGTACACATAACCCGCTCTGATGTTCGCTGCGCGGTAGTCGACGTTGTCGATCGCGTGGTCGACGTCCGCGAGTCTCTCTCGAAGCCGATCTGCTCCGTCGATATCGCCCTTCGCTTCGAGGGCTGCGAGAGCATTCAGGTAGTGCGATCGCTCCTTCTGCAGGCGTTCTTTCTCCCGCGCCAGTTCCTGTTCTGCTTTCTTCTGCTCTCGAAGCTCCTCCCGTCGTGCTCTCTCCATCTCTTTCTCCACCTGCAGAGCTTGGAAGTGCCGACTGGTGAGTTCCAGTTCTTTCAGGCGGAGTCTGTGATAAGGGCCCGTGATGCGGAGATCAATCATCGTGCCGAGTCGCTCCACCTGGGTGACGACGGTGGAAAGTCGCTTCCTCGCGGCCTCCAGGTTGCCGGCCTTGACCGTCTTGACACAGTTTTCTGCCTCGGCATTGTAGGCGCGAAGCAAAAGCTTCGACATGTCGGCAACGAACTTGCGACCTTTCGCGGTGCTGTTGTTGAAGACGAAGTTCGACGATGCAACGGTGGCTTGGCTGGTTCGTACCAAGCGCTTGATCTCAGTGCGAACCGACTCCAGCTCCGTGGCGAGGGCCACCGACGACTCTGCGGCATTCTCGAAGTCGAACAGTCCGAACTCCTGGAGCTGCACCGAGTTACGTAGATCGACGATCTCGTCCGCGACCGCCGCTCGTTCGGCTATCGCTCTCGTCGTTTCGGCCCGAAGGTTCGAGAGATCGTTTTGTGCGGAACGGATCTCGGCCTGAATTGCTGCTTTCTGAGCGTCCAGCTCGGCGAGTTCGTTGAGACCATACCTGTCGATAAGTGACGCGAGGCGATCGTTCTCGGAGAGAAGCTCCTCCGCGTGCTTCTTCGCACCGAAGAACGAGATCTTGCGTGCGGCCGGGGTGACTTGCCCTGGCATATCCACCGGCGGGGTCGCAGATGTCAGGGGTGCCGGTGCAGAAACGGACACATCAGTCGGTGCATCGACGGCTCCGGGTATCTGTCCGAAATCGGGAACCTCAAGGGGTGCAGATACTTCGTCCTCACGCCGTTGACGTTCCCGCACTTCTCGCCGCGAAAGCGGCATCGACTCGGTCGGCGTAGGTTCCGAGGTAGATGCGTCGGAAGCCGGGTCCGCGTCCTGCGGCATCCGCTCCAGCGGGTCGATTCCCTGAACCCCCGCAGAGAAGACGTGCTCTGTCCAGCGAGTCCCGTCCCACTAGCGACGCTCGTGCCGGTGTGCCGGATCCGGGAACCAGTCGGCTTGCGGGTTCGTGGTGCTCATTGCTTCTCTTCCCTCGGATTGATACCTCAATATGTCGCACGCAGAGCCTCGTTCTCTAGGGTCGTTAGCAAGGCGTGAGCAGGTAGCGTCGTGCTGTTGGGCACATACACGCCTGATCGAAGGAGCCCCATGACCCCCACCGCCGCCTCGGCCACCGAGCGCTACCGCGCCGCCCGCGACGAACTCCTCGCGGCCAGGACCGACCCCGACCGCGCGGCGGCGTTCACCTGGCCACGGTTCGAGGGACCCTTCAACTGGGCGATCGACTGGTTCGACCCGATGGCGCGCGGCAACGACACTCCGGCTCTGATCGTCGTCGACGATGACGGCACCCACCACCAGCGCACCTTCGATGAGCTCGCCCGCCGATCGGATCAGGTGGCCGCGTGGTTGGCATCCCGAGGCGTCCGTCGCGGAGACGCGGTGCTGCTCATGCTCGGCAACCAGGTCGAGCTGTGGGAGGCGATGCTCGGCATCATGAAGCTCGGCGGCGTGATCGCGCCGACGACGACCGCTCTCGGCGCCGGCGACCTCGCCGATCGGATCGAGCGGGCCGAGATCCGGCACGTCATCGTCGGAGCCTCGGATGCCGAGAAGTTCGACGACCTGCCCGAAGGTCTGGGCCGCATCGTGGTGGGCGGTCAGCACGCGGGATGGGCCGCGTACGACGACGCGTTCCTCGCCGAGGCGGACCCCGCGCGGCACCCGGGGACCGTCGCCGACGACCGCCTGCTGCTCTACTTCACGTCGGGGACCACGTCGAAGCCGAAGCTCGTCGAGCACACGCACGCGTCGTATCCCGTGGGACACCTCTCGACGATGTATTGGCTAGGTCTCCAACCCGGCGACGTGCACCTCGCCATCAGTTCGCCGGGGTGGGCGAAGCACGCGTGGAGTCTCTTCTTCGCGCCGTGGATCGCCGGGGCCACCGTGCTCGCCTTCAACTACTCTCGCTTCTCGGCCGAGCGTCTGCTCGACGAGCTCGAGCGCGACCGGGTCACGACGTTCTGCGCTCCGCCGACGGTGTGGCGCATGCTGATCCAGGCCGACCTCACCGGGCGGCGGGGGGCGCTGCGCGAGGTCGTCTCGGCGGGGGAGCCGCTCAACCCCGAGGTCATCGCGACCGTGCAGCGCGCGTGGGGACTCGATATCCGCGACGGCTACGGTCAGACCGAGATGACCGCCGTCGTCGCCAACACCCCGGGTGCCCAGCTCGTCCCCGGGTCGATGGGGCGCCCGTTGCCCGGTTGCCCCGTCGTGTTGATCGATCCCGTGACCGGAGAGTCGGCCGACGAGGGCGAGATCTGCCTCGACCTGTCGGTGCGACCGCTCAACCTCATGACCGGGTACGTCGGCGATCCCGAGCGCAACGCCGAGTCCACCGCGAACGGGCTGTTCCACACGGGTGATGTGGCGCGCCGCGACGACCTCGGGACGATCACGTACATCGGGCGGACTGACGACGTCTTCAAGTCCTCGGACTACAAGATCAGCCCGTTCGAACTCGAGAGCGTGCTCATCGAACACCCCGCCGTGGTCGAGGCGGCCGTCGTTCCCGCCCCCGACGACCTGCGTCTCTCGGTGCCCAAGGCCTATGTCGTGCTCGCCGCGGGCTTCGAGGCCGGCGAAGAGGTCGCGATCGACATCCTCCGCTACGCCCGCGAGAAGCTCGCCCCGTTCCAGCGGCTGCGCCGCGTCGAGTTCCTCGAACTGCCGAAGACGATCTCGGGCAAAATCCGCCGCGTCGAACTGCGTCAACGCGAGGAGGCCGCGGTGCGCGGGGAGGTCACCCCGGTGGAGTGGCGCGACGACACGCTCCGGGGATGACCCGGCGCGCGTGGACCATCGCGGCGTCGCTCGTCGGCGTCGCCGCGGTCGTCGCCGCGTCCCTCGTGCTCTCGCACGGGGCGACACCGGATGCCATGCCCTCCGCATCCGCGACGGCACCGTCCGCGACTCCCACGCGCACCTCGTCGCCGCGTCCCTCGCCGTCGATGACGCCCACGCCGTCCCCAACACCGTCCACGTCGACCTCGGGGCTGTTGCGGATCCCGCGCGACGCGAAGGGCAACGCGCGCGTGCTCGTCACGGGTGACTCGCTCGCGGCCGGATTCTTCGCCTCCACCGAGGCGCAGGGCTTCTCGTCCCTCGTCACGGGAGCATTGGGGCGTGTCACGCCGACGACGGTGTCGCGCGCGCATCAAACCCTCTCGACGGTCGCGGGTGTCACCGAGGTCCCGCCCGACCTCGATCTGGCTGTGATCGAGCTGGGGACCAACGATGTCGGCATCCCGACCCCGCTCGCGGACTTCGAAGCGCAGTACGGCGATCTGCTGGGGCGGATCCGGACGTCGTCGCCGGACGCTGCCCTCGTCTGCCTCGGCACCTGGACCGCCGACGGTGCGGCCTACGACGAGACGATCGCGCGTGTCTGCGCGGCGAACGCCGGACGATACGTCTCGCTCGCGGGGCTGTTCGCCCTGCCCGAGCTGCACGGTCCGGACGGCCGGGACACCTTCGCCGGACCGGGGGACGACTTCCACCCCAACGACGCGGGACACCGAGCGATCGCCGACGCCGTTCTCGCGGTCCTCGCGCGCTGATGGTTGCGCACGGCGCCTCCGGTGCTGAGAATCGCGTGGTGAGCGAGATCCTGGATGCCGGTCCCTTCTTCCACGGAACGAAAGCCGCCCTGCGGGTCGGTGACCTGCTGACCCCGGGCTTCCGATCGAACTATCGGCCCGAGATCGTGATGAATCACGTGTACTTCACCTCGCGTCTCGACGGGGCGGGGCTGGCCGCCGAGATCATTCCGGGGGACGGACCCCCGCGCGTGTACGAGGTCGAGCCGACGGGAGAGTTCGAGGACGACCCGAACGTCACCGACAAGAAGTTTCCCGGCAACCCGACGCGGTCATTCCGCAGCGCCGCACCGTTGCGGATCGTCGCCGAGCGCGACGACTGGACCCGCTTGACCCCCGAGGCTCTCGAGGCGTGGCGGCGACGCCTGACCGAGATGCGCGACGAGAGAGCCGAGATCATCAACTGACCGCGCGGTTCACACCGGCTCGGTCGTGCGGATCAGTCCGCAGTTCACACACGACCACGCGACGAGGAAGCGTTCGTCGTCGAGGATCTCGAACGACAGCGGATCTCCGCACGTGGGGCACCGGCGCGGATCGGGAGTGCGCTGACGCATGACACTCAGGCTACGCGCGGTGTCGCACGAGTGGGTCGATAGGCTCGGGGGATGCCGGACGCCCCTCGCCCCTCCGACGCGCGGACGCTCCACGTCGTGGCGCTGGTGCTGGCGGTTCTGTCGGTCGTGGCGTTCTTCACCCTGACCGGCGGGGTGATCGACTACCTGATCATGATCGCGTGCGCGGGAGCGGCGGTGTTCTTCGCCATCAGGGGAGTGCTCCGCCCCGGGACGCTCCGGTGGGTCGTGCTCGCCGCCGAGATCGTGTCGACGCTCATGCTCGTGACGTCGCTCGGTCTGCTCGTCATCCGCGTGACGCGGGTGCTGACGTCCGACGCCCCGTTCTAACGGGCGTAGGTGACGTGGATGACGCCGCTCTCGGCGACCTCCGACGTCACGGCGTAGCGCTGGTCGAGGCCGCGCAGGCCGTCCCACAGGCGGTCTCCCTGTCCGAGGATCACCGGGCGGACGGCGACGTGCAGGCGGTCGACGAGATCGGCCTCGAGCGCGGACCGAACGGTGGACAGCCCGCCGCCGATCCGGACATCCGCATCACCGGCGAGTTCGCGAGCTCGGGCCACGGCATCCGTGATGTCGTCTGACGTGAACTCGAACCGCGTCCCGTTGTCGAACGTGATCGGTGCGCGCTCCCGGTGGGTCAGAACGAGGACGGGAACGCGGAACGGCGGCTCGTCTCCCCACCAGCCACGCCAGTCGGGATCGTCGGGGAACGAGTGGAGTCCGAACATCGCCGCGCCCATCACCTCAGCGCCGATGCCCTGGAAGTACGCCGCGGCGTAGCGGTCGTCGACCCCGGTGGTGCCGGCGCCCGAGGTGTCGCCGAAGACGCGGGCGCGGAACGTCCGCGTCGCCATGTAGTCCTCGACGAGCCGGCCCCAGTCCTCGCCCATCGGATTCTCGGGCGTCGGGTCGGCGGGCGCCGCGACTCCGTCGAGCGAGATGTTCAGATCGACGCGGACGGCCATGGCATCCCCTTTGCGGAACCGGTCAGTGATGATGCGTGAATCGTACGCCGGTGGCCCTTTCCCGCCGAAAGGGGGACAGACATCGGCCATGCTCCGCCGTACGGTGGATCCCTTACTCGCTTCGACGACGCAGCGCTCCCCGCACGATCTGACCGTTCAGGAGCACCGATGTCTCGCCCACGCACTGTCACCCACGCGTACCGAATGCCGGGCGGGTGGGAGAAGATCGATCGGCAGGCTCTCACCGCCGACCACGCGGAGGCGCTTCGCGGCGAGGGTTTCACTCTCGTCCGCGCTCGCCGCGGCTGGTCCGATACGCGGGAGATCTCGCTCAGCCTCTTCCTGGCGAAACACGGCTAGACCGAGCGGCTCCGTGCCCCCGCGCGAGTCGCCGAATCGGGCAGTACCCGGCGGCGGCGAGCTGACGGCTTCTGGTGGCCGACTGGTCGGCCCCGCTGCGCATGCTGCACCGCGTCCAACTACCATGGAGGCATGACCCCGCGAGACAGGCCGACTCTCGCCGATATGACGTCGTGGGTTCATCACTACGACGAGCACATCGCTGCCACGCCGGCTCGAGTGGTCGCGCACGGCGATCCTACGCAGGAGGGCCCGGGGATCGTTCTTGTCTATCTGAAGTACGCGCCCGCAGCCGTTTACCTCCAACTCAACGCGAACGGCAAGTGGGCGGCCACCCTCACCGAGCGCACCGACGAGCTGACGGGCACGTCACTCGATCTCATCGGTCTCGGAGAGGAAGTCACGGCCGCGGGGCGGCTGTGCGCGTACCTGCAGGAACGCACGGACGCACTCGTCTGAGCCCGCTGCTCCTCGGCACACTCACCTGCCGACCTCGCTGCTCGCGGGCACGAGATGCGACGTGGCATCCGCCGCGGCTGCAGTCGTCGTTCACGCTGAACACGTACGCCCACCTGTGGCCGTCCGCGGAGGGAACAACGCGAGCGGCGACCGCGGACCTCATGGTCTCCATCGCCGCTCTTGCGGACTGTCCGCGGGCTATGGGCGAAAAGCCCGGGTCAGCGCGACTTCTTACCGGTAGTTCGTGAACTGCAGATCCACGTCGAGGTCGGCGGCCTTCAGCAGGCGCTGAACCTCTTGCAGGTCGTCGCGCGACTTCGACTGGACGCGCAGTTCGTCGCCCTGGATCTGCGACTTCACGCCCTTGGGGCCCTCGTCGCGGATGATCTTGCCGATCTTCTTCGCGATCTCCTGCGAGATGCCTTCCTTGAGTGTGGAGGTGATGCGGTACTCCTTGCCGCTCTGCACCGGCTCGCCGCTCTCGAGGCTCTTCAGCGAGATGCCGCGCTTGATGAGCTTGGTCTGGAAGACATCGAGCACCGCGTTCGCGCGCTCTTCGGAGTTCGCTTTGATGACGATCGACTCGCCGCTCCAGGCGATCGACGCGTCGGTGCCTTTGAAGTCGTACCGCTGCTCAACTTCTTTGTGAGCCTGGTTCAGGGCGTTGTCGGCTTCCTGTCGATCGATTTTCGAGACGATGTCGAATGAGCTGTCGCTTGCCATCCCACCAGTTTACAACCGCGGAAAATCAGGCCTCGGGGACTTGTGCCCGACGACGATGAGAACCACGCATACCCGAGGGCACCCCGGATCGCGGATACTGCGCCTGTTACAGCGGCAGCCCCTGCGACTGCCCCGGCGGCTAGGGCGCGTGCGGCGCTGCGTGTCCGACCGCGTCCTGCGCGTCCGGCCAGCCGGGCTTCGGGGAGCGGTCGTCGTCGCGCCCGAGCGCGCCGGTCCAGGATGCCGACTGCCCGCCGTCGCGTCCGCGTACCTGCCCCGGTTGCACGCCCGTGTAGCGGAAGCCGCTCTTCTGGGCCACGCGCATCGACGCGACGTTGCCGAGGACGCACTCCCAGAGCACCTCGTCGATGGCCGTGCGCGCGAAGGTGGCGTCGATGACGGCGTCGAGGGCCTCGGGCATCAGGCCGCGACCACGGTGCTCGGCCCCGAGCCAGTAGCCGACCATGCCCCACGGGACGCGGACGCCGATCACGCCGCGCAGGGGGCCGGCATCCGAATCCCGGATCGCCCAGGTCCACTCACGGTCCTCGGCCCAGCCGTCGGCGACGTACCCCTCGATGAATCCGACCGCGTCGTCGCGAGTGTACGGCCACGGGGTGGTCATGTAGTGCTCGAAGACCGGGTCGGCGCAGTACCGGGCGATGTCGTCGACATCGGCGAGCGTGGGCTGATTCAGGACCAGGCGTGCGGTGCGCAGCGAGAACGGCGTCATCGCCGCAGCCTACCGATGCGCTCGTAAACTCGGATGCCATGCGAGCACTCACCGAGAACGAGGTCCGGGACGCGTTCATCAACGCCACCCCCGACGAACTGCGTGTCATCGCGATGCCCCACGACTTCGTGCTGACGGATTGGGACCACCTCGACTTCTTCGCGTGGCGCGACCCGCGGACCCGTGGGCGCGGATACGTCATCGCCGAGCGCGACGGCGAGCCCACCGGCGTGGTGCTGCGCGCGGCCGAGGGGCAGTCGCGCGCGCGGTCGGCGATGTGCAATCTGTGCCACACGATGCAGCCCGGGGACCAGGTGTCGCTGTTCACCGCGCGGAAGGCCGGGGCGGCGGGGGAGCAGGGCGACACGGTCGGCACGTACATGTGCGCCGACCTGTCGTGCCACGAGACCGTCCGCCTTGCCGCGCCCCTCGCCCCGAGCGAGATCCGCGCCAGCGTGGATCGCAAGATCGACGGCACGAAGCGGCGGACCGAGGAGTTCGTCGATCGCGTGCGCGAGGTCGCCGACATCGCGCGGTAGGCACCCGGCATGGGGATGCCCAGGGTGGTTGGAGGCATCCCTTCCGGGATAGTAGAGTGGTCTATCGCGCCTCCGGTCGACTGCCAAAGCCGGGCGGGTGCGCACTCGGCGAGTTACCCAAGCGGCCAAAGGGATCTGACTGTAAATCAGACTGCATTGCATTCGGGGGTTCGAATCCCTCACTCGCCACCAGCGTGACGTCCCGCGACATGAGGTTTATGTCGCGGGACGTTCTGGTTTCCGAATCTTCGCGTCAAAGCTGAGCGACCGCGTTCTCGATGCGGCTTTCCATGACCGCGATGCTGTTCTGTTCTCAGCGCCTCAGCGACGCGAGAGCCTCGGCACGCGGCAGGGGCACGTCCTCGGTCACCGCGTCGTACCGCCGGATGCGACCCGCTCGGTCGAAGGCCGACCAGCCGGGGTCGCCCGTCTTCGCGAAGCGGACCCAGTCGGCGTGCATGTTATCGGCGAGCTCTCGCGGCGCATCCGTGCCCGTCATGCGCTGTGCCGCGGGGTCGTCGAGCGCGTCGAAGGCGAACGCGATGTCGAGCGCGTGCGCCGCGCCCAGCTCGGGGAGGGGGCTCGGCCACGCGAATTCGTACACGAAGGTCGGCGCCGTCCGCGCTGTCGCGATCTCCACCGCGGGTGCCCGCAGGAGGTGATCGGTGAGGATCTGGCCGATGACCTCCCCGTCGCTCGCGTGCGGAAAGGCGCGTCGGTACGCGCCCCAGGTTCCGCGCGGGAGGCGTTTCGCCATCGCGAGGAGCGCGTACGCGCGACCGTTCAGTCGCGCGAGCGCGTCGGCGGAGAGGAACAGGCGGTACTCGTCGGTCGTCGTGCCGATGACCACGGGCACCTCCGCCGTGCGGAGCGCGCGCCGCGGCGACGTGGGGAGCGAGGCGGGATCGACGCTGGCGGCGAACCCCGGAGCCCCGCGGAGGAACGTTCCCCCCGCGACCAGCCGATCGCGCGTCTCGACCAGCCTCTCCGGTGAGACCTCCCGCAGAGCGGCGGCGGTGGGCGGGATGCCGAGGGCTCGGGCGATATCGCGCGTCGGACGGGCGGCGCGCCGAGGCGTCTCCGCGTCGAGAGGCCCCGACTGGATGATCGCTCCGGCGATCAGGGGGCGGAGGTCGTCGCGAGCGAGGAGTGCCGCGACCATCGCCCCGCCGGCGGATTCGCCGAAGACGGTGATGCGGGAGGGGTCGCCTCCGAAGCGATGGGCATTGCGGTGAGTCCAGCGGAGGGCCTCGGCGGCATCGGCGACGCCGAGGTTGCGCGGCGCGTCGGGCAGTACCGAGAAGCCCTCGGCCCCGAGCCGGTAGTTCGCCGAGACGAAGACGACGCCGTCGCGTGCGAACGGGAAACCGTCGTAGGTGCTCAGCGCGGCGGTTCCGCGCTCGAACGCGCCGCCGTGGAACCACAGCATGACGGCGGCCCCCTGCGCCTCCTCCGGACGCCAGACGTTGACCGTGAGGATGTCGTCTCCCGGAATGATCGTCGACGCGAGGTAGGTGCCCGTCAGCCCTGTATACGGCGACTGGGGAGACGTGGGACCGAAGGCGGTCGCGTCGCGCACGCCGCTCCACGCAGAGGCCGGTACGGGGAGGGTGAATCGGCGCTTCCCGAACGGGGCCTCGGCGTAAGGAATGCCGAGGTAGCGCTCGACGCCGTCGCTCGCCTCTCCGACGAGGGTCCCCGACTCGATCTCAGCGGTGGGCCGTGGCATCCGGACGTCCTTTCTTCGCGGTGAGCACCGAGTCCAGAGTCAACAGCGCGAGGCTCGCCCACACGAGCGCGAAGCCGATCCATCTCTCGGCGGTCATCGGCTCCCCGAGAACCCACACGCCGATGGCGAACTGGAGGAGCGGTGTGACGAACTGCAGCAGACCGATCACCGTGAGGGGTACGCGCCGCGCGCCGGCGGCGAACAGCAGCAGGGGGACCGCGGTGACCGCCCCCGCGAGGAGCAGAAGCACGGTGTGAGCGAGCCCGGCGTGGCCGAGGGTCAGGCCGCTCGTGGTGCCGACGATGATCAACTGGACTACGGCGACGGGGAGGAGCCAGAGGGATTCGAGCGTGAGCCCGCTCACCGCGTCGACGGCCGGGCCGATTTTCGTCTTCACGAGCCCGTAGAGGGCGAACGTGGCAGCGAGGATCAACGCCAGCCACGGGACGCGACCGTAGCCCGCGACGATCACGGCGACGGCGACGCCCGCGATGCCGATCGCGATCCAGGGGAGCACGCGGAGGCGTTCGCGCAGCACGATCACCCCGAGCAGCACCGTCATGAGAGGGCTGATGAAGTACCCCAGGCTCGCCTCGATCACCTGACCTGTCAGCGTCGCGATGACGTACGTCTGCCAGTTCGCGTAGATGAGCACTCCCGCGGCGACGGTGAGGCCGCGAAGGCGGGGTCGGCGAAGCACCTCGACGACCTTCCGCCACGTGCGCGTCATCGTGAGCAGGAGCGCGCAGAACGCGAACGCGAGCGCGATGCGCCACGCGACGAGCTCGAACGGCCCGGTCGGCGCGAGGAGGACGAAGTACAGCGGGAGCACGCCCCAGAGGATCTCGGCGGCGAGGGCGGAGAGCGCGCCCCGCGTTCGGCCGCTGGGGGCAGGGGAGGAGAGCTGCGTCCCCCGCTGAGCGCGGAGCGTCATGTGGCCGCCTCGCGCGTCTCGTCGGTCCCGAACGCGCGGCGGATGACCGGGCGAGGGAGGATGGGGCCATGCCGCGTCGCCCCCATACCGCCCTCATCCTCGAAGCGAACGCCGAGACCCTTGCCCCGGTCGTCAGCGCGGACGGGCTCAATGCCCGCGGAGCGATGCAGGCCTTCATCACCTGGGCGACGTCGACATCCCGCCGGGAGGAGCTGATCCGGCGAAGCGCCTTCCCCGTTCCCGACGACATGCTCGCGTTCCTCGTCGTCAGCCAGCTCGCCTATCAGGGCGCGGCCCGGCCGACCGAATTGGCCAACGCGACGCGGACCGGGCGCTCGAACCTCAGCAAGGTCCTGCGCCGCCTCGAGGAGGTCGAGTTGGTGGGACGCATGGTCAACCCCGACGACGGGCGCGAGACCAGGGTCGCGCTCACGCCCACCGGCCGCGAGGTGGCAGAACGAATCATCGCCGCGGCGGAGACCGACTACGCCGATGCGACCGCGGAATGGACCGAGGAGGAGCGCGTCGTCTTCAACGACCTCTTCGTTCGCCTGGTCCTCGACCTCGACCGCCGCGTGGGGGGCGAGATCCGACGCTTCTCGGGCGCGCCGTGGAGTGTGTCGCCCCGACCGTGGGATCCGCGTTCGTAGGGCGATCGTCACGAGGCTCCCTTCCTCCGAGGTCCCTCTGGCAGAGGGTTGATTGTCCTGGCGACAATTACGATAGCCTCTTCACGCTCCGGACGCTGCACTGCGTCCGTGGCATCCCCGCGTCTCCTCGGGCGCGTGAGGGTCATCGCATCCGGCAGTCGCCAGAAAGGAATTCACTGTGACCACTTCCCCCTCCCCGACCACGCGCGTTTCGCAGCCCGCCCCGTCGGGAGATTTCCCCGGGCGAACTCTGGGGATCGTCGGCTTGATCGTGTCGTTCTTCGCGAGTCTCGTCGGCCTGATCATCTCGATCGTCGCCTTGAAGCAGTCGAAGGACGCCGGCTACAAGAACACTCCCGCTCTCGCGGGCATCATCGTCGGCTCCGTGACGCTCGTCCTGGCGGTCATCTTCTTCGCCACGTCGCTCGCTGCCCTTTCCGTGGGGTCGACCGGCTACTGACGTGGCGGCGTCCTCGCCGGCACGGCGCGATGGCGGGCAGGGGGGCGGCCGCCGCGGGTGCGATGTTCCGTGTCGGCGAGGGCGCGCGACATCGCGCGTGACGGGCTGTGGATCGATGGGGGCGTCGGTCGTGCCGGTGCCGATCGCGGGGCGAGGCCCGGCCGGCTCAGCGCGCCTGTTCGAGGAGGATTCGGGACTTCGACTCGAGGAAGCACAGGAGCGACCCGAGGACGGTCACCTCGTGCCCGAGGTTGACGAGGTCGGCGGCCCCGAGCTCGATCACCGCCTCGCGCGGCTCCATCGTGACCTTCCACGTGCCCTCGCCGCCCGTGACCGGCTGCAGGTAGCTGATGGTGTTGGCGCGGCTGAGGTCGACGACGATCAGTCCCGCGTCGGGGTCCTGGTCGTCGTCCTGCTCGAGGACGCGGATCTCGCTGCCGGTCAGATAGCCGCGCGCGAGGAACTCCGCGAGCCACTCATCGAGTGTCTCTTTGTCGAGCAGTTTCCGGACCGGCACGGGCATCTCATTTCTCGCGAGAGAACGAGAAGACCCGCTCCCACCGTCATTATGACGGTCGGAACGGGTCTGGCGTGCGGTGTGCTATCAGGCGGCGCGGACGGGGCGCGTCGAGGTTCGCGCCGGCGAGGCCGACGCGGAGGTTCGCGCCGGCGTGCGGGCGGCCTCCTCGGCGGCTTCCCACGTGCGCACGTCGACGTTGAGGCCTGTCGCGGAGTTGGACTGGTCGGCGAGAGCGCGCAGGTAGTCGCCGCTGAGCTGCTCGGGCTCGGGGGAGTCGAAGACGAAGCGAAGCGGGATCGACGGCTGGAGCCAGATCGTCGAGCGGCCGGTCTCGTCGTCGGCTCCCGACCATGTGAGGGTGAAGGACTCTCCGCGTCGGAGCTTGGTGGCCGTGATGACCTTGATGTAACCGAGCAGGCGGTCCGGCAGGGTGACGGGCGCAGTGTCGGATCCGTAGTAGAGCTTTGCCATGGCGATCTCCTTCTCTGGGTCGTTGGGCGGGGCTGACTGCTAACTTAGCAGGTAATTCACGAATTTAAATAAATTCATGAAACGTTCAGCGATCTGGCTATGCTCGAAGAGAGGCCAGCCGGGGCCGCAAGGGAGATCGACCATGTCCGATGCGTCATCCGCCCTCATCGAAGCCCTCGCCGAGTACGTGGAAGCGGGGCAAGATGCCCTGGTGGCGGCCCGGAAATCACTGAGCGTCAGCGAGCTCGAGGCGCGTGCGATCCGCAGTATCGGCGCTCATCCCGGCATCCGTCCGTCCCTGCTTCGAGAACACCTGGATGTCACCTCGGCCGGTGTCACCACGCTGGTGGATCGGCTGGTCGGCCGGGGTGTGCTGCGCCGGGAGCTCGACGTCGAGGACCGTCGGGTGAACCACATCTTCCTCGAAGTCGATCTGGACGCCGAGCCGTGGTCGGCGCTCGGGCGTTTCGACACCGAGGTGCACGCCGCCATCCGCGCGGAGTCGTCCGAGGCGTTCAACGGCTTCGCCGACCTGCTCCGCCGCGTCACCGCGCGGGCGCAGGCGCGGATCTGACGCGACCGCCCTCGAGGTGGACGAGGTGTGTCGCGCAGGCGATGAGCGCCTCGTCGTGGCTCACGCAGACCACGCTCGTCCCGCGTCGCGTCTCGTCCGTGATCGCTGTGCGAATGAGTGCGCCGCTGTGGGTGTCGAGTCCCGTGGTCGGCTCGTCGAGGAGGAGAAGATCGGCGCCGGACGCGAGCCCCTGCGCGAGCAGTGCTCGTTGCCGCTGACCGCCCGAGAGGGAGGAGAAGGGATGCCGCGCGAGCGGCGCGATGTCGAGTCGCGCCATCGCGTCGTCGACGGCCGCTCGTCTCGTGGTTAACGGACGGCGGCGGGAGGAGGCGCCTCCCCACGTGCCCACGGCGACCATCTCCCGAACGGTGAGTGGCAGGCGGTCCGAGATCGCGGCGCGCTGAGGAACGAAGGCGCGGGTGCGTCCTCGCGGGTCGACCTCGCCCGCGGTCGGCCGTCGCGCGCCGGCGAGCACTTCGAGGAGGGTCGATTTCCCTGCGCCGTTCGGGCCGACGATCGCGGTGAGGGCTCCCGCGGTGATGTCGAGATCGACGTCGTCGACGGCGCGAACGCCGGAGAACTCGACGCGGATGCCGCGGAGCGACGCGGAGAGGGGGGTCATGGCATCCATCCTATGAGTTTGAGAATCGTTCTCATCAACGCTACGGTCGTGCCTCGTGTCCTTCCTCACCGATCCGTTCTCGTTCGAGTTCGTGCAGCGCGCGTTCTGGGGCGGCTCGCTCGTGGCGATCCTGTGCGGCATCGCCGGGACCTGGGTGATCGTGCGCGGGATGGCCTTCCTCGGTGAGGCTCTCGCGCACGGGATGCTGCCCGGCGTCGCCCTCGCGACCGTGCTGGGGGTGCCCGTCCTCTTCGGCGCCGCCGCGAGCGCGGTGGTGATGAGCCTCGGCATCGGGGCGCTGCAGCGCCGCGGACGCCTGTCGTACGACACGAGCATCGGTCTGCTGTTCGTCGGCATGCTCGCGCTCGGCGTGATCGTCATCTCGCACGCCGGGAGCTTCGCGACGGATGCCACCGCCATCCTCTTCGGCGACATCCTCGCCATCGGGGTCGACGACCTCGTCGTGCTCGCGGTCGCCGTCGCGCTCGGGGTGGTGACGGCGGTCGCCGCGCATCGCCACCTCGTCGCACTCGCCGTCGACGAGCGGGTCGCGCGGGTGCTCGGTCTGCGTCCCCGGCTCGCGCAGACCGCGCTCATCGGGCTCGTCACGCTCGCGGTCGTCGCCTCGTATCAAGCGGTGGGGTCGCTCCTGGTCGTCGGTCTGCTCGTCGCTCCCGCGGTCGCCGCTCGTCCGTGGACCCACCGCATCCCGACCACGATGGCGCTCGCCGCGGTGATCGGTGTCGCCGCGGTCTTCGTGGGACTGGTGGTCTCGTGGCACGCCGCCACCGCGGCCGGCGCGACCATCGCCGCCACCGCCATCGCCGCCGGGGTCTCCGGCGCGCTGCGCTCCGTCCTCTCGCCGCTCCGGCGCCGGGTCGTCTCGGCCGTTCCTGTTCCCGTCTGACGCAGAAAGCCCCCATGCTCCACCGCTCTTCCCCCCGTCTGTTCCTTCCCACCGCCCTCCTGCTCGTCGCGCTCACCGGGTGCGCGGCCCCGACGGCTCCCGCGTCCGAGCCCTCGCGCGACACCCACGGCGACATCGACGGCGCAGCGGAGCTCGCCGAGCCCGCGCTCGGCCTCACCTCGATCGACGGGGACGGGCGCGTGTCGCACCTCGATCTGCTCGACGAGACGACGGCCGATCTCGGCGCCGTCCGCGCTCCCGTCGCGGTGCACTCCGACGGGCGCTATCTCTTCTCGGCCGACGACGCCGGGGTCTCGATCGTCGACAGCGGCGTCTGGACCTGGGATCACGTCGACCACTTCCACTACTACCGCGCCGAGGCGCGGATCCTCGGCGATGTCGCGGGGGAGGGAGTCGCGACCGTCGCCACCTCGAACTCCTCGACGACCGGCGGAACGGGTCTGTTCTTCCCCGGGTCGGGGGAGGCCGTGCTCCTCGACACCGAAGCGCTGTCGAAGGGCGAGATCGCCGAGACGTTCCGGTTGACCGTCGACCCCGGACCCGGACTGGTCGTGCCCGCCGGGTCGTTCGCCGCGGTGGCCGCGGGCGACGAGGTCACGCTTCACGCCGCGGACGGCACACGCGTCGGCGATCCGACCGCGTGCCCGAGTCCCGCCGGCACGATCGCCACCCGCGTGGGCGCGGTCATCGGATGCCAAGACAGTGCCCTCCTCATCGCGGTCGAAGACGAGCAGCCCGTCGTCGAGCGCATCCCTTACCCCGCGGGGTCGACCGCTCCGCGCGCGACCGCGTTCGCCAACCGCGAGGGCCGACCCACGGTCGCGGGCGTCGCCGAGGGCGCGGGCGTGTGGCTGCTGGACACCCGCGAGCGGACATGGACGCTTCTGCCGACGGCCCAGCCGGTCCTGCAGGCCGTCGCGGTCGACGACAGAGATGCGAACGTGCTCGTGCTCACGGCCGACGGCAGCGTGCGGGTGCTGGACGGGGAGACGGGCGCGGAGCGCGCGGCATCCGTCCCGCTCGTCGCAGCCAGTCTCGCCGCGGGGCTTCCGGTGAACCTGGTCGCCGACCAGCAGCGCGCCTACCTCAACGGCCCGGCCGAGAACCGGCTGTGGGAGATCGACTTCGCCGACGGGGCGCGCGTCGCCCGGGAGTTCGCCCCCGAGCGCTCCCCGCTGTTCTTCGCCGAGACGGGACGCTGACATGAACAAGCTTCTGGCCGCCGCCCTGACCGGCGCGCTGCTCCTGCTGACCGGGTGTGCGGGGAGTGAGGGATCCGATCGTCCGCTCGTGGTCGTGACGACGAACATCCTCGGCGACGTCGTCTCGCACCTCGTCGGCGACGATGTCGAGGTCGTGACGCTCATGCGTCCCGGCGCCGACCCGCACTCGTTCGAGATCTCGGCGGCGGAGGCCGCGCGCATGCGCTCGGCCGACCTCCTCGTGGCCAACGGCCTGGGGCTCGAGGAGGGGCTCCAGCAGCACCTCGACGCCGCGGCGTCCGAGGGGGTGCGCACCTTCGTCGCGGGCGACGCCGTACCGGTGTTGCCGTACACCTCGACCGACGCCGGCGGTGCCGACGATCCTCACTTCTGGACCGACCCGGCGCGCATGATCGCGGTCGTCGACGCGCTCACCCCGGTGCTCGCCGACTTCGGGGGCGCCGCCGTCGCCGACCAGGCCGCCGCGTACCGCGCCGACCTCGAGGACCTGGATGCCGAGATGACCGCCGCGTTCGCCGCGATCCCGGCCGAGCGACGCGCCCTCGTCACCAATCACCACGTGTTCGGCTATCTCGCCGACCGCTTCGGCTTCCGCGTGGTGGGGGCGGTGATCCCCGGCGGCACCACCCTGGCCGCGCCGAGCGCGAGCGACCTCGCCGACCTCGTGGCGGCGATCGACGACACCGGCGTTCCCACGATCTTCGCGGAGTCGTCATCGCCCGATCGGCTCGTCCAGGCGCTCGCCGACGAGGCCGATCGCGATGTCGACGTGATCGAGCTCTTCACCGAGTCGCTCACCGCCGTCGACGGGGGCGCCCCCGACTACCTGACCATGATGCGCGTCAACACGGAGCGCATCGCCCGCGGTCTGTCGCCCTGAGCGACGGCCCCTCCCGAAAAGAAAGAGAAATCACATGCGCAGTTCTTCCTTCCGCGCGGGTCCCCTCCGCCGCGCGGGCCTGCTCGCGCTCGCGGTCGGTGCGGCCGTCGGACTCACGGCGTGCGCCGGGGGTGCCGGCTCCGCCGCGCCCGCGTCGAGTGCCCCGGCCGACACCGGTACTCGCGTCGCCCTGTCGTACGCCGGTGGCATCGTCGTGCTCGACGGCGAGAGCCTCGAGACCCTCGCGGACGTCGCCTCCGAGGAGTTCACGCGCCTGAACCCCGCGGGCGACGGCCGCCACGTCATGGTCACCACGAGTGAGGGCTTCCAGGTACTGGATGCCGGGACCTCGGCCACCGAGCCCGAGCTCACCGACCTCGTGTTCCCGGCATCCAAGCCCGGCCACGTCGTGACGCACGGCGGCACGACGGTGCTCTACGCCGACGGCACGAGCGACTCCACGATCTTCGACACCGATGCCCTTCTGGCATCCACGGATGCGCTTCCCGAGGTCGAGACCATCCCCGGTGTCGAGGCGCACCACGGTGTGTCGATCGTGCTCGAGGACGGCTCGTTCGTCACGACCGTCGGCAACGCCAACGGTCGCACGGGCATCGTCGTGAAGGACCCCTCGGGTGCCACGGTCGCCGAGAACGCCACCTGCCCGGGCGTGCACGGCGAGGGGACCGCGAAGGACGAGGTCGTCGTCTTCGGCTGCGAGAACGGCGCCCTGATCTACGCCGACGGCGGGATCACCAAGGTCGACGCTCCCGACCAGCCCTACGGTCGCATGGGCAACATCTTCGTCACCGACACCAGCTCCCTCGTGCTCGGCGACTACAAGGACGACCGGGATGCAGAAGGCTACCTGCTGCACCGCGTCGCGGTGATCGACACCGACGCCAAGACGCAGAAGGTCGTCGACATGCCGGAGGGCGCCGAGTACACCTTCCGCGACCTGGCACGGGGTCCCGGAGACCTCGGCTACATCCTCGCCTCGGACGGTGCGATCCACGTGTTCGATCTCGAGAAGGGCGTCTTCACCGACGCGTTCCCCGTCATCGACGCGTGGGAGGGTCCCGTCGAGTGGCAGGACGCCCACCCCGCCATCAAGGTGTCGGGCGATATCGCCTACGTGACCGAGCCGGCGAAGAACGCCGTGCACGCGGTCGATCTCACCTCGGGCGAGGTCGTGAAGAGTGCGACGCTCGACGTCACCCCGAATGAGATCGCGCTGACCCGCTGATCCTCACCGACCGCCCCGGTCGTACGCCACCTGCAGTGCCGCGCGCACCGCGCGTACGCCGGGGCGGTCGGCCGTTCCGCGCCGGACGGCCGTGAACACCTCGCGGCGCGGCTCGCCCGGCAGGTCGACCAGCCGCACCGCCGGGGCGTCGCCGGCGAAGACGAGGTCGGGGATCATGCCGACGGCGTGACCGGATGCCACGAGCCGCACGTGCGCGGTCAGGTCGGCCATCTCGAACCGCACGTCGGGCTCGAACCCGGCGGCTCGGCACTGCTGGGTCGCCCACTGCCGGGCGGCGGTGCCCACCGGCTCCATCACCCAGGAGCGGTCGCGCAGGTCGTCGAGCCGCCGCGCGGGATCGTCGCGAGAGACGGCCAGGCGGATGGCATCCCGCCCCAGCAGGCTCCGCTCGATGCCGTCGCGGTGCTCGCGCGTGTGGCCGGGGTACTGCTCGGCGACGGCGAGGTCGAAGCCGCGCGCGGCCACCTCGAACAGGCCCTCCTCGGGAGCGAGCTCGGCGACCTCGATGCGCATCCCCGGCTCGCTCTCGGCGAGGGCGTCGAGGGTGCGGGGGAGCAGACCGTGGGCGGCGGACTGCATGACGGCGACGCGCACGGGCGCGAGGGACGGGCGGAGGCGTTCGAGCTCCGCGCGGGCGGCTTCGTCGGCCGCAAGCATGCGCGCGGCATGGGCGGCGAGGGCCGCGCCCTGCGCGGTGAGGCGGAGGCGGCGGCCGTCGGGCTCGAGCAGCGGGACACCGGCCTCCTTCTCGAGGAGCGAGAGCTGCTGCGAGATCGTCGAGGGGCTGTAGGAGAGGGCCTCGGCGACGGCGGCGAGGGTTCCGCGGATCGACAGTTCGTGCAGCAGACGGAGACGGCGCAGATCGAACATGGCATCCCTTCGCTTTCATCGAAGATAACCCATCGCTATTGATCGCTTTTCCCGATGAGATGCGGGCTGCACACTGAGGGCATCCGAGGAAGGATCGCCATGTCGCTCACCGACCAGCACGCCCCCGCCACTCCCGCCGCCCTCGTGTCTCCGCACGAGCTCGCCGACGAGGCGATCGCCCTCGTGCGCCGCTGGCTCGCCGAGAGTCGCGAAGAGCCCGTCGACGTCTCGGCCGAGCGCCTCGCCGGTGTGCTGCGCGATCCGCACGGCCTCGACTTCACGGTCGGTTTCGTCGACGGTGTCGTGCGCCCCGAGGACGTGCGGGTCGCCGCGCGCAACCTCGCCGCGCTGACCCCGCTCATCCCGGGGTTTCTCCCGCTGCACCTGAAGGCCGCGATCCGTCTCGGTGCTCTCGCTGCGCCGATCCTGCCGCAGGTCGTGGTTCCCGCCGCCCGCCTCGCGCTGCGGTCGATGGTGCGTCACCTCATCGTCGACGCGAGCGATCGCAAGCTCGGCGCGGCCATCACCGCGATCCGCGGCCGGGGCGACGGCATCCGTCTCAATGTGAACTTGCTCGGCGAGGCGATCCTCGGCAAGAAGGAGGCCGCGCGCCGGCTCGCGGGTACCCGCAAGCTCCTCGCTCGCGACGACGTCGACTACGTCTCGATCAAGGTCTCGTCGACCGTCGCCCCGCACACGCCGTGGGCGTTCGACGCCGCCGTCGCCGATGCCGTGTCGGCCCTGCGCCCGCTGTACCGCGTGGCGAAGCAGACCGGCACCTTCCTCAACCTCGACATGGAGGAGTTCAAAGACCTCGACCTCACCCTCGCGGTGTTCGAGACCCTGCTCGGCGAGCCGGAGTTCCACGGTGTCGAGGCCGGCATCGTGCTGCAGGCCTACCTGCCCGATGCCTTCGCCGCGATGATCCGCCTGCAGGAGTGGACCGCCGCGCGGGTGGCATCCGGGGGCGCGCCCATCAAGGTGCGCGTCGTCAAGGGTGCGAACCTGCCCATGGAGCGGGTCGATGCCGACGTGCACGACTGGCCGCTCGCGACCTGGCCGTCGAAGCAGGCGACCGACGCCTCTTACAAGGCGGTGCTCGACTACGCGCTCCGGCCGGAGCACACGAAGAACGTGCGGATCGGCGTCGCGGGACACAACCTGTTCGACGTCGCGCTGGCCTGGCTGCTGGCGGAGCGGCGGGGCGTCGCGGAGGGCATCGAGATCGAGATGCTCCTCGGCATGGCGAGCGCCCAACAGGCGGTGGTTCGTCGGACGGTGGGCTCGATCCTGCTGTACACGCCCGTCGTCCACCCGCAGGAGTTCGACGTCGCGATCGCGTACCTCATCCGACGGCTCGAGGAAGGTACGTCGAGCGAGAACTTCATGTCGGCGGTGTTCGACCTCGACACGCACCACGCGCTGTTCGCGCGTGAGCGTGATCGCTTCCTGGCATCCCTCGCCGAGATGCCCTCCGGTGTTCCCGCCTCGAACCGGGTGCAGGACCGAAGTGCGCCTGCGGTTCCCGCGCCGTCGCACGGGTTCCGCAACACCCCCGACTCGGACCCGGCGATCGAGGCGAACCGGCGGTGGGCCGCGGGAATCGTGGCGCGCATGCGGGACTCCGACCTCGGCCGCGCGACCATCGCCGCCCACACCGTGACCGACGAAGACGCCCTGAACACCCTGATCCAGGATGCCGCGGACGCCGCCGCCGCGTGGCGCGCGCTCGGTCCCGCGGGTCGCGCGGAGATCCTGCACCGCGCCGGCGATGCCCTCGAGGCGCGTCGCGCCGACCTCATCGAGGTCATGGGCGCCGAGTGCGGCAAGGTCATCGAGCAGAGCGACCCCGAGGTGTCGGAGGCGATCGACTTCGCGCACTACTACGCCGAGCAGGCGCGGGCGCTCGCGTCGGTCGACGGAGCGCGGTTCACCCCCGTCGGTGTCACCGTCGTGACCCCGCCGTGGAACTTCCCCGTCGCGATCCCCGCAGGCTCCACTCTCGCGGCGCTCGCCGCGGGCTCCGCCGTCGTCATCAAGCCCGCGGCACTCGCCGAGCGCTCCGGTGCCGTCATGGTCGAGGCGCTGTGGGAGGCGGGCGTTCCGCGCGAGGTGCTGAAGCTCGTGCAGGTGTCCGAGAACGATCTGGGCCGGCAACTGCTGACCCACCCCGCCGTGGAGCGCGTCGTGCTGACGGGCGCCTACGAGACGGCCGAGCTGTTCCGCTCCTTCCGCCCCGACCTGCCGCTGCTCGCCGAGACGAGCGGCAAGAACGCCGTGATCGTCACCCCGAGCGCCGACCTCGACCTCGCGGCGAAGGACATCGCGATGTCGGCGTTCGGGCATGCCGGACAGAAGTGCTCCGCGGCATCCCTCGTCGTCCTCGTCGGCTCCGTCGCCCGCTCGCGCCGCTTCCGCGACCAACTCGTCGACGCGGTGACCTCGCTCGAGGTCGGGATGCCGTGGGACGAGGCTTCGCGCGTCGGCCCCCTCATCGAGCCCGCACAGGGCAAGCTGCTCACCGCACTGACGACGCTCGAGCCCGGCCAGCGCTGGGTCGTCGAGCCGCGCCGCCTGGACGACGAGGGTCGGCTGTGGCGTCCCGGCATCCGCGAGGGCGTTCAGCCCGGCAGCGCCTTCCATCGGACGGAGTACTTCGGTCCCGTGCTCGGCATCATGACCGCCGAGACGCTCGACGAGGCGATCGAGATCGTCAACGCGATCGAGTACGGCCTCACCTCCGGTCTGCACGCGCTCGACGCCGCCGAGATCGACACGTGGCTCGCGCGCATCGAGGCGGGCAACGTCTACGTCAACCGCGGCACCACGGGAGCGATCGTGCAGCGCCAGCCCTTCGGCGGCTGGAAGAAGTCGGCGGTGGGTGCGGGAACCAAGGCCGGCGGACCGCACTACCTGTTCGGGTTCGGGTCGTGGGCGGATGCCGAGGGCGGGGCCGCCGCGGGTCCGGACGCACTCGCCGCCCCGGCGCTCGCCGCCGTGCCCGCCGCGGACCGCGCGTGGCTGGCATCCGCTCTCGCGAACGACGCCTCCGCGTGGGCGTCGGAGTTCTCGCTCGCCCGCGATGTGACGGGGCTCGAGTCGGAGCAGAACGTGCTGCGGCACGCGGCGGTGCCGGTGACCGTGCGGGTGGAGGAGGCGTCGGAGACGGCGCTGGTGCGGGTCGTCGCCGCGGGGATTCGCGCCGGTTCCCCCGTCGTCGTGAGCTCCGCGCGAGAGCTGTCGCCCGCGGTGCGCGCGTGGCTCGAGGGAGCGAGCGTCCGCTTCGCCGTCGAGGACGCCGCGGAGTGGGGACGTCGCGCCGCGCGTCTCGCGCGTTCGGGTGGCCGCGTGCGTCTGCTGGGCGGGTCGATCGCCGCGGTCGCGGAAGCCACCGGGGGCTCGCCCTCCGTGGCCGTGTACGCGGGCGAGGTCACCCGCGCCGGGCAGGTCGAGCTGCTGCCGTTCCTGCGGGAGCAGGCCGTGTCGATCACGGCGCACCGCTTCGGAACGCCGCGGCGGTACGCGGTGCCGTCGCTGGTGCCTGCTGGCTGACTTCTCGCGCGCCGTCGGGCATTGCCGCGGGGCCGGAACCCGCCGCGGCTCAGGCCGTGCCCGAGGCCGTCACCCGCGCGGCTGCCCGTTGAACCGAGGGCGGAACCGGCGTCCCCTCCCGCGTCTGAGGGGACGTGACCGGTTCGCCCACGCTCATCCGTAGCGGCAGGGTTCCGGCCCAGACCGCGCGGTCCTCGCCGTCGTCGTCCTCCTCGACCATCGATCCGGCGTTGTCCTTCACGCTGGCCGTGGCGAGCGGAATACGCAGCACCAACGTCGCGGCCAGCTCCCGCGTCGTCATCGGCCGCACCTCGAGGCCGCGCCCCGGCATGAGGTGCTCAGACAGCGTCAGGAGCGCCGCCTCCTTCTCGTCGGCGGGGACCACGGATGCCACCCCGTGCACGACCGCGCACCGGTATCGCATCGAGCTGTCGAAGAGGGAGCGCGCGTACTTCAGACCCAGGAGGTGCGTCACCGTCACGCACACCGGCGCGCCCGCGGCGATCCGGCGGAAGAAGTCGCTCCCGGTCGATCCGTGGATGAGGAGGTCGTCTCCGTCGCGGCCGATGCCTATGGGGAGCGCCACGGGGCGATCGTCGCGCACGATCGCGATGGTGCCGGAGAGGGCACCGTCGATCACGTCGTACAGGGCCGCGCGGTCGGTGACCTGGTGGTGGGCTTCGCGGCGGATGCGGGTCTGAGCGGTGAGAGGGAGGTCGATCATCCTCCGATTCCATCGGGTCGACTGGTCTAGGACATAGGCCAGTTCACACCGTTTCTGATGGACCAGTGACACACTGTCCCGGTGATCTCCCTCGGCATCCTGGATCGACGCTCCATCGTGCCCCTGCACGAGCAAATCGCGCACGGCGTGCGAGCCGCCGTTCTCGAGGGGCGCGTGAGAGGGGGAGAGCCCGTGCCCTCGACGCGTGCCCTCGCCGCCGATCTAGGGGTCGCACGGGGAACCGTCGTGGCGGCGTACGAGATCCTCGCGGGCGAGGGCTACCTCCTCGCTATTCCGGGAGGAGGGACGGTCGTCGCCGATGTCGTCCCCCGTTCCGCCGAGCGACCCGCGTCGACGGTGGCCCCCGCGGCCGTGTCGCATGACGACGTCGATCTCAGTCCCGGTCGTCCCCGCACCGAGGGGCTCTCCGACGCAGCCTGGCGTTCGGCCTGGCGGCGGGCCGCAGCCCTCGATCCGGCGTCGGATGTCGACGACGTTCAGGGCCTTCGCGCGCTGAGGACCGAGATCGCGCGACACCTCGGGCGCACCCGCGGTCTCGGGGTCGCGGTGGACGACGTCATCGTCACCGCCGGCACGAGCGATGCGATGCTGCTGACCCTGCTCGCGCTCGGATCCGAGCGCGGTCGGGGGCGACTCCGCGTGGGCATCGAGGACCCGGGCTACCCTCGCGTGCGCATGGTCCTTCGGCGTCTCGGTATCGACTCCGTGCCGATCCCCGTGCGCGTGGGATCGGGGCTGGCTCTCGACGCCCTCGCTCAGCACCGCGATCTCGACGCGCTGATCGTGACGCCGAATCACCACTACCCGCTGGGCAGCCGACTGGATGCCGAACAGCGGGCGGTCCTTCTGGCCTGGGCCGCAGAGGAGAACGTGATCGTCGTCGAGGACGACTACGACAGTGAGTTCCCGCACGGGCGGGCACCCCTGCCGCCCTTGGCGCTCCTGGATCCGTCGCGCGTGGTGCTGATCGGCAGCATGTCGAAGGTCCTGGCGCCGGCGCTGCGGTGCGGGTGGGTCGTTGCCTCCGGGGCGGTGGGTGAGCGCATCCGCGCGACACGGGAGGACCTCGATCTCCCGGTCTCTCTCGTGCAGCAGCATGCGCTCGCGCTGTACCTCGCTGAGGGTGCGCTCGCCCGCCATACGGCCCGACGGCGGCGCGACTACCGGCATCGCCGACGGCTGCTGCTCGAGGCGTTCGCGAGCGTGCCGGGGGTCGAACTCGTGGCGACGGACGGTGGACTGCACGCCGTGGTCCTGCTCCCCGGACAGGGACTCGACACGGAGCGCGCGATCGTGGCCGGCATGGCTGAGAGCGGTGTGCGGGTCGAACCGCTGTCACGGTATGCGGCTGGCGTTGCGTCTGCGCCGCTTCCCGCGGGTTTCGTGTTCGGGTACGCCGAGCCGTCGACCGTCGTGTTGATGCAGGCGGTCGGCGCCATGATCGACGTCCTCCGGGCACATGTCGCGGGCGACGAAGGGGAAGAGGAAGGGATAGAGGCGCGCTGACGGCCTGGCAAGACTTCTCGCCTCGCTTCCGGATACGTCTGTTCGAGGTTGTCGCTTCCGGTTAGAACGGCGCGGCGTCCGGCGGGGTCGAGGTCCCTGTCGTGTGGCCCTCGCCCGCTCCGTCGGAATCCGGAAGGAACATGATCCGCGGCGGCGGAGTCTCGGTCACGCGCTGCCCGAGGGGACTGCGGAAGTGGAGCGTGCCGTCCGGCTCTTGAGTCACGCTCCACGCCGTCTCGGTCTTGAGGGTGTGATGCCGCACGCACAGGTGGCACAGGTTCGTCAGCGTGGTCGCGCCGCCGTGCTGTGCTTCGTGATTGTGATCGAGCTGGCACCGGGTCAGCGGTGCACGGCACCCCGGAGCGCGACAGTGCTGGTCGCGCGCAGCAAGGTAGCGGCGCTGGACGGCGGACGGGCTGTAACGGTCGACCTCGAGCACCGTGCCCGTGACGGGGTCGCACAGGACGCGATCCCACCCCGGAGCGTGGGCAGCGAGGTGCCGTGCCGACTCCGGGTCGATGGGACTTCGCCCGGCGACGGCCGCACCCGCGTCGGTGTGCCCGAGGAGCGTCAGCACGGGCACGGTGATCTGGATCTGAGCGCGAATCGCGCCGAGCCCGCCGGGACACGTCGCCTCGGTCGTCGGGTCGATCGTCGGAGCGGCCGTCAGGAGAAGGTCGGCGCAGAGATCGGCCCCGATCTGCGCGAGCGTCCGCTCGTCAGGGGAAGCCGAGGGGTGTCCGCCCGTGAAGGGGTCGCGCGATCGGCCGCTGTCGCGGTGTCACCGGGGAGCCCGCCCGTCGCGAGCTCGTCGGTTCCGCCGTCTCCAGCCACCGCTCTGCTCGACGCCCGGATCACCGCGGCCTGTCGGCGCAGACGGTCCCGGATGCCATAGGCCACGGTCGCGGGCAGGATGACGCTCAGCTCGGCCATGCCGTCCGCGAGGTCGCGAACGCTCACTCCCCGCGCTCGTGCTGCGCGGGCATGCCGAGTTGTCATCCCCTCCGGCTGAACACTCTCCGCGAGTTCGCGCGCGAAGGCCCGCACGCGCGCCGGGGAGTCTCGTTCCGCGCGGGAGAGAACGACCTCCTCCCACCCTCTTCGCGTCTCGTCGTCGTCGATGACGACCCCTGTCTCGAGCACCGCCTGAACGTGCCGGAGCGTGATGCGACCCGATTCGAGCGCATCGACCGTTGAGCTGAATTTCTCGGTCAGCGTGTACGCGTCGTCGAGCTCTCGCTGGACCGTCAGGTCGTGCGACTTCGTCGCCACCGCGATCTCGAGAGCCGCCGAACGGATCGGCATCTCGCGTCCTCGTGACGCGCGGGAGCCTGCCCGTGCGACCTCTGCGAGCGCGATCTGCATGACCTCTGCTCGCCGCCTGATCAGCGTGGCCTGCAGGCGCGCGACATCGGCGGTGACCGCGCGGATCTCGGCGACCAGCGCGCGGAGGCGGTCGCCGTCGTCGGGACTCGGCCCCATGGGAGAGGGGGGAGCGAGGAGATCGGTCATGGCTCCACGATAGAAACTATGTTCGAATCTCTCCATCGAACTCACCCCGCTGTCGCGGAATCTCACCCGAGTACGCGCGCGCCGTCGCCGTCGCACTCGAGGCCTCCGACCTCGAGCGCCCCCACCCTCCTCACCCCGCGAGAATCTCCAATGCCGCCATCGCCGCGTTCTGCCCGCCGATCCCGCTCACCGCGCCGCCGCGCTGCGCGCTCGACCCGCACAGCAGGACGCGCGAGTGTGCTGTCGCGACGCCCCATCGCCCGGCCGGGGTAGCGGCGGGAGCAGGCAGCCAGGGCCACGACAGTCCGCCGTGGAAGATGTTCCCGCCGACCATGTTGAGCGATTCCTCGAGATCCGCCGTGGTGCGCGCCTCGATGCACAGACGGCCGTCCGGTGCCCGCAGGATGCAGTCCCGCAGCGGTTCGTCGAGCACCGCGTCGAGGGACTGCTGCGCCGCCGCCAACAGGCGCGCGCCGGCAGCCACGGGGTCGGCGCCGTCGATGAGGCGGTGCGGCACGTGAAGGCCGAACAGCGTCAGTGTCTGCGCCCCGCTCGCGCGCAGCTCCTCGCCGAGGATCGACGGATCGGTGAGCGAGTGGCAGTAAATCTCCAGCGGCAGCGGGTCGGGCAGCATCCCTCCCGTCGCCGCGACGAAGGCCGAGTCGAGCTGCGTCATGGTCTCGTTGACGTGGAAGGTGCCCGCGAACGCCGCCTCGGGCGAGACGGAGCGATCGCGCAGACGCGGAAGCCGCGACAGCAGCATGTTGACCTTCACCTGTGCCCCCTCCGGCTCGTCGACCGAGGTGGGTGTCCCGCCGGCGGTCAGGAGCCGCGCGAGCACTGCTTCTCCGACACCGCTGAGCACCAGTGAGCCGTAGAACACCTCGGGCCGGTCGGTCACGCCGTGCACTTCGCCGTCGGGCGAGACCGACACGACGTCGATCCCCGTGACGATGTCGGCTCCGGCCTCGCGCGCGACCCGCTCGAGCTCGGCCGTGACGGCGCCCATCCCGCCCACGGGGACGTCCCAGTCGCCGGTCTCGCCGCCGATGACGTGGTAGAGGAAGCAACGGTTCTGCGCCAGCGACGGATCGTCCGACGACGCGAAGGTCCCGATGAGCCCGTCGGTCAGCGCGATCCCGCGGACGAGGTCGCTCTCGAACGACGATCGCAGCAGGTCGCCGAGTGGTCGCGAGGTCAGGGCGGACCACAGCTCGTCGTCCCCCAGCCGTTCCCGGACCTCGTCCTCCGTTGGCAGCGGATCCGTCATCGTCGGGAAGACGGCGCGTGCGAGCGGCCTCAGTCGCTCTCCGAACGCCGCGTACCGCTCGGCCTCGCGGGCGTCGCCGAACGTCCGGGTGAACGAGGCGGCGGTCGCCTCGGCATCCTGTGTGTCGATCAGGATGCCGCGCGACGGATCCGCCGGATCAGGCGTGTACGACGAGTATCGGCGGCGCCGCAGGTCGATCCGCAGGCCGAGGTCGTCGATGATCCTCTGCGGGAGCAGGCTCACCAGGTACGAATACCGCGACAGCCGTGCATCGACCCCCGCCCACGGTCGTTCCGACACGGCGGCGCCGCCCACGGCATCCGCTCGCTCGAGAACCACCACCGATCGCCCTGCCCGGGCGAGGTAGGCCGCGGCCACGAGGGCGTTGTGCCCTCCTCCCACGATGACGACGTCGTACCGGCGAGTTTCCGAAGCGGTCATGCCCCCACGCTAACGACGACGACGGATTCGACCGAGGGGGTGGCGCAGTAGCGTGGATGCCATGACCCTCGCCGCGGAACTGCTCGACATCGCCACCCGCATCGCCCGAGAGGCCGGTGACCTCGCACGTCGCCGCCGAGAAGAAGGAGTGACGGTCGCCGCGACCAAATCGGCCGCTGCCGACATCGTCACCGCCGCCGACCGCGAGGTCGAGGCGTTCGTGCGCGCCGAGCTGGAGCGCGTGCGTCCGGGGGACGGGTTCTTCGGCGAGGAGTCCGCGGCCACGGAGAGCGCCACCGGGGTCACGTGGGTCGTCGACCCGATCGACGGCACCGTCAACTACGCCTATGGCATCCCGGCGTGGGCGGTCAGCATCGCCGCCGTCGAGGGTCCCGCCGATCCGGCCGAGTGGGTCGCGCTCGCCGGTGCGGTCTGCAACCCCCTGACCGGCGAGATGTTCCGCGCCTCACGCGGCGGGGGCGCCTGGCTCGGTGACACGCGTCTCGCGGTGACGAACGATGTGGGGGAGGCGGGAGGTCTCGTCGCCACCGGTTTCGGATACGACCCCGCCACGCACGCGCCCACCCTCGCGCAACTCGGCCGCGTCATGCCCATCGCGCGCGACGTGCGACGCATCGGGGCCGCCTCGCTCGACCTCGCCTCGGTCGCCGCCGGACGAATGGATGCCTATTACGAGAAGGGCACCAATCCCTGGGATCACGCGGCGGGGGCGCTCCTCGTCGAGGAGGCGGGTGGGGTGCTCGGCGGTGCTCCCGGAGGCCGTCCGGGCAAGGGAATGGTCATCGCCGCGGGCCCCGCGTTCTTCCCGCGCCTCGAGGAGCTGCTCGACTACGACAGGTGAGATCGGGGCCGTACTCATGGCATTCACAGTCCCGCCGGGTTAGTCTGTTTACCCGATCGTTATTTTCGCGACCCGAACAAGCGGAAATGGCAAAAGCCCCGAAAGCCCGAAGCCGTCGCGCCTGCGACACGACACGAGAGCCATCGCGCGTTGCCGTCAGAAGCCCCAGAGACTGAGCCCGCCCGCACCCGGCGATCCAGTCGACCCACCGCCGTGCCCGCCTCGACCCCGCAGCTCACGCGGGCCGAGATGCGCCGCCGCACCGCTCCCGCCGTCCTGGATGAGTCGACTCCGGATGCCGCCACCCCCAGCGAACCCGCCCCGGTCGATGCCGAGGTGGCCGCCCAGTCGGCCATGGTCGAGCAGGTCGCCGCGGCCGTCGTCGAGACGGTCATCGCGGCGACGATCGAGCCCACGCTCCCTCCCCGCCGCCGGTCGACCCGTGCGGCCGAGGTGACCCCGGTTTCCGAGCAGCGCCCCGCCGAGGCCGGCGTCGAGGTCCTGGCATCCGATTCCTCCTCCGCCGACGCCGACGCTGATGCCCTGTCGGTGACCGTCGTCGACGAGCGTCAGTCCGACGAGGGCGACGTCGCGGTCATCCTGCAGAGCGCCGAGCCCGCGACCGCGACCACCCCGGTCGCGCTGCCGACCTCTCCCATCACTCTTCCCGCCACCCGGCGGACCCGTCGTCGGCCCTCGGTCGCCGCGAAGGCCGCGGACACGGTCGCGTCCGAGGCGCAGCCCCAGACCGTGAAGCCCGAGGCCGCGCAGGACGCTCCCACGGGTGCTTCTTTCGGTCCGGCCGCGGCCGCGCCCGCTGACAGCGACGTCGTCGACGAATTCGAGGCGGCCGCCCGCCTCTTCGCTTTCACGGGCGAGACCCCCGTGCAGTCGGCCCCCAAGGTCGCCGCTCCCACCCAGCCGGTCACTCAGGGACTCCCCGCCGCCGCGGCTCCCCGCACGCGCCGGAACGGCCGACGCATCGCGGCCGCGTCGTTCTCGGTCGGTGTGATGGGTCTCGTCGGCCTGATGACCGTCGGCATGACCATGCCCGTGAGCGCGTTGGCTTCGGCCAGCGGCACGTCGAGCGTCACGGCGCCCGAGACCACCCAGCCCGCGACCGTCACGCTCGCGGCCGGTGACACGTCGGGCGGAGACGTCGGCGACAGCCAGGCCATCCAGGCGTACGTTGCCCCCGCCGAGTCGCAGGCCGCCGTCGTCGACCGCGCCGACGACGGCTACCAGGCGTCGACCTACGCGCAGATGGCCATCGACTCGGGCATCAAGTACCCGTCGAACTTCTACGTCAACAACCCGAACTCGCCCATCCAGTGGCCCTTCGCGGTCGGCGTGTCCATCTCCTACGGCTTCGGCATGCGCGATGGCGGCTTCCACGAGGGTGCCGACTTCGTGCCCGGCGAGGGTGCACCCGTGCAGGCGATCGCCGACGGAACCGTCCGCATCGCGACCGAGCAGGGCGGGGCCTTCGGCGTCACCGTGCTGATCGACCACGAGATCGACGGCCAGCTCGTCTCGAGCCGCTACGGACACATGCAGTACGGCTCGCTGCAGGTCACCCCGGGCGAGCACGTGCACGTCGGACAGTTCCTCGGACGCACCGGTAACACCGGCCGCTCGTTCGGTGCCCACACGCACGTCGAGATCCTTCAGAACGGCACCACGCCGATCGACCCGATCGCGTGGCTGCGGCAGCACGCGGGAGGCTGACCGATTGGGGGATCGGGCCTCGGCTCTGATATCCTCTTCTAGTTGCCCGGAGAGATCCGGGTACGCCCCGATAGCTCAGTGGCAGAGCACTTCCATGGTAAGGAAGGGGTCGTCAGTTCAATCCTGACTCGGGGCTCAAGGCATCACTTTCGAACACCGGATGCCGTGCGGCGGGGTAGCTCAGTTGGTGAGAGCGCACGACTCATAATCGTGAGGTCGCGGGTTCAAGCCCCGCTCCCGCTACAGAATCCTCGATCAGCCCCGGTTCACGCCGGGGCTTCTTCGTTCGCGGGGCGGGGAAGCCGGTTTCCCGCACGCAGGCCGTGACACTCAGCAGGCGGACTGCACAGTGAGTGCGGCGAGAAGGGCCAGTGAGGCGATCACCGCTGCCCATGTCGACCAAGCGATGAGTGTCCGGCGCAACCTCTCTGTGCGCCGAATGCGATGAGGTTCGAGACCACCAGAGCCACCGATGGAGCGAAGCTGACGAAGATGTCGGGTATCGCCGCGGGGACGCGGTCCGGGTGCTCGGAGAGGCCGAACGACGTCGCGGAGATCATGATCATCGCGTACAACCCGAGCACGGCGAGTGACGGCAGAAGGGCAAGCCACGAAAGCCAGAGGGCGCCGGTCATCCTCGCGACCAGGGCCGGCACGGCTCCGGCGCCCACCGCCATGAACAAGATCCCCCCAGGTGAGGACGACGGTTGCCAGGAGAATCCGCGGTGCGCACGGAGTCACCTCTCGCCACAACTCCACGCCGGACCATCAGACGAGCGGTGCCGCCACGATCGCCCACGATCCCGCGAGCACGTTCCGGAGGACCTCGCGAACCGATCTGCTCCGCGCGCCCTCGGCGTGTTCAGTCATCGCCCGCCGTGATCCCGCTCAGCACGCGCTGGTTCACGCGGATGTGCTCGAGGACGGCCTCTTCCGCGGCATCCGCGTCTCGTTGCACGATGGCGTCGGCGATGACGACGTGTTCGCGCAGCGCGTCCTCCTCTCCCCATCCGGCGAACACCTCGCGGCGCTGCAGCAGGCGGATCGCGAAGGTCATCTCGCTGCGGATCGAGGCGAAGAAGCGGTCGAGGCGGGGGCTCTGCGCGAGCGCGATCACGGACGCGTGGAAGTGCACGTCCGCGCGCGCGTGGCGGGCGGAGTTCTGCCCCTCGGCGGCGGCGCGGCGCAGGTCGGCCAGCGCGACGATCACGGCGTCGAGCGCGGAATCGGGTGCCGTGGCGCACGCGCGCGCCCCTGTTCCCTCCAGCACGGCGCGGGCCCGGTAGAGGTCGGTGACGTCATCCGTCGTGAAGGAGCGTACGCGCGCACCCCGGTGCTTCTCGTGCGTGACCACGCCCTCGTTCGCGAGCATGAGGAGTGCCTCGCGGACCGACCGGCGCGAGGCGCCGAAGCGCTCGGCGATCGCGATCTCGCGCATCGGCTCGCCCTGATCGAGGCGGAGATCGAAGATTTCGTCGCGCAGGTGATCGGCGATCAGTGAGGGTGCCACCATCATCGCCTCCTGGCCGTGACGGGTGAGTGCCGTGAGCAGCCTGGTCCGGCGGCCGCGGCGTCGTCAGTGTATCGCCGGTCCGCGTGCCTCATCGGTGGAGCCGGTTCCCCGCGCGGCTCACCGGACCGCCCGCGCTGCCTCCGGCCGAACCGTCGGTGTCGCGAGCAGCGGAGCCCGCGCCCCGCGTCTCGGCGAGAACCTCATCGAGCGCCGTGAGCAGTCGGTCGGCGTGTTCGCGAGTGAACACGAGGGGCGGGCGGATCTTCACGACGTTCTCGTATCGCCCGGACGCGCTCACCAGGACGCGCTTGTCTCGGAGGCCGTTGACGACTCGGCCCGCCAGAGTCGCGTCGGGGGCATGTTCATCCGTGCCGTCGGGCTGAACGACCTCGACCGCGAGGAAGAGGCCCTCCCCGCGCACCTGTCCGAGGCGGGGGTCGCTGTCGGCGAGGGCGTGAAGCCCCTCTCGCAGCGCCGTCCCCACAGCGGCGGCGTTCGCCCGGAGCTCGCGTTCCTCGATCTCATCGAGGACGGCGGTCGCCGCCGCGATACTCACGGGCGTGCCCCCGAAGGTGTTGAAGTAGCGGACGTCGCGTCCGAACGTTTCCAGGTGGTCACGGCGCCCCACCACCGCCGAGATCGGCAGGCCGTTGCCCATCGGCTTTCCGAGGACGACGAGATCGGGTTCCACGCCGTGTCGCGAGAAGCCCCACCACGGTGCCCCCAGGCGCCCGAATCCCGACTGCACCTCGTCGGCGATGTACAGACCGCCGTGGCCCCGCGCGACCTCGACGGCGGGGCCCAACACGCCCTCCGGGTGCGTGACCAGCCCGTCACTGGAAAGCACGGAGTCCATGATCAGTGCGGAGAAGGTCACGCCTCGGCGCTCGAGTTGCCGGATCGCGTCCCCGACACGTTGGGCGAAGAGGGCGGCCGTGACCCCGTCTTCGACGGGGTCACGTAGCGGGTCGGGCGCGGCAACGGTCACGACGTGCGGGGGAAGCGCGTTGTTCGGCCCCAGGCTGGGCGAGACGGCGGCGCTTGCCCGGGTCGTGCCGTGGTAGGCGTTCGTCGTGATCACGATGCCCGACGCGCGCGTCACGTGCGCCGCGATCCGGAGGGCGAGATCGACGGCCTCGCTGCCGGTGCAGGCGTAGACGACCTGCTCCAGGTGCTCGGGGAAGAGCGAGATCAGTCGTTCGCTGTAGTCGACGATCTCGTCGGTCAGGTAGCGGGTGTGGGTGTTCACTCGTCCGAGTTGCTCGGCGACGGCGGCTCGCACGCGCGCGTTGGCGTGGCCGACCACCGGCACGTTGTTGTAAGCATCGAGGTAGTCGAGGCCGTCCGGATCGAAGAGCAGTGCGCCTTCTCCGCGCCTGACCTCGACGGGACGTTCGTAGAACAGCCGGTAGGGCGCACCGAGGACCCGCCGGCGCCGCTCGATCAGCGCCGAGGCTCTGGGCCCGAGGTTCGTCCCCGCGGCGGGGTCGAAGCTGTTCACCATGTGCATCCGCTCCGCGGAACCCATCTTCCCTCCATTTGGTCACCAACTCGAATATTGGTGACCAATATGGGTACTCTAGCCTCATGCATTTCACGGGCGACACGGTCCCGGCATCCGCTCGGCCCTCGCTCGACGGTGCCGGGGATGTGCGCGTGCCCACCGAGGTGGTCGCCGAGAGCCTTCGGCGCCGATTCGGCGTCCGGGCCACGAGCCTGCAGGCCCTCGGTGCCGAGAGCGCCGCGGTGTTCCGGGCTGAGGTCGAGGGTGGTCGAGCGTTCGCGGTCAAGGTCTTCGGGGCGGATGCGCCCGCCCACAGCGCCGTCCGATGGCATCACGAGGTCGTGGATCGGCTCGCGCACGCGGGGCTCCCAGTCGCTCGTCCTCTTCGCGACGTCGAGGGGGAGCTGACGGTCACCACGAATCACGGGTCCCGAGCCATGCTGGTCCAGGTCTCGGATTGGCTGACGGGAACACCCGTGGAGCGTGCGGGCGCGACCGAAGGGCTGCTGCGCGAGATCGGCCGCGTGGCGGCGCGCCTTCACCGTCGCCTGGGGCTCGAGAGCGCACCGAGCGACCTGCCCGAGCATTCGTGGGAGATCACGCGATCGACAGAGACGATCGATCGGGCTGTCGCGCGCACCGTCGTCCTCCGCGAGCAGGGGCGGCTTCGCCTCAGCGATGAGGACGTCTCGCGACTCGAGCGCGCCGCCCTCGCGGTGGGCGCTCTCCTCGAGGCGGAGCTGAAGCCGAGGCTGGATCGCCTTCCCCGGGCCCTCGTCCATCACGATCTGCACGGCGCCAACGTCCTGGTCGGACCCGAGTCCGCGCCGACCTCGGTCACGGGCATCATCGACTTCGGTGACATGCTGCCGAGCCTGCGCATCTCGGAGCCGGTGATCGCCGGTGCCTACGCCGCACGGCACCGCCCGGATCCTGTCGCCGCCCTCGAAGCAGTTCTGAACGGATGGGCGGAGACGGTTTCGGTCACCCCCGACGAAGCCGCGGTCGTCCTTCCCCTCGCGGCCGCGCGCCTGGTCACCAACGCGGCGGTGTGGACGTCGCGTCTGGGAACGGCGCGGGGCGAGTACGCCGCGTCGCGCCGCCGCGGTTCGCTGGAGACCGCGGAAGCACTGCTCCACGCCGCGCGACACACGATCAACAGTGGACGGATCCTCGGAGCCGCACGACCATGAGAGAGCGAGAGAAGATGAGCACGCTGAACCAGGTGGCGATCATCACGGGTGCGGGCAGCGCCGAGGGGATCGGCGCCGCCGTCGCCACGATGCTCGGCCGCACCGGGATGAAGGTGGTGGTCACCTCGACGACCGACCGCATCCACGAACGGGCGGCCGACCTCCGGCGCGCGGGGATCGACGCGCACGGCGTGGTGGCCGACCTCACGGAGCAGGGCGGCGTCGACACGGTCGTCACCGCGGCGCACGAGGCGTTCGGCACCCCGACGGTGCTCGTCAACAACGCGGGCCTGACGTCGGTGTCGAAGGCCGATGCGCCGGCGGCGATCGACGACATCACCACCGAGCAGTGGCTCCTCTCGCTCGATCGCAACCTCACGACCGCCCTGCGGATGACGCGCGCCGTCGTGCCGGCGATGCGGGCGGCCGGATACGGGCGCATCGTCAACGTCGCTTCCCTCTCCGGCCCGGTGATGGCCTACCGGGGCGATGTCGCCTACCACGCTGCCAAAGCAGGAATGGTCGGTCTCACGCGGGGCTCGGCCATCGACGTCGCGGCCTCGGGCATCACGGTCAACGCCGTCGCCCCGGGCTGGATCGCGACCTCGTCGTCGAGCGAGCACGAGCTTTCGATGGGCCGGGCGACGCCGGTCGGTCGATCCGGTACGCCGGAAGAGGTCGCGGCCGCCGTCTGCTTCCTCGCAGGCGTAGACGCCTCCTACATCACGGGCCAGGTCCTCGTCGTCGACGGTGCCAACTCCATCGACGAGGAGCGGGGATGACCCCGCGCATCGACGGCGAGCCCTCTTCCTCCCCGCTCGTCCCCGCACCCCTCACCCCGGGAACCCGGGAACTCACACCCAAGGAACCGCGATGACCGACGTCTTCGACTACTTCACCCAGGTCGACCTGCCGACCCCGACGCTCTCGGACGGCGAGGTGCAGCGTCTCTTCGCCGAGACCTTCGGCGTCGAGATCGACGTGCACGCCCTCGGCAGCCAGCAGGATCAGAACTTCCGCGTCTTCCCGCGCGGCTCCACCGAACCCCTGGGTGTGCTCAAGCTCAGCAACCCGGTGTTCAGCGAGGCCGAGATCGACATGCAGGATGCCGCGACTGCGACGGTCGCCGAGCGGAGCCCCTCCGTCCGCGTCCCGCGCATCGTCGAGGGACCGCGGGGCGCGATGTCCACGTGGTGGGAATCGTCGCAGGGACGCATCCACGCCCGCGTGATCGAGAACATCTCCGGTCATACCCTCATGGGATCCGCCTACCTGTCTCCCGCCGTCGTCGAGGCTCTCGGCGACCTGTCGGGAAAGGTCAGTCTGGCGCTCGCGGACTTCACCCACCCGGCGTCCGGTCGGGTCCTCCAGTGGGATCCCCAGCACGCCACGCGCGTGATCGACACCCTGCTCCCGCTCGAGCCGGATATCGAGATGCGCGAGATCGTCCGCCGTGCCACCGACGCCGCTCGAGCTGCCCTCGCCCCGGTCGAGGCGAAGCTTCCCCGCCAGGCAGGACACTTCGACGTCACCGACGACAACGTGCTGTGCGCCCCCGGCGCCGCGGTGCCCGACGCGGTCATCGACTTCGGCGACGCCTGCGTATCGTGGCGCGTCGGTGAGATCGCGGTGACCGTGTCGTCGATCCTCCACCACGACGGTGCATCCCCCGAGAGCGCGCTCGCCGCCGTCCGCGCCTTCGACCGCCACCGCCGTCTCACCGACGACGAGATCACCGCTCTGTGGCCCCTCGTCATCCTGCGCGGAGCCGTGCTCGTGCTCAGCGGCCGCGCTCAGGTGCGCGTCGACGAGCAGAACACGTACGCCACGGTCGCTCTCGACCGCGAGTTCCGCATCCTCCAGCAGTCGGCCTCGGTGCCGATCCCCGTCCTGACCGCCGCGACGCGCGCCGCGCTGGGCCGCCCCGGTGCCCCCGAACGCGCGTGGCCGGGTGTCGGCATCCTGTCTCCCGCCCGTCATGTCGAGATCGACGCCTCGACGGAGTCGCCGCTGAACGATGCAGGGGCCTGGCTCGACGCCGCGACCCTCGACACCGCCGCGCGAGCCGCCCTCGACGACGGCGCCGACATGGTCACGGTGCCCGCGTGGAAGGCGCGGCTCACCGGAACGACCGAACCCCTGCCCTCCGCGATCGAGACGATCCCCACCGACGTCCTGGTGTGGCTCGCGGCGCCTGTGCGGCTCGACGGTGCCGTCGTCCTCGACGACGGGTCGCTCACCTTGACCTCGGATGCCGAGACCCTGACGATCCTCGGTACGGGTGAGGGTGCGGCATCCGGGATCCTGCCCGCGCGCACGCGCCTGTCGATGCGCCGCTCGGCTGCCGGAACGCCACCGCCGCCGGCCCGCGTCTCGCCTGGTTTCGCCGCCGCGTGGCGGGAAGTCGCGGGCGATCCCGGGGCCGCGATCGGCGCGCTCTCGACGGTGCCGACCGCCGACGACGTGCTCGCGCGCCGCCACGACGTGCTGGCCGAGGTGCAGGAGCACTACTACACGCTCCCGCCCCGGATCGAGAGAGGGTGGCGCGAGTACCTGATCGACGTGGACGGGCGCGTGTACCTCGACATGGTGAACAACGTCGCCTCCGTCGGGCACGCGCACCCGCACGTCGTGGCGGCGGGCTCGCGTCAGATGCACCTGCTGAACACCAACTCGCGCTTCCATTACCGCGCCATCACCGACTACGCCGACCGCATCGCCGCGACACTGCCAGAGGGCTTCGACACGGTGTTCTTCGTCAACTCCGGCTCCGAGGCCACCGACCTCGCGATCCGCCTGGCGATGGCCGCGACCGGTCGGCCCGACATGGTCGCGATGCGGGAGGCCTACCACGGGTGGACCTACGCCAGCGACGCCGTGTCGACCTCGATCGCCGACAACCCCAACGCCCTGTCCACGCGCCCCGACTGGGTGCACACCGTGGACGCCGCCAACTCCTACCGCGGGAAGCACCGGGGAGCGGATGCCGCGCGCTACGCGCCCGAAGCCGTCGCGGCGATCGATGAGCTCGCGGCATCCGGTCGCCCGCCGGCCGGCTTCATCGCCGAGACGTACTTCGGGAACGCGGGCGGAGTGGCGCTGCCCGACGGCTACCTGCGCGACGTGTATGCGGCGATCCGTCGACACGGCGGCCTGGCGATCGCCGACGAGGTGCAGGTCGGTTACGGCCGGCTCGGTGAGTGGTTCTGGGGCTTCGAGCAGCAGGGGGCGGTGCCCGACATCGTCGCCGTCGCGAAGTCGATCGGCGGCGGCCAGCCCGTCGGCGCCGTCATCACGCGTCGAGAGATCGCCGACCGCTACCGCTCGGGAGGGTACTTCTTCTCGTCGACCGGAGGCTCACCCGTCTCGGCGGTCATCGGCACGGCGGTGCTCGATGTCGTCCAGCGGGAGGGCCTGCAGGAAAACGCCCGCGCGGTGGGTTCGCACCTCAAGGAGCGCCTCGAACGGCTCGCCGCGAAGCACCCCCTCATCGGCGCCGTCCACGGCTCCGGCCTCTACCTCGGCCTGGAGTTCGTCCGGGATCGCGAAACGCTCGAGCCCGCCACGGCCGAGACCGCGGCGATCTGCGACCGGCTGCTCGAGCTCGGCGTCATCATGCAGCCCACCGGCGACCACCAGAACGTCCTCAAGATCAAGCCGCCGCTCGTGGTCACGCGCGCTTCGGTCGACGTCTTCGCCGACGCCCTCGACCGTGTGCTCAGCACCGGTTGGTGAGCACCCCTCGCCACGCTCGATGACTCGTCCGATACAGAAAGGCTGATGCCGTGCACCTTCCCACCCTCCCCTTCGCCCTCCACGCCTCCGAAGGATCGGCGTGGACGCCGACGGCATCCGGAATCGAAGGGACCGCCCCGGCCGGAACCGACCTCTTCGTCGACCCGAGCGGCGTCAGCGGCGTCGCGGCCGAGACGCTGCTGAACGCGCACACCCTGCTCGGCACGCCGCCGGCGGGGGACTTCACGCTGGCCGCGCGGGTGACGCCCGACTTCGGGGCGACGTTCGACGCAGGGGTCCTGCTCGCGTGGGTCGACGACACGACGTGGGCGAAGCTGTGCTTCGAGCGCTCCCCGGCCGGGGCGTCGATGGTCGTCTCGGTCGTGACGAAAGGGGTCTCGGACGACGCGAACGGGTTCGTCGTGCACTCGCGCGACGCGCGCCTCCGCATCGCGCGCGTCGGAAACCTCCTCGCGTTCCACGCCCACGACGGCGAGGGGTGGAGCTTCGTCCGGGCCTTCACGCTGCCGGGCGTCGCCGATGCCCTGACCGTCGGTTTCGAGGTGCAGAGCCCGACCGGAGAGGGATGCCGTGTCGCCTTCGACGAGATCGTGTTCGAACGTCGAACGGTCGCCGACCTGCGCAGCGGAGACTGACCGCGGAGGTTCCGCTCGCGCTCACCACCAGCCGGACGAAGCCTCGTCGTCTCTCTCCGAGGAGTCGGCGCCGTCCGCCCACGCCAGCCGGAACCCGCAGTCGCGGCACTCGTCCGCCTCGAGGCCCTCATCGATCAGGGGGTGCATCGTGATGCCGCACGATGGGCAGATGGGCTGGGCGTCGTCGCGGAGGTCGCCGTACGTCATGGTGGTCTCACAAGCTCGTGGTCACGCGTGGAGCCTCCATTCAACCCCGGCCACGAGGGGGTGAGGCGCTACCCGCGCCCGACCGTCCGTACGGCCGCCGTCACCACCGGCGCCGAGATGTCGAACGCCGCGCCACCCGGCACCGACTCGAGGAGTCGTCGCGTGTAGTCGTCGCGGGGATCGGCGAACACGGCCTCGATCGGGCCCTGTTCCACGATGCGTCCGTGCAGCAGCACGACCACCTCGTCGCAGAGCTCTTCGACGACGGCGAGGTTGTGCGAGATGAACAGCATCGTCAGTCCGTGTTCGTCGCGCAGGCGCCCGAGAAGCTGCAGGATCTCGGCCTGCGTCGACACGTCGAGCGCCGAGGTGATCTCGTCGGCGACGATGACGTCGGGGTCGACGACGAGCGCCCGGGCGATCGCGATGCGCTGGCGCTGACCGCCCGAGAACTCGTGCGGGTAGCGGTCCACGGCATCCGGACCCAGGGCGACGGATGCCAGGGCCTTGACGATCCGCTTACGGTGACGACGCAGGCTCGCCCCGCGGGGATCGATGGCCTCGGCGAGCGTCTGCCCGATGGTGCGCCGCGGGTCGAGGGACGAGAACGGATCCTGCGGGATGTACTGCACCCGTCGGCGGACCGCCGCGACGACAGAGCGGGGAGCGGATGCGAGCTCGATCCCGTCGAACACGACCGACCCGGCGGCGACCCGGTGCAGGCCCACGATCGTCTTCGCGAGCGTCGACTTGCCCGAGCCGGACTCTCCGACGATCCCGATCGTGCGCCCGCGATCGACGCGCAGATCGACGCCGTGCAGCACGCGGGTGCTCCGGATGCCATGACCCAGGTCGACCGCGAGGTCACTGATGCTCAACAGAGGGGTGTCAGACACGGTGGGCCTCCTCGGCGGGGCACGGGACGGTACGCAGGGTGGGGGTGGCCGCGAGCAGAGCCCGCGTGTAGGGGTGTTCCACTTCGTGGCGGCGCAGCTGCTCGGCGGTCAGACGCTCGACGATCTCGCCGCCCCGCATGACCAGCACGCGATCGCACAGCGCCTCGACCACGCCGATGTCGTGCGAGATGAACAGCACGGCGGTGCCGTGGTCGCGGTTGAGGCGCTTGAGCTGACGGAGCACGTCGGCCTGCACGGTCACGTCGAGCGCGGTCGTGGGCTCGTCGGCGATCAACAGAGCGGGGTCGGTCACCAGCGAGCTGGCGATCGTCGCGCGCTGCAGCATTCCGCCCGAGAGCTGGAACGGGTGCTGTCCCATCACGGTTCGGGGGTCGCGGATCCGCATCTCGCCGAGGCCGTCGCGCAGGCGATCGCGCGCGGCACGGCGCGAGAGACCGAGATGGACGCGGGCGACCTCGGTCAGCTGCGCGCCCATCCGCAGCGCCGGGTTGAAGGTCGAACCCGGGTCCTGGTACACCAGACCGATTTCGCGCGCGAGGCGCGATCGGTGCCTGTTCGACAGGAGGTCGAGGTCGCCGAGACGGAGGACCTCGGCATCCACTCGCACCCCGTCGGCCTGAAGTCGCGCGAGCGACATCGCCGTCATCGACTTGCCCGAACCGGACTCGCCGACGAGTCCCAGGATCTCTCCCGCGCCGATCTCGAACGAGATGCCGTCGACGAGCGTCTTGCCGCTCGGAGCGGTCACGGTCAGGGCCCGCACCTCGACGAGGGCATCAGTGTGCACCGAGACTCCGCGGGGAGTGCGGCGCGCGGCGGCGTTGCGCGACCGGCGCGAACTCCGCGGGTCGAGCCAGACCGCGAGGCCGTCGCCGGTGAGCATCGCGGCGACGCCGGTGAAGACGAGCATGACGGACGGGCCGACGACCTGCATGGGCTGCGAGTAGACGGCGGGCAGACCCTCGTTGAGCAGGCGTCCCCAGTCGAACTCGGGGCTCTGCACGCCCAGGCCGACGAACGACAGGCTCGAGATGTCGAGCAGGGTCAGGGCGAAGCTCGATGCGATGAGCACGAGGAGCGGGCCCGAGATGTTGGGCAGCAGGTGGCGGCTGAACAGGCGCAGGCGGGGGACGCCGAGCAGACGCGCGGTACCGACGAAGTCGCGCGTCGCGACGGAACCGGTCATGTTCGAGGTGATGCGCGCGAAGCTCGGGACGCCGGCGAGGGCGATCGCGATGATCGCTGGGACGGTGCCGGCGCCGAGGATCGCCGCGATCACGAGGGCGAGGATGAGCGAGGGGAACGCCACGGTCGAGTCGATGATGCGCAGCACGACATCGCGCACCCGGCGGCTCCCCACCCAGATCAGTCCCCCGATGAGCACGCCGAGGACGACCGATCCGATCGTGGCGGCGGTGGCCATGACCAGCGTCAGACGCGTGGCGACGAGCGTACGGGCGAGCACGTCGCGGCCGAGATCGTCGGTGCCGAGCAGGTGCGCGGGGGAGGGCGGCATCCGGGTGTCGGCCGTGACGGTCGTCGCGCTCGCTCCCCAGACGATCGGGGCGACGATCGCGATGACGACGAGCGCGGCGAGCATGATCGCGCCGGCGATGAGGGATGCCGGGACACGGCGGCGGCGGTCAGACATGCGTCGGTCCTCCCAGGGTGCGCGGGTCGATGAGGCCGAGAACCACGTCGATCACCAGATTGATGAGGATGGCGAGCGTGCCCACCGTGAGGACGATCCCCTGGATGACGGGGAAGTCGCGGAAGATGATCGCCTGCACGACCTCGAGACCGAGGCCCGGGAGGCTGAACACCGTCTCGATGACGATGGCACCGCCGAGCATGCTCGCGAGGATGAGGCCGGTGAGGGTGAGGGTGCTCGCCATGAGGTTGGGCAGGGCGTGCCGGATGTAGAGGCGCGCAGCGCTCAGGCGGCGACCACGGGCCGTGCGCATGTAGTCCTGGTGCAGGACGGCGTAGGTCTCCTGCACGACCACGCGCGCGACGGCGAAGGTCGGGCCGAGCGCCAGGGCGGCGATCGGGAGGATGTAGGCGTTCGAGGTCGCCGCCCCGCCCGAGGGGAGGATCTTCAGCCAGATCGCGAAGACGACCACGAGCAGGGTGCCGGCGACGTAGGCGGGGAACGAGGCAAAGAAGCCCGCGACCGTCCCGAAGCCGACGGCCAGCCAGGGGCGACGTCCGCTGCGGGTGAGCACGCCGATGGCCATGCCGACGGGAATGGCCACGAGGATCACGACGATGATCGCGCCGATCGCGGTCGTCGCCGTGTAAGGGAGCTTGGTGGCGATGGTCGTGGTGACGGGGGTGTTGTAGCGGAAGCTCTGCCCGAGGTCGAGGGTGACCAGACCGTGGAGGTAGTCGAGGAACTGCACCGGGAGCGGGTCGTCGAGATGAAGGCGCTCGCGCAGGGCGGCGACGGCGTCGGCCGAGGCGTTGGGGCCGAGGATCGCCACCGCGGGGTCGCCGGGGATCAACGGGACGATCAGGAAGGTGAGGAGCACCAGCAACCCGAGCGAGAGCACGAGCCCGCCGAGACGGCGGAGGGCGAAGGACCCCCACCCGCTGCCCCCGCCCCGCCGGCGGACCGGCGGAGCGGGGGCCTCGGCGATCACCGAGAGATCGACGCCGGACATCAGCCCGCCGCGGTCCCGGTCAGGGCCGCACCGCGGGCGAGGGGAGCCTGGCGGTGCTGCCAGTCGAAGATCGGCTCGAGCTCGGCGCCGAGGCGGAGCAGGGTGGCTTCGTCGTAGGGCGCGCCGACGAGCTGGGCGCCGAGCGGCATACCGTTCGATCCCGTGTGCACGGGGAGCGACAGGGCCGGGAGGCCGGCGATGTTGCAGAACGCCGTGAACGAGATCGTCGAGAACTCGGTGAGGCGCTCGCCCGCGGGGTCGTTGTTCGCCTCGTCGTAGACGGAGCCGACCAGCGGCGTGGGTACGGCCGTGGTCGGGGTGAGCAGGACGTCGAAGTCGCGTCCCCACTGGGCGTTCACCCGCCGGGTCTCCCACTGCAGCAGAGCCGCGATCTCGGCGTACTCTCCCGCGTGGAACGACGCCGCCCGGTCGTAGCGGTACCGAATGTAGGTCTCGAGCTTGTCGGCATCCTCGATCGGTGATGCCCATGTCGACGCGCTGATGATGAGGTCGGCGAAACCGCGCGTCGCGCGCTCCGAGAACAGGAACGGCGAGACAGGGGTGACGTGGTGGCCCAGGGTCTCGAGTGCTCGCGCGGCCACGAGGGCGGCCTCGCGATTCTCGGGGTGCACGTCGACGCCCGTGGGCGCCTCGAGGAGCAGGCCGATGCGCAGGCGGGGTCCGGCGGCGCGGATCTCCTCGAGGTAGGGGCGGGCGGGCGCGGGGGCCGAGTACCACCCGAGCGGGTCGAGCCGGCCGAGCGCGTCGAGGACCCCCGCCGCGTCTTCGATCGTGCGGGTGATCGCCCCCTCGGTGGTGGAGTGCTCCCACGCGCGCACGTCGTTGGGGATGCGGCCGCGGCTCGGCTTCAGGCCGACGAGGCCGGTGGCCGCGGACGGCACGCGGATCGACCCGCCGCCGTCCGAGGCGTTCGCGATCGGTGCGATGTCGGCCGCGACCGCGGACGATGCCCCGCCTGACGAGCCGCCGGAGGTGTAGTCGAGGTTCCACGGGTTGCGGGTTTTGCCGTGGCGGGCGTTCTCGGTGGCGGTCAGCGCCCCGAACTCGGGGCTGTTCGACCGGCCGAACAGCACGAAGCCGGCCTCTTCGATGAGATCGACGGTGATCTCGTTCGCCTCGGCGGGACGCTCCGCGACGGACAGCGACGAGTAGGTGAGCGGCTGGTCGCGCACGGCGACGAGGTCTTTGATCGGCATCGGCACGCCCTCGAACGGGCGCGCGGTGTCACCGCGGCGGATGCGGTCGTCGGACTCGCGCGCGCGGCGGAGGACGTCGTCGCGGTCGATCCACACGATCGCGTTCACGGCCGGGTTCACCGCGTCGAGACGGTCGAGGTAGTGCTGGGCGGCTTCGACGGACGAGACCTCGCCGGAGCGGATCATCCGGGCGAGTTCGGTGGCGGAGATGGAGGAGGAGATCATGAGGGTCCTTTCGGGATGCCGGGCCACGCGGCCCGGCATCCCCGGTGGGTTACTTCGCGATACGGAAGAGGGGGTCGTCGAGCGCGCCGCCGAGCATCTGGACGGTGAAGCCCGGACGCGAGGCGTAGATGAACGCGTCGTTGAGCAGGGGCAGGGTGTCGGAGCGGCTGACGAGCGCCTGGACCGTCTCGTCGAGGGCGGCGCAGCGCGCGCTCTCATCGGCCGCGCTGTTGGCCGCGGTGAAGCTCGTCTCGGCGGCCGGGTTGGCGACGGCGCCGTAGTTGGTGCCGCCCGCGTCGATCGTGGGTCCGGTGAGGTTCAACAGCGGGCTCGCCAGCGAACCGAGGAAGTTCAGGTCAGCGAAGACCGTCATGTCCCAGTCGCCCGGCTTGGCGACGACGGTGGTGATCCAGCTGCCGACGTCGGTGTTGGTGAGATCCACCTCGGCGCCCGCGGCGCGCAGCGCCTCGGCGATGTACTCATTGCCCGCGCCGGCGGGACCCACGATGGTCGGTGCCACGAGACGGATCTTCTTACCGGACAGGGCGGCGGTGGCCGCGGCCACGTCCTGCGAGGGGATGTCGATGTTCGAGCCGCTCACGCACGAAACGCTGTCCGCTCCGAGGGAGGTGAGCACCTTGCCGGTGTCCTGGGAGGTGACATTGCCGAACATCGCACGATCGATCGCCTGGATGACGCCCTTTCGCAGACCCTCGTCCGTGAAGGGGCTGCCCTCGCGCTCGTTGAAGACGAGGTAGCTGTCCGAGAACGGGTTGACCGTGACGGTGTAGCCCGTCTGACCCTTGAAGCGGTCGCGCGTCGTGGCCTGGATCTTGCCGATGTCGAGCTGTCCGCCGAGGATCAGATTCGCCGTGGCGGTGGAGTCGGGCGACACCGTGTAGGTGAGGTTCGCCGCGGGGGAGCCGGTGACCGAACTGGTCCAGGCCGGCCACGCGGAGTAGTCGCCGCGCAGCGTGTAGTCGTAGCTCACCCCGGGCTGGAAGGTCTTCAGGGTGTAGGGGCCCGACTCGCTGCCCTTCACCGTGCCCGCGGCGAGACCGGCGGGGTCGGCGAGCCCGGCGGGGCAGATGACGCCACTGCTCGCGACCGACATCGCGTCGACCATGTACGGCCAGGCGTTGGCGATCTCGACGGTGACCGTTCCGGCGGCGTCGTCCGCCGTGATGGTGGGGGTGTTGCCGGGACCGAACGTGTAGACGACCTGCGTCGAACCGCTGGCGGGCCGGGCGAAGTAGTCGAGGGAGTTCTTGACGATCGTGGGCGTGATCTTGGTGCCGTCGGAGCACGTGGCATCCGTCCGGATCGTGAAGACGGCCTGCGTCGGGTCGACGTCCATTTCGTCGCGAGACCGGAGACCAGACCGCTCGCGTCGCGGCGTACGAGGGTGTCGTAGGAGGTGCGCGCGAGAAGGAAGTCCGGGAGCGAGGTGGCCAGCGTCGGGTCGAAGGTGGCCGGGATGTCGATGGTCGTGCGGATGGTGTCGGTCGACGCGGTGGCGGCGTCGCCGCCGGTCGTCGTGCAGCCGGCTGTCGCGAACGCGACGGTCAGAGCGAGGGTTGCGGCGATGACGCCGTGACGGATTTTCATGGTCTGCCTCTCGGGTGATGCGCGGGTCGGGTCGGGGTCAGTCGGCGATCTCGAAGATCTCGATGGTCGTGTCGTGCGGATTCGCGGTGGCGCGACCGACGAACATCGATCGCGTCAGCCACTGGAGGTGGGGAGCGACCGTGCGGAAGCGCGGCGTGCTCTCGAAGTAGACGGCGCCGTCCGCGGGCTCGCGCACGACTCCGACGTTGTGGACGTCGATGACGTCTCCCTCGGTCGTGCGGATGAGGTAGCGGGCTTCGACGGCGAAGGTGCCATCGGCGCGGACGAGGCACCAGTCGCCGCCGCCCGGCACGACCTCGCCCGTGACCTCGCCGGTCACGGGTCCGCCGGTGAGGGGGATGAACTCGAGGACGTCGTCACCCTGCTTCTCGAGCGGGATGCCGGGAGCGACGTGAGCGGTGATGGTGAAGCAGTAGCGCAGGGATGGAGCGGGAGCCATCGGTTCCTCCGGGCTGTCAAACGGTGCGCTTCGTTGCGCGGTGACCCCGAGTATGTCCATAGTGGATGAAGTAGTCAACAGCATTCACTAACTCGTGACGAAACCCGTCCGCGAGGGAAACACGGGCGACGCGGACGCGGGATCAGCGCTCGCTAGGCTGAGTCGCACGCGAGAGCAGGCTCTAGTGAATGCGATAGCCTTTTACGTTCACGGAAGGGCGTGCCGGCGAGACTCGTCGATGCCCGCGGTGAGATCGGGGCAGCATGGCCGAAGAGAAGAGGGCCCGCCGAAAGCGCGGTTCGCTCAGCCGCGCCGAGATCGTCGACGCCGCCCTGCATCTGATGGACGGCGAGGGGGAGTCCGCTCTCACGTTCTCGCGTCTCGGTGCGCAGCTGAAGTCCTCTCCCACGGCGGTGTACCGGCACTTCGCCAGTCGCGAAGACCTGCTGATAGCCCTCGCGGATCGCCTCGACGGCATCTCTCTCGAGGGGTACGAGCCGACCGATGACTGGCGTGCCGACCTGACGGACCTGGCGTGGCGCGCGTGGCGGACCGCCGAAGCCCATCCCGCGGCCGCAGCGGTGACGCTGCTCATGGTCGCCAACAGCATCAACGAGTTGCGTGCGGTCGAGTGGATCCTGCGCGCGATGGCCGTTGCGGGCCTGCGTGGTCGCCCGGCCGTGATGCAGTACCAGGTGTACACACAGATGGTGCTCGGTGCGGCCTCGGCCTACGGGGCTCGCCTGGTCAGCGCCGGCTCGCGCGAGGTCGCCGAGGGGTGGATCCAGGTGTACGCACCCACCGATCCGTCGCAGTACCCCCACGCCGAGGCGGCGAAGGCGGAGCTCGCGATGATGAACTATCGCGAGGTCTTCGCCACGCAGCTCGAGATGTATCTCGCCGCGCTCGAGCTCGCGGTCGCTGCCCAGGATGACGCGTCCGAGAACCCGGGGGAGCACACCGCTCGAGCGTGATGGGGTGTGCCCCTCCGCTCCCGATCCGGGCGGATCGCCGCTCGTACGGGGCAGGATGGGGAGCATGACCTCCCGCCTCGCCCTGCTCACCGGCGTCGGCCGACGTCGATCGATCGGTGCCGGTCTCGCGCGGGGTCTCGCCGCCGACGGCTGGGACCTCGCCCTCTCGTTCTGGCGCCCCTACGACGACCGGATCGGTCTCGAGCGCGGCACGGATGACCCCGAGGCGATCGCCGACGAATGCCGCGCCCTCGGCGTCGAGGTGTCGCTGCACGAGACCGACCTCGCCGACCCGGCTACCCCGGACGCGCTCTTCGCCGCGGTCGGCCGACGCGTCGACGCCCTCGTCCTCTCGCACTGCGAGAGCGTCGACAGCTCGATCCTCACCACATCGGTCGAGGCGTTCGACCGGCACTTCGCCGTCAACGCGCGCGCCTCGTGGCTGTTGATCCGCGCCTTCGCCGAGCAGTTCCCGGTGACCTCCGATCCGGTGCCGACGGGGCGCATCGTCGCCTTGACCAGTGATCACACCGCCCACAACCTCCCCTACGGCGCGAGCAAGGGGGCGTTGGATCGCATCGTCATCGCCGCCGCCGTCGAGCTGGCGGATCGCGGCATCCGCGCCAATGTCATCAACCCGGGACCGATCGACACGGGATGGATGGACGACGCGATCCGACGGTGGACGACGGATGCCACTCCCGCCGGCCGCCTGGGAACCCCGGACGACATCGCCGATCTCGTCCGATTCCTCCTCTCGGAGCGGGGCGGATGGATCACCGGACAGTTGCTATCCAGCAACGGCGGTTTCGCGACCGGCTGACCGCTCCTGCGGCTACCGTCGAGTCATGAACGACGCCGCTTCTCCGTCCGCTCGCCTCGGACTCGGTCTCGCGGCGGTCGGTCGTCCGGCCTACATCACCACCGACCGCGACCACGATCTGGGTGAACCCGAAACGCGCTCGATCGACGCGATGCGCGAGCGCGCGCACGCTCTGCTCGACGAGGCGTGGGTGCTCGGCATCCGCTATGTCGACGCCGCCCGGTCCTACGGGTACGCCGAACGGTTCCTCGGGTCGTGGCTCGCGGCGCATCCGGAGCGTCGTGCCGAGCTGACGATCGGGTCGAAGTGGGGCTACGAGTACGTCGGCGAATGGCGAATGGATGCCACGGTCCACGAGCGCAAAGAGCACTCCGCCGCGATGCTCGAGAGGCAGTGGCCGGAGACTCTCGCCGCTCTCGGGTCGGCGCCCGACTCGTACCTCATCCACTCGGTGACCCCGGAGAGTCCCGCGCTCGAGGACGCGGGCGTGCTCGAACGGCTCCGCGAGATCGCCGCCGGGGGAGTGCGCGTGGGGATCTCGACCAGCGGGCCCCATCAGGGCGATGTCGTCGACGCGGCGCGGTCGCTCGCCGACAGTCCGTTCTCCGTCGTGCAGGCCACGTGGAACCTGCGCGAGCAGGCGGCGGGCCCCGCTCTGGCCCGAGCTCACGCGGTGGGCTGGACGGTGGTGGTGAAGGAAGCTCTCGCCGGAGGAGAGCTCGCTCGTTCCGAGCCCGACGGTGACGTCGGAGCGGGCCTCGACGGAGCGAGCTTCGACGGAGCGGGCCTCGACGGAGCGTCGCTGGCCCTCGGCGTCGCCCGCGCGCAGCCGTGGGCCGACGTCGTGCTGAGCGGAGCGGTGACGATCCCGCAACTCCGCCGGGGAGCCGCGGCGCCCCCGCGTGAGATCGACGTCGAGACGCTCCGCCGGTGGGCGGACGATTCCGGCGAGTACTGGCGCCGTCGAGCGGCTCGCCTCTGGCAGTAGCCGCCTGCCGTGATCGACCGTCCGCGCGACCCGCCCATCATCCGCGACGGTCCGCGCGTCGGGCGTAGCCTGGAAGGACGAATCCGGGAGGTCGGCATGACGCAACGACGGATCTCCGCATCGGCCGCACCCCGCCGACGTCAGCCCCGTCGGGATCGCTGACCGGTGGCACCTCCCGTCGATCCGCGCCGATGGCGCGCCCTGGGCGTCCTCTTGATGGGACAGTTCGCGTCCCTCCTCGACCTCAGCGTCACGAACGTCGCCCTCCCCTCGATCGGACGGTCGACGGGCGCCGGGCCGAGCGAGTTGCAATGGGTGATCACGGGCTACGTCCTGGCCTTCGGGCTCGTGCCGGTCATCGGCGGTCGGCTCGGCGACGGCCGTGGGCGCCGGCGCATGTTCATCGTGTCGATGCTCGGTTTCGTCGTCGCGAGTGCCCTCGTGGGGCTCGCTCCGACCCCCGAGGTGCTCATCGCGGCACGCGTCGTCCAGGGGATCTTCGGCGGCATGATCGGGCCGCAGGTGTCGGGGTTCATCCAGAACGCCTTCCCGCCGCTCGAGCGGGGCAGGGCCTTCGGACGGCTGGGGCTCACGGTGGGCGCGGGCACCGCGTTGGGTCCCGTCGTGGCGGGCCTGCTGATCGCCATAGGTGGCGAGGACAACGGCTGGCGCCTGGTGTTCTTCATCAACGTGCCGGTCGGGATCGCAGCCGTCCTGCTCGCGCGGCGCTGGGTCGCCGCCGACGTCCCCGCGGCGCAGGGCGCGGGGAGACGGCTCGATCTCCTCGGTGTCGTTCTGCTCGGCGCCGGTCTGCTGTGCCTGCTGTTCCCGATCGTCGAGACCGGTCAGGCCGGCGGTCCCGTGACGCTTCTCCTTCTGCTCCCGGCGGCGGGACTCCTCGTCGCCTTCGTCCGGCACGAGGCTCGTCTGACGCGAGCGGATGCCGCGCCCCTGGTGGATCTGCGCCTGTTCCGCACGCGATCGTTCGTGATCGGCGTGATCTTCGCGGTGGTGTTCTTCTGCAGCAACACCGGTATTCCGCTCGTGCTCGCGCTGTACTACCAGGACGGCCTGGGTTTCACGGCGTTGCAGTCGGCGCTGGGGGTCACGGCCTACGCGGTGGGCACGGTCTTCGGCGCCCCCATCGCCGGCCGTTTCGTCTCCCGGGTCGGCAGGCCCCTGCTGCTCGGAGCGGTATCCGTTTTCACGCTCGTCACGATCGTGCTCGGTCTCGTCGTCCAGGCCGAGCCCGGAGCCACCGACCCGACGGGCGTGATCCTGCGCCTGTGCGTGCCGCTGTTCGTCCTCGGCCTCGCCGGCGGGGCGATCGTGACGCCGAACCAGACGCTGACCCTCGCCGAGGTCGATCCCGTGCGCGGCGGTGTGGCCGGCGGGGTGGTGCAGACCGCGCAGCGGGTGGGCGCCTCGATCGGGCAGACGGTTCTCGGCACGAGCTTCGTGCTCGTGCTGGCGGGGACGGCCCGCGCGGGCGGGCCGGGTTCGCCCGCCCCCGATCCGAGCACGTTCGCCGGTGCGCTCACCGTGGCGCTTGCGGTGTCGGTCGTCTTCTCCGCGGCCGCCGCGGTGCTCAGCGGCGTCGAAGTGCGCCGCTCACGGGGGCGGTAACGCCGTTCGGCTCAGCGCGGAGCATCCTCTCGGCCCTGCACGTCCCAGAGGACGTACTCGATCAGCGACCCGGCGGGAAGGTCGAGATCGGTGTTGGCGTCGATCAGCGCCGACTCGAATCCCACGATCCGGCCGGTATCGACCGACAGCAGCAGAGTCACGTCGGCGTTCGCGGTCGTCGAGGGGATGCCGGCCAGACCCACGACCTCGCGACCGAGACGGTCGCGCGTGGTTCCGAGTACCCGCGCGTCGGGCGAAGCGGCGATGACGCCCAGGAGTGCGCCCTGCTGGGCATCGTTCAGCGTCCACTCGCCGAGCAGGCTGCGCACCCCGACCATCGCATCGCCGGCGGTCAGGGTCTCGGTGGCACCCGTCGTGGCGACCAGGAGCGCGCGCATGGCCTCGGCGGACGCCGCCGGCGGAGTGGGGGAGAGCGGTCGGAACTGATTGCGCACGTAGGTCAGCTCTCCCACCACGGTGCCCGGGGCGGGATCGACGTTCGGCACGGTGTCGCCGCCGGCATCGGTGGCCTCGGCCGCCGTGGTCACCACCGACCCGGAGAGATCCTCGTTCCACCGGAAGTCCACCCATTCGCGCCGGAACACCGTCGCCTCTGCTCCGTCGGGCGAGGCGCTGAAGTACCAACCGAGCGACAGGGAGCGGCGCTCCGGGGGCACCGCGCCGTCGCCCGCAGCCAACCGCGCCTGCGCCTCCGCGACCACCTCGGCGGCACCGGTCCCGCTGGGGAGAGCCGTGTAGACGAGCGGCTCGGGAGTGAGAGCGGATGCCGGGGGCCCCGGCATCCACAGCACTCCTGTGATGATGGTCAGGATCAGCGCGACGGCCGCGGCGGCCGACGTCCACACCAGCATCGGGCGGCGACGCCGGACGGGCGGGCGGTCGAGGATCTGTCGCAGGCGACGTTCGGCGTCGAGGGGAAGGGGAGCGTCGAGCGGGGTCTCGGCGGGGTCGAGCCTGCGGAGCGCGCGCGCGAGGTCATCGTCGGTCATCGGTCACCCCTTCCGCGTGGACGGCGCCACCGTCGAGCAACGGCCGCAAACGTGCTCTCGAGCGATTCAGTCGCGTCCACACCGCCCCGGTGTTCATCTCCATGACCAGGGCCACCTCGGCGGCCGACAACTGCTCCCAGTAGGTGAGCCAGAGGATCTCGCGCTCGCGCTCGGGCAGACCGCGGATGGCATCGACGAGACGTTGCGCCATCGCGGGCTCGGCCTCGTTCGCCAGAGCGCGCACGTGGTCCTCGATGTGCGTCCACAACGCCTCCTCCCGGTCGCGTCGCCGATACTCGTTCGCGATCAGGTTGCGCGCGGTGCGGTACAACCACGGCAATCCGAACGGATCGCGGGGGTCGCGCTTGCGCCACGCGATCTCGAAGCAATCCATCGTGAGGTCGGCGGCGGCCTCGCGATCCGACACACGCCGCTCGATGAATCGTCGAACGGCGTTGTGGTGCTCGCGGAAGAGCGCCACGAAGTCCGTCTCGTCGATCACCGGCGTGCGCTTTCGTGCCTTCGCAGAGGCTGTGTCATGCGGCCGTCGATCCTTACGCGTCGACGGACGGAAGAAAATTCTCGCGCCGGTGTAAGGATCACGCCCCGGGGGACACCACCTTGTCGGGGGTGGGTGTCGTCTCCGGCTTCGAGACGATACCCATACGCCCGTCGAGAGATGTTCGGGAAGCAATTCGACGGGCGAGGGGGTGCATCGCTTGGGGGCGGTGCACTCCCTCGGATCCTCGTCACGGCATCCAGGATGCCAGAGGGCGGCAGACGGCTCCGTTCGGCCTCTGCTCCTGCCCGTCGCTCGGCGTCGAGGTCGGGTGAGTCGTCGCCGCCTGCACGGGGCTTCGTCGCGCTGCCTCGTGCCCCGTGGTTCTCATCGCCTCGGGATCTCGCCGCGCACGCGCGCTCACTCCGGATCGACGAGGAGGTTCGTGATGCGGGCCGTCGCGACGAGTCGACCGTCGTCGTCGGTGACGCGCACGTCGTAGGTCGCCATCCGGCGCCCGCGATGCGCCGGTGTGGCGACCGCGTGGATGTGGCCGTCGCGCACGCCGCGATGGTGCGTGATGTTGAGGTCGACGCCGACGCATACCTTGTCGAAGGCGCTCGCGTGGATCATCGCCGCCCACGAGCCCACCGCCTCGGCGAGGGCGGCCGTGGCTCCGCCGTGCAGTCGCCCCAGCGATTGCGTGTTCCCCCGGACGGGGAGGGATGCCGCGACGCGCTCGGCGGACTGCTCCGTCACGGTGATGCCGAGGCGCTCGTCGAGGGCCCCGAGCACGATCGTCCAGGTCGTCATGGGTGCTCCCTCCGCGGTGCGCTTGTCGTGAGCCCGCTCCTCTGACACTATTACTGAACGCTCGGTTGGTAATAGTTCTCACCGGGTGTTTTCCCTCGCCCCACAGAACAACGGAGTTCTCATGGCCACCCAGACCTCGGCATCCCCCTCTTCGACCGGGTTGAAACGAGAAGAACGGCGCGTGCTCGCCGGGACCCTCGTCGGCACCTCGATCGAGTGGTACGACTTCTTCATCTACGCCCAAGCGGCCGGGCTCGTGCTCGCGCCGCTGTTCCTCGCCCCGCTCGCGGAGTCCGACCCGGCCATCGCACAGGTGCTGTCGTTCGCGACGATCGGCATCTCGTTCCTCTTCCGCCCGCTCGGCGCGATCGTGGCCGGCTACCTGGGTGACCGTCTCGGCCGTAAGAAGATGCTCGTTCTCACGCTCATCATGATGGGCGTGTCGACCGCGCTCATCGGCCTGCTCCCGACGTACGCGGCGATCGGTGTCGCGGCTCCGATCCTGCTGATCTTCCTGCGAGTCCTCCAGGGCTTCTCGGCCGGTGGCGAGTGGGGTGGTGCGGCCCTGCTGTCGGTCGAGCACGCTCCGGTGAGCCGTCGCGGATACTTCGGCGCGTTCCCGCAGATCGGCGTGCCGGTGGGCATGATCCTCGCCACCGCGACGCTGTGGATCCTCACGTCGTCGATGTCGGCCGAGGCGTTCCTCGCGTGGGGCTGGCGCGTGCCGTTCCTGCTCTCGATCGTGCTGATCGTCGTCGGCTACGTCATCCGTCGCGCCGTCGAGGAGAGCCCGGTCTTCGAGGACCTCGTCCGTCGCCGCAAGGAGTCCTCAGCCCCGCTCGGCCAGCTCTTCCGCAAGAACTGGCGTCAGGTCGCTCTCACCGCCTTCGTCTTCATCGGCAACAACGCGGCGGGCTACCTCCTGATCGCCTTCTTCTCGACGTACTCCGTCGCTGTGCTGGGTCTCGAGCGGCCGACCGTGCTGCTGGCCACGACGCTGGCATCCTTCGGCTGGCTCGGCTTCACTCTCTGGGGCGGCTGGCTGTCGGACCGCCTCGGACGCGTCCGCACCTTCCAGCTCGGCTACCTGCTGCTGGCCGTTTGGGCGGTGCCGATGTGGTTCCTCATCGACACCGGCGACATCGTCTGGTACTTCGTGGCCTTGTTCGTCATGACGCTCGGCCTCGGTCTGTCGTACGGCCCCCAGGCGGCGCTGTACGCCGAGATGTTCCCGGCCAACGTCCGCTACTCGGGCGTCTCGATCGGCTACGCGCTCGGCGCGATCATGGGCGGCGCGTTCGCGCCGATGATCGCGGAAGCGCTCCTCCGCTCGACCGGTGTCTCGTGGGCGATCGGCGTGTACATCGCGGTCGCTGCGCTGGTGTCGCTCGCCGCGGTGTCGATGATCAAAGAGACGAAGGGCGTCGACCTGCGCGCCTGATCCGGATGCCGTCGGAGGGGCCTCGCGCGGCGTGGGGGGCCCCTCCGCCGTGCGCGGTACGCGCGGTCGGCCGGTGCCGTCGGGCGGAGTTCTCGGGCGACACGCCGCTGGGCGGGGTCTGGGTGCGGCGTGTCGGCGCCGATGTCCGCGTGACGGTACGCGCGGCCCGCCCGTGCCGTCAGGCGGAGTTCTCGGGCGACACGCCCGTGGGCGGGGTTGGGGTGCGGCGTGTCGGTGCCGAAGTCCGCGCGACGGTACGCGCGGCCCGCCCGTGCCGTCAGGCGGAGTTCTCGGGCGACACGCCCGTGGGCGGGGTTGGGGTGCGGCGTGTCGGTGCCGATGTCCGCGTGACGGTACGCGCGCTCGGCCGGTACGCGCGCTCGGCCGGTGCGGTCGGTCCGCGCGTGCGGGTGCTCAGGTCGTGCGGAGGCCGTCGAGCGCGATGCGCACGATGTCGTGCCCGAGGCGGTCGCCGTCGACACTCCCGCCGGGGCGGTACCACTCGACGACCGAGTTGATCATGCCGAACAGCAGGCGCGCGGCGACCGCGGCGTCGACATCATCGCGCACGCTGCCCTCCGCCTGCGCCTCGGCGACGAGGGCGGTGACGCGGTGGTCGAACACGCGTCGGCGCTCGAGCGCCGCCTGCTCGACGGCGCTGTTGCCGCGCACGCGCAGCAGCAGGGTCACCGCGGGCAACTGGGCGACGAGCACGTCCGTCGCCCCCGTGAGGACGAAGCGAAGACGATCGGATGCCGCGCCCTCACGGGCACCGGGCTGGTCGAGAACGGCCTCGAGGCCGCCGAGCGCCGCTTCGAGGGCGACCGCCAGGAGCTCTTCCTTCGAGGCGAAGTGGTGGTACAGCGCCGACTTGGTCAGACCCAGGCGACGGGCGAGGTCGGCCACGCTCGTCGCGTCGTATCCCTGCTCGTTGAAGAGCTGCACCGCGACGGCGAGCAGACCCTCACGGTCGTACCCGGGACGCCCGCGGCGCGCGGGAGCCGTCGTCGTCGCAGAGGGGTCGGCAGCGGTCACGCACTCAGTGTGGCACTTCGATCGAGCGTTTCCGCGTCAGCGCGCGTCCCGCCACGAGTGCTGCGGGTCGTAGCCGAGCAGGCGGCGCGCCTTGTCGATCGACAGCAGCGTCGTGTTCTCGCCCAGCTCGCCGCGCGTCTCGACGGCGGGGAACACCTCGGCGACGAGTTCGGCGTTGGGGCGGGTCATGACGGTGTCGGCCGCCGCGATGATGAACGTGTCGAACCCGGCCGGCGCCCTCTCGAGGGCGCGCTCGACGGCTTGGGCGCCGTCACGCGCATCGATGTAGCCCCACAGGTTCCACTTGCGGGTGCGCGCGTCGGCGTCGAAGGGGAACTCGGCATAGTCGTCGGGAACCATGACGTTCGAGAAGCGCAGGGCCGTGATCGACAGCTCGGGGTTCCAGCGTACCAGCTCGACGGCCAGGCGCTCCTCGAGCGTCTTGACCAGCGAGTACACCGACTCGGGTCGCGGCGCGTACTCCTCGTCGACGGGGATGTAGGGCGGGTCGATGTCGAACGGCAGACCCAGCACCGTCTCGCTGGAGGCGTAGACGATTCGCTGGATGCCGAGGCGCACCGCCGCCCAGAACACGTTGAACGTGCTGGTCATGTTGTTGTGGAAGGTCGCCACATCGGACCGGATGCCGGGGGCGGGGATCGCACCGAGGTGCACGAGGGCATCGACCCCGTCGTGCTGATCGTTCACTCCCGCGAGCGCGTCGATGACCTGGCCGTAGTCGGTGAGGTCGACCTGCACGAAGCCAGGACCGCGCTCGCCGCGGATGTCGAAGCCGATGACCTCGTGACCGGCCGCGCGGAGTTCGCGCGCGACGACGGTGCCGAGTTTTCCGGACGAGCCGGTGAGGGCGATGCGCATGGGGCTCCTTGGTGTCGAAGGGACACCGTCGACGCTACCGCCGACCCCCGACATCGGGGCCGTTGGCGGAAGGCGGAGATCGGATGCCATGTCTCGGCGTCCGCGTCAAGCTCTGTGGGCGGTTTCGTCCGGGGTGTTTCGCTATGTGGACGGAACCGACTCGCCAGCACCCGGGTCCGCACGTAACACCGACAGGAACCCGATGACCGCTTTGTCCACCGCCACAGACGCGTTCCTCGCGTCGCGGGCGGCTGATGGCGACCAGCTGGCTTTCGGAGTGCTGGTGCGTCGACACGCGCCGTTCCTCGTCGCGTTCGCCACGCGCCTCACCGGCTCGCGCGCCGACGCCGACGACTGCGTCCAGGAAGCGTTGATCACCGCGTGGCGGCGCCTGCCCGATCTCACCGATCCCGAGAAGGTACGCAGCTGGCTGACCACGATCGTGTCCCGGAAAGCGACCGATCGACTCCGCGCCCGCAAGCTCTCCGACCAGATCGATGAGCAGATGGTCTCTGCGAAAGACGACCCCGAGCGCTCGGCTGTGGCATCGTCGCAGATGGACGCGCTGAAAAAGGTGTTGTCCGAGCTGCCCGAGGAATTGCGCGTGGTCTGGGTTTTGCGCGAGGTCGGCGGTCACAGCTACGACGAGATCGCCGTCGAGGTCGGCGAGAACGCGGCCACGGTTCGCGGTCGACTCGCCAGGGCGCGAAAGATCGTGCTCGAACGCATGCAGGACTGGAGGTGACGGGATGAGCGACGACATCGGGGGCTCGGGCTACTCGCTCGAGGATCTCTCCGCCTACCTCGACCGCGGGCGCGTTCCGCGCATCGCCGCGATCGAGCGCAACGCGGAATGCCAGGCCGTTCTGGCATCCATGGAACGGATGGGGCGTCTCTCTCGAGAGATCGTCGAAGAACAGGCTGCCGAGCCTCTGGCCGAGTCCTGGTACGACTCGATCATGCGCGAGGTGATGCGAGAGTTCCGCGCGGGCCGCGACATCCCCCTCGTTCGAGGCTCCGACGGTGTCGAGATCGTCGTGACGGAGGGGGCGCTCTACGAGCTCATCCGTTCCGTCGGTGACGGCGTCGACGGCGTGCTGGTGGGGCGCGTGCGCCTCCAGCAGAACGAGCCCGATGCGCCCCTCGACGTGCGTGTCTCGGTCAGTGTGCGCTTCGGCCGTGCCATGGCGGACGCCGTGGAAGAGATGCGCGAAGGGATCCGCGCCGCGATCCAGCGACACGGCGACCTGCGGGTGGGGCGCGTGGACGTCACCGTGGGCGACGTGCACGTCGACGGAGAGGAAGACCAATGACCGACCTGACCACCGCCGCCCTCGCGCCGCGCATCGACCTCGCCGTCACCGCCACCGAGGGGGTGCGTGAGATGTACTCGGCACGCCCCCTCGTCGCCCGCGCCGTCGAGCGTGCCGTCGACGCCGAGGGGTCTCTCGCCGCGGTCGAGGAGGTCGACGGTGCACGTTCGATCACCGTCTGCATCGGCGTCTCGGCCCAGGACGACACGGTCGCGGTCGCCTCCGCGGTGGCCGCTGCGGTGCGCGGAACCGACGACACGGCCGCGGGGGCGACCGTGCGGGTCCGCGTCGGGCGCCTGGTGGCCCCCGCCACCTGAACATCTTCTCGGCCCCGGCAAAGGGACGCCGCAATACGCTGGATGCACCGCTCCCATCCTCCCGGAGGCCGAATGCCCACGCCGCCCGTCATCGCCGTCACCGGTTCCACCGGAGCCGTGGGGGGCCGTGTCGCCCGCGACCTCGCCGCCCGCGGCATCCCTCAGCGTCTCCTCGTGCGTGACGCTCCTCGTGCCCCGGCGCTCGAGGGGGCCGAGGTGCACGTGGCCCGGTACTCGGACGCGGATGCCGCGCGCGCGGCCCTGCAGGGCGTCGAGACCCTCTTCATGGTCTCGGCCTCCGAGACGTCCGACCGCGTGGAGCACCATCGCGAGTTCGTCGAGGCCGCCGCCGCGGCGGGCGTCCGCTCGATCGTCTACACGTCGTTCCTCGCGGCCGCCCCGGATGCCGTGTTCACGCTGGGCCGCGATCACGCCGCGACCGAGGAGATCATCCGCGCCTCGGGCATGCGGTGGACGTTCCTGCGTGACAACTTCTACATGGACATGATGGAGCTCTTCGCGGGCGACGACGGCGTCATCCGGGGTCCCGCGGGCGACGGGCGATGCTCACTGGTCTCGCGCTCCGACGTCGCGGCCACGGCCGTGTCGGTCCTTCTCGATCCGACCGCTCACGCCGACACCGCATACGACCTCACCGGCCCCGAGGCCCTCACCATGACCGAGGTGGCCGAGAAGATCTCCGCCGTCCGGGGCCACCCGGTGCGCTTCCTCGACGAGACCGTCGACGAGGCCTACGCCTCGCGCGCGGCGTTCGGCGCTCCCCGCTGGCAGGTCGACGCGTGGGTGAGCACCTACACCGCGATCGCGAGCGGCGACCTCGCCGGCGTCTCGAACGATGTCGAGCGGGTCACGGGCCGCCCGGCGCAGAGCTTCGAGGAGTTCCTGGGCGCTGTCGCGTGAGCATCGACGACGTCGGGTATGCTGGCGGCGTGCTGACCTGTCGCTGTTGTCGCTGAACGCTTTTCCGCGTTCTCTTTCGACGACCCCGTCAGCCGCGCCCGTACGGGCGCACAAACCCCTCAGGATGCCATCGTGCGTTACGCCCAGAGCGTCGCCGACCTCGTCGGCAACACCCCCCTCGTCCGTCTGACCCGCGTCACCGACGGCATCGCCGCCACGGTCCTCGCGAAGATCGAATACATCAACCCCGGTGGTTCGGCGAAAGACCGGATCGCCGCCAACATCATCGACGCCGCCGAGCGCGACGGACACCTGAAGCCGGGTGGCGTGATCGTCGAGCCGACCAGCGGCAACACCGGTGTGGGTCTCGCGCTCGTCGCGCAGCAGCGCGGGTACCGGTGCGTCTTCGTCGTTCCCGACAAGGTCGCCGAGGACAAGCGCGCGGTCCTGCGGGCGTACGGGGCCGAGGTCGTGGTGACCCCGACCAATGTCGAGCCCGACGACCCGAACTCCTACTACAGCGTGTCCGACCGCCTCGTACGCGAGATCCCCGGTGCTTTCAAACCGAATCAGTACGCGAACCCGAACGGGCCCCGCAGCCACTACGAGACCACCGGGCCCGAGATCTGGCGCGACACCGATGGTCGACTGACCCACTTCGTCGCCGGCGTCGGAACGGGCGGCACGATCAGCGGCACCGGTCGGTACCTTCGCGAGGTCGCCGGAGACGCCGTGCGCATCGTCGGTGTCGACCCCGTCGGCTCGATCTACTCGGGGGGCGATATCCACGGGTACGACGTCGAGGGCGTGGGCGAGGACTTCTGGCCGCCCGCTTTCGACCCGACCGTGGTCGACGCCTACGAGCGAGTGTCCGATGCCGAGTCGTTCGCGATGACCCGCCGCCTCGCCCGCGAGGAGGGTCTTCTCGTCGGGGGATCCAGCGGCATGGCCGTCGTCGGCGCTCTTCGCGTCGCCCGCGATCTCCCCGCCGACGCGGTCATGGTCGTCGTGCTGCCGGATCACGGACGCGGCTACCTCAGCAAGATCTTCGACGACGACTGGATGCGCGCGCGCGGCTACGACGTCGAGCCCACGGCATCCCTCATCCCCACCCCCTCCGAGGAGCACTCCGCATGAGCACCCACGACGCCGCCCGCGGCTTCGACAGCCTCGCCGTCCACGCGGGCCAGGCCTTCGACGAGACCACCGGCGCGGTCATCCCGCCGATCCACGTCTCGACGACCTACGCGCAGGACGGCATCGGTGGCCTCCGCGGCGGATACGAGTACGGCCGCAGCGGCAACCCCACGCGCACGGCGCTCGAGACGCAGATCGCCGCCCTCGAGGGAGGCGCTCGGGCGCTGTCGTTCGCTTCGGGTCTCGCCGGAGAGGACGCCCTGCTGCGCGCGGCCCTGGTCCCCGGCGACGAGGTGCTGCTCGGCAACGACGTGTACGGCGGCACGTACCGGCTGCTCGCGCGCGTGCTCGGCCCGTGGGGCGTGAAGCTGCGCGTCGTCGACATGAGCGACCTGGATGCCGTCGCCGCGGCGATCGAGGAACGCGCGCCGAAGATGGTCTGGGTCGAGACCCCCAGCAACCCGATGCTGCGCATCACCGACATCGCGGGTCTGGCGCGCCTGGGCCACGCGGCCGGCGCGATCGTCGTGGTCGACAACACTTTCGCGTCGCCCGCCCTGCAGCGACCGATCTCGCTCGGTGCCGACGTCGTGGTGCACTCCGCGACGAAGTACCTCGGGGGGCACAGCGACGTCGTCGGCGGGGCGCTCGCCTTCGCGGACGCCGACCTCGCCGAGAAGGTGCAGTTCCTGCAGTTCGCCGCGGGTGCGGTCTCGGGACCGTTCGACGCCTACTTGACCACGCGTGGCATCAAGACGCTCGCCGTGCGCATGCAGCGCCACAGCTCCAATGCGCAGGCCGTGGCCGAGCACCTCGCCGGTCACGACCGGGTCGCACGGGTGTACTACCCCGGGCTGCCGGAGCACCCCGGCCACGCGCTCGCCGCGTCGCAGATGAGCGGCTTCGGGGGCATCGTGTCGCTCGAGCTCGCCGACGGTGCCACCGCCCGCCGCTTCGCCGAGTCGACGCGCCTGTTCACCCTCGCCGAGTCGCTCGGCGGCGTCGAGTCGCTGGTGAACTACCCGGATGCCATGACCCACGCCTCCGTGCGGGGGACCGAGCTCGCGGTGCCCGACACCATCGTGCGTCTGTCGGTCGGCATCGAGTCGGTCGACGACCTGGTCGCCGACGTCGACCGGGCGCTCGCTTCGCTCTGAGTCCGGCGCCGGGGTCCCGGCATCCGCGCATAAACGCGATTCGCTCACGGAAACACGGGGAGAGCGTGTTTCTGCGTGCGGATCGTGTTTATGGTCGCGTGCCGATACCGCTGCGCGAACCCCGGCGGCAGCACGGTCCGTGCGGCGGGGGTATCGTGTTGCGGCGCCGGGGTCCCGGCATCCCCCGCATAAACGCGATTCGCTCACGGAAACGCGTGGAGAGCGTGTTTCTGTGAGCGAATCGCGTTTATGAGCGTGCGGCGGGCCGGGGCGCGCAGCTCGCGCGGGCCGGGACGCGCGGTGCGCGACAGCCGGGCGCGCGGCGGTCAGCGCTCCGCGCGTGCCAGGTTCTGCGTCAGCTCGTCAGCGTTCTGGCGGACGACGTAGGCCGGCTGGTCGCGCTCGACGCGCCAGCTCTCGCTGAGCGGGCCGATGTTGACGGTGTCGAAGCCGAACTCGTCGTAGACGCGCGTGATGAGCGCGACGCCCTCGTCGGAGTCGCTCGCGGTCGCGAGCGCGCGACGGTTCTCGGTGCCGGCGGGGGAGCCGTCGGTGAGGATGTCGGCGGCCATGATGTGGTTGAACGCCTTCACGACGACCGACTCGGGGAGGTGCTCCTGCAGCATCTGCGAGGTCGTGGTCTTCTTGTCGTCGAGGGCGGCGATGTGTCCGTCGCGCTCGAAGTAGTAGTTGTTCGTGTCGAGGACGATCTTGCCCGTCAGGGGAGCGACCGGGATCTCGCCGATGGCCTTCAGCGGCACCGTGACGACGACGAACTCGCCGGCTTCCGCGGCATCCTGTGCCGTCGCCGCACGCGCCCTGTCTCCGATTGACGCGACGAGATCCGCCAGGGTCTCGGGCCCGCGAGAGTTGGCGATGACGACGTCGTAGCCGTTGTTGGCGAAGCCCTTGGCGAGGGCCGAGCCGATGTGTCCTGCTCCGATGATTCCTACGGTTATCATGCTCGGCATCAACGGCGGGGCGGGCGGAGACATTCCCGCCGACGGGTGATTGTCATACGCGGTCTAAATAATTAGCAGTTCGAGATATCCGTGTCAATGGGGCATTCGCGTTGGACGCTGCTCGCTACCGTCAGTGTTGTCGCACCCTCGCGCGAGTGGTCGCGGACCGGTGTTCGGGTCACCGTGCCGCTTGACCTGCGAGGGCGACGGCCCCCGGTGGACGCGGCTTCGGACACCGGGGGCCGCTTTCGTTCCCGCGGGTGCAGCCGCGCGGGCGGGCGAGGCGCGTGGGGGCCCCGCCGGGCAGACGCCACGCGGGAGAGGTGCCGCCTCGAAGGTGCCAGACTTGACCCTCGTGCACGCCGACATCCGACCCAAGCGCTCCGTCCGCTTCTTCGCCGTCTGCATCGGCGTCGGCCTTCTCGCCGGCCTGATGTCGGGACTGTTCGGCGTGGGCGGGGGCACGGTCATCGTGCCGCTCCTCGTGCTGCTGCTCGGCTTCGACCAGCGCTTCGCCGCGGGGACGTCGCTCGCGGCGATCGTGCCGACGGCCTCGGTCGGCGTCGTCACCTACGCCATCGACGGTCACGTCGCGTGGATCCCGGCGCTTATCCTCGCCGCGGGTGCCGTCATCGGTGCGCAGATCGGCACGTGGCTCCTGCCGAAGCTGTCGCAGACGGCGTTGCGCTGGGCGTTCGTCGCATTCCTCCTCGTCGTCATCGTGAGCCTGTACTTCGTGATCCCCTCGCGCGACGCCGAGCTCGTGCTCACCTGGATCACCGGACCCGGTCTCGCCGTGCTCGGTGTGGTCACCGGCATCCTGGCCGGTCTTCTGGGGGTCGGCGGCGGCATCATCGTCGTGCCCGCCCTGCTGCTGCTGTTCGGTACGAGCGACCTCGTCGCCAAGGGAACCTCGCTGCTCATGATGATCCCGACGGCGATCTCGGGCACCGTGGGCAACCTTCGCCGCTCGAACGTCGACCTCGCGGCGGCCGCCTGCGTCGGGATCGCCGCGTGCGCGACCACGGCGCTCGGCGCGCAGATCGCGAAAGCCGTCGACCCGTTCGTGGCGAACGTTCTGTTCTCGATCTTCCTCGTCTTCATCGCGACGCAGATCGCGATCAAGGCGGTGCGGGGGCGCCACCAGCGCTGACGCGTCCACCGTCACGGGCTTCGGCCGACAGGACCGGGCGGACGCCCCGCCGTAGACTGGTTCGGTGCCCGTGAATCCTGAACTGGTCGGTCGTGTGTTCCCGCCGACCGCGCCGTACCTGGTCGGCCGCGAGAAGGTGCGCGAGTTCGCCCGCGCCGTCTTCGCCGACGCCCCGCAGCATTCCGACCCCGAGGCCGCCCGCGCTCTCGGCTACGCCGATGTCGTCGCGCCGCCGACCTTCGCGATGGTCGTGCAGGACCTCACCCTCCAGCAGTTGCTCGGCGATCCCGAGTCCGGCATCGAGCTGTCCCGCCTCGTGCACGCGGAACAGCGCTTCCGCTACACGCGTCCGATCGTCGCGGGCGACGAGCTCGTCGCGACGCTCTCGGTCACCGGCATCCGGTCGATGGGCGGCAACGCCATGATCACCAGCGAAGCCGAGATCGTGGATGCCACCGGCGCCCACGTCGTGACCACCACCAGCGTTCTTCTGGCGGGGGAGGCCGGCGCATGAGCGAGTTCACCGTGGGCGAGGTCATCGCCGAGCGCTCCGTGCACCTGACCCGCGAGTCGCTCGTGCGGTACGCGGGCGCGTCGGGCGACTTCAACCCGATCCACTACCGCGACGACGTCGCCGCCGCCGTGGGGCTTCCGGGCGTGCTCGCGCACGGCATGCTCACGATGGGCATCGCCGTCGGCACGCTCGCCGAGGCGCTGGGCGACAGCGGACGCGTCGCCGAGTACGGTGTGCGCTTCACGCGTCCCGTCGTCGTCGACCGCGAGACCGGTGCCGACCTGCACGTCAGCGCGAAGGTCGGTGCCGTCGATGACGCCATCGCGCGCATCGACCTCACCGTCACGTTCGCCGAGACCACCGTGCTCGGCAAGGCGCAGGTGCGGGTGCGGCTCGTCTGATGCCCGAGGTCGCCCCGATCCCGCTCTCTCAGCTCACGACGCTGCGCACCGGCGGCGAGCCCGCGCGTCTCATCGAGGCGCGCACGGCTGACGAACTCGTCGCGGCGCTCCGCGAGGTCTGGGCCGACGGAGACGAGTGGTTCGTCCTCGGCGGGGGCTCGAACCTCTTCGTCGGCGACGAGCCGTTCGACGGCACGGTGATCCGCGTGCGCACGGCGGGCATCGAGGAACTCCCCGGCTCGCGCCCCGAGACCGTGCGCCTCCGCGTGCAGGCCGGCCACGACTGGGACGCGCTCGTCGCCGAGACCGTCGAGCGCGGGCTCGCGGGCATCGAGGCCATGTCCGGCATCCCCGGCACGGTCGGTGCCGCTCCCGTGCAGAACGTCGGTGCCTACGGCCAGGAGATCGTGCAGACCCTCGTCGAGGTCGAGCTGATCGACGAGTCGACGGGCGACGTCTCCGTGGTCCCGGCCGTCGAGCTCGGCCTCGGCTTCCGGACGTCGGTGCTCAAGCAGCACTACGGGTCGATCCCCGATCGCTCGGCCGTGATCCTCTCGGTCACCCTCGAGCTCGAACGCGTCGGTGCGGGGGAGCGTCCGATCGCGGGGGAGCAGCTTCGCGGGGCGTTGGGCCTGGATGCCGATGACGCCGTGTCGCTGCGCTGGATCCGCGACCACGTCCTCGCGACCCGCGCCCGCAAGGGCATGGTCCTCGACGCGGAAGACCCCGACACCTGGAGCGCCGGCTCGTTCTTCCAGAACGCGATCGTCAGCGAGGCCTTCGCCCGCACCCTTCCCGAGGCGTGCCCGAAATGGCCGATGGCGCCGGTGCTCGATCCGGTGACCGTGATCCCGCTCGCCGCGTTCGACGGCATCCTGCCCCCGCCCCCGGTCGAGCGGCACGAGGTCAAGGTGAGCGCCGCGTGGCTGATCGAGAACGCGGGGCTTCGTCGCGGGTTCCGGTTCCCGCGCTCGCGCGCCGGCCTGTCGACCAAGCACACGCTCGCGCTGACGAACCGCGGTGAGGCGACGGCGGCCGAGATCTCTGAGCTCGCCCGCTTCGTCCAGAGCCGCGTGCACTCCGAGTTCGGCCTGATCCTTCAGCCCGAGCCGGTCCTGGTGAACGTCGAGCTGTAATTCCGGCCGTCCCGCGCGGTCGCGAAGGTGTGCCGTCGTGCGGAGTTCGGCGGTGACACGCCGGTTCCGGATGCCGGGGCCGCGGCGTGTCGGCATGGAACTCCGCCTGACGGCTCGGGGCGCTGCGGCGCCGTGGAGGTCGGGCGGTCGGGTGTGGTCGGGCGGTCGGGTGTGGCGGCATCCCGCTGTGCCGTCGTGCGGAGTTCGGCGGTGACACGCCGGTTCCGGATGCCGGGGCCTCGGCGTGTCGGCCCGGGACTCCGCGTGACGGTCCGCGCCGCCGGGACCGCCCGGACCGCCCGGCCGCCCGGACCGCCCCGACGCCGGGACCGCCCGGCCACCGACACCACCGCGGGCGGGCACAGAACGGCGCCGGCCACCGGGAGTCGGTGACCGGCGCCGAAGAGGCTCAGGCGAACAGGCGCTGGAGGCGCTGCACGCCCTCGAGGAGCTGGTCGTCGCCGAGGGCGTACGACAGGCGCAGGTAGCCGCTCGGGCCGAAGGCCTCGCCGGGAACGACGGCGACCTCGGCCTTCTCGAGGATCAGGTCGGCGAGCTCGAGCGAGGTCGTCGGGGTGACGCCGCCCCACGGCCGGTTGAGAAGGCCCCGCACGTCGGGGTACACGTAGAACGCGCCGAGAGGGTTCGGGACCTCGACGCCGTCGATCTTCGCCAGCTCCGACACGATCAGCTGACGGCGGCGGTCAAAGGCGAGACGGAACTGCTCGGCCTCGTCCTGGGGACCGTTGAGCGCGGCGGCCGCGGCGATCTGGGCGACGTTGTTGACGTTGCTCGACAGGTGCGACTGGAGGTTGCCGGCGAGCTTCATGGCATCCGCAGGGCCCACCATCCAGCCCACGCGCCATCCGGTCATGGCGTAGGTCTTCGCGACGCCGTTGACGAGGATCGTCTGCTCGGCGAGCTCGGGCACGGCCTCGACGATCGAGACCGCCTTGACGCCCTCGTACGTGAGGTTCTGGTAGATCTCGTCGGTGATGACCCAGATGCCGTGCTCGAGGGCCCAGCGCCCGATCTCGGCGGTCTCTTCGGGGGTGTACACCGAGCCGGTCGGGTTCGAGGGCGACACGAACACCAGCACGGTGGTCTTGTCGGTGCGGGCGGCCTCGAGCTGGGCGACCGTGACCTTGTAGTCCTGATCGGCGCCGGCGAAGACCTCGACGGGCGTGCCGTCGGCGAGGGCGATCGCCTCGGGGTAGGTCGTCCAGTACGGGGCGGGCAGCAGCACCTCGTCGCCGGGGTTCACCACGGTCTGGAACGCCTGGTACACCGACTGCTTGCCGCCGTTGGTCACGATGACCTGCGAGGGCGCGACCTCGAGGCCAGAGTCGCGCAGGGTCTTCGCGGCGATCGCCTCGCGCAGCACGGGCAGGCCCGCGGCGGGGGTGTAGCGGTAGTTCTTGGGATCCTGCAGCGCCTTCGCTGCGGCATCCACGATGAACGACGGGGTGGCGAAGTCGGGCTCGCCGGCCGCGTACGAGATGACGGGACGGCCGGCGGCCTGGAGGGCCTTGGCCTTGGCGTCGACCTTCAGGGTCGCGGACTCGGCGATGGCGGAGAGCTTGCGGGAGAGCGGGGCGCGGGAAGTCACAAGGGAGAGCCTAATGTTTTCGCGCTTCCGCGCCGAGGATCATGACGACCATGGCACCAGCACGAGCAGGGCGGGAACGAGCATCAGGATGCCGAGCCCCAGCGCGACCATCGACCACACGCGTCGTCCTCCTCGGCGCACGGCGACGATCAGGCCGATCACCGCGAGCACGATGACGATGACGCCGTCCACGAAGAGCAACGGCAGCAGGATGATGCCGAGCCACCAGATGGCGTTCATCTCGGGGATGAGCCCCACGAGGTAGACGAAGAGCGTCGGCAGGAGAAGGACTGCGGACAGGATGACGGCGACGATGCCGAGGACGTCGGCGGGGCGCCGGGCCGCCACGGGGGGAGGGGTCATTTGGTCACGGTAGCGCGATACCGCTCGGCGGCGAGCGGATGCCGCGGAAGAACGCGTCACGGGACGGTAACGCGGGTCCGTTAGCGTTGCGGGGTGACAGCAGAGCCCCTGGCGCGGACGCGCCCCCATCGTCGTGCCGTCCTCGCGCTGTCCAAGCTCGGCCTCGCCACGCTGATCGTCGGGCTGGCGACCGGCCTCGCGGTGCTGCTGCTCGTGTGGATCGTGCACTCGATCGAGCACCTCGTGTGGGGTCACGAGGAGGGACCCTTCCTCGACGGCCTCGCGCTGCCGTCGCCGTGGTGGCTGCCGATCGTCACCGTGGGTGGGGCGGGTGTCGTCGCCGCGCTGGGGTGGTACCTGCTGCGGCGATTCGGTCGCAAGCTCGCCACGGTCGAGCAGGGAGTCGACGGCGCCCGGATGCCGTGGTGGGAGACGCTCGCCGACACCGTCATCCAGGTGACCTCGGTGGCCCTCGGCGCCTCGATCGGCAAGGAGGTCGCGCCGCGCGAGCTCTCCGCGATGGCGGGCTCGAAGATCGTCGGCTGGTTCGGCCTCGACGCGCGCTGGCGACGCATCCTCATCGCGTCGGCGGCGGGTGCCGGTCTCGCGGCGGTCTACAACGTCCCGCTCGCGGGTGCGCTGTTCGCGATCGAGATCCTGCTCGCGCAGTTCAGCGTCGGCGGCGCGGTCGTCGCTCTGACCGTGAGCGCGATCGCCACGCTCGTCGCGCGTCCCCTCGTCGGTGACGGTTCGCTGTACCAGGTGCCCGCGCTCGAGGTGAACGCCTCGCTCGTCGTCGCGGCCGTTCTCATCGGCCCGCTCATGGGCTGGGGCGCGACGAGCTTCGCGACCGTGACCAAGGCGCTCGGACGCTTCCGCCCGACGGGCTGGAAACTGCTCGTCGTCCTGCCCGTGACGTTCGCCGCAGTGGGGGCGCTCGGGGCGTTCTTCCCGCTCGTGCTCGGCAACGGTCGCGCCCTGGCCACCGCGGGCTTCGACCTGTCGCAGCCCGCGCTCCTGCTGCTCCTGCTCGCTCTACTGAAGTACGTCGCGACGACGATCTCGCTGGGCTCGGGGGCGATCGGCGGCACCCTCCAGCCCTCCGTCGCGATCGGCGCGGCGCTGGGTGCGGCCGCGGCGGCCGGGTGGGCACTCATCTGGCCGGGCGCCGACGGCACGGCGCTCGCGATCATCGCGGCGGCCGCGTTCTTGGCATCCAACATGCGGGCGCCCTTCACCGCGATCGCGTTGATCATCGAGTTCACCGACACCGGCTTCACGCTCCTGCTGCCGATCTTCCTCGCGGTTGCGGGGTCGCTCGCCGCGTCGCGGCTGAGCTCGCGCGCGGGGCTGCGGCGGTTCACGCCGATCGACCCGGCGCGTCCCTGATCGCTCGGCCGCGAGAGTCGACTCAGACGAAGGCGGCCAGGGCGGCCTCGAGCGCCGCGGGATCGGCGCCGGACGCGCTGTTGTCGAAGAGCACGTGGTGCGCGCCGCGCCAGCGGCAGTCGGCGGCCTGCGCCGTGGCCCAGAACTCGTCCCAGTGGGCGAGCTTCCAGGCGTCGCGACCGTAGCCGCGCGAATCGACGCGGTCCCGGACGAGGGCGCCGTCGACCGTCACGTGCACCACGGTGATGACGACATCGGCGGGCCAGTCGTGCGCGGCGGCGGCGCGCTCGAGGTAGTCCTCTTCCGGGAAGTACCGCACGAAGGGGGCGTCGAGCACGACATCGTTGCCGAGGCGCAGGTTGTCGCCGGCGAGGCGGAGGAGCGTCGCGTACTCCAGCCCCATCACCACGTCCTGGTAGTAGGGGTTGTTGTCGCGTTCGTTCTTGTCGCTCCCCGCGGCTTCGAGGAGAGCCTCGGTGAACGCGGTGGCGACGGAGTCTTTGTCGAGATACGCCGCGCGGATGCGTCGGGCGATGAGGGTGCTCACGGTCGACTTGCCGCTGCCGGCGGGGCCGATCACGAAGAATAGTCGTGCGGTCATGGGGTTCCTCCCGGAGGGCGGGGAGGACGAGAGGTCGTCCTCCCCGCGCGGAATCAGGATGCCGCGACGGAGCGGTCCTTGACGAACAGTCCGTACGACAGGGCGCCGACCAGCAGCAGCACGCCGCCGATGAGGAACACCGTCGTGTAGTTGCCTCCGGTGGAGGTGAGGATCGCCCCGGTGACCACGGGGGCGACGGCCGCTCCGATGAATCCGCCGAAGTTCTGGATAGCCCCGAGCGAGGCGACCTGGTTCGACGGCGCGACGTCGGACGCGAGGGTCCAGAGGCATCCGATCGGCACCTGCGAGGCGAAGTAGCCGACCGAGAGCAGGACGATGGCGAGCGGGGTGCTGTCGACGTACGCGACGGGGAGCACCGCCGCGGCGGCGAGGATCGCCCCGCCGACGATCGGGATCTTGCGCGCGCGGACCGTGTTCACGCCGCGACGGACGAGACGGTTCGAGAGCCAGCCGCCGAAGATCACGCCGATGATGCCGCAGAGGAACGGCAGCGATGCGAGCCACCCGCTCTGCGCGAGGCTGAAGCCGCGGGCGGTCTGCAGGTAGCTGGGGAGCCAGGTGAGGTAGACCCACACGGTGTAGAAGATGCCGAAGGCGCCGAGCACCATGAACCAGGTGTTCGACTGCAGCAGCAGGCGTCCCCAGCCGACCTTCTCGACCGATGCGGCGACGCGCGCCTCGGCCTCGGCGCCCTTGATGAGCGCCTGCTCCTTCAGGGTCGGGTCGCGGTAGATGCGCAGCCACACGAGGGCGACGACGATGCCGAAGGCTCCGACGATGATGAACATGCCGCGCCAGCTCATCGTCAGCAGGAGGAAGGTCAGCAGCGGCGGGGCGATCGCGTTGGCGATCTGCGAGCCCGTGTTCACGAGCGAGACCGGGAGCGCCCGCTCGGACTTGTTGAACCAGCGCTCGTTGACCTTCAGCGCCGAGGTGAAGAACGGCGACTCGGTGATGCCGAGCGCGACACGGCAGGCGTAGAGCACGCCGAACGAGTTCGCGGCGGCGGTCACGATCGACACGAGCGACCACGCGCCCGCGGCGAACGCGAACATCTTCTTGGGCCCGAACTTGTCGACGAGGTAGCCGGCGGGGAGGTTCGCGATCGCGTACGGCCACGAGAACGCCGACAGCAGCAGACCCATTGCGAGCGGGTCGAGCCCGAACTCTCCGGCGATCGTGGTGTTCGCCACGCTGAGGGTCGAACGGTCGAGGTAGTTCACCACCCCGCCGAGGATCAGGAAGCCGACCAGGAACCACCGGATCCGGATCGTCTTCTTCTCGTCGCGCGTGAGCACCGGCGCGTCAGCCGTCGTCTCGCTCATGGTCCACTCCTTCGTGTTCGGGTGACGGCGGACGTCGCGGTCCGCCGCGGGGGTCAGTGCGGCGTGCGGGCGCTCGCCACGGCGGCGAGGAAGTCCGCCGCTGCTCGGGTGACGTCGGCCATGTCGCCGGTCGCGCGGGCGGCCTTCGTGATGGCGCTTCCGACGCCGACCGCGAGGGCCCCGGCGCCGAACCAGTCGCCGACGTTGTCGCGCGTGGCGCCGCCGGCCGGGAGGATCGGGGCGTGCGCGAGCGGCGCCATGACCGTGCGCAGGTAATCGGGGCCGGCGATCTCGGTCGGGAACAGTTTGACGATGTCGGCGCCGGCCTCCATGGTGGCGACGATCTCGGTGGGAGTGAACGCCCCGCTGATCGTGAGCGCCTGGTACCGGTTGGCTGCGCGGATCATGTCGGGGTTCAGGTTCGGGCTCACGAGCATGCGTGCACCGGCCTGCACCGAAGCGACGGCCATCTCGGCATCCAGAACCGTTCCGACACCGACGGCGACGTGATCGCCGAACTCGTCGGCGAGGGTGCGCACGACCTCGAGCGCCCGCGGCACCGACAGGGTGATCTCGAGGGCCCGGATGCCACCGGCGACGGCGGCGCGAGAGACGGCGAGCGCCTCGTCGGGGGAATCGAGGCGGACGATCATGACCACGCCGGTGTCGACGACGGCGGAGAGGACTTCGTGCTTCTTTAACATCGTTGCACACGGTATCACGAGAATTCACACGGAAGAACACCGTGTCTCACGCTGGCGGAGGCTTAGGCTCGGAGGGATGTCGACACCGCCGCCCCTCATCCCGGAACAGCGTCAGCGCGAACTGATGCGTCTCCTGCGCGGAGCGGGGGCGCTCAGCATCCGCCATCTGGCCTCGTCGCTCGGGGTGTCGCACATGACCGTGCGGCGCGACATCGCCGCGCTCGAGGACGAGGGTCTGGTGGACGCCGTGCAGGGCGGCGTGCGCCTTCGCGAACGCACCGGCGTGGAGCCCCCGCGCGAGCGCGGCTCCCGCGCTGTCCTCGAGCTCCCGCGCAAGGAGGCCGTCGCGCGTCGCGCCGCCGCACTCATCGCCGACGACATGACCGTCTTCATCGATGCGGGGACGACATGTCAGGCGCTCGTTCCTCACCTGACGGCGCGGCGCGGTCTGACCGTGGTGACCAATGACTTCTTCACCGTCTCGGCGCTGTACGCGCACCCCGCGATCGAGGTCATCCACACCGGCGGGGTGGTGGATGCCGCGAGCGGTTCGTCGAGCGGTGCCCTCGCCGCCGCCACCGTCTCGGCCATGACCCTCGACCTCGCGATCCTCAGCACCGGAACCTGGGACACCGCGCACGGGCTGACGACCCCCGAGCTCGACAAGGTCGTCTTGAAGCGAGCGGTTCTGGATGCCGCGACCTCGGGCGCCCTCGTCGCCGACAGCACGAAGTACGGCACCGCGGAACGTTTCCGGGTCGTGCCCCTCGACGCCCTCGACGTCATCGTGAGCGATGCCGAGCTGCCCGAGAGCGCGGCGGCGGCGATCGCGGAGATGGGCGTCGAGCTGTGGACCGCGGAGGAGTGAGGGGGCACCGGGTCGCGACGCGCGTGTCCCTCCGCCGGCGCGCCTAGGCTCGACGGGTGATCGAGTGGATTCTGACCGAGTGGACGCAGATCCTCGGTTTCGCGACGGGCGCCGCGTGCGTGCTTCTGGCCGCACGGCGGAACGTGTGGACCTACCCGATCGGGATCGCGAACAACCTCGTGTTCCTCGTGGTGTTCGTGCCGGCCGGGCTCTACGCCAGCGCCGCTCTGCAGGTGGTCTACGTCGTCCTCGGTGTGCACGGGTGGTGGCGCTGGACGCGCGGGGTCGAACACGACCGCGAGTACGTCGCCCGGACGCCCCGGCGCGCCGTGCCCTGGCTCATCGTCGCCGCGGTGGCGGGGACGGCCCTGCTGACCTGGGTGCTCGCCACCTTCACCGACTCGCAGGTCGCCCTGGCGGACGCCGCGACCACCTCGGCGAGCCTCGTCGCGCAGTACATGCTCAACCGTAAGTGGATCGAGAACTGGTTCGTGTGGATCGGTGTGGACGTCGCCTTCGTGGCGCTCTCGATCGCCACCGGACTGTGGATCATCGCCGCGCTGTACGCGCTGTTCATCGGGCTGTGCGTGAGTGGGCTGTGGTCGTGGCGCCGCGTGCAGAGCGAGTCGACGGATGCCGTGCCCGCGGCGGATGCCCGTGCCTGAGCGCCGCTACCGCCACGGCGTTGTCGTCGGCAAGTTCTACCCCCTCCACGCCGGGCACGCGCACCTCATCCGCTCGGCCGCGCGGGCGTGCGAGAGGGTAACGGTCGAGGTGATCGCGGCATCCGTCGAATCGATCCCCCTCGACAAGCGCGCCGCCTGGGTTCGCGCCGACCACCCGACGGTGCGCGTGGTCGACCTCCTCGACGACACCCCGGTCGACTTCGCCTCCGACACGGCCTGGGACGCGCACACCGCGACCATCGCGGGCCTGCTCGACGAACCAGTCGACGTCGTCTTCACCTCCGACGAGTACGGGGCGGAACTCGCGCGCCGCCTCGGCGCGGACTGGGTGCAGATCGACCCCGGTCGACGCATCAACCCCGTCTCGGGAACGGCCATCCGCGGCGACCTCGACGCCCACTGGCACGAGCTCTCGCCGACCGTGCGCGCCGACCTCGCCGCCCGCGTGGTCGTCCTCGGCGCGGAGTCGACGGGCTCGACGACGCTCGCCGAGGCGCTCGCCGCCGAGCTCGGCACGCTCTGGGTGCCCGAGTACGGTCGCGAGCTGAGCGAGACGCGCGAGGGCGGGCTCGAGGCCCCCTGGCGCAGCGACGAGTTCGACCTCGTCGTCGACCGGCAGATCGCCTGGGAACAGGATGCCGCGCGCCGGGCGCCGCGTCCGGTGCTGGTCTGCGACACCGACGTGCTCGCCACCGCCCTGTGGCACGAGCGGTACGTGGGCACGGCCGCGCCGCGCATCTTCGCGCGGGCCGCGGCGCACCGCCCGGCGTTGTACATCCTCACGGGCGACGAGATTCCCTTCGTGCAGGACGGGATGCGCGACGGAGAGCACATCCGCGCCGATATGCAGGAGCGCTTCCGCGAGGTGCTCGCGGCGCAACCGGTGCCGTGGCTCGAGGTGCGGGGGACGGTCGCCGAGCGGGTGGCATCCGCCCTCCCCGCCATCCGTCGAGCGGTGGCCGAAGCGACCTCGTTCGCCGCTCCCATGGAGGGTCGACCGCACTCCGAGCAAGAGGAGCTGCGGCGGCGGGCCGGCGGTTAGGCTGGCGCGATGGCGGACCGCTGGCACAAGCTCTCGCAGGCACCCACCACGGCGGGAACGGGGGAGGGGACGGCCTCGATGACGGCCGCCGACCTGTTCCGTGACACCGCCGAGACGGTCGCGGTACCGCTCGACGAGAAGCTCCGCCAGACCTACTACTGGATCGTCAACCGCGCGGTGATCTCGCCGTACTACGACGTCGAGTTCTCGTCCGGTGCGCCGCTCGCCTTCGCCCTCGGCGACGCGGGCGCCGAGCTGACCCTGCCGAGCGAGGCGTCGTTCTCGTCCAACGTCCTCCTTCCGCTGTTGAGCTTCGCGGTCGGGGGCAAGTGCCTCCTCGTCGGCGGTCCGGGGCGCGGTAAGACGACCGTCGCGGTGCTCATGGGCGTCCTCGCCGGCTCCACGCCCGACGACGTGCGCCGCGGGGTGCAGCAGGGGCAGCCGCAGCTCACGATCAGCGACCTCGTCGGCATCCCTCTTCCCCGGGACCTCATGAACGCCGCGAGTCTCGCCGAGGTCGGCGTCGCGTGGCGCGATTGGCTGTCGCGGCCGGTCAAGATCGTCGACGAGTACAACCGCATCCCCACGAAGACGCAGTCGGCGCTGCTGACGATGGTCGCCGAGGGGTACGTCGAGAGCCACGACCAGCTCAGGAAGACGGCGCCTGTGTCGGGGGTCGAGAGCTGGTTCTTCACGGCGAACGACGACGCCGGTGGGGGGACGTTCCCGGTCATCCAGGCGCTCCGCGACCGCATGGACGTCACCGTGCCCGCGGCCGGGTTCAACAGCCGCTTCCTCGACGAGCTGATCACGCGCGTCGAAGCCGGCGAGAAGCCCGAGGAGCACGTTCCCGCCGAGCTCGTCTTCGCGCCCGAGGAGCAGACCGCGATGCGGGCGGCGATCCGCGCGGTGCCCGTGCCCGTCGAGGTGCGGCGGCGACTGGAGTTCTTCCTCAGTCACTTCGAGTTCGTGCAGGGCGGCGGGCGACGCTTCGAGTACCGCACGAAGGACACGGTCACGACCGCCGGCGGAAAGGTCGCCGAGACGATCGAGGCGAATTCGGGTGCCGATCTCATGGCCGATCTCGGCGCCCAGACGCTGAACGGGCTCTCGGTACGCGCGTTGCAGACCCTCATCGTGTACGCCAAGGCGGTCGCGTGGTTCCGCGGGCGTGACGAGGTCTCGCTCGCCGACGTCGCCGCGATGGTGCCATTCGTGTTGCGCGGCAAGCTGCTGCCGAATCCGACGCACCCGCGTTTCGACGTCGGCGTCGAGCGCGAACTGTCGACCGACCTCATGAGCTGGCTGAGCGATCTCTTCGCCGAGTCGTGCCGTCAGTACGACGCGCTCGGACGCGGACGTCAGGACCCGGTCGGAGAGCTCCTCGCGCAACTGGATGCCGGGCTCGACGGGGTCTCCGCCGTCGAGGCCTCGCGGCGTCTGACGGCGGTCGAGGCGCGCCTGCGCGCCGCGTCGACCTCGGGCAAACTGTACGGCCGCGACTTCGACGACCTGACCGCGCTGAAGTACCTGCACCAGCGCTACACCGCCTACCTCCGCTGGGTCGAGGGGCGGGCGTGATCCGCCGCCCCGGGCATCTCGCCGACACCGAGCCGCCGACCGGCGTGCCGATCGACGTGCCGGGGCTCGACTTCGAGCGCGCGGGGATCAACGTCGAGACGGCGGGCGGGTCCGCCGAGCGGTTCTGGCACGCGCTCGCCGCGGGGCAGAGGGCGCTGCCGGTCGATGCACCGAGCGATCTCGTCGTCGCCCTCGCGGGGATCGCGGGCTGGCGCGCCGGAGTGCTGGGCCTTCGCGACGATGCGCTCGCTCACCTCGTGGAGGTCCCGCCCGCCGCGGCCGCGGCGGCGCTCGGCATCGCCGAGGGCGACCTCGGCGCGTTCGCCGAGCGCCAGCGCGCCGACCGCTTCTGGTGGCCGGGCCGCGCGGGCCAGCGCGGATACGTGTGCGCGGTGGGCGGCTTCGCCGGGCTCGGGGGCGCGTGGACCGCCCCGCCCACCGACCCGAGACCGCTCGACGACGACGGCGCCTTCGCCGTGCGCACGGGGGAGCGCTGGTGGCGCGTCGACGCCGATGTGTGGGGCTCGCGACTGGTCGCGCTCGAGGGGGAGCCGCCGACTGCGCTCGGACGGGAGGCGGGGCCCACGGCATCCCTCCTCACTTTCGCCGAGTCGTACCTCGCGTGGATCTACGTCGCGGAGCCCGCGTGAAGGGGACTCGCGTGAAGGCGGTTGCGCTCGAGGGGGACGTGCGCCGCGCGTGGGAGAGCGCGCAGGAGCTCTGGGGTGTGCGCATGCACGACGCCGAGCTGCTGCCCGGCGCCGGACGTGAGCACGGTGCTCCCGCGTGGTTCCGTTTCCCGCCGGCCATCGTCGTCGACCCGCGCATGGTGGCCGAGCTCGGCGGCGCGGTCGAGATGGAGAGCGTCTTCGCGCACGAACTCGGCCACCACGCTCTCGCTCCCGGAACGCGTCTGGATTCGCTGAAGATCCGCCACCAGCTGGCGCGGACTCTCGTCGCGGCGGGAGCGAGCTCGGTGCGAGACGACGACGTCGCGATGCTCTCGAACCTGTGGACCGACCTGCTCGTCAACGCCCGGGTGGCCCTGCTGCAGCGGCGGCGCGACGGAGCGGGCGAGCCGGGCATCGTGCGGCTGTCGCGCGCGCTCTACCGCGCGTCGCGCGATACCGGCGGTCGGCTCTGGTGGGTGTACCTGCGAACCTACGAGCTGCTGTGGAATCTGCCGGCGGGAACTCTGTGCGCGATCGATCCGCCGCCGGCGCCGCCGCCGCGGGCCGCCATCGAGCACCGCGAGCACGAGAGGTCCCGGGGAAGCTATCGAGCCCGCGACGACCGGATGCGCGAGGCGCGCGCCGAGGCCGAACAGGCGGCGCTCGAGCTCGCGGAAGCCACCATCACCCGACCCGGTCTGGATGCCGACACGCTCGCCGAGCTCGTGCGCACGTTCGCCGGCGATGCCGTCTCGGGCGCCCTGCGCTTCGGCGTGCTGATGGCCCCCTATGTCGTCGCGGAACGCGCGGCCGGAGCGTCGATGCCGGGCGGCGCGTGTTCCGCCGACGAGGTTCCCCCGGGAGCAGCCGAGCTCGGTCGCGTCCTCGCGGATCGCCGGCTCCAGGCGCCCCTCCCCGTGCCCAGCGGGCGCGGGTCGGGCACGGCGCGGTCCGCCGGGAACGGGTCGGGGCAGGCGCTCGGCATCGCGGAGACCCTTGAGCTGTACGCGGGCGCGGACCAGGATGCCGTGATCGCGGCGTGGTACCGCTCCGAGGCCGCGCGATGGGTGCGTCCCTTCACGCAGCGCGCACCGTCGACGTTGGCCGAAGAGCTGCCCGGCCCCGTCGAGACGTGGGAGACCGGCGACGACCTGGCCGATCTCGACTGGCCCGCGACCCTGCGCGCCGGGGGCGTCGTCGTCCCCGGCATCACGACCCGCCGCCGTTCGTTCCTCGCCGACGAGCCGGTGCCGCGCGAGGCGAGCATCACGCTGGACATGTACATCGACTCATCTGGATCGATGCCGAACCCTCGATCGGGGTCACCCGCCGTGCTGGCGGGCACGATCCTCGCGCTGTCGATTCTGCGGGGCGGCGGCCGGGTCCGCGTGGCGAGTTTCTCGGGCCCCGGGCAGGTCGCCGGTAGCGACGACTTCACGCGCGACCCGGTCCGCGTCGTTCGCGACCTCGCCCACTTCTTCGGCGGCGGGACGACCTTCCCGCTCGACCTGCTCGAGCGCCGCTCCGCGGGGCGGGGACCGGCGAGCGCCGAGGAGCGCCGCCATCTCGTCGTGCTCTCGGACGATGGGCTCGTGTCGATGTTCGGGGCGGGCGATCCCGACCGAGCCGGAGTGGCGGCCCAGGTGCGGTCCACGCTGTCGACCGGCACGCTCGTCGTCCTCGACCGGTCGCGGCAGGTGGAGCCGCTCGCGCGGGCCGCCGGCTACGAGACGCTGTATCTCGAGACGATGGACGACGCCCCCGCGGCGTGCGCGACCCTGGCGGAGGTGCTCAATGGCTGACGCCGACGAACTCCTGAAGGTGTGGGCGAGCATGGCCCCGCCCGAGGGCGAGACGTGGTCGCTCGCGCGCCCCGGGCCCGCGCTCGATGCGGTCGCCGCGCGGCTGTCGAGTGTGCCGCGATCGTTCCTCGACGACGACGTGTCGATCAGGGCGCTCTCGGGCGACATCGCGGGGGCCGAGTGCGCGTCCGCGGCCTACGCCGACGATGCCCGCGTGCGTCGCGGCGCGGCGATCGGGCTCTGGCTGCTCGCGAGCGAGGAGATCGTCGAGCCCCTCCGCCCGTCCCTCGCTGGGGCGTGGGCGCTCCGCGCCGTCGACTCCCTCGGGCTGCGGGTCGCACCGGTCGTCGATCCGCTCGACTGGCTCGCCGACGACGAGCGGCGGGAGGAAGCGGCCCGCACCTTCCTGTTGTGGGCCGGATTCGTCCCCGCGGGAGAGGACCGCGCGACCGCGCAGGCGCTCTGGCAGGCGCGCGACTCGCTGCGGCGCAGCAGCGCGCTCGCCGAGGCCTACGCCGCGTACGAGCACCGCGAGGAGATCGCCCGACGTCTGGCCGAGGCCCGGGCGAGGGAGGCTGCGGCGAGGTACTCGAGTGAGTGAGCCCGACGGTCTTGCCCTGCCTCCCGAGCCGCCGGTGGTGCGGGGCCCGCGAGATCCGTCCCACGGCGGCGAACCGCAGTCGGCCACGCTGCCCGATCCCGACGATCCGCTCGCTCTCGGTGAGTACCGCCCCGGCTCCGCAGCGGTGCTCACGGACGCCGAGCGCTGGCCGACCCTCGACGCCCCCGCCGCGGAACGCCTCCGCCGCTGGCGCACCCACCCCTCCGCGCCCGCCTGGGTACACGCGACCGGCGACCGGCTCACCGCCGAGGCGATCGAGCGCACGCGCACCCCGCTTCCGCTCGAGGGCTGGCTCGACGAGCACCTCGCGACCGCGCGGAAGCTCCCGTTCTATCGGGGGCACACGGGGCTGCGCACCCTCGTGGACTTCCCCCCGATCGCCCGCGCCGATCTCGCGGCCGACGTCTCGGCTTTCGTGCCGCTCGACGCTGACCTCGACCGCATGCTGCACGGCACGAGCTCGGGCTCGACGGGAGCTGCGCTCGTCATCCCCGACGACGTCGAGGAGGTCGCCCGGGGCTTCCACCTCCTCGTCGACCTCGCCCGCCGCACGGGTGTGGAGTGGACCCCGGATGCCGAGCGCCTCGCGCTCGTCTGGGTGCTGCAGCAGCGCCAGGCGTTCACCTACGTCTCGCTGATCAGCGGCTTCGCGTACCGGGCGATGGCGCGCGTGAACCTCGACGCGCGCGCCTGGCGCGCGGCATCCGATCGCTCCCGATTCCTCGCGGACGCGAACCCGCAGGTGATCTCGGGCAACCCGACGAGCCTGGCCGAGCTGCTGAGCGACGATCTGCGCGAGGTGCTGCGGCCGCTCGCGCTGTTCTCGGGGGCGATGGCGTTGTCGGGGCCTCTGCGCGCTGAGCTCGAGACCGCTTTCGCGTGCCCGGTCATCGACGTCTACGGCCTGCACGAGACGCGGCCGATCGCCGCGCGCACCGACGACGGGCCGTTCCGGGTGCTGGACCGGCGCGTGCTCGTCGAGATCCTGGATGCCGGGGGCGACCCTGTGCCCGAGGGGGAGATGGGCGAGATCACGGTGACGGCGGGCGAGAACCCCCTGCTCCCGCTCGTGCGGTATCGAACGGGCGACGTGGGGCGTCTCGTGCGGTTCCCCGACGGGGCGGTGGGGATCGCCGACCTCGAGGGGCGCGAGCACACCGAGTTCGTCACCGGTTCCGGCGTGCGCGTTCCCTCGGTCGATCTCACCCAGCAGTTGCAGAGTCACGGGGCGCTCGGGTGGTCGGTCGTGCAGGACGCGTCGGGCGCTGTCGCGGTGACGGTGGTCGGCGGCGATGCCGCGCGGATCCGTGAGGCGCTCGTCGTGCTGCTGGAGCAGCCGGTCGAGGTCGGACGTGTGAACCGCCTCATCGACCTCGGCGAGGGCAAGCCCCGGCGCTTCCGTTCCGCGACGGCGTGACACGAGCCCCCTCCCGAGACGGGGAGGGGGCTCGCGGCTGTGACCGGCGTCAGTCGAGGTACTTCGCGTACGCCGGCAGGGTGAGGAACGCGGGGAACTCCGGGCGCAGCGCCACCTCGCGGAACACCGCCGCCGCGTCGTCGAAGCGGTCGCCGTCGGAGCGGGGAACCTCGGCCAGCACCTCGTCGAGCAGTCCCTCGACGAAGGAGCGGGTGATCGTGTCGCCCTCGGCGGTCTCGCGGTCCTGGTGGATCCACTGCCAGATCTGCGAACGCGAGATCTCGGCGGTCGCGGCATCCTCCATGAGGTCGTCGATCGCCACGGCACCGAGGCCCCGCAGCCACGCCTCGATGTAGCGGATCGCCACCGAGACGTTGCCGCGCACGCCCGCCGTCGTCACGGGGAGGCCGATCCGCAGGTCGAGCAGGTCGGCGGGATCGATCGCGACCTCCTCGCGCGTGCGGTGCAGTTGGTTCTCGCGCTCGCCGAGCACGGCGTCGAACTCGGCGCGGGCCACCGGGATCAGGTCGGGGTGGGCCACCCATGTGCCGTCGAAGCCGTCACCGGCCTCGCGCCGCTTGTCGGCGGCGACCTTCTCGAACGCGGCCTCTGTGACCTCGGGCTTGCGGCGGTTCGGGATGAAGGCGCTCATCCCGCCGATCGCGTACGCGCCCCGCTTGTGGCAGGTCCGCACGAGCAGCTCGGTGTAGGCGCGCATGAAGGGCACCGTCATCGTGACCTCGCTGCGGTCGGGGAGCACGAACCGCGCCCCGCGTCCGCGGTAGGTCTTGATGATCGAGAAGATGTAGTCCCAGCGGCCGGCGTTGAGGCCCGCGCAGTGGTCGCGGAGGGCGAAGAGGATCTCCTCCATCTCGAATGCCGCCGGCAGCGTCTCGATCAGCACGGTCGCGCGGATCGTGCCGTGCGCGAGACCCAGGCGCTCCTCGGTGAACGAGAACACGTCGTCCCACAGCCGTGCCTCCTCGGCCGATTCGATCTTCGGCAGGTAGAAGTAGGGCCCACGGCCCGCGGCGATCAGCGCGTGCGCGTTGTGGAAGACGTACAGCCCGTAGTCGACGAGGGATCCGGATGCCGGCAGCTCGCGGCCCGCACGGTCGATGAAGGTCACGTGCTTCTCGGGCAGGTGCCAGCCGCGCGGGCGCATCACGATCGTCGGGGTGCGCTCGGCGGTGACCTCGTAGCGCTTGCCCTCGGGGCTCGTGAACGACAGCTGCCCGCGGATCGCGTCGAACAGCGAGAGCTGACCGCCGATGACGTTCCGCCAGGTGGGGGAGGTGGCATCCTCTTGGTCGGCCAACCACACCCGCGCGCCGGAGTTCAGCGCGTTGATGGTCATCTTCGGGTCGGTGGGTCCGGTGATCTCGACGCGGCGGTCTTCGAGGCCGGGGCCCGCGCCCGCCACGCGCCACGACGGGTCGTCGCGGATGTGCGCGGTGTCGGCGCGGAAGTGCGGGTCGTCGCCCGTGCCGATCTCGAAGCGCCGACGCTCGCGGGCGGCGAGCCGGTCGTGCCGGCGCCGGGCGAAGCGGTCGTGCAGTTCGGTGAGGAACGCGATCGCCGCGGGGGTGAGGATCTCGGCATCCCGTCCTTCGAGGGGGCGCTCGAGGCGCAGGTGGGGGATGGATGCCGAGGCGTTCGGCATCCCGGATCCCTCGGTGTTCGTGCGAGTCGGGGTGGGAGGGGGAGAGGTGATGAGGGTCATGGTCGTGGCTTTCTGTCTGTGTCGCGTTGTGCTCCTCTCCCCGCGGACCTTGTCCCTGTTATGGCTGGTCGGGGGTGACCTAACCGGCCATAAGTGGGACGAGGTCCGCGAAAAGTGGGACGAGGGGTCGGTCTGCGCGGCGGAAAGGGAGGAGAGGCGGGATGGGCCGCTTGCGGACCTCGTCCCGAAAATGGCTGGTTGAGGGTCGCTCAAATGGCCATAAGTGGGACGAGGTCCGCGAAAAGTGGGACGAGGTTCTCTGGTGGGGCGACGGGGTCGGCCCGCGGTCAGTGGAACTGGGCCGTCTCGGTGGAGCCGGCGAGGGCGAGAGTGGCGCTGTCGGGGTTGAGCGCGGTGGAGACGACGTCGAAGTATCCGGTGCCCGCCTCGCGCTGGTGGCGCGTGGCGGTGTAGCCGTTCGCTTCGGCGGCGAACTCGGCCTCCTGCAGCTCGACGTACGCGCTCATGGCGCGCTCGGCGTAGCCGCGGGCGAGGTCGAACATCGAATGGTTCACGGCGTGGAAGCCGGCGAGGGTGATGAACTGGAAGGCGTAGCCCATCGACGCGAGCTCCGCCTGGAACGTCGCGATCTGCGCGTCGTCGAGGTGGCGCTTCCAGTTGAAGCTCGGGGAGCAGTTGTACGCGAGCTTCTTGCCCGGGAACCGGGCGTGGATCGCCTCGGCGAAGCGGCGGGCGAGCTCGATGTCCGGTTCCCCGGTCTCGACCCACAGCAGGTCGGCGTAGGGGGCGAAGGCGAGGCCGCGCGCGATCACGGCATCGAGCCCCGGGCGCACCCGGTAGAAGCCCTCGCTCGTGCGCTCGCCGGTGAGGAACTCAGCGTCGCGCTCGTCGATGTCGCTCGTGAGCAGGTCGGCGGCCAGGGCGTCGGTGCGGGCGATGATCACCGTCGGCACGCCCGCGACGTCGGCTGCGAGGCGCGAGGCGTTGAGGGTCCGGATGTGCTGCTGGATCGGCACGAGCACCTTCCCGCCGAGGTGACCGCACTTCTTCTCGCTCGCGAGCTGGTCTTCCCAGTGGATGCCGGCGGCCCCCGCCGCAATCAGCGACTGCGCGAGCTCGTAGGCGTTGAGCGGACCGCCGAAGCCGGCCTCGGCGTCGGCGACGATCGGGGCGAGCCAGTCCTGCGTGATCTCTCCCTCGGCGCGCTCGATCTGGTCCTGGCGGAGCAGCGCGTTGTTGATGCGACGCACGACCGCGGGCACCGAGTTGGCGGGGTACAGGCTCTGGTCGGGGTAAGTCTGGCCCGCGAGGTTGCCGTCGGCGGCGACCTGCCAGCCGGAGAGGTAGATGGCCTTCAGCCCGGCCCGCACCTGCTGCACGGCCTGACCGCCGGTGTAGGCGCCGAGGGCCCGGACGTACTCCTCGGTGTGCAGGAGGTTCCAGAGGTTCTCGGCCCCGCGGCGGGCGAGCGTCGCCTCCTCGCGGACGCTGCCGCGGAGGCGGACGACGTCGTCGGCCGAGAACGTGCGCTCGATGCCGTCCCAGCGGGGGTCGGCATCCCAAGCGGCACGGAGCTCGGCGGCGGTCTCGGTCTGGTCGCCGGGGCGGAGCGGCGGCTGCGCGGGGGTGGCCTGGATCGTCATGAGCGTTCTCCTTCGGGATTCCGGGGCGTCGGTGCCCCGTGGAGACCACTGTGGGCGAAGAACAAGATCCATTCCCGACATTTCTCGTGTGAAGATCGCGCGATCTTCCGCTTCTGTGAGAACCTGCCGGTATGGACACCGGCGTCTCGATTCCCGCGGCATCCCTCCCGCTCGACGATGAGGGAGTGGACACGCTCACCATCGGCCGACGCATCCGACAACTGCGCACCGCGCGCGGCATGACGCTCGACGACCTCGCCGGAGCGGTCGGTCGCGCGCCCAGCCAGATGTCGATGATCGAGAACGGTCGCCGTGAGGCGAAGCTCACGCTGCTGCAGGCGATCGCACGTGCACTGGAGTGCAAGCTCGACCAGATCCTGGATGCCGAGCCCCTCGACGCCCGCGCCACCCTCGAGCTGTCGGTGGAGCGGGCGATGCGCGGGCAGACCTTCCAAGCGCTCGGGATCGCGCCGTTCCGCGTGGGCCGTGCGGTGCCGGACGAGGCGCTCGCCGCGATGCTCGCTCTCCAGGCCGAGATCGAGCGCCTCCGGGAGGAGCGGTCGGCGACGCCCGAGGAGGCCCGGCGCGCGAACGTCGCCCTCCGTCGCCTCATGCGCACGCAGGACAACCATTTCCCGGAGCTCGAGCGCGTGGCATCCGGAATCCTCGAGGCCGTGGAGCACCCCGGCGGGCCCCTCACCCAGCGCGGGGCGAGCGACATCGCCGCGCACCTCGGCTTCACGCTGCACTATGTGCCCGACTTGCCGTCGTCGACGCGCAGCATCGCCGACGTGAAGCATGGTCGGCTGTACCTGTCGACGAAGGTCGCGAAGGGCGACCCGCGCGCGGCGGTGCTGCAGGCGCTGTCGAGTCGGATCCTCGGGCACGGCGAGCCGACGAGCTACGACGAGTTCCTCCGTCAGCGCGTCGAAACGAACTACCTCACCGGCGCGCTGCTCATGCCCGAGTCGCACGTCGTGGCGGCCCTGCGCGAAGCGAAGGAGCGGCGGACCATCAGCATCGAGGACCTCCGCGACGCGTACTCGGTGTCGTACGAGACCGCCGCGCACCGCTTCACCAACCTCGCGACCGTGCACCTCGGCATCCCCGTGCACTTCCTCAAGGTGCACGAGTCGGGGACGATCACGAAGGCGTACGAGAACGACGACGTGAACTTCCCCACCGACCGGCTCGGCTCGATCGAGGGGCAGATGTGCTGCCGGCGGTGGACGAGTCGCGTGGTGTTCGAGGAGGACGACCTCTTCAACCCGTACTACCAGTACACCGACACCGGCAACGGGACGTACTGGTGCACCGCGCGCGTTGAGCAGTCGAGCGAGGGCGCGCACTCGGTGAGCGTGGGCGTGCGGTTCGACGACACGCGGTGGTTCCGGGGGCGGGATACGCCGAATCGCGGCGTGTCGCGGCACGCGGTCGAGACGTGCTGCCGCCGGGCTCCCGCGGATCTCGAGGCGACGTGGCGCGGGCAGGCGTGGCCGAACGTCCGCACGCCCCGGACGCTCCTCGCGACACTGCCGACGGGGGCGTTCCCCGGCGTCGACACGACCGAGATGTACGAGTTCCTGCAGGCGCACGCGCCGGCGGACTGACGGCGGGTTGGTTCCCGGCTGAGGGTGTGGCGTCGGGTCGAGTCTCGGGCGCTCGGGTTGAGGTCGGCGGCGCTGCGGTGGTCGGGGTGTGCCGTCGGGCGGAGTTCGGGGGCTGGGTGGTGGCCGGGGGCTGTGCCGTTGGGCGGAGTTCGTGGGGGACACGCCGGTTCGGGATGCCGGTGGCCCGGCGTGTCGGGTCGGGACTCCGCGTGACGGTCCGGCGGCGAGCCCCGGCCGCGGCGTGGGTGAGTCTCACCGAGGCGCCGAACCGAGGCTCACGGTTTGACCAGAAACCTGACACGTGTAAGGTTTCTGGTCAGTGAGCTCCACATCCCCCCGGAGCGCTTTCGATGAGGAGAGCAGTCATGAAGCACACCCTCGCGGCATCCACCGCGATCGTCGGACTCGTCCTGGGCGGTTTCGCCGCGGCATCCCCCGCCGTCGCCGCGCCGCCCTCGGCCCCGACCGAGAAGCCCGGGCCCCCGGGCCACGCCGGTCCGCCCACGCACGTCGGCCCCGGCGCGCGTGACCTCGAGCGGTACGCCGCGGACACCTGGACCTCGCTCGCGGCGATGGCCCACGACAACACGGGCCTGCCCGACGACAACATCGGCGGTGCGCTCGATGAGTCAACGGCATCCGGATACACCTCGCCGACCAACATCGGCGGCTACCTCTGGTCGACGGTGACGGCACGCGACCTCGGCATCATCGACGCCGACGAGGCGCGCGAGCGCCTCACCGCTACTGTCTCCACGCTCGAGAAGATGGAGCGCAACGAGGGCAGTGGCATGTACTACAACTGGTATGCCCCCGACACCGGCGCGAAGCTGGAGATCTTCCCGACCTCGGGTGAGGTCATCCACCCGTTCCTCAGCACGGTCGACAACGGCTGGCTCGCGGCGGGCTTGCGGATCGTCCGCGAGGCGGAGCCGACGCTCGCGGACCGCGCCGACGCGCTGTACGAGTCGATGGACTTCTCGGCCTTTTTCGACGCGGCGGGCGCGGCGGGTCTTCCGGCCGGAACGAACCGCGGCGGCTTCTGGGAGGCTCCTCCCGGTGACGGCTGCGCGGTCGAGGCACCGATGTACAACGGCGGTGGCGAGACGGCGTTCTACACGTGTCACCACTACGACACGACGGTGAGCGAGAGCCGCATCGCGACCTACCTCGGTATCGCGGAGGGTTCCATCCCGGCATCCGGTCTGTACGGCACGCACCGCACCATGCCGGCGGGCTGCGACTGGGCGTGGCAGGAGCAGCTGCCGACCGGAGACACGCGCACCTACGACGGTGTCGATGTCTTCGAGGGCGTGTATTCCTACGACGGCATGAGCTTCGTCCCGAGCTGGGGAGGCAGCATGTTCGAGGCGCTCATGCCCGACCTGCTGATTCCCGAGGCCGAGTGGGGTCCCGACTCCTGGGGCGTGAATCACCCGATCACGGTCGAGATCCAGAAGCGTCACGGCCTCGACGAAGCCGGATACGGCTACTGGGGCTTCTCGCCCGCCAGCAACCCGTTCGGCGGCTACAGCGAGTACGGCGTCGACATCGCCGGCATCCGGTCCGATGGCTACACCTCGGATGCCGAGAAGACCGACGTCGACATCGACCGCCCCGGCTGCTCGGAGGGCACGAACCCGAATCCGACGTTCGGCGATGGCGTCGTCACGCCGCACGCCGCGTTCCTCGCCCTGCCCTATGACCGCCAGGGTGTGCTGAAGAACCTCCGCGGCCTGGAGAAGAAGCTCGGCGCCTACGGCCCCGGCGGCTTCTACGACGCGGTCGCCGTGAAGAGCGGCACGGTCGCCGAGCGGTACCTCTCGCTGGATCAGTCGATGATCATGGCGGCGATCGGCAACGCTCTCACGGACGACTCCCTCAAGGACTACATGGTCGATGACAGGATGGAGCAGAACCTCCGGCCCGCCATCGAGCAGCAGGTCTTCGGCTCGTCGTGGGGCGCCTCGCGTCCCTGACGGCATGACGCTCGATGTCCGGTACCGCGAGGCGGTACCGGGCATCGGTGTGTCCGGGATGGGGGAGAGGATGCCGATGACCGACGCTCCCGCGCCCCGCGCGCGCCGCGGCAGTTACGCCAAGGGGCAGCAGACGCGGCAGCGCATCGTCGACGAGGCCGTCGTGGTGTTCGGGCGGTCGGGTGTCACGGCCGGCTCGCTGCGGGAGGTCGCCTCGCGCGTCGGCCTCACCCCCGCGGGCCTCATGCATCACTTCGCCTCCAAGGAAGAGCTGTTCGCGGAGGTGCTGCGCCAGCGTGACGAGCGTGTCCGGGCTGCGGCCGGCGATCCGCACGAGCACACCCTCGTCGAGCAGATGCAGAAGGTCGTGGCGCACAACGCCACGACCCGCGGCCTCACCTCGCTCTACACCCTTGTCGTCGCCGAGGCGGGGGACCCCGCTCACCCGTCGCACGAGGCTTTCGCAGAGCGCTATCGCCACGGTGCCGAGACGGCTGCCGATCTGCTGCGCGCGGGGCAGGCCGCCGGCGAGGTGCGCGCCGACATCGACCCCGAGCATGCCGCGCGGTTGCTGAGCGCGGTGATGGACGGCCTGCAGCAGCAGTGGCTCCTCGACGACTCGGTCGACATGCCCGCGCTGTTCGCCGAGTTCGTGCGGGGTTATCTGCGGCCTCCGGCTTGAGCTCTGGCATCCGATGTTCCGTCGCACGTTCGTGTTCGGGTGTGTCGGTGCGCGTGGGGAGCCCGGGGGTGGGCTGTCAGGCGAAGTTCGGGGTGACACACGGGGTCTGGATGCCGCTGGCTCGGCGTGTCGGCGGAGAACTCCGCGTGACGGTGCGGGTGGTGCGGCACCAACCCCCGCGCGACGGCGCGCGCCGCGCGGTGGGGAACGCCGCGTGAGGCGACACCCCGCTCGGGCGTGAGAGGAAAGACCGGTTACGACTGCGCGCGGTGCAGGCCGCGATCGACGTGGGCGCGGATCGCGAGCTCGACCGTCGGCCAATCGTGCACGACCATCGCGTAGTCGAAGCGCAGGGTGACGAAGCCCCACGCGGCGGCGTGGGCGTCGCGCACGAGGTCGCGGTGCCTGTGGTCGGGGGCGGCGTGGTTCTCGGCGCCGTCGACCTCGACGATCAGGCGCTCGCCGATGAGAAGGTCGACGCGTCCCACGGAGACGACGCCCTGCTGCGTCCGCACGTCGATTCCCCAGTGGCGCAAGCGCCACCGGACCAGGGTCTCGAGTCCGCTCTCGGCGTCACGTCGGGCGAAGGCGATCGCCTCGCGACCTGCGGCGTTCGTGTGAGCTTCGAGCCACGTGAGATCGGCATCCTGGATCTTGTTCTGGTGGAGTGCCGATTCGAGGGCGACCAGGAACTCCTCGACCCCGCGGCACCGGAGTACCTGCCGGAGGGTCTGCGCCACCGCGGGGAGGCCGAAGGCGTCGACGGTGTCACGGTCCCAGTGCGAGACCTCTCCGTCTGCGCGTCGATGTCCGCGCGGCTTCAGTCCGACGTGCAAAGGTTCGGGGTCGGCGAGGATCCAGAGGCCATGGTGTCGCGCAGCACTGACGCACGCGGGCGGTCCCCCGAGGAGCGCCGCGCGGATCACGGGCTCGCAGGCGTCGGCATCCGCATACACTCCGCGCCGCAGGCGGATGAGAGACCCCGCCCGCAGCGCGCGGTCGATCGCGCGGCGAGTCATGCCCGTGGCGAGCAGCTCTGCCCGGGTGCGGACGGATGACGTGTGGCACATCGTCCGAGGATGGCCGAAGCGGCCCGCTGCTCGGGGCGGTCTCGCCGCATTCCGTGGATGGGTCGGCGGATTCGTCGTCTGGGGAGGAGGAGTCCCTCGAGTCCCGGGTGTGCCGTCAGGCGGAGTGTGACCCCGACACGCCGCTACGGCGCGCGCCGAAACGGCGTGTCGGCTCCGAACTCCGTCTGACGGCACGGCGGCACGGCGGCACGGCGGCACGACGGCACCACGCGCGTGAGCGGCCGCCCCCACACGTCCCCGGGTTGCACCACGCGAGGTTATGCGCTTAAACTCGACACGACGCACGGAAGGAGCACCCGACGACGGGTGCCTGTTCGAGGAGGAACACGATGAAGAAGACCCGATGGAGCGCCGTGGCCGTGATCGCCGCCGCGGCGATCGCCCTCACCGGCTGTGGGCGCACCTCCGACACCGGTTCCGGTCCGAGCGAGGCGGGCACGATCGGTGACGCCAAGGCCGAGGGCACGCTCACGATGTGGGCGATGGGCGCCGAGGGCGAGGCGCTGCCCGAGTTCGTGAAGACCTTCGAAGAGGCCAACCCCGGTGTGACCGTCGACGTCACGCCCGTTCCGTGGGATGCGGCCTACAGCAAGTTCCAGACCGCGATCGCCGGTGGCAACACCCCCGACCTCGCCATGGTCGGGTCGACCTGGATGGCCGACTTCGGCGACGCGCTGCAGACGGTCCCCACCGACCTTTCCACCGACGGCATCTTCCCCGGCGCGATCGACTCGACGATGATCGACGACCGCGCGACGGGCGTGCCGTGGTACGTGGACACCCGCGTGCTCTACTACCGCACCGACATCGCCGCTCAGGCCGGCTGGAACCAGGCGCCCACCACGTGGGACGAGCTGAAGCAGATGGCCGCCGACATGCAGTCCAAGGGCGGGGCTGACTACGGCATCCGTCTCCCCGCCGGCAACGACTCGTTCCAGGGGAACCTCTGGATGCCGTGGTCGAACGGTGCCGAGCTCGAGAACGGCTCGACCTGGACCCTCGACACCCCCGAGACCGTCGAGGCACTCGACTACTACCAGAGCTTCTACACCGACGGCATCGCCAACCCCGCCGCCGACCGCTCGGCCGGCGCGCAGGAGGCGGACTTCGTCTCGGGCAACACGCCGATGTTCATCGACGGGCCGGCGTTCATCGGTCTGCTCAACGACCTCGGCGGCGAAGGCTTCGGCGACAAGATCTCCACCGCGGTGCTGCCCGCGAAGAAGTCGTCCACCTCGTTCAGCGGCGGTGCCAACCTCGCCGTCTTCGACAACTCCGACAACGCCGCCAGCGCCTGGAAGCTCGTGCAGTGGCTGACCGAGCCCGAGACGCAGGCCGCCTGGTACGAGGCGACCGGTGACCTCCCGGCCGTCCAGGATGCCTGGAAGTCCGACGCCCTGGCCTCGTCGAAGACCCTCGCCGCTTTCGGCACCCAGCTCGAGACCGCCAAGTCGGTGCCCGCCGTCACGACCTGGGTGCAGGTCGCCGCGGCCGGTGACGCGATGCTCGAGAAGATCCGCCTCGGCCAGCAGTCGCCGGCCGACGGTCTCAAGGAGCTCCAGGCCACCGCCGACCAGCTGGGCCTGGGCTGAGATCATGACGCAGGCAGTCGTGGGCGCGACCGGAACGCGTCGTGCGTCCGGTCGCGCCCGCGCCGGCGGGGGATCGAGCCGCCGCCGGCGCCAGGGATGGGTCGCGTGGGGCTTCGCCCTGCCGTTCGTCGCGGTCTTCGCGGTCTTCATGGTCGTGCCGATCGTGGGCTCGTTCGCGATGTCGTTCACCGATTTCACGGCGCGCGACATCCGCTCGCCGTTCGCGGTCAACTTCGTCGGGCTCGAGCAGTACCTCTCGGTGCTCGGCGACCCGGTGTTCCTCACCTCGCTGGGCGTGACCGCGACGTTCGTCGTCGTCGGCATCCCGGTCACCATGGCGATCGCGCTGGCTCTCGCGCTCGCGCTCAACGCCAGCAAGGGACGCTTCGTCTCGATCCTGCGCGTCGGCTTCTACGCCCCGGTCGTGACGAGCATCGTCGCTGTCGCGGTCGTCTGGCGCTACATCCTGCAGCCCGAAGGCCTGCTCAATTCGGCGCTCGCGATCATCGGCATCCAGGGTCCGGACTGGCTCAACGACACCCGCACCGCGCTTCCCTCGCTCATCGCGATGGCGGTCTGGCGCAACGTCGGCACCCTGATGGTGATCTTCCTCGCGGGGCTCCAGGCGATCCCCACCGACGTGAAGGAGGCCGCCCTCATGGACGGCGCCTCGTCGTGGCGGCGCCTGACCTCGATCACGCTCCCGCTGCTGCGCCCGACGCTGCTTCTGGGTGCGGTGCTCATCTCGGTCGGGTTCCTGCAGTTCTTCGAGGAAGCGTTCGTGATGACCCAGGGCGGCCCGCTCAACTCCACCCTCTCGGTGGCCTATTACACGTTCAAGCAGTTCGGCTTCGGGCAGTACGGCACGGCCTCGGCCGCGAGCTACCTGCTGTTCCTGGCGATCGCGCTGCTCAGCCTGGTGCAGTTCCGCGTGCTGCGCTCGAAGGATTGAGGGAGGATGCCATGACACTCACGTCCCCCGCGGCTCCGGCCGTGGTCGCGGATACCGTCGAGCCGCAGCGCCGCCGCCGCCGCTCCGAGAATCGCGTCACCCCCGGTCGCGCACTCACTTACGGCGTACTGGTTGTCGGCCTGATCGTCTGGATCCTGCCCTTCGCCTGGATGCTGCTGGGCTCGGTCAAGACGCAGCGCGAGATCCTGCAGCGTCCGCCGACGTGGTGGCCGCAGGAGTTCACGTGGGAGAACTTCGGCGCCTGGTTCGGTCAGCTGAACTTCGGCCAGTTCTTCGGCAACAGCATCGTGGTGGCGCTGTTCACCGTCGCCGGCAACCTCGTGTTCTGCTCGATGGTCGGCTACGCGCTGGCGAAGATGGACTTCCCCGGCAAGAAGGCGCTGTTCGTCGTCGTCATGGTGACCCTGATGGTCCCGGGCGTCGTCACCTTCGTCCCGCTGTTCGTGATGGTGTCTTCGCTCGGCCTCGTCGACAGCTACGCCGCTCTGATCCTGCCGTTCGTCACGACCCCGCTCGGCGTCTTCCTGATGCGGCAGTTCATGCTCGGCATCCCGGATCCGCTTCTCGAGGCCGCGCGCATCGACGGCGCGGGGGAGCTGCGGATCTTCGCCCGGATCGTCATGCCGCTGTGCGGGCCGCCGCTGGCGACGCTCGGCATCCTGACCTTCCTCGCCTCGTGGAACAACTTCCTCTGGCCGCTCGTGGCGGCGCAGACCGAGGCGAAGTACACCCTTCCCGTCGCGCTGTCGCTGTACTCGACCGGGCAGAGCGCGACGAACTACGGCCTGCTGCTGGCGGGTTCGGTGCTCGTCATCGCGCCGATCATCCTGCTGTTCGTCTTCCTGCAGCGCTACTTCATCCAGGGCATCGCCTCGACCGGCCTCAAGTGAGGCGTGGGGCGTGCCCGCGCGCCCGCCCCGCCCTCCCCGCCCCTGAGCTCCCGCCGGTCCGCGCACCGGCGGCCCCGAAAGGATCCCCCGCATGACCTCCGCCCGCTTCCTCACCGCGCCCGACGGCACGCGCTTCCGCGACCTGAACGGCAACGGCGTGATGGACCCGTACGAGAACCCGACCCTCAGCGTCGACGAGCGGACGGAGGACCTCCTCGGCCGCCTGAGCCTCGAGGAGAAGATCGGGCTGATGTTTCAGACCGTCATCGAGGTCGGCGACGACGGCGAGGTGCTCGAGGCCCCCGGCAAGATCTCGAAGTCGCCGACGACGACGGTCGTCGTGCACAAGAACATGAACCACTTCAACGTGCACGCGATCCGCACCGCCCGGCAGGCGGCGACCTGGAACAACAACCTCCAGGCTCTCGCCGAGACGACGCCGCACGGCATCCCGGTCACGATCAGCACCGATCCGCGTCACGCCTTCGTCGAGAACACGGGCGTGGCCTTCTCTGCGGGTCCCTTCTCGCAGTGGCCCGAGGGGCTGGGGCTCGCCGCCCTCGACGACGTCGAGACCGTGCGCGAGTTCGCCGAGGTCGCCCGCCGCGAGTACGTCGCGGTCGGCATCCGCGCGGCCCTGCACCCCCAGATCGACCTCGCCACCGAGCCGCGGTGGGGGCGGCAGGCGCAGACCCTGGGCCAGGATGCCGCGCGGGTCACCGAGTTCACCGCTGCCTACCTGCAGGGCTTCCAGGGCGACGAGCTCGGACCCGACAGTGTGGCCTGCACCACCAAGCACTTCCCGGGCGGCGGGCCGCAGCTGGACGGCGAGGACGCGCACTTTCCCTACGGGCGCGAGCAGGTCTACCCCGGCGGCATGTTCGACTATCACCTCGAGCCGTTCCGCGAGGCGATCCGTCGCGGCACCGCGGGCATGATGCCGTACTACGGCATGCCGGTCGGCCTCGAGGTCGACGGGCAGCCGATCGAAGAGGTCGGCTTCGGGTACAACCGGCAGATCATCACGGGGCTGCTCCGCGAACAGCTCGGATACGACGGCGTCGTCGTCACCGACTGGGAGCTCGTGAACGACAATCACGTCGGCGACCAGGTTCTGCCCGCCCGCGCGTGGGGAGTCGAGCACCTCTCCGCGGTGGAGCGCATGGAGAAGATCCTGGATGCCGGGAGCGACCAGTTCGGCGGGGAGGAGTGCGTCGAGATGCTCGTCGACCTCGTCCGCTCGGGCCGGGTGTCCGAGGAGCGCATCGACGCGTCGGCGCGGCGCCTCCTGCGGGTGAAGTTCCAGCTCGGGTTGTTCGACGACCCGTACGTCGACGTCGACGAGGCCGAGCGGATCGTCGGCAACGCCGAGTTCCGGGCCCTGGGGGAGCGGGCGCAGGCGCGCTCGCTCACCGTGCTCGTGAACGAGGGCGGCGTGCTGCCGCTGCGTCCCACCGGCGCGGTGTACGTCGAGGGCTTCCGCACCGACGACGTCGCCGAGCTGGGCAGCGTCGTCACCGACCCCGCCGAGGCCGATCTCGCGCTCGTCCGCATCGGCGCGCCGTTCGAGCCGCGCGACGACCTCTTCCTCGAAGCGTGGTTCCACCAGGGCTCCCTCGAGTTCGCGCCGGGCCTCGTGTACCGGCTGCAGCAGATCGCGGCATCCTGTCCTCTCGTTCTCGTCGTGAACCTGGACCGGCCGGCGATCCTGACCCCGTTCGTGGATCACGCCGCGGCGATCGTCGCCGACTATGGAAGCTCGGCCGCGGCCGTGCTCGACGCCCTCACCGGCCGCGTGCCCCCGCGCGGGCGCCTGCCGATCGAGATCCCCCGGTCGATGGATGCCGTGCGTTCGTCGCGCGAGGATGTACCGTCGGACACCGGCGACCCCGTCTTCCCCGTGCACCACGGGCTCGAGCTGGAGGAGCCGGCGACCGTGGGGCAGAGGGGGTAAGGGCGGCTCATGGCTGAGGGGCAGACGACGCGACGACCGACCGTGTACGACGTCGCGAGCGAGGCGAACGTCTCGATCGCGTCGGTGTCGTTCGCGTTCCGTCGTCCCGACAAGCTCAGCGACGCCACGCGGCAACGGGTGCTCGACGCGGCGCGGCGCCTGGGGTACGCCCCCAGCGGCGCCGCCCGGGGGCTCGCGCGGGGGCGGACCGGCACGCTGGGCCTGCACGCCTTCGACCTGCTGCTCGAACGCGCCGACCCCCTCGCACAACCGCTGAGCGGCATGCAGTCCCCGCCGCTCGACACCGGGGGAGTGATCCCTTGGGATCAGACCGACGACGACGTGCTGTCGGACCCGCGGGCCTTCCCCCTGTATGTCGACGAGGTGCAGCGCGGCTTCGAGCTGGAGTGCTGGGCGCTCGGACGCCCGGTGATGCTGAGCAGCGGATCGGATGCCGACGTCTCGGTCGCCGACACCGTCGGGCGCGTCGACGGGCTGGCGATCTTCCCCTCCCCGCAGACCGCGCCGACCCTCGCCCGGCATTCCCTGAGCATCCCCATCGTGCTGTTCAGCGCCGCACCGGCCGACGACGCGCACCACCGGGTCCGCGTCGACAACGCCCGCGGGATGCGCGCGCTCGTCGCCCACCTCGTCGATGAGCACGCCGCGACCGACCTCGCGTTCGTGGGGCGTCTGGAAGCGACGGATGCCGTGGAGAGACGCGACGCGATGATCACGGAGCTCGAGGCCCGTGGCATCCGAAGCCGTCCCGAGATCGTCGACGCGACGGTCCGCGGCCAAGACGACCTGGTGCCGCAGGTGAGGGCGCTGATCGCGGACGGGCGGATGCCGCAGGCCTTCGTTTGCGCGACCGATCAGAACGCGTTCACGCTGCTCGACGTGCTCGCGGCCGAGGGGGTGCGCGTGCCCGAGGACGTGATCGTCACGGGCTTCGACGGCACGCTCGGTTCGCGCCTGACCAGTCCGCCGTTGACGACCGTGCGCCAGCCGATGGAGGCCATGGGGCGAGCCGCCGCGCGGATCCTCGCGGGCGCGGCCGGGGCCCCGCCCGCCGGCGGCCCGTTCGACGTCGTGTTCGAGCCCCGGGTGCTGGTGCGGGAGAGCTGCGGCTGCTGACGTCGGCGCCTGACCGTCGGCGGGTGTGCCGTTGTTCCGGTTCGTCCGGCTCGCGACGGGCCGGGGCAGCCGTGCCGTCGTGCGGAGTCCGTGGGTGACACGCCGGTTGGGGATGCCGTGGCCCGGCGTGTCGGCGGCGAACTCCGCCTGACGGTCCCCGAGGGCCGGTCAGGCCGCGTTCCACCTCAGCCGCGGGGCGCCCAGGCCCGCCCGCACGCCGCCGGGATCGGCCACCGGGAACATCGTGACGATCCGCCCGTCGACGGCGTACGCCAGAGCCACGGAGCCGTCGGGCAGCGGGACGCCGAGCGCGATCCGTGCCGTGCGGCCCCCGAACTCCTCGGTCACGGCGTCGGCGCGGGCCAGCAGGGTCGAGGCCGCCGCGGTCGCGCGTGACAGCAGCGTCTCCGGCGGCGCCCAGGGCAGCAGCGCCCCGGTCTCGAGCCCGCACGCGCGCTCCAGTTCGCCCGACAGCCACCGCTCGCGCTTCAAGCCGTACGGGGTGGGCGTCGTCGAGAGCAGATAGCCGTAGACGTGCAGCACCCCGGCGTTGCCGATCGGCCACTCCGCCGCGAGGCCCGCCCGCTCGTGCAGTTCGTCGAACACCCCGCGGGGGAGCACGGCCGCCCCGATGTTCTCATCGATCACCGTCGAACGTCCCCACGCGTCGAAGCGCCCGGCGGTGCGGTCGTCGGCGAGGGCGGCGGCGAGCCAGGGGAGCGAGTCGATCGCGGACGCGGGGTCGGAGACGGCGAGGTGCGCGGCGGCGTCGAGGGTCTGCACCGCTCCACGCTACGACGCTCCCGCGCATCGTTTACACGGCGTTCATCTGACGTGGACATTCCGTCCACATTTGGAGCGCATCATGGACGCAACGTCCACGACAGGAGCTTCCTTGCCTCGCCCCGTCCTCATCTTCGACTTCGACGGTACCGTCGCCCTCGGCGACGGCCCCCTCTTGGCCTATGCCCGCGCGGTCGCCGCGCACGCGGCATCCGCCGACGCCCTCGTCTCCGCCGTGGCCGCTCGCCTCGCGGAGCCCTCGGGCGACGCGATCGACGGTTACGACGTCGTCCGCCGCGTCGCCGAGGCCGAGGGGATCGGCGACGACGCGCTCGCCGCCGCCTACACCGCCAGTCGCGCCCAGCTCGGCACCCCTGACGCGCCCGTCGCGGTCGCCGCCGGCCTCGCGGAGTTCCTCCGGACCACGGATGCCGAGCGCCTCCTCGTCACGAACGCGCCGGCGACCCGGCTCGACGAGGCCCTCGCCTCGCTCGGCCTGGCGGGACTGTTCGACCGCATCGTCACCGACGCGGCCAAGCCCGCGGGGCTCGAGGCCTTGCTCGACAGCCTCGAGGCGGGCACCCCCGTGCTCACGATCGGCGATGTCTGGCGCAACGACCTCGTACCCGCGCACGCCCGCGGCCACGCGACCGCCCTCGTCGGCGGCTACCCCGACCCCGCCGCCCACCCCACCTACCGCGCCGACACCCTCGACGAGCTCCTGCCGGCGCTCGCCCAGTGGGTGCAGGCCGCCCGTCTTCCGTTCTCCGCCTGATCTCCACCCGACCCGCAGAAGGAATCATGAACACTCGTCGTCTCCGTCTCGCCACGGCCCTCGCCGCGGCAGCCCTCGCCTCCGTCTCGCTCGCCGGGTGCTCCGGCGCCGCCGGTGCCGCGTCCGAGCCTGCCGCCGACCCGAGCTCGCTCGTGCTCGCCCTCGTCCCCTCCCAGGATCAGGCGAACCTCGTCGACACCGCGAAGCCCCTCACCGACATGCTCACCGAGAAGCTCGGCATCCCGGTCACCGGTGTGGTGTCGAAGGACTACCAGGCCGCCGTCGAGGCCATGGGTGCGGGCCAGGCCCAGATCGGCTTCCTGCCGTCGCTGCAGCTCTGGCAGGCCAACGACCGCTACGGCGCGTCGGTCGTCCTCCAGACCGAGCGCAACGGCAACATCACCTACCCCGGCCAGTTCATGACGAACAACCCCGACAAGTACTGCTCGACGCCCGTCGTCGAGCGCGACGGCATGAGCTTCTGCAACGGCGCCGACGCGCTGAAGGGCCCGGCCGGGCTCGACTCGATCACCAAGATCGCGGGAGCCAAGGTCGCCGTGCTCGGTCCCGGCTCGCCCGCCGGGTACATCTACCCGATGCTCGCGCTGAAGGAGGCCGGCGTCGACATCGACAGCGGCTTCCAGAAGGTGCCCGTCACCGCCAACGACGCCTCGGTGCTCGCGGTGTACAACGGCGACGCCGAGGTCGGCTTCAGCTTCTGGGACGCGCGCACGCTCGTGCAGAAGGACAAGCCCGACGTGGGCCAGAAGGTCGTCGTCTTCGGCCTGACCAATGAGATCCCCAACGATGGCGTCGCCGTGTCGAAGGACCTCTCGCCCGACCTGCAGAAGAAGATCTCCACGGCTCTCGAGGAGTACTCCGCGACTGACGAGGGCTCCGCCGCGCTCAAGGCCGTGTACTCGATCACCAAGCTCGCCCCGGCCGACCCCTCGTCGCTCGACGTCGTCGCCCGCGCCGCGCAGGAGCTCGGACTCCAGTGACCACCGGTTCTGCGACCCGGGGCGTCGAGGTTCAGACCTCGGCGCCCTGGGGCATCCGTCTCGACGGTGTCTCGGTGCGCTACCCCAACGGCACGATGGGGCTGCGCGACGTGAGCGTCGACATCGCCCCGGGCGACCTGGTCGCCGTCGTGGGGCTCTCGGGCTCGGGCAAGTCGACGCTCATCCGCACGATCAACGGCCTCGTGCCGGCGACCTCGGGCTCGGTCGAGGTCGGTGGACGCCGCATCGACGGCGCCTCGGGGCGGCGACTGCGCGAGACGCGCGGGCACATCGGCATGGTGTTCCAGAGCTTCAACCTCGCGGGGCGCACGAGCGTGCTCAACAACGTGCTCGTCGGCCGCCTGGCGCACACCCCGCTGTGGCGCACGCTCCTCGGCGCGTACCGGCCCGAGGATCGCGAGCTCGCGTTCGAGGCGCTCGACCGAGTCGGGATGCTGCCCAAGGTCTGGGACCGCGCCTCGGCGCTTTCCGGCGGCCAGCAGCAGCGCGTCGCGATCGCCCGCGCGCTCACGCAGCAGCCGCGCATCGTCCTCGCCGACGAACCCGTCGCGAGCCTCGACCCGCCCACCGCGCGCGGCGTGATGAACGACCTGCGCCGCATCAACGACGACCTGGGCATCACGGTGCTCGTGAACCTGCACCTGCTCGATCTCGCCCGCGAGTACGGCACGCGCATGATCGGCATGCGCGCCGGAGAGATCGTGTATGACGGGCCCGCGGCATCCGCCACCGATGCCGACTTCGCCGAGATCTACGGTCGCTCGGTGACCGCGGCCGATCGGCTCGAGCGATGACCTCCCTCACCGTTCCTCCGCGTCCGAGAGGACGATGGATGCCGTGGACCGCCGCGCTCGTGATCGTCGCGGTCACGGCGGTCATGTGCCTGCCGGGGGTCGGTGTCGGTCTCGACCTCGCCGCGATCGCGCGCAACTGGCAGCAGGGCGCACTCCGCATCGTCGAACTGCTCACCCCCGACTGGACGTTCTTCCCCCGCACGGTCGGCCCGATCCTCGAGACGCTGCAGATGGCCGTCATCGGCACGGCCGTCGGGGCGGCGATCTCGCTGCCGGTGAGCTTCTGGGCCGCGCGGCCCACCAATCCGTTCACCCCGACGCGGGCTCTCGTGCGCGGCATCCTGAACGTGATCCGCGCGGTGCCCGAGCTCGTCTACGCGGCGGTGCTCGTCGCGATGGTCGGGGTCGGGGCGCTGCCGGGCATCCTGGCGCTCGTGCTGTTCAACGTCGGCATCGTCGTGAAGCTCGTGTCCGAGTCGATCGACGCCACCGACGCCGGCCCGCTCGAGGCCGGGCGCGCCGCGGGCGGCTCGCAGACGCAGATCAACCGCACGATCGCGCTGCCCGACACCTGGCCCACGTTCGTCTCGCAGACGCTGTACGTCTTCGAGCTCAACGTCCGCGCGTCCACGGTGCTCGGACTCGTCGGCGCGGGCGGCATCGGCCTCCTCATCGACGCGGTGCGCACCTTCTACCGCTACGACCAGCTGTCTCTCGTCATCCTCGAGATTCTCGTGATCGTCGTGGTGCTCGACACCGTCAGCGACGCGATCCGCCGGAGGCTCGTATGACCGTCCTCGCCCCCGCCCGCCCCGCGGCGCTCGCCGTGCCCGCGCGCCGGCGTCGGCCGCTTCGCACCCTGTCGTGGGTCGCGGTCAGCGTCATCGTGATCGCGGCCTTCTGGTCGGCCGACATCACGTGGTCGCGGCTCGGCGAGCTCCCCGCCGAGATCGTCCGCTACCTCGGGTTGATGTTCCTCTCGCCCAACTGGGCGAAGCTGCCCGAGGCGCTCTGGCAGACGTGGCGCAGCGTCGAGATGGCGTGGATCGGCACGGTGCTCGGCATCCTGATCGCCACCCCGCTCTCGCTCATCGCGGCGCGCGGTTTCGGACCCGCGCCCGTGCGGGTCGCCCTGCGCTTCGTCTTCTCGCTCGTGCGTGCCGTGCCCGAACTCGTCTTCGCCATCATCATCCTCTCGGTCACCGGCCTCACCCCTCTCACCGGCGCACTCGCCCTCGCGGTCGGGGGAGTGGGAACGCTCGGAAAGTGGGGCTACGAGGCGGTCGAGAACGTCGCCCCCGGCCCCATCGAGGCGGCGCGGGCCGCCGGCGGATCGACCGCGCAGGTGCTGCGCTGGGGAGTCTGGCCGCAGGTGGCGCCGACGTTCTTCTCGTTCTGGCTGTACCGCTTCGAGATCAACGTGCGCGCGTCGGCCGTCCTGGGCCTGATCGGGGTGGGCGGCATCGGCGACATGCTCACCTCGTACACCCAGTACCGTGAGTGGTCGACGGTGGGGATGCTCCTGATCGTCGTGGTCGTCGTCACCGTCGCGATCGACGCCGTGTCGGGTCGCATCCGTCGCCGCATCATGGAAGGTCCCCGTGTCCGCTGAGGTGCCCGTCACCGCGCGCATCGCCGCGGTGCGCAACTCCCTGCAGCCGAGCGAGCGCCGCGTCGCCGACCTCATCGTCGACGATCCGGATGCCGTCATCGAGCTCACCGCGCAGCAGATCGCCGACCGCGTGGGCGTGGGGCGCTCCTCGGTCGTCCGCGCGTGCCAGACCTTCGGATACCGCGGGTATCCGCAACTGCGCGTGGCGCTCGCCGCCGAACGGGGTCGCCGGGCGGTCGCCCCGGTCGCACAGGATGGCGCGCTCGGCGGCATCCGTTCCGCGATCGATCGCATCGCCGACGACCTGCGGGCGGTCACGAGTCTGCTGGATGCCGAGGGGGTCTCGGACGCCGTCGCCGCGGTCGTCGCCGCCCGGCGGCTGCTGGTGGTGGCCAGCGGCCTCTCGGCACCGGTCGCGACCGACCTCGCGATGCGTCTGACCGCCGTGGGCCGCCCGGCCGAGACCGTGGGCGACCCGATCGGGCAGCAGATCGCGGCCCGGCACCTCGCTCCCGAGGACGTGTGCGTCGTGATCAGCGGCTCGGGGGCGAACGAGGCGAGCCTGCGCGCGGCGTCCGCCGCGCGTGCCGCGGGGGCGCGGGTGATCGCCCTGACGTCGTTCTCGGCCTCGCCGCTGACCGAGCGCGCCGACCTCTCCCTCGTGCTCGCGTCGGGTGGCACGTTCCGCGACGAGCTCGAACACACCTCCCGCATCGCGCACGCGGTGTTCGCCGAGGCGTTCGTCGACGCGGTGGCCGCCGTCCGCGCCGGCGAGGCCGACCTCTCGCGGTCCCGCGTGCTCGAGATCCTCTCCGACAACCTCGGCGACGCGGGCTGACGTTCCCCGGCCCGTAGGCCCGTGGCATCCTGTGCCGTCGTGCGGAGGTCGTGGCCGACACGCCGGTTCGGGAAGCCGGGATCCCGGCGTGTGGGTGTGGGTTCCGCCTGACGGCTCGGGCCCGTCGGTCCTCGGCATCCTGTGCCGTCGTGCGGAGGTCGTGGTCGACACGCCGCTTCGGGATGCCGAGATCTCGGCGTGTCGGGTGTGGGTTCCGCCTGACGGCTCGGGCCGAGCGGGCGACCGCGGCGGCCGCGTCGGTCCGTGGCATCCTGTGCCGTCGTGCGGAGGTCGTGGGCGACATGCCGGTTCGGGATGCCGGGATCTCGGTGTGTCGGGTGTGAGTTCCGCCTGACGGCCCGGCCCCAGCCCCCGCCCGAACTCCGCCTGACGGCCCGCCCCCCGACCTGACGCCCTGGACCGAACTCCGCCTGACGGCTCGGCCCCAGCCCCCGCCCGTTGGTCCGGTGCCCGACGGCCCCGCCCTACTCCGCCAACCGCAGCGCGGCCCACAGCTCGGCGCGGGCCGAGAACGACGACAGGTCACGACCCAGCACCCGTTCGGCCTGAGCGATCCGCGCCCGCACGGTGTGGCGATGGATGCCGAGCGCCTGGGCCGTCGCCTCGTGCGAGCAGTCGTGCGCGAGCCAGGCGTCGAGCGTCTCGAGCAGCGCCGACCCCTGCTCGGCGTCGTACTGCTGGAGCGGAGCGAGGGCCCCGGCCGCGACGGTGCGGGCGGCCTCCGAGCCGAGGGCCGCGAGCAGACCCGCGCGCGCGGTGTCGGTGAAGTCGGCGACACCGGGCGTCGCGGTCCGGTCGCGCGCGGTGCGGGCCTGGGTCACGGCGCGCGAGAACCCGTCGTACCCCGTCGGGGCGGAGGATCCGACGACGGTCTCGAAACGGTCGGCGATCTCGGCGAGGATGCCCGTCGCCCCCGTGGGGACCACGATGACGAGCCCGTCGTCGCCGCGGCCGAAGAAGAGTTCGCCGCGTCGCTCGTGCGCGCGCATCTCGAGCCACTCCGTCATCGCGGTCGAGCGCGACAGCGCCGCCGGGGTGAGCCCGACCACGACGGGGGCGGTGGGCAGCGGCCCGAAGAGGTCTCGGGCGGCGCGCCGCGCGAGCCCGGGGTCGTCGCTCCCGAGCGCCTGGACGAGCCCGGCGCGGAAGGTGCCGATCGCCCGGCCCAAACCGTCCTGCTGCTCGAGCGCGAGGGCCGCCATCGCGACGACAGCCGTGACGACGCTTCGCGCTTCGTGGTCGAGGTCGTCCGCGGCGATGGCGAGAGCCCCGCGCAGGTTCCCCCCGCGCCCCAGCGTCTGGACGCTGACCGAGACATCGTCGACTCGCAGCGTCGAGGCCGCGCGGGTTCCGCGGCGGAGCATCGTCTCGACCTCGGCCGCGACGCCGTCGACGGCCGCGTCGGCGAGCGAGCCCGCCGGGTGCGCGGTGCGCAGGGCTCCGGCCGCATCGAAGAGCCCGACCCAGCAGTCGAGCTGCCGCGAGAGCTCGGCGAGGGTGGCCGAGAGTCCGTCGGGGCGAAGGGCGGCGAGAGAGACCGCGCGCTGGGCGGCGAGCGACCAGCTGCGGCGGGCGTACGCGTCGGCCGCGATCGCCTCAGCGCCGGCACGGGCCACCGCGATGAAGGGCGTGCGGTACGGCACCTCGAACAGGGGCATCCCCGCCGCCAGACACGCGTCGGTCAGGCCGGACGGGATGCCGTCACGCACGACCTCCGTTCCGAAGCCGAGGGCGCGCACGCCCCGCGCCCGCAGACGCCCCACGTAGGCGGCGTAATCGTCGTCGGAGGCGAACTGCGTCCCGGTCGTCAGGAGGACGAGACCCTCGCTGAGGAACGGCGTCGGATCGGCGAGGTCGCTCGAGTGCACCCACCGCACCGGGCGATCGACGCTCCCGGCGGGGAGCTCGGCCTCGTCCACGGCGAGACGCAGGTGCAGATCGCCGCGCGCGAGGAGGGCGCGCAGGCTCGGCGGCGAGACGGCGGAGTCGGGCATCGATGCTCCTGTACGAGACGTATATGGCAGTGCGAGTGACTGTACAGGGGGGAGAGTGCACCGCGTTGCGCGCCGTCCGTAGCATCGCCGCCATGAGCCTCGACACCCTCCCCACCGTCGGCGGTCCCTCGCTCGCCCAGGAGCGCCGCCTCGTCACCGCCATCCCCGGCCCCCGCTCGCAGGAGCTGCTCGACCGCAAGGCCGCCGCCGTGGCATCCGGGGTCGGGCACACCGTGCCCATCCACGCCGTCGCCGCGGGTGGGGGAGTCGTCGTCGACGCCGACGGCAACTCCCTGATCGACCTCGGCTCGGGCATCGCTGTCACGAGCGTCGGCAACGCGCACCCCGCCGTCGTGAAGGCCGTCCGGGACCAGGTCGCCGCCTTCACCCACACGTGCTTCATGGTCTCGCCCTACGACTCGTACGTCGCGGTCGCCGAGGCGCTCAACCGTCTCACCCCCGGTGACCACGCCAAGAAGAGCGCGCTGTTCAACTCGGGTGCCGAGGCCGTCGAGAACGCCGTGAAGATCGCGCGCAAGCACACCGGTCGTCAGGCGGTCGTCGCCTTCGACCACGCGTACCACGGCCGCACCAACCTGACGATGGCGCTGACCGCCAAGAACATGCCGTACAAGAGCGGCTTCGGCCCCTTCGCCGCCGAGGTCTACCGCGCGCCCCTGTCGTACCCCTTCCGCGACGGCCTCTCCGGCCCCGAGGCCGCCGCCAAGGCCATCAGCCTCATCGAGAAGCAGGTCGGCGCCGAGAACCTCGCCGCCGTCATCATCGAGCCCATCCAGGGCGAGGGCGGCTTCATCGTCCCGGCCGACGGCTTCCTCAACGCGATCGTCGACTGGTGCCGCGACAACGGCGTCGTCTTCATCGCCGACGAGGTCCAGTCCGGCTTCGCCCGCACGGGCGCGATGTTCGCCTCCGAGCTGTTCGGCATCGTCCCCGACCTCGTGACGACAGCCAAGGGCATCGCGGGCGGCCTTCCCCTCGCCGCCGTCACCGGCCGCGCCGAGATCATGGACGCCACCCACACGGGCGGACTCGGAGGAACCTACGGCGGCAACCCGATCGCGTGCGCCGCGGCTCTGGCATCCATCGACGCCTTCGAGAACGAGGGGCTCGTCGAGCGCGCCCGAGAGATCGGCACGCTCCTGAAGGCCCGCCTGCACGACCTGCAGGCGAAGGACCCGCGCGTCGGGGACGTCCGTGGACACGGCGCGATGATCGCGGCCGAGTTCGTCGACCCGGCGACCGGCGCGCCCGACGCTGCGCTCACCGCGGCCGTGGCCAAGGCCGCGATCGCCGAGGGCGTCATCGTGCTCACGTGCGGGACCTACGGGAACGTCATCCGGTTCCTCCCGCCGCTGTCGATCGGCGACGAGCTGCTGAACGAGGGTCTCGACATCGTCGAGGCTGCCCTCGCCCGCAACTGACGAACGTCCCGGCGGCGGCGTCGACCCGACTCCGCCGCCGCCGGGGCCGGCGGGCCCCCCGGCCTCCGCCGGTGCAACACACAGACGTGAACGAGAAGAGAGAAGAGCTCATGGACGAGATCACCCGTGACGTGGTCGTCATCGGAGCCGGTGCCGCCGGCCTCACCGCCGCGAACGACCTGCGCAAGGCCGGCCTCTCGGTCGCTGTCCTCGAAGCGCGTGACCGCGTGGGCGGGCGCCTGTGGACCGACGTGATCGACGGCGCGATGCTCGAGCTGGGCGGCCAGTGGGTCTCGCCCGATCAGACGGCGCTCATCGACACGGTCGCCGACCTCGGGCTCGAGACCTACAGCCGCTACCGCGAGGGCGACAGCGTCTACGTGGGTCCGGACGGCGTGGCCAAGCGCTTCACGGGCGAGATGTTCCCCGTCGCTCCCGAGACCGAGCGCGTCATCGACGAGATCACCGCGCGCCTGGATGCCATGGTCGCCGAGATCGACCCGGACCGTCCGTGGGCGCACCCGAAAGCCGCCGAGTGGGACAAGATCTCGTGGGACGCGTGGCTCCGCGAGCAGACCGACGACGACGAAGCGGTGCGCAACCTCGCGTTCGCGACGGGATCGGCGATGCTGACCAAGCCCACGCACACCTTCTCGCTCCTTCAGTCGCTGTTGATGGCTTCGTCCGCGGGCTCGTACTCGCACCTCGTCGACGCCGACTTCATCCTCGACAAGCGCGTCACGGGCGGCCTGCAGCAGGTTCCCGAGCTGCTCGCCGAGCGCCTGGGCGACGACGTCTTCCTGAACCAGCCGGTGCGCCGGCTCATCTGGGGCGCCGAGACCACGACGCCGGAGCGCGCCGCGGACACGGCGACCGGTCGGCGCGTCGACGACCTTCGCGCCCTGACCGCGCGCGTCGAAGCGGCGAAGTCCTCATCCGCCGGCGTCACGGCGATCGCCGACGGGATCACCGTCCGCGCGCGCTTCGCCGTCCTGGCGCTGGCTCCCGTCCTGTACTCGCGCATCTCGTTCGAGCCCCCGCTCCCGCGTCTTCAGCACCAGATGCACCAGCACATCTCGATGGGCTTCGTCATCAAGGTGCACGCGGTCTACGAGACGCCGTTCTGGCGCGACAAGGGCCTGTCGGGCACCGCCTTCAGCCCCTACGAGCTGTCGCACGAGGCGTACGACAACACCAATCACGGTGACGAGCGCGGCACCCTCGTGGGCTTCGTCTCCGACCAGAACGCCGACGACCTCTTCCGTCTGAGCGCCGAGGAGCGCAAGGAGAAGATCCTCGAGTCGCTGTCGCACTACTACGGGCCCGAGGCCAAGAACCCGATCGTCTACTACGAGAGCGACTGGGGCACCGAGGAGTGGACCCGCGGTGCGTACGCCGCGAGCTTCGACATGGGCGGCCTTCACCGCTACGGCGCCGACCTGCGCGAGCCCGTCGGCCCGATCCACCTCGCCTGCAGCGACATGGCCGGAGCCGGTTACCAGCACGTCGACGGCGCGATCCGCCAGGGACACCGCGCCGCCGACGAGATCCTCGACCGAGCCCGCGGATGAGCGCCGCGGTCGTCGTCGGGTACACCGCGACCGATACCGGGGCCGACGCCCTCGCCCTCGGCATCCGCCTCGCCCGCGCGATCGAGGCACCGCTCGAGGTCGCGCTGGTCCTGCCCGGCGACGCCCGCAGCGTCATCACCCCGCCGGACGCGGCCTACACCCGCCACATCCGCGAGCAGGCCGAGAGCTGGTTGAACGACGCGGCGCGTCGGATTCCGGATGCCGTGCCCCACCGCACCCGCATCCGTCACGCCGACTCGTTCGCCGAGGGTCTCGTGGCCTTCGCCGACGAGATCGGTGCCGGCTACATCGTGGTCGGCGCTGCGAACGGGGGACTCCGCGGCCGCCACCGTCTCGGGACCGTCGCGTCGGAACTGCTGCACTCCTCCGACGTCCCCGTCGTCCTCGCTCCCGAGGGGTCTCGCCTCATCGACCCGGCGCTCGGCATCAGCCGGGTCACCGCCGCGATCGGCAGCCGACCCGGAGCCGACGTACTGCGCGACGAGAGTGTGCAGCTCGCGGCAGCGGCATCCGTTCCTCTTCGACTTCTATCGCTCGTGACCGTCGATCTGCCCGCGGGGCTCGAGACGGGCGCGATCCGCATCGCGGGTGCCGCGCACTCCGAGGAAGTGCTGGCACAGGCTCGCGCCGAGCTTCCCGCCGACGTCGCCGCCGAGGTCGTCGTCGCCGACGGAGACAGCATCGAAGAGGCGGTGCGCGATCTCGCGTGGGATCCCGCCGAGCTCGCGATCGTCGGCTCCAGCCGGCTCGCCCAGCCGCGACGCCTCTTCCTCGGCTCGACCGCGGCGAAGATGCTGCACGAACTCCCCGTTCCTCTCGTCGTCGTGCCACGAAGTCGTGCCGACGTTCCCGTCCAGGAAGGACCGCGGCCATGACCGCACCCGCACCCGCCACCGGCAGTGAGGCCGGCGGTCTGTCGAAGAAGGGCCTGAGCGCCGGCACGATCGGCCTCATCGGCGCCGTCGTCATCGGCATCTCGTGCATCGCGCCCGCGTACACGTTCACCGCCGCGATCGGTCCGACCGTGGGTGCGGTGGGCGTCCAGGTGCCGGCGATCATCCTCGTCGGCTTCATCCCGATGCTGCTCGTCGCCTTCGGCTATCGCGAGCTGAACAACCGGATGCCGGACTCCGGCACGTCCTTCACCTGGGCCTCGCGGGCCTTCGGACCGTGGATCGGCTGGATGGCGGGATGGGGCCTCATCGCCGCCACGATCATCGTGCTGTCGAACCTCGCCGGCATCGCCGTCGACTTCCTGTTCCTGTTGATCTCGCAGCTCACCGGCCAGCCCGGCATCGCCGATCTGGCCTCGAACCTCGGCATCAACATCGTCGTGTGCCTGCTGTTCGTGCTCGGAGCCACCGTGGTGTCGTACCGCGACATGCAGACCACGCAGAAGCTGCAGTACGTCCTCGTGACCTTCCAGGTCCTCGTGCTCGTCGTCTTCGCGGTGGTGGCGATCACCCACGCGGTGCAGGGCAACGCCTTCGACGCGACGCCCTTCTCGTGGGAGTGGTTCAACCCGTTCGCGGTGTCGTCGTTCAGCGCCTTCGCGGCAGGGGTGTCGTTGTCGATCTTCATCTTCTGGGGGTGGGACGTGACGCTCACCATGAACGAGGAGACGAAGGACCCCGAGAAGACACCCGGCCGCGCGGCGACCATCACGGTTCTCACGATCGTCTCGCTCTACCTGCTGCTCGCGGTGTCGATGATCATGTTCGCCGGGATCGGCGACGGGGAATTCGGACTCGGCAACCCGTCCATCCAGGACAACGCCTTCTTCGCCCTGGCCGGCCCGATCCTCGGGCCCTTCGCGGCGTTCGTGTCGCTCGCGGTGCTGACCAGCTCGGCGTCGTCGCTGCAGTCCACCTTCGTCGGCCCGGCCCGCACGCTCCTCGCGATGGGGCACTACGGCGCCCTGCCCGAGCGGTTCGCCAAGGTCAGCCCCCGCTTCTTCACGCCGGGGTACGCCACGATCGTCTCGGCGATCGTCGCCGCCGGGTTCTACGCCGTCATGCGGGTGGTCAGCGTCAACGTGCTCAGCGACACGATCCTCACGCTCGGCATCATGATCTGCTTCTACTACGGGCTGACCGCGTTCGCGTGCGTCTGGTACTTCCGCAAGCAGTGGTTCGACTCGGTGCGCAACGTCTTCTTCACGCTGCTGTTCCCGCTCGTGGGCGGGGTGATCCTCGCCGTCATCTTCGTCACCACGCTGATCGACAGCATGAACCCCGAGTACGGCAGCGGTTCCGAGATCGGCGGCGTGGGACTCGTCTTCATCCTCGGAATGACCATCATCCTGCTGGGAGTGGCGATCATGGTCTGGCAACGTGTGCGCCGCCCGGCCTTCTTCCGGGGCGAGACCCTCTCGATCGACGCTCCCGCCAGCGCTCGCCGCGATCGCCGCGCCACCGCACGTCCCTGACCGACCACCCACCACGACAGAAACGGACCGACACCCATGAGCGATTACGCCGTCGTCAACCCGGCCACGGGCGAGACCCTCGCCGAGTACGACACCCTGTCCGACGCCGGAGTGGAAGCCGCCATCGCGTCGGCCCACGACGGGTTCCGCGTCTGGTCGCGGACCGCGCCCGCCGAGCGCGCCGAGGGACTGCGCCGCGTCGCCGAGCTGCACCGGGAGCGTCGCGACGACCTCGCCGCGATCATCGTGCGCGAGATGGGCAAGCCCCTCGAAGCCGCGCTCGGTGAGGTCGACTTCGCCGCCGACATCACGGAGTACTACGCCGACAACATCGACAGGATCACCGGCGACACCCCGATCGACATCCTCGGCGAGGGCACCGCGGTGATCCGGCGCTCGGGCCTGGGCGTGCTCCTCGGCATCATGCCGTGGAACTTCCCGTACTACCAAGTGGCCCGCTTCGCCGCTCCGAACCTCGCGGTGGGCAACACCATCCTCCTCAAGCACGCGCCCCAGTGCCCCGAGTCGGCCGAGGCCCTCCAGCTGATCTACCGCGACGCGGGGCTCCCCGAGGGGGCGTACGTCAACGTCCGTGTGACCAACGACCAGGCGGCGACCATCATCGCCGACCGCCGTGTCCAGGGCGTGTCGGTCACCGGTTCCGAGCGGGCCGGGTCCGCGGTCGCCGAGATCGCCGGCCGCCACCTCAAGAAGGTCGCGCTCGAGCTCGGCGGCTCCGACCCCTTCATCCTCCTGTCCACCGACGATCTGGATGCCGCGGTCCAGGCCGCCGTGGATGCGCGTCTCGACAACGTGGGCCAGTCCTGCAACGGCGCCAAGCGCTTCATCGTCGTCGACGACCTCTACGACGCGTTCCTCGAGAAGTTCACCGCCGCCCTCGGCGAGGCGAAGGTCGGCGACCCGTTCGCCGAGGACACGGTTCTCGGCCCGCTGTCGTCGCTCGCCGCTGCTGAGCGCCTCGATGAGCAGGTGCAGCGCGCGGTCGCCCAGGGCGCGAAGATCGAGGTCGGCGGCACGCGCGACGGCGCCTTCTACCCGGGCACGGTCCTCACCGGCGTCACGAGCGACATGGACGCGTACGGCGAGGAGTTCTTCGGCCCGGTCGGCACGGTCTACCGCGTCTCGGGCGAAGACGAGGCGGTCGCCCTCGCCAACGACACGAGTTTCGGTCTCGGTTCCTACGTGTTCACGACGGATGCCGATCAGGCGGAGCGCGTCGCCGACCGACTCGAGGCGGGCATGGTCTACGTCAACCTCGTGCTCGCCGACTCCCCGGAGCTCCCGTTCGGCGGAGTGAAGCGCAGCGGGACCTCGCGGGAGCTGGGCCTGCTGGCGGCGGACGAGTTCGTCAACAAGAAGCTCATCCGCACGGCCTGACGCCGACGAGAAGACGGCGGCATCCTTTCTGGATGCCGCCGTCTTCGCGTTTTTCGCGGGGCGTCAAGCGGGCAGGGTGCTCCGGACCTCCGCGGCCTCCCCGTGGCGGCCGAGGCCCTCGAGCGCGTCCCCGAGGTCGATCGCCACCGCCTGGCGCAGCTGCTCCTCGTCGGCCGCGTGCTCGAGCGCCGAACGCAGGACCGCGACGGCTTCCTCGGTGCGCTCGGCGCCGAGGAGGATGCGCGCGGCGACGAATTCGGAACCGCCCGCCTGCGGGACGCCCCCGACCGAGAGGAACCCGTCGGCCGCCTGCAGCGCGCAGGCCACCGCTTCGTCGACCCGACCCGCGTTCGCGAGGAACCGGGCGCGCGTGTCGAGCAGATCGGCGACGAGCCACGGAGCGTCGTCCGCGCGACCGATCTCGATCGCTTCGTCGAGGGGCGTGAGAGCGTCGTCGTCGCCCCGGTACGCCTTGACCTGGGCGAGAGAGTGCAGCGCGTCCGCGAGCATCCCGCGGTTCTCCGGGTCGGTTCGCGCGACCTCGACCGCCGTGGTCAGGGTGTCGACCGACTCGTCCGTCTCGCCGAGGCGTCCGAGCAGTTGGGCCCACGCGACGAGTGCCGAGGCGCGACGAGCGGGTTCGTCCGCTTCTTCGTGCAGGTCGGCGGTGATCTCCCAGGCGCGCAGCGCGTTCCCCCACTCCTCGGCGTGCTCGAAGGCGCGAGCGAGCAGACCGACCGTGATCGCGCGCGACCCGGGAGCCTCGCCGGCCGCCGTCTCGTCCTGCAGGACCTCGTCGATCACCTCCACGGCCTCGTGCGCGGCGCCCGTCGCGAGGAGTGCGCGGCCGAGCCCGTACCGCAAGGCGACCGTCGACTCGCCGGCGGCCTCGAGGCGCTGCACCGCGACGCGGTAGCTCGCGACGGCGCGCTCGTTCTGGCCGGCGCGCTCCGCGAACTGAGCGCCCAGAGACAGGGCGGTCGCGACCACCTGCCCGTCGGCGTCCCACGTGAGGAGGAGTCGAGCTGCCTCGTCGGCGTCGTCGGCTCCGCGGGAGGGGTCCCCCAGGGACTCCCGGAGCACCGCCCGGTCGGTCAGGACGTGGACTCGCCGTCCGACCTCCAGTCGGTCATCCGCGAGGAGTTCGTCGAGCACCGCGATCGCGTCCGCGGGCGCCTGCTTCTCGCGATGGATGTCGGCTTCCGTGTGGGCGAGCGCGTGGACACGATCGATGTCGCCCACCCGTGCGTGGAGCTCGCGTGCCTCGCGGACCGTGCGGAGGGCCTCATCGAGACGGCCGGCGACCATGTGCCCGTACGTCACGATCGTCAGGAGTTGACCTCGCACCCCCGCCGGAGCATCCGGGTGCTCCTCGAGCGCGCGGGAGGCGAACACGTCGTCCTTCCCGAAGAGGGCAGGCCCGAGCTTCTCCTCGAGGTCGGCTCGCGCCTCGTCGCCGACGGCGCGCAGCGCGTCCACCCGTGCGGCGAGCACCTGCGCGGCGTCGTCGAGGCGTTCCTCCGCGAGCAGGCCGCGCAGCAGCTGGAAGGTCAGGGGCAGGCGGTCGGCAGCGTCGGCGTCGTCGAGCACGTCGGCGATCGCGTCGATCGACGAGGCGGTGCCGAGAGCCCCGAGCATGCGCGCGCGCACACGCCTCTCCGCGGGCGTCCATTCGCGAGGCGCCGACACCGGAGCCGCGAAACCCCCGGACGACAGCGGGACGTCGTAGTGCTCGTCGGCCAGGGCGCGCGTGCGCTCGAGGCGCCGCGCGTGCGCGTCGGTCCCGTTGCGTTCGTCGAAGGCTCGCGCGATCTCCTCGGCCCGAGCCCAGCAGAGAACGGCGAGATCGGATGCCGTCAGCTCCGCGTCGCGCGAACCGAACAGCGGCGCGAGCTCCGCGGCATCCGATCCCCGCACCGGAGTGTCGCCGTGGCCCGAGCGGGTCACGGCATCCAGGGCCAGGCCGAAGGCGGCCAGGGCCTCCTGGTGAGCCTCCGCGTTGAGACCGTCGTGGGTGAGCCAGCGCAGATGCTTCTCGATCAGGCTGAGAGCGCGCGCTTCGTTGCCGGTCACGGTGCAGAAGACCACGTGGTCGGCGATGATCGTGAGGTTGTCCGGGTTGTCGCGCGCGAGGCGGTAGCTGCGCGAATGGAAGGAACGGGCCTCGTCAAATCGTCCGGCGCGCAGCAGCGGGAGCAGCACGAGAGCGAGGGCGCGCTCGGGCTCCTCGCCGCAGGTGAATCCGCCCTCCACCATCTCCTCGACGAGGCGGATCGACTCGTCTTCGCGCCCGGTCTCGGCGAAGAAACCGGCGAACTGGCTGCGCACACACGCGTCGCAGTGGCTGTAGTCGTCGCGCGGGGTGGCCTCCAGGCGCTCGCGCAGCGCGGCCGCCTCCTCGATGCGGCCCGCGGCCCACGCGTCTTCGAAGCGGGCCATGAGCGCGCCGCTCAGGCCGACCCCGGCTCGGCGGTAGTGCTGCTCCATGTCGTCGAGCACCGCTTCGATCTGCTCGCTCGCGAACTCGGGCGAACCGCGCAGCGCGCCCGCCATCCACTTGTACTGCCACAGCAGGTCGCCCGCGGGCTCGAGCTCCGCGGGGAACCGCTCGGGGTCGGACTCGTGCTGCGCGAGGCACCAGGCGAACGAGGTCAGCATGAGGTCGGTGTCGCCGATCATGTTGGCGCTCGAGGTCTGCCGGAGACGTGCTTCGTACTCCAGTCGGGTGTCCCCGCTCTCCTGCGCTCGCGCGACCGCCTCGGCGACGAGAGCCCTCTCTTCCGGTCCCCAGGGCGTCCGGTCGATCTCGTCGAACAGGGCGCGGATGCTTTCGGCGGCGGCGGTCATGCGGATCCTTCCGGAGAGATGCGAGGTGAGACGGTCGGGCCGTCGTCGCCGGGCTGCGGCGCCGCGGCGGGCGTGAGGGACGGCGAGGTGGCGAGATCGACGAGGTCGGCGAGAGCCGACGACATCAACGCGCGATCGGCGGTGCCGAGGGGATGATGCCCGGCGAGCAGCGCCTGCACGTACAGCACCTGCACGCCGGCGCTGAACGCCCGGCCCTCGGGAGCGTGCGCGAGACGCTGCACGGTCGGGTTGGTCCAGTTCAGGCACAGGCGCGACGACGGCGCGGCCTGCGTCTCGTCTCGCCCGCGCGTGCCGGCGCGCTCGGCCCGATCGAGGACGCCCGCCCACAGCGCCCCGCCCGCGCTGCGGGCACGGCCGCGATCGAGCGCGCGCAACACCTCGGGGTCGGCGACGAAGAGCGCGGCGGCCTCGGGCCGTTCGAAGGAACGCACGACGACCTCCACGGTCGCGAGAGCGTCTCGCGCGCGGCTCTCGAGCGAGACCACGGCGGCTCGCTGGTCCAGCGGCGGGGGAGCGAGCCGGTCGATCTCGTCGGCCACGTCGACGGCTTCGACACGCACGTCGGGGAACACCTCGGGAAGCAGCCGGACCAGCTCGTCGTCGTAAAGGTAGCCGCCGTTCACGAGCGTCGTTCCGGTGGGCGCGACGCTCACGACCTGCCGGAACGCCTCGACCGTCTCCGCGTAGCGGACGGGGGAGGAACGCCGCACGAGGTCGTCGATCCGCAGTCGTCCGACGTTCGTCTCGACCGACAGCCACGGCACGATGAAGCGCGCCAGCTCGTCGTCGTGACGCACGAGCGATTTCAGGGCCACCTCGTGCACGCCGACGAACTGCGCCAGACGCAGGGGATCGCTCAGCGCGAGGTCGAGGATCCACCGACGCACGGCATCCCCCAGCTCGGTCCGGGTCTGCTCGAGTGCGTCGTCGTCGACGAGCGCCTCGCGGCTCGCGGTGGGGTGAAGGCCCGCCGAATCGACGACGGCCCGCACGAAGAACGCCCAGTCCGGCAGCAGATCCTCGGCCCTCTCGGTGAGCAGCATGCGCTGGAGGTAGACGCGTGTGCTCTGGCGGGCGGTGGATGCCGGGGCGAACGGCAGCACGAACGCCAAGCCGCGCGTCTGCGTGGCGGGCACCGACAGGGGGATGACCGCAAGCGGCTCGGCGCCGAGGAGTTCCCGGCCGTAGGCCGCCTGTTCCTCGCGGTCGTCGCCGAGGAACGGGGGAGGCGCGGTGACGGTCGTCTCGCCGCCCGACGGGAGGTCGACGCTCACCGTCACGGGAAGATAGCGGCCGAACGTCTCGGCGAGCTCGACGATGGTCGCCGTGCTCAGCAGCGAGCGGCTGTCGCCGCGCGGTCGCAGGTGCACGCTCGTTCCCACGGGGATGTCATCGGCGCCGGGGCCGACCTCGAAGGTGCCGTCGGCGTGACCGACCCACTCGACCGGGTCGGTGCCGTGCGCGCTGCGCGAACGGATCACGATGTCATCGCACACCATGAAGCACGACAGCATCCCGATGCCGAACTGCCCGAGGAAGTCGGAGCGCGGCAGGTCGAACATGTCGCGCTTGGAACTGCGGCCGACGGTCGCGAGCAGATCCGCAACGTCGTCGGGGGTCAGACCGACGCCGTCGTCGCGCAGGACGAATTCTTCGGATGCCGCGCTGACCGGCGTGATGCGGACGCGCCCGCCCGCGCCGTCGACCCCTCGGCGTGCGGCGATCGCGTCGACGGCGTTCTGCAGGAGCTCTCGGAGGAACACGCGGGGACCCGAATAGATGTGGCGGCTCAACAGGTCGATCACGCCGCGCAGATCGACCTGGAACTGCTGGGCGGGGGGCTGTGAGCTCATCCGTGGTCCTCGATCCTCACCGGTCGCCGCAGTGTCGGGGGCCAGAATGGCGACCATCCTCCAGCCTATCCAGAGGCCCTCTGCGCGGCACGGCGGGGTGGGGGAGTTCGTCGGCGGTGCGCCCGATGCCGTACACTTGCAGTGCAGTCGAAATCTGCATTCTTTCGCCGTGCCTCGCGCACAGGCGGCATCCCTCCCCGAGAGATCCGTGGCGAAGGCGTGCCGGGTTTCGAATCCTGGATCCATCCGGATCTTAGGGCGGTAGCTCAATTGGCAGAGCAGCGGTCTCCAAAACCGCAGGTTGCAGGTTCGATTCCTGTCCGCCCTGCGCACAGCACACGCTGGCAACGAATAGCGACCTAGGTGGTTCGATGACGCAGGACGAGGCGAAGGGCGAGGTCGTCGCTGACCGCGGCGCGCCCCGCGAGAAGAAGCTCAACTTCTTCGCGCGGATCGCTCTTTTCATCCGTCAGGTCTTCACGGAGCTGCGCAAGGTCGTCACGCCCACGCGGCAGGAGCTGATCAAGTTCACCCTCGTGGTCCTCGGGTTCGTCGTCGTGATGATGGCGCTCGTGTACGGCCTCGACCTGCTGTTCGTGTGGCTGACCAGCGCCGTCTTCGGCGTCCCGAGCACCGCCGGCGCCTGACCGGCGCTACGGCGACGAGCGGCCCCACGAGCGGTCGCACTTCAACGGAAGAGATCATCAGTGTCTGAAAGATATGTCGACGACGCCGATTGGGCGACGGCTGCCGAGCAGTCCAGCGAAGACGACGAAGCCCAGGAGGGCAACGTGCTCGCCTCGCAGGAGCACGCCTCCGACGCGGCTGAGCACACCGCCGTCCACGTCGTGGACGACGCCGACGACGCGGATGCCGACGACGATCTCGACGACATCGACATCACCGACCCGGAGGCTGACGCGATCGTGAACGACGCTCTCGAGATCGACGAGACCAGCGAGGCCGAGGCCGCCGCCGAGGTCCTGAACGACGCCCTCGCCGAGGAGCAGGCCGAAGAGGCCGCCGAAGCCGCCGACGAGGTCACCCCCTACGACGGTCCCGACATCAACGGCGAGCCCGACGCGCCGGTCCTCGACGACGAGTTCGTCGACGAGGTGCAGGCCGCCGCCGGCGTGGTCGACGAGGTCGAGGCATCCGAGTCTCCCGCCGACGCGGCGACCGACGTCGACGAGATCGACGAAGACGCCGACCCCTACGAGGCGTTCCGCGCCGAGCTGCGTTCGCTCCCCGGCAAGTGGTACGTCATCCACTCCTACGCCGGCTTCGAGCGCAAGGTGAAGGCCAACATCGAGCAGCGCAAGTCGACGCTCGAGGTCGAGGACGACATCTACCAGGTCGAGGTCCCCATGGAGGACGTCGTCGAGATCAAGAACGGCCAGCGCAAGATGGTCAACCGCGTGCGCATCCCCGGCTACGTGCTGGTGCGCATGGACCTCAACGAAGACACCTGGTCGGTCGTCCGCCACACCCCCGGTGTCACCGGCTTCGTGGGCAACGCCCACAACCCGACGCCGCTGCGTTTCGAAGAGGCCTTCAACATGCTGAAGAGCCTCGTCGAGGTCAAGGAAGCCGCTCCGGCCAAGGCGGGTGCCGCCAAGGGCGCTCCGGTCGCGACGCGCTCCATCCCGGCCGAGGTCGACTTCGAGACCGGCGAGACCATCACGATCAAGGAAGGCTCCTTCGCGGGCCTGCCCGGCACGATCAGCGAGATCAAGCCCGAGAGCGGCAAGCTCACGGTGCTCGTGTCGCTCTTCGAGCGTGAGACCCCGGTCGAGCTTTCGTTCGACCAGGTCACCAAGATGATCTGACGCCCCGCGCGTCCTCGCGAACGCCCCGTCCGGCCCCGCCGGCGGGGCGTTCGCCGTTCCCCGCGGCTCGTCCCGCGTCGGACGTGTGCGCGACCTCCGCCGGGGCTCCTGCACGCGCGGCCGCTGTGTGGGCCACGCATAAACGCGATCCACTCGCATAAACGCGCTGTGCACGTGTTTTTGTGAGCGAACGGCGTTTATACGCGGCTGCCGCCCGTATGGCGGCGCCGCCGGGTCCCCGGCGCACGGTCGCACGCCCACGGACGCGTCGCTTGCTGCGCGCCGTGCTCGCCGCCCCGCCGTTCCGCCGCACATAAACGCGATCCACTCGCAGAAACGCGCTGTGCACGTGTTTCTGTGCGCGAACGGCGTTTATGCGCGATTGGCGCCCGCGTGGCGGAGCCGCCGGGACCCGGCGCACGGGCGCACCCCGCGGACGAGTCGCTTGCTGCGCGCCGTGCTCGCCGCCCCGCCGAACATAAACGCGATCCACTCGCAGAAACGCGCTCTGCACGTGTTTCTGTGCGCGAACGGCGTTTATGCGCGGCTGCCCCAGTCGGCCGGGGCTTCGCTTCTGCACGTCTCGGTGCGCAACGGACCGCGCTGCACGCCGAGGCTCAGGTCGAGCGCGGATTCCGACCCACGGCCGAAAGGGCTGCGAGGTCGGGGCGTCGCACCGGACGCAACCCGGCTGCGAGCAGCGCATCGCGCAGGGCGTCGACCCCGAGAGCGCCCGCGTAGTCCCAGCGTGCGACGCGCCACCCCTGTCGGCGAAGGGCGTCTTCGCGCTGTTTCTCCGCGCGCAGCGCTTCAGCAGCCGCAGCGGGATCATGCAGGCCGTATTTCGACCACCCGTCGCTCTCGCCGATCACTCGATGTTCCGGCCAGCAGAAGTCCGACCTGTACGTGCGCCCCTCGACTTGATGCTCCGTCTGAAGCGCCGGAGCGGGGAACCCGCACCACTCGATGACGGCTCGGCTGATCGACTCGCCCGGCGACTCGGCCATCGGCACGGCGCGCGTCAGCGCCCACTGCGCCCGGCGCACTCCGAACGTGTTGCTCTGTTCGAGCAGACGTTCCAGGAACTGTTCGGCGTCCAGGCCGAACGTCCGTGACGCCGCATCCGCGACCGCCAGCCCGAGCGCCGGGGGGAGAGCGCGGGCGAGGTCGACGACGACGTTCGGGATGGTCGTGATCCGGATGCCGGCCACCTCGCACGTCGATCGCGGATCGGCGCTCGTGTGCACGGTGACGTCGCCGTAAGACACCGACCGCGCGCGACGTCCGTCGAAGATGTGGATCATGCGCGGCTCCCCGAACACCGGCAGTCCGACCAGCGCCGCTGCGGACTCGTGCGAGAACACCGCATCTCTTCGTGCCACGGCGAACGCGTGGACTCGTACCAGGTAACGCTCCCACGGTGCGAGGCCGTCCCACGCGGTACGAACGGTGTACACACCCGAGCGGACGCGCAGCAGCGACTCGTCGCGCCAGAGTGGCGGTCCGGATCGCGGCGCGCCCGAGGCCACGATCAGCGGTGCGGGCGAGGCGCGGAGCGCCCGGGGTGCGGTGTCCATTCCGCGAGGGTGCCACGTTCTCGCGCGCCGCTCGGGACGCCTGTGGATAACCACCGGCGCGGTCGCCGCATAAACGCGATCCGCGCGCAGAAACACGTGCGCATCGCGTTTCTGTGCGCGGAGAGCGTTTATGCGTGGGGGAACCGCCGCGCCGCACCCGCCCACCCGCGCCGCGGACCGCCCCGCCGGCCAGCGACGCGGCCCCGCCCCCGGCACTCACCCGCGCCGTGACCCCGCCCACCCGCGACGCCGGACGCCAGACGCCCGACGCCGGACGCCAGACGCCGGACACCGGATGCCGCGACGTGGCGTATGATGTGAAGGTTGCTCGTGCGTCAGCACGGCGACGACCGCTGTCCGGAACCGCCGGACGTGCGGGAGAGAGGGAGCCGCGAGGCACCCGCTCGAGAGAGGAAAAGGATATGGCACCCAAGAAGAAGGTGACCGGCCTGATCAAGCTCCAGATCAACGCCGGTGCCGCCAACCCGGCGCCGCCGATCGGCCCCGCGCTCGGTCAGCACGGCGTCAACATCATGGAGTTCTGCAAGGCCTACAACGCCGCGACCGAGTCGCAGCGCGGCAACGTGATCCCCGTCGAGATCACGGTGTACGAGGACCGCAGCTTCACGTTCATCCTGAAGACGCCCCCCGCGGCCGAGCTCATCAAGAAGGCCGCCGGCCTGCAGAAGGGCTCCGCCACCCCGCACACGACCAAGGTGGGCAAGCTCACCAAGGAGCAGGTGCGTCAGATCGCCGAGACCAAGCAGCCCGACCTGAACGCGAACGACATCGAGGCCGCCTCGAAGATCATCGCCGGCACCGCCCGTTCCATGGGCATCACGGTTGAGGACTGAGGGAGATAACAATGGCTACCAAGTCCAAGGCATACCGGGCCGCCGCTGAGAAGGTCGCGCCCGACACGTTCTACACCCCGACCGAGGCCGTTGCCCTCGCGAAGGAGACCGGCTCGAAGAAGTTCGACTCGACCGTCGAGGTCGCGCTGAAGCTCTCGGTCGACCCCCGCAAGGCCGACCAGATGGTCCGCGGCACGGTCATCCTGCCCCACGGCACGGGTAAGACCGCGCGCGTCATCGTCTTCGCCAACGGCCCCGCGGCCGAGGCGGCTCTCGCCGCCGGCGCCGACGAGGTCGGCGGCACCGAGCTCATCGAGAAGGTCGCCGGCGGTTACACCGCGTTCGACGCGGCCGTCGCCACGCCCGAGCTCATGGGCCAGGTCGGTCGCCTCGGTAAGGTCCTCGGACCCCGCGGCCTCATGCCGAACCCCAAGACCGGCACCGTGACCCCCAACCCGGCCAAGGCCGTCGAGGAGATCAAGGGCGGAAAGATCGAGTTCCGCGTCGACAAGCACGCCAACGTCCACTTCGTGGTCGGCAAGGCGTCGTTCTCGGCCGAGCAGCTCGACGAGAACCTGAAGGCCGCGCTCGAGGAGATCGTCCGCCTCAAGCCGTCGAGCTCGAAGGGCCGTTACATCCAGAAGGGCGCTGTCTCGACCACGTTCGGTCCCGGCATCCCGCTGGACGTCAACGTCCTCGTCTGACGACCGTCACCGGAAGCCCCGCTGCGCCTCGCGCCGGCGGGGCTTCCGCGTGTCAGCAGCACCCCGCACCTGCACGGACGTGCAACACGGCGTCATCCGGGAAGACTCCCACCGCGCTCCGTGTTGTGCTGAAAGGCGCTTTCGCGCCTCACCTCCCACCCCCACCACCAAGGAACAGCTATGCCCCGTCGCCGTTTGACCGTCCTCGCCGCCACCCTGGGCCTGAGCGCCCTCGCGCTGACCGCCTGCAGCGGCGGCACGACCTCCGGAGCGACCCCCGGCGCGGGATCGGAGTACGGCCTCGTCTCGGACGGCACCCTGACGGTCGCGACCGAGGGCACCTACCGCCCGTTCTCGTTCCACGAGGGCGCGGGCGACCTGACCGGCTTCGACGTCGAGATCGCGAAGGCCGTGGGTGACAAGCTCGGCCTCGAGGTGAAATTCCAGGAGACGCAGTGGGACGCGATCTTCGCGGGCCTGGATGCCGGCCGCTTCGACGTCATCGCGAACCAGGTGTCGATCAACCCGGAGCGTCAGCAGAAGTACACCTTCAGCGACCCGTACACCGTGTCGCGCGGCGTCATCGTCACCACGGACAGTGACACCTCGATCTCGAGCTTCGCCGACCTCGCAGGCAAGACCACCGCCCAGTCGCTCACGAGCAACTGGTACGAGCTCGCGACCCAGAGCGGCGCCCAGGTCGAGGCCGTCGAGGGCTGGGCGCAGGCCGTCGCCCTGCTCAAGCAGGGTCGTGTGGATGCCACGATCAACGACCAGCTGACCTACCTCGACTACGAGAAGACGAACAGCCCCACGGGCCTGAAGATCGCGGCCCAGACCGACGACACCTCCGAGAGCGCCTTCGCGTTCAAGAAGGGCCAGGACAAGCTCGCGGAGGCCGTGAACGGTGCTCTCGAGGAGCTTCGCGCCGACGGCACGCTCGCCGAGATCAGCCAGAAGTACTTCGGTGAGGACGTCACCCAGTAAGCACGCGCTGTAAACCCCCGCGGACCGCCCCCTCCTCACCTCTAGCGTGGGACGGGGCGGTCCGCCCCGCGTGATGAATCCCGGGCACGCGCCCGTGCGAAGCGGGCGCCCCGCCCGCGTGAAGAAGGAGGCCCATGAACGACGTCTGGTCGTTGATGCTCGACTCGTTCTGGCCGATGGTGCTGGCGGGACTGCGGGGAACCATCCCGCTGTCGCTCGCCTCGTTCGCGATCGGCCTCGTCATCGCGCTCTTCATGGCGCTGCTCCGGCTCTCGCGCAACGTCGTGCTCTCCGGCTTCGCCCGGTTCTACATCTCGATAATCCGCGGCACGCCGCTGCTCGTGCAGCTGTTCGTGATCTTCTACGGTCTGCCCACGATCGGTGTGACGATCGACCCGTTCCCCGCGGCGGTCATCGCGTTCTCGCTGAACGTCGGCGGGTACGCTGCCGAGGTCATCCGCGCCGCGATCCTGTCGGTCCCGCGCGGGCAGTGGGAGGCCGCTCACACCGTGGGGCTCTCGCCGCGCAAGACGCTGACCCGCATCATCCTCCCGCAGGCGGCTCGCGTCTCGGTGCCCCCGCTGTCGAACACGTTCATCTCGCTCGTGAAGGACAGCTCCCTGGCATCCCTCATCCTCGTCTCGGAATTGTTCCGCCAGGCGCAGAACATCGCCGCGTTCTCGTACGAGTTCATGGCCGTCTACCTCGAGGCGGCGTTGATCTACTGGCTGTTCTGCCTGGTGCTCTCGTTCGGCCAGAACGCGCTCGAGAAGAGATTGGACCGCCATGTCGCCCACTGACACTACGCTGCTGCAGGTCACGGGTCTGGAGAAGAGCTTCGGCACCAACCGCGTGCTCGACGGCGTCGACCTCGAGGTCCGCCGCGGCGACGTGCTCGTGCTGATCGGCCCCTCGGGCTCCGGCAAGACGACGGTTCTGCGTTGCCTCAACGGCCTGGAGACCCCGGATGCCGGTGTCGTGGCGTTCGACGGAGGGCCGAGCGTCGACTTCGCAGGGCGTGTGAGCAAAGCCGATCGCACGGCTCTGCGCGACCGATCGGCGATGGTGTTCCAGCACCACAACCTCTTCCCGCACCTCACGGTCCTGCAGAACGTGATCGAGGGACCGGTGCAGGCGCACGGTGTCCCGCGAGCGGATGCCGTCGCGCGCGCCGTGACGCTGCTCGACCGCGTCGGACTGACCGAGAAGCGCGACGCGTACCCCTCGGAACTCTCCGGCGGACAGCAGCAGCGCGTCGGCATCGTGCGCGCCCTGGCGCTTCAGCCGCAGCTGCTCCTCTTCGACGAGCCGACCAGTGCGCTCGACCCCGAACTCGTCGGCGAGGTGCTCACCGTGCTGCGCGAGCTCGCGAACGAGGGCTGGACGATGGTCATCGTCACTCACGAGCTCGGTTTCGCACGCGAGGTCGCCGATGAGGTCCTTTTCTTCGACGAGGGCGTGATCGTGGAACGCGGTGCCCCGTCGGAGCTGCTGCGCCGACCGAAGAAGGAGCGCACGCAGCGCTTCCTCAACCGCCTGCTCCGCCCCCTCGACGGCCCCGATCCCGCCTGACGCCCGGGCGGGTAGCGTCGGAGCATGCGCCTCGAGAACCTGCTCGACATCGACGTCCCGATCGTCCTCGGTCCGTTCGGCGGCCTCTCCTCGGTCGCCCTGACCGCGGCGGTCAGCGACGGCGGCGGCCTCGGTTCGTACGGTTTGTACGGATACACGCCCGACCGCATCCACGACACGATCGCTGCTCTGCGGGCGGCGACCTCACGGCCGATCGCGGTGAACCTCTGGCTCCCGCGGGGCGACGAGGTCACCCCCGCCGACGTCGACGTCGACCCCTTCCTCCGTGCTGCGGCGCCCCTCTACGCGGCCGCGGGTGTCGCACCGCCCGTGCCCCCGGCATCCTTCCTGCCGCCCCTCGACGAGCAGCTCGACGCCGTGTTCGCCGCGCGACCCGACGTGTTGAGCGTCGTGTTCGGGGTTCCGGATGCCGCCACCCTGGCTCGCGCGAGGGACCTCGGCATCCGCGTCCTCGGCACGGCCACCTCGGTCGCCGAGGCGGTCGCCCTCGACGCGGCGGGGGTCGACGCGGTGGTCGCGACCGGAGCGGAAGCGGGCGGGCATCGCGTGTCGTTCCTGCGGGACCCCGCCCAGTCGCTCGTCGGCACGTTCGCGCTGATCCCGCAGGTCGTCGACGCGGTGGACGTTCCCGTGATCGCGGCCGGGGGGATCGCCGACCGACGCGGGGTGGCGGCGGCGCTCGCGCTCGGTGCGGCGGGCGTGCAGGTCGGGACCGCGTTCCTGCGCACCCGCCAGTCGGCCGCGACCCCGGGCCACCGGGACGCGATCGCCGCGGCGGCCGACGTCGACACCGTGCTGACGCGAGCGATGAGCGGACGCCTGGCCCGCGGCATCCCGAACCGCGCGATGCGCGAGCTCGAGGAGACGGGCATGATCGCTCCGTTCCCGGCGCAGAACTGGCTGACCGGGGTGTTCCGGGCCGCGGCGGGCGCGGCGGGCGAGCACGACCTGGTGTCGCTGTGGGCGGGGCAGTCCGCGGGGCTCGCGCGCCTCGACGACGCGTCCGAGGTGCTCGCGGAACTCCGCGCGGGGTTGCCGGGCTAGGTGACCACGCGCCTCAGGCGGTTGCGCGGATCTCGAAGGCGTCGGGGGCCGTCTCGGAGCCGGCCGCGACGTCGACGCGCTCGACCGCGGCCGACGGTGGGCCGTGATGCGCCCACGCAAGGACATCGGCGACGATCGCCGGGTCGCCCGACAGCAGAGCCTCGACCGTGCCGTCGCGACGGTTGCGGACCCACCCCCGCACGCCCGCGCGCTGCGCTTCGTCTCGCAGCGCGTACCGGAACCCGACGCCCTGCACCCGTCCGTGCACCGTGATGGTCACCGTTCGCATGGAGCCATTCTCGTCGCCGAGCCTCCGGCAGCGCGGGGCGTGTTCGTCACGTCGGCGCGCGAGAACCGCGCCCCGACCCCGGCGATGGGGGAACGGACGCGACCGCCGCTCAGTGCGGGAGTACGAGCGAGAATGCGAGCGCGAACATGACCACGGCGATGATCGCGTCGAGGATGCGCCACGCGCGCGGCGTATCGAGCCATCGCCCGAGGAAGCGGGCACCGAAGCCCAGGCCCGAGAACCACACGAGGCTCGCCAGGCACGCGCCGAGCGCGAACGCCCACCGCCCGTCACCGTGAGTGGACGCGACCGAGCCGAGCAGGAACACCGTGTCGAGGTATACGTGGGGGTTCAGCCAGGTGAGGGCGAGACAGGTCAGCACGGTTGTGACGAGGGTCGTGCGGGCCGGGCGGGTCTGCACGATCGTGGCTCCGGCATCCGGAATCGACGGGGATGCAGCGGTGTCGATGCGCAGCGTCTCGCCGCTCGGACGCACGGCCCGCCGAGCGGCAAGGACGCCGTATCCGACGAGGAATGCGGCACCGGCCCAGCGCACGACGACGATGAGCCAGGGGACCGCCTGCAGCACGAGCCCGATTCCCGAGACGCCGAGGAGGATGAGGATCGCGTCCGAGACCGCGCAGACGGCGACGACGGCGAACAGGTGTTCACGTCGAACGCCCTGGCGCAGCACGAACAGATTCTGCGCGCCGATGGCGACGATGAGCGAGAAACCGAGGCCGAGACCGGCGAGCAGGGGAGCGAGCACGCTCCGACGATAGGGGTGCGCGCAAAGAAAGCCCAGCTCAGGATTCTGACGTGCCGTTAGCATTGCTTCATGTCGATCCCCCTCGATCTCGCCCGCACCCTGGCCGTCGTCGTCGAGGAGGGGACTCTGGATGCCGCGGCCCGTCGCCTGCACGTCACTCCGTCAGCGGTGAGTCAGCGCCTCCGCGCGCTCGAGGATCAGCTCGGTCGCGTGGTGCTGGTCCGGTCGAAGCCGGTGCGGACGACCGAGGCCGGCGACGCCGTGGTGCGCCTCGCGCGCCAGCTCGCGCTGCTCGAGCACGATGCGCTGACCGCGATCGGCACAGAGGACGGGGCCGTGGCATCCGTCCCGCTCGCCGTCAACGCCGACTCGCTCGCGACGTGGTTCCTGCCGCCGCTGGCGCGGGTGTCGGCCCGTCGACCGGTCGTGTTCGACCTGCACCGCGACGATCAGGATTTCACGGCGGGGCTCCTCGAGGCGGGCACGGTGATGGCGGCGGTGACGTCGCGCGAGACCCCCGTCGCGGGATGCCGCGTGCGTCCCCTCGGAGTCCTGCGATACGAAGCGGTCGCGACCGTCTCCTTCGTCTCCCGCTGGTTCGCCGACGGCGTCGACACGGCCTCACTGGCGGACGCGCCCGTCGTCGACTTCGACCGTCGCGACGACCTGCAGACGCAGTGGTTGGCGCGTCGGGGAGTGGCGGCGGGGTCGCCTCCGCGCCATCGGGTCCCGGCATCCCAGGACTTCGCCACCGCCGTCGAGTTGGGCCTCGGATGGGGGCTGCTGCCGCGCTTCCAGTCGGCCGCCGGCCTGGCCGAGGGCACGCTGGTGCGCCTCGGGGACGATCCGATCGACGTGCCGCTCTTCTGGCAGCAGTGGAATCTCACGTCTTCCCTCCTCGACGACGTCGCCGAGGAGGTCGTCGGGGAGGGGCGGCGGGTGCTCGCGAACGGCTGAGTCAGTCGTCGCTGACGTGCAGCACGATCTTGCCGCGGGTGTGTCCGCGCTCGAGCTCGGTGTGCGCGGCGGCTGCCTCGTCGAGGTCGAAGACCCGGTCGATGAACACGCGTACGGCACCGGAGTCGATCAGGCGACCGATCGTGGCGAGCGCTGCGCCGTCGGGGATCGTCTTGTAATCGGTGGACCGGATGCCACGCGCCGAGGCCGCCTCGCGGAATCCCGGCCAGGCGCCGGTCGGCACCTCGATCAGCAGACCGCCGGGACGCAGCACCTCGAGTGATCGCGTGCCCGTGTCGTCGGCGACGTTGCCGATGAGGTCGATGACGACGTCGACGTCGGCCACGACGTCTTCGAAGCGGGTCGAGGTGTAGTCCACGACCTCGGCGGCGCCGAGTTCACGCAGCCAGTCGAGGTTGTGGGGAGACCCCGTGGCGATGACGTGTGCGCCGAAGTACGCGGCGAACTGGACGGCGAAGTGCCCCACGCCGCCGCTCCCGGCGTGCACGAGGATGCGCTGACCCTGGTGGGCGAGCGCGGTCTCGACCACGAGGCCCCACGCCGTGAGAGCCGCGACGGGGACGCCCGCGGCCTCGACGTACGAGAGGGCGGCGGGCTTGCGAGCGAGCGAGAGGGTGGGCACGACGGCGTACTCGGCGTAACCGCCGGGGGTGCGGGGGACGGCGGCCATGCCGTACACCTCCGTGCCGACGGGGAAGGGGTGCGCGTCGAACGGGGCCTTCACGACGACTCCGGACACGTCGAGTCCGAGAACGGACGGCCACGCGTCGATCGCGCCCGACATTCCGCGGCCCGCGCGGGTCTTGGCGTCGATGGGGTTGATACCGGCGGCGACAACCCGGATGAGCACCTCGCTGAGCACGGGTGTCGGGACGGCGACCTCTGCGACCCGCAGCGCGTCGGCGGCGCCGGGAGCATCGAAGACGACCGCCCGCATCGTGTCGGGGACCGCGGGGGCGGGGTCGATGCTCGTCTCGGGACGCGTCGATCGGAATCTCATCGGGCGCTCTCTCTCGCGTACAGGCGGCGACGCCGCCGCGGTTCCCCCAGTCAATCGCGCCATTGTCTCCGCGGTGTTACACCTCGGTCACCGTGTCGCGACGGCGCGTTCAGCGCCCCCGGGCCGCGGTGTGCGGTCCGCGTGTCGCCCGTGTCTCTCGCACGCCGACGGCGCTGCGGGCCCGCGTGCTCCGATCGAGTGTCCAAAACACCCGGACGATTCGAGAAATCGTCCAGGTGTCTTGGACACTCAGCGCGGGTTCGCGGCGAGGGGCTTCCGCGGCGCGGGGCTTCCGTGGCGCGGGGCTCCCGCGCAAGGTCGGCGCTCAGTCGCGCGAGGGGACCTCGCCGACGGCGAGGGCGTGCAGCAGCGTCGAGAGGTGACGGATGTCGACGACCGACCAGTCGGCCATCGCCTCGTACAGCCGGCTCTCGTGCGGGGCGCGCGCGTCCGCGAGGCGTTCGTGGCCCAGTTCGGTGACTGAGATCAGCCGCGAGCGACCGTCGTTGGGGTCGGGTGTGCGGCTGACGAGACCCAGGTCTTCGAGTTCGCTGATCGACCGACTGAGGAAGCCCTTGTCGGCCGCCAAGCGCTCGGCGAGAGCCGACAGGGTCAGCGGACCGAAGCGGCTGACGACGGAAAGGGCCTTGAACGTGGCCGGAAGCATCCCGGGGCTCACGCGTTCCGCCGCCTCGGAGACGAAGCGGCGGAACACGGTCATGAGCTCCGAGAACGACGACTCCAGGGCCTGCACGGCCTCGCGGCGCTCGTCGCTCAGTTCGCTCGTCACGTCAGACATCCTCTCCCATCTGAGCCTCGCGACGTGCGCGGCGGGAGGGAGTGGCATCCTGTGTCGGCACCGCGCCGGTCGCGGCGAGGGTCGACATGCCCGCCGGAACCGACACGGTGGCGAAGTCGGCCTCGCTCGCCGCGACGCGCTCCGTGGTCGTCATACGGGTCAGCGGACGGTTCGGCAGGAAGAGGATCGCGATGAGGCTGACCACGGCGACCGGCACCGCGATGAGGAACGAGTGGGCGATCGACTGGGCGTAGATGTCCTCGACGATGACGCGAACGCTGTCGGGCAGCGTCGACACCTGCGGGATGGTGCCCGACTGGAGCGACTGGGCGACCGAGGCACCGTTCGCGCCGAGCCCCATGATCGCCGTCTTCAGGTCTTCGGCGCGGTCTGTGAACAGGCTGGTGGCCATGCTGGCGAGCGCGGCGCCCATGACCGAGACGCCGATCGTGCCCCCGAGGCTGCGGAAGAACGTCACGCCCGAGCTCGCCGCGCCCATCTGGGTGGGGTTCGCGGTGTTCTGCACGACGAGGACGAGGTTCTGCATCGTCATGCCGACACCCGCGCCGAGGAAGAACATGTAGAGCGAGACGAGGGCGAAGTTGGTGTCGTAGTGGATCGTCGACAGCAGGAACGACCCCGCGATCAGCAGCACGCCTCCGGCGATGAGGAACGGCTTCCAGTGGCCGAAGCGCGAGATGAGGGCGCCGACCACGATGGACGAGACGAGCAGGCCGCCGATCATCGGGATGGTCATGACGCCGGCCTCGGTGGGCGTGGCGCCGCGGGCCATCTGCATGTACTGGCTGAGGAACACCGAGGTGCCGAACATCGCGAGACCCGTCGCGATCGAGGCGATCGTGGCAAGGGTGAACGTGGCATCCCGGAACAGGGTGAGCGGCACGAGCGGCTCGGAGGAGCGCAGCTCGACGACGACGAAGAGGACTGCGGCGAGGACGGCGCCGCCGACCATCAGCATGGTCTCGGTGCTGGCCCAGTCGAAGGACTTCCCGGCGTTGGTGACCCAGATGAGGATGAGCGAGACCGCGGTCGACAGCAGGACGATGCCGAGGTAGTCGATCTTCACGGTCCGCTTCGCGCGCACCGGCAGGTGCAGGGTGCGCTGCTGGATGAGGAGCGCGGCGACGGCGAAGGGGAGGGCGACGAAGAAGTTCCAGCGCCATCCGAATGCGTCGGTTATCACGCCGCCGAGCAGCGGCCCACCGACCGTGGCGACGGCCATGACCGCACCGAACAGGCCCATGTAGCGACCGCGCTCACGGGGGCTGATGATGTCGGCCATGATGACCTGGCTGAGGGCGGCGAGGCCGCCCGCGCCGAGACCCTGCACCGCGCGGAAGGCGATGAGCATGTCGGTGTTCTGCGAGAACCCGGCTGCGGCGGTGGCGAGCACGAAGATTGCGATCGCGATCTGGATGAGCACCTTGCGATTGAACAGGTCGGCGAGCTTGCCCCAGATGGGGGTCGAGATCGCGGTGGTGAGCAGGGTCGCGGTGATGACCCAGGTGTAGGCGTTCTGGTCGCCCGACAGGTCGTGCACGATGACGGGCAGCGACGTCGAGACGACGGTCGAGGCGAGCATCGACACGAACGTGCCGAGCAGCAGCCCGATGAGGGCCGGGAGGACGCGCCGCTGAGCGGGCGCGTCGACGGAGGTGGTTGCCATGCGGAACTCCACGGAAGGGGGACGGATGCCGCGACGACGATGGCGCGATTAGTTGACTGATGTCAACGATACGCCTGATGCTTGACTTGCGTCAACTATCAATCGAGGAGCGCGAGGGCGCGATACCTCTCCGTGGGTTCCTGTCGTGCCGGGGTCGGTTGGCGCGCCTGCATGGTGCGGCGGTAGAGCTCGTCGATGAGCGAGGTCGCGAGCCCGACGAGTTTGGCGATCTCGCGCTCGTCGCGGTCGATCCACTGGCAGCGCGGCTCGTCGTGCAGGGGGACGAATCCGTCGTGCTGCTCCCATGCCACGAGGGTCCGTTCCGCGCCGAGGACGTGCTGCTGCCACCAGATCTGCCGCATGTACGTGCGGGGGATGGAGCGCCATGCCTTGTTGGTCGTCTTGATCTCGGCGAGCACCACGCGGCCCTCGCCGTCGACGACGACGCCGTCGGGAGTGGCCAGATGCCGCTTCTCGACGACCGCGTGATACAGGGCCGACGAGGGCTGGATGCCGTGCGTCGCGGCCACCCACGCGGCGATCTCGGGCTCGCGCCGACGACCGTGCGCCGTGAAGGCGTTGCCCGAGAAACTCGAGCCCATGAGCTTGGCGTCCGCCGCGCGCGAGATGGCGTTCGCGCTGGTCAGAGTGGCCACGTCGGTCGCGGTGATGCCGCGCGAGCGCGCGCGGATCCAGGCGACGCGATCGCGCGAATCCGCGACGATCCGGGCGTCGAGGTCGGCGCTGCGGGAGGCGACGAGCTCGGGGGACATGCGTTCGACCCTAACCCCGCTCGGCGGCGGATCGACTGTGAGGCTCGGCGCGTCGGCATCCGGGGTCTTGTCATCGAAGTAAGGGTGACCTAAGTTAAGGGCATGACTCCGGATGCCGAGCACCTCCGTCGCCCCGACGGCGGCCGCTGGAGCGAGCTCGAGGGGGCCGTGCTTCTCGGCGGTGACGCGCGGAATCTGCCCGAGATGCGGCGGATCGCCGCCGCGCTGTCGCCCGCCGCGCACGTGACGATCGCGATCGAGGCGTCCGGCGAGAGGGAGATCGAGCCGTTCGACGCGGGCGACGCGCGGGTGAGCTGGCTCGATCGTTCGCTCGGCGGTCGGATCCGCCCGCGTGGCGAGCGCTTGGCGCAGGCGATCCACGCCTGGTGCGCCGAGTGGGCGTGCGGAGACTCCCCGGTCTGCACTGTCTGGCTCGGCGCACGGACGCCCACGCGCATCGTGCGCATGACCCAGGCGCTACTCCCCGCCCCGCGCGTCTCCTGACGCGCGCGGGGTGCTTCGCCGATGCCGCACACGCGGCGAGCCGTCGCGCGGACTTCTTCCGCGGCGCGCCGACGTGAGGCGCCGCGGGGCGGCGTGTCGGGCCGGATCTCCGCGCGGCGGTACGGTGTGGGAGGGGAGGCGTGCGGACCGGATCTCCGCGCGACGGCACGGCGGGCGGGCAGTGAGCGGCACCGGATTGGCGGGGAAGCGCGGCGTCGGGTAGAGTGGAGCCCAAGCCAAAGACCGTCGGTCATCGGAGTGCGTGCACGCCGATCGAAGCGTCTGCTGAAAAGCAGGGGACCTACGCAGGTAAACGAACTCTCCTTCGGGAATCCGAGCTCCGTGCGCCTGCGCCGGAGCTCTTCTTTTTTGCCCAGACCCCGGTGTCTTCGGCCGGCGCCCCGCCTCCGCGGAGCGCCTCGTACACACAAGGAGTGGCCATGGCGCAGAAGGATGCATCGGTCGCCGAGCTCACGAAGAACTTCGAGAACTCGACCGCCGTTCTGCTGACCGAGTACCGCGGTCTGACGGTTGCCCAGCTCAAGCAGCTGCGCAACGACATCCGTCAGGACGCGGATTACGCCGTGGTGAAGAACACGCTGACCAAGATCGCCGCCGCCAAGGCGGGGGTCACGGGACTGGATGACGAGCTCAAGGGCCCGTCCGCCATCGCGTTCGTGCACGGTGACCCTGTCGCCGTCGCGAAGGGCCTGCGTGCCTTTGCCAAGGCTAACCCTCAGCTCGTGGTGAAGGGCGGCTACTTCGATGGCGCCGCTCTGACCGCGGATGAGGTCAACAAGCTCGCCGATCTCGAAAGCCGTGAAGTCCTGCTGGCGAAGCTCGCCGGTGCGATGAAGGCGACGATGACCAAGGCGGCATACGTCTTCCAGGCGCTTCCGTCAAAGGCCGTTCGCACGGTCGACGCGCTGCGCGAGAAGCAGGACACCGCGGCCTGACCCGGCCCGGCTGATTAACCCGATCAAGGAGATACAACATGGCTAAGCTCAGCACCGAAGAGCTGCTCGACGCGTTCAAGGAGCTCACGCTCATCGAGCTGTCCGAGTTCGTCAAGGCGTTCGAGGAGACCTTCGACGTCACCGCCGCCGCCCCCGTGGCCGTGGCCGCTGCCGGCGCTGCCGGTGGCGCCCCCGCCGAAGAGGTCGAGGAGAAGGACTCGTTCGACGTCGTCCTCGAGGCCGCCGGCGACAAGAAGATCCAGGTCATCAAGGTCGTCCGCGAGCTCACCTCGCTCGGCCTCGGCGAGGCCAAGGCCGTCGTCGATGGCGCTCCCAAGGCCGTGCTCGAGGGCGCGAACAAGGAGACCGCCGACAAGGCGAAGGCTGCCCTCGAGGAGGCCGGCGCTACGGTGACCCTGAAGTAATTTCGCTTCACGGTCGCAGCAACGCGATTCAGAAGGCCCGGATGCCAATGGCATCCGGGCCTTCTTCGTCGTCAGGCGAGAGGGGCCCGTAGATACCCATGGCATCCGGGCCTTCTTCGCCGGACAGCGTGTTCACACGATGGCAACGAAAGAAGCCTGGGAATTCCTGATGAGGTCGTCTACGGTCGAAGAGACCCCCCCGTCGATCCCCCCACCCGACGATGTCCGTCGGATTCGCAGGAGACCCATGTCACCCGTGCCTTCTCGGCGACCCTCGGGCCGCACCGCGACAGCGCTGAGCGCTGCCGTCGCCGCCGCCCTTCTCGGTTCCGCCCTCGTCGCCCCCGCCGCCACCGCGGCATCGCTCGCGCCGACCACGCCCGTTCCCACGGACACCGCCGCGCCGACCTCGACGCCGCCCGCGGAGCCCGCACCGACGGAGACTCCGGCAGCCGGTGCCCCGGCGAAGGCCGCCGAGACCGCCGCTCCGGCGCAAGAGGCCGAAGCCGCGGCCGACATCACGCCCATCCGCGACATCCAGGGAGAGGGCGACAGCACCCCGCTCGACGGTCAGACCGTCACCACGCGCGGCATCGTGACCGCCGCGTACCCGACCGGCGGCTACAACGGCTTCTTCCTCCAGACCGCCGGGACCGGTGGTGAGCTGGGTGCCGAGCACACGGCATCCGACGCCGTCTTCGTCTACGGCTCGCGTGCGGTCGCCCAGGTCGCGATCGGCGACTACGTCGAGGTGAGCGGCACGGCGGGGGAGTACAACGGGCTCACCCAGATCGTCTCGGATGCCGACCTCGTCACCGTTCTCACCGAGGGCGCGGAGCCGGTCACCCCGGCCGAGATCGCGTGGCCGCGAACCGACGAGGAGCGCGAGCGCTTCGAGGGAATGCTGCTCGCGCCGCAGGGCGACTTCACCGTCACCAACACCTACATCACCGGCCAGTACGCGGAGATCGGGCTCGCGGCGGGCACGACGCCGCTGCTCACCCCCACCGAGGTCGCTCGACCCGGCACCCCGGAGTTCGACGAGGTCGTCGCCGACAACGCCGCGCGGGGTGTGGTGCTCGACGACGGCGCGTCGCTGAACTTCCAGCGCTCCGCCACCGACGTACCCCTGCCGTACCTGTCGCTCACCGATCCGGTGCGGGTCGGTGCTCCGGTGACGTTCACGCGTCCCGTCGTGCTCGACTACCGGTTCGACGCGTGGAAGCTCCAGCCCACGCAGCAGCTGACCGTCGACAATGCGGCCGAGGTGCAGCCCGCGACGTTCGCGAACACGCGTACGGAGCGTCCGGCCGACGTCGGCGGGACGGTGCAGCTCGCGAGCTTCAACGTGCTCAACTACTTCACGACCACCGCGGAGGACGTCGGTTGCGACTCGGTCTACACCGACCGCGAGGGCAACCCGATCACGGCGAATCGCTGCCCCGAGCCCGGTCCGCGCGGCGCGGCGAATGCCGAGAACCTGCAGCGCCAACAGGCGAAGATCGTCGCGGCGTTGAACGCGATGGATGCCGAGGTCGTCTCGCTCGAGGAGATCGAGAACTCCGCTGCCCTGGGTGAGCCCCGTGACGAAGCCCTGTCCACCCTCGTCGCCGCGCTGAACGCCGATCTCGGCGAGGACGCGTGGGCCTTCGTGCCGTCGCCGACCGCCCTCCCGGCCTCGGAGGACGTCATCCGCACGGCCTTCATCTACAAGAAGGCGGCGGTCAGCCCCGTCGGCGACAGCGTCATCCTCGACGACCCGGCCTTCTCCAACGCGCGCCAGCCGCTCGCCCAGGCGTTCGCGCCCGCCGGTCGCGACGACGCCGCCTTCGTGGCCATCGTGAACCACTTCAAGTCGAAGAGCGACAGCGACCCGGCCGCGGAGGGCGACAACGCCGCGGGCGACCAGGGGGCCTTCAACGGCGACCGCGTCCGCCAGGCGCAGGCGCTCGTCGCCTTCGCCGGAGAGCAGGCCGAGAGCGTCGAGGGCGGCGCCGTGTTCCTCCTCGGTGACTTCAACGCCTACACGCAGGAGGACCCCATTCAGGTGCTCCGCGACGCGGGATACGTCGACCTGGGCGGTGACACCGGCAAGTACACGTATTCGTACGACGGTCAGTCGGGCTCGCTCGACCACGTGCTCGCATCGCCGGCGGCACGGGAGCTCGTGACCGGCACGGATGTCTGGAACATCAACGCCGGCGAGGCGCTCGCGCTGGAGTACAGCCGCTACAACGCCAACGTGCGCAACTTCTACGACGCCTCTCCCTACCGGTCGAGCGACCACGACCCCGTGGTCGTGGGCATCGACCTGTCGGGGACGACCGAGCTCAACCTGTTGAACATCAACGACTTCCACGGGCGCATCGACGCCAACACGGTTAAGTTCGCCGGCACAATCGAGCAGCTGCGAGCCGAGAAGGGCGACGACCGGTCGCTCTTCCTGTCCAACGGCGACAACATCGGTGCCTCGCTGTTCGCCTCGGCCAACGCCGACGACGCTCCCACGATCGACGTGCTCAACGCGCTCGAGGTGGCGGCATCCGGAGTCGGGAACCACGAGTTCGACAAGGGCATCGACGATCTCACCGGTCGCGTCACCGAGCGTGCGGCATTCCCTTACCTCGGGGCGAACGTCTACCGCGACGGCCAGCCAGTGCTCCCCGGGTACGAGATCGTCGAGGTGAACGGCCTGCGGGTCGGTGTCGTCGGCGCCGTCACCGAGGAGACCGCCTCGCTCGTCAGCCCCGACGGGATCGAGGGCATCGAGTTCCGCGAGCCGGTCGCCGAGGTGAACCGCGTCGTGGCCGAGATCCGCGATCAGGTCGACATCCTCGTGGCGGAGTACCACGAGGGCGCCCTCCAGGGAGAGACGTCGGGAGGCACCCTCGACGACGCGATCGCCCGCGGCGGCGCGTTCGCGCGCATCGTCACCGAGACGGATGCCGATGTCGACGCGATCTTCACCGGTCACACGCACGAGGAGTACGCGTGGGACGCACCGATCCCCGGCACCGACGGGACGCGTCCCGTCCTGCAGACCGGCAACTACGGCGAGAACATCGGCCAGGTCGTCCTGACGATCGACCGCGCGAGCCGCGACGTCATCGGTCATGAGGCCCGCAACGTCCCGCGGCTTTCGGCCGAGGAGGTCGAGGGTGACGACGAGCAGACCGCGGAGAACAGCAAGGCCCTGGATGCCGAGCTCATCGCGACCTACCCCCGTGTCGCCGAGGTGGCCGACATCGTCGACCGCGCTCTCGCCGAGGCCGAGCGGGTCGGCTCGCAGCCGGTCGGCTCGGTGTCGGCGGACATCACGACGGCGTTCCTCGGCGGCTCGTACGTCGACGGTGTCTACCAGGGTGGTGAGCGCGACGATCGCTCCAAGCAGTCCGCGCTTGGCAACCTCGTCGCGGATGCCCTGCACGACACGCTCGCCGACCCCGTGCGCGGTGACGCCGACCTCGCGGTGGTGAACCCGGGCGGTCTGCGCGCGGAGCTGCTGCGCGGCGACGACGGCGTGATCACCTTCGCCGAGGCAAACGCGGTGCTGCCGTTCGTGAACAACCTCGGGACCACGAGCCTCACCGGCGATCAGCTGCGCCGTCTGCTGGAGCAGCAGTGGGGCGACGCGGCCGGACGTGCGGCGACGCTGTCGCTGAGCGTGTCCGAGAACGTGCGCTACACCTTCGACGCCACGCGCGCGCCGGGCGAGCGCATCACGGGCATCTGGATCGACGGGACGCCGGTCGACCCGGCCGCGTCGTACCGGGTGGGTTCGTTCAGCTTCCTGCTCTCGGGAGGCGACGCCTTCACGGTGTTCGACGAGGGGACGGATTCGCGCGATTCCGGTCTGATCGACCGGGACGGCTGGATCGCGTACCTCGGGTCCCACCCCGACCTCGCTCCCGACTTCACCGCGCGGGGCGTTCAGGTGACGGGTGCGCCGGCAGAGGCGGCCCGCGGGACCGAGGCCTCGTTCACCGTGTCGGGCCTCGACCTCACCTCACTCGGCAGCCCCGCGGCCACCGAAGCCAGAGTCACCGTCGGCTCGGGTGAGTCGCAGACGGTCCCCGTGAGCGACGGCGTCGCCGAGGTGACGGTTGCCGTTCCGGCGGATGCGCCTGACGCGCTCGACATCACCGTCTCGACCGCCTCCGGCTCCACCGCCACGGTTCCCCTGCGCGTGCTCGGCGGCGCCGAGGTACCGGCCGGACCCGGTGGCGGCGAGGGCGGCGAAGCGGCGCCGCCGCGCGGCCCCGACGGACTCCCGCGCACCGGTGCCGATACGGCGTGGATGGGTGGCGGAGTCCTCGCAGCCCTCGCCCTGCTCGCGCTCGGTGTGGCCGTGCGGCGTCGCGGAGTGCGTCAGGCCGACTGAACTCGGCAGAGAGCAGGGCCCCGGATGCCACGGCATCCGGGGCCCTGCTCTGTCACGCGCTCCGCGGAGGAGCCGTGGAGGCGCGCACGACCAGGCGTGTGACCGCCTCGGTGCGTCGGGCTGGTTCGTCGGTGCCCTCGATCATCGACAGGAGCAGTCGCGTCGCTTCGACCCCCTGGTCGAGGGGATACTGCTCGACGGTGGTGAGGGAGAACATCTCGGCGTAGTCGTGGCCGTCGATGCCGACCACGCTGAGCTCGGTCGGGACCGAGATGCCCATGCGGCGTGCGGCGATGATGACTCCGATCGCGACCTCGTCGCACGCGGCCACGACACCGGTCGGACGTGACCCCGCGTCGGCGAGGAACGACGCAGCGGCCGCGTAGGCGTCGGTGATCGTCAGCGTCGACGGGACGCTGCGGATACGGACGGCGAGCCCGTGGTCGTTCATCGCCTTTCGGTAGCCGATCGAGCGCTCGTCGACGTCTTTCGCCGGGGCGTCCGTCGGGGGAGTGCTGCCGACGAAGGCGATGTCGGTGTGTCCCAGCGCGATCAGGTGCTGCGTGATGATGCGCGTGATGGCGACGTTGTCGAGGCCGAGTGTCGGGACTCCGGAGAGCGCGTTGCCGATGCTGACGACGGGCTTGCCGATGTTGGCCAGGCGCTCCAGGTCGGCGTCGTCGGGCTCGAGTGCGACGGCGATGATTCCGTCGAATCGCTTCCGGGCGAGGTACGTCGAGTAGAGGCTTTCGCGGTCGTTGGAACCGGGCTCAGCGACATAGAGGGTGACGTCGTATCCGCGGGGGATGAGCGTCTGTTCGACGCCCTCGACGATGGCGCCGAAGTACCACCTGTTCACCTTGGGGACGATCAGGGCGATGGTACGCGTGCGACCGGTCGCCAGGCTCACGGCGCTGGTGGACGGCACGTATCCCAGGGCCGACGCCGCGTCCGAGACGCGTCGACGGGTGTCGTCGGAGACGTAGCCGCCGCCGGTCAGCGCACGACTCGCCGTCGATTTCGACACGCCTGCCAGGCGAGCCACATCGGCGATTCCGCTCATCGGTGTGTTCCTCGGTGTCCGGTCGACCTCCGTGTCGACATCGAAGCAGATTACCTGAGATTCACCCTTTATGGAACCGGTTCCCCCGCGGATCATCGTCCGAGAGCCGCGTGATTTCGCCAGTTATGCGTTCGTAATATTTCGGCGTTGCGCAACTTCTGGTTCTCGCCTACGGTGATCTGGAATCGGTTCCTGACAGAATCCGATGCACCATTGAACTCGAAGAGGAGAGACCACATGGGTATGTCACAGCGGTATCGCCTGCTGGCCCCCGTCGGCCTGCTGGCGGTCGGCGCGATCGCACTCGCAGGCTGCGCCGAGGGTGACAGCGGGGGCGGCACGAGCTCCGGGGGCGAGACCACCGTCCGCATCTCCGGCGGTATCACCGGCAGCGAAGCCGACCTGCTGAACCAGTCGTTCGAGAAGTTCACCGCCGACACCGGCATCAAGGTCGTCTACACCGGCGACAAGAGCTTCGAAGGCAACATCGTCACCAAGGTGACGGGTGGAGACGCCCCCGACATCGCCATCGTCCCGCAGCCGGGTCTGCTGAAGACCCTCATCGGCACCGGTGACGTGCAGAAGGCGTCCGACACCGTCTCGTCGAACGTCGACAAGTACTGGGGCGAGGACTGGAAGTCCTACGGCAGCGAAGACGGCACGTTCTACGCCGCTCCCATGCTCGCCAACCTCAAGGGCTACGTCTGGTACTCGCCGGCGAAGTTCAAGGAGTGGGGCGTCGAGGTCCCGAAGACGCTCGACGAGCTCATGACCCTCACGGCGACGATCCAGCAGAAGACCGGCGCCGCCCCGTGGTGCGCGGGCTTCGCGTCCGGCGACGCCTCGGGCTGGCCGGGCACCGACTGGATCGAGGACATGGTCCTGCGCCAGTCCGGACCCGACGTGTACGACCAGTGGGTCGCCAACGAGGTCAAGTTCACCGACGCGCCGATCAAGGAGGCGTTCGACGCCACCGGCAAGATCCTGCTGAACCCGCAGTACGTCAACGCCGGTTTCGGTGACGTCAAGAGCATCAACTCGGTGGCCTTCGCCGATGTGGCCGCCAAGGTCGCCGACGGCAGCTGCCCGATGACGCACCAGGCGTCGTTCCTGTCGTCGAACTTCCAGACGGTCAAGACCGCCTCGGGCGGCGAGGTGAAGGTCGCTCCCGACGGTGACGTCTACGCCTTCCTGCTCCCCGGCGTGACCGAGGGCAAGCTCGCGGTCGAGGGTGGCGGCGAGTTCGTCACCGCGTTCTCCGACGACGCGAACGTGCAGAAGGTCGTGGAGTTCATGTCGACGCCCGAGTTCGCGGATGCGCGTGTCAAGCTCGGCGGCGTGATCTCGGCGAACAAGGGCGCGGACCCCTCGCTGGCGTCCAGCGAATTCCTCACCGAGGCGATGAAGACGCTGCAGGACCCGAACACCACGCTGCGTTTCGACGCATCCGACCTGATGCCCGCGACCGTCGGTTCGGGATCGTTCTGGAAGGGCATGGTCAGCTGGATCGACGGTACGCCGACCGACCAGGTCCTGAGCGACATCCAGGCCGGCTACAACAACTGACCTCTTGAGGTCCACCCGATGGGTCGTCCGTGCTGCGGGCGGCCCATCGGGTCCATACTTCTCATCTGCCCGGCATGGCCCGGGCACTCATCGGTGAGCACGAAGGCGTGTTCGGGAGGGACGTCATGACCGAGATCACACACGTGGAGAAGACGCCGTCGGCGTCGCCTCCGCCGCGGGGGCGAGCGGCGGCAAAGCCGCGAGACTCCGCGCCACAGCGCCGGACCACGCTCCTCGTGGTCATGGTCGGGCTCATCCTCGTGGTGGCGCTCTTCCTCTTCATGGTCACGAGGGCCCCGGCCGAGACGAAGCCCACGACGCTGGGCTTCTCGCTCAACAGTTTCTTCAACTGGCTCGGCGGACTGAACCCGCTCGTGCAGATCCCCCTCGTGCTCCTGGTCTTCGGCGCCGTCGTGGGACTCCTGCTGCTGCTCATCGAGTACGCGCCGCGCTCCGGAAAGGGCTACTTCTGGCTGCGGCTCGTCGCGTGCTTCGCGATCCCGGTCCTCGCGTTCATGCTCCTGCGTCCGTATCAGAACGCGGTCATCTACGTGCTCGGCATCGCGGTGCTCCTGGGCGCGATCCTCTTCTACGCCGACTACCGTTCGCGCCAGGGAGCGGGCTACCTGTTCCAGCTCATCCTCTTCGCGGCTCCGGCCGCCATCCTGCTGCTGCTGGGCCTGGTGTACCCGGCCATCACCACGTTCTTCCAGTCGTTCTTCGACAAGACCGGTGACAACTTCGTCGGACTCGACAACTACGTCTGGACCTTCACGAACCCCGAGGGCTTCTGGTCGGTCATCAACACCCTCATCTGGGTGCTGCTCGCCCCGACGATCGCCACCGCGATCGGCCTGGCCTACGCGGTCTTCATCGACCGGGCGGCGGGCGAGAAGTACCTGAAGGTGCTCATCTTCATGCCTTTCGCGATCTCGTTCGTCGGTGCCGGCATCATCTGGAAGTTCGTCTACGACTTCCGTCAGGGCGACCAGATCGGCATCCTGAACGCCATCGTCACCGCCTTCGGTGGGCAACCCGTCTCATGGCTCGCCGCGACGCCCCTGGTCAACACCCTTCTCCTCGTCGTGGTGTTCATCTGGAGCCAGACCGGTCTCGCTATGGTCATCCTCTCGGCCGCGATCAAGGCCGTGCCGCCGGAGCAGATGGAGGCCGCCGAACTCGACGGGGCGAGCGCGTGGGAGCGGTTCATCAACGTCACCGTTCCCGGCATCCGCTCTTCGCTCATCGTGGTGCTCACCACGATCGCCATCGGCGCGCTGAAGATCTACGACATCGTCGCCGTCATGACAGGTGGTCGCAATGACTCGACCGTCCTCGCGTTCGAGATGGTCAACCAGCAGCAGCGGTTCCAGAGCTACGGGCACTCCGCGGCCCTGGCGGTCGTGCTGTTCGTCTTCGTGCTGCCGCTGATCATCTTCAACGTGCGCCAGATCCGGAAGCAGAGGGAACTGCGATGACCACCTCGACCGTCGTTCTCGAGCCGACGTCCGACGGGCGGAGCGCTCGTCAGGTCGCCCGCGACACGCGCAAGCACGAGGCCATGGCGCGCAAGCGCCTCACGTCCAAGGGCGCGACGATCGCGGCCGTCGTGATCGCCTTCTTCTGGACCATCCCGACGTTCGGCCTGTTCGTGACGTCGTTCCGGCCCGGATCCGACACCCAGTCGACCGGGTGGTGGACGGTGTTCACCGACCCCAGCTTCACGCTGGAGAACTACCGGCTGGCCTTCACCTCGGGTGGCACGGCGCTGACCCTCGCGCAGTCGTTCCTCAACTCCCTGGCGATCACGATCCCGGTCGTGCTGTTCGCCCTGGCGATCGCGTCGCTCATCGCGTACGCGTTCGCGTGGATCGACTTCAAGGGGCGGAACTTCTTCTTCATCTTCATCTTCGCTCTGCAGATCGTGCCGCTGCAGATGGCTCTCGTGCCGCTGCTGAGCCTGTTCTCGCGTGGTCTGACGATCAACGAGGTCACGATTTTCCCGGGCTTCGACCTGCGCGGCGTGGAGCACAGCTTCGCGACCGTGTGGATCGCGCACGTGATCTTCGCGATGCCGCTGGCGATCTTCCTGCTGCACAACTTCATCGCCGAGATCCCGCACGAGGTCATCGAGGCGGCGCGTGTGGACGGCGCCGGGCACGGTCAGGTGTTCTTCCGGATCATCCTCCCGCTCGCGGCTCCCGCGCTCGCGTCGTTCGCGGTGCTCGAGTTCATCTGGGTGTGGAACGACCTGCTGGTGGCGACCATCTTCGCGCCGTCGTCATCGCTGCCGTTGACGCAGTCGTTGAACTCGCTGTCGGGCACCTGGGGCGACCAGTGGTTCCTGCAGTCGGCCGGTACGTTCATCTCGATCCTCGTGCCGATCATCGTGTTCTTCCTCCTGCAGCGGTTCTTCGTCCGCGGCCTCCTCGCCGGAGCCACGAAGGGCTGACGTCGGGCACGACCGGAGGGGCGTGGCATCCATTGGGGGGTGCCACGCCCCTTCCTGTGTCGGGTGCGCTCACGGGCGCTTGTCGGTTGCGCGGGTGGCGGCGGCGCACACGGGCGCTTACCGGGTGCGCGGGTGGCGGGTGTCGGTACACGGGGCGGGTGTGCGGTGTGGGTGTGTGGTGTGGGTGTGGGTGTGTGGTGCGGGTGTGCGGTGTGGGTGTGCGGTGGCGGTGTGAGGGTCGCGCCCACGCATAAACGCGATTCGCGCGCGGAAACGCGGTGCACTCGTGTTTCTGTGAGCAGATCGCGTTTATGCCGAACGCAGGGGAGCCGGTGCGGGATGAGGGACGCCGGGCAGTGTGCGCCGGGTGGTGGCCCCGGGTCGGGGGCTGCGTTCACGCATAAACGCGATTCGCGCGCGGAAACACGGGGTGCTCGCGTTTCTGTGAGCAGATGGCGTTTATGGCGGATGCCGCGGAGCCGGTGCGGGATGAGGGATGCCGGGCAGTGTGCGCCGGGTGGTGGCCCCGGGGCGGGTGGCTGCGTTCACGCATAAACGCGATTCGCGCGCGGAAACACGGTGTGCTCGCGTTTCTGTGAGTGGATCGCGTTTATGGACGGCCCCGCCCCGCGCCCGACCCGGCCCGGCCCCGCGCCCGGCCCAGCCCGGACCGCGCGGGGCGGCGCGCGGGTCAGGCGGTGCAGGCGAGGCGGGACTGGATGTCGCGCATCGCGTCGATCTCGGCCGACTGGCCGGTGATGATCGCTCGCGCGACCTCTGCCACGCGCGGCTGGTCGCCCAGCTCGATGACCGCCTCTGCCATGGGGATCGCGCCCTGGTGATGGCGGATCATCAGGGAGAGGAACAGGCAGTCGGCGGGCTGGCCCTCGAGGGTGCGGAGCTGGTCGAGCTCGGCATCCGTCGCCATTCCCATCTGCGACAGCAACTCGTCCTGCGTGAGGGCGGAGGTGTCGCCGTGGCTGTGTGCGCCGGACGCCTGCATCCAGGTCATCAGCGGCTGCGGGGACGATTGCGGGAGCCCCCACTGCACCAGCCAGCCGTACATCTCACCGCGCTGGCCCGACTGAGCCGTGGCGATGTCGTACGAGAGCGTGCGCAGTTCGTCGTCGTCCGTCTTGCGGTAGATCTCCATCGCCATCTGCACCGCCTGGGTGTGGTGCACCTGCATGTCGCGGGCGAAGCCGGCGTCGGCCGAGGTCGTGGAGGGATACGTGGGCGCGGCCGTCGCGCCGAACGCCGTGAAGCGTCCGATCGCGAAGGCCACGGCCACGATGGCGACGGTGACGACCGCGACCACGATCCACCGGACCGCGGGGCGTGCGACCGGAGCGTCGTCGGTCATGTCAGGCCTTGCCCGGCCCATCGATCGCGCCGGAGCACGAGGCGTTCGGCTCGGGCACGTTCTGGCTCCGCCAGTACTCGGTGAAGAACTCGCCGATCCGCGGGTCGGTGGGGGAGTCGACCTTCAGCTGGTGGTTCCAGCCGCTCACCGCGACGGGGGTGTCGAGGCCGGGGTACGGCGAGAGGATCGCGTAGCTCGACGGCATGACCGCCTTGAGCGCGTCGATGCCGGCCTGATCGACCTCGTCGGGGTTGTAGGTGATCCAGATCGCCCCGTGCTCGAGGGAGTGCACGGCGTTCTCGTTCTGCTGCGGCTCGGTGTAGACGCCGCAGTTCAGCCAATACGGGTTGTGGGGGCCACCGGCCGGAGGGGTCTGCTCGTACGTGACGGCACCCTGCACGTGGTCGGAGCGGTTCTCGAAGGTCTGCACGCCCTCGATCACGCGGCCCGTGCTGTTCCCCGCCTGGTAGCTCGTCGGGGGAGCGGGGGCGAAGACGAAGGAGGCCACGACGACACCGACGACGGCGAGGGCGGCCGTCGATCCGACGACCCACCACACGAGCTTGCCGCGCTTACGACGCGCGAGCTCTTTCTGGTACTCGGCGAGCTTCGCCTGCCGCTTCTGCTCGCGCTGCTGCTTGACCGTGAGGTCGATCTGGGACTGCTTCGCCGGGTTTCCGCTGCTGCGTTTTTCAGGGGGAGGCGTCATGTGCGGTGTTCGTCTCTCTTCGGGGCGGGACACGTCGGCTCGGGCCGATTCGTCCAGCCTATGCGGATGAATACGGCGTCGGCCTGGGAGGAACCCGCATACCGGGATGGTGGGATGCACGGACCGCGCGATAGTATGACGATGTCGAATCGATTCGAGGTTCGATGATCCCCCATCTTTTTTTCGGCCCGACTCGTTCGGGCTGTCTGTGTTGCGAAACGAATTGACGCGTGCTCGATACTGCTTCTCTCCCCGTCGTCCCCCCGACCTCCGCGCCTGACCGCTCACCGACCGGCGCCATCCGCACCCTCGGCAAGAACCCCGCCACGGCGCCGATCGTGCTGCACCCGGGCGATGCGATCTCCGCCTCCCGCCGCGTGCTGTACATCATCGTGCTCGGCGCGTTGACGGCGCTCGGCCCGTTTACGATCGACCTCTACCTCCCGGCGTTCCCCGTGCTGGAGGCGGATTTCCAGACGAGCGCCGCCGCGATCCAGCTCACCCTCACCGGAACGATGATCGGTTTCGCGCTCGGCCAGCTGATCGTCGGCCCCCTGAGTGACAAGGTCGGTCGACGTCTGCCGCTGCTGTCGGTCACGGCGTTGCACGTGGCGGCGAGCGTCTTCGCCGCGCTCGCCCCCACGCTCGAGACCCTCTCGGTCGCGCGGGTGCTGATGGGGGCCGGAGCCGCCGCGGGAGGCGTCGTGGCCGCGGCGATCATCCGCGATCTCTTCGGGGGACGTCGCCTCGTCGTCATGCTGTCGCGCATGGCGATGGTCTCGGGCGTCGCCCCTGTGCTCGCACCCCTCGCCGGGTCGGCGCTGCTGCTTGTGATGAACTGGCGGGGCATCTTCGTCGTGCTCGCCGTGTACGGAGCGATCATGCTCGTCTCGGCGGTGTTGTTCGTCCCCGAGACGCTGCCGCCCGCGCGCCGCAGCGGCCCCGGCACCACGACGGTCTGGCAGCGCTACGCGAGCGTGTTCCGCGACCGCGTCTTCATCGGCGTGCTCATCATCGGCGCGATGGCCTTCAGCGGGCTGTTCTCGTACCTTTCGGCATCCTCGTTCCTGTTCCAGGTCACCTACGGCTTCAACGCGCAGCAGTACGGCGTGCTGTTCGCGGTGAACTCGGTCGGTGTCGTGGTCGGTGTGCAGATCGCCTCCCGCCTGGCTGCGCGCTTCGGACCACAGTGGGTGCTCGCGGTGTCGACGATCGTGCTCGTCCTCGCGGGTGGGACGATCGTGCTCACCGACCAGTTGGGCCTCGGGCTGTGGGGCACCGTCATCCCGCTGTTCTTCTTCATGACGGCGTGCGGTTTCACGTTCCCGTGCGCGCAGGTGCTCGCCCTCGACCGTCACGGCAAGGCGGCGGGTACGGCGCAGTCGATCATCGGTGCGGCGAACTTCGGCGTGGCGGGCATCATCTCGCCGGTCGTCGGGCTGCTGTCCGCCGGCGCGGGGATCACCGCCACGACCATGGCATCCGTCATGGTGGGCTGCGCGGTCATCGGCGTGCTCGCGCTCTGGCTGCTCGTGCGTCCCCGCACGGTCGAGCGCCTCGCGCCCTGAGAACAGGCGCGAAGGCGCCCTGAGGACGGGTCCGGGTGCGCCGGGAGAACGGGCCCAGAAGACTAGCAGAGCGCGCGCCGAGCTCCCGCGGTGACCCGAGAGACGGCATCATGAACCGATGGATGCCGAATCCGCCGACGAGTCCGCCCCCGCCCTGCGCTCCGAGCGCATCCGGGGGGTCATCGGCTTGACGCTCGTGGCCCTCGCGTGCGGACTCGGCGCCTGGGTCTTCTTCCGCGGGCCGACGCCGTTCGCGATCGACGTGTGGTGGAACCACCTGTTCGTCGCCGCACCGTCACCGCCGCTGCTGGCGTTCGCGTTGGCGATGGATGCCGTCGGCGGACACTGGGTGGCCGTGTTCGTCGTTCCGCTGGGCGGGGCTCTGGCGCTGTTCCTCGCGGGACGACGCTGGGGAGCGTTGTACTTCCTCGCGGCCTCCGTGGGCAGCGCTCTGATCGTGCAGGTGCTCAAACACACGTTCGGCCGCGCGCGACCGGAGGACATCCTCGTGCTGTCCGATCACGGGTCCTTCCCCTCGGGCCACACGGCCAACGCCGCCACCGTCGCCGTGGTCGCCGTCGTGATCTTCCCCGCCCTGTGGGTGCGGATCGCCGGCGTCGCGTGGGTGATCGCGATGGCGTTCAGCCGCACCTATCTGCACGCGCACTGGCTCTCGGACACCCTCGGCGGCGCCCTGGTGGGTGCGGGGATGGCGCTCATCCTCGCCTCGCTCTTCGCCCACCTGCGTCTCCGGGACGATGACCGGCTGGCCGTCCGACGGACCCTGCGACGACCGGATGCCACGATCTCGGGCGCACCGTAGGCTGGCCGCCATGAGCGACAACGGAGCGTCGTCCGCCGGTCCCTCCGACGATCCCGAGGTCGCGCGCCTGCGCGCGGTGGCCGAGGCCGCGGAGGCGGAGGTGCGGCTCGCGCGGGCGCGGGCCGATCTCGCCGAGGCGGAAGCTGCTGCGGCGCGGGCGCGCGCGGCGGCGAGCGGGGGAGATGGGGCTTCCCCCTCGGCGGAGGGAACGGACGGGCCGCCGGTCGTCGGCGGCGAGGTCGCGGACGCCTCGGCCTCCGAGGCCCCGACCCCGCAAACTCCGGCACCGCCGGCATCCGCACCCCAAGCCCCGACCCCCCTCACCGACGCCGAGGTCGCCGCAATCGCCGCCGGCTACGCCTCGGACGCCGCTGCTCTCGACCTCGGCGTGCTCATGAACGGTGGGCCGGTGGCATCCGTCCCCGTCCGGATCCCGCTCGCGATGACCAACCGCCACGGACTCGTCGCGGGCGCCACCGGAACGGGCAAGACGCGCACGCTGCAGCTGCTCGCCGAGCAGCTCTCCGCCCACGGCGTGCCGGTCTTCGCCGCCGACATCAAGGGCGACCTGTCGGGGATCGCCGCTCCGGGTGTGTCCAGCGACAAGCTCACCGCGCGCACGGCGGCGCTCGGACAGGACTGGTCGCCGCGGTCGTACCCCGCCGAGTTCTTCGCGCTGGGCGACGACACCGCCTCGGGGATTCCCGTGCGGGCGTCGGTCTCGGGGTTCGGCCCGCTGCTGCTCAGCCGCGTGCTCGGCCTCAACGCGACGCAGGAATCGAGCCTCGGACTCGTCTTCCACTACGCCGACGAGAAGGGCTTGGCCCTCGTCGACCTGCCCGACCTCCGCGCGGTGCTCACCTTCCTCACCAGCGACGAGGGGAAGGACGAGCTCAAGGGCATCGGCGGTCTCTCCGCCGCGACGGCCGGGGTGATCCTGCGCGAACTCGTCGCCTTCGCCGCCGCAGGAGCCGACACATTCTTCGGCGAGCCCGAGCTCGACGTCGCGGTCTTCCTGCGCACCGCGCCCGACGGCGCCGGCATCGTGAGCCTGCTCGAGGTGCCGAACGTCGCGTCCCGGCCCGAGCTGTACTCGACGTTCCTGATGTACCTGCTCGCCGAGCTGTACGAGGTGCTCCCCGAGGTCGGCGACCTCGACAAGCCGAAGCTCGTGTTCTTCTTCGACGAGGCGCACCTGCTGTTCCGCGACGCCTCGAAGGCGTTCCTCGCGGCGATCACCCAGACGGTGCGACTCATCCGGTCCAAGGGCGTCGGCGTGTTCTTCGTGACGCAGACCCCCAAGGACGTACCGGCCGACGTGCTGGCGCAGCTCGGCTCCCGTGTGCAGCACGCGTTGCGCGCGTTCACCCCCGACGACGTGAAGGCCCTGCGGGCGTCGGTGCGGACCTATCCCGACTCGGGCTACGACCTCGAGCGTGTCCTGCAGGAACTCGGCACCGGCGAGGCCGTCATCACGGTCATGAGCGAGCGCGGTGCGCCGACCCCGGTCGCGTGGACCCGTCTGTTCGCCCCGCGCGCCTCGATGTCGCCCATCCCCGCCGAGACCATGGCGGCCGCGGTCACGGCATCCCCCCTCTTCGCCACCTACGGCACCCCGATCGATCCGGAGTCGGCCCGCGAGATCCTCGGGGCTCGGATGCAGGCCGCTGCCGACGCCCGCGCCGCGGCGGAGAAGGCGAAGAAGGACGCCGCCGACGCCGCCGAGTACGCGAAGCAGAAAGCCGCGATCGACAGGGCGAACGCCGAGGCGCAGAAGAAGGCGCAGCGCGAGTACGAGCGGATCCTCAAGAGCACCGCGGCGCCACGTCGGCGCTCGAGTGCGCCCACCTCACCGCTCGACGACGTGCTGGGGCGAGGGGCGACGAAGAGCATCGTGACCGATGTGATCCGCGGTCTCTTCGGTACGAGCCGGCGGCGCTGAGACACGGCGCTGAGCCACGGCGCTGAGACACGGCGCTGAGACACGGCCCGCACGCCTCGGGGCGTACGGCGGAAGGACCGTGGATGCCAGGGGTCCGGCATCCACGATCCTCCGCGTCATGACCGGCGTACGGAAAGCGGCATCGTCGAGGTGTCGATGAGGGGATCGGAATCCTGCCGCTCCACGAGGGCAGCGGCCTCGGCGGGCGTCTCGACCGCGGGGACCGACCCGAGCAGCGGGCGCTTCGCCGTCTCACGCATCGCGAGGAGGGCGACGAGGCCCAGCGCCGCGAAGAGCATGATGTAGAACGCCGGCATGAGGGTGTTGCCGGTCGCGGCGATGAGGGCCTGGCTGATGAGCGGTGTCGTGCCGCCGAAGAGCGAGACGGCGACGTTGTAGGCCACCGCCATCGCCCCGAAGCGCGAGGCGGTCGGGAAGAGCGCCGGAAGGGCGGATGCCGAGATCGCCACGTAGAACGCCACCGGGACGGCCGCCATGCAGAGGGCGACCATCACGGCCCACATCTCGCCGATCTGCATGATGAGGAACGCCGGCACGAGCAGGACGAGCGCGGAGCCCGCGGCGATCGCGTACACGGGCTTGCGTCCGATGCGGTCGCTCAGGCGTCCGATGAAGGGGAGGGCCGCCGACATCACCACGAGCACGGGAACCGTCGCGACGGCGGCCGTGAGGTTCGACACCCCGACCTCCTCTTCGAGGTAGACGGGCATGTAGCTCGTCAACGCATAGCCCGCCGTGTTCGTGGCGGCCACCAGCGCGATGCCGATCAGCAGCGCACGCCAGTGGTGCCGAACGATTCCGCCGAGACCCTGGCGAGCCAGCGGATCGTCGGCGTCGCGCTCGTCGACCGCGCTCGTCTGCTCGAAGGACGGCGTCTCGGGGATGCGCAGACGGAACCAGATCGCGACGATGCCGAGCGGGATCGCGAGCAGGAACGGGATGCGCCAGCCGTACTCGACCATGGCGTCGGGACCCGAGATCGAGGTCGTGATCGCCGTGACGATCGCCACCGCCGACGCTCCGGCGGCGAAACCGATGTACGACCCGACGTCGAGGAACGACGACCAGAACCCGCGGGTGCGGTCGGGCGAGAACTCCGAGACGTAGGTCGTCGCACCGGCGTACTCGCCCCCGGTCGAGAAGCCCTGCACCATCTTGAGCACGTAGAGCGGCACGATCGCCCACAGGCCGATGGCCGCGGAGGTCGGGAGCAGGCCGATCAGGGCGGTGGCCGCGGCCATCATCGCCATCGTGAGGAAGAGCACCTTCTGCCGGCCGATGCGGTCGCCGAGCGGGCCGAGGACGAAGCCGCCGAACGGTCGCACGAGGAAAGAGATCGCGAAGCCCAGGAGCGTGACCAGCAGGCCCCATGGGTCGGGGAGGTCGGAGGTGAAGACCACCGACAGCGTGACGGCGAGGTAGCCGTAGATGCCGAAGTCGAACCACTCCATGAAGTTGCCGACGACGGTGCCGCCGATGGCGGTGCGGACGCGTTTCTTGTCGACGATGATGACGTCGTCGACGTCGAGCCGGGGAGCGGGGGATGCCGAGGGGGGATTCTCGTTCATCCTTCTAGCGTTACCCCGATCGGTGCCCGGATGCCAGCCGAGGCGCCTCGGCCGACTCGGTGCTAGCGGAAGGTCAGCACCTCGTCGCCCCACGCGCGGCGGAGATCGCCGTCGAGATCGGCGACGACCTGGTCGTGGCGGTCGATCACGAGCGTCGCGCGCGCGTCGGCGCCCGCGGTCGTGAAGGCCGGCCACACGGGCGCGTCCGGCGCCGCGGGCTCGTCTCCCCGGGCGAAGGCGATCCACCGCGCCTGCATGCGGGCCGAGATCAGCTCCGCGACCCGCTTGCCGCCCAATCGGAACGTCGGGTCCTTCGGGCCGCTGACGAGGTTGCCCCACACGTAGGGCAGCTCCGCCGCGTGCGTGGCGCCCAGGCCGATCAGGCGCAGGAACGGCGAGGCGTGATCGAAGCGGTAGAGCCACACCGGGGCCGCGGTGGCGTGTCCCTCCGCCGCCCAGAGCGTCGGCAGGCGGAATCCGATGTCGCGCGCGACGCCGAGCCCCACCGCGCGGTGGCGCACGTGCTCGTAGGCGGCGAGGACCTGCTCGCGGCTGGGCAGTTCGACGCCGGGGTTCTGTTCCGCCATGTCGGCGAACATCTTGTCGATCCGGTCGCCCGTGATGGGGATCAGCGGCGACTTCATGTACGAGAACAGCGAGGCCTCGTCCTTGTTCGTGCCGATGATCAGGGGCACGGGGATGCCGCGGCCCTGGCGCAGCACCGTGATGGGCGCCTCGGGCAGGAGGTCGCCGTCGACGACGGGGGCGAACGCGAGCGTGCCCGGATCGGTCACGGGAACCGCCGAGTACACCGTCCAGCCTGCGGCGACGACCGCGTCGACGGGAGCGTCGCGCAATGCAGCCGGATCGGCGGCATCGACGCCCAGCGCATCGAGGAACTGCTCCGCGACCCGGGTCGCACGCTCGCGGCCGTAGACGCTGGAGACCGGCGACGATTCGGCGATCGCCCGGGAGAACAGCCCGCGCGCCGACGGCGTCGCCAGCAGCGTCGTGACCAGTCCGCCGCCCGCGGACTCGCCGAACACGGTCACCCGCGCGGGGTCGCCGCCGAACGCCGAGATGTTGCGCTGCACCCAGCGCAGGGCGAGCAGCACGTCCTTGAGGGCGAGGTTCCCGTCGAAGCCGGCCCCCGGCACCGCGCCCGAGAGGTCGAGGAACCCGAGCGCGCCGAGGCGGTAGTTGACCGTGACCACGATCACGTCGCCGGTGTCGACCATCGTTGTGGCGTCGTACATCGGCTGGCGCGACGACCCGAAGGTGTACGCGCCACCGTGCAGCCACACCATGACCGGACGCGGGGCCGCGTCGTCGCCTGGAGCCCAGACGTTCAGCGACAGGCAGTCCTCGTTCTGGACGGTGCCCTCACCGAGCGGCATGGCGGGGTTCGTGGGCTGAGGGCACACGGGCCCGAAGGCTGTGGCATCCACCTCTCCCTCGGCATCCGGGGCCGCCAGGGGATCGCGCCAACGACGCTCGCCCGTGGGGGCGACGGCGAAGCGGATGCCGCGCCACGACCGGACCCCGCGGTCGAGGAGGCCACGGAAGGTTCCGGCGGGGGCGGTGATGAGGGGAGAGGTGTCCATGGGCGTCCTCACGCGGTGAGCTGGTGGATCAGGTGGGCGGCTTCGGTCGCGGCGAGGATCGCGAAGAGCACCGTCATGATGACGGCATTGTGCGCGATCATCTCGTCCTTCAGACGGCGCAACGCGGAGACGACGGCGGGGAGGCCCGTCGCGCCGAGCAGCGTGGGCAGCACCAGCGCGAGGGATCCGGCGACGGCGAGCGCGACGCACAGCAGGACGGTCACGGCGACGGGGAGGTGCGCGGCGCCCAGCAGCGCGCCGCCCTTCAGCTCGAGGGGGAGGTTCTTGCTGTTGGTGGCGGCCATCAGCACGCCGAGCCCGGCGGCGCGCGCGGGAGTGATGGCATCCACCGCCGCCAGCCAGCCCGGGGCGACGGGAGCCGTGCCGGGCTTCGGGCGGCCGCGCCAGCTGACCACGGCGAACACGGTGAAACCGACCGTGAGCAGGGCCGTCAGCACGAGCACGACGATCTTCCCGCCCTCGCCGTGCGAGGCGGCCGAGGCCCCCGCCGATGTCGCGGCGCCGACGCCGATGACGGCGAGCGTGACCAGCAGGAACGCGCCGGTGTAGGCGGGGGCGGCGGTGCGGCCGCGCGCCGAGAGCAGGATCGCGACGACGGCGACGATCGGAAGCGGCGAGATCGCCATGCCGACGGCGAGGGGCAGGAGGGAGGAGAGCTCGGACATCGACGCCGACGCTACGCGCGGCGTTCCGGCGTCCCGTCGGAATGTTCGGTGCACACGACAGAACCCGCCGCTGCGGCCGCGTCGTCGACCGCGAAGACCGCCTCGAGCACGGCATCCGCCCCCTCCACCGTGAGTCGCGCCCCCAGGCGCTCGGCGTTCGATCCGGGGCGCAGCCGCGCGTGCGGGGTCGGTGCGCCCGGCGAGACGATCCGCACCCGCAGGCGGGGGCCGCCGGCGGTTGCGGCCACGCGCAGCTCGACGCGCGCGGTGCGTTCGCGCGCGTGCTTCGCCGCGTTCAGCAGGCCCTCGCTCACGACGTCGATGACGTCGCGCGCGAGGGCCGGGTCGGTGCGCAGCGCGGCGCTCGCCGCGTCGGAGACGTCGGCGGAGACCGGCATCGCGGCTCCCCAGGTCTGGAGCACCGGGCCGAGCGAGTCCGCCGCGGCGGGGGCGGTGGGGCGATCGAGAGCGGTGCGGAGCTGCTCGCTGAGCATATGCAGATCGGCGGCGAGGACGGCGACGTCGGCGGGGGCGGCGTCGGGATGCCGGAGGGCGAACTGCACCGCCGCCCCCTGGGCGTCGGTGTGCAGGAGGCCGACCGCGCGGCGCAGGGCAGCGCGGACGCGGCGGGTGCCGAGGTCGTCGGCGCGCCCGCGCGCGGCCACGGCACCGGACAGGCGCCGACGCTCGACGCGCAGCGCATGGGCCGTGCTGCGGCCCGCGGCGAGGGCGAAAGCCAGAGCGGGATAGGCCAGAACGGCGAGGGAGGCTGCGGCGAGCGGCACGCCCTGCCCGACGGCGACCGCTGCCAGCGTCAGGCCCGCGAGCAGGGTGGTCGCGACGAAGACGGCACCGCGGGCCCGGGGTCGGCGCCGCAGCGAGGGGAGTCGGGCCGCGAGATCGGCTGCGCCGCCGGCGAGGAGGGCGACGCAGAAACCGACGACCAGGTCGATCGGCGCGACGCTCCGCAGCGCGTAGGGGAGGACCGCCAGCGCATAGACGCCCGCCGCGAGCCCGGGCGGGGGAAGGCGCAGCGGTGACGCCCGCCGACGGAGGGCGCGCGGAGCCTGTGCGTCGAGCGGATCACCCGGCGCGGGCGGAGCAGCGGCGCGCTCGTCGAGCCGGTGGGCGTGCGCGCGGACATCGACGGCGAGAGCGCGCACGTCGGCCGTGGTCTCGCACCGAGCGGTGGTCAGGAGGTCGGCGGCGGCGAGGATGTCGGCCCGCGCGGCGGCGGCGTATTCGCGCACCCGCGCGGCACTGCCTTCCCACTGGGCGAGGACCTGCGCGAGCAGCGCGTTGGTTTCGCGGATCGACCGCGCCGCGTCCACGAGCGTGGCCGTTCCGATCAGCGCGATCGTCCAGACGACGAGATTCGTGAGGATCCGCAGGGGCGCGTCGGTGGGCGGGGGAACCGGCAGGCCGCCGAGCCGCGAGAGGGCGTCCTGTAGCGGCGGCCGCGCGGCCGCGGTGAGCACCAGCGCCGACACGATCACCGCCGCGCGTACTCGGGGGTCGGAGGCGGCGCGTTCGATCAGGGCGACCCCCGCCCAGACCACCGAGATCCCGGCCGCGCCGGCGGCACCGACGAGCGCGCGCTGGAGCACGGAGAGCCCGACCGGGAGCGGCGCGAGCAGCGTCACCGAGACGACGAACACCGCCGCGAACGTCCACGCGGTGACGAAGTGGCCCCCGGTCACCGCGCGACGCACGGCGGGCCACAGCGTGATCACGCGACGGGGCCGAACTCGGCGAGGTAGAGAGCGCTCGCACGCACGCGGGGGTTCGTTCCGCCCGCCGCGCGCAGATCGAGGCGCGCGAAGATACGGCTCATCGCGCGCTCCACCGCCCGCGTCGTGGTGCCGCGCTCGCGCGCGATCTGCTCGTTCGACCAGCCGCGCGCGACGAGCGCGAGCACCTCGATCTGACGCCGGGTGAGACCGGCCAGAGCGGAGGCGCGCACCGGCGTCGGCGCGGGCGGTGTGGCTCGGCGCAGTGCCGCCTCGACGGCATCCACCACCACTTCGGCCGAGGTCACGTCGAGCTTCGAGACGAACACGGCCCCGGCGGGGCCGCGGTGCCCGGCGACGGCCCCGGGGAAGCTGCTGAGGAACACCACAGCCAGGTGCGGGGCCAGACCGGTGAGCATCGTGGCCAGCTCGACGCCGGACGGGCGCGAGCCCAGGTCGATGTCGGTGAGCAGGACGTCGGGGTCGCTGTCGGCGAACAAGCGCGTCGCCTCGGCGGCGTCCGCGGCTCCGGTGGCCTCGAATCCGCGGTGGACCAGCATGTCGCACAGCAGCGCTCGCATCGCCGGCTGATCCTCCACGACGAGCACGCGTCGCACCCACGCGGTCACCACGCGCCTCACCCTAGCGCCGTCAAGCCCCCGTCGTGGGCGAGGCCGCGGCGTACCGTGTCGGGCATGAGCGAGCTGTCCGCCCCCACCGGCCGTGAACCCGCGCTCGTCGCGCAACCCCGCCCCGACGGGTCGGCACCGCGAGCTCTCGTGCTCGGCGCCACGGGCTACCTCGGCGGACGGCTCGTGCCGCGGCTGCTCTCCGCGGGATATCGCGTGCGGGTGCTCGCCCGCGACGCGCGGCGAGTGGAGGCCTTCCCGTGGGGGCACGACGTCGAGACGATCGAGGGCGATGCGACGGATGCCGAGGCGGTGGCCCGCGCGGTCGACGCGGTCGACGTGCTGTACTACCTGATCCACTCCATGGGCGGCGGCCGGAACTTCGAGGACACCGATCGCCGCGCGGCGAGCACCGTCGCCGACGCCGCGGCCGCGGCATCCGTCTCGCGCATCGTGTACCTCGGCGGGCTTCACCCCGACGACGCCCCGCTGTCGGCGCACCTGCGCTCGCGCGTCGAGGTGGGCGAGATCCTGCTCGCCAGCGGCGTGCCGACGCTCGTGCTGCAGGCCGGGGTCGTGATCGGGTCGGGCTCTGCGTCCTTCGAGATGGTGCGTCATCTCACGGACGTGCTCCCGTACATGCCCGCGCCGAAGTGGGTGCGCAATCGCATCCAGCCCATCGCCGTGCGCGACGTGCTGCACTACCTGCTCGGGGCGGCGCGGGTCGCCCCGAACGTCAACCGCGCCGTCGACATCGGCGGCCCCGACGTGCTGCGGTACGGCCAGATGATGAACGGATACGCCCTCGAGGCCGGACTCCACCAGCGCGCCATCGCGTCGCTGCCCGTGCTCACGCCCCGGCTGGCCTCGCACTGGGTCAACCTCGTCACACCGATCCCCAAGTCGATCGCCCGCCCGCTCGTGGAGTCGCTGCAGAACGACTGCGTGGTGAAGGACCGCGCGATCGACGATCTCGTGCCGCGGCCAGAGGGCGGACTGTTGCCGTATCGCGAGGCCGTCCGACGCGCGCTCGGGCGCGTGAACGACGACGCGATCGAGACCAGCTGGCAGGATGCCGAGGTCTCCGGCGCCCCGAGCGATCCGCTGCCGAGCGACCCGGACTGGGCTGGACGGCTGGTGTACACCGACGAGCGGACGATGCGCACGAGCGCGAGCCCCGCGCAGCTGTGGTCGGTCATCGAGGGGATCGGCGGAGAGAACGGCTGGTACTCCTCGCCGCTGCTGTGGGCCATCCGGGGGTGGATGGACCGCCTGGTCGGCGGCGTGGGCCTCGCGCGCGGCCGCCGGAGCCGGAGCGTCGTGACCGTCGGCGACGCGCTGGACTTCTGGCGCGTGGAGGCGATCGAGCCCGGACACCTGCTGCGCCTGCGGGCCGAGATGAAGGTGCCCGGCGGCGCGTGGCTGGAACTGCGGGCGAGTCCCGACGGCGACGGTGCGAGGTTCGACCAGCGCGCGCTATTCTTCCCGACGGGGCTCGCCGGGCGGCTCTACTGGCTTTCGGTGCTGCCGTTCCACGGCCTCATCTTCAGCGGCATGGCGCGGCGCATCACCGCGGCGGCCGAGTCGGTCCAGCGCGACGACCTCGAACCGAAGGCGAAGGCTGGGCGCATCGCCCCTGAGGTGCCGGAGGTCGAGACGATCCCGTCGGCGGCCGACGCGCGCGCCTAGGCTGGAACGGTGCCGTACACCGCCCGGGTCATCACCGTGTCCGACCGTTCCGCTGCGGGTCTGCGGGAGGACCGCGGGGGTCCGCTCGCGGTGTCGCTGTTGCGCGAGGCCGGTTTCGACTGCGACGAGCCCGTGGTCGTGCCCGATGGCGCCGACAGCGTCGAGGCGGCCCTCCGCGCCGCGATCTCGGCGGGTGCCCGGCTCGTCGTCACGACCGGCGGTACCGGCATCGCGCCCACCGACCGCACGCCCGAGGGCACGGCCCGGGTCCTCGATCGCGAACTCCCCGGCATCGCCGAAGAGCTCCGCCGACGGGGACTCTCCGACACCCCGCTCGCGGTGATCTCGCGCGGTCTCGCCGGGATCGCCGACCCCGGCACCCTCGTGGTGAACCTTCCCGGATCCACGCGGGCCGTGGCATCCGGAATCGCCGTGCTCGCCGAGCTCGCCCCGCACGTCCTCGACCAGCTCGCCGGAGGAGACCACTGATGAGCGCCGTCCGCATCGCCCGCCTGTCCGACGAGCCGCTCGATCTCGACGCGCACCTGCGCGCGGTGGAAGACGACGCGTCGGGCGCCGTCACGACCTTCGTCGGTCGCGTGCGCAACACGGATCCGGATGCCGATGACGCCGTCGTCGCGCTGGAGTACAGCTCGCACCCCGACGCGCCCGCAGCTCTCCACCGCATCGCCGAGGAAGCCGCCGCGGGCACCGACGCGATCGTCGCCGTGAGCCACCGTGTGGGTCGGCTGGAGGTGGGGGAGGCCGCCGTCATCATCGCCGTGGCATCCGGTCACCGCGCCGAGGCGTTCGAGGTGTGCCGGACCGTGATCGAGACGATCAAGACCGATCTGCCCGTGTGGAAGCGTCAGGTCGAGGCCGACGGCACGACGGCGTGGAAGGGCCTGGGCGGCTAGACCGGTCGCGCGACGGTGTGCGCGGCGGGCGGGGAGTGGGGCGCGCGCGGCGCGCAGCCGGCGGGGAGTGGCGCGCGCGGCGGGCGGGGGATCGCGGCGCGCAGCCGGCATAAACGCTATCCGCGCACATAAACGCGTGCAGAGCGTGTTTCTGTGCGCGAACAGCGTTTATGGGGAGCGAACGACGCGGAGCGGTCCGCTCAGCCGCCCGCGAACGGCGGGAGCACGTCGACGTGCGTGACGCCCTCGAGCGGCGCGTCGTCATCATGACGGGTGCCGTCCAGCAGCACGGCGCAGCGGTCCAGGATGCCAGCCAGCGCCGGGTGGTCGGCGACGACCGCCGCTCGCAGCGCCGACAGGGAAGGCTCGGTGCGGTCCTCGGCATCCGTTCCCGCGGCCTCCGCGGCAGCGGCGAAGTACCGGACGCGGACGCTCACGCGCCGGCTCCCGCGTCGGGGGTGGAGCCGGCCGGTTCGCCCGGCCTCGCCCAGTCGCCCGACTTCCCGCCGGTCTTCGACACGATGCGGACGTTCTCGATGAACGTTCCCTTGTCCATGCCCTTCACCATGTCGACGATCGCGAGGGCTGCGACCGAGACGCTCGTGAGCGCTTCCATCTCGACGCCGGTGCGGTCGGCGGTGCCGACGGTGGCCTCGATCTCGACGCCGTCGTCGGTGATCTCGAGATCGACCGACGCACGGTGCACGCCGATGACGTGCGCGAGCGGCAGCAGGGCGGGCGTGGACTTCGCGGCCTGGATGCCGGCGATCCGCGCCACGGCCAGCACATCGCCCTTGGGCGCGGTGCCGTCGCGGAGGGCGGCCACCACCTCGGGCGCGCAGCGCACGAAACCGCGAGCGGTCGCGGTGCGGACCGTGGGCTGCTTGAGCGTGACGTCGACCATGCGGGCGTGGCCCGCGGCATCCAGGTGCGTGAAGGTCATGGAATCAGCATGACATCGAGTGCGTCGCCCACCGACACGGCGGACACCTCCGCGGGCACGACCGCGAAGGCTTCAGCGCGCGCGAGGGAGGCGGCGAGGTGCGAGCCCGAGCCCCCGGCCGTGGCCGGGCGGACGGTTCCCGCGACGAGATCTACCGCGGCCGGGAGGTACTGGCGGCGTCCGGGCGGGGTCGTCCAGGCCTCGGATGCCGTGAGCCGGGCGATGCGCCGATCGAGCACCGCGCGGCCCTGCAGGGCCAGGAGGGCGGGCCGCACGAACACCTCGAACGACACCGCGACGCTCACGGGGTTGCCGGGGAGGCCGAACACGAGCCGCCCGTCGGGGAGGACGCCGAAGGCCTGGGGCTTACCGGGCTGCATCGCCACTCTCTCGAAGGCGATGCGGTCGGACAGGGCGAGGCGCACGGGCTCGTAGGCCCCCGCGCTCACGCCGCCGGTGAAGACCACCACGTCGGCGCGCGAGGCGCGCGCGAGGACGGTCTCGATTCCCGCCGGATCGTCGCCGACTCGGTCGACGAGCTCGATGTCGGCATCGGCCTCGGCGACGAGCGCGGCCAGCAGCGTCGCGTTCGAGTCTGGCGTCTGTCCGCGGCTCGGTGCGGTGCCGGGTGCGACCAGCTCGCTCCCGGTCGAGACGACCGCGACGCGGGGGCGGCGCCGGACGACGATCTCGGCGACTCCGGCCGCAGCGGCAGCCGCGAGAGAGAAGGGGTCGAGGCGCTCTCCGGCCGAGAGCACGACATCGCCGGCGCGGGTATCGCCGCCGCGTCGGCGGATGAACGCGCCCCGTGACGTCGGCGCTCGCCGCACCTCGACGGTGTCGAGGGAGTCGGCGAGGCCGCCGGCGGTGTCCTCGAACGGCACGATCGCGTCGGCGTCGGCGGGCACGGCGGCGCCCGTCATGATGCGCGCCGCCTGACCGGCCGCGAGCGTCGGGTCGTCGGAGGTGCCGGCGGGGAGATCGGCGACCACTCTCAGTGACGCCGGGTGTTCGGCATCCGCCCCCTCGACGTCGGCGAAGCGGACCGCGAAGCCGTCCATCGAGGAGTTGTCGAAGCCGGGGAGGTCGTGCGCGGCGAGCACGGGCTCGGCGAGGGTGCGGCCGGAGGCCTCGGGCAACGGAACGGTCTCGGCGGGGAGCAGCGAGACGGCGGCGAGCACGCGGGAGCGGTGCTCTTCGACGGTCAAGAGGTCGGTCACGTGAGGGCCTTTCGAACCGATGCGGCGTCGGATGCGTTGTCTGCCGCCCGCGGATTGCGCGGAGGTGCGCCGTTCGTCCAGCGTGAGTGCGCCGCCGCGTGCATTTCGCGCAACTTACCGGGGGAGGGGGCTCTCATGGGCGCCTCGCGGGACTCAGGGGGATGACGTCGTGACGGGCGCGCAGCGCGTCGATGACGACCACGCGCCCGAGCAACGGTTCACCGGCGCCGGTGACGAGCTTGATCGCCTCGGTCGCGAGGAGGCCACCCACCTGCACGCAGAGCGAGCCGAGCACGCCGACCTGGGCGCACGTCGGCGGTTCGCCCGCCGATCCGGGCGGAAACAGGTCACCGAGCACGACGGGTGCGTGCCCCTCGGGCGGGGTCGACCAGAACACCGTCACCTGGGCGGCCCATTCCTGGACGGCTCCCCAGACGAGGGGGATGCCGAGGGCCTCGGCCGCGGCGGCGACCGCCTCGCGCGTGTCGAAGGTGTCGCTGCCGTCGATCACGAGGTGGGCGCCGTCGAGCAGCTCGCGGGCGTTGTCGGAGGTCAGGCGTACCGTGCGTTCATGGACGACGGTGAGCGGCGAGAGGGCCTGGACGGCCCGGGCGGCGGAGGTCGTCTTCGCCGTGCCGATGTCGTCGACCCGGTGAGCGAGCTGGCGCTGCAGGTTGGTGCGTTCGACCGTGTCGTCGTCGATGATCACGAGCTCACCGACGCCCGCCGCCGCGAGGGCGAGCAGCACCGGAGACCCGAGGCCGCCGGCTCCGATCACCGCGATGCGCGCGGCCGCGATCCGCCGCTGCCCCTCCTCACCGATGCCGGCGAGCACGGCGTGACGAGCCGTGCGGATGAGTTCTTCGGGGGCGAGGGATGCCACCGGCTCGACGAGCGGCCTCATCCGCCGATCGCGCTCATCGTGCGCTCGGGCTGGACGAAGTCGGCACGCGCGAGCCCCACGCGATCGGAGCCGTGGGCGCGGGGCTTGAGCCACATGGCATCCCGCCAGATCTGCGCGAGACCCTCGTCGTCGGCGCCGTCGCGGAGCGCCGTGAGCAGGTCCGTCTCTTCGTGCGAGAACAGACACGACCGGATCCGGCCGTCGGCGGTGACGCGCGTGCGCGAACAGGCGGAGCAGAACGGTTCGGTGACCGACGAGATGATGCCGACGTGCCCGGCGAGGGCGGTCTCGCCGAGGCGGCGCACCTCCCAGCGCTCGGCGGGGGCTGCGCCCCGGCCGCGGGGGTCGGCGGTGAGGGTGAAGGCCTCCTCGATCGCGGCGCGGATGTCGCGGGCCGGGATGACGTTGGTCGCGCTCCACGACCGGTCGCCGTCGAGGGGCATGTCCTCGATGAAGCGCATCTCGAAGCCGTTCGACACCGCCCAGTCGACCAGGGGGACGACCTCGGTGTCGTTGACGCCCCGGAGGAGCACCGCGTTGATCTTGATGGGGCCGAGGCCCGCGGCGCGCGCGGCCTGAAGTCCCGAGAGCACCTTGTCCAGGTGTGGGCGGCGCGTGAGCTCGGCGAACGTTTCGGGGTGGAGGGTGTCGAGCGAGACGTTGATCCGGTTGAGGCCCGCGTCCTTCAGGGGCTGGGCGCGGCGGTCGAGGCCGACAGCGTTCGTCGTCAGCGAGATCGGCAGGTCGGGATTGTCGGCACGGATGCCGGCGATGATGTGCTCGAGATCCTTGCGCACGAGGGGCTCGCCGCCGGTGATCCGCAGTTCTTCCGCGCCCAGGGAGTGCACAGCGACGCGGACGATGCGCCGGATCTCGTCGGCGCTCATCAGCTGCGACTGCGGGAGCCACGGCATCCCGTCGGCCGGCATGCAGTACGTGCAGCGGAGGTTGCACTTGTCGATCACCGAGACGCGCAGGTCGGTCGCGACCCGGCCGAAACGGTCGAGGAGACCGCCGCTCCGCGGAGCGCCGGCGACAGGTTCGTGCGCGGGGCGCTCAGGATTTGCCGTCGCGGGGCGGACCCCGCCGGTCGTGCGGACCGCGCCGAGCCCGCTCGCCGCGCCGTTCGCGGTCACGGTCGCGCCGAAGGGGACGGCGACCGGACCACGCGTCGCGCTCGCGTGCTCGGCATCCATGGGTCGAGCCTAGGTCAGCGGGAAGGGGGTGAGGGCGTCGCTCGAGAACCGCGCGATACGGTCGTCGCATGCCGAACGCCTTCCGTATCGCCACCGCGGCGCGCCTGCTCGGAGTCAGCGACGACACCGTGCGGCGCTGGATCGACCAGGGCGTGCTGCCGACGACGGGGGCGTCGCCGGTGGAGATCCCGGGCGCGGCCCTCGCCGAGCGGGCGGTCGCGCTCGCCGACGAGCCCGACGACCCCACCGGGATCGCCTCGAGCGCGCGCAACCGCTTCGTCGGCATCGTCACGCGCGTGCGCATCGACGGCGTGATGGCGCAGGTCGACCTGCAGTGCGGGCCGCACCGGGTGGTGTCGCTCATGTCGGCGGAAGCGGCCGAGGAGCTCGCGCTCGAGCCGGGCTCGCTCGCGGTGGCGTCGGTGAAGGCGACGGTCGTGACGGTGGAGGCGCCGCGCGGCTGATCGGCTCGGACTCGATGCGAGCGAAACTCCTGACTTTCGCCGTCGCGCCGCGCTGTGGGGCGTGGTGGGTACCCCTTCCTGATGGTTTCTCAGGAGTTTGGCCCGCTGGTGACCGCGGTCGCGCCACGAGGGATCGGGCATCAGCGGCCCGAGCGGGCGGAGAGCGGATATATTCGACCTGAATATCCGCAAATGCGGATTCATGTCGAGGCGCGTGGCGCCGGGAAAGGAACTCCCATGCGCCGCCCTCTCCGTCTCGCCGGTGTCCTCGCCGTCGCCGCCCTGCTCGCCGCGTGCGCCAGCCCGACGCCTCAGCCCGCGGCATCCGGGGGTCAGCTGGGCGGGACGCTCGAGGTCTACGCGGCGGCGTCTCTGCAGCGCTCCTTCGACGAGATCGCGACGGCGTTCGAGGCCGCGCACCCCGGTGTCACCGTGTCGCCCGTGTACGACGGATCGAGCACGCTCGCCACCCAGATCGGCGAGGGGGCGCCGGCTGACGTGTTCGCCTCGGCCGACGAGAAGAACATGTCGAAAGTGGCGGCCCAGGCCCCTGGCCCGCGCATCTTCGCGGCCAACACCCTCGTCATCGCGGTGCCCGCCGGCAACCCCGGGGGCGTCGAGACGCTCGAAGACCTTTCCCGCGTGACGACGGTGCTGTGCGCCCCGGAGGTTCCCTGCGGTGCGGCATCCCAGACGCTGCTGTCGAACGCCGGGGTGACGGTGAGCCCCGCGAGCGCGGAGCAGAACGTCACGGCCGTGTTGACGAAGGTCGCCGCGGGCGAGGCCGACGCCGGACTCGTCTACGCCACCGATGTCGTCGGGCGCGACGACGTCGAGGCGATCGTGCCCGACGGGGCTGACGCGGTCGTGAACCGGTACCCCATCGCGGCCCTCACGGATGCCCCGAATCCCGCGGCGGCGGCCGCCTTCGTCGCCTTCGTGCTGTCGGACGACGGTCAGCGTATCCTCGCCGACGCCGGGTTCCGCGCGCCGTGAGGGCTCAGGGGTACGTCCCCCGCTGGCTGATCCTACCGGCCGCCGCGGGGCTGCTCTTCCTCCTCGTGCCGCTGACCGCGCTGATCGCACGGGTCGAGTGGGGCACTCTTGTCGGCGATGTGACGTCGGATGCCGCGCTGTCGGCGCTCGGCCTGTCGCTGTCGACGGGGGCCATCGCCACCCTGGTGTGCGCGGTCGTGGGCATCCCTCTCGCGCTGGTGATCGCCCGGAGTCCCGCGCGGACCGCCGCTCTGCTGCGGGCACTCGTGACCGTGCCGCTCGTCCTGCCGCCGATGGTCGGCGGTGTCGCGCTCCTCTACCTCTTCGGCCGCAACGGCTGGTTCGGCGCGCTCGGGCTGCCGTTCACCACCCCCGCGGTCGTGCTCGCGCAGGTGTTCGTCGCGCTGCCGTTCCTCGTGCTCGCGGTCGAGGGCGCGCTGCGCAGTACGGGGGTCGAGTTCGAGCGCACGGCCGCGTCGCTCGGCGCATCGCGCGCGACCATCCTGCGGCGAGTGACGCTGCCCCTCGCCGCGCCCGGGATCGTCGCCGGGGTCGTGCTGTGCTTCGCGCGCGCGATCGGGGAGTTCGGGGCGACCGCCCTGTTCGCCGGCAACCGTCCCGGCGTGACGCAGACCATGCCGCTCGCGATCTACACCGCATTCAACGGCGCCGGCGTCTCGCAGGGAACCGCGGTCGCCCTGTCGCTCCTGCTGCTCGTCACGGCCGTCGCGGTGCTGCTGCTCGTGCGCGGGTGGCGGCCCGGGGCGGGGCGATGAGCGGGTGCGGACCCGCCGATCCGGCGGTCCACACGATCCCGGATGCCGCAGCGCTCCGCGCCCGCGTCGTGGTCCGCCGTCGAGACTTCGCCGTCGACATCGCCCTCGACGTCGCGCCCGGCGACACCGTCGCGGTCATGGGTCGCAGCGGCGCCGGCAAGTCGACGCTCCTCGGAGCCCTCGCCGGACTCGTCCCGCTCGACGGGGGAGAGATCGTGCTCGACGGACGAGTCCTCGACCGCGCTCCGCGCGTGCGCACCGCCCCGATGCACCGCGGGATCGTGCTGCTCGGGCAGGACGCGCGCCTCTTCCCGCACCTGAGCGCCCGCGAGAACGTCGCCTTTGGTCCGCGGGCGGCCGGGGTCCCAGCATCCCTCGCCCGTTCGTCGGCCGACGAATGGCTGGCGCGAGTGGGACTCCCCGGTGCGGGGGATCGCCGTCATGCACAGCTCTCGGGCGGTGAGCAGCAGCGCGTCGCGGTGGCCCGCGCGCTCGCCGCGGAGCCCCGGGTCGTGTTGCTCGACGAGCCGCTGGTGGCCCTGGATGCCGTGACCGCGTCGGAGATCCGCGCGATGCTTCGCGAGTGCCTCGCCGGGGTCACGACGATCGCGGTCACGCACGATGCGGTCGACGCGGCCGCGCTGGCCGACCGGCTCGTGATCGTCGAGCGAGGAAGGGTGACCCAGGAAGGGCCGGTGCGCGAGGTGCTGTCCGCCCCGGCGACCGAGGTCGCCGCGAAGATCGCGGGGCTCGAGCGGCTCGTCGGTGTGGCGCGCGCGGGCGGTTGGGAGGGGGCCGGAATGCGCCTGGAGTCGACGGATGCCGCCTCTCGCGCTCTCGTCGGGAGCGACGGGGTCGCGCTGGCTGCCGTCTTCCGCGCGTCCGACCTGCGGCTGGGAGAAGGATTCCCCGCGATCGTGTCGCACCTCGAGCCGACGCCGTCGGGCGTGCGCGTCGTCACCGACCGCGGGGCTGCCGAGGTGGCGCCGAGTGAGGCCGCGGGGCTCGGTGCGGGAGACGCCGTGCGGGTGAGCGTGGCGCCCGATCGGGTGCGGTTCGTCGCGGCATCCTGACGCTCGCGCCTCTCCGATATCGCGCGGAGCGCCCGCCGGTGGGAGCGCGCCCGCCGTGGCCACGGCTCGCAGTGGCGATGTCGGACCCGTGGGCGACAATCGGCCTATGAGCGAATCGACCGTCACCCGAGCAGCGGGGGCGCGCCTGCTGAGCATCGGCGAGTTCTCGCGATACGTCGGCATCAGTGTGCGGATGCTGCGCCACTACGACGAGCGCGGACTCCTCACGCCCGCATCGGTCGACGCATTCACGTCGTACCGGCGGTACACGCCCGATCAGCTGCGCGTGGCGGGCCGCATCCGCACCCTGCGCGACGCCGGTTGCGGCATCTCGCTCATCGCGGAGCTCCTCCCGCTCTTCGCCACCCCCCACGTGCTGCGGGCGCGCCTCGCTCAGCACGCGGCCTCGCTCGAGACCGCGGCCGCCGAGCTTCACGCGCAGCAGCGTCTGACGCTGTCGTTGGCCGACGCGCTCGACACGTCGCCGGCCGTGGTCGGTGAGCGGGTCTTCCCCGCCGTGCGGACGCTTCGGCTGCGGCGCACGGTGGCCTGCTATCCGGCGGAGGGTGAGCTCTGGGCCGACCTTCGCGACCTGATCGCCCGCCCGGACGGCGCTGACCCGGCGCGCTTCGGCGAGCTGGTCGGCGCCACCTACTTCGACGAGGAGTTCCGCGACGACGACGTCGAGATGGCGATCTGGCGCGACTACAGCGGGCCGTTTTCGCCGCGGGACGGGTTCGACATCGCTGAACTCCCCGCGCAGCGCGTCGCCTGGACCATCCACAGGGGAGACTTCGACACCATCGGGCGCGCGACCGAGATCCTCGGCACCTGGATCGCCGAACACGGGTTCGCGCGGGCGGGTGCCCTGTTCAATGTCTACGTCGTGGGACCCGGGCGCGAGAGCGACCCCGCGAAGTGGGTCACCGAGGTCAACGTGCCGATCGCTTGACCCTCTCACTGTGGCAGGTCCCACTCTCGATGCAGAGGGCGGACGAGCCGCCCGAGACGAGAGAGGTCACACCCATGAGCGACACGAACACCGTGAACTACTTCGAGATCGGCACTCCCGACCCGCAGGCCGCTCGCTCCTTCTACGGGCAGCTGTTCGGCTGGCGGTTCGCGGCCGCCAATCCCGGCGGCTACGCCGCCGTGAACGAGAACGCCGGCGGGCTCTGGGACACGTCGCAGATCGGCGGTGAAGCGTGGGCGGTGTTCTACGTCGAGGTCGCCGACATCCGCGCGACGCTGCAGACGGCGATCGAGCAGGGCGCGGAGACGGTGCGGCCGCTCGTCGACAACGGGACGATCCTCTTCGCCCACCTCGCCGATCCGGCCGGCAACCGGTTCGGCGTGTGGCAGCGCAAGCTCACCGCCTGACGCGTCGCGGAGGGGCTGCGCCGTCGGTGGGCGTCCACGGCACCCGGACGCCGAGTCCGTGCCGCACGACACTCAGCCCGCCGGCAGGGCACCGGCGGGGCTCGGCGCGGCGACGGGACGTGATCAGCGGCGGGACGGACGGGTCAGCCGGAGACGACCCGCCCGTCCTCCATCCGCACCTCGCGGTCCACCAGTCCGGCGGGCACCTCGACGTGCGACACGAGCAGCACGGCACGGTCGCGATCGACCGCGCCGAGAAGGTCGTGCAGCAGGGCCTCGGATGCCGCGGGGTCCACGCCCGCGGTCGGCTCGTCGAGCACGAGCACCGGGAACCCGCGCAGGAGCGCCCGTGCCAGAGCCAGTCGTTGCGCCTGCCCGCCCGAGACGAGGACGCCCCGGTCGCCGACGCGGGTGTCGAGGCCGCCGCGCTCGCGGACCCAGCCGTCGAGCCCCACGCGTGCGAGGACGGCCCACAGGTCGGCGTCGCTCGCCGTGTCGAGAGCGAAGAGCAGGTTCTGGCGCACCGACTCGTCGAACAGGAACGGCGCCTGCTCGATCAGCCCGACCGTCCGGCGCAGGTCGTCGCCGGAGAGGTCGCGCGCCTCGATGCCGCCCACGGTGTACGACCCCGCGTAGTCGAGGAAGCGCACGAGAACGTGGGCGAGCGTCGTCTTGCCCGCGCCGCTCGGGCCCGAGACGAGGACACGCTCTCCGGGGCACACGCGCAGGTCGACGTCGTCGAGCCGCCCGGCGTCGCCGTCGGAGTCGCTGCGGGCGGGCCAGTGCGCCGCCAGCCCGCGGAGCACGAGACCCTCGCCCAGTGCGGGGCCGGTGCCGGTGGCCGCGGGTTCGGTCTGTGGCAGGCCGTCGGGGATGGTCTCGGGCACCGCTTCGGCGATCCGCTCGGCCGCAGCGCGCACCTGCCGCCAGGACGCGAGGGCGAGAGGAACCGGTCCGAACACCTCGAACACGGCCATCGGCAGCAGCACGACGACCGCGAGCCCCGGCCCCGAGAGGGTCCCGCCGGTGACGCCCGGGGCCGCGACCGCGAGGGCGAGCAGCGAGGCGGCGCCGGCGAGCACCGAGACCGTACCGGAGGTGAGCCCCTGCGCCACGCCCCGGCGGACCAGCGCCCGGCGCAGAGCGGCGTCGGCGGAGCGGACGCGCTCGCGCGCGGCATCCAGAGCCCCGTAGGCGGTCAGCACGTCGAGGTTCGTCAGGAGGTCGTGCACCGCGTCGGCGACGGCGGTGCGAAGCGGCGCCACCGAGCGCTCCGCGCGGGAGCCCGCCGCCCACCCGACGGCCACGGCGACCCCGAAGGCCACGACGAGGCAGGCGAGCAGCACGAGTGCGGCCGGCCACGAGATGAACGCCGTGAAGACGACCGCGGCGAGAGAGGTCAGGGCGGCGGCCGACAGGGGCAGGACGACCCGCAGCGGAAGGTTCTGCAGCTCCTCGACGTCGTCGACGACGCTCGACAGGAGTCCTCCGCGGTGCGCGCGCCCGAGCCCGTCCGGCGCCAGGGGCACCAGCTCGCGCACGAGATCGGCGCGCACGCCCGCCAGCTGGTGCAGGGCCGCATCGTGGCTCGTCAACCGCTCGAGGTAGCGGAACACCCCGCGCGACAGCGCGAACGCGCGCACCCCGACGACGGCGGCCGACAGGTACATCACGAGCGGCTGCTCCGCCGCCCGCGCGATGAGCCACGCGCTCGCCGCGAGCAGCGCCACCGCGCTCAGCGCGGTGCCGAAGCCCGACAGCACCGCGGGCGCGAACCGACGACGCGAGGGCATCGCCGAGCTGAGGATGCCGCGTACCCGGGCGTTCACTCCTGCACCCCTTCGCTGCGCAGTGAGTTGCCGCGATTCGACGCTTCGAGGTCGGCTGTGGCGACGATCTCCGGCAATTCACCCGCGGGGTGGAGCCCGATCACGCGATCCGCGATCGACCGCGCGGACGGGCGGTGCGACACCAGCAGTACCCCGCGGCCGGCGTCGGCCTCGCGACGCAGGGTCGCCCACAGGTGCGCTTCGGTCGTGGCATCCAGGGCGCTCGAGGGTTCGTCGAGCACGAGCACGGGAGCTCCCGCGACCCGGGCGCGATACAGCGCTCGCGCCACGGCGACCCGCTGCGCCTGCCCGCCCGAGAGGCCCGACCCTCCCGCGCCGAGCGGGGTCGCGGGGTCGATGTCGGCGGCGCCCGCGTCGTCCAGCGCTCGCGCTACGGCGACGGGATCGAGGGTCGACCCGAGCGCGACGTTCTCGCCGACCGTTCCCGAGACGAGTCCGGGCCGTTGCCCCGCCCACGCGACGGCGGCGCGCGCGTGGGGCACGGCCACGCCGTCGACACGCACCTCGCCGTCGTGCTCGGCGTATCCGAGCAGAGCGGCGATCAGCGACGACTTTCCGACGCCGCTCGGGCCGGTCATGAGCACGATCTCACCCGGTCCCACCGACAGCGACGCCGTCGGCATCCGGTGCACTCCGCGATGCACGCGCACCTCGTGCAGCGCCACGGTCGACCCGGTCGCGGGGGTCTCGGCATCCGGGTCGGAGGTCTTCCGGGCGGCATCGAGGGCGTCGAAGATCTCGCCCGTTGCCGCGACCCCCTCCGACGCCGCGTGGAACTGCACGCCGACCTGGCGCAGGGGAAGGTAGGCCTCGGGCGCGAGCAGCAGCACGAACAGCCCCACCAGCAGCGAGAGGTCGCCCGCGAGGAGCCGGAAGCCGATCGTCACGGCGATGATCGCGACGGAGATGGATGCCAAGAACTCGAGCGCGAAGCCGGAGAGGAACGACACGCGCAGCACCGTCATCGTCTCGCGCTTGTAGTCGCGCGTGACGGTCTCGATCGTGTCGGCCGCGCGATGCTGCCGACCGAATGCCTTGAGCGTGCCGAGGCCCTCGACCGTGTCGGCGAAGCGGGCGGCGAGCCTTCCGAGCGTGCGGTACTGCTTCTGCTGCACGGCGCGCGTCGCCAGTCCGATCAGCACCATGAAGATCGGGATGAGCGGGATCGTGAGGACCACGATGAGGCCGGAGAGCGGATCGGCCAGGGCGATCGCGCCGATGAGGATCGGCATCGTGATCGCGGTCGCGACGAGCTGAGGAAGATAACGCCCGAAGTAGGCGTCGAGCGCCTCGAGTCCGTGCCCCGCGGTGGTCGCGAGCGACGCGGTGTTGCGCCCGGCCAGCCACCGGGGGCCGAGCCGGGCGACCGCGGCGACGAGCTTCTCGCGCAGCTGCAGGGAGGCGACCGCCGCTCCGCGCGCCGACACGCGCTCCGACGCGACGATCAGGAACCCGCGCAGGAGGACCAGGGATGCCGCCACCCCCACGTACCCCCACAGTTCCGCCGGCGGTCGCCCGCCGATCGCGCCGACGAGCGCTGAGGTCACCGCCCACGCGAAACCGACGATCACGCCGGTCTGCGCCAGCACGATGGCGGCGGTGATGACGAGGAACCCGCGGGCGGCCGTGGCGTATCGCACGAGCCGCGGGTCTACGGGACGCATCTTCTCTGCTCCCACGTCGCTCACGACAACGATCCTTCCAGACGGGTCGCCCCGCTCTCCCCGGGGGTGGTGCGGGAGAGCGGGGCGACCGGCGTCAGTGGGCGACGAGGGCGGCCTTCTCGATGCGGGCGCGGGTGACGCGCTTGCGGAACACCCAGTACGTCCATCCCTGATACGCGAGCACCAGCGGCAGGAAGATCAGCGCCGCCCAGCTCATGATGGTCAGCGTGTAGTCGGTGCTGGACGCGTTCTCGATCGTCAGACCCGAGCCCGCCTCGAGCGTCGAGGGCATCACGTTCGGGAAGAGCGCGAAGAACAGGGCCGCCACCGCCGTGACGATCGTGATCGCGCCGAGCGTGAAGGCGGTGCCCTCGCGGTCGCGGAGGTTGGCCACCCACGATCCGATCAGGGCGAGCGCAGCGATGCCCGAGAGGGCGACGACCCCCAGCAGCAGTGGCGCTTGGTTGTTCGCCGCCTGGACGATGGTCCAGACCAGGAACAGTGCTGCGGCGACGATGGTCGCGAGGCCCGAGGTCCGGGCGAGCTTCCGCGCATCCGTCCGCACCTGCCCGTCCGTCTTCAGCGCCACGAAGTACACGCCGTGGGTGAAGAAGAGCAGCATGGTCACCAGGCCACCCAGGATGCCGTAGGGGTTGAGCAGCGTGAACAGGGTGCCGACGTACTCGTGATCGGCATCCAGCGGCACGCCCTGCACGATGTTGGCGAACGCGACCCCCCAGAGGAAGGCGGGGACGGCGGAGCCGATGACGATCATGCGGTCGAACCCGCGCTTCCACTTCGCCGAGTCCCGCTGGTGGCGGTACTCGAACGAGACGCCCCGGGCGATGAGCGCCAGCAGGATCAGCAGGAGCGGCAGGTAGAAGCCGCTGAAGAGCGTGGCGTACCACTCGGGGAACGAGGCGAACAGGGCCGCTCCCGCGACGATGACCCACGTCTCGTTGAGGTCCCACACGGGGCCGATGGTGTTGATGATCTGCCGGCGGGCGATGTCGTCCTTGCCGAGGAACGGCAGCGACATCCCGACGCCGAAGTCGAACCCGTCGAGCACGAAGTAGCCGATGAAGAGGAATCCGACGATCCAGAACCAGAGGTATGCGAGGTCCATGACTGTGCTCCTAGTAGACGGTCGTCGGGGTGTTCTCGACGGTGTCGGGCTCCCGCGGCGCGTTCGGATCCGGCAGCGGGTCCGGTCCCTTCTGCGCGTACTTCTTGATGAGCCCGAACTCGACCACCGCGAGGCTCGCGTAGGTGAGGGTGAAGGCGATGAGCGAGACGAGCACGCTCCATCCCGGGACGCTGGGCGAGACGCCGTCCTGCGTGAGCATGAGGCCGAAGACGATCCACGGCTGGCGGCCCATCTCGGTGAAGACCCACCCGACGAGGCTCGCGATCATCGGCAGGGGAGCGGCCCAGATCGCGACGCGCCACATCCACTGCTTCACGGGGCGGGTCGCCTTCTTGCGCGTGACCCACAGGCCGACCGCGCTGATGAGGGCGGTGAGGCCGCCGAGCGCGATCATCCAGCGGAAGGCCCAGTACGTGACCCACAGCACCGGCGCGAAGTTCCCGTCGACCTGGTCGGCGAACTGCGGGAACATCTGCTGGCTGTACAGCGTGTTCAGGTCGTTGATGCCTTCGACGCAGCCGTCGAGCGAGTGCGTCGACAGGATGCTGAGGAGGAAGGGCACGCGGATCGAGAACAGCTCGCTCGTGCCGTCGGGGGTGCCGAGCGTGAAGATCGAGAACGAGGCATCCTGTCCGCAGACGGTGTTGAACGTCGCCTCGGCCGCGGCCATCTTCATCGGCTGGGTCGCCACCATCACCAGGCTCAGCTGGTCACCGGCGACAGCCACGAGCACGAAGGATACGATCGCCGACCACAGGCCGAAGCGGAGGGTCGTGCGCATCATCTCGACGTTGCGACCGCGAGCGAGGTGCCAGGCGGAGATCGAGGCCACGATCATCGCCGCGAACATCCAGCCCGAGAAGATGGTGTGCGGGAAGGCCGCGAGCGCCACGGGGTTGGTCAGCATCGCCCAGAAGTCGACGAGTTCGGCGCGGTGGCCGTCGGCGGCCATCTGGTAGCCGACCGGGTTCTGCATGAACGCGTTGGCGGCGATGATGAAGTACGCCGAGAACGTCGCTCCGAGGGTCGCCATCCAGATGCTCGCGAGGTGCGCGAGGCGGGGGAGCTTGTCCCAGCCGAAGATCCACAGGCCGATGAAGGTGGCCTCGAGGAAGAAGGCGAGGAGTCCCTCGAAAGCGAGCGGTGCGCCGAAGACATCGCCGACGAAGCGAGAGTACGCCGACCAGTTCATGCCGAACTGGAACTCCTGGACGATGCCGGTGACGACGCCCATGGCGAAGTTGATGAGGAAGATCTTCCCGAAGAACCGGGTGAGGTGCAGCCACTTCACGTCTCCGGTGCGGTACCAGACGGTCTGGAAGATCGCGACGACGAGCGACATTCCCAGCGTCAGAGGCACGAAGAGGAAGTGGTACAGGGTCGTCAACCCGAACTGCCAGCGGGCGAGAGCGAGGGGGTCGAGCCACTCCACGAGGAGCCTCCGATCAAGCTGTGCTATGTGGTCAGACCACATGCTACGCCGCGCCGCACGGCGTCATTCCGGGTTGATTCGGCATCGAACCATATACTCGGAAAGTCATTTCTCGAGCGTGTTCGGAGAGTCCATGTCGGTGCGTCAGAGCCTGCTCGCGATCCTCGATCAGGGCGCCTGCTACGGCTCCCAGCTGCGCGCCGAGTACACCCGTCGTACCGGAGCGGCGGTGAACGTGGGGCAGGTCTACACGACGCTCGAGCGCCTCGAACGCGACGGCCTGGTCGACAACCGCGGAGTCGACGACGACGGGCGGATCCTCTGGAGCGTCACGCCGGCGGGTCGCGCGGAGGCTCGCGCGTGGCTGAGCGCGGCGACCGTGACCGACGGCCGTGACGAGGTCGCCCTGCGCATCGCGCTGGCGGTCACCCTTCCGGGCGCCGACGTCGCCGGCATCCTGGCCGCTCAGCGCGCCGGCGTGCGGGCCGCCCTCGCGGATGAGGCGACTCGGAACGACGGAACGGATGCCACTGGCACGGCGATCGTCGCCGCGGCCCGGCGCGCTCGTCTCGAGGCTGAACTGCGCTGGCTGGACGAGGTGGAGGTGCTCGCGGCCGGGGCGACCGGACTCGCGATCTCGGACGAACGTCCCCGACGGGGCCGCCCGGCGCGGGCTGTGCTGTGAGAGTAGTTAGCCGCGCGTAGGGGTTTCGTCAAGGGCGGCGCGGATCAGAACCTCGGAGAGCAGGGTGAGAGCACACCCGGACGACCGAAGGAGTCACACATGGTCATGGAAGCACCGCTCAGCCGCCCGGGTCGCGTCGTCGCCGCTACGGCGGCCCCGTCGTCGGCACCCGTGGCCCCGGTCGAGATCCCCTGGACGCGCATCGACATGGACCTCTACGAGGTCGCGCGCGACGGGTACATCGTCGGTTACGTGGAGGTCGTCGGCTCGGTCTTCGTGGCGCTCGGCGGAACGCGCTACGACCGCGCGGTCGAGGTCGCGCAGCACCTGACGTTCCACGCCGCCGTCGACGCGGTCCTGCGTCGCTCCGCGTGAGCGGTCAGCGCACGAGCGCGTAACCGGCTTCGTCGATCGCCGCCGCCAGCTCGTCGTCGCCGGCGGTGCCGTTCGACCGGATGCGGACGATGGACACACCCCCGACGTTCAGGTCGATGCCCGCCACCTCGACACCGTCGAGAGCGTCCAGCTCTTCGGTCACCGCGCGGACGCAGTGCGCGCACGTCATGCCTTCGACGCGGAGCTCGCTGTCGGAGAGGCCCTCGCTCACCGAGGGGGTGGGGGCGTCGGCGTGGCCGCACCCGCAACCGTCGCCGCATCCTCCGCCGGAGGGCGTCGAGGCGGTCAGTCCGAGTTCGATGCGCTGCGTGGCCATGGGGGTCTCCTTCACGAACGGACCAGGCGGGCGATCGCCTGGTTGGCTTCCTTGAGCTTCTCTTCGGCGACGGGACCGCCCTGCGCCGCCGCCTCGGCCACGCAGTGCGACAGGTGATCGTCGAGGAGGGAGAGGGCGACGGTCTCGAGTGCCTTCGTCACGGCGGACACCTGGGTCAGGATGTCGATGCAGTACTGGTCGTCGTCGACCATGCGCGCGATGCCGCGCACCTGGCCCTCCGCGCGACGCAGACGCTTCAGCAGGTCGTCCTTGTGGCCCACGTATCCGTGCATGCGTCGATGATACCCCCATGGGGTATACGTAGCATCGACTTCCGGCCTGTCAACCCCCTCGGAATTCCGAGCTCGCCGACGGATGGTCGACACATCAGGAGGTCGACATGTTCTCTCGTCGTACCGGTGGTGGTCAGCGATGACCGCCGACCCCTTCCCCACCGGTCCCCATCGCCCCGTGCGGATTCCGCATCTGCCACCGCTGCGCCAGACCCGTGCCCAGCGTCGAGAATTGAAGGATGACGCGAACGCTGGCCGCGCTCCCGGGCGCCGCACGCAGGCTCTGCCTGAGCCGGAGGAACGGGGAGATCTGCACGCGTGAGGACGGCCATCGCGGCCTCCACCATCGCACGGGGGGACGACTCCTGTGGAGCGACCTGCAGGCCGACCCACCCGCCTGCCCCGCGGCGGGAACACCGGCCGATCCCGCGCCCCTCCTCGCGGACGGCTTTCCCGGAGGCCGCGCCGTCTGCCCGGTCTGCTGGGCCTTCGTCGACCGCGACGGCGACGGCCTGATCGAGCCCCACGACTCGTGGCGGGGAGACGAGTCCCGCGGCGAGGCCGACCGCCGTCGCGAGTGGTTCAACGCGTACGGGTGGTGACGAGGGCCGCGCGTCCGTCGACGACCTCGACCGTCTCGTCGAGCGCGTCGCGGTGCACGAGATCGTGCGTGACGAGCAGCGTGGCCGTCTCCCTCTCTCGCGTCAGGCGTGACAGCAGCGCCATGATCTCCGCACCGCGTGCGCTGTCCAGGGCGCTCGTGGGCTCGTCCACCAGCAACACGCGCGGCTCGTGCACGAGAGCGCGGGCGATCGCCACACGCTGTCGCTGACCGCCCGACAGCTGCGCGGGGCGGCGATCGCCGAACCCGCCGAGGCCGACGGCATCCAGGAGCTCGTCCACCCGGGACCGCACAGCGGTGCGACGTTCACCGCGCCCTCGCCCGCCGAGCTCCGCCATCACGCGCAACTGCTCGCGCGCGGTGAGCGAGGGAAGCAGCTGGGGCTGCTGGAAGACGATACCGATCCGCTCTCGTCGCAGCGCCGTTCGTTCCGCCGCACTCAGACCGGTGGCGTCCACCCCGTCGACGATCACCCGGCCGGAGTCCGGGCGGATCAGGGTCGCCGCGAGCGCCAGCAGGCTCGACTTGCCCGAACCCGAGGGGCCGGTGATGCCGGTGACCACTCCCGGCCGGCCTTCGACCGTGGCGCGATCGACGGCGGTGACGCGGGTGTCTCCGTCTGGGTAGGTGAGGGTGACGTCGTCGAGAAGGATCATCGAGTGCTCCCGAGTGCGGTGAGGGGGTCGGACGAGGTGACGGTGCGCAGCGAGACGGCCGCGCCGAGCAGGCCGAGCGCGATCATGATCGCGGCGGGGGCGAGGGTCGTCAGGGGGCTCAGGACGAAGGGCAGAGCCCCGCCGGCCAGCGTGCCGAGCAGTGCCGTGAGGCCGATGCCGACCCCCACCCCGACCGCGAGGACCACCAGCGCTTGACCGAGAGCGTCGCGGACGAGGGAGGGAGTGCTCCCCCCGAGGGCCTTGAGCACGGCGATGTCGGCCGAGCGCTGCATGGTCCACACGGTGAAGAACGCGCCGACGACGAGCGCCGAGACGCCGAAGAGCATCGCGATCATCAGCGCGAGCGAGCCGATCTCGGAGCGGAACGTCGACAGGGCGGTGAGGCTCGACAGGGGAGAGGATGCCGTGGTGCCGGTGTCGGCGGCGACCGTGTCCCACGCGGGTGAGCCCGAGACCGCGAGCACGGTCGGCTCTCCCGTTCCGCCCAGACGCTCGTCGAGGGCTGCCCACGCGGTCGACGTGAGCGTGACAACCGGCGTGTGGCTGTACCAGTCGTCGCCCCCGATCGCCGTGACCCGATAGGAGGAACCCGCGATCGTGACCTCGTCTCCGACCGCGGCGCCGAGGTTCTTCGCCGCTCCCGTCGACAGGTCGATCTCGTCGTCGTGGCGGGGAGCGGCGAACGTCGTGCCGGTGTCGAGGCCGAACAGGGCCACCGCGGTGGAGGCTCCGGGTCCCTCGGCCCGCGTCTGCGCGATGCCGACGGGGGTCACGGCGTCGACGCCCGCGGCCTCGCGCCACGCGTCGACGGTGTCCTGACCGATCGAGGAGTCGGCGAACGTCGCCGCGGCGTCGCCCGCCGGCTGCAGCACGAGCCGATCGGCGGGGAGCGCGAGCACCGCCGAGACGTTCTGGGCGGCGAGGCCACCGGTGAGGCCGGAGAGGAATCCGACGAGCAGGGTGATGAGGGCGACGACCGCCCCGATGAGGGCGAATCGCCCGCGAGCGAAGCGCAGATCGCGCCATGCGACGTACACGCCGCCTCCTTCCGGCCGACGGGTCTCGTCGACGTCCTTCCACCCTCGTCACCGGATGCCGCCGGGTCATCGCCGTCCCGGGCGAACTCTCGTTCCACCTTTCGGATGATCCGCCGGGGGCTCGGCATCCGTAGCCTGGATCGCGACATGTCTCATCGACCCCTCGCCCCCGTGTTCGCGGGCCTGCGCATCGGGCTGCACGCGCTCTTCGCGGGCCTGCTGGCGCTCGTCGTCGTGCGCGTCGTGCTCACGGGCGCGGGCGCGATGCCGATCGTCCTCGCCGTGGTGCTCGGCGCGATCTACGGTGCGGGTGCCTGGGTCGCGCGCGGCGGACGCTCCGCGGCGGGGGTGATCTGGGTGCTCGCCCTCACGGTGGTGTGGGCAGCGCTGGTGTGGCTGGTGCCCGAGGCGGCGTACCTCGTCTTCCCCCTCTTCTTCCTCTACCTGCACGTGCTGCCGGGCGCGGCCGGACCGCTCGCGGTGGTGGCGACCACGGCGCTCACCATCGCCGCCTTCGCGCTGCACGGCGGCCTCACCGTGGGCGGAGTGGTCGGCCCCGTCGTGGGTGCCGGCGTCGCCCTGCTGATCGGACTCGGATACGCGGCCCTCGAGCGTCGCGCCGCCGAACGCGAAGAGCTGATGGCCGAGTTGCTCGCGACGCGCGATCGCCTGGCGGCCGCGGAACGCGAACAGGGCACGCTCGCAGAGCGCGGGCGGCTCGCGCGCGAGATCCACGACACGGTCGCCCAGGGGCTGTCGAGCATCCAGATGCTGCTGTACGCGGCGGAGCGGGCGGATGCCACCGGCCCCGGCATCGACCACATCCGTCTCGCGCGACAGACCGCCGCGGACGGCCTCGCCGAGACGCGGCGGTTCATCCGCGAGCTCGCGCCCCCCAGCCTCACGCACGGTCTCGGACCCGCGCTGGAGCGCCTCGCGCGCGGGTGGGGAGAGCACGCGGGGGTCGCGGTCGATGTCGACGTCCCCGACGAGGTGATCCTGCCGATGGATGCCCAGACGGCTCTTCTACGCATCGCGCAGGGAGCCCTCGCCAACGTCGCTCAGCACGCCTCCGCGACGCACGTGCGCGTGAGCCTCGGCACCTCGGAAGGCGCGGTCCGTCTGACGGTGTCCGACGACGGTCGCGGCTTCGACCCGGCCTCGGACGCGGCGCAGGACGGGGGAACCGACTCCTTCGGCCTTCGCGCGATGCGCGAGCGGGTCGACCAGCTCGACGGCACGATCGAGGTGACGAGCGCACCCGCGAGGGGAACGACCGTCGCCGTCACGTTGCCGAGAGGGGGAACCCGATGATCCGCGTCGTGATCGCCGACGATCACCCCGTCGTCCGCGCGGGCGTGCGCGCACTGCTCGATGCCGAGTCCGACATCGACGTTGTCGGGGAGGCGGCGACGCCCGACGAGGCGGTCGACCTCGCCGGCCGCCTCTCGCCCGAGCTCGTCCTGATGGACCTGCAGTTCGGCGATCGCGCCGCCGGGGCCGAGGCGACGAGACGCGTCCGCGAGCTCGCCGCGCCGCCGTACGTCCTGATCCTCACCAACTACGACACCGACGGCGACATCCTCGGTGCCGTCGAGGCCGGCGCGAGCGGCTACCTCCTCAAGGACGCGCCGCCGCACGAACTGCTCGCGGGTGTCCGCGCCGCCGCCGCGGGCCACAGCGCCCTCGCGCCGGCGATCGCGGGCCGCCTCATGGCTCGCCTGCGCGAGCCCCGCATCAGCCTCTCGGCGCGCGAGATCGAGGTGCTGCGGCTCGTGGCGCGCGGCGCCTCGAACGCCGAGGTCGCGGCCCGCCTGCACATCACCGACGCCACCGTGAAGTCGCATCTCGCGCACGTGTTCTCGAAGCTCGGCGTCACCTCGCGCACGGCTGCCGTGTCGGCGGCCCGCTCGCTCGGCATCCTGAGATGAGAACCGCCCGGCTACGCGTTCGCAAGGCGGGCCCCCAGCGGTCTCGCGCTCCTAGACTCGCGGAAGGGGCCTCTCGCGGCCTCGACGCACGATGAACCATCCACGATGAACGGGGATCCAATGCAACTCGCCATGGTCGGTCTCGGACGAATGGGCGCCAACATCGTCCGCAGGCTCATGAAGGACGGTCACGACTGCGTCGTCTTCGACGTGAATCAGGATGCCGTGGCCGCCCTCGTCGCGGAAGGCGCGACCGGTGCGACCAGCATCGCCGACCTCGCCTCGAAGCTGACCAAGCCCCGCGCCGTGTGGCTGATGATCCCCGCGGGCTTGACCGGCACCGTCGTCGACCAGGTCGCCGAGGTCTTCGAGCCCGGCGACATCATCATCGACGGCGGCAACTCGAACTACCGCGACGACGTGCGTCGCGCGGCGAAGCTCAACGACTCCGGCATCCACTACGTCGACGTGGGAACGAGCGGCGGCGTCTTCGGTCTCGAGCGCGGGTACTGCCTGATGGTCGGCGGCCACGACGAGGCCGTCGCCCACCTCGAGCCGGTGCTCCGCACGATCGCGCCCGGGCCGGGCGACGTCGAACGCACGCCCGGCCGCACCGGGGAGTACTCGACCGAGGAGCGCGGATACCTGCACTGCGGCCCCTCGGGGGCGGGCCACTTCGTGAAGATGGTGCACAACGGCATCGAGTACGGCATCATGGCGGCGCTCGCCGAGGGCCTCAACGTGCTCAACAACGCCGACGCGGGTCTGCACCAGGGCGAGCACTCCGCCGAGGTCGCGCCGCTCGAGGAGCCCGAGTTCTACCAGTTCGACATCGACACCGCGCGCGTGACCGAACTGTGGCGTCGCGGCTCGGTCATCTCGTCGTGGCTGCTCGACCTCACCGCGGCCGCCCTCGAGCAGAACCCCACGCTCGACGGTCTCGCCGGGCGCGTCTCGGACTCGGGAGAAGGCCGCTGGACCGTCAAGGCGGCGGTCGACACGGGCGTTCCGGTCCCGGTTCTCGCGGCCTCCCTGTTCGAGCGTTTCGCCTCGCGCGGTGAGGACCACTTCGCCAACCAGGTGCTGTCGGCGATGCGTCTGCAGTTCGGCGGGCACCAGGAGCTCCCCGCCGGTGACGTTCTCGAGGCGGGATCGAAGAAGGCGGACAGCGGGAAGAGCTGATCCTCGGACGGTGCCCGCCGTGCCGCGTGTACGGCGGGCACCGGAAAGCAGCGAGACTGGAGGGATGAGCACGTCTGCCCCTACCCCCTCTGACCGCTACGTCGTCGCGACCGACGGCGCCTGCAAGGGCAATCCCGGCCCCGCCGGGTGGGCGTGGGTCGGCGAGGACGGGCACTGGGCCGCCGGGTCCATCCCCGAGGGGACGAACAACATCGGCGAGCTCCTCGGCCTCCTGCACGCGATCACCGATCACGCCGACGTGCGCGAGCTGGTCGTGCAGGCGGATTCGAAGTACGCGATCGACACGTACTCGTCGTGGATGGACGGGCATCGCCGCCGGGGGTGGGTCACGAGCGCGAAGAAGCCCGTCGCCAACCGCAGCATCCTCGAGGCGCTGATCGCGGCGAGAGACGCCCGGCGCGCGGCGGGGCTTCCGGATGTCGTCCTGGAGCACGTCCGTGGACACAGCGGGCACGTCCTGAACTCGTGGGCCGACGAGCGGGCCGTGCGCGCATCGCAGCACGCGGCCAAGGGCGAGGAGCTGATCTGGACGTCGTTGCGCGGTCTCGAGCGGCTCGACGTCGCGTCGGCGCCGCCGCGTTCCGCGGCCGACCGCAACGGGCGCTGAGGCGCGGCCGGCGGGGGCGAGCCCGGGGCGGCGCCCCGCGGGCGGCGTTCGGGCCGCCGAGGCGCGGCCATAAACGCTCTCCGCGGCAGTGGGGCACGGCCATAAACGCCATCCACTCACATAAACACGTGCGCAGCGCGTTTATGTGAGTGGATGGCGTTTATGCGGCATCCCGATGCGGCTCCTGAGCGGGGCTGACCCGGACGACTCGCTCAGAAGTCCTTGCTCGCGAGCGCGGGGGTGCGCAGCAGCGCGCTCTTGAGGACGCTCTCGCCGGGGTACAGGCGCGTGCCCTTGAGGCTCCCGAACGCGAACGGCGCGCGCATGTGCCAGATCGAGACGCCCGTGCACCAGCGCGACTGCAGCGGTGCTTGCAGGACCGACTGGTACAGCAGCCCCTGGACGTCGAAGTTCTCGACGCCCGTGGGCGGAGAGCTGTTGTCCTGCTTGGCGAGACCGTCGACGCGGGGTTGCACACCGACCTCTGTGACCAGGAACGGGATGCGCAGGGCGTCGCAGACGGTCTCGAGCTTGCCGAGGTGGTCGTCGGTCTTCCCCCCGCCGCCCCGCCATCCCGCGGCGAGCTCGTCGACAGTGATGTTCGGCGTATCCGGCGTGTAGACCTTGTCCGTCAGAACGACCCACGAATTGATGCCGAACACATCGAGCAGCCGTGCCATGTGCGGCGTCGACTGCGGGATCCAGAAGGTGTACAGCAGGAAGAGCTCGAGCGTCGTGAATGCAGCGGTGAGTTTGAGCGCCGGCTCCGCGTCGCGGAGCTTCTGGATCAACGGCACCCAGCGGTCGTAGGTGGCGGCATCCGTCTGATGCGGCTGCTCGCACGCGAGCGAGAGGTACTCGACGTCATTGCGGGCGCAGAGATCCGCGAAGAAGAGAAGCTGGTCTTCCCAGTTCGCGAAGAACTCATCGAGGGATGCCGGGGTGTAGTTGCCGCGGTAGAACCCGTCGCCCTGGTCGTTCGTGACGATGTGCGGCTTCACGAGCGTGATGCGGACGCCGCGTTCGCGAGCCTGCTGGAAGACCTTGTCGATCCGATCGTCGGTGACGCGGGTGAAGGTCGTGGAGGTCGGATCGGAGATGAAGCAGTAGATGACGAGCGTCGCATTCGCGCCGAGCCGGGCAATCCGGTCCAGTTCTTTCGCCGTGACCGACATCGGCGTGCGCTGGTCGAGACTCAGCGAGATGCTCAGGTCGCGCTTGAGCGGTGCGACCTTCCCGGCGAAGGTGCGGGTCGATCGCTTCTTCCCCTCGGCGACCTCGAGGGAGAAGCGGTAGGCGCCCTCCTCGGTCGGGCGTCCGACGAGGCTCCCCGCGGCGATGCTCACGCCCGCGGGCAGGGTCCCCGACGTGAGCGCGAGGGTGGCGTCGGCGGCATCCGAGATCCGGCGGACGACGCTGTCCCACGCGGAGAGGCGAAGGTCTTCGGGGCCGTCGGTGGGCGACGGGCTGGAGCGCGGCGTCGGGGTGGCAGAGCTCGCCCGCGCGCTCGGCGCGGACATGGGCTTCTCGGGGGCGCCGTGGGTCATCACGGTGGCGGCGGCGACGCTTCCGACGCCGAGACCGAGGACGCCCAGGGCGCCGACGATCATGCTCCGCCGTGACAGCTCCATCAAACCCCTCCCGATGCGATGGCTTCGTCGACCGAGAAGAACTCGTGCTCTCCCGCCGGATCAGCGTAGGGCGCGCGGATGAACGGCGTGCCCCACGAGGCCGAATCGTCGGCATTTCAGGGGCTTCTCTCGGTCGAGCGCGGTCAGACCAGCGTGAGTCGCCGCCGACCCGAGTCGAGCACCCATCGTGGGGCGAGGGGCGCACGCAGATGATCGATCAGGGGTACGTGGGTCGTGGGCACCCCGGTCGCGCCGCGCAGCCAGACGAGCACGATGAGCGCGATGAAGCCGGTGAGGAGTTTGTCGATCACCGAGGTGAACAGGTTCGTCGAGAAGGCCGCGGCGACCATCGGCAGCCCCATGGTCTCCAGCGACAGCGTGACGGTGTCCGATCCGTGCCCGGAGAAGCCGGCGAAGAGCAGCACGTTGAGGGGTGCTCCGACCAGCGAGCACGCGAGGGCCACCAGCAGGTTCAGCTGGAAGTACCGCACGATGTCGCCGCCCATCCCGAAGCGGCGGACCCCGTAGCCCCAGACGAGCGCGCCGACCGCGTTCACGAGCGCGAAGGGCGCGGCCCCGGGGATCCCGACGACGACGCCGCACAGGTTCGTCAGCAGACCCATGGCCACGCCGTACCAGGGCCCGAACACGATCGCCGCGACGGCGGTGCCGACCATGTCGAGGTAGAGGGGCAGATGGAGATGCTGCACCACGACGAGTCCCACGACGTTCAGCAGGAGGCACCCGACGAGCGTCAGAGGCGCGAAGCGGCGACGGGTGGGTGCTGCGGGCAGCAGGCGGGGTCGGTCGATCGGTGCCGGAGCGTCGACGGCCGGGGTGGGCCGTTGACGAGCGGAGGGTTCGGTGAGGCGGCGCACGCGGTGGTAGCGCTCGACCCAGGTGTCGGCCTCCGCGTCGTCCGCTCCGAGGGCGCGGACGATGTCGTGCACGAGAACCGGGTCCATGCGCGAGCGTCCGGGACGGAAGACGTCGTAGACGGTGGTGCGAGCCGGGTACGCGGATGCGGCGGGAATTCCGCGCTCGATCCGGAGCTCACCGACGCGACGCGCCAGTTCGCCGTACGAGAGGGGGCCGCGGGCGTCTTTGAAGACCACGAGGTCGCGCGCGATGCGGTCCAGGGAATCGGGTTGATCCTGCGGTGAGGCGGAGAGGACCACGGCAGCCCCTTCTGTCGATCACGATGGTGCGCTGCTCACCCTATCCGCGCGATCCCTCCTCGTTACGCTGGAGTCACCCCTGTGATGTCGACGCTCCGCGTCGCGCTCTAAAAGGAGCACCTCATTCCCGAGTCCCGTATCCGTGCCCTTCGCACCGCGTCCCTCGTCATCGCGGGCCTCGGTGCCTCCGCCACCATGAGCACCCTCGGTTCGTGGTGGACACCGCTCATCCTCCTGATCGCCACCGCCGGCGCGCTGCTGGTGGTCTTGCGCACACCGGCCGGGGCCGTGGCATCCCGTGCTCTGGTGCCGGTGCTCATCGTCGTGGTGGCGCTGACGGTCGCGGGTGTCCTCGGGGCGCTGGGCGTCCTGCCGAACGGATGGGTCTGGGCTGCGCTCGGCGCGTACATCGTGGCGTGGGGCGAGTACCTCGTGTCGCAGACGATCGCGCGGTCGCGGGGAACGACGGCCCGCTGAGGCTTCCCGCTACGCGACGGTCGTGCCCTGATGGAAGAGGCACCGCGGGTCGGGCGAGACGGTCCACAGTGACGACCGGCGGCTCACGCGACCGTCGAAACACAGCACGTACTCGAGCAGCACGATGTCGGACGCGATCGTCCGGGCCGCACGTTCCGTGATCGTCCCCGGCGCCTCGCCCGGCTCGTCGCTCAGTGCTTCGATGATCGCTCTCTTGGTCCAGCGGCGTCCGGACTGGCCGATCTCGACGAAGGCGTCGTCGAGCAGTCGGTCGACATCGGCAGGGACGCGGCGGACGGCCGGGTCGAGCAGACGTTCCTCCGCGGCCCAGGCTGTCGCGACCAGTGCATCGGCGGCCTCGACTCGGAGCCGTGTAAGGGTGTTCGGCACAGGGGTCGTGCGCCCGGAGAGGTGGTCGCGGCGCAGCACGCTGTAGGCGACGGATGCCACGGGCTCAGCGCCCTCGACCGGCCACCCGTAGCGGTAGTACGCCTCGCACACCCACCCTCCGCGCTCGAACGCGCGGCGCATCGCGAGGTTGTCCTCACGTGTCTGTCCCTCGAGTCGGAGGACATTCGCCCGGCTCGAGAACACGCGATCACGCGCCAGCGCGAGGGCCGTCGTCCCGAAGCCGTGCCCGCGCCAGACCTCGGCGAGGCGGAGGTCGATCATGGCCGTGGCGTCCCCGAGGTCGTCGAGCCGGACGAGCCCGACCCGGCCGCGGTCGCCGTCGAGCCAGTGGGCCTCGATGTCGTCGCCGTGCCACACGCCGTCATCGATCGCCCGCTCCACGTCTGGAGCCGTCAGGCGCGCTCGCACGTGGAAGGGGAAGACGTTCGTCGTGAGGAAAGCGATGAGCTCCGCGCGGTCCCGCCTCGACGGATCCATGGGGGTGAGCGACAGGGACATTCCCCCACCGTAAACACCCGCACTCACCGACGCCGAGGGCCCGGACGCCGAGCGGGTGGCATCCGGGCCCTGCGGGAGATCGGTCAGGCCGTGACCGACGTGGTGGTCGGGACCCAGCCGAGGGCCGGGGCGACGTGGCGCGCGAAGTTCTCGACGAGTCGGAGGTTGAACTCGACGCCCATCTGCGACGGGATCGTGAGCATCAGGGTGTCGGCGCTCATCACGGCGGCGTCGTTCTGCAGCTGCTCGACGAGCACGTCGGGGGTCGCGGCGTAGGTCTTGCCGAAGGTCGAGCGCATGCCGTCGATCACGCCGATCTGGTCGCTGCCGGCCGAGCCGCCGAAGTACATCTCGTCTTCGGCGGTGACGATCGGGAAGATGCTGCGGCTGACCGAGGTGCGCGGCTCGCCCTCGTGCCCTGCCTCGCGCCAGGCGGCGCGGAACGCGTCGAGCTGCTGCGCCTGCAGGAGGTCGAACGGCGTGCCGTCCGCCTCGGTGAGGAGCGTCGACGACATGAGGTTGACGCCGACGCGGCCCGCCCACTCGGCGGTCGCCGTCGTGCCGGCGCCCCACCAGATGCGCTTCCGGAGCCCGGGGGAGTGCGGCTCGATGCGCTGCAGACCGGTGCCGCCGCCGAACGGGCTCATCGGGTCGCGCTCCGCGAGACCCTCGCCGTCGATCGCGCGCAGGAACAGGTCGAAGTGCTCGCGGGCGATGTCGCCGCCGCGCGGGTCCTGCGAACCCGTGTATCCGAACGCCTCGTATCCGCGCACGACCGTCTCGGGTGACCCACGGCTCACACCGAGGGCGAGGCGGTTGCCGCTGATCAGGTCGACGGATGCCGCCTCCTCGGCGAGCATGAGCGGGTTCTCGTAGCGCATGTCGATGACGCCGGTGCCGACCTCGATGCGCGAGGTGCGGGCCGCGATCGCCGCGAGGAGGGGCATGGGCGCCGCCTGCTGGCGCGCGAAGTGGTGCACGCGGAACGAGATGCCGTTGACCCCGAGGTCGTCCATACCCTGGGCCAGGTCGATGGCCTGGAGCATCGAGTCGCCGGCGGTGAGCTGGCGACCGCCGCCGAGGGGGCCGTAGTGGCCGAAGGAGAGTGTGCCGAAGGAGCGCATGTACGGTGCAACGCGGCATCCGTCAATCTATTCCCACGCATGAACTTGCCGTGACACGATGCACAGGATGGACGCGGATCACGGCAGCGAGCTCGAGCGTCTTCGCGCGCGGGCGTACGGTCCGAACGCCGACATCGAGGGCGACCCCGCTGCCGTCGCGCGTCTGCGTGAACTCGAAGACCTCGAGCGGATGCGCGCCGCCCCGCTCGAGGCCGAGGCCGAGACCGAGGCGGATCCGGGCGACGACGCCGACGTGCCCCAGCCGGACCCGGAACCGGAGGAGGCGGAGCCCGCCCCGCGGCGCCCCCTCCTCCGCTCACGTCGGCGCGTGTGGGTCGCGGCAGTGGCGGTGGCGGGAGTCGTGGCACTCACGAGCGCGGCGACTGCGGCCGGAGTCAGTGTCACCGCGGTGGACCGCACCGCGGGGATCGCGCAGACGGACACCCTCACGGCCGATCCCGACGCGCAGCTCGGCTCGGCCGGCTACCTGGGATTCGATCCCGAACAGACCCGGGGATTCGCCGACTACTACGGGCTGACGGTGTTCTCGGGCGTCTCGCAGATCGACTCCGAGGGCAATCAGGCGGAATGCCTCATCGCGCTCGACACCAGCGAGGTGCGCGAAGCGGACTCCCCGCGCTCCGCGCCCCGGGGGATCCGGGTCGGGGGCTGCGGCGCCGGTCCTTTCCCGGCCAGCGTCGAGTTCATCGTGACGTCGTCGTTCCCCGAGCCGTTCCGCGCCCGCTATCCCGTGGGAACGGCGATGCAGTTCGTGCTCGACGACGGCAACGTCGGGGTCTTCAGCGCCGACGGTTGAGTCGACGAGCGGTGGCGGTCCATCTGCATGACCGGTGGGGCGGGTGGGGCGCCCGGACCTCCGCGAGAGCACTCCCGCCCCTCGGATCATGCAGATGAGCCACGCCCCCGCCGGGCGAGACCCCGGCGGATGAGAGGGTGGAACCGTGACCCCCCTCCTCGAGCACGTGCCCGCCGGCAGCGATCCGGATGCCGTGTACCTCGGCTTCGTCGAGTGGGCGGCGTCGCGCGGCCTCTCGCTCTATCCCGCGCAGGACGAGGCGATCATCGAGATCGTCTCGGGAGCGAACGTGATCCTGTCGACCCCGACCGGTACGGGCAAATCGCTGGTCGCGGTCGCGGCGCACGCGGCATCCCTGTCCCGGGGCGGCCGCAGCTACTACACCGCACCGATCAAGGCGCTCGTGAGCGAGAAGTTCTTCGCGCTCGTCGACATCTTCGGGGCGGAGAACGTCGGGATGGTCACGGGTGACTCGTCGGTGAACGCCGACGCCCCGATCGTCTGCTGCACCGCGGAGATCCTCGCGAACCTCGCCCTGCGCCAGGGGTCTGACGCCGACGTGGATCAGGTCGTCATGGACGAGTTCCACTACTACGGCGAAGCCGACCGCGGCTGGGCGTGGCAGGTACCGCTGCTGCTGCTGAACCGCGCGCAGTTCATCCTCATGTCGGCCACCCTCGGCGACGTCGAGGACATCGCCGACGACCTCTCGCGCCGCACGGGGCGCCCCACCGCGCGGGTCACCGGCGTCGAGCGCCCCGTGCCGCTGCACTTCGAGTACGCGCGCACCCCGGTCCACGAGACGGTGCAGGAGCTGCTCGACACGAAGCAGGCGCCCATCTACGTCGTGCACTTCTCGCAGGCCGCGGCGATGGAGCGGGCGCAGGCGCTGTCGTCGATCCGCATCATCGGGCGCGAGCAGCGCGACGAGATCGCCGAAGCGATCGGCGGCTTCCGCTTCACCACCGGTTTCGGCAAGACGCTCTCGCGATACGTCCGCGCGGGCATCGGCGTGCACCACGCCGGCATGCTGCCGCGCTACCGGCGGCTGGTGGAGACGCTCGCGCAGCGGGGGCTCCTGCGCGTCATCTGCGGCACCGACACGCTCGGGGTGGGTATCAACGTGCCCATCCGCACGGTGCTCCTGACGGCGCTGACGAAGTACGACGGCACGCGCATGCGTCAGCTCTCGGCGCGAGAGTTCCACCAGATCGCCGGTCGCGCGGGTCGTGCCGGGTACGACACCGCCGGCACGGTCGTCGTCATGGCGCCCGATCACGAGATCGAGAACGCCGCTCAAATCCTCAAGGCCGGCGACGACCTCAAGAAGCAGAAGAAGATCGTCCGGAAGAAGGCGCCGCAGGGCTTCGTCAACTGGACCGAGCAGAGCTACGACCGTCTCGTCGCGGCCGAGCCCGAACCGCTCGCGCCGCAGATGAAGCTCACCGCGGCGATGCTCATCAACGTCATCGCCCGCGGCGGCGACGTCTTCGCCAACGTCCGGTCACTCGTCTTCGACAACCACGAGCCGCGCGCACGGCAGTACGAGCTCGCCCGCCGAGCGATCGCCATCTTCCGCACGCTCGTGCAGGCGGGCGTGGTCGAGGCGGGGGCCGACGGCATCCGGCTCACCGTCGACCTGCAGCCGAACTTCGCGCTCAACCAGCCGCTGTCGCCGTTCGCGCTCGCCGCGATCGAGATGCTCGACCCCGAGGTCGAGCTCGGGCGGGGACCGGATGCCACGCCCCCGGCGACATCGGTCGGCACCGGGCACTACGCGCTCGACGTCGTCAGCGTCATCGAGGCGACGCTCGACGACCCGCGTCCGATCCTGTCGCAGCAGCAGTTCCGGGCGCGCGGCGAGGCGGTCGCGGCGATGAAGCGCGAGGGCATCGAGTACGACGAGCGCATGGAGCTGCTCGAGGAGATCACGTGGCCCAAGCCCCTCGACGAGCTGCTCGCGCAGGCGTACGAGGTGTTCGCGTCGAGCCAGCCGTGGATCCGCGACTTCGAGCTGTCGCCCAAGTCGGTCGTGCGCGACATGTTCGAGCGGGCGTGCTCGTTCGGCGAGTACGTCTCGCTGTACCAGCTGGCCCGGAGCGAGGGGCTGGTGCTGCGGTACCTCAGCGATGCGTACCGCGCGATCCGCCAGACCGTGCCGGTCGACGCGCAGACGCCCGATCTGCTCGACCTCATCGCGTGGCTCGGCGAACTCGTGCGGCAGGTCGACTCGAGCCTGGTCGACGAGTGGGAGCAGCTCATCAACCCGGCCGACGACCCCACCGCCCCGGTGGTGCCGCCCGCGCCGCCGTCGATCCTCACCAACCGCCGCGCGTTCGTCGTGCTCGTGCGCAACGAGATGTTCCGCCGCGTGCAGCTCGCCGCGCTCCAGCGAGACGACGAACTCGCCGAGCTCGACCCGGACGTCGACTGGTCGGCGGCACTCGACGCCTACTTCGACGAGCACGACACGATCGGCACGGGCGGTGCCGCGCGGTCGTCGGCGTACGTCGACATCGACGAGTCGGCCGCTACCGAGGGCCTGTGGCGGGTCGAGCAGACGATCGACGATCCCGCGGGCGACCACGACTGGCGCATCCGCGCCGAGGTGGATCTCGCCGCCTCCGAGGAGGAGGGGACGGCCGTCGTCCGCGTCACCGAGGTGCTGCGGCTCTGACATATCGTCCACATCGGGCAGGCGGGTGAAGTTCTGCACGGCACGACGATGACCCGCGCTCCGCAAGACGACGGTGGTCTACAGTCGGGGCATCCGATCGCGAAAGGACCGCCCGATGGAAACTCTCCCTTTGCTCTCGACGGCAGTCGGTTCGGTCGTGACCTTGTCTGTCGCGATCCTCGGCGGGACGAAATGGATGCTCGGTCGCGTCGAGCACCGTTCCGACTCCCGGTTCGCGGGGATGGATGCCCGCTTCGACCGTGTAGACGCGCGCTTCGACCGCCTGGAAGCCCGCACCGACGCGCGCTTCGCCGAAGTGGACCGCCGCTTCGCGGAGGTGGACCGCCGCTTCGCCGAAGTGGACGGCCGCTTCGCGGAAGTGGATCGCCGCTTGGCAGAGGTGGGAGCGTCTCTCGTGGACCTGAAACTCGGCGTCGCCCGTCTCGAGGGACCCCACCCGCCGTTTCTCATCGCCCGAGGCTGACCCTCTCACGCTGTGGTCTGCCGACACGGCACAACCGGTCGAGGGGCCGACCTGCCGCACGAACGACGGATGCCGAGGCCCTGAGGCCCCGGCATCCGGTGTCTTCGTCCGTGCTTACGACTTGCGGGCGACGCGGTTCTCGGCGCTGACCATCCACGAGAGCTGCTCGAGGCGCTCGAGCACGCCGTGCAGGATGTCGGCGCTGGTGGGGTCTTCGTCGTCGACGTCGTCGTGCACCTCGCGGACCGTGCCGACGGTCGCGTCGAGGCGTTCGGTGATGAGGTCGATGACCTCGGACGTGTCGACCTCTCCCTGCGGGAACTCGGGCAGGGTGGTCGTCTCGGCGATCGTGTCGCTGCGCCCGTCGGGCAGCGCGTGCAGGGCGCGCATGCGTTCGGCGACCTCGTCGCTGAACTCGCGCGCGGCGTCGATGATCTCGTCGAGCTGCAGGTGGGTGTCGCGGAAGTTCTTCCCGACGACGTTCCAGTGCGCCTGCTTGCCCTGGATCGAGAGCTCGATGAGGTCGACCAGCACGGCCTGGAGGCTGTCGGTGAGCTTCTCCGACGCCTGGAAGCCCTTCTCGGCGTTCTGCTCGTCGGTCGTCTCGGGGCCGCTGCCGCCGCGCGCGGGGCGGCGACGGTTCTTGGTCGGGGTGTCCTTGGTGGTCGTGGACATGCACGTTCCTTTCACTCGCGGTGTCAGCGACATTAAAGGTGCCGGCCGACAGGAGGGCGGGGGTTGTGCGTCCTCGGGTGTCGCGGTAACCGGAGGCGGACGGCACGGATCGTCGCGTTCGTCGTCGAGCGCACCGTGGCCGCGAACGTGCCGTTGTCGCGGATCCCGCTGCTGCCGTCGACACGACGCTCCGTAGCCGCTCCCCGCCAGATGGACAACCCCGGCGTACCGAGACGGGAGCGTTCTTAGCGTGGGGACGTGCTCTCGACCCCGCCTCCGCCCTCCCGGCCGCTCCGCGACTACGCCGCGATCGGCGACGGGCGAACGGTCGCGCTGATCGGCCGCGACGGATCGATCGATTGGCTGCCGCTGCCGAACATCCACTCGCGTCCGGTCTTCGCGCGGCTCGTGGACGAGTCCGCCGGCGGGTGCATCGAACTCGCTCCGGTGGGGGAGTACGAGGTGACCCGTCGCTACATCCCGCGCACCAACGTGCTCGAGACCACGTTCACGACCGCGACCGGCGTGGCGACGCTCACCGACGCCATGGTCACCGGCATCGCCGGCCGCCTGCCGTGGGCCGAGCTCGCGCGCCGCGTCGACGGGGTGAAGGGCGAGGTGGAGTTCGCCTGGTGCGTCCAGCCCGGCACCATGCTGCGCTCGGCCGCGCCCTGGACGGAGCGCATCGACGGCTTCTCGGTCATGCGCATCGGCCATGTCTCGCTCGCCGTGGTCGGTCACGAGCACGGCATCCGGGGAGAACCGGATGCCGGGAACGAGAGCATCGAGGGCGGCTTCACCACCGCGAAGGGATCGCGTCATCTCCTCGTGATCGCGGCGACCGAGGGCGAGCCGCTGCGGATCCCGGACGCGCAGAACGTCGATCGGGGTATCGATCGCACCGTGGACGGCTGGTCGACCTGGTCGGACGAGTTCTCCTACGACGGGCCGTGGGCCGATGACGTGCAGCGAAGCGCACTCGCTCTGAAACTGCTGCTCTTCAGCCCCACCGGCGCGATCGCCGCCGCGGCGACGACATCGCTCCCGGAGAACCCGCGCGGCGGGAAGAACTGGGACTACCGCTACGCGTGGGTGCGCGACCTCGCCTACACGGCGCACGCGTGGGTGGGATTCGGGCTGCGCGAGGAGACGCACGCGGCGATCTCGTGGCTGCTGCGCACGATCCGCAAGAACGGTCCCGAGGTGCAGGTCATGTACACCCTTGACGGTGACGCCGAGATCGGGCTCGAGAAGCACGAGGTCCCCGGCTGGAACGGCAATCAGCCGGTGGTCACCGGCAATCCCGCGCAGGGCCAACTGCAGCTCGGTGTCTACGGCGACCTCATCGCCCTGTGCCGCACGTATGTCGAGGCCGGCAACCGCCTCGACATCCAGACCGGCCGTCTCCTCGCCGACGTCGCCGACCGGACCTGCGACCTTTGGCGTCGCGAGGACTCGGGCATGTGGGAGCTCCCGGAGCTCCGCCACTACACCTCGTCGAAGATGGGGTGCTGGAAAGCCCTCGACGACGCGCAGTGGCTCGCCGACGGCGGCCACATCCCCGACAACGGAGACCGCTGGCGCGCCGAGCGCGACCGCATCCACGCGTGGGTCGAGGAGCACTGCTGGTCGGAGAAGCTCGAGGCGTACACGATGGCACCCGGCACCGAGGATCTCGACGCCTCGGTGCTTCTGCACGCTCCCACGGGTTTCGACCGCGGTGAGCGGATGTCGAAGACCCTCGACGCCCTCACCGAACGCCTCGGCACCGAGAACCACCTGGTCTACCGCTACACCGGCATGGACCAGGAGGAGCAGACCTTCGTCGCGTGTGCGTTCTGGCGGGCCACCGCGCTGGCCTGTGTCGGCCGGCATGCCGAGGCCATCGAGGCGATGGACGCCCTCGTCGCTCAAGCGAACGATGTGGGCGTCTACTCCGAGATGATCGCCGAGTCCGACGGGGCGTTCTGGGGCAATCTCCCGCAGGCGTTGAGCCACCTCGCCCTCATCAACGCCGCTCTCGTCATCCGCGATGTCGTGGATGCCGACGAGCTCGGCGGCCGTTGAACCGGCCGGGTACGTGACACCCGGCATCCATCCCCCATCGAAAGGACGTGTCATGAGCACGCAGTACACCTTCACCGACCCCACGAAGCTCTACGCCGACATCGAACCGCAGGCGCAGGACCAGCCCGAACCCGGGCTCGACGCGAAGTTGACCCCGAAGGCCGCTCTCGGCGAGGACACCTACGTCGGCAGCGAGCGACTCGTGGGACGCAAGGCCCTCATCACCGGCGCCGACTCGGGTATCGGCGCGGCCACCGCGATCGCTTTCGCCCGCGAGGGCGCCTCGGTGGCGATGTCGTACCTGCCCGAGGAACAGGTGGATGCCGACCGCATCGCCGGCATCCTGCGCGAGGCCGGCGCGACCGTCGTGCAGATCCCCGGTGACCTGCGCGAGCGCGAGTACGCCACGAGCCTTGTGAAGGAGGCGGTCGAGGGCCTCGGCGGCCTCGACATCGTCGTCAACAACGGCGGCAAGCAGATCTTCAACGAAGACGTCACGACTCTCTCCGATGAGCAGTTCGACGACACGTTCAAGACCAACGTGTACGCGATGTTCTGGATCTGCAAAGAGGCGGTGCCTCACCTGAAGCCCGGTTCGACGATCATCAACACCACGTCGATCCAGGCGTACTCGCCGGCGCCGATCCTCGTCGACTACGCGTCGACGAAGTCCACGATCAACACCTTCACGAAGGCGCTCGGCCAGCAGCTCGCCCCGAAGGGCATCCGCGTGAACGCGGTGGCCCCGGGACCGATCTGGACGCCGCTGCAGGTCACCGACGGCCAGCCGAACGAGAATGTCGACGAGTTCGGCGAGGAGACCCCGCTCGGACGCATGGGTCAGCCGGCCGAGCTCGCGCCCGCGTACGTCTACCTCGCCTCGGCGGAGTCGAGCTACGTGATCGGTGAGACGCTCAACGTCAACGGCGGCATGCCGACGCCGTAAGCGCTGCGCCGGGAGGGGCCGTCGTCCGGATGCGGGCGGCGGCCCTTCTGCGTGTGCCGGTCCCTTCGACGAGCTCGGGGACCTGGCAGCGCGGAGGGGCCGGAGCTCGTCGAAGCCCCCGGTCAGATGAGCCGCTTCCGGTAGAAGATCTCGCCGTCGGCCGTCTCCTCGGTGCGGTGGTACCCCTCGCGCTCGTACAGGCGCTGGTTCGCCTCGCTGAGGCCGCCCGTGAAGAGCTCGGCCTCACTCGCGCCGGCCTCACGCCCGCGTTCCTCGACGGCACCGAGCAGGAGCGTCCCGAGTCCCTCGCCCTGCTGGTCGGGCGCGATCGCGAGACGCCCGATCAGGAGCAGGTCGCCGTCCCGCCGCGCGCGTACGGCACCGACGATGCGGTGATCCGACACGGCGACGCAACCGAGGTTCTCGACGAGTTCCGCGCGCAGCTCCTCCAGGGTCTGGGTCAGCGGCGGCATGTCGGGGTCGCCGTAGATGAGCGCCTCGCTCGCGAAGGCCGCGCGCTGGATCGTGAGCACCTCTCCGGCGTCGTCGGGGGTGATGGGGCGTACACGGGGGCTGCCGGTCATGATCGCTTTCCGGGAAGAGGTGAACAAAAAGGGCCGAGATGACGGCGGTCCGAGACCGCGAGGTTAACTACGATGATCGTGGACAGCCATGAACGACTTCTTCGATACCCGCGTCCGCACCGACGACGTCGCCGACACGCTGACGTGGCTGCAGGCTCAGTACGGGCACGTCGACGTCCAGGCCGATGACGCGTCGTTCGCCGAGCACGCGATCGGGGATGGGGCGTTCTCGTTGCGCCACCTCGACTGGGACTGCCGTGCCGAAGTCATCTACGAGGCCGATCGCTTCTTCGTGGCGACCTCCACGCCCGGATACGCCTGGAGCATCGGATCGGATGCCGGGGAGTACAGCGTCGAGCCGGGAATCGTGCAACCGGGCCAGGAGTTGATCGGCCGCCCGCAATCGACGAGGCTGCAGCTCGCCGCCCTCGATGCTGCCCGGCTCACCGAGACGGCGCGCATGATCTACGGCGATGAGACGCTCACCGTCCGGTTCGAGGGGACGGCACCCGTCTCGCGCCGGATGCGCGAGTACTGGCTCGCCACACTGCGCTGGTCGCTGACCCAGGAGCCGGTCATGTCGGAACCGCTCGTGCGGGCCCAGGTCTACCGCTCGCTCGCCGCCGCCACGCTCGAGACGTTCGCCCTCATGGGCGATCCGCGCGAGCGCCGCGCGTCGGCGATCGAGCAGGCGGCGATCTACGCCTCGGCGACCGCGTGGCTGGACGATCACGCTTCGCTGCCCATCACGATCGATGACGCCGCCGCCGCGGTGGGCGCTTCGACCGAGGGGCTGCGGCGCGCCTTCGCGGCGAATGGCCAGCTGGCGCTGACCCCCGAGGCGTACCTCGCCGCGGCGCGAATCAGCGCCGCCCATGCCGATCTCGTCGCGGCCGACGCCGCGGTCACCACGGTCGCCCAGGTCGCGGCCCGTTGGGGCTTCACCGCTCCGGGACGCTTCGCCCAGGCGTACCGCGCGGCCTACCGCGTGGATCCACAGGTGGTCCTCGATCGCTGAACCGTTCAGCGGTCGCGGTCGGTGTACTCGCCGGGGTGCTCGAGGTCCTCGCGGTCCTCGTGCCCCGACGGCAGTTCGACATCGGTATAGGCGCCGGCTTCATCGGAACGGGGCCGCGATTCGGTGCCGTCCGAGTTCTCCCGATCGACGTATTCGCCGGGCAGATCGGAACTGCCGTGGTCCCGCTCGCCGTCGGGGAGTTGCACGTCGGTGTACTCGCCTTCGTCGGGTCCGGTTCCGCGGCCTGTGGTGTCGCGTTCGCTCATCGTTGGGTCTCCCGCCGTCGTGATGTCCTCGACCGTAGACCCGACTCCGCGAGGCCGCCCGGCCTTGACACGACGGCCTCTCGGGCTCGTGTCAAGGGTGGTCGCCCGAGGAGGTCGGCGGGACAGAGTGAACACATGCCAGCTCTCGCCATCATCCTCATCATCGTCGGACTCGTCCTGCTGTTCCTCGGCGTCTTCGTCGAGGCCGTGAAGTTCCTCCTGTGGATCGGGATCATCATCCTCATCGTGGGTGTGATCGCGGCCCTCATGCGGTTCATCCGTCGAAACGCCTGACCGACTCTCCCGCCCGCCCGATCTGCTCGGGCGGGCGGTTCGTCATGCCGAGAAGAGGTCGCGTGCGCGCGGGCGACGCACCGAGGCCACGGCATCCAGAGCCGGACCCAGCTCCGCATGCCGGAAGCGGAAGCCGGCCTCGGAGAGTACGCGCGGCACGGCCCACCGGCTCTTCAACACCAGCTCGGGTTCGTTGCGCAGCACCGCCATCGCGGGGTCGAGCATCCACCGGTAGGCGGGAAGGCCGAGCCTCCTCCCCGCGACGCGCCGGACCTCGCGCATGAGCGTGCGGTTGTCGCTGACGCCGGGCGCCGCGAGGTTGACCGGTCCCTCGAGATCGGCGCGATCGCGGAGGAACAGGACGGATGCCACCACGTCGTCGATGTGGATCCAGCTGAAGCGCTGGCGGCCCGACGTCCGGTGCCAGCTCGACCAGACCGGCCCGGTCGGATGCGCGCCGATCCCGCGGTAGCGGCGGTGCGGGAACCACCAGCTGTCGATCTGCGCTCCACCGAGTCCGAGACGCCCGAGCGCGAGGAGCATGCGTGTCGCCGGTCCGTCGCCGAGGACGATCGCCATGCGCAGCGCGATGCGGCGGGTCTCGGGGAGGTCGCCGTCGAAGAACGCCCGCTCCCACGAGGTCGCCACGTCGACCGAGAATCCGTCGCCGATGACCCCGTCGCGTTCGTCGTTCCCCCGCTCCGTCTCGTGGCGGTAGATCGTGGCGGTGGACGCGTTGAACCACACGCGGGGCGGACGGACTGCCGTGCGCACCGCGCGGTGCAACGCCCTCGTCGTCTCGACCCGTGAACGCAGGATCTCGTCTCGTGCCGCGTCGGTGTACCGGCACGACACGATCTTGCCCGCGAGGTTGACGAGCACGTCCGCGCCCTCGACGAGACGCTCGATGGCCGGTTGGTCTTCCCAGGTCGCGGTGCCCCTCCGGCCGATCGTGTCGAGGTCGTATCCCTCGTCGCGGAACGCGGATGCCAGAGCCTGGCCGACGAAACCACTCGCTCCGGCGATGACGACACGGGGTCGGGTCACGGCATCCTCCTGGGTCGGACTCAGCCTAGGGGGCGCGCCGCCCGCGCCCGCTGCCGACAGAATGAGAGGCATGGCGAAACCGCTCGACGTGGCCCCGCTCCTGCAATTGCGCGACGGATACGACGACAGCGAGGAGACGGAGGCCGTACGCCTGTTCGCCGAGGCGAACGGCGCGCAGTTCTGGCCCCTCGTCCTCGACCAGCCCCTGCCGGGTGTGGTCTTCCGCGACCCCGCCGGCCGCCCGCGCCAGATGCAGGGCGCGGGCCGGATCGTGCGGTTCCCCGGGGACCCCGAGATCGAGATCGCCAACTCCGCCTTCCAGTACGCGATCGAGCTCAACGTCATGAGTTCGGCGTGGGGGTACGCGGCTGTCCGCCTGTCGCGCCCCGCGCCGGCCCTTCTCGTCGAGACCGCGAGCGCGCGAGCGATCCGGCTCCTGCCGTCCACACCGACCGCCGCGGAGACGCTCGCGCTCGGGAACGGTACGGAGGTTCACGTCGATGCTCGGGCGGCGGGCTGGGCCCGTGGCATCCTGCGTCCCGACGTCCTCGACCTCCTCGACGACGCCGAGCTGCCGTTCGATCTCGAGATCGTCGAGGGGTGGCTCTTCCTCTACAGTCCGCGGCAGCTCGCCGTGGGGGACCCGCGCGTGTGGCGGCGGGCGCTCGGCGTCGTGGCAGCCGTCCGCGAGGCCATCGAAGAGACCGACGGCACCGATGCCATGGCATCCGGGGCTCCTCAGGTGCTCCCGATGAAGGACCGGCCGTGGAAGGGCGGGGGCCGGAGGGCTCTCGTGCTCTACGGCTCCGTGGCCGCCGTCGTGGCGATCCTCGGCGTCGGGATCGCGCTGTTCGCGCGGTGACGGCGGCGGTCCTCGCCGCGCACGCCTGACACAATGGGTCTCATGCGACGGCACGAACGGGGAACGCGCGTCGCGCGCGGAGCCGTGGCCGCCGCCGTGGCGACATTCGTCGCTCTGCTTTCGCACGTGACCGCTGGGGGAGCGATGCCGGGCGCGGTGGGCATCCTCGTCCCGCTCGCGCTGTCGTTCGTCGCGTGCACCGCGCTCGCCGGTCGCCGCCTGTCGGCTCTGCGCCTGGGGCTCGCGGTCGGCCTCAGCCAGCTGCTGTTCCACACCCTCTTCGTCTTGGGCAGCTACCGGCCGGGTGTCGCCGCCGGTCACGTCCATGGCGGCGCGGGGGCGATGCCCGCACTCGACGCGGACTCGGTGACGATGACGATGCTCCCGGATGCCACGATGTGGGGCTGGCACGTCATCGCCGCCGCGCTCACCACCGCCGCCCTGCACCGCGGGGAGCGGACCGTCGCGCACCTGCGCGAACTCGCCGTCCGGCTCGGTGCCTGGCTGCGCGCGCGGGTCCGTATCCTCACCGACGCGCCCGGACCGACCCCCGCGCGTCGTGTCCTCGCGGATGTCGTCGCCGACGTGCGAGCCGTCTCGGTCCTGCTGGCGGCGACCGCTCGACGGCGCGGCCCACCTCTCGGCGCACACTGACGCCCGCCCCGCGTGATCCGTCGCGGGGCGTTCGGTCGTCGGCATCCGGTTCCTGACGCTCCTCAGCGCTCGGCACCCGCCGCGACCGGCCCGTCGTGCACACGCACGGCGGGGATTCGCGTCCTCCGAGACGCCCGTGTCCGTCGTGCCGTGCCGTCGCCTGCGTGCGTGGGCAGCGCTGTGCGCTGAATCCGCGCCGTCGCGGCGCGCTCGGCATTGCCGAGAGAGAGAACCCCATGATCCGCCTCCGCGCTGTCGCGGTCGGATGCGCCGTGGCCGTCGTCGTCGTTCTGACGTCGGTCGTCCCGGCATCCGCCCACGATCAGCTGTTATCCAGTTCACCCGCTTCGGGTGAGCGTCTTCCGTCCGCTCCCGAAGAGATCACCCTGACCTTCTCGGCCGATGTCCTCGATGTGGGCGCCGACATCATCGTCGCCGACGCTGAGGGCACCGACTGGGCGGTCGGCGACCCCGCCATCGCGTCCGCGACCGTCGCGGTCGGCCTCACCGAGGGCATGCCCGCTGCGGGCTACGAGGTGCGCTGGCGCGTCGTCTCGAGCGACGGTCACCCCATCTCGGGCGTGATCCCGTTCACCGTCGGCGACGCAGCCCCTCTCGAGCGGGCACCCGCCTCGGCGAGCGCGCCCGCCGTCGCGGCCCCCGTGGCCGACGATCCGGGCATCCCCCGCATCGTCGTCGTCGCCGCCCTCGGCGCGGGCATCGCCCTCGCCGCCCTCCTCCTCGTTTCTCTCCTCCGCCGCGCCGCGCGCGGCCGACAGCCCGGAAAGGCCTCGTCATGAACACTCGCTCCCTGCGCTTCGGCGCCCTCGCCCTCGTCGCCTGCCTCACCCTCGCCGGTTGCGCCGGCACGACCGCGCCCGCTCCCGCCGCCGAATCGGCGTCGTTCTCCAGCACGGACGTCTGGGTCAAGGCCGCCGACGGCGGGATGAGCGCCGGCTTCGGAGAACTCACGAACACCGGCGACGCCGACCTCACCGTCGTCTCGGCGACGAGCCCCGCCACCTCGTCGATGCAGTTGCACGAGACCGTCGCGAACGAGGACGGCCAGATGGTCATGCGCGAGGTCGAGGGCGGGTTCGTGATCCCGGCCCACGGCTCGCTCACGCTCGCCCCGGGCGGAAACCACCTGATGTTCATGGACGTCACCTCTCCGCTGCGTGCCGGCGACGACACGACGATCACGCTGACGTTCTCGGACGCGTCGACCGTCGACATCACCGCCCCGATCAAGGAGTTCGCCGGAGCGAACGAGAGCTACGACGGCGGCGACATGGGTGACATGGACATGGGTGACATGGACATGGGCGAAATGGACATGGGCCAGTGAGGGCGCGTCTCGACACGCGCCGCGGCCCGACTCGGCGCACGTTCATCATCGGTGGGGCCGTCGCGGGGGTCGGCGCGGTGGCCGCGATCGGCGTCGACGCCGCGGCGTCGGCCCAGGCTGGCCCTGCCTCGACACCGCTGAACGGTGACGTGACCGTGCCGTTCTACGGCACCCACCAGGCGGGGATCGACACCGACGCCCAGGCGCACGCGTCGCTCATCGCGCTCGACCTGCGGCCCGACGTCGATCGCGACGGCATCCGTCGTCTTCTTCGGACGTTGACCGATGACGCCGCGCGCCTGACGCGCGGAGAAGCGGCCCTGGCCGACACCGAGCCCGAGCTCGCGACCGCCCCGGCCCGCTTGACGGTGACCTTCGGCTTCGGGCCCGGGCTCGTCGCGCGGGCCGGTGCTCTCGCCCCGTCGTGGTTGCGACCGCTGCCGGCGTTCTCGATCGACCGGCTCCGGCCCGACTACGGCGACGGCGACCTGCTGCTGCAGATCGCCGCTGATGATCCGGTGACCGTGGCTCACGCCGCACGAATGCTCCTGAAGGACGCACGCGCGTTCGCCGCCCCGCGGTGGGTGCAGCAGGGTTTCCGACGGGCACACGGCACCGAGCGGCCCGGGACGACCATGCGCAACCTCTTCGGACAGGTCGACGGTACGGCCAATCCCGTGCCCGGCACGACAGCGTTCGACGAGGTCGTGTGGGCGCGCGAGGGATGGATGGCCGGTGGAACAGGCATGGTGGTGCGCCGCATCGCGATGAACCTCGACACCTGGGACCGCCTCGACCGCCCCGGCCGTGATCAGGCCGTCGGACGCTTCCAAGCGACGGGCGCACCCCTGACCGGGACCGACGAGTTCGACGAGCCGGACTTCGACGCGAAGGATGCCATCGGCTTCCCCGTGATCCCGGAGTTCTCGCACCTGCGACGGTCGCGGTCGGACGATCCGGCGGAGCGCATCTTCCGCCGCGGGTACAACTACGACCAGACTCCGCCCGCGGGCGAGGTCAGCGACGCGGGGCTGGTGTTCGTGTCGTTCCAAGCCGATGTCGATCGACAGTTCGTCCCGATCCAGCAGCGCCTCGACCAGCTCGATCTGCTCAACCAGTGGACGACGCCCATCGGCTCGGCGGTCTTCGCCGTGCCGCCCGGGTGCGCCGAGGGCGGCTTCATCGGAGAGGGGATCCTGTCATGACGACAACGCGACCGGACGGGGCTTCCCCGCTGCCGGAGACCCCGTCGGGTACCGCCCCTTCGAGTGTCCAAGACACCCGGAGCCCCGGGGCCGGGAGTCCGGGTGTTCTGGACACTCGACCCGGTCGCGGTGCCGAAGGCGTGGCATCCGGTGCCGGCCGCAGAGGGTGGTTCACCGCGCTCCTGCGGCGGGTGCACTTCTTCGCGGGGATCCTCGTGGGACCGTTCATCCTCGTCGCGGCGGTGAGCGGCGGACTTTACGCCCTCACCCCGGTCGTCGAGAGGGTCGTCTACTCGCACGAGCTGACGGCGACCTCGAGCCTGCCCGGGATGCCGTTGGCCGACCAGATCGAGGCCGCCGAGGCCTACGTCGGTTCCGGTGCCACACCCGTCGCCGTGCGGCCCGCGCCCGAACCCGGCGCGACCACACGCGTGATGTTCGCCGACGACACGCTGCCCGAGAGCACCACGCGAGCGATCTTCGTCGACCCCGCCACGACCGAGATCCGCGGCGATCTCCCCGTCTACGGCACGAGCGGAGCACTGCCGGTCCGGCACTGGATCAGCGATCTGCACCGTTCGCTCCACCTCGGCGCCCTGGGCCGGTGGTACAGCGAGCTCGCGGCATCCTGGCTCGGAATCGTCGCGCTCGCGGGACTCGGACTCTGGATCGGGCGCTTCGTGCGCAGCCGCCGCGGGCGCCGCGATCTGCTCCGCCCCAACCGGTCGCACCGCGGTTACCGTCGCCTGTCGGGCTGGCACTCGGCGGTCGGGATCTGGGTCGTCCTGGGGGCGCTCTTCCTCTCGGCCACCGGGATCACGTGGTCGACGTTCGCGGGCGCGAACGTGACGGACCTGCGCGCGGCGATCGGCGGGGGGACGCCCTCGCTCGACACCTCGCTCGAGGGTGCCGCCGCCCACGGGGGAGACCATGCCGAGCATCTGGGCGGTTCGCCCTCCGCGCCCGCGGGGGCGGCGAATCCGCCGACCTTCGACGCGGTGCTCGCGATCGCGAAGCGCATCAACGTCGACAGCGGCGACGTCGAGATCCGCCCGCCGGCCGCTCCCGGCACCGCCTGGGTCGTGCAGGAGATCCATCGCAGCTTCCCGACGGAGGTGGATGCCGTGGCGATCGACGGCGCGACGATGGAGGTCGTCGACCGCGTGGACTTCGCGACCTTCCCGCTCCTCGCGAAGCTTTCGCGCTGGGGCATCGACCTGCACATGGGCTCGATGTTCGGTCTGCCGAATCAGATCGCTCTGTTCGCTCTGGCGGTCGGGATCGCCGCTCTCGTGGTGCTCGGCTACGCGATGTGGTGGAAGCGGCGCCCGACGCGGGGACTCGCGGCCGCCCCCGCCCGGGGAGCCCTTCGTGGTGCTCCGTGGTGGGGCGTCGCGATCGTGCTCGCCGTGGCGGTGCTCATCGGATCGGTCCTGCCGATGGTCGGTTACCCGCTCGCGGCGTTCGTCGTGCTCGACGTGCTGCTCGGGTGGTGGGGGCGACGCGCGGCGGTCCGACGGGTGACGGGCGCTGGGCTCAGCTCAGGACCTGGTGCATCGTCACGGAGCCGGTCGTCGGCTCGGTGAAGCCGAGGCTGCGGTAGAGCGCCTGGCCCGGCGGGTCGGCGAGGAGTGTCACATAAGCACCCTCGGGGGCCTTCTCACGGATCTCCGCGAGAAGGCCCTCGAGGATGCGGCGTCCGAGTCCGCGCCGCTGGTAGGCGGGGAGCGTCGCCATGTCGGCGACGAGGAAGTACCACCCGCCGTCACCGACGACCCGGCCCATCGCGACCGACCGGCCGTCGGCATCCACGATCCGTCGCCACGCCCAGCTGTTCGCCAGGGCCGGTGCGCCCTGCTCGGGGCGCTTCGGAGTCAGCCCGGAGGCGCGGCGCAGCTCGAGATAGTCGTCGAGCGTCGGGGCGAGGGGTTCGAGGCGGAGGTCGTCCATCGGACCAGCCTGGCACGCGTCGGATGCGGGGCTGGCGCGGCTCAGGCGTCGTCGGGGTCGGGGAGGTTCTGGGCGATGCGGCTCGAGGCGGCGGAGTCGCGACCCACGCCGGGCTGATACTTGGCGATCGGGTCGTCGCCGTCGACGTGCGGCTCCGGCGCCGTGTCGTCCACGGGCTCTCCCGCTGACGTGTCCTCGTGGTGGCGCGAGGTCGAGTCGCTGCCGCCCCGGGCATCATCGGTGCCGCGCTCCATGCCGCCGTCGGCCGCGCGCGTTCCGACCCCGGGCAGGTCGTTCTGGCTCGACACGTTCTGCACGCGCGCATCGTCGTCGGTGTCGATCTCGGTCGCGGCGACAGCGCCGCTGTCGGCTCCCGCGCCGCCCGCGGGGACGTCGGCGGCGAGACCGTCGGAGTCGGCGACGGTGTCGCCGTGATCGGCGCCGGGGAGATTCTCGGGGGTGGGAGTGTGCATGGACGTTCCTTCCGTGGGGCGTGTGGCCACGTTAGGCGCGGGGTCCGACATCGGCGGCGGGGTTGACGCCGCCGTCACGGCGGCATGGCAGGATCTTCGGATGACGGCCACTTCCCCTTCCCAGCGGTACTGCGTCGTCGCCCTGTTGGCTCCTCTGGAGGTGGGCGACCGTGTCGCGCGAAGCGCATGGCCGGCGCACGTGACGCTCGCCTCGAACTTCCTCGCGGAGGCATCGACCGCTGAGCTCGTCGAGATCCTCCGCGAAGTGCCGTTAGCGGATGAGCCCTTGACGTTCCGGGTCGGTGACGTGGCCATGTTCGGTTCGCAGCACGACATCGCCGTGCGGCTGGTGGAGTCGCCGCGCGCGAACCATCTGCACGGGCTCCTGACAGACCGTCTCGAGCATCTCGCGGGCTTCGCCGCGGACGAGCCCGCCTACTGGCGGGGTGGCTTCCGACCTCATCTCACGTTGGGACCCGCCGTCCGTGCGGTCGACGGGGAGATCATGCGGTCGACACGTGTCGGGATCGCGCGGATCCAGGGTGCCGAGGCAGAACTCGTGGGAGCTGTCTCCCTCGGGTGACGAGGCGAGGAGCCTCCTGCAGCGTGGTTCGCACGGGTGGCGGGCCGCCGACGTCGCCGACCACCCTCCCGTCCCGGGAGATCTCCCAGCCGCTGATACACCGGGCGGGGGGCGCTCCGAGGCGGCGGCTCAGTCGGTGTCGACCGCGCGGCGACCCCGCACGATCGTGAGCAGCGCCGCCGCGACGAGCACCGCCCACGACAGCACCAGGGCGATGGATGCCAGGGCGTGGCGTGGCGCTTCCGGCGAGGGCGCGGGGTCGAAGACCGCGTAGCCGAATGCGCTGAGCAGCAGCCCGAGCGACCCGACGAGGTACAGGGTTCCGAGCAGTCGACCGAGACGGGCGACGGGGGCGTGCGCCATGGTCAGATCAGTCCCTTCAGAATCGCCGCGACGAGGCCGGCGAGTGCCGTCAGCAGAGCGCCGAACAGGCGCACGTACCACCTCGCCCCGCGTTCGGCGAGCGCCAGCCACCCCAGCACTGCCAGGATCACGAGTCCCGACACCGAGGCACTCGCGAACGACGCCGTCTCGGGCAGCACGCCGACGACACCCAGGGCGAGCAGCGCGATCGGCACGATCGGACCGATCAGGATGCCGCTCGAGTGGGTCAGCGCCAGCGAGATCGACGCGCGCACCCCTGAGAAGGTATTGCCGCGGACGCCGTGCGTGGCGATGGTCACGGCCACCACGTGGGCCGTCCAGATCGCGGTGGAGGCGAGAATGCCGGAGAAGAAGACATCGGTCAGCGAAACCCCCGGCTGCGTACCGGCCAGCACGCCTGAGACGAGGATGGTGCCGTAGATGGCTTCAGGCGTCGCGATGACGTAGCGCAGCGGTGTGGCGCGCGCGGAGGGAGGAGTGCTCACGCTCACATTCTGAGGGACGCTGTTTCCCCCTGTCGCCGCGACGGGCGGGATCGTCGCGGTCATCCTCGAACCGGCCGACCGAGGTGCGCGGGAGGCGTCGAGGTACCCGCGGCGGCAGACCCGTCGGGCCCCGGCATCCGACCGCCCCGATGTCGGAAGCGCTGGCTAGGCTCGAGAACAGCGTCGAAAGGACACCCCATGCAGCAGCGCCCCCTCTCCCGTACCGGCCGCGAGGTCTCGGCGATCGGTCTCGGAACCTGGCAACTCGGTGCCGACTGGGGAGATGTCAGTGAAGACGACGCGCGGGCCGTGCTGGCAGCCTCCGCCGAGGCCGGCGTCACGCTCTTCGACACGGCCGACGTCTACGGTGACGGCCGGTCCGAGCAGATCATCGGGGATTTCCTGAAGAGCGCGGATGCCACGGGCATCACCGTCGCCACCAAGATGGGCCGCCGCGAAGACCAGGTGCCCGAGAACTACGTGATGGAGAACTTCCGCGGCTGGCTCGACCGTTCGCGGCGCCTGCTCGACACCGAGACCCTCGACCTCGTGCAGCTGCACTGCCCGCCGTCCGCGGTGATCGACGACGATGCCACGTGGGATGCCCTCGACCAGCTCGTGTCCGAAGGGGTGATCGCTGCGTACGGCGCCTCGGTCGAGACGATGGACCAGGCATTGTCGGCCCTGACACGGCCGAACCTCACCAACCTGCAGATCATCTTCAACCCGTTCCGTCTCAAGCCCCTCGACGAGGTGCTGCCGCTCGCGGCCGAGAAGAACGTCGCCGTGTTCGCGCGCGTGCCGCTCGCGAGCGGGTTGCTCTCGGGCAAGTATTCGCGGTCCACGACGTTCGCCGAGAACGACCACCGCTCGTACAACCGCAACGGCGAGGCATTCGACAAGGGCGAGACGTTCTCGGGCGTCCCGTTCGACGAGGGCGTTGCCGCGGCCGACGAGCTCAAGGCATCCCTCCCCGAGGGGGTGACGCTGCCCGCGGCGACGCTCGCGTGGATCGCGTCGCGCGAAGGCGTCACTTCGGTGATCCCCGGCGCACGCTCGGTGTCTCAGGCCACGGCGAACGCCCAGGCCGCTGAGCTGCTCGAGGGCGGCTTCGACCTCGACGCGTTCGACGCTCTCGTCCGCGACGTGTACGACCGCCGACTGCAGGCCGAGATCCACCCGCAGTGGTGACCCGCGCATGAGGAAAGCCGGGTCCGCTCATGGAGCGGACCCGGCTTCGTCGTGGGGAGGAGACGTCAGCTGACGTCGCCGCGCCAGGCGCCGGACTCGGCGCCGCGCGACTCGATGTACTCCTTGAAGTTCGCGAGGTCCTTCTTGACCGAGTGATCGTCGGCGCCGAAGACCGCGCCGAGCTTCTCGAGGACGCCGGTGGGTGCCCAGTCGATCTGGACCGTGACCCGCGTCTCGTCGTCCGACAGGCGGTGGAAAGTCACGACGCCGGCGTGGTTCTCGTCACCGCCGATGCTGTTCCACGCGACCCGCTCGTCGGGGTGCTGCTCGGTGATCTCGGCGTCGAACTCGCGCTCGGCCCCGGCGATCTTCACCTTCCAGTGCGTGAGGGTGTCGCTCTTCTGCGTGATGGACTCCACGAAGCTCATGAAGTGCGGGAACTCCTCGAACTGCGTCCACTGGTTGTACGCGACGCGGACGGGAACGTTGACGTCGATGGTTTCGATGACCTGTGCCATGGTGTCCTCTTTCGTGTGGTTTCCGGGGCTGTTCCAGTCTTCGGCCGTCGTGGCCGACGTGCCCCCGGGGTTGAGGGATCGGCACGGATGACCTATACGCGCGGGTGCCGTGGCGACGGCGTTGGGCGCGGCGGCGATGGCGTGGGGATGCGGCCATAAACGCGATTCGCGCGCAGAAACGCGAGGAGAGCGCGTTTATGGTCGCGGATCGTGTTTATGCGCGGGCGGGCGCCACCGGGCGCCGGGTCGGCGCTGCGCGGTCGCGCGTGCGAACGCCCCGGGCGCCGGGTCGCACCCCCGGGAGCCCCCGTGTCAGGCACGCCCCCGCAGGATCAGGTGCCAGTACACCCAGGGCAGGACGCGGCGGTCGGCGATCCATGAGAGATACCGCTCCCGGTACAGCGAGCGCCAGAACGGGATCGTCGGCTGCAGCCGGCCCCACCGGTCGAACTCCGCGAAGACGACCGTGCCGCGCGACACCGTGAACGGCACCACGCTGTACCCGTTGTACTTCTGCGTGGGCGCGCGTCCCCCCAGAACGGCGCGCAGGTTCTTCACGAGCGCCTTGGCCTGCTGACGGATCGCGCCGCCCGAGCGCCGGGTGGCGACCGCCGCCGCGTCGCCGACGGCCCAGATCTCCGGGTGCCGCACGTGCTGAAGCGTCTCGGGATCGACGTCGACGAACCCGTGCGGATCATCGGATGCCGCGAGCCCACTGCCCGCGATCCACTCGGGCGCCCGCTGGGGAGGCACGGCGTGCAGCACGTCGTACTCCAGCGTCTCCTCCGCGCCGCCGCGACCGATCGTGAGCGTGCGGGTCTCGACATCCACGGATCGAAGGTCGCGACTGTAACGCACCTCGATTCCGTACTCGTCGAGTTTGCGCTGCAGCTCGCGATCGACGGCCGGGATGCCGAAGGGCACCGGGTCGGGGCAGACGAAGACGACGCGGATGTCGTCGCGCACGCCGATCGCGCGCCACCAGTCGCACGCGAGGTACATCGGCTTCTGCGCGGCCGCGCCGCACGAGGCGGGTTCGGGCGGTTGCGTGAACACGACGGTTCCCGACCGGAGATCGCGCAAGGCCGCGGAGGCCTTCGCCGCGAGCGCGTAGTCGTAGTTCGAGACGCCGGAGTCCGCGGCCATCGCCTCGGGCAGTCCGGGGACCTGCTCCCACGCCATGCGCATTCCGGCGCAGACGACGAGCTGGTCGTAATCGACGCGCCCGCCCGAGACGAGATGGACGCGCCGGGTCTCGGCATCCACCGTGAACACCTCGTCGCGCAGCCACCGCACCCCCGGAGGGATGACGTCCGCCTGTGGCCGCGCGGCTTCCGAGGCGCGGGCAGCCCCGCCGGCGATGTGCGACTGGAGGGGGGCGAAGACGTGGAGCGTCCGCGGTTCGATGACCGTGATGTCGGCCAGACCGGCGCGGTGCAGGCGCCCGGCGACCGACAGTCCGGCGTTGCCGCCGCCGACCACGACAATGCGGGGATTCGTCATGCCCTCACGCAACGTCATGTCGTGGACCCGCGCCAGCGCCTTGACAGCCGCGGTGGGTGACGCGCCTACGCGAAGGTCGCGGCGGGGAGGCTGTCGTCCGCGGGTTCCGGCACGACGTACAGGCCGGTGGGGGAGTTCGCCGTCGACATGAGCGCTTCGAGCCACGCGCGGTTCACCGCCGGTGGACGCCCGCCGTTGAACTTGAACACGAGGTTCGCCCGGGGATGAAGCCACACCGCGGTCCGTCCGCCGCCCGTGCTGATGTCGTCCTTCCACACGAAGTAGAACGGCTCGCCCCGCCGCAGCTTGTTGCCGATCACGACCTGGAGGTGCGCCAGGAGGCGATCCTCGAACTCGTTGCGAACGCCGCCCTCGTAGATGAACTTGCCCACGTCTCCCTCTCCGCGGACGATCCCGCTGCTGTGTCCGTGCCATCGAAGTCGCTCGCGAGAGCCACGCGGCCCGGCGCGCGCCGAAGGACGGCGGCTTTGCGTACGAGTCCCCGCACTTTGCTGCCGGGGCGTGACGCGTCCTGCGTAGTTTTCCCAGTAGTCGGGTTCGGCCGCGGAAGGGCTGTCAAGGGGCGCCCCGCGGCGCGAGACCCGCGATGGGATGAAGGGGTTGCCAACGAAAGGACCTCTCATGAGCGACGCCTCGATCGACCCGTCCACCCCCGACGTTCCCGTCACCGACCCCGACGGCGGGCTCTCCGGGGCTCAGCCGCTGCGCGACGGTGACACCTCCATCGAGCCCGACCCCGCGCTCGACCCCGCGCAGGCCGAGTGGGATGCCACGACGGCCGTCAATGCCGGTGTCGACCCCGACGACATCAACCCCGCGACGGCGACGGGTGCCGATCCGGCCGAGATCCCCGCGGACGACAGCGACATCCCGCTCGAAGACATCCACCCGGAGTCGACCGGGACCGACTCGCAGGGCGAAGACCCCGGCATCGTTGAGCTCGGCGAGGAGGGTCAGGGCGACCTCGCCCCCGAGGACCTCTGAGCCCCACTCGCGTGGGATTCGACCGTGCGCACAGAACCGTGCGCACAGAACGGTGCGCACGCCGAGAGGGCCGGCCCCCGAAGGACCGGCCCTCTCTGCGTGTGAATCTCACTGCTCGATGAGCTGCGGGGTGCTCTCGTGCGCTTCGATGACGCCGTCGTGGTCGTCGGTCGAGACGGCGATGCGGCGCGGCTTCGCCTTCTCGCTCACCGGGATCGTCACGCTCAGCACGCCGTTACGGTACGAGGCGCTGATGTTGTCGGTGTCGATGCCCTGGCCCAGGTTGAGCTGCCGCACGAACGAGGCCGTCTCGCGTTCGCGCGTGATCCACTTCACGCCCTCGCCCGAGGAGAGCGTGCGTTCGGCGCGGATCGTCAGCAGCTGACCGTCGACGTCGATGTCGACCGATCCCGGGTCGACGCCCGGGAGGTCGGCGGCGAGGACGTAGTGGTCGCCATCGCGGTAGAGGTCCATCGGCATCCGTCGCGGTCCGCCGCCGCGGCGAGCGTCGAGAAGGGTCGACGCGAGGCGGTCGAGGTCGCGGAAGGGGTCGTAAGTGGCCATGTCGATACTCCTTTTCGATCTGTCCGTTGAAGTTGAGTCGAGTTCGCTCAACTGACCTCAGATTAGCACTCGCGTGGCGAGAGTGCCAAGGGTTCGCACGCGTGGTCGTCACGCTTTTCGGGATGAAACCCGGATGCCACGGCATCCGAGTCCCTTCCCTTTTCCGTCTGCTCCCCACGGCGTACCGTCGCGCGGAGTTGAGGGGAGACACGCCTGTGCGTCGGCCTCAGGGATCGGCGTGTCGGACGTGAACTCCGCTCGACGGTACGGCGGCTCGGGAGGTTGTGCGGCAGATGAAGCGGCAGAACTCGTACCGTCGCGCGGAGTCCGTCGGCGACGCGCCGGGGATCAGGGCCCCGGCACCGGCGCGCCGCGCCCCGACTCCGCATGACGGCACGCCGCGCCGGGCGGAAACTCCGCACGACGGCACGCCGCGCCCGGACTCCCGAGCCGCCCCGTCCGCCCTCCCCGCGCGATAGCGTCGTCGGGTGACGGATGCCGCGGCGAAGCCGCACCTCGTGCGGGCCCTCTGGGGCGCGACCCATCCCGGTCCCACGCTCGTGGTCACCGTCCTCTCCCTCGCGCTCGGGATCGCCGCGGGCGTCGAGCCCGCGCGCCTCGCGCTGCTCGTGGTGGCCGTGTTCGCGGGTCAGGTCTCGGTGGGCCTCTCCAACGATGCGATCGACGGGGCGCGTGACGCCGCCGTCGGCCGCACCGACAAGCCCATCGCCGGGGGAGCGGTCACCCCGGAGCGCGCGCTCGCGGTGGCCGTGGCATCCGCGATCCTCGCCGTGGGGCTCTCGGTGCCGCTGGGCCCGGGTCTCGTCGCGGCGCACGCGATCGCGCTCGCGTCGGCGTGGGGCTACAACGCCGGGCTGAAGTCGACGCCGTTCTCGATCGCGCCCTTCGTGCTGAGCTTCGGGCTCTTCCCCTCGTTCGCGACGCTGTCGGCTGTCCCGCCGGCGCTCGCGGCGCCCTGGGCGTCCGTCGCCGGGGCGGCGCTCGGAGCGGCCGTCCACCTCACCAACGTCGTCCGTGACCTCGACGACGACCGCCGAACCGGCGTAAGGGGACTCCCGCACCGGCTCGGGGCGCGCGCCTCGGTGGTACTGGCCGCGTGCGGGATCCTCGCCGGCGCAATCGCGGTGTTCCTGGGGACGGATGCCACGGCCCTCGGCCTGGTCTTCTTCGTCGCCGTCGCGACGGTCGCGGTCGCCGCGGTGGTCGTGGTGTTCGTGAGGTCGCCGGGGCGGGCGGTGTTCCAGCTGACGATGCTGGCGGCGTTGCTGCTCGCCGCGCAGCTCGTCGTGGCGTGACGGCGCTCGGGCCGTTCGGCGACGGCCCGGTGGCTTCCACAGGCTCAGCCACCTGCGTTGCGGCGGTGGGGGCGGGCTCCGGTGGCTTCGACGGGCTCAGCCACCTGTGTCGCGGTGATGGATCACCCACCTGTGTTTCGGCGGGCGGGGCGAGGCGCCGGCGGACTCAGCCGCCTCGGCGCCCCGCCCCGGACCGTGATTTACTGCGGGCGCACCCGCAGGTGCGTCACGCCGCCGTCGACCTCGAGGGCCGTCCCCGTGGTCGACCCCGACAGCGGACTCGCGAGGTAGAGGATCGCGCCCGCCACCTCGTCGGGCGTGACCATGCGGCCCGTCGCCTGCCGAGCGTCGAGCGCGGCACGCTCGGCGACCGGGTCGGGGAAGTTCTGCAGCATTCGCTCGACGAAGGGCGTCGACACCGTGCCGGGGCTCACGCAGTTCACCCGCACGCCCTCGCGCACATGGTCGGTCGCCATCGCGTAGGTGAGCGAGAGGATCGCGCCCTTCGAAGCGTTGTAGACGGCGCGCTGGGGGAGGCCGTTGAGCGCCCCGATCGAGCACACGTTGACGATCGACGCACGCTCCGAGCGCTTGAGGTAGGGCAGCGCGGCGGCGCACGCGCGGGCGGTGCCGCGCACGTTGATGTTCAGCACGCGGTCCCAGTCGGCCTCGGTGGCCTCCTCGACGGTTCCTACGCAGCTCACGCCCGCGCTGTTCACCAGCACGTCGACGCCGCCGAACCGGTCCGCGACGGCGGCCAGGGCGGCATCCACGGAGTCCCGGTCGGTCACGTCCGCACCGAATCCGGTCAGACCCTCGTCGAGATGGTCGGTGACCAGGTCGAGCACGGCCACCCGCGCCCCCCGCGCGGCGAACGCCTGCGCGGTCGCCAGACCGATGCCCGAAGCCCCGCCGGTCACCACGACGGAAAGACCGTCGAACTCGCCGGCGCTCATGCCTGCACCATCGTCTGACGCGCGCGGCCGAGACCGTCGATCTCGAGCTCCACCACGTCGCCGGCCCGGAGGTAGGGAGTGTCGGGGAGACCCAGGGCGACGCCCGCGGGGGTTCCCGTGTTCACCAGGTCGCCCGGGCGCAGCACCATGAACTGCGACAGGTACCAGACGACGTACGCGACGGTGAAGATCTGCGCGGAAGTCGAGCCGTTCTGCCGCTCGACGCCGTTCACCGAGAGACGCAGACCGAGAGCCTGCGGATCGCCGACGTCGGATGCCGGCACGAGGTCGGGGCCGAGCGGGTTGAAGGTCTCGCAGCTCTTGCCCTTGTCCCACTGGCCGCCGCGCTCGAGCTGGAACTCGCGCTCGGAGACGTCGTGTGAGACGACGTATCCCGCCACGTGGGCGAGCGCCTCGTCGGGGGAGGCGAGGTAGCGCGCGGTCGTGCCGATCACGACCCCGAGCTCGACCTCCCAGTCGGTCTTCGTGGACCCGCGGGGGATGAGCACGTCGTCGAAGGGACCGACGATCGTCGAGGGATCCTTCATGAACACGACGGGCTCCGCGGGGACGGCGGCTCCCGTCTCGGCCGCGTGATCGTGGTAGTTCAGGCCGACGCAGACGATCTTGCCGGGGAGCGCGATGGGCGCTCCCACGCGGAGGGATGCGGCATCCGGAAGGATCGGCAGCTCGCCGTTCTCGGCGGCGGCGCGAGCGCGGGCGAGGCCGTCGTCGGCGAGGAAGGCGCCCGTGATGTCGGCCGTGAGCGGACGCAGGTCGTAGACCGAGCCGTCGTGGCGCAGGACGGGGATCTCGGCGCCGGGATCGCCGAGTCGAGCGAAGGACATGGATTCTCCTTGGGGTGGGTGGTTCAGGGGTCAGCGGGTGACGGGATCGGCGGATGCCGCGCCCTCGAGCTCGGATCGACGGATGCCGCCCTGCCAGTCGCCGGGGTGCAGGCAGGCGTAGGCGCCGGCCAGGGCAGCGGTGCGCAGGCGCCCCGCGGGGTCACTCCCGGCGAATCGCTCGGACAGGTACCCGGCGGCGAACGCGTCTCCCGCGCCGACCGTGTCGACCGGGGTGATGGGGACCGCGGCGATGCGGTGCAGCTCGCCGTCGATGACCGCGACCGCTCCGTCGCCGCCCAGGGTGACGACCGCGTCGGCGGGGCCCGCCGCGGCCAGCGCCCGGGCGAGCTCTTCGGGCGCGGTGTGGGGGTGCAGCATCCGCGCCTCGTCGTCGCTGGCGAAGACGATGTCGGCGAGCCCGATGACGTGCGCGTACGCTTCGACGGCCTCGGCAGGGTCCCAGAGCCTGCTGCGGTGGTTGACCGCGAACGACACGAGCGCGCCTGTGCCGCGAGCGCGGTCGACCGCGGCGATCACCGTCTCGCGCGCCGAGTCCGACAGAGCGAGGGTGACGCCGGTCACGTGGAGGATGTCACCGGTCTCGAGGGGAAGGTCCTCGAGGTCGGCGGGCTCGAGTCGACTGCCGGCGCTGCCTCGGCGGTAGTAGTCGACGGTCGTGGCGCCCGCGCGCGGTGTCGACTTGAGCATGAGGCCGGTCGGGGCGCCGGCGTCGAGGAGGGCGCGCACCTCGACGCCCTCGGAGCGGAGGTCGCCCACCACGCGACGACCCAGAGCGTCGTCGCCGACGCGACCGAGCCACGTGACGGGGACGCCGAGGCGGGCCAGTCCGATCGCGGTGTTTCCTTCGGCCCCTCCCGTCGCGATGTGCGCCTGGGACGTGTGCTCCCAGCCGCCCACACCGGCACCGAGGACGAGCCCCATGCTCTCGCCGAGCGTGACGACGCGGCTCATCGGGCGGACCGTGCCGCGTCGCGGATGCGCGCGCACTCGGCGGCCGCGGCGGCGATCGTCTCGAAGTCGCCGCGGGCGATCGCGTCGCGGGGCACCATCCAACTGCCGCTCGCCGCGAGCACCCACGAACGGCGGAGGTAGTCGCCGAGGCTGCCCGGATCGACGCCTCCGCTGGGGATGAACCGCACGTCGGGGAACGGTCCGTGCAGCGCGTCGAGGTAGCTCCCTCCGCCGAGGTGTCCGGCCGGGAAGACCTTCACGTCGGAGAAGCCGTCGGACAGCGCCCGCTGGACCTCGGTCGGGGTCGCGACGCCCGGAACGACCGTCACGCCGCCCGCGCGGAGCCGGTCGGCGACGGCGGGGTCGTATCCGGGCGTGACGGCGAACGTCGCGCCCGCGTCGATCGCGGCATCCGCCTGCTCGATGGTCAGCACCGTCCCCGCGCCGGCGAGGAACCCGTCGATGCCGGCGGTCGCCGAGATCGCCGCGAGACCGGCGGGCGTGCGCAGGGTGAACTCCGCGCAGCCGACGCCCCCGTCGCGCAGGGCGAGGGCCAGGTCGCGCGCACGATCGGCGTCGTCGAGCACCACGACGGGGACGATACCCACGGAGCTGAGGCGTTCGGTGAGCGAGGACGACGAGTCGCTCATCGCCCGAGCCACCCCCCGTCGACCGGCAGGGTGATGCCCGACACGTAGTCGGACGCCCGTGAGGCGAGGAACACCGTCGCCCCGGCGAGATCGGATGCCTCGCCCCACCGGCCCGCCGGGATGCGGTCGAGGATGGCGGTCGAGCGCACGCTGTCGGCGCGCAGGGCTTCGGTGTTGTCGGTCGCGATGTAGCCGGGCGCGATCGCGTTGACGTTGACGCCCTTCGACGCCCACTCGTTCGCGAGGGCCTTGGTGAGCCCCGCGATGCCCGACTTGGCCGCCGTGTAACCGGGGACGTTGATGCCACCCTGGAAGCTCAGCAGCGAGGCGGTGAAGATGATCTTGCCCCGCCCGCGTTCGAGCATCTGGCCGGCGACGGTCTGAGTGAGACGGAACTGGCTGCTGAGGTTGATCTGCAGCACGCGATCCCACGCGTCCAGCGGGTGCTCCGCCGCCGGGGCGCGCTCGATGGTGCCGGCGTTGTTGACGAGGATGTCGATGTGGCGTCCGGAGAGGTCCGCCCCCAGCGCGTCGACCGCCGACGGATCGCTGAAGTCGCACGCGATGCCGGTGAACGAGCGACCGGTGGCCGTCACCGCGCGTTCGATCTCGCTGCCCGACGTCGACTGCGAGGCGCTGACCCCGATGATGTCGGCGCCCGCCTCGGCGAGACCGAGCGCCATGGCGAAGCCGATCCCTCGGCGCGCGCCCGTGACGACGGCCGTGGTGCCCTCGAGCGAGAAGAGCCCGTTCATGCCTGGCCTCCCACGTCGACGAGGATCTTCATCGCGCGGCCGGCCTCGAGGTCGGCGAAGGCCTCGGCGGTGGCGCTGAGGGGCACGATGCGCGTGATGAGCAGATCGGTGGGGATGACGCCGCCCGCGACGAGCTCGACGGCGGTCTCGAAGTCGGGGCGCTGGTACACCCGAGCGCCGAGGAGGCGCAGTTCGCGCCAGAACATCCGCTGCAGGTCGACCTCGCGCGGGGTGGGGTGGATCGCCACGACGACGATGGTGCCGCGCACCTTCGCCAGCCCCGTGGCCCCGCGCACGGCGGCGGCGGCCCCCGAGACCTCGAAGACGACGTCGGCTCCGGCCCCGTCGGTCCATTCCTCGACCACGGCGACCTGGTCGCGTTCGCGGGGGTCCAGCGTCGCGAAGCCGAGCTCCTCGATCTGCGCGCGGCGCTTCTCGTCGAGCTCGATCACGAGCACCTCGGCCCCGGTGTGACGGGCGACGCACGCGATGAGGACGCCGATGGGACCGCCGCCGATGACGACGGCCTTGTCGCCCGGGGCAAGCTCGGAGCGGCGCACGTCATGGACGGCGACGGCGACCGGCTCGACGAGAGCGGCATGGTCGAGGGCGATCCCCTCGGGAAGACGCACGAGCGTCTCGGCCGGGACGTTCCACAGGCCCTGGAGCGAGCCGGGGGAGTCGATCCCGATGAAGTCGAGGTTCTGGCAGATGTGCTCGTTGCCGGCGCGGCATGCGGGGCAGGTGCCGTCCCAGGCCAGCGGCATCACCGTGACACCGTCTCCGGCGCTCCAGCCGTCCACGCCCTCGCCGACCGCGGCGATCGTGCCGCTCATCTCGTGGCCGAAGACGAGCGGGGTGGCGACTCGCGCGTCCATCGAGCCGTGGAGGATGTGCAGGTCGGTCCCGCAGAGGCCCGTGTAGGCCACCCGCACCTGGATCTGGCCGGGAGCGGGAGGCGTGGCATCCGCCTCCCGGATGTCGATCGTGTGATCGCCCACGTAGGCCGCTGTCAGCATTGACTCTCCTAAAGATCAGATGAATTCTCCGATCAATCATGCCTCACAAATCGTCATATGTCTCGGTTGCACCCGAAACCCCGCAGCGCTACGGTGAACAAACGATTGACCACGACGTCTCACGACGTTTTCTCCTCGACGCGAAGGCGCGCGATCCTCATGACACAGCAGATCATCAGACCCTTGGACGGTCTTCTCGTCCTCGACTTCAGTCAGTTCCTCGCCGGTCCGGTCGCGGCGCTCCGCCTCGCGGATCTCGGCGCGCGGGTCGTGAAGATCGAGCGCCCCGGCGTCGGCGACATCGGACGGACCCTCGCGTTCGCCGGTCGCTCGATCGACGGCGACACGGTGTCGTTCCACGCGATGAACCGCAACAAGGAGTCGGTCGCCGCCGACCTCAAGAACCCCGACGACCTCGAAGACGTCCGTCGGCTCGTCGCGCGCGCCGATGTCATGATCCAGAACTTCCGCCCGGGGGTGATGGAGCGCATCGGTCTCGACTACGCCTCGGTGAAAGAGATCAACCCCTCGATCGTCTACGCCAGCGCGAGCGGCTACGGCGACGAGGGTCCGTGGCGCGACCGTCCCGGTCAAGACCTGCTCGCCCAGGCGATCTCGGGGCTGCCGTGGCTGAGCGGCTCCCGGGAGGACGGCCCCGTGCCGCTCGGCCTCTCGATCGCCGACCACCTCCTCAGCTGCCACATCGCTCAGGGAGTGACCGCGCTGCTGGTCCGCCGCTTCCGCACGGGGCAGGGGGGACTCGTGCAGTCGAGCCTGCTGGAAGCCGTCCTCGACCTGCAGTTCGAGCTCCTCAGCACGAAGCTCAACGACGACACCATCCAGGTGCGGCGCCACGGCGAGCACTCGGCGCACGCCTTCCTCGCCGCCCCCTACGGCACGTACCCCACCCTCGACGGGTACCTCGCCCTCGCGATGAACCCGATCCCCGAACTCGGTCGCCTCCTCGACCTTCCCGAGCTCGCGGTCCTGACGGATCCGCGCGACGCCTGGGACCGCCAGGAAGAGATCGAGGCGCTCCTCGCGGCGCGCTTCGCCACGGGTTCCACGGCGCACTGGCTCGGCATCCTGGATGCCGCGGACGTCTGGTGTGCGCCGGTGCTGACGCTCGACGAGCTGCTGGCCTCGGACGGGTTCGCCGCGATCGACATGACGCAGGAGGTCGAGCGGCGCGGGACGAGGATCGCCACCACCCGGAGCCCGCTCCGGATCGACGGGCAGGTGCTGCGCAGCGAGAAGGCCGCGCCCCTGCTCGGGGAGGACGGCGCGCGCATCCGCGCGGAGTTCCTGTCGAGCGACGTCCGGGCGGAAGACGGGGCCCGCGCATGAGCGTCGAGCTGCGCGGCATCACGTGGGAGCACGAGCGCGGGTACGGCAGCGTCGCGGCGTCGGCTCGGGCGTACCGTGAGGTCGCTCCCGACGTCGAGGTGCGATGGGATCAGCGCTCGCTGCAGTCCTTCGCCGACCAGCCGCTCGAAGAGCTCGTGCGCGACTACGACCTTCTCGTGATCGATCACCCGCACATCCCCTTCGCGGCCGAGGAGGGCCTCTTCGCCCGCCTCGACGGCAGCGGTCACGACGACGAGCTCGCGCTGCTCGCCGCACAATCGGTCGGCTCGTCGCACGCGTCGTATGCGCACGCCGGAGGGCAGTGGGGCCTCGCGACGGATGCCGCGGCCCAGGTCGCGGCCTTCCGGCCCGACCTGCTTCCCGAGCCGCCCCGCGACTGGCCGGGCGTGCTCGCCCTCGCCGCGGAGGGGAGGGTGCTCTGGCCGTACAAGCCGGTCGACGCCTTCTCGAGCCTGATCACGGTCGCCGCCGGCAACGGCGAGGATGCGATGCGGACTCCTGGCGTGTTCCTCTCCGCGGACGCTCTCGCGGAGTCGATGCACACTCTCCGTGCCCTCGCCCGGGCCGTGCCTGCGGAGTGCGCGACGTGGAACCCCATCCAGACCGCCGACGCGCTCAGCGAGGGCACGCGGTACTGCTACGCCCCGCTGCTGTTCGGCTACTCGAACTACAGCCGCCCGGGCTTCCGCGCGCACCGTCTGCGGTACGTCGACATCCCGGCATCCCGTCGTGGGGTGCGCGGGTCGCTGCTGGGCGGGGCCGGCATCGCCGTCTCGTCGCGGTCGCGCCACACCGCCGAGGCGATCGCCCACGCCTTCTGGCTCGCCTCGGCCGAGGTGCAGTCGGGCGTCTACTACGACGCCGGCGGGCAACCGGGCAACGCGGTCGCGTGGGACGACGACCGCACGAACGCCGACAGCCTCGACTTCTTCCGCGGAACCCGCGCGACGCTCGAGGGGGCGTACGTGCGACCGCGGTGGTCCCGTTACATCGAGCTGCAGAACGCCCTGTCGCCCCTCGTGACGGCGGCCCTGCGCGACGAGCTGACCGACGACGAGCTGCGCGCGCGCCTGGACGCCGGCGTCCGCGCCACCGAGGGGGACCGATGAGGATGATGGACCGCTGGTACGAGGACCACGTCGTCGGAGAAGCGCGCGAGACGGTGGGGCGCACCATCACCGAGGCCGACATCGTCCTGCACGCCGGCCAGACCGGGGACTTCTTCCCCCATCACATGGATGCCGAGTGGATGGCGACGCAACCCGCCGGGCAGCGCATCGCCCACGGCACGCTCGTCCTCTCGGTCGCGGTCGGCATGACCGCCGGCGACATCAACCCGCAGTCCATGAGCTACGGGTACGACCGGATCCGCTTCATCCGCCCCGTGTTCATCGGCGACACGATCCGCGTCACGGCCGAGATCACCGCCCTGCGCCCCCACGCCAGGACCCCGGATGCCACCGGCTACGTCGACGAACTCGTCACCGTGCGCAACCAGCACGGCGACACCGTCATGGTGCTCACGCACGTGTACCTCGTCAACCGCCGTCCCGCGGGGGAGCGCGACGTGTGACGCGGGGGTGGGCTCGCGGCATCCCTACCTCTCGCCATCCCTACACTGGGCGGATGGTCAGGCTGAGCGACGTCGCCGCGCGCGCCGGGGTGTCGGTCTCGGCCGTCTCCCGCGTCCTCAGCGATGCACCGAACACCCGCGTGAGCGAGAGCACGCGACGGCGGATCCAAGAGGCGGCGGCCGAACTCGGGTATCGCCCGAACTTCGCGGCGCGCGCGCTCAAGTCCGCGCGCACCCACGTCGTCGGTCTCGTCGTGCCCGACGTGACGAACGCCGTCTTCACCGAGCTGCTGCACGGCGTCGAAGACGAGGCGTACCGCCTCGGCTACGTCGTCCTCCTGGCGCGGGCGGACGGTCTGCCCGAGGGCGTCGACATCATCGGACGACTGATCGGCGAGGGCCGCGTCGATGGGCTGATCGTGCAGACCGGCGACGCCATGCCCGACAGCGACATCAACCGCCTGATCGCGGGGCGGATGCCCGTCGTGTTCGTCAACTCGATCCATCCCGAGGGTGCGGGGTCGGTCGTCCTGGACGACGAGCGCGGCGCGGCTGTCGCCGTCGACCACCTCGTGGGGCTCGGGCACCGCCGCATCGCGCTCATCAGCGGCCTGGCCTCGTCCGATACAGCGCGCCGGCGCGAGGGCGGATTCCGTGCCGCGATGGAGCGCGCGGGGCTCGAGGTCGGCGAACGCGATGTCACGCGCCTCGGATACGAACCCGCGCGGGGCGCGGAGGCGTTGACCCTCCTGTGGGCCGGCGAGGAGCGGGCCGGCGAGGAGCGGGCCGGCGAGGAGCGGGCCGGCGAGGAGCGGGCACGGGAGGAGCGACCGACCGCCGTCGTGGTGGCGAACGTCAACGCCGCGTACGGCGCGCTCGCCGCGGCGCGGCGCCTCGGGCTGAGCGTCCCCGAGGACCTGTCGGTGGTGGCGATCCACGACGCGTGGACGGCCGAGCACACGTGGCCACCCCTCACGACGGTCCGGATGCCGCTGCGCGAGGTGGGAGCGACGGCGCTGCGAGCGGTGGTTGAGAACCTCGCGTCGGGGGCTCGCGCGGACGTCGTGGTGACCGACCCGGCCCCGAACCTCGTGGAGCGGGCGTCGACGGCGGAGCCCCGCGAAAAGAACTGATCTATTCCGTCGATTCCTCGTCGATGTGTGGCTCTGAGCCCTCGATTCCTCCTAGTCATCTGATGAATGTGATGTAGGCTGGGGGAAAAGGAGGCGACCATGCGCACTCGTGCATTGCGGCACGGAACACTGCTCACCGAGATCGGCCTCGGCGCGGCTCAACTCGGGAACCTGTATCGCGAGACGACCGAGGCAGAGGTCGACGAGTCGGTCGACACCGCGTGGGACGGGGGTGTCCGGTACTTCGACACCGCCCCCCACTACGGGCTCGGTCTCTCGGAGCGACGCCTCGGCGCGCGCCTCGCGAGCCGCCCGCGCGACGAGTTCGTGATCTCCACCAAGGTCGGTCGGGTGCTCGAGCCGAGCCCCGAGACCGCGCACCTCCGCGACGACGACGGGTTCGACGTGCCGCGCGACGTCGTCCGCCGGTGGGACTTCAGCCGTGACGGCATCCTGCGCTCGGTCGAGGACTCCCTCCGGCGCACGGGTCTCGACCGATTCGACATCCTCTACCTGCACGACCCGGACGATCACTTCGCCCAGGCGTCCACCGAGGGCATCGGCGCGCTCATCGAGCTGCGCGAGCAGGGGGTCGTCTCGGCCGTCGGCGCCGGGATGAACGCGGCCGACCCGCTCGCCGAGCTCATCCGACGCGCCGACATCGACGTCGTGATGTGTGCGGGGCGTTACACGCTCCTCGACGACTCCGCCGCCGCGGAACTCCTTCCGCTCGCCCAGGAGCGCGGGGTCGGTGTGGTCGCCGCCGGGGTCTTCAACTCCGGGCTGCTGAGCGCGCCCCGTCCGCCCGCGGACGCCACCTACGACTACCAGCCCGCGCCGCCGGAGCTCATCGCGCGGGCGAACGCGATCGCCGACATCAGCGAGCGCCACGGGGTGACCCTGCCCGACGTCGCCGTGGCCTTCGCCCTGCGGCATCCCGCGGTCGTGTCCGTCGTTCTCGGCGCGCGAGGACGCCGCCAGGTGACCCAGAACCTCGATCGCGCCGCCACCCCCATCCCCGACGACCTCTGGCGCGACCTCGCCGAGGCAGACCTCATCTCCAAGGAAGACGCATGACCACGATCACCGCCGTCACCGCGCACGACGTGCGCTTTCCGACCTCGCTCAGCATGGACGGGTCGGATGCCATGAACAAGGACGGCGACTACTCCGCCGCCTATGTGGTGGTGCACACCGACGACCCCGAGCTGAAGGGGTACGGCTTCACGTTCACCATCGGACGCGGCAACGACCTGTGCGTGGAGGCGGCGCGTCAGCGTGGACTGCCCCTCGTCGGACGCTCGGTCGAAGATGCCGTCGCCGACCTCGGGGGCGTCTACCGCGAACTCGCCTCCGACTCGCAGCTGCGCTGGCTCGGTCCCGAGAAGGGCGTCGTCCACCTCGGCATGGCCGCGGTCATGAACGCCATGTGGGATCTCGCCGCACGGGTCGCCCAGAAGCCCCTCTGGCGCCTGCTGGCCGACATGACCCCGGAGCAGCTCGTCGACGTCGCCGACATGCGCTACCTGTCGGACGCCCTCACGCGCGAGGAGGCCATCGGCATCCTGACCGAGCTCGCTCCCACGCGCGCCGCGCGCATCGCCGAGCTCGAGGGCCGCGGCGGCTACCCCTGCTACACCACGAGTGCCGGCTGGCTCGGGTACAGCGACGACAAGTTGCGGCGTCTGCTGCAGGAGGCCGTCGACGAGGGGTACCGCCACGTCAAGCTCAAGGTCGGCGCGAGCCTCGACGACGACATCCGGCGTCTGCGCATCGCGCGAGAGGTGATCGGGTGGGATGCCAACCTGATGATCGACGCGAACCAGGTCTGGGACGTCCCCGAGGCGATCGAGTGGATGAGCCACCTCGCCGAGTTCAAGCCGCTGTGGATCGAAGAGCCCACGAGCCCCGACGACGTTCTCGGGCACGCCGCGGTGCGCAAGGCCGTCGCCCCGATCGGGGTCGCGACCGGCGAGCACGGGATGAACCGGGTGCTGTTCAAGCAGATGTTCCAGGCCGAGGCGATCGACTTCTGCCAGCTCGACTCCGCCCGCCTCGCGAGCGTCAACGAGATCATCGCGGTCTACCTGATGGCGGCGAAGTTCGGAGTGCCGGTGTGCCCGCACGCCGGCGGCGTCGGTCTGTGCGAGCTCGTGCAGCACCTGTCGATCTTCGACTTCGTGTGCGTGTCCGGGACGCTCGAGAACCGTGTCACCGAGTTCGTCGACCACCTGCACGAGCATTTCGTCGACCCGTGCATCGTCGAGAACGGCGCGTACGTGCTCCCCTCGCTGCCCGGTTACAGCGCCGAGATGTACGACGCGTCTCTCGCCGAGTACACCTTCCCCGAGGGAACGTACTGGGCGAGCCGGTGACGGCTACTGGGCTTCGGGGTCTTCGTCCGCGTGTGCGGCGCTGAACTCCTCGACGCCCAGGAGGTGCACCTGCATGCGGATGCGAGCCCGGGCGGGATCCCGACGGACGAGTTCGTCGAGGATCGCCCGGTGCTCGGCCTGCGTCTCGCGCACCGACCCGCGGTGCGTGATGGCGCGCCAGAGTCGCGCGCGGAACGTGCGTCCCACGAGCGTGTCGATGATGGCGGCCAGCGCGGGATTGCCGCTCGCGCGGGCGATGATGCGGTGGAACTCGGTGTCGGCGTCGATGAAGCCCTCGAGGTCCATGTCGGGCTCGTTCTCGAGGATCGTGTCGACGACCCCGAGCGTCCGGTCGAGCTGCTGCAGCTCCTCGTCGGTGAGACGCGTGGCGGCGAGCGAGACGGTCTCGGCCTCGAGCATGCGTCGCACGGCCAGCAGGTCGGCGGCGTGGGCGGGCTGCTGGAGATCGGCGAGGAAGCCGAGCGGGCTCAGCAGGGTGCGGGGGTCGAGCGCCGTCACGTACGTGCCGTCGCCCTGTCGCGTCTCGAGTACTCCGAGCGTCGCGAGCGCCCGGACGCCCTCGCGCAGCGAGCCGCGCGAGACGCCGAGTTGCGCCGCCAGGTCTTTCTCGATCGGCAGGCGCGACCCGGGACCGAGCTCCCCTCGCGTCAGCATCGTCTTGATGCCGTCGATGACCACGTCCGTCTGGGAACGCGGTGCGGAGACGAAGTCGTCGGTCATGGCGGTCAGTCTACGGACTGGAAGGATTCATCGGAGGAATTCCGCCGATTCCGCTCGAAACGCCCCCGTCGGTGGCGAAAACCTCCGATGATGATTGTCCGAACCCGCCCGAGGAGGCACGCATGACCTTTCCCGTGATCGACGCCCATCAGCACGTGTGGGACCCGTCCCGCGCCGAGTACGACTGGCTGACGCCGGATGCCGCCCCGATCGACGGGGTCATGACGTTCGCCGACGTCGCTCCCGAGCTGCGCGCGGCCGGCGTCGACTTCACCGTGCAGGTGCAGTCCGCCGACAACCCGGAGGACACGCAACTGATGCGCGAGTCCGCCGCCGCTCACCCCGAGGTGGCCGGCATCGTCGGGTACGCCCCGCTCGAGGATCCCGAGCGGACGGAGCGCACCCTCGCGTCGTGGGAGGGTGACCCGCTCATGGTGGGTGTGCGCACCCTCATCCACAACCAGCCCGACCCCGACTGGCTGCTGCGCCCGGAGGTCGACGCCTCGCTCGGGCTCCTCGAGGAGCGCGGCCTCCCGTTCGACGTGGTCGCGGTGTTGCCGCGCCACGTCGAGATCGTCCCACTGGTCGCCGCTCGCCATCCCCGCCTGCGGATGGTGATCGACCACCTCGCGAAGCCGCCGATCGGCGTGAGCGACGGGGCGGAGTGGGGTCGTCTGATGAGTGCCGCCGCGGAGAACGCGAACGTGTACGCCAAGGTGAGTGGACTGTACTCGGCGACGGGCGACAGCTCGGCGTGGACGACCGACCAGATCCGCCCGTTCGTGGACAGGGCTCTCGAGATGTTCGGGCCCCAGCGCCTGATGTACGGCGGGGACTGGCCGATCTCCGTGCTTTCCGGCGGATACACGCGCGTGTGGAACGGTTTGCGACCCCTGTTCGACGAGTTCGACGCCGACGCCCGCGAGCGGGTCCTGGGGCGCACGGCGGCAGAGTTCTACCGCCTCGACGCGGGTCGACTCGGCCTTTCCGGCTGAAGTCGATCAGAATCGGCAAAAAATCGTGGAAACAACAATTCATCTGATGTATCGTCGGACCTAAGCCTGAGGCTGTGGGATCAGACGAGCAAGCAAACGTTTGATCAAATACGTGCCGCGGGATAACGTTTGACCAATTCGCTCGGGTCGTCACAGCTCCCGATCAACTGGGCGAAGCGGCAGCTCACACAAAGGAGTGTCAATGAAGACAACACGCATCCTCGCGGCCGGGGCGGCGCTCGCCGTCGCCGCGCTCACGCTCGCCGGATGTTCCGGCGATGCCACGGGCGGGACGGCGTCGCAGGCGCAGACCGACTCGGGCGGAAAGATCACCGTCTGGGTCGACCCGCCCCGCGTGCCCGCCGCCGAGGCATTCCAGAAGGCGTACCCCGACATCCCGATCGACGTCGTGCAGATCGACGGCACGGTGGGCGGCAAGACGGTGAAGCAGTCGTTCGCCAACTTCGACGCCGCCGGGTCCGGCTGGCCCGACGCGATCTTCTTCCCCTCGAACGACGACATCGCCTGGGCGACGAACTCGACCAGCAACTACGCGGCCGACCTCACCGATCTGATGGCCGACACGATCTCGGGCTACGACCCCGCCGTGCTGTCGTTCTGCAACATCGACGGCAAGATCCGGTGCCTGCGCAACGACGCGGCACCCGACGTGTTCTGGTACAACAAGGCCTTCTTCGACGAGAACGGCTACACGCTGCCCACGACGTGGGAGGAGTACGGCGACCTCGCGGTCAAGATCGCCACCGAGCACCCCGGCAAGATCAGCGGCTTCCTCGGCGACGCCTACGCGATCAACCGCTACCTGCAGGCCTCGGGTTGCCCGACGAACGACCGCGTGTCCGAGAGCGAGGCGCACATCGACCTCTCCGACTCGACCTGCACCCGGGCGACCGATCTGCTCGACAAGATGTACAAGGGCAAGGCGCTCAGCACCCAGGGCATCTTCGACGGCGACGCGGCGACCGAGGGCCAGAACCTCGTGATGAGCCCCGGAGCGGCGTGGTGGGGCAACTACCTCTTCCGCGACACCTGGAAGATCCCGGCCGGCCAGATGACCGCGGCGGCTCCGCTGCCCTGGAAGGGCGACTCGAAGCCGTCGACCGGTAACGAGGGCGGTGGCCTCTGGGGCGCCTCGTCGCACATCACGGGCAAGGAGCTCGAGAACACGCTGACGTTCATGAAGTTCGTCGCGACCGACCCGCGCTGGCAGGTCGACCTCTCCACGGGCCTTCCCGGCTACGGCCCCGTCCAGGACGCGTGGCTCGCCAAGCTCGAGGCCGACAAGTACTTCGCCGACGTGCCCACGACGCAGGCGTCGTTCAAGACCGCCCTGGGTGAGGTGCAGCCGTACTCGTACATGCTGTACGACACCGGCTCGGTCTGGACCGAGACGGTCAGCCCCACGCTGATCTCGGGCGGCAGCATCCCGGACGCGATCACCAAGTTCGGCGACGAGCTGGTGAACCAGGCCAAGTCGGTCGGCTACACCGTTCAGTGACCCCGCGGCCAGGGCGCCGGTGAGAACCGGCGCCCTGGCCCCCTGTCTTCCCCCGGAAGTCGATTCCCCAGGAAAGAAGTCATGACCGTCACCGCCACAGAAACGCTCACCACAGCCGAGCGACGCGGGGCTCTGCCCCGCCGCACCTCGGGGCGTCGGCGCGCTCCCCACCGTGTCGAGGCCCGCGGGGCCTGGATCCTCATGGCGCCGTACGCGGCGCTGTTCCTCGTCGCCGCCGCCATCCCCATCTGCTACGCGTTCTGGATCTCGCTCCAGAAGGCGCCGACCATGGTCAACCCGAAGTCCGGGTTCGGCGGCCTGGACGCCTACATCACCGCCGTCACCGACTTCCGGTTCTTCGACACGTTCATCAACATCTTCACGGTCATGATCGTGTGGCTGCCGCTGATGATCGTGGGCATCGTCGGTCTCGCGCTGCTCGTGCACGCGAGCCCCGGGCGCTTCGGCGGCGCGATGCGCTTCGTGTACTTCCTGCCCGGCGCCCTCGCCGGCATCGCCAACTTCGTGCTGTGGGTCTACCTGCTGAACCCCTCGATCTCGCCGATCGCGTTCCTCTGGCAGGGCCTGGGAGTCAACAACCTCAAAGAGGTCACGACGACCGAGAACCTTCCCTGGATCCTCACCGCCATGCTGTTCTTCCAGGGCGTCGGAACGTGGATCGTCATCGTCAACGGGGGCCTGAACGGCATCGCCGAAGAGGTCTTCGAGGCGGCCAAGATCGACGGGGCCAACTCGTGGCAGCTCGCGTGGAGCATCAAGCTCCCGCTCATCCGCCCCTGGATCGGCTACGCCGCGCTGATGAACCTCGCCTACGGCTTCCAGCTGTTCCTCGAGCCCTACCTGCTGCGGCAGATCTCGTCGGGATCGGTGGATGCCGAGTGGGCGCCGACGCAGCTGGGTTACGCGTTCGCCTTCACCAACCGCAACTTCCCGGCCGCCGCGGCGATGTCGATCATCCTGCTGGTGATCACGCTCGCGATCGGCATGTTCATCGTGTTCAAGAGCGGCCTGTTCGGCGAAGAGGAGAAGTCCAAGTGAGCGTCGCGACCCGCACTCCGTCCGGCAACAAGGCCCCGTCGACGCGCTGGAGCGTCGGTCGGGTGTCGCGCATCACGGTGATGCTCGTCGTCGCCGCGATGTTCGTGATCCCGATCGTCGGCTTCATCGCGATGGCCTTCCGCGACCAGGACAACGTCGCCGCCGGAAGCGACGGCTTCCTCGGGCTCGGCGGCCTCTCCTGGGATCACGCGGTCTACAGCTGGTCGCAGATCACCGGCTTCGGCCCCTCGGGGGGCGGACTCTTCCAGCGGTGGATCCTCAACTCCCTGATCCTCGCTGTGGCGGGCGGCATCCTGGCTCTGGTCGCCGCTCTCCCCGCGGGCTACGCGCTCGCCCGACTGCGGTTCCGGTGGCGCAAGGCGTGGCTGTTCGCGACGCTGCTGGCGATGGTCATGCCCAACACGGTCCTGGTCATCCCGCTCTTCCTCGAGGTCAACGCGATCGGCGCCGTGGGGCAGCTCTGGCCCGTGGCGGTCATCATGGGCTTCTTCCCGTTCGGGGTGTACCTCAGCTACATCCACTTCATGACGACCATGCCGCCCGAGCTCGTGGAGGCCGCGCGGATCGACGGACTGGGGGAGCTGGCGATCTTCTTCAAGATCGGCCTGCCGATCTCGAAGCAGGCGATCGCGCTCGTGGCGTTCTTCTCCTTCGTGGCCAACTGGACGAACTTCTTCCTGCCGCTGGCGCTGCTGACCTCGAACCAGCAGAACAAGACGATCTCGATCGGCATCCAGGAGCTCATCGGCGCGAGCCCGCTGTTCAACGCGACCGTGGCCGCGGGGCTCGACGTCAAGCTCTACATGCCGCAGCTGGCGCTCGCGACGGTCATCTCGATGATCCCGCTGCTCATCGTGTTCATCGGGGCGCAGCGCTTCCTCGTGCGCGGGCAGACCGTCGGCGCGGTCAAGGGCTGAGCGCGTGAGCGACCAACCCGAGCGGCATCCCGCCCCGTCGTACACCGTGCGCGCGGTGGAGGACCCGCGTCCCATCGTGATCATCGGCACCGGCGGGATCGTGAAAGACGCCCACCTCCCCGCGTACCGGAAGGCGGGGTTCCCCGTCTGGGGCCTGGTGAACCGCACGGTCGAGCGCGCCCGGGCGCTCGCCGACGGGTACGGCATCGCCCACGTCTTCGGAACGGTCGCCGAGGCGGTGGCCGCGGCGCCCGCCGACGCCGTGTACGACATCGCGCTCATGCCCGAGCAGTACCTCGACGCCCTCGAGGCGCTGCCCGACGGGGCCGCGGTTCTGATCCAGAAGCCGCTCGGACACTCGCTCGCCGAGGGGGTGGCCCTGCGGGACGTCTGTCGACGGAAGGGGCTCGTCGCCGCGGTCAACACGCAGCTGCGCTTCGCCCCCTACATCGCCGAGGCGCGCCGTCTCATCGCGGAGGGGGCCATCGGCGAGGTGTACGACATGCAGGTGCGGGTGGCGGTGGACACCCCGTGGCATCTCTTCCCGCACGTGTTCGGGCTAGACCGCCTCGAGATCACGATGCACAGCGTCCACTACCTCGATCTCGTGCGCTCGTTCTTCGGCGACCCCGACGCGGTCAGCGCGGTGACCGTCCGGCATCCCGAGAAGCCCGAGATCGCGACCACGCGCTCGACGATCCTGATGCGTTACCGGGATCGCCCCCTGCGGGTCACCGTCAGCACGAATCACGACCACGCCTTCGGACCGGGGCACGAGGAGAGCTTCGTGCAGTGGGAGGGCACGCGCGGGGCGATCCGCGCGCAGATGGGCCTCCTGCTCGACTACCCGGACGGCGGTCCCGATTCGCTCGAGATGGTGCTGCTCGACGAGAAGGATGCCGGGTGGCAGCCCGTCCCCTTCGAGGGGTCGTGGTTCCCCGACGCCTTCATCGGCTCGATGGGTGCCGTGCAGCGCTTCGTCGAGGGGTCGGTGCCGACGCTGCCGACCGCGGTCGACGACGTGCTGCACACCATGGCGGTCGTCGAGGCCGCCTACGCTTCCGCAGACCGAGAGGGCGTCCCCGTGGCCGTCCCCGACCCCCAGGAGAACTCGTGAGAAGGTTCGCGTCCGTCATCGGCGTCTCGCCCGAGAACCGCGAGGAGTACGAGCGGTACCACGCCGCCGTCTGGCCCGGCGTGCTCGAGCAGATCACGCGGAGCAACATCCGCAACTACTCGATCTACCGCTACGGCGAGCTGCTCTTCGCGTACTACGAATACGTCGGCGACGACTACGAGGCCGACATGGCGGCCATGGCGGCCGACCCCGAGACGCAGCGCTGGTGGTCGGTGCAAGAACCCCTGCAGAGCCCCGTGCCCGACCGGCGCGAAGGCGAGTGGTGGCACGAGCTCCCCGAGATCTTCCATCTCGACTGACCGCTAGCTGCGGGCGGCCCGATCCATCTGCATCGCGTACGCGCGGGTGAAGGCGGCGCCGCCCGGTCCGCGCAGGACCGTGCGCAGCGCCGCCGTCTTGGCCGCGTGCGCGCCCGGGCCGAGCGCTCGCCCGAGGAACGTGTTGAGCGCGGCCAAGCGGGCCGCGTGCCTCGCCGACGCGAGACGATCGCGCTCCCAGCGGGCGAGCCCGTCCGGTGCGTCCGTCCGCAGCCAGCGCGAGAGCAGCGGCGCGAGGGTCAGCGCGTCGAGCAGCCCGAGGTTCATGCCCTGACCGCCGATCGGGCTGACCTCGTGCGCCGCGTCGCCGACGACGATCACCCGGCCCCGCCGGAGCGCGGGAGCCACGGCGCGGCGGACCCGGAAGGTCGTCGCCGCGGGGATGTCGACGTCGAGCCCGGCGCGGTCGGTGACGGCGCGGCGGAGGAAGGCCGTGGCATCCGGGATCTCGTCGGTGCCCGCCCAGGCCACGAGACGACGGTGACCGTCGGGAAGCGGGAACGACTCGAGCACGCCCGCGCGTTCGAGGTGGACGCGCGCGACGGGACCGCCGGGAGCGACGACGTCGGCCATCGCGTACCGGTCGGGGTACTCATGCGTGCGCACGGCGCCGGGGCGGTAGACGAGCTCTCTCCCCGCCCACCCGGATGCCACGACGACGAACCGGGCCCGGATCTCCTCGTCGCCGTGCGGGCCGACGACTCGCGCGCGGACCGACGCGCCGTCGTCGATCAGCGCCGTGACGGCGACCCCGCGCCGGACCGGCGGAGCGAGCCGGGTGAGGACGTCGACCGTGTCGGCCTGCGGGAGCGCGGCGACGTACGGGTGCCGCGCGCGCAGCCGGTCGAAGCGGATCTCGGCCAGCCGCCGCCCGTCGGCGCGCGCCTCGCCGCGTTCGATGCGCACCGCGCGCGCGAGCAGGTCGTCCGTCGCGCCGGAAGCCTCGAGATGCGTGAGGGCGGGGGAGTGGATGCCGATGGCCCGCGTTCCCCCGCCGATCGCCGTCCGCTTCTCGACGACGTCGACCTCGACCGCCCGCGCGCGCAGGTCGGCGGCGAGGGCGAGACCGACCGGGCCCGCCCCGACGACGAGGACCTCAGGCATCCGCGCGTCCTTTCGCGACGGCGAGCACCCGGAAGGGCGCGGGGGTCTCGACGTGCCACGGCGAGCCGAGGGCCTCGGCCAGCTCGGGCGCGCGGTGGCTGCGGCGGATGGAGCGGAGCCCGTCGACGCGGAGGAAGGTTCCCGCCGACAGGGGGGCGATGCCCACGGCGTACAGCGCGTAGGCGAGGCGGCCGCGGGCGATGTCGGCGTGCAGCACGGGTCCGCGCGACAGTGTGAGCGAGTCGTCGGCGAACCGCTGCAGTGCCCCGGCGTCGAGATGGTGCAGGACGTGGTTCGACAGCACGAGGTCGAAGCGCTCGCCGGCGTCGATCAGCGCGCGCGACCCCTGGGCGACGAAGCGGACCCCGGGGCGTTCCCTCTCGCGTGCCGCCTCGAGCGCCCGGGGATCGGGGTCGGCCCCCACCCACTCGACGTCGAGGCCGTCGCGCGCGGCGAGCGTCGCGAGGCGAACCACCACGTCGCCGCCGCCGCACCCGAGGTCGAGCACGCGGGCGGGGCGGCCGAGCGCGCGCAGCTCGGGGCGAACGCGCGAGCGGTACACGTGACCCCACGCCGACACGAGCCGGTTCACGAGGCCGAACCGGCGGTACGTCGCGGCGAGGGCGCGGGGGTCGCAGTCGGGGTCGTCCATCAGCTCGGTGAGGGCGGTGTCGCGCTCGGCGAGCCCTCGCCACGCTCCCCGTGCGCGGGTCACGGCCGCCGCAGCGTCAGGCGCGCCGCCTCCACCGTGAGTCCCGGGCCGAAGGCCAGCGCGGCCACGCGGTCGCCGTCGTCGCGGGAGGGGTCGGCGAGGAGGTCGCGCAGGATGAACAGCAGGGTCGCGCTCGACATGTTGCCGTGCGCGCGCAGGACCGCCCGCGAGGGCGCGAGGGCGCTGGCATCCAGATCCAGCGCGGTCTCGACGCGGTCGAGGATGCTGCGACCCCCGGGATGAACGGCCCACGCGTCGATCCCGTCGAGGTCGCCGATCACGTCGGCGGCGATGCCGACGATCTCTCGGCCGATGATGCGCGGGACCTCGGGGGTCAGCGTCATCTCGAAGCCCGAGTCGCCGACGGTCCACGCCATGTCTCGTTCGCCTTCGCCCGTGAGGTGGGTGGCGAAGCCGTCGAGGTCGAAGCCCTCGTGCCCGGGATCTTCGGATGCCACGACCGCCGCCGCGGCACCGTCGGCGAACACCGAGGCGGCGACGATCTGATCGGGGTGCGACGAGGTCTGCCAGTGCAGCGAGCACAGCTCGGCGCACGCCACCAGCACGACGGCGTCGGCGTCGGCGGCGACGATGCGCGCGGCCAGGCGCAGCGCGGGGATCGCCGCGGCGCACCCGATGAATCCGAGGTGGTAACGCTCGACCGTGGTCGCGAGACCCAGGTCGCGGACGAGCCGGTAGTCGGGGCCGGGCGCGAACATCCCGGTGCACGAGACGGTCACGACGTGGGTGATGGCATCCGGCGTTCGTCCCGACCCGGCGATCGCGGCGCGCGAGGCCTGAGCGAACAGAGGGGGAGCGGCGCGGCGGTACTCGTCGTTGCGGGCGCCCGTCGGCGGCATGAGGAGGGTGTCGCCGTCGCGGACGCCGAGGGCTCCGCCGCCCTCGCCGGCGAGCTGGGGGAGGACGACGTGCCGCGTGTCGATCGCCGCCGCGTCGAAGGCGGCGCCGACCAGCCGCTGCGCTTTCCGGTCGAACCCGGGCTGGGCCGCGAAGAGGTCGCGGAGCGTGGCCTGGTCGACGCGCGTCTCGGGCAGGGCCGTGCCGATCGAGAGGATGCGCGCGGTCATGCCTCACTGTAGACACGCTTTCCCGGGTCGGCTGCGGGGATGGCGCGGGTGTCGCCCGCCGTCTATGGTGCGGCGCCCGTCGGAGGGACCGGTGGCCGCCGCTTCCCGAGCCTGTCAACCCGCTCGGACCGCTCGGTCCGACCGTCCTACGGTGGCCCTCCCCACGGAAAGGACGCCGCCATGACCGGTCCCCGTCACGACCCGAACCGGGTGCTGAACCAGAAGGCCGTGCAGAACCCGAACCGCCGCGTGTGGCTCGTGGCATCCGGGCTCCTCGCCCTCATCGCGATCGTGCTGTTCGCGTTCTCGGTCCCGATCGTCGCGGCGTGGGCGTGGATCGGCATCGCGTTCCAGGTCGCGATCTTCGCGGCCCTGCTGGTCAACGGATTCACGGGACGAAAGGGCTCCTACCAGGGGTACCTGTTCGCCGTCCTCCTGTGCGTCCAGGCCGCGGTCGCGCTGCTCGTGATCGTGGTGATCGCGATCGCGGCGTGGATGCCCGCCGCCTGAGCCGCTCCTTCGCACGTGAGTGTCCAGAACACCCGGACGTTCGGGAAAATCGTCCGGGTGTTTCGGACACTCAGCGCCGGGACGGCACCTCGCGCGACCCGATTCGGTTACGCGGCGAGGGCGTCCCGGAGCAGCAGGCCCGAGAGGGCCTCACGGTAGTCGTCGACCATCCGGCGTCGGTCGAGACGACCCCGCGCGCGGATCGCGGCGGCGCGGAGCGCGCCACGGTGGGCGAGGGCGTGCTCCCAGGTGTCCGCGATCGCGTCCGCGTCGCGCGGCGTGACGAGGCCGAAGCCCTCGACGACGCGAGCGGCGTCGCCGACGTCGGTGGTCACGGGGATGGCCCCGGATGCCGCCCCCTCGGCCAGGCAGAGCGGTGAGGCCTCGCCGAAGGCGCTGGTGAGGGCGACGACGTCGGCCACGCGGTAGAGCTGGGGCATGTCCTCGCGGAGCCCGAGTGAGTGAAGGTGCGTCCCCTCCGCGAGGCGGCTCTCGGCGACGAGGGAGGCGAAACCGGTGTTGTCGCGGGTCATCCCCGATCCGCACATCACGTAGTGCGTGTCGGGGAAGCGCCGCGCGTGCCGCGCCACCGCCGCGAGGAAGAGACCCGGATCCTTCATCGCGTCGAACCGCGCCGCCAGCAGCACGACGTGCGCCGACTCCGGGATGCCGAGACCCGCGCGGATCCGTCGACGCTCGAGCCGCGTCCCCGGCCGGAACCGCCGCGTGTCGATGCCGTTGTCGATGATCCACGCCTCGCCGGCGGCGACACCGGCGCGGGCGTACGCGTCGGACGTGGAGGCGGCGCACGAGATGGTCGCCGACACGATGCCGGCGGCCGCGGCATCCGTCAGCCATCCCAGGGCCGGTCCCGAGTGAGTGGGGTCGGAGCGGTGCAGGCACGCGGCCGTCGGACGAACGGGCAGGAGGCCCGCCTGATCGAGCGCGAGGACGAGGCTCAGGGGCTGCTCCTTCAGAGACAGCACGATGTCCGCCTCGTCGAAGAGAGCGGCGGCGTGGTCGAGCTCGGCGGCGCTGAACGCGTCGGGCGTGATCGGTCGATCGCCGGCGATGCGGTCGAACGTCGTGATCCCGACGCCCGCGTCGCGGAGCCGGTGGTATCTCGCGTCGTCCCGGGCGTCCTGCACCGAGCCGTCGCGACGGGCCGCGGAGGTGAGCGACAGGACGTGATGCTCCTGGCCGCCGATCGTCGCGAGGCTCGCGACGACGTCGGAGTGCAGGATCCGCGCCCCTCCGGCGAAGAATCCTTCGTAGAGCGACAGCACGCGCACGGGTCGAGTCATGGGATCGCCTTCCGGGGGAGGGGCGCCGCGTCGTCTGACGCGGTTGTCTCATGCTGAAGGCTCGACCCCGGGCTGCGGGTTACGCCTCGAAGACCATCGTGTGAACGACGGGACACCCGGGGTCGGCGCGGGAGCGGCGCGGGCATCGGCGCGTGGATCGTCCGTCGGGTCGAGGCGTCGGCACGACCGGTTTCACCCGGCGCGGCGTGACGAAAGGGACTGGGCGGGGATGAGTACGATGTACGGTCGTGTCGTCGTCACCCGATTCGCCATCCGGCTCCGCCCCGGATTCACCGATGGGCCGCGCCCTGCTCGCCTACGGCGAGGCGCGTCGCACCGCGGTGGCCGAGGCGCGTCGAGAGCTGTCGTTGAACGAACTCGACGCTCGCGCCCTGCTCTTCGTCGTCGACAACCCGGGCGCACGTCCCTCGGACGTGCGCGACCACCTCGGCATCACCTCTGCCGGCGTGACGACGCTGATCGATCGACTGGTGCAGCGCGGTGCGGTGCGTCGCGACCTCGACACCGAGGATCGTCGGGTGAACCACATCACGGCGATCATCGACCTCGACGCGTACCCCTGGTCGCTGCTGCGCGCTTTCGACCGGTCGATCGAGCGGGCGATCGCGGCGCTCGATCCGGACGAGAGCGCGCGCGTCGCGCACATTCTCGAACGCGTCGTCGCCGAGGCCACGCGAGCGGACTGACGACCCTTACTGCCCCGCGAGGAATGCTTCGGAGCGCGCCTGCAGGAACGAGCAGAGCGCCGAGAGCATCGCGAGCTCTCCGGACAGCGCGAGCACCTTCCCCGCGGGCAGGGGAGCGGCGTTCTCGCGCGGCTCGAATGTCACGGCCCAGTCCGTCGATCCGGCCGCAGCGCCGGGGGCCACGAAGAACGTCGTCGAGACGCTGCGCAGTTGCGCCGCGATCAGTCCTCGATCCAGATCGTCGTCCAGATCCTGAGGAATGACCCGCAGGATGTCGGCGTCGTGGTACCCCAGGGCGCGGAAATCGTCGACCCACGATTGCAGAGTCGCCATGGTGCGGAAGGTCATTCGGCATCCCGTCGATCGATGGCCGCCGGAACGCGCGCCTCACCAATTATGCGACCCGCCGCCTCGGTCGCGGGTCGAGAGACCACGACCTGCGCGCAACCGCTGCCCGCGGCTGCGCTGGCTCGTTTCTTCGCGGTGACCGGGAACGATACGGTGAAGGGATCCCCCCGGCATCCTTTCTCGTCGATATCCCCCCGATGTCCTGAGAGCGATCCCACGCACATTTCGCGTGAGAAAGCAACGGTGTTGCCGCACGTTTCCGGACGATTTAGGAAAGCCCCGTGGAGCATACGAACATCGAGACCAGGGATGCCGCCATCGTCGAAGAGATGTGGCAGACGGTCGTTCCGGGGGCTCGTATCTCGCGCGCCGACGCCATTCAGCCCGCATTGAACTGGCACGCCGTCTCGGATACGGGATTCGCCTTCTGCGATTACACGATCGGATCGACCATGCTCGTCGAGTCCGACCCTCTCGATCAGGTCGTCGTGGGACGGATCGCGGGGTCGCGCGTGGCGGGGACGTATCGCCGTGAACGCATCGACACGGCGGTCCCCTTCATGGTCGTCGATCGCCCACTCGAGGTCGCCTTCACCGGACGCATCGCCGGGACCGCTGTCTCGTTCTCGCGCTCCGACTTCGAGGACGGTGCGCGTCGGCTTTCGGGTGATGAGGGACTCCGGGTCCGCGCGACCGGGCACGCCCCGGTCAGCGAGCAGCGCCTGCGGTACTGGACGCGCACGTGGGAGTACGCGAGGGACGTCCTTCTGCGCTCCCCCGAGCGAACCCCCCTGATTCAGCAGCAGGCGCGGATGCTCATGCTCGAGGCGTCGCTGCTCACCTTCCCCACGACCTTCACCGATGCGCTCGCCGCGGGCCGCCCCGCCCGCCCGCTGCCGGCACCCGTGCGCCGCGCGAAGGCGTACATCGAAGCCCACGCGGCGGAGTCTGTCGTTCTGGCCGACATCGCCGCCGCGGCCCGGCTGTCGCCTCGCGGCTTGCAGTATGCCTTCCGGGCCTCCACCGGGCGCACCCCGATGCAGTACCTGCGGCGTGTGCGCCTGGACGCGGCGCGCGCCGATCTGCGCAGCGCCGACCCGTCCGTCGACACGGTCGCGGCGATCGCGGCGCGCTGGGGCTTCTCGAATCTCGGTCGCTTCGCCGCGATGTACCGCGGGGAGTTCGGCGAGACGCCGTCGACGACGCTGCGCTCCTGAGCTCGTCGCCCGCGAGAGGCGCGGTGCTGGAGGGAGGGGGTGGGACCGGCGGAGGAGGGTTTCGGCCGTGGCATCCTCCCGTCGTCCCTGATCCTCCGCTCGGCACGGTGGCGTGGTCGCCGACGTCGCCCCCCCTGTGGCGAAGGGAGGAGATGTGACCGGCGGAGGAGGGTTGCGGTCGTGGCATCCTCCCGTCGTCCCTGGTCCGCCGCTCGTCACGCGCGCGTAGTCGGCGAGCGTCAGTGCCCCGCGCCGAGACCCCCGCTGAGGCGCTCGTGGAACCGCGCCGCCGCGGCGTTCATCCCCTCGAGCTCGACGGTCGTCCCGAGGTGGGCGTACTTCGTCTGCACGGCATCCAGGGCCGCGACCGTCGAGGCATCCCACACGTGCGAACGCGACAGGTCGATCACGACGCGGGCGGGGTCGCGGTGGTACGCGAACTTCGTGGTGAGGTCGTTGCTCGAGGCGAAGAACAGCTCACCCTCGACGACGTAGCGGGCGGTGTCGCCGTCGACCGATCGGGTGACGCTCGTCAGCGAAGCCACACGGCGCGCGAACAGCACCGCAGCCGCGACGACGCCGACCCCCACACCGATCGCGAGGTTGTGCGTCCACACGGTGATCGCGACCGTGAGCACCATCACGATGGTCTCGCTCAGCGGCATCCGGCGAAGGGTCGAGGGGCGGATGCTGTGCCAGTCGAAGGTGGCGATCGACACGACGATCATGACGGCGACGAGCACGGCCATGGGGATGGTCGCGACGACGTCGCCGAAGACGAGCACGAGCATGAGCAGGAAGACGCCCGCGAGGAACGTCGAGATCCGGGTGCGCGCCCCCGAGGCCTTGACGTTGATCATCGTCTGGCCGATCATCGCGCAACCGCCCATGCCGCCGAACAGCCCCGACAGCACGTTCGCGGCGCCCTGACCGAGCGACTCGCGGGTCTTCGACGAGGGGGTGTCGGTGATGTCGTCGACGAGGGCCGCGGTCATGAGCGACTCGAGCAGTCCGACGATCGCCATGGCGAGCGCGAAGGGGAAGATGATGCCGAGCGTCTCGAGGGTGAACGGGACGTTCGGGATCAGCAGCGCCGGCAGGCTTTCGGGCAGCGCCCCCTGATCGCCGACGGTGGGCACCGAGATGCCGAGCACCACGACGGCGCCCGTGAGCAGCACGATGGCCACGAGCGGGGCGGGCACGGCCTTCGTCAGGCGCGGCAACAGGTACATGATCAGCAGGCCCGCCGCTGCGATCGGGTACACGGCCCAGGGCACCCCGATGAGCTGCGGCACCTGCGCGGTGAAGATGAGGATCGCCAGCGCATTCACGAACCCGACCATGACGCTGCGCGGGATGTAGCGCATGAGCTTCGCGACGCCCGCGAGACCCAGGACCACCTGCAGGATGCCGCCGAGGATCACCGTCGCGAGCAGGTAGTCGACGCCGTGCTCGCGGGCGACGGGGGCGATGACGAGCGCGATCGCCCCGGTCGCCGCCGAGATCATGGCGGGACGGCCGCCGAGGAACGCGATCGCAACCGCCATGACGAACGACGAGAACAGGCCGAGTCGCGGGTCGACGCCCGCGATGATCGAGAACGCGATCGCCTCCGGGATCAGCGCGATCGCCACGACGAGACCGGCGAGCACCTCGCGGGTGAGCAGGCGAGGCGAACGCAGGGCCTGTAGGACGGTGGGTTCGGGGCGCGGGCGCGCGAGGACGTCGGTCATGTCGATGCTCCAGAGGCGGATCGGGGGGAACCCGCGACGGTGCGGGGAAGAATAGAGGGGTCGCGACCGCGACCGAGAAGAACTCTACCGTAACGTGAGGTTTGCGGGATCGGGGATGCCATGACCGAGGAGCGTCCGATGCAGATCGGCGAGCTCGCCGAGCGCACGGGGCTGTCGATCCGCACGCTGCGCCACTACGACGAGATCGGTCTGCTCCGTCCGTCGGCCCGCACCGAGGGCGGCTTCCGTCTCTACACAGCCGACGACGAGTCGCGCCTGCTGCTCATCCGCCGCATGAAGCCGCTCGGATACTCGCTCGAGCAGATGGGCGACCTGCTGGCCGTCGTCGACGGTCTCGAGGCCGATCCCGACGACGCCGGGCTGCGGGAGCGCTTCGCCGGTATCCGAGACGAGGCGCAGCGGCGCCGCGAAGACCTGCGCCGCAAGGTCGCCGCCGCGGATGAGTTCGTCGCACAGCTGGAGGCACGATGACCGCCCACGACCTCGTGCTCGAGGGGCACGGCATCCGTCTCACCCCCGCCCATCCCGACGACGCGGCGGAGGCGTGGGCCCTCACCGACGCGCCCCTGTGGGCGGGCATGACGACGCCATGGCCGGCGTCGGTCGACGCCTACGCCGCGCACGTCGAGCGTCAGCGCGAGACGCCCGGCATGCTCGCGTTCACGGTTCGGGATGCCGAGACCTCCGGCATCCGCGGATCCACCACGTTCTACGACCTCACGCCCGCGCAGGGCCGGGTCGAGATCGGCACGACGTGGTATGGCCGCGCCTTCCAGGGCGGGCGGACGAATCCCGCGGCCAAGATGCTGCTGCTCGAGCACGCGTTCGAGGAGTGGGGGCTCAACCGCGTGGCGCTTCGCTGCGATGCGCGCAACGAGCGCAGCGCGCGGGCGATCGAGCGCCTCGGCGCGACGCCCGAGGGTCGACTGCGTCATCACCGCATCGCGGGGGACGGCTCGATCGGCGACACGCTCTACTTCTCGATCCTGCGCGAGGAGTGGCCGGGCGTTCGAGCGGGCCTGGAGGCGCGCCTCACGGGTTGAGGGCGCGGGAGGCCTCCCGCCGCGGGTCACGCGACCTCAGGCCTGGGCCGCGGCGGCGCGCCGGCGCGCGAACTCCCGCGCTTCCGTGAACAGCTCGAGGTCGATCTGCACGTGTCGGCGTGCGAGCTCGGCGGCCTCGTCGGGGGAGGCGGTCACGATCGCGGCCACGATCGCGTCATGCTCGCTGGCCGCGCGGGACTCCATGCGGCGATGGCTCTCGCGGTCTCCCCACGGATGGGCGGGAGCCGACAGCGAGAGGTGCCGTTCGTGCTCGAGGAGGATGTCGCGCAGGGCCGTGTTGTGCGCCGCATCGATGATCGACAGGTGCAGGAGGCTGTCGGCGCGCTGCTTGGGGTTGCCGGAATCCGCCGCGTGGAAGGAGGCCAGGCGGTCGCGTATGACCGCGATGTCGGCATCCGTCCGTCTCTCGGCGGCGAGGCGGGCGAGCGACGAGTGCAGCATCGAGCTCGCGGTGCACGCGTCGACGAGGTCGCTCCATCGCTGCTCGAACCAGCGGTCGACACCGACGACGATCGATGCCGGCCACTCCTCGGCGACGAAGGTGCCGCCCGCGCGGCCACGGCGTTTCTCGATCAGCCCGCGCGTGGCCAGGTCGTCGAGAGCGGCGCGCACCGTGGTGCGCCCCACACCCAGGAGGGGGGAGAGGTCGCGTTCCGCGGGCAGGCGGGTGCCGGGCAGGAACTCACCCACCGCGACAGCGGTGATGAGGCGCTGGGTGACGCGGTCCACCAGGGAGGCGTCGTCGGTCTCGGCCATGGGCTCCCGTCGTTTCCTCCATGTTAATTCCGCAGAAAAGGTTTGCCAACGAACCATTACGGGGTCCACGATGACTCCATGCACCGCGAGATCACCGTTCCCTTCCACGACGGCTTCACCTGGGCCCGCCTGACCGAGCCCGCCGAGCCGACCGGCAGAGCTCCGCTGTTCGTCCTGCACGGCGGACCCGGAATGGCCCACAACTACGTCGCCAACCTCGACGCCCTCGCCGACCTCACCGGTCGCACCGTCGTGCATTACGACCAGATCGGGTGCGGCAAGAGCTCGCACCACCCCGACGCTCCCGCGTCCCAGTGGGTGCCGCAGCTCTTCGTCGACGAGTTCCACAATCTGCGCGAGGCGCTCGGCTTCGATGAGTACCACGTGCTCGGTCAGTCCTGGGGCGGCATGCTCGGCGCCGAGATCGCCGTCCGGCAGCCGGCGGGGTTGAGGAGTCTCGAGATCTGCAACTCGCCGGCATCCATGGAACTGTGGCTCGCCGGCGCCGCGCGGCTGCGCGCCGAGCTGCCCGTCGAAGCCCGCGAGGCCCTCGACCGTCACGAGGCGGACGGCACCCTCGACGACCCCGAGTACCTGGACGCCACCCGCGTGTTCTACGAGCGCCACGTCTGCCGCATCACGCCCATGCCGCAGGACTTCATCGACAGCGAGCAGCAGATGCTCGCCGACCCGACGGTGTACTTCACGATGAACGGACCGAACGAGTTCCACGTCGTCGGCACCGGCCGCGACTGGACGATCATCGACCGCCTCCCGCAGGTGGCCGTGCCCACGCTCGTGGTCGCCGGCGAGTTCGACGAGGCCACGCCCGAGACCTGGGCACCGTTCGTCGAACGCATCCTCGGCGCCCGCTCGCACGTGTTCGCCGGTGCGAGCCACTGCACGCACCTGGAGATGCCCGACGCCTTCCGTACCGTCATCGCCGACTTCCTCGCTCCGCTTCCCTGACCCGCCCCACCCCGTTACGCTCCACCGCACCCGAACAGGAGTCCCATGTCCGACACCGCCCCCGAGGCCCAGCAGTCGCTGGAGTCCTTCGGCTACAAGCAGGAGCTCAAGCGCTCCATGTCCACCCTCGACCTCGTCGTCTACGGCCTGGTCTTCATGGTGCCGATCGCCCCGTGGGCCATCTTCGGCGTCGTGTACAACGCCGCCAGCGGCATGGTCCCGCTCGTGTACATCACGGGCGTCGTGGCCATGATCTTCACGGCGCTCGCCTACGCGCAGATGTCGAAGGCGTTCCCGATCGCCGGCTCCGTCTTCTCGTACGTGGGGCGCGGCATCCACCCCACCGTCGGCTTCTTCGCCGGATGGGCGATCCTGCTGGACTACCTGCTCGTCCCCACGCTCCTCTACGTGTTCGCGGCGTCGTCCATGGCCGGGATCTTCCCCGACGTGCCCCAGTGGATCTGGGCGGTGGCGTTCGTGATCATCAACACCGTCATCAACGTCCTCGGCATCGGCTCGATCAAGCTCGCGAACCGCGTCATGCTCGGCATCCAGCTGCTGTTCGTGGTCATCTTCGTCGTGATCGCCATGGTCGCCCTCTCCTCGGGAGCGATCCCCGGGGCCGAGTTCTCGATCGCCCCGGTGTGGGATGCCGAAAAGGTCAACCCCGCGCTGATCGCCACCGCCCTCTCGATCGCGGTGCTGAGCTTCCTCGGCTTCGACGGCATCTCGACGATGGCCGAGGAGTCCACCGGTGACCGCAAGTCGGGCGGTCGGGCGATGATCATCGCCCTGCTCGTGGTCGCGGTGCTCTTCATCGCGCAGACGTGGTTCGCCAGCGCCCTGGCCGCCGGCACGATCGCGTTCTCGGACGACGACGTCAACAACGCCTTCTTCCTGCTCGTCGCCCAGGCCGCGGGTTCGGGCTGGGCCACGGCGTTCCTCGCCGTCAACGTCGTCGCGGTCGGCATCGCCAACGCCGTGGCGGCGCAGGCCGCGACCTCGCGCCTTCTCTACTCGATGAGCCGCGACCGGCGCCTCCCCGCCTTCCTGTCCAAGGTCAACTCCCGCCAGGTGCCGTTGGCCGCGATCCTCTCGGTCAGCGCGATCTCGCTCGTGCTCGTGCTGTTCTTCGTGGGCCAGATCGCGGTGATCTCGTCGCTGGTGAACTTCGGCGCCCTCCTCGGCTTCCTGCTGCTGCACGTGTCGGTCGCCGTGTACTACCTCGGCAAGAAGAAGTCGAAGAACTACCTGCTGCACCTCGTCGTGCCGGTCATCGGGTTCCTCATCATCGGCTACGTGCTGCTGAACGCCGACATCACCGCGAAGGTCGGCGGCATCCTGTGGCTCGTCGTGGGCGGCGTGGTCTACCTCATCTTCGCTCGCAAGAGCGGCGGTGCGACGGGGCCGCTGCCCGAGCACGCGACGGCGACGGCCGGGGAGGGCGGCGGCGAGGTGGCCGCGCGATGACGGAGCTCTTCCTCGGCAAGGAGCACGGTCGTCCGGGGCACGACGCCTCGGTGCCGCCGGTGCTCCGCGTGCGGCCCGGCACGGGTGAGCGCATCGCGTTCCAGACCGACGACGCGGTGTACCGCGAGCTCCACGAGCACGGAGACCTGGCGCGCCTGTCGGCCCCTCTGAACCCGGTGACCGGCCCGGTGTACGTCGAGGGCGCGCATCCCGGCGACGCACTGGCGGTCACGATCCATGAGATCCGGCTGACCGACACCGGGTGGGCGATGAGCCTGCCCGGTGTCGGGGCCCTGCGCGACCGCATGCCCGACCGCGTCGTGACCCGTCGTATCCCGATCGATACCGATGGCGTGCATCTGACGGATGCCGTGACCGTCGCGCCCCGACCCATGGTGGGCTGCATCGGCACCGCGCCCGCCGCGGGGGTCGCGAGCACCGTCATGCCCGCCCACGCGATCGGCGGCAACATGGACGTCACCGACATCGCTCCCGGCGCCACGGTGTACCTGCCGGTGGAGGTCGAGGGGGCGCTCCTCGCGATCGGCGACGTGCACGCGATCATGGCGCGCGGCGAGTCGTCGTTCGTCGCGATCGAGGCCGAGGGCACGGTCGTCGTGTCGGTGGAGGTGGTCCCGGGTATGGGGCTGCGCGCCCCGCGCATCGCGACGGCCGACGAGTGGATCTTCGTCGGGCTCGGCGCCACCGTGCAGGAGAGCGTGCAACGCGGCTACGAGGACGCGTTCGACGCGTTCGTCGACCGCGGATGGGATGCCATGGACGCCTACACCGTCATGAGCGCGCTCGCCGACTCCGAGCTGGGTGGGCCGACCGGCGCGGTCGACCCCGACCCCCTGCATCCGTTCGACGCGATCGGCGCGGTGACCCTCCACCGCGTGCCGCGCCCGCTGCTCGACCAGGGCGCCGACGTCCGCTGAGGGAGACCGCGGCGGGTGACGGTGCCGCCGCCGTGTAAGATCGTCCCTTGGAAGTGTGTCCGAGCGGCCTAAGGAGCATGGCTGGAATCCATGTAGGCGGGGTAACTCGCCTCGCAGGTTCAAATCCTGTCACTTCCGCCACGAAGAGCCCCGTCCGAACGAGAGTTCGGGCGGGGCTTCGGCGTTGTGGCGGAGGCGTCAGAGCTTCAGGACCGCCAGCGTCACGTCGATCGCCTCCGAGTCGGCGGGGGCGTACGACGTGTCGCCGTCCGGGCCGTCCTTCCCCCGGTGAATTTCGACCGAGACGCCGGGCACGTAGACGGTCGAGTACCCGGTCGTGTCGGGGGAGCCGTCGGCCGTCCATCGCCACCCCACGCCCCCGAGGTCACTGAGCCGAGCGTCGGTGAACGACGTCGCCTGGAGGTTCAGCATCTTGGCGCCGGCGGTCGCCTGCTCGTCGGTGGGCATGTCGTTCTGGCTGATGAGGATCGAGGCGTAGGGGCCGCCCTCGGGCGCGGCCCACATGCACATGACCGCGCCGTCGTCGACGGAGTCGCCGACCAGGCTCATCCCCTCGACGAAGCCGGGGATCGCTGCGGTCACTTGCTCGCAGCTCGTGATGCCCGGGAACGGCGCGGTGGCGACGGCGTCGCCGTCGCCGGTGTCGTCGGCCGCGTCGTCGTCGGACGGGGAGACGCCGGCGGCTGCGCATCCGGAGAGCAGGGTGAGACCGACGAAAGAGGTGAAGAGAATCCCAGGTCGACGCAATTTCATGCCCGACAACCTAGCAAAAGCCGGTTACGCGCCGACCCGCTCACGCTCCTCCGCGGCGGCGGTGCCGGGACGCACGACGAGCGAACGCGGAACGACGCGCGCGAGCACGCGGCGCGGCCCCGTGACCCGGGCGCGCAGGCTCGCGCCGACCCGCGCGGCGGCGTCGGCGAGGAGCGGTCCGGCGGTGGCATCCAGCGCGTTCTCGGCGTAGCTGACGCGCTCGACCGCCGCGCGCAGGAGGTCGACATCGTCGGGATCGGCGCCGTGGTCCCGCACCAGACGCTCGGCGAACCGCCGCGGCGACTCACCGCCCGGGACCGGGATGCCGAGATCCACCGCGTCGTCCTGCACGGCCGCCCACGCGGCCACGGGGTCTCCCGCTCGCGCCGCGATGAGACGCGATCGGCGTCGCAGAGAGCGCACCACCGCGGGAACCGCGAGGATCAGGAGCAGCACCGCGATGCCCGCGGCGATCAGCAGACCCGGACCGATCGCCCGCGTCGCGCCCGAGGTGCTCCCGCTCGACAGCCCCGGGCCGTCCTGGTTGCCGAGCGAGGGTGCGGTCGTGGGCTGGCTGCCCGGCGCTGCGCTCTGCGACTGCTGCGGAGCGTTGGGTGCGGTGGTCGTGCTACCCGTGCTGCCGGAGGCGAAGCTCGTGGGGACGCCGAGGCTGTTGGTGGGCTCGAACGGCACCCAGCCGATGCCCTGGAAGTACACCTCGGGCCACGCGTGCAGCTGGCTCGAGGTGACGGTGAACGTGGACCGCTCCTGCCCGATGCCCGAGCTCGACAGCGTGCCGGGCAGGTAGCCCACGACGATGCGCGAGGGCATGTCGAGCGTTCGGGCCATCACGGCGAAGGCTGAGGCGTAGTGCACGCAGTATCCGGTGCGCGCCTGCAGGAAGTCGGCCACGGCATCCAGTCCCGCCCCGTCGAACCCCGCCTCGACCGGGGCGTCCAGCGAGTACCGGAACGCGCTGCTACGGAACCAGGTCTGCAGGTCGATCAGGGCGTCGTACGGCGATGACGCGCCCGCCGTGATCTCACGGGCGGTGTCGCCGATGATGGCGGGGACGTCGGCGGGGAGGGCGCGCACCGCATCGCCCAGCTCCGATCCTCCGACCGGACGCGCGCGGATCTGCTCGAGCGTCGGTCGGGGCGCGGACGTCTGCACCTCGTAGTCCTGGTCGCGCGACGAGCCCGCGCGCGACACGATCGTGCGGTTGTCCGGCATCCCGAGCCAGTCGCCCTGCAGGCCCGTCACGGTCGTCGCGGGGGAGGGGACGGGGAGCCACGGGCTGTCGAGCTCGCCGACCGAGATGTCGGTCGTGTACTGCGCGACCGCGATGTCGGGGTCGATCTCGGGGGCCGCGAACACCGGACCGTCGTCGGGGACGTTCACGGTGTCGTTGCGATCGGGTTGCCACACCGAGCCGTCGAAGCTCGAGAGCGTCACCGCGCGCAGGTAGGGCGGTGTGGGTGCGTCCGTCTGCAGCGTCAGCACGTCGACGTCGCGCGGCTGGCGCAGGTCGTTGCCGAGCTCGAGGTTGGGGTTGATCGTCGTTCCGTATCCCCCCGTCCCGCCGGAGGCGAAGCGCAGGGCGGGTTGGGGGAGGAGGGGTGTCGCGACGACGGCGACGAGCACCGCGACCGCGGCGATGCCGAGGGCGGTGGCGGACGCCCCGCGCCCGCGTGAACGGCTGCCGGCGTGGCGCGAGCGCGTGTCCACGCGCAGGAGGAAGAGGAGCGCCAGGGCGAGCAGGACGAAGCCCGGCACGTCCACGTCGGCCGGGATGGCGATCGTGGGGATGAGCGAGACCGCGACGAGACCCACGGCCGCCAGCAGCGGCATCCGGGCCGTGAGCACGACGTGATCCAGCACGATGGCGAGGGCGCCGATCGCCGCGACCAACACGAACGCGAGTCCCACCCCCGGCGCGACGGGTGCGACACCGGTACGGATCTCTTCGGATGCCGCGGAGACGAGGCCCGGGACGGTGCTCACCGTGGCAGGGCTCGGGATGAACCCCAGCACCGCCGTGGTGCGCCCGAACAGGGCTGTGAGCGCGAAGACCCAGATGCCCAGCTCGATGACCGTGGCCACCAGCGCCGGCAGCGCGCACAGTCGCGCGACGAGCCCGGCACCGAGGAGGGCCGCCGTGAGGAAGGCGGCCTGGACGGTCCACGATCCCGGAGCCATGACCGAGAACACGGGGAGCATGGCCGCGGCGATCGCCGCGAAGAGGCCGAGGGTCAGCAACGACGCGTCGCGGCGACGACGGGGCGTGCGCAGCTGCGTGACGTCACCGGCCGACATCGGCGAGTCCTCTCTCGGTCGCCTCCGCCCATGCGGCGGCGATGTCGCCACCGGGACGGACGGATGCCACGCGCCACCCCGCGGCCAGGGGAGCGTCGAGGTCGGGCTGGGGCGCGACCACGACCATGATCGGCAGCGCTGAGCGCTGCGCGAAGGCGCCGGGAACCAGCGCGGGGTCACGCGAGGGGTCGGACGTGACGACCACGACCGGTCCCATCATGACCGCGGCAGACGCGGGGATCACGCGCGCGGACGAACCGTCGACGCGCGCGGTCAGGCCGGCGAAAGACGCCGCCAGTGCTCGCGCCTCTCCCTCTTCTCCGCCGTCGACGGGCTCGGCCAGGAGCTCGCCGTCGCTGTCGACGACGTCGACGGTGTACCCCTCGTGCACGAGGCGTGCGACCGCCGACACGCATGCCGAGACCGCCGTCTCGAAGGCGATGTCCGCGCTCGGCGCCTCGCCGGCCGCGGCGGACCACCGCGACGGGGCACGATCGAGCACCACGGTCGCCGCGGGGCTGGACTCCTGTTCCTCCTGGCGCACCATGAGGGTGTCGCGATGCGCGGTCGCGCGCCAGTGGATGCGCCGCATCGAGTCGCCCGGGGCGTAGGGGCGGGCGACCAGGTTGTCGACGCCCTCTCCGAGCTGCAGCGCCGAGGACTGCCGGGTGCCACCGGCCTCGCCCCCGGTCGGGGGGAGCGGCGGAAGGTCGACGATCGCGGGGGCGACCGTGATCGGGGAGGGCCGTCCGAGCTTGAATCGGCGACGGACGAGGCCGAACGGATCGGTCGTGACGACCTCGAGCGGGCCCAGCGCGTGAACGCCCCGTTCGCGGCCGACGATCTCGTAGCGGAGCTCGACGGGGACGGTGTCGCGACCGAGCGACGACGCCGTCGCCGGGAACAGACCCCGTGCGTTTCCGCTCACCCCGGCGGCGAGGGTGTCGGCCCACCGCCCGGGAGCGGTCGGCAGGGCCGTCTGCAGGCCGACGCGCACGACGACGTCGGTGCGCGATCCCACGTCGATGACGTCGGGGCGGACGGTCCGCGTGACGCGGTCGGTGCGTCGCGCGATCAGGAGGGTGACGGCTGCCGCGGCCAGCAGTGCGGCCATGAGCACGCCGAAGTACATCAGTTCGGGGATGCCGGCCCGTTGGGCGATGACGAGGGAGGCCACCGCGAGCACGACGGCACCGCTGCCCCGGAGGGTCAACGGCCACCAGCGTCTCATCGGGCCCTCATGCTCGAGCGGCGAGCGGGACGCGCACGCTCGCGGCGATGCGGTCGAGCGCCTCGGACACCACGACCGCTCCCGCCCGGCCGCCCGCGGCGGAGCGGTTCGCGATGAGGCGGTGACCGAACACCGGGTTGAGCAGCGACGTCAGGTCGTCGGGGATGACGTACGCGCGCCCGTCGAGCGCCGCCCGGACCTTGGCGGCACGGACCAGCTGCAGAGTGGCTCGCGGACTCGCGCCCAGGCGGATGTCGGGGTGGCTCCGCGTCGCCTGCGCCAGCGCCACGACGTACTCCTCGAGCGCGGGGGCGACGTGCACCCCGCGGGCCCAGGCGATCATCGCGGTGATCTGCCGCGCGGTCACGACGGGCACGATCCCGTCCAGGGGGTTCACGGAGTCGCGCTGGCGCAGCATGAGCGCTTCGGCGGCGGCATCGGGGTAGCCCATCGAGATGCGCAGGAGGAAGCGGTCGCGCTGGGCCTCGGGGAGGGCGTAGGTGCCCTCCATCTCGAAGGGGTTCTGCGTCGCGACGACGAGGAACGGGGAGGGCAGCACGTGCGTCCGCCCGTCGATGGTGACCTGTCGCTCCTCCATCGCTTCGAGCAACGACGACTGCGTCTTGGGGGAGGAGCGGTTGATCTCGTCGGCGATGACGATGTTGGCGAACACCGCGCCGGGCGTGAACTCGAACTGCCGTGTGACCGGGTTGAAAACCGAGACGCCCGTGATGTCTCCTGGGAGCAGGTCGGGCGTGAACTGGATGCGTCGCACGTCGGCGTCGACCGTCGCGGCCAGCGCGCGGGCGAGCATCGTCTTGCCCACCCCGGGGACGTCCTCGATGAGGAGGTGCCCCTCGGCGAGGAGCGCGATGAGAGCGCTCTGGACGGCCTCGGGCTTGCCGTCGATGACGTTCGAGACGGATGCCGTGATCTGATCGGTCAGCCGGGCGAAGGATTCCGCGGTGAGCGGCTCGTCACTTCCCGGGCGGGCGGTCTCGGTGCGGCGGAGTCGCGATGCCGCCTCGGGCGTGGCCGTCTCGTCCATGGCATCCCTCGTGTCGATGGGCGGCGGCAGCCGTTGCCGCCGTGACCTGATCGTAACCTGCGCCGCGGGGCTCGGGGCCGTGCGGGGCGTGGTGCACAGGCGTCACTCGGCGGATGCACCGGCCCCTAGGATCGGGGAGCATTCGTTCACCCGAGGAGCGCGCATGTCCGATGCCACCCCGTCCCTGCCCGCGTACACCCATGTTCTCGCCGTCGACATCGGCGGGACGAAGGTCGACGCCGCTGTCGTGTCGATGGCCGGCGAGGTGGTCCGAGAGAGCGTGACACGCCGGCCCACCGGACGCGAGAACGACCGCGAGGCCATCGCACGCAACGTCCGCGAAGCGGCGGAGGGGGCTCTGGCTGCGGTCCCCGGCCTGCGTGTCGGCGCGATCGGCGTCGGCAGCGCCGGACCGGTCGACCTCCCGTCGCGCTCGGTGTCGCCGCTCAACCTTCCCCAGGCCGCCGGTCTCCCGATCGACGAGGTGCTGAGCGGTCTGGTCGACGGCCCGATCACGCTCGCCCTCGACGGCACGTGCATCGCACTCGCCGAGCACTGGCGGGGATCCCTGCGCGGATGCCGGAACGCGATGGCGATCGTCGTCTCCACGGGTGTCGGTGGAGGCTTCGTGCTGGACGGGCGTCCGATGGGCGGCGCGAGCGGCAACGCGGGCCATCTCGGGCAGACGTTCGTGCGCACGATCCACGACGGTGACGCCGTGGCATCCACTCTCGAAGCCGTGGCCGCGGGTCCCGGAACCGTCGCGTGGGCGCGGACGCAGGGCTGGGAGGGCGCCACCGGACTCGACCTGGCGGCGTCGTACCGTGCCGGCGACGAGATCGCCCGCGCCGCCGTGTCGCGTTCGGCGACCGCGGTCGGCCAGGCGATCGCCGCGGCGGCGACGTTGTGCGACCTCGAAGCGGTCGCGATCGCGGGCGGGTTCTCGCAGGTCGCCGACGACTACGTCGATCAGGTGCGCGTGGCGGCGGAGGCCGCGGCGGTGCACGCCTACGCGCGACGCTGTCGCATCGTCGGCTCCGGCCTCGACGGCGACGGGCCCCTGCTGGGTGCAGCGGCGCTCGCGCTCGGCGCCTGACGGACGACGACGCGGAGGGGCGCGGCTTCTACGCGGGCGTACGCTGAGCGGGGGTCTGCGACGCGGGCCGGCGAGCGAGAGTGGGAAGCGATGCGGACGGGGGCGAACCTGCCGGCGGTCGGCGAGTACAACCAGACCCTCGTGCTCGACCTCATCCGCCGCGCACCGGAGGGGCTGAGCCGGGTGGAGCTGTCGGCGCGCACCGGACTCAGCGCTCAGACCCTCAGCAACGTCACGCGCCGCCTCGCCGATGAGGGGCTGATCGCCGAAGCGGGCAAGGTCATCTCCGGCCCGGGCAAGCCGCGCACGCTGCTGAAGCTCGAACCGCGCTCCCGATTCGCCGTCGGCGTGCACCTCGACCCGGTGGTCGACACGATCGTCGTGGTCGACATGGCCGGTGACGTCGTGGCGCACGACGAGATCCCGCGGCGCCACGGCGCTGCCCCCGCCGAGCTCATCGACGATGTCCGTGCGGCGGTCGATCGCATCGTCGCCGAAGCCGAGATTCCGCGGGAACTCGTGCTCGGAGTCGGCGTGGCCGCTCCCGGCCCGTTCGATGCCCGGGGAGGCAGACTTCTCGATCCGCCCCTGCTGCCCGCGTGGCACAACGTCCACGTGCGCGAGGACCTCGGTGCGGCGACCGGTCTCCCGGTCATCGTCGAGAAGGACGTGACCGCCGCGATGGTCGGCGAGATGTGGTTCGACCGGTCCGACGCCCTCACCGACGCGATGTTCCTGTACTACGGCGCCGGTGTCGGTCTCGGCGTGGCGATCGGCGGTGCGCCGGTGCGCGGTCGCACGGGCAACGCCGGGGGTATCGCGCACGTCGTCGTCGACCCCGACGGCCCGGCGTGCGAATGCGGGTCGCGCGGGTGCCTCGGGGTCTCGATCGAGCCGCGGACGCTCCTCGCCGAAGCCGGGTACGTGCCCGCCGAGACGGGCGACACCCGTCCCGATCTCGACCGGTTGGTCCGGGATGCCGCGGCGGGCGGCACTCGCGCGGGCGACGTCCTGCGCCGCGCGGGGGAGCGGATCGCCCGAGCCCTGGTCGTGACGAACAACCTCCTCGACGTCGACGAGGTCGTGCTGGGAGGACCCGTGTGGGAGCGGCTCTCGGAGGTTCTGGTCGACACCGTGAGCGCGCGTGTCACGTCGGACCCGGTGTCGACCGCTACCCGCGCCATCACCATGCGGCTGTCGCGCGTGGGCGCCGATGTGGCCGCTGTCGGCGCGGCCTGCCTCATGCTGGACGGGGCCTTCGCGGCGCGCCCCGCCCGCATGATGATCGCGATCTGAGCGATCCCCGCGCCTCTCACAGCGTCCCGTGGCCTGATCGTTACCGCGTGTCGTGCGACACGACTTGCCGAGTTAGTCCATTTGATTTATAAAAGGTTCTGGCGACGCGGTGTCTCCACCCGAGCAAAGGAGCTTCCATGAAGAAATCGACGATGGTCGGCGGTCTCCTGACCGTGACGGCCCTGACCGTGGCCCTGGCCGGCTGCTCCGGCGGCAGCGGGGGATCGGGCGACGCGAACACCATTCGCGTGGCGTACCAGACCACGGCGACGTTCAACCAGATGCAGACGCTGATGGAGAACGCGAAGAAGGAGTACGAGGCGGCGCACAAGGGCGTGACCGTCGAGCTCGTCCCGATCCAGGCCGAGGGCGCCGACTACTACACGAAGCTCGCGCTGATGAACAAGTCGGCGAGCACCGCTCCCGACGTCCAGTACGAAGACACGTTCAAGATCCAGTCCGACGCGGCCGCCGGCTACCTCCTGCCTCTCGACGACTACCTCGCGAAGTGGGACGACTGGTCGCAGTTCGCGGAGGGCGCGAAGCAGGCCGGTCTCGGCCCCGACGGCAAGACGTACGGCGTCTCGCTCGGCACCGACACCCGTGGCCTCTGGTACAACAAGGAGATCTTCGCCAAGGCGGGAATCTCGGTGCCGTGGCAGCCCAAGACCTGGGCCGATGTGCTCTCGGCCGCCGAGAAGGTCAAGGCCGCCGACCCCGACGTCATCCCGATCAACGTCTACTCGGGCAAGACCGCGGGTGAGGCGGCATCCATGCAGGGGCTCGAGATGCTGCTGTACGGCACCGAGGACACCCTCTACGACACCGACAGCAAGAAGTGGGTCGTCGGCAGTCAGGGCTTCAAGGACTCGCTGCAGTTCGTCAGCGACGTCTACCAGGGCGGCCTCGGCCCGTCGCTGCAGCAGGCGCTCGACCCCAACATCTTCACCAGCGTGACCGCCGACTGGCTGCCCTCGAGCAAGCTGGCGATCGCCCTCGACGGTTCGTGGCAGTCGGCGGCGTGGGTCGACGGCGGCACCGCCGCGTGGCCCGCGTGGAGCGACACCCTCGGCATCGCCGCGATGCCGACGCAGAAGGGCCAGGCTCCCGGCACGACGAGCATGTCGGGCGGCTGGACGCTCGCGATCGGCAAGAACACCAAGAATGCCGACGCCGCGTGGGACTTCCTCTCCACCGCCGTCAACAAGGACAACGCCACGGCGTACAACATCGACAACAGCCAGATCGCCGTCCGCGCCGACGTGGCCGAGTCCAGCGAGTACCTCGACGCGAACCCGAGCTTCAAGACGTTCTCGAGCTTCGTCGACACGACGCACTTCCGCCCCGCGACCGAGGACTACGACAAGATCTCGAACCAGATCCAGGTCGCGATGGAAGCCGTCATGACCGGGCAGTCGAGCGTCGACGACGCGGCCGCCGCCTACGACCAGGCCGTCATCGGCATCGTCGGCGAAGAGAACACCCAGAAGGGCTGACCGTGACCGCCCTGGCTCAGACCGGGGCGACCGGAACCGGCCGGGGGTCGCGCGCGAGAACGCGCGGCCTCCGGTCGTCGGCCCGGGCGCTCCCTCTCCTGCCCGCAGCCCTGCTGCTGGCGATCTTCCTGCTCGGCCCGATCCTCGTGTCGCTGTGGGGCTCGCTCACCAATGCGACGCTCTCCGGCTCCACCGCCGTGGCGAGCGAGTTCATCGGCTTCGACAACTACACCCAGCTCTTCAAAGCGCCCGACTTCCCCGTCTCGGTGATCAACACGATCGTGTTCGTGTTCTTCTCCGCCGTGATCGGTCAGAACATCCTCGGCCTGACGCTCGCCCTCATGATGCGCTCGGGCAACCGCATCGTCACCGCGGTGGTCGGCACGATCGTCGTGACCGCCTGGGTCCTGCCCGAGATCGTCGCCGCGTTCGCGGCCTACGCCTTCTTCCGCGACAACGGCACGCTCAACGCGATCCTGGCCGTCTTCGGCCTCGAACCCGTCAGCTGGCTCTTCACGATGCCCGTGCTCATGGTCATCATCGCCAACATCTGGCGCGGCACCGCGTTCTCGATGATGGTCTACTCGGCCGCTCTCGCCGACGTGCCACCCGAGATCACCGAGGCCGCCGAGGTCGACGGGGCCAGCGGCGTCAAGCGCCTCATCTTCATCACGATCCCGATGATCCGCTCGACCATCGGCACCAACTCGATGATCGTCACCCTGCAGACCCTCTCGGTCTTCACGCTCATCTTCGTCATGACCGGCGGTGGCCCGGGCAACAAGAGCACGACGTTGCCGATCCTCGCCTACCAGCAGGGTCTGAAGTTCGGCGAGCTCGGCTACGGCACGGCGATCGCCACGATCATGCTGCTCATCGGCGCGATCTTCTCGTTCTTCTACGTCCGCGCCCTGCGCGAGGAGGTCTCGTCATGACCACCACGACCCTCCCCGAGGTGACCGGCCGCACGCGGGCCGCGAAGTCCCCGAAGGCGTCTCTGTCTTCGCCGCGAACCCGCGCCCTGCGCGTCCTGAGCAACACGCTGCTCATCGTCATCGGCATCCTGTTCGTCGTTCCGCTCATCTGGCTGGTGACGGCCTCGCTCGACGCGCAGCCGACGCTCGCGATCAAGATGCCCGAGGTCGTCACGCTCGACAACTTCGCCGCGGTGATGAAGCCCGATCTGCTCTTCCTGCCGCTCTGGAACAGCGTCCTGCTCGCGGGCGGCACGGCCGTCGCCACGGTGGTGCTCGCGTCGCTCGCGGCCTACCCGCTCTCGCGGTACAAGATGCGCGTCGGCAAGCCGTTCCTGTACGCGGTGCTGTTCGGCACGTGCCTGCCGATCACGGCGATCATGGTGCCGGTCTACAGCCTGTTCGTGCAGCTGAACCTCATCGACTCGATCGGCGGGACGATCCTCTTCCTCACCGCGAGCGCCCTGCCGATCGCGATCTGGATGATGAAGAATTTCATGGACGGCGTGCCCGTCGAGCTCGAGCACGCGGCCTGGATGGACGGTGCGGGATCGATGCGCACGCTCGTGCAGATCGTGCTCCCGCTCATGCGTCCCGGCATCGCGGTGGTGTTCATCTTCACGTTCATCCAGGCGTGGGGGAACTTCTTCGTGCCGTTCGTGCTGCTGCTCAGCCCCGACTACCAGCCGGCCGCGGTCAGCATCTTCAACTTCTTCGGGTCGTTCGGAGCCGTGGCCTACGGCCAGCTCGCGGCCTACTCGATCGTCTACTCCCTCCCCGTCCTCGGTCTGTACGTCCTCGTGCAGCGCGGGCTCGGCGGTACCTCGGCACTCGCCGGCGCCGTCAAGGGCTGACCCGTCCCCCCAGACGCCCCCAGACAAGGAAAAAACCGTCATGCACGACCGCACCGCGCTCATCGAGATGCGCATCGAACGCTTCATCCGAGAGCGTCTCGCCCCCGCCGTCTACCGCGCCCGCCAGCCGCTCGAGATCCAGGCGTGGGAGGCCCCGGGCGAGCCCGTGACCTTCGCCGAGGCTCGGGATGCCGATTACCGCCCCTTCGCCATCGGAACGCCCTGGGGCCGGGCGTGGGGGACGACCTGGTTCGCCGTGTCGGGCGAGATCCCCGCCGCGTGGCGCGGCACCGACGGCGCGCTGCCCGAGGGCACCGTCGCCGAACTCGTGATCGACCTGGGCTTCACCGCCGGCCAGAGCGGCTTCCAGTGCGAGGCCCTCGTCTGGAACCGCGCGGGCGCGCCGATCAAGGGCGTCTCGCCGTTCAACAACGCCACCCCCGCCGCCATCGACGCCGACGGTCGGGTCGATGTGCTCGTCGAGGCCGCCTCGAACCCCGACGTCGGCAGCCTCTTCACGTTCGAGCCGACGCACCTCGGCGACCTCGCCACCGCCGGCGACGCTCCTCTCTATACGCTGCGCGAGATGTCCATCGGCCTCCGCGACCTCGCGGTGTGGAACCTCCTGCAGGACTTCCGCCTCCTCCACGGCCTCATCGCCGAGCTCGACGCCACCTCCGCTCGCCGCGCGACCCTCGTCGAGGCGATGGATGCCGCGATCGACGCGGTCGATCCCCACGACGTCGCCGGTACTGCCCAGGCCGGCCGCGACGTGCTCGCCCCTCTGCTCGCCGCGCCCGCGGCATCCAGCGCTCACGTCCTCCACGCCGTCGGTCACGCGCACATCGACTCCGCGTGGCTGTGGCCGGTGCGCGAGACGGCGCGCAAGGTCTCGCGCACGTTCTCGAACGTGCTCTCGCTCATGGACGAGGACCCCGAGTTCGTCTTCGCGAGCTCGTCGGCGCAGCAGTTCGCGTGGATGAAGGAGCACTACCCGGCGCTGTGGGAGCGGCTCAAGGAGCGCGTCGCCGAGGGGCGCTTCGTGCCCGTAGGCGGCATGTGGGTCGAGTCCGACACGAACATGGTCGGCGGCGAGGCGATGGCCCGCCAGTTCCTCGAGGGCAAGACGTTCTTCCTCGAGGAGTTCGGCATCGACACCGAAGAGGTGTGGCTGCCCGACTCGTTCGGCTACAGCGGCGCGCTTCCGCAGATCATGAGAGCCGCCGGCGCGCGCTGGTTCCTCACGCAGAAGATCTCGTGGAACGAGACCAACCGCATCCCGCACCACACCTTCCGCTGGGAGGGCATCGACGGCTCGCGCATCTTCACGCACTTCCCGCCGGTCGACAAGTACAACTCCGAGGTCACCGCGGCCGACCTCGCGCACGCCGAGCGCAACTTCGCCGACAAGGGGCGCGCGCGCACCTCGCTGCTGCCCTACGGCTTCGGCGACGGCGGCGGCGGACCCACGCGGGAGATGACCGCGACGATCGCCCGCACGCACTCGCTCGAGGGTGCGCCGATCGTGAAGCACTCCACCCCGCGCGAGTTCTTCGAGACCGCCGAGGCAGAGTACGCCGACCCGGCCGTGTGGGCGGGGGAGCTGTACCTCGAGTTCCACCGCGGCACCTACACGAGCCAGCTGCGCACCAAGCAGGGCAACCGCCGCAGCGAGCACCTGCTGCGCGAGGCCGAGCTGTGGGCGGCGACCGCGACCGTCCGCACCGGAGCGGCGTACCCCGCCGAGACGTTCCAGCGCCTGTGGCGTCTGGTGCTGCTTCAGCAGTTCCACGACATCCTTCCCGGCACCTCGATCGCGTGGGTGCACCGGGACGCCGAGCGCAACTACGCCGCGATCGCGGCGGAGCTCGAGCAGGTCATCGAGGGAAGCCTCCGCGCGCTCGTGGGCACCGGCGACCGCGCGGTGGTGGCGAACGCCGCCCCGCACCGCCGCGGCGGTGCCCCCGCGCTGGGGATCGCGACGGCCTCGGCCACCCGCGACGTGGCTCCGCGCGTCGAGGGCGAGGGTTTCGTCCTCGACAACGGCATCGTGCACGCCGTGATCGACTCGCGGGGCCTCATCATCTCGCTCGTCGAGGTGGCATCCGGCCGCGAGGTCGTGCCGGAGGGGCAGACGGCCGGGCTGTTCGAGCTCTTCCGCGACACCCCGACGCAGTGGGACGCGTGGGACATCGACGAGACCTATCGCCGTCACGTCACGCCGCTGGATTCCGCCCAGGCGGTGCGCATCGAGGGCGACGCGATCGTGGTCGAGCGTGCCTTCGGCGACTCGCACCTGGTCACGCGCATCGCGCTCGCCGCGGGCGCGCGCGTCGTGCGGTTGTCGATCGACGTCGACTGGCACGAGCAGCAGAAGCTGCTCAAGCTCGGCGTCCCGGTCGACGTGCACACCGACCGCGCGGCATCCGAGATCCAGTTCGGGCACATCACCCGACCGACCCACACGAACACCTCGTGGGATGCCGCGCGCTTCGAGACGGCCGCGCACCGGTGGGTGCGAGTCGGCGAGCCCGGGTTCGGTGTCGCGGTGACGAACGACTCGACCTACGGCCACGACATCACGCGTCACGAGCGCGAGGCGGGCGGCACGTACTCGCTCGTCCGCCTGTCGATCATTCGCGGGGCGCTCTTCCCCGACCCGCAGCAGGACCAGGGCGCACACCACCTCGAGGTGGGCATCGTCGTGGGCGCCGAGGTCGAGGACGCGGTCGTCGAGGGTTACCGCACCAACCTCCCGCTCCGCGTCATCGAGGGCGTCGCCGAGGCCGAGGTGGCACCGCTCGTGGCGGTCGACACCGAGGGCGTGGTCGTCGAGGCGATCAAGCTCGCGCAGGACGGCTCGGGAGACGTCATCGTGCGCCTGTACGAAGCGCTCGGTCAGCGCGCCCACGCTCGGCTGGACGCCGGGTTCGAGGTCGCGGGTGCCATCGAGACCGATCTGCTCGAGCGCCCGGTCGACGCCGCCGCGGTGTCGAGCGTCTCGGGCGGCGCGGTCGAGCTCGACCTGCGGCCGTTCCAGCTGGTCACCCTGCGCCTGAAGCGCTGACCCGGGGCCGTACTCGCACGCGACGGAGAGAGGGCGAGGGGCGAGCGGAGGACGATCTCAGCGGATTCGTCCTCCCTTCGCCCCTCGCCCTCCGCTGGTCACGCGCCTCGCGCGGCGTCGGAACCCGCGACCGACATCACACCGCGGCCACGGCCATGAGGACGACGGATGCCGCCATCGCGCCGATCTGCGCCCGATCGAGCCGCGCGGGCATCCGGCGCATCGCCACGCTCGAGAAGACGGCGTACCCCACCGCCGCACCGACCATCAGCGGGCCCAGAGCGACTCCGTGCGTGTGCGTCGGGGAATGCCCGCCCATCGCGACCTGCAGCCCCGCCATCACGACCATCCCGAGCGTGGTGTGCACCGTCATGAGCGCCGGCACACGCGGCGCCCGACGCTGGCGCGGGCGTCGCCAGACCGCGAGACCAACGGCCGCCACGATCAGCAGAGCCGTCCAGTACACCGGTGCGATCAGCCCGAACACGGCGGCATCCAGCATCGTGAGCAGCATCAGCACGGATGCCGCGACCTCGGGCGGCCGCACCCGCGCGCGATCGGCTGCCAGACAGCAGGCGCCGACCGCGGCGGGGGCGACCGCCCAGGCGTGGAGGATCTCGCTCATCGGTTCAACAGTGGTGCGCGTCGCCGTGCCCGTCGTGACCGTGCGCGCTGTGGTCATGACCGTGCGCGCCGACCGCCTCATCCGCGTGCGGGCCGTGGCCGTGGCCGTCGGCGTGCGCCGTCGGCGCGCAGTGCGTGTTCGCCGGCGCGGGGACGTTCAGGACGGGGTTCCGCTCGAAGAAGTTGTACGGCTTGAGCGTGAACTTGGCGTAGTCCATCGGCATGACCGGCCAATCCTCGTTGCGCGGGAAGTGCGTGAGTCCGAACGTGTGCCAGAGCACGAGGTCCTCGCCGACGAGCGGCTCATCGCCCGCGATGAAGGCCGGGATGCCGGCGCCACCGGGGTGCTGATTGACGAAGTCGCCCGCGGCGTAGCGCTCATCGGGGTCGTACTTCGTCACGAACAGGTTCTTCGTGGCGAACGCCGCGCGCGCGGCGATCGAAGAGTCGTCATCGGCCAGCAGAACCGGGGTCTCGGTCGGGAACAGCATGTACGACGTCGCCTGTCCGCGCTCCGTCGTCTTTTCGGTCGAGGCGATCTGCCACACGCGGTTCACGGCGCCGTCGGCGACGCGGCCCGACACCTTCTCCGACGTGATCGGCGTCACCTTCTTCGTGAAGGCGTTCCCGGCGGGGTTCTCGGCCGAGATCGGCACGCGCACCGCGTCGATCTCATTGACGACGTTCGCGACCCCGTCGACGGTCATGTCGAGCCGCGCCGAGAACAGGTGCTGGTGGTACGGCGCCCCGAGTCCCGGCGCGACCTCCGAGGCGTACGGGTAGCCTTCGCCCGGGTAGGCGGAGGTGAACAGGATGCCGGTGAGCTTGGCCTCGCACTCGATCGTGCCGTCGAGGTAGAGGTACCAGTAGAACCCGTAGTCGTAGTTGCCCACGGTGGTGAAGAACGAGATCACCAGGCGCCGCGAGCGGCGCACTTCGCTCGACCCGGTGAAGATGTCGGTGTGCTTCCAGAGGGTGCCGAAGTCCTCCTCGTGCATGCACACCGCGTTGCGGACGGTGCGCGGCATCCCGTTCTCGTCCGACAGCACGGCGTCGACGTAGGTGATGTCGCCGACGCAGTCGCAGCCGAGCTCGAGTTCGTTCGTGTACCGGCCGAAGAGGTACTCGCCGGTGTCGAAGTAGTTCTGCCAGAAGCGGTTGGGCGCGGGGTCGGCGTAGGGGACGACCATCTCGCTGATCGAGCCGCGGTACATGACGGGGCGCCCGGCGAACGAGAGCTGGCGCAGGATCAGTCCCTCGCGCGTGTCGAAGCCGATGCGGAGGTCCCACTCGCCCCAGGTCACGTGCTCGTCGTCGACGGTGAAGCTCGCGCCCTCGGGCTGGGTGATCACGATCGGCTTGAGCCCCTCCAGCGGCGGGCCCTGCAGCTCGGGGTCGTCGAAGTTGCCGTGCGTCTCGGGGACGGTGAACCCGGGGGTGTCGACGATCTCGATGATTCTCCGGTCGGCGACGTCGATATAGGCGGTGAGGCCGTCGACGGGGTGCGCCCACGGGTGGTCGGCGGGGTGGTCCTGACGGAACGCGAAGGTGCGCAGCACCCGGCGCCCCACCTCGTTCTCGTAGCCGTAGTGGCCGGCTGAGAGCGGCACGAGCACGACGTCGGCGGTCGTGAGGCCGCGCGCGGCGAGGGCGGCGACCCACTCGGCGCTCTCGTTCGCGATGACGCCGACCTCCTCGAACTCGGCATCGAGGATCGGCAGCTGGCCGTCGGATCCGTCGAGCTCGGTGGAGCGGAGCACCTCGCCGGTGACGAGCGAGACGACGAGGTCGAGCGAGTGGGCGGTGCGCAGGTTCAGCAGCTGCACGCGGGCGCGGCGCGCGGGGAAGGCGGCCTCGCCGCGCTCCCACGCGAGCACCTCGCCCTTGGGTGTTTCCTCGAGCCCGACGTAGGCGAAGCGGGTCGCCTCGTCGATGCCCTCGAGCGTGGTGACGATCGCGTGGACGGCGGTGATCTCTTCGGGGGAGAGGGATGCCAGAGGGTGGGCGGGCGCCAGGGGGGCGACGAAGGCGGTCGAGGTCGGGTCGGTGAGCGTCATGGTGTCTCTCTCGGGGTGTGGCGGGTGGGGCGAAAAGGTGACGGATGCCGCGGCGCCGAGGCCGCGGCATCCGGAATCACCCGGCGATGGCGTCGGTGAGCTTGGCGTAGGCGGCGGGCCGGCGACGGCGGATCCAGGCGGCCTGGACGTACCCGAACGCGGGGACGGCGACCACGAGGGCGAGCAGGGCCCATGTGACGGCGCCGAAGGTGGGTGCACCCTCGGCATCGACGTCGCCGACCATCACGGGGAAGTACGCGACGATCACGACGGCCGAGATCGCGAGCCCGGCGAAGCCCAGGGCCGGAGCGATCACCGTGTTCCACGGGCGCCGGTCCTGCCGATTGCGGGTGAAGTAGACGATCACGGCGATCGAGGTCACCGCCATCAGCACGACGATGGCGACGGTGGCGACGCCGGAGAGCCAGGTGAACACCTGCAGCAGGGGGTCGAGTCCGAGCAGGGCGAACGCCGCGAGGAGGACGCCCGCGGTGGCGGTCTGCACGAGCGAGGACACGTGCGGCGAGAGGTGGCGCGCGTGCACACCGGACACCGAGTCGGGGAGGACTCCGGCGGTCGACATCGCGTGCTGGTAGCGCGTCAGGACGTTGTGGAACGACAGCACGCACGCGAACATCGACGTCAGCAGCAGCACGTTCACGACGACTTCGCCGACCGTGCCGAGGTAGATCGCCACGGTGCGCAGCATCAGGGTCGCGGGGTTCTCCGCGGCGGCGGCCAGGACGCCGTTCGGACCCCAGGCCATCACGAGCCCCCAGGTCGAGAGCGTGTAGAACACTCCGATGCCGATGACCGCGCCGTAGGTCGCCCGGGGGATCGTGCGGTCGGGGTCGCGCGCCTCGTCGCGGAAGATCGCGGTGGCCTCGAAGCCGATGAACGCGGCGATCGCGAACATCAGCCCCACGCCGGGCGAGCCGCTCGCGATGTTCGCGGGCTCGAAGGGCGCGAGGCTCAGTCCTTCCGGACCTCCGTTCACGACCACCGCGCCGACGAGGACGAGGACGATCGCGACCTCCGCGATGAGGAGGATGCCGAGCACCTTGCTGGACAGGTCGATGTGGCGGTACCCCAGCACCCCGACCAGGACGACGGTGGCGAGCGCGTACAGCCACCACGGGAGGTCGGGTCCGCCCACCGACACGACGGTGATCTCGAGCAGGTAGCCGACGTACCCGTACACCGCGACCTGGATCGTCGTGTAGGTCAGGATGGCGGTCCATGCCGCAGCCAGGCCGGACGGGCGTCCCAGCCCGTAGCCGATGTAGGTGAAGAAGGCGCCGGGGCGGGGCACGTGCCGCGTCATGGCTGCAAGCCCGACGGCGAACAGCAGCAGGATGACGGCGCTGACGGCGTACAGAGCGGGGTAACCCACCCCGTTTCCGATCAGGATGCCGAGGGGCCCGGCGCCGCCGACGACGGTGAGCGGCGAGGCGGCGGCGACCACCATGAAGATGATCGCCGTGACACCGAGGGAGCCCTGCAACGTCCGCTTCGCCGACGTCGCCACTCCCTTCGACTCGAGCTGGGTCATGTGGGTTCCTCCGGGATTCGGGTGGGACGGGGTTCGGGTGGGACGGGATTCGGGTGCGAGTGCGCGGTTCGTGAGTCGAGGCTCCCGCGCGGCCGTTGCCGGGTCGTGTTGTCGTCGTGAAGGTGTGACCTCGCCGACTGAGACGCGCGCGGGGGCTCGTCTCAGTCGGGGTCACGAGCACGAAACATGCGGGTCTCCCGGGTGCAACGCCCGGCGCGTACGGTCGTCAGCACCCGACGGAGACCACGTGACTGCACTCGCCCGCGCCATCGCGCGCCCCGATCCCGTCGCCGGTTTCGGCGACCGTTCCCCCCTGCACGGACTCGACCGACGCCGCATCGGCGTCGTCGATCTCGCGGCGCAGTCGGTCGCGGCGGTCGCGCCGGCGGCGGCGGCCACGACGGTCGTGCTGCTCGTGGCGGGCTTCGCGCCGGGGGCGACGGTCACCGCGATCGTGGCCGCGGCGATCCTGAGCCTCGGGGTCGCCCGCACGGTCTCGCAGTTCGCTCGCCGCTTCGCCGCCACGGGCGCCCTCTACACCTACACGGCGCGCGGTCTCGGCACGCGTGCCGGCCTCGCCGCCGGTGCGGCGATCCTGACGGGGTACGGCGCGGTGGCCATGTTCGCGTTGCTCGGCGGCGCGTACTACGCCACCTACCTCGTGGCGGGACTGTGGCCGTCGATCGATCGAGCGCTCGTGACCGCGCTCTTCGTCGTGGGGCAGGGCGTTCTCGTCGCCTTCGTGCTCGTCCGCGGCATCCGGATCTCCGCTCGTGCGGCGCTCGTCGTCGAGACGCTGTCGGTGGCCCTGATCGTGGTCCTCCTCATCGTCCTCCTGGTGAAGATCGGACCCGTCGACCCGGCGAGGATCGCGGGAATCGGCGGGCCCGACCTCGATCCGACCGCGTTCGCGGCGGCCGCGGTGATCGCGTTGACGGCCTTCGTCGGGTTCGAGTCCGCGGCCACGCTGAGCGTCGAATCGGTGTCGCCGCTGCGCAACGTCCCCCGTGCGATCACCGGCACCGTGGTGTTGTCGGGACTCCTCTACGTCCTCGCCGCCGTGACCCAGGTCGCGGGCTTCGATGCGCTGGGCGCCGATCTCGCAGCCAGCGCCTCACCGGTGAACGAGCTCGCCGAAGCGTACGGCCTCGGCGGCTGGGGTGTCGTCGCCGACCTCGGCATCGCGGCATCCTTCCTGGCGTGCGCGATCGGCACGACCACCGCGCTCGTGCGGGTGCTCTTCGCGCTGAGCCGTGACGGGGTGCTGCCCGCCTCGATCGGTCGCACCCAGCGGCGATTCGGAACCCCGGCGGCTGCGGTCGCCGCCGCCCTGCCGCTCATCACGGCGGTGCCGGTCATCGTCGTCGCCGCGGGCATCGACACGCGCGACGCGATGCACGTGACCATCGGGGTGGGAGCCGCGGGCTACATCTCGGCCTACATCCTCGTGTGCGTCGCCGCGCCCGTCTTCCTCCGTCGCATCGGCGAGTGGACGGTCGGCGTCACGGTGGTGGCGGCGGTCTCGGCGCTCGCGCTCGCCGCCGCGCTGGTGTCGTTCTTCGTCGACGACCTCGCGTCCGGTGGAGCGATCGTGGCGGTCGTCGCGGCGCTGACCGTCGTGTCCGCGGTCGTCATCGCGCTCCTGCGTCGACGACACGGACCCGGTGCGCTCGGGGTCTACGACGAGCCCGTCGCGGCGGAGGTGCTCGGGGGAGTGGTCTCGCCGCGGCATCCCGACGATGCGTGAGCAGCCGGCGCTTTCCGCGCGTCAGCCCGGCGCCGTGCACTCCGCGCTCGCCGTGCTCGAGGCCGTCGCCCAGCTGGGCGCCGGTGTCAGCGCCCAGCGCCTCTCGGCCGAACTCGGTCTGCCGCGCGCGACGACGTATCGCCTCGTGAATCTGCTGGTGGAGGACGAGTACCTCGTGCGCACCCCCGATCTCGCGGGGTTCGCGCTCGGCGCGAAGGTCGCCCAACTCGCGGCGGTCGTGGCTCCGCCCGCGCGGCTGTCGTCCGCTGCCCGAGCGGTGCTCGCCGAGGCGCGTTCGACCCTGCGCGGGGGAGTGCACGTGGCGCTCTTCGTCGACGGGCGGATCGCGGTCGTGGATGCCGACCCGGACTTCCCCCTGTCGGACGAGGCGCGCCTCGCCCGCGAACCCGCCCGCTATGCGCTCGGTCGGCTCATGCTTCTGTCGCAGGGCGACGCGGGCACTCCCGAGCTCGACCGCGCGCGCGACGACCTCGCTCGCTGGGGTGCGACACGCCAGAGCGGCGAGCTGATCGCCACCGCCGGCTGCCTCGCGGTTCCGATCGTCGACGCGAGCGGACTGGCCGCGGGAGCCGTGGCTTTCTCGGGTCCGCGGCATCGCGTCGATGAGCCCGGCGACGTGCTTTCGGCGCTGCGCCCGGCGGCCGACGCCCTGGCCCCGCTGATGGTGTGACGCGGATCGGGTAAGCTGTTCACGGCTCTCCGCGTGGCGGCATCCAGGCCAACTCCCCCAGGACGGAAACGTAGCAAGGGTAACCAGGCTCTACCGGGTGCGCGGAGAGTCTTTTCTTTGCCCGGAAGCGGGTCGGCGCGCCATGCTCGCGCCCCGTGCGCTCGGATCCTTGGATGCAGGGCCGGCGGCGGAGGGGCGCCCCGACCGGTCGCGTACGCTCAACGCCGACACCAGCAGCACGATGATCACGAGGGCGATGCCCCCGACCGTGCCGGAGCCGAACCCGAGGCCCCCGCGCGTCGGCTCCACGCCGAGCCAGTCCGCGATCGACGCCCCGAGCGGGCGCGTGACGACGTATGCGGCCCAGAACCCGACGACCGGGCCGACGAGCCGCGCGGAGCGCAGGCCCACGATCACGGCCATGATGGCGGCGAAGAAGACCGCGCCGCCGAGATAGCCGAGGTCGGCGGTCGAGGCGAGCAGATCACCTGCGGCGGTCCCCGCCGCGAACGTGGTGATCACCGCCGCCCAGTAGAGCAGCTCGCGCCGATCGGTCGTGACGGTGTGCACATCGACCGACCCCTCCGCGCGGCGCCAGACGACGAAGACGGCGGCCAGCGCGAGCAGGAACACGGGCGTCGACACCGCATACGGGATGTCGAGGGCGACGTGGACGACGTCGGCGGCCATGGTGCCGAAGACGCCCACCATCGACACCGCCGCCCAGTACATGGCCGGCACGTAGCGATGCAGGCGCAGTTGCGCCCCCAGGACCACGACGAAGACGACCGCGGTCAGCAGGACGGTCGGGACGGGGTCGAAGCGCGTCACGAGGAAGTCGGACACCGCCTCGCCCATCCCGGTCGTGAGCACCTTCACGAGCCAGAACGACGCGGTGGGTTCGGGAACGCGCGAGCGCGTGTCCGCCCTCATGCCCCGGTTTCCTCTGCCGTGCGCGAGGCGCGTCGTCGACGGCGCACGGCCGCGATGACGACCGGCAGGACCGACACCGCGACGATCACGATCACGAGCACGTCGATGTTGTGGGCGATGAACGGGATGCCACCCAGCAGCACTCCCATGAGCGTCATCGAGCACGACCATCCCACCGCGCCGACGGCATTCCAGAGCAGGAAGCGGCGATAGGGCATGTCGGCCGCGCCGGCCACGAGCGGCACGTAGGTGCGGACGATCGGGACGAAGCGGCCGATCACCAGCGACGCGCCGCCCCACCGGGCGAAGAATGCCTCGGCTTCCCTGAGCCGTGCGGTGGTCAGCAGTCGTGCGTCGTCGCGGAACAGGCGTCGACCGAAACGGCGGCCGAGCCAGAAGCCGACCTGGTCGCCCGCCAGCGCCGCGAGCGAGGCGACGAGCGCCACCTGCCACGGTGCGATGCCGAGCGGTCCGCTGAGGATCGCTGCCGTCACCAGCAGCGAGTCACCGGGGAGGAAGGGGAAGAGCACCCCCGACTCGATGAACACCAACAACGCGATGCCGACGAGGACGAACGGGCCGAAGGCTTGGAGTACGGATGCCGCGTCGAAGGGATTCAGGGCGGTCATGGGCGATCCTCCGATCGTCGGCGGTGTCCGCCGCGGCCGTCGGCGCACGCCGACCGGGCGATCGTAAAGACCGCTCGCCCAGACAGCGCCAAGAATTCGCGGCGTGGCGCATGCGTGAACGGACCCGTGGAAGCTCAGCTGCGCCGGGCGAACGGTCCGTCGAGCACCGCCCACTGCAGCAGCATGATGGTCTTGGCATCCTGGATCTCGCCGTCGCGGATGCGCTGGAGCGCGTCGTCGATGCCGAATTCGAGGATCTCGATCTCCTCGCCCTCCTCCTCGAGGCCGCCCCGATCGCCCACGCGTGTCGAGCCGTCGTACGCCGCGGCGAAGAAGTGCAGGCGCTCGGTGACCGAGCCGGGGCTCATGTACACGTCGAACACGTGCTGGACCTCGTCGACGCGGACGCCCGTCTCCTCTTCGGCCTCGCGGCGGATCGCGGTGAGCGGATCGTCGTCGTCGAGGAGGCCCGCCGCGGTCTCGATGAGCATGCCGTCGGGGTGGTCGTTGACGTAGACGGGGTAGCGGAACTGCCGCGTGAGCAGCACGGTCCGCCGCGCGGGGTCGTAGAGCAGGATCGTCGCGCCGTTGCCGCGGTCGTACGTCTCGCGTTTCTGTGTGACCCACTCGCCGTCGTCGCCGCGGTACCGGAAGGTCGTCGCGCGCAGCACGTGCCATCCGGCGGCGAGGAGCTCGACGTCGGTCACCTCGACGCGGGGATTGCGGTCGAGGTCGCGGCCGGTGAGGTGCAGGCCGGTGCGACCACGGTGGTCGGGGACGGTGGTGCCGGGGAGCGGATCGTTCATGATTCGGAACGATAGTGCAGAAACGTGCAAGAATGTGAAGCGTGATGCTCGCCGCCGCCCGGAAAGACGCCCTGCTCGAGCGACTACATCGCGACGGTCGCCTCGTCGTGAAAGACGTCGCGCTCGAACTCGGTCTTTCCGAAGACAGCATCCGTCGTGACCTCCGAGAACTGGATGCCGCCGGCCTCGCCGTCCGCGTCTACGGCGGGGCTCTTCCGGCCTCGCCGGCGGTCGCCGACTACGACGCGCGGGGGAGGGTGGCGCGATCGAGCAAGGCCCGCGTCGCCGCGGCCGCGGCCGAGCTGATCGAACCCGGTGCCACAGTGCTCCTCGACGGCGGAACGACCACTCTGGCGCTCGTGGACGCGCTGCCCCGCTCGTTCGCCGGCACCGTGATCACGCACTCGCCGACCATCGCCGCCGCCCTCCTGCACCACGACGCCGAGGTCGTCGTGATCGGCGGCCGGGTGTTCAAGCACTCCGCGGTCGCGTGCGGCTCCGCGGCGGTCGAGGCCGCCCAGAGGATCAGCGCCGACATCTTCTTCCTGGGCGTGACGGGCGTACACCCCGCGGCGGGGTTGACGACGGGGGATGCCGACGAGGCGGCGATGAAGCGCGTCCTCGCCGAGCGGGCCGCCGAGACATTCGTGCTCGCGAGCGAGGAGAAGCTGGGTGCGGCCTCGCGCTTCGGCATCCTTCCCCTCGACGGAGTGACGGGAATCGTCGCCGACCTCGACCCGGCGACCCCGTTGGCGGCCGATCTCGAGGCGGCGGGCGCGCACCTGAGGTATCCCTCGACGCCGAAGCAACCACGGAGCGATGTCGGGGCTCCGCAATAGGCTGGAACACGTGACGCAGAGCATCTACATCACGTCGGCCGAGGGGCACTCGGGCAAATCCACCGTGGCTCTGGGTGTCCTCGACGCCCTCAGTCGCGTCACCCCGCGCGTGGGGGTGTTCCGCCCGATCGCCCGATCCACGGCCGAGCGCGACTACGTGCTCGAGATGCTGCTCGATCACGACGGCGTCGACCTCGCCTACGACGACTGCGTCGGCGTGACCTACGACGACGTCCGCGACGACGCCGACGCGGCCCTCGGTCGCATCGTCGAGCGCTATAAGGCCGTCGAGGCGCAGTGCGACGCGGTGGTCGTCATCGGCAGTGACTACACCGACGTCGGCAGCCCCGCCGAGCTCGCCTACAACGCGCGGATCGCGGCCAATCTCGGTGCCCCGGTGCTTCTCGTCCTCGGCGGTCGTGCCCAGCAGGGTCAGGGCGAGACGCTCGGCCTGTCGGTCGCGCGGACCCCGCACGAGGTCGGTCAGATCGCGTCGCTCGCGGTCGCCGAACTCCTGCACGAGCGCGCCGAAGTGTTCGCCGTCATCGTGAACCGCGCCGACCCCGAACGGCTCGACGGTGTCGTGGCATCCGTTCGTCAGGTCATCGACACCGTTCCCGTCACCCCGTCGGCCGAGCGTCGGCCCGTGCCGGTGTGGGCTCTCCCCGAAGACCGCTTCCTCATCGCCCCGTCCATGCGCGGCGTCCTGCGCTCGGTCAAGGGTGAACTCATCAAGGGCGACCCCGAGCTGCTCACCCGTGAGGTGCTCGGGGTGGTCGTGGCCGGGATGTCGATGGTCAACGTCCTCCCGCGGCTCAAAGAGTCGGCCGTCATCGTCATCCCCGCCGACCGCAGTGAGGTCCTGCTCGCCACGCTCCTCGCCAACGCCTCGGGGACGTTCCCGTCGCTCGCCGGCATCGTCCTCAACGGCGGGTTCGAGCTGCCCGATCCGATCGTCCGGCTCATCGACGGCCTCGGCTCGCCCCTGCCGATCATCGCCACCGACCTCGGCACCTACGACACGGCCGTCCGCATCATGAACACGCGCGGTCGCCTCGCCGCCGACTCGCAGCGTCGTTACGACACCGCGCTCGCGATGTTCGAGCGGCACGTCGACACCGCACTGCTCACCCGCGAACTCGGCGTCGCCCGCCCCAGCGTCGTCACCCCGCTGATGTTCGAGTACGGCCTCGTCGACCGGGCGCGCACCGACCGGCGCCGCATCGTGCTGCCCGAGGGCACCGACGACCGTGTGCTCCGGGCGGCGGCCACCGTGCTCTCGCGGGGTATCGCCGACCTCACGATCCTCGGCGAGCCGATCGAGGTCCGCGGGCGCGCGATCGAGCTCGGCATCGACATCCGCGATGCCGAGGTGCTCAGCCCCTTCGATGCCGTGCACGTCGACAAGTTCGCGACCGAGTACGCCCGTCTCCGTGCGCACAAGGGCGTCACGTACGCCCAGGCAGCCGACACCGTCACGGACGTGTCGTATTTCGGCACGCTCATGGTGCACCTCGGCCTCGCCGACGGCATGGTCTCGGGCGCCGCCCACACGACGGCCCACACCATCCGCCCCGCCTTCGAGATCATCAAGACGGCCCCGGGCGTCTCGGTCGTCTCGAGCGTCTTCCTCATGGCCCTCGCCGACCGCGTCCTCGTCTACGGCGACTGCGCTGTCATCCCCGACCCGACCAGTGAGCAGCTGGCCGACATCGCGGTGTCGTCCGCGGCCACGGCCGAGCAGTTCGGCATCGAGCCGCGCGTGGCGATGCTCTCGTACTCGACGGGCGAATCGGGCACCGGCGCCGACGTCGAGAAGGTCCGTGCCGCGACAGCCCTCGTCCGCGAACGCGCGCCGGAGCTCCTCGTCGAAGGTCCGATCCAGTACGACGCCGCGGCCGACGCGGCCGTGGCGAAGGCGAAGATGCCGGGCTCGGAGGTCGCCGGTCGCGCCACGGTCTTCGTCTTCCCCGATCTCAACACCGGCAACAACACCTACAAGGCCGTGCAGCGCTCGGCCGGAGCCGTCGCCATCGGGCCGGTCCTCCAGGGGTTGAACAAGCCGATCAACGACCTGTCCCGCGGCGCCCTCGTCGACGACATCGTCAACACCATCGCGATCACCGCGATCCAGGCGCAGGGGAGCAGCAAGTGAGCGTGGTGCTCGTCGTCAACAGCGGGTCGTCGTCATTCAAGTACCAGCTGCTCGACATGGACCGCGAACAGGTCCTGGCTTCGGGGCTCGTCGAGCGCATCGGTGAGGGTACCGGCGTCGCGAAGCACACCGTCGCCGCCGCAGCCCTGGCCGCCCCCGATGACCCCGCGCCGACGGTGACGGAGGCCACGTACACGATCGAGCGCGAGATCCCCGACCACACCGCGGGATTCGCCGTCATGCTCGACGCATTCGCCGCGCACGGCCCCTCGCTCGACGAGCATTCGCCCGTCGCCGTCGGTCACCGCGTGGTCCACGGCGGGGCGCGGTTCTTCGAGCCCACCGTCGTGACGCCGCTCGTCGAGATCAACATCGACGAGCTCTCGGTGCTCGCCCCCCTGCACAACCCGGCGAACCTCGCCGGCATCGTTGCGGCGAAGAAGGCTTTCCCCGACGTGCCGCACGTCGCCGTCTTCGACACCGCGTTCCACCAGTCGCTCGCTCCCGAGGCCTACACCTACGCGATCGATCGCGAGATCGCCGAGGCCCACCGCATCCGCCGGTACGGCTTCCACGGCACGAGCCACAAGTTCGTCAGCGAGGCCGCCGCGGCCTTCGTCGGGCGCCCGCTCGGCGAGCTGAAGCAGATCGTCTTCCACCTCGGGAACGGTGCCTCGGTCGCCGCCATCGAGGGCGGTCGGTCGGTCGACACGTCGATGGGCCTCACGCCGCTCGAGGGACTCGTCATGGGTACGCGCTCGGGCGACCTCGACCCCGCCGTGCTGTTCCAGCTCGCCCGCCGCGCCGACATGTCGATCGCCGACCTCGACACGCTGCTCAATAAGCGCTCCGGGCTCCTGGGCCTCGCGGGCGTGAGCGACATGCGCGACATCGGTGAGCGGAGGGACGCCGGAGACCCGGCGGCGCAACTCGCCTTCGACGTCTACGTCCACCGGCTCCGCGCCTACGCGGGGGCGTACCTCGCCCAGCTCGACGGGGTCGACGTGATCTCCTTCACCGCCGGGGTGGGGGAGAACTCGATCCGCGTGCGCGAGGAGGCCATGGCGACCCTCGGCTTCGCGGGCGTCGAGATCGACCCCGACCGCAATGCGACGCGGGAACGCGGCATCCGCCGGATCTCGTCCGACTCCTCGCGTGTCGAGGTGCTCGTGGTTCCCACGAACGAGGAGCTCGAGATCGCCCGTCAGACGCTGTCGGTCACCTCGTGAGTCACCCCTCGCCACTACGCTGAGCACGTCTCGCCGACCATTCCGCCGACCGGGAGCATGCCGTGACCGACACCCCCGCCCTGCCCGACCTCACCTCGTACGAGGGCGTGCTGTTCGATCTCGACGGCGTGCTGACGCCGACCGCCGAGGTCCACATGCGGGCCTGGAAAGAGATGTTCGACGAGCTCTTCGCGGCGTGGAACATCGAGCCGCGGTACACCGATCGCGACTACTTCGAGTACGTCGACGGCAAGAAGCGCTACGACGGCGTCGCGAGCCTGCTGCGCAGCCGCGACGTCGAGGTGCCGTGGGGCGATCCGTCTGACGACCCGTCCGAAGACACCGTCTGCGGTGTCGGCAACCGCAAGAACACCGTGTTCTCGCGCATCCTCCGCGCCGAGGGCATCGCGCCGTACCCGGGATCCGTCGCCCTGCTCGACGTCCTTCAGGCCGCGGGCACTCCGATCGCCGTCGTGTCGAGTTCGAAGAACGCCGTCGAGGTGCTCGAGGCCGCGGGGCTGCGCGACCGCTTCCCCGTCGTCATGGACGGGGTCATCGCCGAGCGCGACCACCTGGCCTCCAAGCCGGCTCCCGACGTGTTCGCCGAAGCGGCCCGCCTGCTGGGCGTCGATCCCGCGCGATCGGTCGCCGTCGAAGACGCGCTGAGCGGCGTGCGTTCCGCGGCCGCAGCCGGGTACGCGGTGGTCGTGGGCGTGGATCGCGGCGTCGGAGCCGACGATCTCACGGCGGCGGGTGCCACGGTGGTCGTCGACGACCTCGCGGCGTTCGTAGACTGAGCCGTCGCCTCGCGGCATCCTGAGCTCCATCCCTCGCGCGCACACCCGAGTCCCGCGCGCGAGCTGACCCGTACCTCGCCACTGGAAGGCACGCCCGATGATCGATCGCGATCGTTTCCCCATCGACGAATGGCGCCTCATCGAGACCGAGTTCTCGGTCGACGACGTGGGTGTCACCGAAACCCTCTTCTCGGTCGGCAACGGCTACCTCGGCCTGCGCGGAAATCCCATCGAGGGGCGTTTCGCGCACGAGCAGGGCACGTTCATCAACGGCTTCCACGAGACGTTCCCGATCCGTCACGCGGAGCAGGCGTACGGCTTCGCCGAGGTCGGCCAGACGATCATCAACGCACCGGATGCCAAGGTCATGCGCGTCTACGTCGACGACGAGCCGCTCTCGCTCGACGTCGCCGACGTGCGCGAGTACGAGCGCGTGCTCGACATGCGTCAGGGCATCCTGCGCCGGAGCCTGCTGTGGGTCACGCCCGCGGGCAAGCACGTGCGGATCGAGGACGAGCGGTTCGTCTCGTTCGACGAGAAGCACCTCGCGGTGCTGCGACTCACCGTCACGGTGCTCGATTCGGATGCACCCGTCTCGGTGAGCAGCCAGCTACTGAACCGGCAGGACGGCGAGGGGATCTACGGCGGTTCGCCGATGGCATCCAAGCAGGCCGGATTCGACCCGCGGAAGACCGAGAAGCTCAGCGACCGCGTGCTCCAGCCGCGCGAGTACTGGCAGGACGGCGACCGTTCCGCGCTGAGCTACGAGGTGACCGAGTCGGGGATGACGCTCGCCGTCGTCGCCGATCACCTCGTCGACACCGCGAACGAGTGGACCTCGCGTCAGCTCATCGAGCCCGACATCGCGAAGAACGTCTTCCGCGTCGACGCGCGGGCCGGCGTCCCGACGACCATCACCAAGCTCGTGAGCTACCACACCTCCCGGGGCGTGCCCACGGGTGAGCTTCTGGACCGGTGCCGTCGCACGCTCGACCGCGCGCGCGAGACCGGGGTCGAGGGTCTCGTCGAGCAGCAGATCGCCTGGTACGCGGCGTTCTGGGACCGCTCGGACGTGCGCATCGGCGGCCACGGCGATCTGCAGCAGGCCACGCGCTGGTGTCTCTTCCAGCTCGCGCAGGCCGCGGCCCGCGCCGACGGCCAGGGCGTTCCCGCCAAGGGCGTCACCGGCTCCGGCTACAGCGGCCACTACTTCTGGGACACCGAGGTCTACGTCCTGCCGTTCCTCGCGTACACCTCGCCGCTGTGGGCACGGAACGCGCTGCGCATGCGCTATCTCATGCTCCCGGCAGCCCGGAAGCGCGCGCACCAGCTCAATGAGGCCGGCGCGCTGTTCCCCTGGCGCACGATCAACGGCGAAGAGGCCTCGGCCTATTACGCCGCCGGCACCGCGCAGTACCACATCAACGCCGACGTCTCCTTCGCTCTGGCGAAGTACGTGCGCGCCACCGGCGACGAGGAGTTCCTCGCCCGCGAGGGCGTCGACATCGCGGTGGACACGGCGCGACTGTGGTCGACGCTCGGCTTCTGGCGCTCGAGCGACGGCGGCGAGGAGCACGACTCGTTCCACATCCACGGCGTGACCGGTCCCGACGAGTACACCACGGTCGTCAATGACAACCTGTTCACGAACGTCATGGCGCGCTTCAACCTGCGCTTCGCCGCGCGTACCGTGCGCGAGCTCGCCGAGAACAACCCCGACGCGTACGCCCATATGGCCGACCGCATGAACCTCGACCCGTCCGAGCCCGAGCGCTGGGACCGGGCGGCCGAGGCGATGCACATCCCGTTCAGCCCGGCGCTCGGCATCCATCCCCAGGACGCGGTCTTCCTCGAGCGCGAGATCTGGGACCTCGAGAACACCCCGCCCGACCAGCGTCCCCTCCTGCTGCACTTCCACCCGCTGGTGATCTACCGCTACCAGGTGCTCAAGCAGGCGGATGTCGTGCTGGCGCTGTTCCTGCAGGGGAATCACTTCACGGATGCCGAGAAGCTCGCCGATTTCGAGTACTACGACCCGCTCACCACGGGCGACTCGACGCTGTCCGCGGTCGTGCAGTCGATCCTCGCGGCCGAGGTGGGATACCAGGACCTCGCCCTCGAGTACTTCCGTCAGGCCGCGTTCGTCGACCTCGGCGACCTGCACCACAATGCCTCCGACGGCGTGCACGTGGCGTCGGCCGGCGGTGTCTGGACGGCGCTCGTCAGCGGCTTCGGCGGCATGCGCGACCACTTCGGGCGCTTGACCTTCGACCCGCGCCTGCCGGCGGACTGGCCCGAGCTGTCGTACGTGTTGCACTGGCACGGCACGCGACTGGACGTGACCCTGACCGCGACCGCTCTGACGCTGCACGCGAGCGGCGACGGCGAGCCCGTCGAGTTCGCCGTGCGCGACGTGGAGTACACGGTCGCCCCCGGCGAGTCGGTGCGCGTCGCCCTGCACGGGCAGGGACCCGTGCGGCCGGGGCGCCCCTCGATCCGACAGCTCGAGGGGTCGGTGCGCGAGGACGGCACGCTGCTGCTCGCTTCCGTGCCGATCGTCACGGCATCCATCCCCGTCGTGGGTGACGACGACGAGCCGGTCGCGGTCGGTCTCGACGTCTGACGTCACTTCTCGAACGCGGCGGTGCCTTTCGAGGTGCCGCCGCGTTCTGTTTTTCCTGCGGTCGGGTTTCCGAGGCGGGGACCGGTGACGAGCGGAGGGCGAGGGAGGAAGGGAGGATGCTAAGGACCTCAGCGTCCTCCCCTCCTCCCTGATCCGCCCCTCATCACGCGGTGCGGCGATGGCCGGCGTACGCGGACGCGGTGCGCAGCCGCCGGAGGGCCGGACGGCGGACGCGATGTCGGAGGGACGCCGTAGGCTGGTCGGGTGACGACAGCCCTGTACCGCCGATACCGCCCGCAGGCGTTCGGCGAGATGATCGGGCAGTCCCAGGTGACCGAGCCCCTGATGACCGCCCTGCGTAGCGATCGCGTCGGCCACGCCTACCTTTTCTCGGGTCCGCGCGGCTGCGGAAAGACCACGTCGGCGCGCATCCTGGCCCGGTGCCTCAACTGCGCCGCCGGCCCGACCGACACCCCCTGCGGAACGTGCGACAGCTGCATCGAGCTGGGGCGCGGCGGAAGCGGATCGCTCGACGTGGTCGAGATCGACGCCGCCAGCCACAACGGTGTCGACGATGCGCGCGATCTGCGCGAGCGCGCGATCTTCGCCCCCGCGCGCGACCGGTTCAAGATCTTCATCCTCGACGAGGCGCACATGGTGACGCAGCAGGGCTTCAACGCCCTGCTGAAGCTCGTCGAAGAGCCCCCGGCGCACGTGAAGTTCATCTTCGCGACCACCGAGCCCGAGAAGGTCCTCGGCACGATCCGTTCGCGGACGCACCACTACCCGTTCCGGCTCGTTCCGCCGGCCGCCATGCTCGAGTACGTCCAAGAGCTCTGCGAGAGCGAGAACGTCGGAGTCGAAGCCGGCGTGCTGCCGCTCGTCGTGCGCGCCGGCGGGGGCTCGCCGCGTGACACGCTGTCGCTGCTCGATCAGCTCATCGCCGGCAGCGACGCGGATGCCGCGGGCCACGTGCTCGTGCGGTACGAGCGTGCCGTGGCCCTCCTGGGATACACCCACTCCGAGCTCCTCGACGAGGTGGTCGACGCTTTCGCGGCGAACGACGGCGCCGGGGCGTTCGCCGCGGTCGACCGCGTGGTGCAGACCGGGCAAGACCCGCGTCGCTTCGTCGACGATCTGCTCGAGCGCCTGCGCGACCTCATCGTGGTCGCGGCGACCGGTGCCGGCGCCTCCGCCGTCCTGCGCGGCGTTCCCGACGACGAGCTCGAGCGGATGGCCCGGCAGGCCATGGCGTTCGGGGTGGCGCGCCTATCGCGGACCGCCGACCTCGTTGTGGCCGCCCTCGACGAGATGACGGGTGCCACCTCGCCGCGTCTGCAGCTCGAGCTGCTCGTCGCCCGCGTGCTCACCCATGCCGGGGTGTCGCAGGGCTCGTCCCCGGCGACGATCCACGACCTCGACGCTGCCCGTGCGACGGCACCCGCGACCCCGGTCGCCACCGGGCGGCCCGCGTCTCCCGCGGCCGACATCGCACCGGGGGGCGTCAGCGCTCCGCGCGTTGCGGCTCCGTCGACGCCACGCATCGCGTCTCCGGGGTCGGCGACCCCGGAGAGCGGTTCTGCCGCACCGGCCGTCGCGTCACCGGCCGTCGCGTCGCCGGGAATCGCTTCGCCGGGCATCGCGGCGCCGGGAATCGCGTCGCCGCGGGTTGCCGCGCCGAACGCGGTCCCGCCCGTTGCTGCGCCGACGGTCGCGGCGCCGACTGCTGCTCCGAACGTCGCGGCGCCCGTGGCGGCTCCGGACGTTGCGAGGCCGATCGCCTCGCCGAGCGTCGCGGCCCCCGATGTCGCGGCGCCCGACGTCGCGCCGCCGGTTGCGGGTCAGAGCGCCCCCGCGCCGAGCGCTACCGCGCCGAGTGCCACCGGGCCGAGCGCCGCGTCTCCTGCCGCGCCGAGCGCCGCTCCCGCCGACGAAGACGACGCGCCCCCGCCGTTCACCGACGATGACGCGCCGCCGCTCGACGACGAGCCCCGTCCCGTCGATGCCGCGCCCGAGCAGAGCGCCCCGGCGCGAGAAGCGGCTCCGAGCGCCGCCGCCGGCTCCCACGACGAGGCGCATCCGTTCGACACCGCCCCCACCGCCGACGGCACCGCCGCTGACGCCGACCGTGCGAGCGCGACGCGCGCAAGCAATGCTCCCGCGCCGACGGCAGCCCCGACGGCTGCCCCCGGCCGGCCGGCCGCCCCCACCCCGGAAGCAGCCCCCGCGTCGGACACCCTCGTGTCCGACTCCGGCACCGACCCCGACCCTTCCCCGCTCGAGCCGGTCGCTCCGACCCCGCCGGCGATCCCCGTCGGGCCCATCGAGCTCGGACACGTGCGCGACGCGTGGCCCGAGATCCTGGCTCAGCTCGAGGTCGCCAGTCGGCCGTCGTGGCTGATCGTCTCGACGGCGACGGTCGCCGCCTTCGACGACGACGTGCTGACGCTCCTCTTCCGCACGGGGAGCGACCTGACGGCGTTCAAGACGCGGTCGGCCGACGGCGGTCCGAGCGAAGACCTCCGTCAAGCGATCCTCGCCGTGCTCGGCGTGCGCGTGAAATATCTCGCGCGCCTCGACGGCGACGGCCCGGGTGGCCCCGGTCCGGGGGGCCCGCGCGGCAACGGGTCCGGCTCGCCGGCCGCCCCGCCCCGCGTGGGAGCGACCGCAGCCGCTCCCGCGCGGTCCTCGGCACCGTACTCGGCGAGCGTGACCGACTGGGCGGTGGCGCCGATCCCCGGTGCCGCCCCGACGGTCGCATCTCCCGCCGCGGCCCTGGCCGTCGACGACGAACCCGAAGAGGCCCGTCCGACGGTCGCGCCCGCGGCTGCCTCGGCCGTCCGCGAGGGTGGCGTGCTTCCCTCGACCGAGGTCTCCCGGTCGGTGCCGGCGCCCGACGAGGTCGACGACGACGACGTGATCCCGCCCGCCGACGAAGCGCCCGATGCGCCCGTTCCTCCGGTCGTGGTTCCGCGCATGCCCCCGCTTCGCGGCGGGGTCCAGCGATACGGTGAGGCCGTCGTCCGCCAGATGCTCGGCGCGACGTACCTGCGCGACGAGCCCTACGAGCCCCCGGCGAGGTTCACCTGATGTACGACGGCATCGTCCAAGACCTGATCGACGAGTTCGGCCGCCTCCCGGGAATCGGTCCGAAGTCGGCTCAGCGCATCGCATTCCACATCCTGCAGTCGCCGAGCTTCGACGTGTCCCGCCTGTCGACGCTGCTCGGCGAGATCCGCGACAAGGTGAAGTTCTGTGAGATCTGCGGCAACGTCTCCGAACAGGAGCGGTGCTCGATCTGCCGTGACCCCCGCCGCAACCCGGCCCTCATCTGCGTGGTCGAAGACGCGAAAGACGTCGCCGCGATCGAGCGCACACGCGAGTTCCGCGGTCTCTACCACGTGCTCGGCGGGGCGATCAGCCCCATCGCGGGCATCGGCCCCGACGACCTCCGCGTCGCCCAGCTCATGCAGCGTCTGGCCGACGGCACCGTCCAAGAAGTGATCCTCGCGACCAATCCGAACCTCGAGGGCGAGGCCACGGCCACCTACCTCAGCCGCTTGCTGCACACCCTCGAGATCCGCGTCACGCGCTTGGCATCCGGTCTCCCGGTGGGCGGCGACCTCGAGTACGCCGATGAGGTCACCCTCGGCCGCGCCTTCGAGGGTCGACGCACCCTCTGAACGTCCTCCGCGCCCGCGCGGACAGTTCACCCGGCAGGTGATGACGCGCGGCGTCGAGCGTTGCCACGTCGTAACCCGTCCGTTCACCCCCTGCTCGCGCAGCGGCTACGGCAGGACGGCACTTTCTGTTCTGCGGAACAGCTCGAGACGACCCGAAAGTCCGACGCTCAGTCCGTCAGACAGGGGCTTTCCGTGAGCGATCGACTCGACGTCGCGCGCGCCCGCACCGGGCGCGTGATCTTCGACACCTTCCGTTCTCACTACGACCCGCGCCTCGCCGCGTGGTTGTTGCTGCGTTCGTACTTCCTCCCGGAGATGGCCGCGGTGCACCTCGAAGCCCAGGTCGCGACGCCGAGCGAGAACATCGTCTCGCTGGGTGTCTTCGGCGTGTGGCGGTTACTCGCGACCAACAACCGTGAACTCGCGCGATGTGCCGCGGTCTATACCTCTCCGGCGGCGGCCGTCGCAGCCGCCCGGCGCGAGCAGAGCCGCGCCGCTGACCTGCAGTTGACGGCCGTCCGGGGTCCCGGGTCGACCAAGCACGGTTGGATCCTGCGCAGCGCGGGGGTGCCGGTCGTGACGACGGCCCGATGGTACGAGTCGGCGGGGGAGGCCATGGCAGCCGGTCGGACGGCGGTGAACGTCTTCGCCTCGGCGCAGGTGGTCGACGGAGTGAGCATCGGCACCCCCTCCGGCCGACGTTCCCGCGTGCTGGACAGGACGACGTGACACGCGGTCCCCGCGCCCCCGGGCGTCGCCGTGGGTGACGGGGAGCGGGCGGGGGTCATCGCCGGCCGCTTCCGTCTCGGTGGGCTCCTCGGCTCGGGCGGTACCGCGTCGGTGTTCTCGGCGGAGGACACGGTCACCGGGCGCCGGGTCGCCGTGAAGCTCCTCCATCCGCACCTGTCCGAGAGTCCCGAGGTCCGCGCGGCCTTCCTCGACGAGGCGAAGCGCATCGCCACCCTCTCGCACCCCTGCGTCGTCACGATCGTCGACCTCGGCACCTTCCTCGACGGTGACACACCGATCGCGTGGATCGCACAGCAGCTCGTGGAGGGACGGACGCTCGCCGAGTACGTGCGCGTCGAGGGCGTGCTCTCCCCGGCCGAGGCCGTCGATGTGGGCTCGGACGTCCTGTCCGGACTCGCCGCCGCCCATCGTGCCGAACTGATCCATCGCGACGTGTCGCCCGCGAACGTGCTCGTACGTCGCGTCGACGGGGGACTCCGGGCGACGCTGCTCGACTTCGGTCTCGCCGATGCCGCGGGCCGCACGGCTCACGGCGACGACGTGCTGCGCAGCTCCGTCACCACGGCCACGGCCGGGGTCGTCGGCAACGCCCATTTCGCCTCTCCGGAGCAGTTGTCCGGGGGCGCGGTCGGCCCCGCGGGCGACCTCTATCAGGTGGGCGGGCTGCTCTACTTCGCCCTGACGGGGCGAGCTCCCTTCGAGGGCGGCGACCGAGCAGCCGTCGTGCGCGGGCACCTGAACGCGCCTCCACCGGTCCCGTCGGTGCGGCGACGCGGGATCCCGCAGGCGATCGACAGGGTCGTGGTCCGCGCGCTGCTGAAGGATCCCTTGCTTCGGTACACGGATGCCGACGAGATGCGCCGCGCCCTCCTCGCGGCGCTGCCTCCCGACGCCCCGCAGCCGGCACCTCCGGCGGCCGCGACGGCGAGGACCGCAGCGACGCGGGCACTGGCACCCGCACCGGCACCGGCATCCGCGCCTCCCGCCACCGAGACACCGCCCCCCGTCGAGGAGCAGCCCCCGCGCGAGCGCCGCGCCGCCGGATGGGGCCTCGTCATCGCGATCATCGCCGTGCTCGTCGCCACCGCCACGGCCGTGCCGTTGCTCTCGGGCGCCGGACGCACGGCGCCCCCCGCCGAGACCGTCACCCCCGACGACGCCGCGACCCCGTCCGCCACGGCCGCGACCACGCCGGGGACGGCGGCGCCCTCCGCCTCGATCGCGGCGGCGGTCGTCCCGGCCCTCACCACCGTCGCCGACGCGAACTCGACCCTCGCGGCGACCGGTCTCCGCCTGGGGGACGTGCGCACGCGCGACGACGTCGCGCCCGCGGGAACCGTCCTCGAGTCCGACCCCGCGGCGGGCACGACCGTCGTGCGGGGATCGATCGTCCGTCTCACGGTGGCATCCGGCTCGAACGCGGTTCCCGACGTCACCGGCATGGATGCGGCGGCGGCGGACGCGCACCTGCGAGCGGCCGGCTTCACGTCGACCACAGTGACCGTCGTCTCGGAGCGGCCCCCCGGGCTCGTCCTGGGGAGCGAACCCGCCGCGGGCAGTTCGGTGGCGCTCGGAAGCGCCGTCCGCGTGCTCGTCGCCGCGGCACCGCTGCCGAGCCCCACGGTCTCGCCGCCCGCCCCCACGTCGACGCCGAGTCCGTCGCCCACGGCGACGGTCGTTCCGACTTCGTCCCCCACGCCGGCGCGCTGATCCCGCGCGTGGGAGGAGTGCGCCCGGGTGGCGCGAGACCACGGCATGCTCCGGCGTTGCGTGCGGTGCACCGGCGCCATCGACGTCCGTCGTTCACCTTCGCGCGTCCAGCGTTCACCCGTCGGCCAGGGCGTGTGGCGGGGTGAGGTCGGCCGCGTTCACTGCCCGCTCATAGCGTCTCGCATGCCGGTTACCCGAGCCGGCTCCCGGCGGACGAGCGAGACGCATCGCCGTTCGCACAGCCGCCCGCCGCCGCCCGCCACCACCCGTCATCGGCGGGAACGAGTGTCTGCGGCGGCCGCGATCCCTGGAGCATGAATGACCGATCTGACCACCGAGGTGCTGCCGTCGCGCCCGGCGGGACCGCCGGAGCCCCGGTCCCTGCGGAGTGCCCCCGTCGTGGGCGACCGGGTCTTCCGCGGCGGAGCCTACGCGGCCGGCATCATCACCGTGGCGGTCATGCTCGCCGTCGGCGTGTTCCTGACGGCGCGGGCGGGTGACGCGCTCGTCGTCGCCGGTCCCTCGTTCCTCACCACGCAGGAGTGGTCGCCCGAGACGGGGACGTTCGGTGTCGCCGCCGTCCTGTTCGGCACCGTGACGATCGCGCTCGTCGCGATGGCGATCTCCGTCCCACTGGCTCTCGGGACGGCGCTGCTCATCAGCGAGATCGTCCCGCCCCGGCTGCGGTCGTTCCTGATCACCATGGTCGATCTCATGGCGGCCGTCCCCAGCGTCGTGTTCGGGCTGTGGGGGGTGTTCTTCCTGCAGGCCAACGTCATCCCGGTCGCCGAGTGGATCTCGACCTACTTCGGCTGGATTCCGATCTTCGACGTGACGGATGCCGCGGGCACCCGACTCACGGAGGCGGGGGCGTTCACCTCGTCCGCGTTCATCGCCGGCATCGTGGTCGCGCTCATGGTGGTGCCCACCCAGACCTCGGTCATGCGCGAGGCGTTCTCGCAGGCGCCGCTGGGGGAGCGCGAGGGGGCGCTGGCGCTCGGATCGACGCGCTGGGGAATGATCCGCGCGGTCGTCCTGCCCTTCGGCCGCGGCGGGATCATCGGCGGAACCATGCTGGGCCTCGGGCGTGCGCTCGGCGAGACGATCGCGGTGGTCATGATCATCTCCCCGATCTTCACCATCAACACCCAACTGCTGAAGACGGGAACGAACTCGGTGTCGGCCCTCATCGCCCTGCGCTACGGCGAGGCGAGTCAGTTCGGTCTGTCTGCGCTCATGGCGGCGGGCCTGGTGCTGTTCATCATCACGCTCATCGTGAACTTCACGGCGTCCACGATCGTGGCTCGCAGTCGATCCGGGGCGGAGAGCACCTGATGGCGATCGTCACCCCCGAGGCGCCCACCGCCGACGAGGGCGTGCCGCGTGAGCCGATCCGCACGACGATTCCCCTCCGAGACGGTCACGTGGGAGAGCGCCGCGACCTGCGCACCGTGCCCTTCGGCGATCGGTTCGACCTGCTCGGCAGCATGGCCGCGAGCCTCGCGCTCTCGTCGCTGCTGTTCGGCTGGCTCACCCCGATGACGGGCGGCATCGGCTGGGCGGTGCTGTCGTTCATCGCGTTCCTCGGCATCTACGCGGTCATGTCCTCGCTGAGGGCCGACCGCCTCGCGGTGCGCGAGCGCATCGTGACGGCGCTGTTCTACTCGGCCGGGATCCTGCTGCTCGGAGCGCTGACGTTCGTGCTCTTCTTCACGCTGATCCGGGGATCCTCGGCGCTGTTCCACGGCAACTTCTTCGTCGAGACCATGACGACGGCGGGCCCGCTCGACCCCCTGACCGTGGGCGGTATCGCCCACGCCGTGGTGGGGACGCTCATCCAGATCGGTATCGCGCTCGTCATCACCATTCCCCTGGGCGTGATGACCGCCGTGTTCCTCAACGAGGTCGGCGGACCCTTCGCGCGCTTCGTGCGGACGGTGTCGGATGCCATGACGGCACTGCCCTCGATCGTGGCGGGCCTGTTCGTCTATGCGGCCGTCGTCACCCTCATCACCCACGAGCGCTCGGGCTTCGCGGCATCCATCGCCATCAGCGTGATGATGCTGCCCATCATCATCCGCGCCTCCGACGTGGTGCTGCGCCTGGTTCCCCACAATCTCCGCGAGGCCTCGTACGCCCTCGGGTCGAGTCGCTGGCGCACCGTGTGGAACGTCGTGCTGCCGACGTCGCGCTCGGGACTGGTCACCGCGGTGATCCTCGGGACGGCCCGAGGGATCGGCGAGACTTCGCCCGTGCTGCTGACCTCCGGCGTCACGGCGCAGATGAACCTCAACCCCTTCTCGGGGCCGATGATCTCGCTTCCGCTGCAGGTCTTCGACTTCGTCAAGTCGCCCGAGCCGAACATGATCGCCCGCGGCTTCGGTGCGGCGGCGACCCTCGTCCTGCTCGTCCTGACGCTTTTCATCATCGCCCGCCTCATCGGCGGACGTGGTCCGGGTCAGCTCTCGGACCGTCAGCGTCGCGCCGCGATGGCCGCGTCGGCGCGAGACCTGCGTCGCATCAGCGCGGATCCCGCGCAGCACTCGCGGGCCGTGCGGCGCTTGTCCACGGCATCCCGTGTCCCGTTCTTCGGCGGGCGCGCAGCCCCCGCCGCTCGTCCCCGATCCCCCGAGGAGAACCCGTCGTGAACCTTCGTCGCCGCCTGGGCCGCACCGCGGCCATCCTCGCGGTCGTGACGCTCGTGGCTCTGGTGCCCGTTCCCGCTCAGGCCGACGGCTACGTCCCCATCTCGGGTTCGGGGTCGACCTGGTCGCAGAACGCGCTCGATCAGTGGCGCAAGAACGTCGCGAACAACTACGGCATGACCGTGAACTACTCGGGGACCGGTTCGTCGGCGGGGCGGAACGACTTCATCAATCAGACGGTGGACTTCGCCGTCAGCGAGATCCCCTTCCAGAGTCAGCCCGAGGACAACTCCCCGCCCGAGAACCCCACGAGCGGGTACGCGTACATGCCGATCGTCGCCGGCGGCACCTCGCTCATGTACAACCTCAAGATCGGCGGCAAGCGGGTCACCAACCTGCGTCTTTCGGGCGAGGTCATCACGAAGATCTTCGCGGGCCAGATCGCGAAATGGAACGACCCGGCCATCCAGGCCGACAACCCGGCGCTCGCGATGCCCGATGTCTCGATCACGCCGGTGTACCGCTCCGACGGGTCGGGCACGAGCGCGCAGTTCACGCTGTGGATGTCGAAGCAGTTCGGGAGCATCTGGACCTACGGCATGCGGTCGCAGTTCCCGCAGGTCACCGACGCCTTCAAGGGGCAGAACGGTTCGCTGGGCGTGGCGGGCTACGTGAGCCAGAACTACGGCGAGGGAGCGATCACCTATGTCGAGTACTCGTACGCGATGAAGTCCGGCTTCCCCGTCGTCAAGATGCTCAACAACGCCGGGTACTACGTCGAACCGACCTACCAGTCCGTCGCGGTCGCGTTGATGTCGGCCCAGATCAACAACGATCTGACGCAGAACCTCGATGGGGTCTACAACAGCAACGATCCGCGCGCGTATCCCATGTCGAGCTACTCGTACATGATCGTGCCGACCGAGACCAACAAGGTGTTCACGCCCGAGAAGGGCCGCACCCTGAGCCGCTTCGCCACGTACATGCTGTGCGAGGGGCAGCAGCAGGCGTCCGCCCTGGGGTACTCGCCGCTGCCGATGAACCTCGTCCAGGCCGGATCCGACGTGCTCAAGAGGATCCCCGGCACCGAGGGCGGCGTCGACTTCAACAACTGCAACAACCCGACCTTCAAGCCCGGCGACTCCCCGGAGAACAACCAGCTGGCGCTCACCGCGCCGGCACCGCCCGAGTGCGACCGCAAGGGTGCGACGCAGTGCGTCGAGGGCACCGGCGGTGCGCAGGAGGAGACGCCGACCACCGGAACGGGCGGGGTGAGCGGCGGCGCGAACAGCGCGGACGCCGCGGCGGGCACCGCGGGCACGACGGGCGGTGGAACCGACGCGGGTGCGGCCGGCACGGCACCGGGGACGACCGGCGGCACGGCGGCCGATCCGGTGTACGACGCGAACGGCAACCTCGTCTCGGCGGCAGCGGGAGGGACGTCGGCCGCCGTCTCGGCCCCCTTCTCGCTCGCCGAGAACGGGTGGGGGACGCCCCAGATCATCATGCTCGCGGCGGGGCTGCTCGTGGTCGCCGCGATCCTCATCCCGCCCGTCGTCGGCCGTCGATCCCGCGGAGGAAAAAGGCCACTCTGATCGGGGATTTTGCAACGTTCAAGCGTTGCAGCCACCGCGGCGGTGCCTCGTTGACACCGCGTTCATCCCGCCGTCACCCGCCGCCCGTCCACTTGTCTCGACGCTTCTTCGAGAAGCACTCTGCAAAGGAAACCTCGTGTCTGAACACCGTGAGCGGCGAACCGCTGCGTCCCGCTCCGCGGGACGACGCACACGGATGGCATCCGGTGCCCGGGCCGCGGACCGTGTCGTGTCGCGCGGGCGCCGGGCCCTGGCATCCGTCGTCGTCGGCACTCTCGCGGGTCTGACGATCTTCGCCCTGTCCGGTGGGACCGGCGCGCTGTCCGCGATCGCTCCGTCGGCCGTGGCGGACGACTCCTCCGCGGTGACCGTCACGGCGAAGGATCAAGACCTCGACGTCGAGAACGCCCCGTTCCCCGACCTCTCGGTGACCGTCTCGCAGACGCGGGCGTTGGAGTCGCAGGGCATCGTCGTGTCGTGGACGGGGGGAAAGCCCTCGACCGTGCCGAGCTCGCAGATCGGCGGGGCCGACTTCCTGCAGGTCTTCCAGTGCTGGGGCGACGATCCGGCGCATCCGGGCACCCCCGACCGGACGACCTGCCAGTACGGACTCGGGGGCGTCCCCGGCTCGCACCGCGACGATCCCCGCGACACCGATGCCTCGGTCGCCGCGGAGGACAAGCCCTACACGGTCTTCGGCGACGGGTTCGCCACCCCGACCTACACGTCCATTCCCTTCCGGGGGGCGAACGGCCGCACCGTCGCCAATGTCGTCGACGGTGCCTACTCGTACACCAAGGACGCCGACGGCAAAGACGTCCTGGCCGACATGAACACGAACGAGTTCTTCTCGAAGTACACGACCAACATGGTGTCGTGGGCGGGGTCCGGCGGTGACGGCTCCGGGTCGGTGAAGTTCGAGGTCCAGACCGCGCTGCAGTCGCAGGGTCTCGGCTGCGGTTCACCCGTGACGGCTGCCGACGGCAGCGTGTCCGGTTCGAGCTGCTGGCTGGTCATCCTGCCCCGCGGGCAGCAGGACGGCGGGGCCTCCTTCATCACGAAGTCGGGGCTCTTCTGGGACGCGTGGAAGCACCGCATCGCGGTCAAGCTCGACTTCAAACCCCTGGGCGTCCGGTGCCCCATCGGCGCGGCCGAGCGGCAGCTCGCGGGAAGCGAGCTGATCAGCCGGGCGGTCTCGTCGTGGCAGCCCGTGGTGTGCAACCAGTCGGGCGGCTCGGTCTACTCGGCCATCACCGGGGCGGAGTCCGACGCGGCGCGCGCGGCGAACGGCACCGCACCGGCGCCGCTGGCCCTGACCTCGCGCCCCCTGGATCCGAGCCTCGGCACCGACTCGCTGCGGTACGCCCCCGTGGCCATCACGGGAGCGGCGATCTCGTTCGCGATCGACCGGAACCCGCGCCCCGGAGACGACACCGTTCCCGAGGACGTCCAGAAGCGCGTCGGACTGCCCTTCACCTCTCTCCGGTTGACCCCGCGACTCGTGGCGAAGCTGCTCACGAACTCGTACCTGGACTCGCTGCCGACTTTCGCCGATCGCGACCATCTGAGTCACAAGGACGGCGATGAGCGCGTGTACAACCCGCGCAACCTCGTCAGCGACCCCGACTTCCTCGCGATCAACGATCCCGAGTGGAAGTACCAGGCGCTCGCCGCGGCCTCTCTCGCCGACGCGCTGGTCCCGCAGGGGCGCTCCGACGCCGCGTGGGCGATCTGGCAGTACGTGATGAGTGACGAATCGGCTCGTCAGTTCCTCGCCGGCACCCCGGACGAATGGGGGATGACGGTCAATCCGTGGAGCTCGACGGATGCCGAGAAGAACCCCACGAAGGCCGCGCTGACCCTGCCGCGCGAAGACTTCCCCAAGGCCGACCCGGTCGAGCAGGCCGAGACGCCGTCGGCGGGACCGGTCAACCTCGTGACCTGGCGTCCCTACGTCAATGATCTCGATTCCGGCGCGTACAACACGCTGCGCGGCGACGGTCTGACGCTCGGGGCGTGGGATCCGATCGCCGTGCCGCCGAAGTACGGGAAAGCCGACCGGAGCCTGCCCGGGCGTCAGGCGGTCGTGGCGGTGACCGACACGGCATCCGCGGCCCGGTACCAGATCGTCACCGCGTCGTTGAAGAATCCGGCGGGGGAGTTCGTCGGGGCGACGACGGATGCCATGGCCGCCGCGGCCGCGGCCATGACGCCGACCGCCGGACAGGCGCAGGTCGTGTCGTTCGACCCCACCTCCCCGAGTGCGATCGCCGCGCGCGGCGCGTACCCGCTCACGATGCCCGTCTACGCGGCCGTCAACCCGAAGTCCTCCGACGCGGAGCTCCGCAAGAGCTATGCCGCGTTCATCCGCTTCGCCGCGAAAGACGGGCAGCGTCCGGGAACGGCCCCCGGGCAGCTGCCGCAGGGATTCGTTCCGCTCCCCGAAGGATGGCAGACCCTCGCCCTCACGGCCGCGGACGATATCGAGGCGGGACGGATGCCGACCCTCGGCGGCACACCGACCCCCACGGCGAACGGCCCCGCGGCGGGCGTGCCCTTCCCCAGCGGCGGTGTCGTCGGCAGCGCCCCGGCCGCAGCCGCCCCCGCACCCGCTGCCCCGGCGCAGGCTTCCGCCCCGGACCCCGTGGCATCCGGTTCCGCCGCCCCCGCTCGGACGGGTGGCACCACACCCGACGATCCGGACATGGGCGCCCTGCCGGCCGCGCTCCCGGCCAGCGTCGCGGGCGGGCTCGCCGCCGCCTTCGCCGTGCCCCTCCTCGGACGACTGCGCCGACGGCTCTGACGCCGCGCCGGTCTCCGTTCCCCAGACCCGTCCTCTCGCAACTGAACACCCGAATCACATCTGTGCACCACACCAATCGAAAGGCATTGAGTTGAAGCTCAAGAAGCTGGCCGCCATGGGCGCGGCTTGCGGTATCGCGATCGCCGGCCTCGGCGTCGCCTCCATGGCCTCGGCCGAGCCGGTCTCGAACAGCTACTCGCTGGTCGGTTCCGACACGCTGCAGGACGCGGCCAACGCGATCACGAACGGAACTACCCTCACGGGCTCGCTCGTCCGTGTGACCTCCACCAACAAGACGCTCGGCAGCTTCGACGCGTTCGGTTCCACGGCCATCCAGACCAAGCAGGGCGGTCCGTTCTTCGGCCGTCCCGCCGGTTCGGGCGCGGGTGTCACGGCGCTCCGCGCCTCGATCACCGGTGCCGCCTACTCGGGCAACAAGGGGGTCCCCGCCCGCACGATCACCGGTCAGGTCGACATCGCGCGCTCCTCGAGCGGCCCGGGCACCAACGCGAACGCCAACGGTCTGCTCGCCTACATCCCCTTCGGGCGCGACGCCGTGGGCTTCGCGTACAAGGGCGGCGACTCGTCGTGGGCCACGCTGAGCCCCGCGCAGCTGAAGTCGATCTACGAATGCAGCACCACCTCGGTCGGCGGCGTCGCGGTCAACCCGCGCCTGCCGCAGAACGGCTCGGGCACGCGCTCGTTCTTCCTGGGCGCGATCGGAAACCCGACCCTCGGCTCGTGCGTCACCGACGCCAACGGCACCACGCCCGAGAACGACGCGTCGGTGCTCGGGACGAACGACCTCATCCCGTTCAGCGCCGCCAGCTGGATCGCCCAGGCCAACGGCGCCACCGGAGTCAACACCACGACGACCTCCGGTGTGAAGTTCGGCTCGCCCGTCAACCAGGAGCCCGCCTTCACGGGCACCGCGCCCAACCTCGTCCCCAACATCGACTTCTACAAGGACGCGACCTTCGGCCGCGACACCTACCTGGTCGTCGAGTACGCCCGCATCGTTCCGAGTGACGACAAGTACGACGCGGGCCTGGCCAACCTCGTCAACCCGTCGGTCACCAACAGCCTCACCAGCTTCGGTTCGCTGCCGACCTCCGTCGGCGCGGTGAAGAAGAAGTTCGGCTTCCTCGCCCCCTCCACCACCACCATCCAGCGCGCGTTCGCGACGCTGTGACCTCTGAGAACGGAAAAGGACTCCACCTCATGAACATCAAGAAGTTCGGGACGATCGTCGCCGCGGCGACGGCGGTCTCGCTTCTCGCGGGCGGCTTCTCGGCCACCGCGGCGAACGCGGCCACGGGTACGCCGCAGTTCTACCTCCTCGACGGCGGCGACGGTCACCTCCTCCCCGACGACACCGTCCTGCACTGGGATTCGCAGATCCTCGCGACGCCCGGACCGACCGTCGACGACATCTCGGTGCTGTTCCCCGGCACGGCCGACGCGACCGGTGTCGCGTACTTCATCGCCCCCCAGGGCAAGGAGACCACCATGTCGGCCTGGACGGCGTCCAGCGACGGCGCCCTGACCCCCGGCACGGTCGACATCATGGCCCCGAACCTGACGCTCTCGGGCTTCCTGTTCGGCAACTGGGCCCAGGTCAAGGCGAACGGCGGTGACTTCAGCCTCGGCTTCGCGTGGACCCGCAACAACGGTCTGAACATCGCGGATGCCGGCGTGAAGTACGTGGGCATCCACGTCAAGCCCGGCGGCGACTGGACGTTCGACCCGCAGAGCTCCGGCCCCTCGGCCACGGCTCCGACCATCACGACCACCGCTCTCGACTCGGCCAAGGTCGGTGCGGCGTTCTCGCAGACGCTCACCGCCGACGGCACCGCCCCGATCACGTGGTCGATCAAGGACGGTGGGGCCCTTCCCGCCGGTCTGACCCTCGACAGCGCGACCGGTGTCGTGTCGGGCACGCCCACCACGGCCGGTTCCTACAGCTTCACCGTCGTGGCCACCAACAGCGCGGGCAGCAACGAGAAGGCGTTCACCGGCACGGTGGACGCGGCCGCTCCGACCGCGCCGACGAAGCCCTCGGGCTCCTCGGCGAACAAGGTCGACGTGGCCGACCCCGCCAAGGGCGCGAAGACGATCACCGTTCCCGCGGGGGCCGCCAACAAGGGCAAGACCCTCGAGGCGTGGGCCTGGTCCGACCCGACCGACCTCGGTCAGGTCACCGACGACGGCAACGGCAACTTCTCGGTGGACATCTCGAGCCTGCCGGGCGGCGAGCACACCATCGCCCTGGTGGCCCCCGGCGACGCGACGTACACCGTCCTGGCCTGGGACACCTTCACCAAGCAGTCCGCTGCCGGTGACACCACCACCGACGCCGTCGACCTGTCGGCCGCGGTCACCGCGAGCGACCTGTGGTCGCTGAACGCCGAGGCCACCAAGGTCGACTTCGGCAGCGTGGCGCGCGACAAGAGCGTCACGAAGTCGCTCGGCAAGGTCACCGTCATCGACGACCGCAACGTTCTCAAGGGTTGGGACCTCACCGCCGCGTGGACCCCCTTCAAGAACGGCGCGGGCGACGAGATCCCCGCCACCGCGCTCGCCGTGGCGCCCAAGGCCTACACCGGCTACACCCCCATCACGGGCGTGACCGTCGGCACGGGTTCGAAGATCGCCTCCAGCACGGCCGTCACGACGCTCACCACCGGTGCGCTCTTCGACGCCGACCTCACCTTCACCGCCCCGAAGGACGCGCAGACGGGCGACTACACGTCGACCCTGACGGTCACGCTCACCTCCAAGTGAGCTGACCGGCGCCGGTGGCACGGGGGGATCCTCGCGATCCCCCCGTGCTGCCACACCATCAGCCCTCGTTTACCTCGGCGACACGCTCGTGTCGCCCCCACCTGCGGAGATAGAGCGTGTTCTCTTCGACCCTGCGGCACCGCCTCCCGGCTCTGGGTGCCGTATCCCTCGTCACCGCGGCGATGATCGCCGGCCTCGGGATGCCGTCCGCCGCGATGGCTGCCCCCGGCACCGCCGTCCTCGCGACCGACGATGCGCCCGCCGCCGAGAGCGAGTCGGCCGTCACCGTCGGCGTCGCCACCCGCCCGGCCGGAGAGGACGGGCGCCCCGACGGGCGGTCGCGCTTCACCTTCGCCGCCGACCCGGGCCAGACGGTCACCGATCGCGTGCTCGTCGGCAACACCGGTACGGCCCGCCAGGATTTCACCGTCTACGCCACCGACGCGTTCAACGACGACGCCGGCGAGCTCTCCCTGCTCCCGACGGATGCCACTCCCACCTCGGTCGGGTCGTGGATCCGCTTCGACGACGGCAGCGACCGCGTGACGTTCGGCCTCGAGCCGCAGGAAGTGCGCCTGCTGACCTTCACCGTCGCGGTACCGGCGGACGCGACCCCGGGCGATCACGTCGGCGGGGTCGTGGCATCCGTCCTCGAGTCGGGCGCGCAGGTCACCGTCGACCGCCGCGTCGCGACTTCGGTCTTCGCGCGGGTCGCCGGTGACCTCCAACCGCAGCTGTCGCTCACGAGCTACGAGGCGTCGTATCAGGGGGACTGGTGGAACCCGTTCTCCGGGCACGTCCAGCTCCACTACACCGTGAGCAACCCCGGCAATGTCGCTCTCGCCGCGAACCTCACGTCGGGCACGCGAACGTGGCTCGGCATCCCGGTGACGGGGGAGCAGGGCGGCAAGGTTCCCGTCGTGCTGCCGGGCAACAGCGCGTCGTACGAGTCGACGGTCGACGGTGTCGGCCAATGGCTGTACCTGAACCCGTTCACGACCCTCAGCCCCTTCGTGGAGTCGCCCGACGCGTCGATGCAGGTGGTGGTGACGCCGATCACGCGTGACGCGGTGGCGTTTGCGGTTCCGTGGACGGTGCTGATCCTGGGAGTGCTGGCGGCGCTCGCGGTCCTGTTCTCGCGCTGGCGCCGGCGTCGCGACGAGGTGCGTGCCCGTGAGTGGATGGACTTCGTCGCCGAGACCGCGGCCGCGGACGCGGCGGCGCTCGCGGGAACTCGGGCGGACGGTTCATGACGCGTCCCCGGCGATCGGCGCCGCGCGGGGCGATGCCCCCGGTCGCGTCGCGACGCGTCGCCGCCGCGGGGATCGCGCTCGCCCTCGTCGTGCTCGCGGGTTCGGGTGCGGCGAGCGCCTCGGCTTCCCCGACGGATGACCCCGGCACCCTGTCCGTGACGATCACCGACGGATCGACGGCGACACCGTCTCCTCCCGTGTCGCCGGCGGCGACCGGGGGGTCGAGCGTTCCGGGCGGGTCGGTTCCCGCCGGCGGCACGAGGCCGGTGCCCCTGCCCGCCACGGGCTCGAGCGGCTCCGGCGGCGGGGGCGTCGCCCCCGCGAGCGAGGTCAGCGTGGCCGGCATGGTCTACGTCGGGGGACTGAACGCCTCCGCGTTCCCCGAGCCCGATCCCACCGCCGGGATCGTCGACGTGTGGTTCACGGTGCGCAACGCCGCCTCGACCCCGATCGACGCGACGGCGGACTTCTGGATGGATGCCGGGATGTTCTCGCAGCGTCTGGATGCCGTCGACGGCGTCCAGGTGACCGCTCTGCAGCCGGGCGAGAGCCGGGTCGTCTCGGCTCGCCTCCGCCACGGGGGCCAGTGGACGCTGCTGTCGACCCACGTGACGCTCACCCCGCCGGAGAGCGTCGACGGCGTCGCCCTGACGCCGGTGACCCGTGACGCCCTCACCCTGCTCTTCCCGTGGGTGATCGCGGCCGCCGTCCTCCTCGGCGGTCTCGTCCTCCTCGTCGTGCAGATCGTCCGGGTGAGCGGTCGGGGCGAAGCGACTCCCGTGGCGGCGACGACGTGACCCTCCTCAATCGTCCCGCGGGCGCCGGAGCCGGCACCGCCCCGCGCCGTCCGCCCCGCCCGCCGCGCCGTCCGCCCCGCCCTCGTCCGACCTACGCACCGCTGTCGCCGGCGCAGGTGTTCCTGCGCGGGATGCTCGTGTCGGTATCGGTGCTCGTGCTGGTCTTCCTGCTCAACCTTCTCGTGATCAGTCACGTCTCGCACTTCGCCGCGCAGCAGCAGCTGCGCGACACGTTCCGCGCGCAGCTCGCCGCGGGCACGGCACCCGTCAGCGAGGGTGACTTCGAGGATCACCTCCTTGCGGACGGGGCCCCGGTGGGCATCCTGTCCGTCCCGCAGCTCGGCATCGACGAGGTCATCTCCGAGGGGACGACGTCCGGCGTGCTGATGCACGGCCCCGGTCACCGCCGCGACACCGTGCTGCCCGGTCAGGCGGGGGTGAGTGTGGTCATGGGACGCGCCGCGGCCTTCGGCGGCCCTTTCGGTCGCCTGCAGGCGCTGCAGCCGGGCGAGACCTTCACCGTGCGGACGGGGCAGGGCGAGCAGACATTCGCGGTGCTCGGCGTGCGCTACGCCGGCGACCCGACCCCACCGGCCCCCGTGCGCGGTGAGAGCCGCCTCATCCTCATCACGGCCCGGGGCGGCCCGTACCTGCCGACCGGGATCGCCTACGTCGACGCGCGGGCGACAGGCCCTGCGGTGCCGGCGGGTGCGCGCCAGACGACGTCGATGACCCTGCCGCCCGAGGCCAAGCCGCTCGCCACCGACATGACCACGGTCTGGGCGCTCATCTTCGCGCTGCAGTTCCTCGTCGTCGCCGAGTTCGTGGCCGTCTGGGCGTATCGCCGCGTCGGATGGCAGAAGACGTGGATCGTCTTCGCCCCCGTCCTCCTGCTGGCGAGCGTGTTCGTCGCCGACCAGCTCGTCCGCCTTCTTCCCAACCTTCTCTGAGCGGTATCGATCATGACCTCCACCCCCGAAGCCAACGATCCGGCCTCCGACGCCCCCGACGGTGTCCGCGAGAGTCCGCGCGCCGATCTCCCGCGCCCCGACGCGCGCCCCGACCTCGAGTACACGGAGGTCGTGCCGCTCGACACGGTCTCACCCGCGTCCGACCCCTACATGACGGATGTGCTCACCGCCGACGAGGCGCGCATCATCGCCGAGATCGAGCTCGAGAACCTCAGCGCGGGCATGGCGGGTGTGCCCGGGGCCGACGCCCCCTCCACCCGCCGCGCGGGTCGAACGGCCCCCCGTGCCGTCGGTGCCGAGAACCCTGCGCTAGTCACCACCGCGTCCCCGATCGACGCGCACACGGCGGTGCTGGTCCCGCCGTCCTCCGCTCCTCTCGGTGAGGCCGCGGCATCCGTTCGACCCGCTCCGATCGATCCGCCCGCGAGCCCGCTCTCCGAACTGGATGCGCGATCGATCTCGGCGTGGTTCGGCGATCACCAGGTGCTCCTCGACGTGTCGCTGACCATGCCCGCCGGACAGGTGACCGCCCTCATCGGTCCGTCCGGCTGCGGCAAGTCCACGTTCCTTCGCATCCTCAACCGGATGCACGAGCTCGTCCCCTCGGCGGCCCTCGCCGGGGAGGTGCTGCTCGACGGTGACGACATCTACGACGCGGGGCATCGACTCATCGACGCGCGCAAGAACATCGGCATGGTGTTCCAGAAGCCCAACCCCTTCCCGGCGATGTCGATCTACGACAACGTCATCGCGGGGCTCAAGCTCACCGGTAAACGCGCCGCGCGCGACGAGAAGGACCACCTCGTCGAGACGTCACTGCAGAGCGCCGGGCTGTGGAAAGAGGTCAAGGACAGGCTGCGGGCCCCCGGCGGCGGCCTGTCGGGCGGTCAGCAGCAGCGCCTGTGCATCGCCCGTTCGCTCGCGATCAAGCCCAAGGTGCTGCTGATGGACGAGCCGTGCTCGGCCCTGGATCCCACGTCCACGCGCGTCATCGAGGAGACGATGGGCGAACTGCAGAAAGAGCTGACGATCGTGATCGTCACGCACAACATGCAGCAGGCGCAGCGGGTGTCGCAGCAGTGCGCCTTCTTTCTGGCATCCCAGGGGCAGCCCGGCCACATCGTGGAGCACGGCGACACGGATGCCATGTTCGACTCGCCCATCGACCCGCGCACCTACGACTACGTCAACGGTCGCTTCGGGTAGGGCTCGGTCGCGCGCTCAGCGCCGCGTGCGCGCCCGTGTCCGCACCACGCTCGACAGCGTCGCCCGGACGGGCTGACCGAGGTAGATGCCGAGCGACGCCCCGACCGCGAGCGCGATCCCGATGGTCGCCGCCCCCGTGAGTGTCGTGACGCCGGTCATGAGCACCGCCGGGTCGTCGCCCGACTCCACGATCCCCAGCAGTCCGCGGAACACCGCCGCTCCCGGGACCATGGGCAGGATCGCCGCGGTCGTGATCGCCACCGACGGCACGTGCAGGCGGTACGCGACGACGATGCCGGCGAAGCTGCCGATGAACGCGCCCACGCCGCTCGCCGCGGCGACCTCGAAGCCGAGCGATGAGGCGCCGACGTAGCCCGCCCAGGCGACAAGGCTCAGCGCCGCGCTGACGACGATGATCCGTGCTCCCGCGCCGTTGATCGCGGCGACGGCGATCGCGATGACCGCAGCGCCGATGAACTGCACGCTCACCGGCCCGAGCGGTAAGGCGTTCGAGGGAGGCGACATCCCCATTCCCAGCACGCGCACGGTCTCGAGCCCCGCGAGGATCCCGAGCACCACGCCCAACGTCTGCGTGGTCAGCTCGAGGATGCGGCCCGTCGCGGTGAGCGCGAAGCCGTCGATGGCATCCTGAGCCGCCCCGACGACGGTCAGCCCCGCGAGCATGAGGACGATCCCGGATGCCACGATCACCGACGGTCGGATCGCGGCGGCCGCCTCGATTCCGGTGTATCGGAGCAGCGGAGACAGCGCCGCCACGACGGTCAGCACGAAGCCACCCGCGATCTGTGCGAAGAAGTACGGCACGCGCGCCCGGGCCAGGACGTGCTGCGTGGTCGCGGCGAGGCCCGCGGCGATGAACGACAGCACCAGCGCGAGCCAGTTGGCGCCGAACATGATCGCGACCCCCACGGCGAGGCCGGCTTGAGCGGCGATGACGATCGCCGGGCGGTAGCGGAACGGGAGCCTCCGGATCGCCCGGCATCGCGCGATGGCGTCGTCGAGCGCGAGCCCGCCGGCGATCTCGGCGACGAGGGCTTGCAGTCGCTGGAGCTTGGCGTGGTCGGGCACCGACCCCCGCACGACGCGCAGGAGCGTGGTGGGGTGTGAGGCCCCCGGGCGGCTGTGCGCGATCGTGATCGAGTTGTAGGTCACGTCGACGTGCACCGGATCCAGGCCATAGGCGCCGCAGACCCGCACGATCGTCAGTGTCACCTCGCTCGCCGGTGCCCCGACGACGAGCATCGTCTCGCCGATGCGGATCGCGAGATCGAGGATGCGGGCGGAGAACGCCTCGTCGATGACGGGAAGCAGGTGCGTGTCGGGGGAGCCGGAGTCCTCGGTGTGCACGAGACGGCGCAACGACGACAGCAGTCGGCGCGGGGTGGGGGACAACCGCGAGCCTCCAGGGGCAGAGAACCGGGTGGGGAAGGCTCGATCCTATCCGCGCGGGCTGACCGGGCTCCGCGCATGACGGGGGCGGCATACCCGCGCCCCTAGGATGGACCCTCGGGTGCGGCATCCGAGCGCCCCGTCGTGGCATCCCGACGCTCGTCCCTCCCCGGGAGTTCTCCTTATGGCGCTGATCGTCCAGAAGTACGGCGGTTCGTCCGTCGCCGACGCCGAGAGTATCAAGCGCGTCGCCAAGCGCATCGTCGACACGCGTCGCGCGGGGCACGAGGTCGTCGTCGCCGTCAGCGCGATGGGCGACACGACCGACGAGCTGCTCGACCTCGCGGGTCAGGTCGCCCCGATCCCCGCTCCGCGCGAGCTCGACATGCTGCTCTCCAGCGGGGAGCGCATCTCGATGGCGCTGCTGGCCATGGCGATCCACTCGATGGGCTTCGAGGCCCGCTCCTTCACCGGCAGCCAGGCGGGAATGATCACGGATGCCACACACGGCGCCGCCCGCATCGTCGACGTCACGCCCGTGCGTCTGCGCGAAGCGCTCGACGAGGGCGCGATCGTCATCGTCGCCGGCTTCCAGGGCTTCAACCGCGACACCCGCGACATCACGACGCTCGGCCGCGGCGGCTCCGACACCACCGCCGTCGCGCTCGCCGCGGCCCTGAAGGCCGATGTCTGCGAGATCTACAGCGACGTCGACGGCATCTTCACCGCTGACCCCCGCGTCGTGCCCCTGGCCCGCAAGCTCGACCGTGTCGGCAGCGAAGAGATGCTCGAGCTCGCCGCCAACGGCGCGAAGGTCCTCTACATCCGCGCCGTCGAGTACGCGCGCCGCCACGGCGTGCTGATCCACGCGCGATCCACGTTCAGCTCGGGCGAGGGCACGTGGGTGCTCGACGCCTCCAAGTCCTCCCCCCTCGTCCCCGAAAGTGAAGCCATGGAAGAGCCCATCGTCGCCGGCGTCGCCACCGACCTCAGCCAGGCGAAGATCACCGTCATCGGCGTCCCCGACGTCCCCGGCAAGGCCGCCGACATCTTCAAGATCGTCGCCAAGTCCGGCGCGAACGTCGACATGATCGTGCAGAACGTCTCGGCCGCCGCGACCGGCCGCACCGACATCTCGTTCACGCTGCCCAAGACCGATGCCACGACGGCGCTGAAGGCGCTCGCCGGTGAGCAGGCCGAGGTCGGATTCGAGAGCCTCGTGCACGACGACCAGATCGGCAAGCTGTCGGTCGTGGGTGCGGGCATGCGCACGCACTCGGGCGTCTCGGCGACGCTGTTCGAAGCGTTGAGCATGGCGGGCGTCAACATCGAGATGATCTCGACCTCCGAGATCCGCATCTCGGTGGTCGTGCGCGGTGTCGACCTCGCCGAGGCCGCGCGTCTCGTGCACACCGCTTACGGTCTGGACGGCGAGGCCGAGGCCACCGTCCACGCCGGCACCGGGCGCTGATCCGCCCTATCGCCCCGATCCGCTGGGCCGCTGCGAGATGAACATCGACTCGCGGAGTTCGCGCACGTGCGCGAGCGCTTCCCGGGCAGCGATCCGCGCCTCGCCGCGGTCTATCGCCTCGAGGACGGCGCGGTGCTGGGCGTTGCTCTCGCGCAGGTAGGCGATCGGATACGGAACGAAGTAGGCGTAGAGCGCGTCGGCGACCGCCTGGTGCTGTGCCAACGCCCAGTCGTGCCCGGATGCCGCCGCCACGGCGCGGTGGAAGCGCACGTCCGCCGCGTGGAACTCGGTCCAGTCCTCTGCTGCCTCCGCGGCGGCGATCGCCTCGCGCGCATCGTCCAGATGGGCCGCGGTGGCCGGGTCTCCGTGTCGCCACGCCGCCTCCGCCGCGAGGGCGGATTCGATGAGAGCGCGTTCGTCGATCAGTGCCCGGACGGTCGGGGCTTCGTCTCGGAAGCGCTGCACCGCGGGGTCTTCCGCCCACCGCGTCGGGTCGACGTCCGCTGCGACGAACGTGCCGCCGTGGCGGCCGCGCTTGCGCGTGAGCACGTTCTCCTCGGTGAGAGCACCGAAGGCCCGGCGGATCGTGGCGACGCTGACGTCCAGCGCCTCGGCCGACCTCGCGTCGGAGGGCAGGCGGTCACCGGCTTTCAGCAGACCGAGCTCGATCGCCAGATACAGTCGCGCGCGCACCGCGTCGAACATCGACAGGGGCGCGACCCCCGACAGCGCCGGCGCGACGAAGTGCTCGTCCGCGCCGGCGCTCTTCGAGGTCATCCCTCGATCATGTCATCGTGCGTTCGCCGGCGTGGTGTCACGTCGAGGCGGTCTCACGCCGGGGCGGTCTCACGCTGCGGCGTTGTCCTCCTGCTCGAGTTTGTCGATGGCGCCGGTCGGGGTGGCATCCGGGATCTGGATCTCACCGATGCGGTGGCGGCCACCCAGGAGCGCGCCGAGCACTCCCGCGGCGACGGGGACGAGGGCGAGCACGATCGACAGCTCGACGCTGCCGCCCGTGATGAGCGTGAAGTTCGACAGAACGAGCCAGAGCGAGACGGCCAGTCCGATCACCGCGGCGATCGGCGCCACCACCGCGCGGCCGATGAGCCCCGCGCGGACGCGGGCGTTCCGGCGGAAGAACACGAAGACGGCGACCGAGGTGAGGAGCATCAGCAGGACCATGCCGACAGTCGCCACACCCGCCATCGATCCGAAGACGCCGATGAGGGGGTCGACGTCGAACACCGCGAACGCACCCACCAGGATCGCGGCGGTGACGCTCTGCACGACCGATGAGAAGGCGGGGGAGTGGTGTGCGCCGTGGACGGAAGCCAGCCGCCGCGGGACGACACCGCGACCCGCCAGCGTGAACTGGTAGCGCGCGATCACGTTGTGGAACGACAGCACGCAGGCGAAGAGGCTCGTGACGAGCAGGACCTGCACGATGTCCTGGAAGATCGGGCCGAGGTAACGCCCGGTCAGGTCGATGAGCATGTTCGCGTCGCCCGCGAGGGTCGCCTGCGCGAGAGCCACGGCCCCCGACGCTCCGGCGCCGGTGACGAGAGCCCAGCAGGAGATGGCGTAGAACACGCCGATGATCAGCACAGCGAGGTAGGTGGCGCGCGGAATGGTGCGCGCCGGGTCGCGGGCTTCGTCGCGGAACACGGCCGTGGCCTCGAAGCCGATGAACCCCGTCAGGGCGAAGAGCACCGACACGGCAAGACCCGGCGAGAAGACGTTCTCAGGCGCGAATGTCGACCACACGATGCCCTCGGCGCCTCCGGTGGCGAACACCACGGAGTCGAGGACGACCACCACGGCGATCTCGGCGACGAGGGCGACACCGAGGACGCGCGAGGACAGGTCGATGTGTCGATAGCCGAGGACGGCCACGAGGAGGAGGGCGATGAAGGAGTAGACGCCCCAGTGCAGCTCCGGCCCGCCGAAGAAGGTGACCAGGCCGCCGAACGCCCAGCCGAGGTACCCGTACACGCCCACCTGGATGGCGGTGTAGGCGACGAGCGCGACGAAGGCGGCCGCGAGGCCGGCGCGCGGGCCCATTCCCGCGGCCGCGTAGGAGAAGAAGGCCCCCGCGTCGCGGACGTACGGCGTCATCGTCACGAAGCCGACGGCGAAGACGAGCAGCACGACCGCCGCGAGGATGAACCCCACCGGGGCGCCTGCGCCGTTGCCTGCGCCGACGGCGATCGGGACGTTGCCTCCGATGACCGTGAGGGGTGCCGCCGCGGCGATCACCATGAAGACGATGGAGCCGGTTCCCAGGCGGCCGGTCAGCCTCTTCTGCCCGCTCGAGCGCGGGGTCTGTGTCTCATCGGATGCGGTCATGTGAATCGTCCTCCTCGGGAAGCGGATTGGTGCGGGGAACGGGGGAGACAGCCAGGTCGGGACGTCGATCCGAGAGGTAGGGGTTGCGAGAGCGTGAGCGCTCGACGGCCCCGGCGTCGATCGTCGCGAAGAGGAGGTCCTCCTCGGCGGCACCGGCGTGGGCGAGGACCGATCCGTCGGCGTCCACGATGCTGCTGCGCCCGACGTAGTGGAGGTGCCCCTCGGAGCCGACCCGATTCGCGTACGCGATCGCGATCTGGTTCTCCCACGCCCGGACGCGCAGCAGGTGTTCCGCGATGAACTCGTAGGGCTCCATCTGCGCGGTGGGTACGATCACGAGCTGCGCGCCGGCCAGCGCGAGCGCCCGGACGTTCTCGGGGAACTCCACGTCGTAGCAGATGAGCATCGCCAGACGCACGCCGCGGAAGGAGATCACCGGGCCGAGCGTGTCGCCGGCGGCGAACAGTGCCCGGTCGAGGGCACCGAAGAGATGAGTCTTGTCGTACCGGGCGATCAGGGAGCCGTCGGCGTCGATGAGGAGCACGCTGTTGGCGATGCCGTCGGGCCGTCGGACTCCCGTGCCGACGGCCGCCGCCAGACCGCTGTCGCGCACCGCCGTCCGGATCCGATCGGACAGGTCGTCGGTGACGACGGCGTCGAGGCGCTCCCCGATGTTGTAGCCGGTGACGAACATCTCCGGCGTGATGAGCAGGTCCGCCCCGAGTGAGCGGGCCCGTCCGGCCGCTGCGGCCAGCGTCCGCAGATTGCCCTCGACATCGCCCTCGATGCCGGCGCTCTGCAGAACGGCGATTCGGAGAGAGGAGTTCAAAGTGCTCATTTTGAACACTATAGAGAGCGTGTTGTTTCCGCCGTATGACTTTCTTTTGCGGCCATCGTGGATCGCGGGTCCGGCCGCGGGTTCGCGCATCGGTAGAATTCCGGAAACCCGAAATGAATGAGGCTCCCGCATGACCCGCATCTCCGATTCCGGAATCTCCCTCGCCGTCGTCGGCGCCACCGGCCAGGTCGGCACCGTCATGCTCGAGATCCTCGCCGAGCGGTCGTTCCCGATTCGCGAGCTGCGCCTCTTCGCCACGGCCCGCTCCGCCGGCACCTCGATCGACTTCGGTGGCCACTCGGTCGTCGTCGAAGACGTCGCCACGGCCGATCCCGCCGGCGTCGAGGTCGCGCTGTTCTCGGCCGGTGCCACCGGTTCGCGCGCGCACGCTCCCCGCTTCGCCGAGGCCGGCGCCCTCGTCATCGACAACTCGAGCGCGTGGCGCATGGACCCCGAGGTTCCGCTCGTCGTGAGCGAGGTCAACCCGCACGCGATCGATGAGGCCGTCAAGGGCATCGTCGCGAACCCCAACTGCACGACCATGGCCGCGATGCCGGTGCTGAAGGTGCTCGACACCGAGGCCGGGCTCGAGCGCCTGATCGTCAGCACCTACCAGGCGGTCTCCGGCTCCGGCCTCGCGGGCGCCCAGGAGCTCCTCGGCCAGGTCGAGGGCGTTCTCGCGCAGGGCGACGTGGAGCGGCTCGTCCGCGACGGCTCGGCCCTCGACTTCCCGCAGCCCGAGAAGTACGTCGCCCCCATCGCCTTCGACGTCATCCCCTTCGCGGGCAACCTCGTCGACGACGGCCTCAACGAGACCGACGAAGAGAAGAAGCTTCGCAACGAGAGCCGCAAGATCCTCGAGCTGCCCGACCTCCGTGTCGCGGGCACGTGCGTGCGCGTTCCCGTCTTCACGGGCCACTCGCTCAGCATCAACGCCGAGTTCGCGCGCGACCTCTCGCCCGAGCGTGCGCGCGAGCTCCTCGCCGACGCTCCCGGGGTGAAGCTCGAAGAGGTCCCCACGCCGCTCCAGGCGGCCGGCACCGACCCGAGCTACGTCGGGCGCATCCGTGCGGACCAGTCCGCTCCCGAGGGCAAGGGGCTCGTGCTGTTCATCAGCAACGACAACCTGCGCAAGGGTGCCGCGCTCAACGCCGTGCAGATCGCCGAGATCGTCGCGCAGAAGCTCGCCGCGCGCGTCTGAGTCGGCGGCATCCGGATGCCGTGAGCCGGGGTTGTCTCGACATCGAACCGACCGATCTCTCGATGTCGAGAGACCTTGCGGCCCGCGCCTAGAATCGTCGGGTGACTGAAAACGTCGATGTTCTCCTCATCGGTGGCGGCATCATGTCCGCCACTCTCGGCACGTTGCTGAAAGACCTCCAGCCCGATCTGAAGATCGCGGTCATGGAGCGCTTGAGCGACGTCGCGCAGGAGAGCTCGAACGCCTGGAACAACGCGGGCACCGGTCACGCGGCGCTCTGCGAGCTCAACTACACGCCCGAGGCGAAAGACGGGTCGATCGACCCCGCCAAAGCGATCACGATCAACGAGCAGTTCCAGCAGAGCCGACAGCTCTGGGCCTCGCTGGTCGCCGAGGGCGTGCTCGACGAGCCGTCGACGTTCATCAACGCGACCCCGCACATGACCTTCGTCCGCGGAGAGAAAGACGTCGCGTTCCTCCGCAAGCGTTACGAGGTCCTCAAGGAGCAGCCGCTGTTCGCGGGCATCGAGTACACCGAGGACTCGCGGGTCATCAACCAATGGGCGCCGCTGCTCATGCAGAAGCGCCGCAAGGGCGAGCCCTTCGCGGCCACGCGCGTCCCCGCCGGCACCGACGTCGACTTCGGCTCGCTCACGCGACAGCTCTTCGCGAACCTGCGCGAGAAGGGCGTCGAGGTCGTCACCAACCACGACGTCAAGAAGCTGAAGAAGCAGAAGGACGGCTCCTGGGAGGTCTCGTACCGCCACGTGATCGGCGGCACCCCCGGTTCGATCAACGCGAAGTTCGTCTTCGTCGGTGCGGGCGGCTGGGCGCTCAAGCTCCTGCAGCGTTCCGGCATCCCCGAGATCAAGGGCTACGGCGTCTTCCCGATCGGCGGGCAGTGGCTCAAGACCTCCAACCCCGACATCGTCGCGAAGCACCGCGCGAAGGTCTACTCGCAGGCGTCGGTCGGTGCCCCGCCGATGTCGGTTCCGCACCTCGACACGCGCGTGATCGACGGGGAGTCCTCGCTGCTCTTCGGTCCTTTCGCCACGTTCAGCCCGAAGTTCCTCAAGAACGGCTCGATGCTCGACATCGTGACGCAGGTGCGCCCGCACAACCTGCTGCCCATGCTGAAGGTCGCCGTCGACAACCCGGGTCTCATCAAGTACCTGATCAGCGAACTCCTGAAGACGCACGCGAAGAAGGTCGACAGCCTCCGCGACTTCATGCCGACGGCGAAGGCCGAGGACTGGGAGCTGCTCGACGCGGGTCAGCGCGCTCAGGTGATGAAGAAAGACAAAGACAAGGGCGGTGTGCTCCAGTTCGGCACCGAGGTCATCACGGCCTCCGACCGATCGATCGCCGGTCTTCTCGGTGCCTCTCCGGGTGCCTCGACCGCGGTGTCAATCATGCTCGGCCTGATCAAGACGTGCTTCCCCGAGCGCATGCCCGAGTGGGAGCCGCGGCTTCGCGAGCTCATCCCGAGCTACGGCGAGTCGCTCAACACCCACCCCGAGGCGGCGCGCCGAGAACTGGATGCCACGGCCCAGGCGCTGAAGATCAACCCCTGATCCCGTGGCGAAGCTGTACTTCCGCTACGGAGCGATGAACTCGGGCAAGTCGACGGCCCTGCTGCAGGCGGCGTACAACTACGAGGAGCGCGGGCAACGCGTCCTTCTCGCCAAGCCCGAGATCGACACGAAGGGCGCCGATCAGATCGAGAGTCGCCTGGGCGTGAACCGACGGGTCGACTTCCTCGTGGGGCCGGACGACGACCTGCGCGCGGTCTTCGCGGCCGCAGCAGGTCCCGAGCCCGTCGCCTCGCTCCTGGTCGACGAGGCGCAGTTCTTCACCCCCACCCAGGTCGATGATCTGCTCCGCATCGCGGTGCTCGACGACGTGCCGGTGCTCGCCTACGGCATCCGTACCGATTTCCGCACGGAGGCGTTCCCGGGGTCGGCGCGGCTGATGGAGATCGCGCACAGCCTCGAAGAGCTCAAGACCATCTGCCGGTGCGGTCGTAAGGCGATCTTCAACGCGAGGTTGGTGGGCGGCCGCTTCGTCTTCGACGGCGATCAGGTGGCGATCGACGAGGCTCAGATCCAGGGCGAGGTCACGTACGAGTCGATGTGCGCCGCGTGCTACCTGCGCGAGTCCGGCGGCCGCCTCGACGGTCGCTGAGACCGCTCGCCCTCCCCGTGAGGCCTCCCACATGACTTACGGCGTACGTACGCGCGGACTGTGGTTGGGCGTGCATCCGGCGCGAGTCAGCGGCGACCTTGCCGAACGATAGCCTGGGAGTATGCGCGTACTCCTGGCCGGCGGTGCCGGTTACATCGGAACCCACACGGCCGTCGCCCTCCTCGAAGCCGGTCACGATGTCGTCCTGCTCGACGACCTGTCCGGCACGCACGAGGTCGCCGCGGAGCGCGTGGAGCGCATCACGGGAAAGCCCGCACCGCTCGTCATCGGCGACGCGGCCGACGACGCGGTCGTCTCCGCCGCCTTCGAGGCCCACGGCCCCATCGACGCGATAATCCACCTCGCCGCCTTCAAAGCGGTGGGGGAGTCCACGCAGAAGCCCTTGGAGTACTACTCCAACAACCTCGACACCACGTTCGCGCTCCTTCGCGTGGGCCTGGCGCACGGCATCCGGTCGTTCGTGTTCTCGTCCACCGGGACCGTGTACTCCGACCCGGCCGACCTGCCGTTCACCGAAGAGTCGACGACGAGCATCGACCTCTCGAACGCGTACAGCAAGTCCAAGCGCATGAATGAGGTCGTGCTCGCCGACGTCGCCCGCGTGAACCCCGAGCTCAACGTGACGGTGC
>NZ_JBLWIG010000003.1:500465-744361 GCF_048381605.1 Microbacterium sp. S1037
GTCTCGCGGGTCGCGATCGGAACGCTCGACGAGGTCGGCGTCTTCGGGGACGACTACGACACCCCCGACGGCACCGGTCTGCGCGACTATATCCACGTCGTCGACCTGGCCGAGGGACACGTCGCCGCGCTCGAGCAGGCGCAGCCGGGGCACCAGGTCTTCAACCTCGGCACGGGGCGACCGGTGAGCGTGCTCGAGCTCGTCGCCTCGTTCGAGAAGGCCGTCGGGCATGAGCTCCCGAAGCGGATCCTCGCCCGTCGACCCGGCGACGTCGCCGCCACGTACTGCGACCCCACCAAGGCGGCCGAGGTGCTCGGGTGGCGCACGCGCCTCACCATCGACGACGCCTGCCGCGACTACTGGAACTGGCAGACGACGAATCCGGCCGGTTACGCCACGCCCGCCGAGGCCTGACCACCGCGCGTAGGCTGATGTGGTCCGGCCACATCGGCCCGGCCGGACGGGACAGGGGATGCCATGCCGGACACCGCACCGCGCGCGTGGCAGGTCGTTCTCGAGCGCATCGAGGCGGACCTGCGCGAGGGGCGCCTGTCTCCCGGTGATCGGCTGACGCCCGAGAGAGAACTGGCGTCGGTACTCGGAGTAGGTCGTTCGAGCGTGCGCGAGGCCATTCGTGTTCTCGAGGTCCTCGGGGTCGTGCGGACCGCGACCGGATCGGGCCCGAGCGCGGGAGCGATGATCGTCACCACCCCGCGCGGCGGACTCGCCGCTTTCCTGCGGTTGCAGGTCGCCGCGAACGGGTTCCCGATCGCCGACGTCGTGCGCACCCGCGTCGTGCTCGAGGGCGATGTCGTGGAGCGCCTCGCGTCGGATGCCGCGGCCGACCTCGGCGAGGTCCACGAGATCCTGGATGCCATGGACGCGGGCGAGCTCTCTCCCGAGGAGTTCCTCGCGCTCGACGCGCGGCTGCACCAAGCGCTCGCCGAGGCCTCCGGCAACGCGGTCATCGCGGCGATGATGGCGGGACTGCGCAGCTCGATCGAGTCCTACACCCAGCTCGGAGCGGCCCGCATGAGCGACTGGACGACGACCGCGCAGCGATTGCGGAGCGAGCACCGCGACATCGTCGCAGCCGTGGGTCGCGGGGACGGCAGCGCCGCACGAGACGCCGTCCGTGGGCACATCGCCGGATACTTCCGGCAGGTCGCCGAGGAGCTCGGGGCGCCCGTCGACGACGAGAGCGTCCGCGCGGCGATCATCGACACAGCGCCCGTGGGCGCCCGCCCGGAGAGAGGACTCCCATGACCGACCGCCCCGTTCGACCGCCCCGCCCGCAGCACGTGCTCGAGGTCGTCGCCACCGAGCGACTCACACCGCATCTGGTCCGCATCCGGGCGCGGGGAGCCGACCTCTCGGTGTTCCGCGAGAATCCCTACACCGACCGATACGTCAAGATCACCTTCGTGAAACCGGAGCTCGGTCTGGAGCCGCCCTACGATCTCGCGGCACTGCGGGACAGCCTGGCCCCGGAGGACCTTCCCGTCACGCGGACCTACACGGTGCGAGAGGTCGTCGGCGACGAGCTCGCGATCGACTTCGTCGTGCACGGCGACGAGGGTCTGGCGGGTCCCTGGGCGGCTCGGGCGCAGCCGGGGGAGCGTCTGGTCGTCTCGTCGCCGGGAGGCGGTTACGCGCCCGATCCTGAGGCGGACTGGCACCTTCTGGCCGGAGACGAGTCCGCCATCCCGGCGATCGCCGCCGCTCTCGAGGCTCTCTCCGCGGACGCCGTGGGAGTCGCCTTCCTCGAGGTGCAGGGGCCCGACGAACACGTGCCGCTCGCAGCCCCGGAAGGGGTCCGCGTCGAGTGGGTCCTCCGGGGTACCGCGCCGGCGGGCACGACCCGCGCGCTCGTCGACGCGGTTGCCGGATGGACCCCTCCGGCGGGACGCGGTCACGTGTTCGCGCACGGTGAGCGTGAGGCCATGAAGGGCTTGCGGGACGTGGTCTTCGGGCGATGGGGTCTGCCTCGCGCGCAGGTCTCGTTGTCGGGCTACTGGGCGTACGGGCGCACGGAGGATCGGTTCCAGGCGGAGAAGCGCGAACCGATCGGCCAGATCCTCTAGCCCCACCGCGGGTCCCGACGACGAAGAACGCCGCCTCGTGATCGAGGCGGCGTTCGTCGAATGATGCGGGCGTCAGACCTGGGCGCGGACCGGCAGCGTCGGAATGAGCTCGTCGAGGTAGTCGGCCGTGTCTTCCCAGCCGTGGACCGCGTGGCACGCGACGCCCATGGCGAGCACGGGGTAGTCGTTGCCGTCCGGGTCGAGGCGGTCGCCGACGAAGAGCATGTCGTCGAGGGGGATGCCGGTGGCATCGGCCAACTGGCGCATGCCGTAGGCCTTGTCGATGCCCCGGTGGGTGATGTCGACCGAGGTCGAGCCGCCGGAGCGGACCTCGAGGTCGGGGATGCGGGCTGCGACGGCCTCGCGAAGGCTGTTCTTCTTCTCCCCGGTCGGGTCCCACGCCATCTTCGCGTCGAGCGGCGCGCTTTGACCGAGCGCCGAGAAGGTGATCTGAGAGCCGCGGTCCTCGAGGATCTCGCCCCACGGTTCGGCTTCCCAGAGGCCGAGACGCTCGGCCTCCTCGCGGACGGCGGACAGCGCCCGCGTCTTCTCATCTTCGGTGAGGGAGTGGGCGTAGACGGTCAGGATGCCGTCGGCGCCGAGACGGTAGTACTGCGTGCCGCACGTCGGCATGAGGTGCAGATGGTCGAGGAGCGCCGGATCGGTCTGCGGCAGTCTCTCGACCACCTGCGACCGGAACTGCTGCAGCTGGCCGCCGGAGATGATCGCGACCTCTACGCGCTCCGCGAGAGCGAGCAGGAGGTCGCCGATACGAGGATCGATCGCGGTCTTGGACGGGGCGAGCGTGTCGTCGAGATCGAAGGCGACGAGACGGGGCGTGGTGTCGGGCACGGTGCTCCTGAGCGGTAGTGGCCGCATCGCGGGTGGCGGCACGGTCTGCGTTCGCCGGACGCGGGTGACCGCGCGGCTTCAGCCGATTCTAGGCGTGTCGGCACATCGACGACGGTGGGCGGGCCGAGCTTCAGGCCTGCGCGGTCAGGCCTTGCGCGTGAGGGTACCGATCGTGGCTCCGTCGCCGTCGAGGACGGTCATGGTGTCGCCATCGATGATGGCGCTCGACAAGCTGCGCAGCCACGTGTCGACGTCCGGGCACGCGCGGAGGGTCGACGCGCCGCGCGTGACCTCCACTCTGCCGTCCGTGACCGTGTACGAACCCAGGATGCCGTTGCATCCGTCGCTTCCTCGCAGGTCGCCGTTCTCGAGGATGAGGAATGCAGGCCCCTCGGCCTCCCAGCGGCCGTCTTCCGACGCGCTCTCCGTCGCCCCCGCTGCCGCGGCGCAGCCTGCCAGGCCGATACCGACGGCGGAGAAGGCGGCTGCGGTGAGAAGACTTCTGAACATGAGATTCTCCTCATTTTCGACCGAATACGAAAATACTTTCATAACAAACGTTCAGCTTGTCGTAGGGTAGGCGTCGACGCTGTGAGGTGGGTGGGGGCCCGAACGCGATCCCCGACCGTTTCGCGCGTCGTTCCACCGACACACACGAGATGAGACGATGACAAGAAACATGAAGCGCACGGGGTGGGTCGCTGCGTCCGCCGCTCTCGCGCTCACTGCGACCGGCCTTCTGGCCCCCGCGGTGGCCTTCGCCGGTGACAATCAGTCGATCGCACCCACGGCAGGTCCTGAGTTCGACTCGACCGCTCGCGAGCTGCTCAGCAGCGGCGACCAGGTCCAGGCGGTCGCCAAGGACGGCGAAGGCAACGTGGTCGTGTTCACCACCGCCGAGGAGTCGAACCTGGAGGGCGAGGCCAAGTCCTTCGTCCAGACCAAGTCGAACGTCAAGGTCCAGCACATCGACAGCGAGTTCTCGGCTCTGGCCGAGAACGACGTCGTGGGTGGCGCCGGGTACCTGGGCTACGAGTCGGCCGACCCGTCCAACGGCGGATACTGCTCGGTCGGATTCAGCGGCTGGACCCCGAAGGGCGACCCCGCGGTCATCTCCGCCGGTCACTGCGCCGTCGACGGCGTCATCGACCGCAGCATCCTGACCGTCCCCAGCAGCGACCCCGCCGGCGGCGGAAGCCAGTCGGAGCCGATGGCGGCGCTCGGCTCGCTGTCGTTCTGGCAGTTCGGTGGCCCCGACAACTCGCAGGGTTCGGAAGGCGACGTCAACTCGGTCGACATCTCGACCATCGACGTGACCAACGAAGACCTCGACCTTCTTCCGAAGGTCACCGACTGGAAGACGGCTTCGTCGGAAGACCTCGCCGCGTCGACCATCGACGTGCGCGCCGTGGGCTCGGCCCAGGTCGGCCAGGCCGCCTCGAAGTCGGGTCGCACCACCGGCTTCACCACCGGAACCGTCGACGCCGTCGAGGGCTGGTCCCGCATCGGCAAGCCCGACGGGACGTTCCGCTGGGTCTACGGCTTCGCCGTCGTCAGTGACCAGCGCGTCGGTGCCCCCGGCGACTCGGGTGGCGCTGTCATCCAGGGCAACACCGCCGTCGGTCTCGTCTCCGGTGGTACGGAGTCGGGCACCTGGATGTGGGCCGCTGACCTGCAGCAGGGTCTCGCCCAGACGGGTGGCTACACCGTCGCCATCAAGATCGACGACCCCGCACTGACCTCGCCCGCCAACGGCGGCACGGTCGGCGTCGGCGCTCCCATCACGGGTACCGCCCCGGCCGGCACCACGCTGAAGGTCACGCCCGCTTCGGGTGACACGTTCGACGTGCCCGTCGACGGCAACGGCAACTGGACGTTCAACGCGCCCGACAAGCTCGGCACGTTCGCCTTCTCGATGACCGCGGTCAACGGCTACAACAAGTCGTCGAAGGTCGACGCTTCCGTCGAGGTCAAGGCTGAGGCGCCGGTCATCACGACGCCCGCCAACGGCTCCACCGTCGAGACCGAGGTCACGGCGATCTCGGGCACCGGCCTCGCCGGCGCCACGGTCACGGTCGAGGGCGATGTCGACGGCACCGCCAAGGTCGCCGCTGACGGCACCTGGTCGGTCAAGGCCGACCTCGGCTACGGCAACTACACCGTTACCGCCTCGCAGGCGCGTGACGGCGAGACCTCGGCTGAGGCGACCTCGTCGTTCACCGTTGCTCCCACGGCTCCCACGATCACGGGTATCCAGGACGGTGCCACCTACAGCGGTGACGCCATCCCGACCTCGGTCTCGGGTACCGGTGTGAACGGCGCCGTCGTGTCGGTCACCGTGAACGACGCCAAGGTGGGTCAGGCCACGGTCAAGGACGGCAAGTGGTCCGTCGCGCTGAAGGACGCGCTCGGTGAGGGCGCCTACACGGTCGTCGCCACGCAGACGATCGACAGCGTTTCGAGCTCCGCCTCGGTGAGCTTCGCGGTCGCGGCCGCCCCGGCGCCGAGCCCGTCGCCCACCGCGACCCCCGGCCCCGCCGGTGGTGGTAACGGTGGCGGCAAGCTGCCCGTCACCGGTATGGGTGACCCGGCCCCGCTGGCCTGGGGTGCCGTTGCGCTCCTGCTCGGTGGAGTCGGTGCTCTCGGCTACCGTCGCCTGCGTCGCGTCGAGCGCTAAGCACGACTGACTGAAAGCACCCCGGTGCTCCTTTGCGGAGCACCGGGGTGCTTTTCTATGTGCAGGGGTTCGCTCGACCCACGCGAAGATTTGGGCACGCGTCCCCCCGCCCGCCGTCCGCGGTCGCGTGCAACCGAGATGAAGGGCGCCGACGTGGCCGTTCGCCGGCGGCCGGGGGGAGCGATGTGTCCGGGGCGAGGCAGCCGGACCTCACGCGGGATGCCCGCTGCTCTCGTCGGTCCCGGGCAGCGATCGCTCGTGGGGCGCATGCGGGCGAGGGGGGCGCGTGTGCGCCAGGGTGGGGCGTGCGCGCCTCGCTGTGGCTGCGTCTCGTGCTGGGAGCCGAGCGGGGCCGGGGTGGAAAGAGAGAAGCGCTCGGACCCGTGAAGGGTTCGAGCGCTTCTCTCGTCCGGATGAGGACAGTGGTCGGGGTGACAGGATTTGAACCTGCGGCCTCGTCGTCCCGAACGACGCGCGCTACCAAGCTGCGCCACACCCCGTGGCCAACCCTGAAAGTCTACCCCGTCCGCGGACGTGCGCCCAATCGGCGTGCACAACGGGAGTGTCGGTTGCGGGGCGTGTCCTCGCGGAAGCTCCGCCCGCGGCGTACGGACGGGCTCCCGCGAGGACATCGGCCCCGGACATCGGCCGCGGATATTGGCCCCGCACATCGGGCGGGACGTTGCCCGCCGGATGTCAGCGACGCGCGTCAGGGGTGACGTGTCGGGCGGCGCCTCGCGACGATGGCTGCCCCGGTGCCGAGCACGATCGCGATGATTCCTCCGACGGCGGCTCCGCCCGCGGAGGCGCTCGAGACGCCCGTGGCGGCGAGGGCCGTGGGAGCGGGTGACGCCGACGGAGCCGGCGATGTCGTCGGAGCGACCGTCGGCGTCGGCGTGTGCGACGGTGGCGTGGGGGCGAGCTGCTCCGTCTGCGACGGGGAGGCGAAGCGTTCGGCCCAGGCGTATCCCCGAGGCAGGTGCGGCGCGACAGCCGGGTCCTGCTCATCGCGGGAGATCCGCCAGACGGCGGTGTACACGCCCGGACCCGGAAGACGGTCGGCGAGCTCAACCCGGTAGGTGCCCGGTCCTCGGGCGGGATCCGTCGCCAGCGTGAGTCGGGCCACGGGGGAGAGGTTCGAGGGCACCTCGTCCGACTCCGCGGGGAATGCCCCGGTCCGGTAGAGATCGGCCGTCGCGCTGAGCGGGACGAAGGAGCCGTCCGCGAGGCGCGGCCACACGCCGTCGTCGACGGAGACGGTCACGTCATCGATGAACCGATCATTCTCGATGCGAGCCGAGGTCTCGATCCGAGGGCGGAACTGCACGGGGCGCGCGGAGGTGTCCTCCGTGGCGAGGACGAAGGTCTGCGGATCCGCGGGACCCGCGGACTCCTGCTGACCGGGCGTGCTGTACAGGCGCACCGCAGCCGCGCGCACGGTGAACGTCCCGGACGCGCGAACGGTGTACGGACGCCCGTCGCTGCCCTCCGGGCGGGGAGCAGAGATCGAGTAGACGACGCCGGCTCGGACGTCGTTCCGTTCCGCGGAGCCGGTGTCGGCGAATACGGCGTTCTCGAGGCGCAGGACGCCACTCGCGTCGGGGTCGACGTCGGCGACGATTGTGCCCTCGGTCGGCTCGTCGGCGGCAGTCGTCAGGGTGAGGGAGCCGCCGACGCGCGGCACGCGAACCGCGGCGGCCTCGGTGAGGTACTGCTCGACCCGTGTCTGGATCGCCGCGCTGTTCTCCGGGCTGGCGCGGCGCATGATGTAGTCGATCGCTTCGCTGAGCGAGTCTCCGCTGTACCCCCAGGAGTGAAGCGTGGTGTCGCGGTCGACGATCGCCTTGACGGCCCACCCCACGCTCGCGGCCTGGACGGGATCGTCGGTCTGGCCGTACGTGGAAACGAGATGGTTGATCGAGACGAGCTGCTGGGCGCTGAGCCCCCGTACGTCGGAGCTGACGCCGAGGTCGGTCGTCGTTCCCGTCGCGACGGGCAGTCCGGGATGGATGCAGTACGTGTGAACGGCGCCGACGCGCATGGACCCGTGCCATCCCGTGGAGGACAGGGGTGCCCACGTGCCGAATCCCGTTCCGCGATCAGCAGCCGTCGCCGGCGCGGCGAAGAGGGCTGTGGCGGTAGCGACCAGAGCGAGCACGGCGAGCAGCGCGCGTCGACGTCGGGGAGGTCGGGAGGAGCGGGGGTGATGCATGGAGAGTCCCTTCGATTGAGAGACTCGATCTTCGCTTCGTGACGAGTCCGCGAAACGGGCGAAGGGGCCGTTCCGTGGACGGAACGGCCCCTTCGGACGGTGTGCAGAAGCGGTCAGCGGGGCAGCAGCGTGAGCAGCGTCGCCTCCGGTCGACACCCGAAACGAACGGGTGCGTAGATGGAGTGGCCGAGGCCCGCGCTCACGTTCAAGGGCACCGAGCGGCCGCTGTGGGACCACTCGCTGAGGCCGCGCGCCTGGTCGAGCGGGAGGTCGCAGTTGGACACGAGTGCTTTGCGGCTGAAGGGCACTCGCACCTGACCGCCGTGGGTGTGTCCCGCGAGAAGGATGTCCGCCCCCAGGTCGGTGAACGTGTCGAGCGTTCGACGGTACGGGGCGTGCATCACTCCGAGCGTGAGGTCGGCGGCATCCAGAGTCGCCAGGACCGGCGGAATCTGGTCGGGGCGGTCCCACTTGCGGTGGGCGTCGTTCACTCCGAACGCCGTGATGCGCACACCCTTCACCTCGAGCGATACGGCGGTGTCGTCGAGGATGTTCCAGCCGAGGTCGTCGGAGAAGAATCGGTCGAGAGCTTCGACGTCGAGGTGCTTGTGGGCGGGGACGTTCCCGGAGGGGCCGAGGAAGTACCGCAGGGGATTGCGCGGCGACGGCTCTTGGAAGTCGTTCGATCCGTGCACCACGAGCCCGGGGATGCCGCGCAGGGGTGCGAAAGCGGTACGGATGCCGGTGAGCCCGTCGCGGTGGCCGAGATTGTCGCCCGTGTTCACGACGAGGTCGGGCGACAGGTCAGCGAGCCGGGCCATCCATTCCTGCTTACGGTGTTGCCACGGAGCCATGTGCGCGTCCGACACGTGGAGGACGCGAATCGGTTCCGCGCCCTTCGGAAGGACACGGAGGGCGTGGTAGCGGACCGTGAAGAGGTAGCGCTCGATGCCGACGCCCCAGACCGCGGCGCCTACAGCGGCCGCCCCCGCAACCCCGAGGGGTGCGAGGGCGGCCGTTACTGCGGGACGGGTCACGGGCAGTCCTTCGCGGCGATGCTCAGCGACACCGGGGTGTTCTTGTTCGTCGCGGTCCCTGCGGCGGGGTTCGTCCCCGTCACGCGGCCCTCGGCGGGTGCGCTCGCGTCCTTCTCGCAGCTGCCGATCGAAACGGTCCCGAAGCCTGCGGCGAGCAGAGCGGCCCGGGCGGAGCTGACGGGGTTCCCGGACACGTCCGGCACCGTGGCGCCCTGGCCGTTGCCGGGGCTGATCGTGATCGTCGATCCCGCGGGCGCCGTTCCCCCACCGGGGTTCTGTGCCGCGACGCGATCGCCGCCCATGTCGGAATCGACGGGGGAGCCCACGGTCACGCTGAAGCCTGCGGACTCGAGCGTCGATCGGGCGTCGTCGATGCTCTTGCCCACCACGTTCGGCAGGTCGCGCTGGATCGTGCGCGTCAGGTTCGACGGCGGCTGGGGGAAGGCGTCCCCTCCGTAGAACTCGTCCGCGGCGCTCTGAGCGCCCTCGGCGATCGTGTACCTCATGTTCGAGAGCTGTTGCCCGTTCCAATACTTGCCGAACAGGGTCTCGGTGCCCTCCCAGTTGCCGACCCACACCGCGGTGGTGACGTTGGTCGAAGACTCGATCATCCACGTGTTCCAGCCCTCGTGGGTACCGGTCTTGCCGATCAGGGCGGTTCCGTCGAACGGGTTGGCCGACTGTCCGGTTCCGCCGCCGGTCATGACCCCCTGCAGAGCGTAAGCGGCCGCGGCGGACACCTCGGGCGTCAGGGTACCGGGCGTGCACTGGCGGTCGGGGATCGGACGCTCGGCACCGTCGCTGTCCGTCACCTTGTCGATGACCTTCGGCTGGCAGTGGGTGCCGCCGTTGGCGACCGTCGCGTAGGCGCCGGCCATCGCGATCGGAGAGACGTTGTCATCGCCGATGACGTTGTTGGCGACCCGCATCTCGATGTCGGTGCCGTCGCCACGGGTGACGCCGAGCTTCTTGGCGACCTTGGCGATGTCGCAGAGGTCGAGCTGTGCGGCCATCGCGAGGTACCCGGTATTGAGCGAGTTCTTGGTGAAGGTCATCGGGGTGCCGTAGTAACCCGGGTCGGACGCGAAGTTGTTGATGATGGTGCCGCCCCCGTTGATCCAGTCGCCGTAACAGGAGTTCTTCATGTTCGGCACCGGACGCAGGCGACCGTTGAGGTTCTCGTTGAGCGAGTGGCCCTTCTCCAGCCAGTCCACGAGTGTGAAGAGCTTGAAGGTCGACCCTGCGTTGAAGCCGATGGAACCGCCGGTGTCCTTGTCTCCCGCGAAGACGATGGAGTTGTAGGCGGGGTCCGACTCGGCCTGCGTGGGATCCTGCGTGAACTTCGTGTTCTGCGCGATGCCGAGGATGCGGCCGGTCTTGGCCTCCATGCTGACCGCGGTGGAACCGAACTTCATCCCCTCGAAGCTCTGCGGCGCGTTCTCGTTCATCGCGGTCTGCGCGGCATCCTGAATACGCCAGTCGAGCGTGGTCTGGATCGTGAGACCGTCCTGGCGGAGCGCGTCGACGCGGTCGTCGACGGTGGCGCCGAAGGCGGGGTCGTTCAGGATCGTCGCGACGACGTACTGGCAGAAGTACGGGGCGCCCGAGTTCGCGCAGCCCTGGTCGGTCGCGGTGATCTGCGGGGTGATCGGCTCGATGGCCGCCGCGACGTACTGCTCGTGCGTGATCTTGCCGTCCGCTTCCATGCGGCTGAGGACATACAGCTGGCGACCCTTGGTCTCGCTGTAGCCGTCGGCGGCGTTCACGAGCTGCTCCTGCGTGATCTCACCGTTGTCGCGCAGTGTGTAGAGCGCCTGGATGGTGCTCTGGTCGACGTCGTCGATCGACCCGTCGGGTGCCTTGTTCCACGACGTCTCGCCGTCGCTGATGGACCCTTCCGGGCGGTCGATGCGGAAGCGGTTCGGGTTCTGCACCATGCCCGCGAGGACGGCGGCCTGGCCCACGTTCAGCTGCGCGGCCGGGACGTTGAAGTAGTACTTGGCGGCTGCGTCGATGCCGTAGGTCACGCCGCCGAAGTTCGCGATGTTGAGGTACCCGAGGAGGATCTGATCCTTCGTGTACTGCTTCTCGAGCTGGATGGCGTACCGCATCTCCTGCAGCTTGCGCTGGTAGCCCGCGACGCCGTCGGACTGGATCGCCTCGAGGGCGCACGCCTGCAGGGCCTCGTCGCGCGTCTGCGCGGGCTGGCCGTCGGAGCCGTCCGTCGCTTTGGCGTCGCGCTCGCAGCGCTGCACGAGCACGTTCTTGACGTACTGCTGGCTGATCGACGAGCCACCCTGGGTCTCGCCGCCGGAGGCGTTGCTGAGCAGCGCACGGGTGGTACCGATGAGGTCGACGCCGCCGTGCTGGTAGTACCGCGGGTCCTCGGAGGAGAGGATCGCGTCGTACATGACGGGGTTCACCTGGTCGAACGTGACGGGTGAGCGGTTCTGGTCGTAGAACTTCGCGAGGACCCGGTCGCCGGCCATGAGCGTCGTGGGCAGCATGAGCGCGTCAGGCTGCAGGTAGCTCGGCATGTTGTCGAAGATCGTGATGGCGCTGCTGGCGGCGGCACCCGACACGGCGATCGCCGGGGTGACAGCGGCGGTCAGCAGAACACCGGCGGCCGTGCTCAGACCGACGAGGCCGAGGATGCCGCCGAGCGCACCGCTAGCCGTTCGTTTGTTCTCAGGCATAGGGTTGATGCTAAGCGACGTTGCTGGGCGATGCCTCGATGGCGTGCGCTCGCGCGCGTACGCGTCCTGGCCGCGCACATCTCGTGCGCGGCATCCGAGTCACCTCCGGGAGCTGCGAATGACCACGTGGGAGTACCTCACCACGCCGCTGTTGATCCACAACACCGCGGCGATCCTCAACAACTGGGGAAAGCAGGGGTGGGAGCTCGTGCAGGTCGTCACCGGCCCCGAAGGCGGCCTCGTGGCCTACTTCAAGCGCCCGACCGGCGGCGGCACCGCCAACGCGGGCCTCGGGGCAGCCGAGGCCGCTGCACGTCAGTTCGAGGGCCAGCAGTGAGCGTCGCGGAGCGTCTCGCCGAGCTCGGTGTCGAGGTCCCCTCGGTCGTCCCGCCGGTGGCGGCCTACATTCCCGCGAAGCAGCACGGCGATCTCATCTACACCTCCGGTCAGCTGCCGATGGTGCAGGGCGCCCTGCCTGCCACGGGCAAGGTCGGCGAGTCCGAGGGTCTCGTGAGTCCCGCGGATGCCAAGACCTACGCGCGTCAGTGCGCGCTCAACGCCCTCGCGGCGGCTGCGGCCGTCGCCGGCGGTGTCGACAAGCTGACGGGCGTGCTCAAGCTCACCGGGTTCGTGGCATCCGTCCCTGAATTCACCGGGCAGCCCGGCGTCATCAACGGCGCGAGCGAGTTCCTGGGCGAGGTCTTCGGCGACGCCGGGGTCCACGCACGCTCCGCCGTCGGTGTTCCCGTTCTGCCGCTGGACAGCCCGGTCGAGGTCGAGGTCGTCTTCACCGTCGCCTGAGCCAAGAGAACGTCAGAGGGGGCGGGACCGCACAGGTCCCGCCCCCTCTGACGTTCCTACGCCTCTTCTGGCCGTGCGGCGGCAGCTCGGTCCGCTTCGGACGCGACGTAACCCTCGACATGCCGTTCGTCGGGGCCGTTGTACGCCGACAACGGGCGGATGAGGGCGTTGGATGCCGTCTGCTCCATGATGTGCGCCGTCCAGCCCGTGACGCGGGCCGCGACGAACAGCGGGGTGAAGGTCAGGGTGTCGAAGCCGATGAGGTGGTACGCCGGTCCGGACGGATAGTCGAGGTTCGGGTAGATGCCCTTCCGTGCGACGAACGCGGTCTCGAGCTCGTCGTACAGGGCGGCGAGTTCGTCAGCGCCGTAGTGGGCGACGAGCGTGTCGAGGGCCGCCTTCATCGTGGGAACGCGAGAGTCGCCCTTCTTGTAGACCCGGTGCCCGAAGCCCATGATCTTCCGCTTGTTCGCGAGGGCGTCGTCGAGCCAGCCCGCGACCCGCTCGGCCGAACCGATCTCGTCGAAAATGTGCATGACCGCCTCGTTCGCGCCTCCGTGCAGAGCGCCCTTGAGGGCACCGATGGCGCCGACGACGGCTGAATACAGGTCGGCGGTCGTCGAGGTGATGACGCGCGCCGTGAAGGTGGAGGCGTTGAACGAGTGCTCGGCGTACAGGATCATCGACACGTTGAACGCCTCGGCGACGATGTCCACCGGCTCTTCGCCGAACGTCATCCAGAGGAAGTTGCGCGAGTAATCCAGGTCCTCTCGCGGCGGAACCAGCCCCTGCCCCCGTCGGCGGCGCTGGTCGTACGCGACCATCGCAGGGATCTTGGCGAACAGCAGCTTCGCCTTGGCGAGATCGGCCGACGGAGAGTTGTCGGCCACGTCGGCCACGTCGGCCGCCGAGGCGCCGAGCGCCGAGACGGCGGTCCGCACGACGTCCATGGGGTGAGCGTCGAGCGGGAGCAGGTCGATCACGGTCTTGATGTCGTCGTCGAGGTCGCGGTTCGCGCGCTCGAACGTCTCGAACTCCGCGCGCTCCGACTCGGTCGGCAGGTCGCCGTTCCACAGCAGCAGGGCGACGGCCTCGAACGACTGCGTCGCGGCGAGCTCTTGCACGGGATACCCGCGGTACAGGAGCGAATTCGTCTCGGGATTGACCTTGCTGATGGCGGTGTAGTCCACCGTGACGCCGGCGAGGCCTTTCTTGATGTCGTCCTGGGTGTCAGCCATGCTCACTCCTTCGTGATGGTGAAGTCGAAGATGTTCGTGTCGAAGTGGTTGTACTGCTCGTAGTCGATCAGGTCGTAGAGATCGGCGCGATGCTGCATCTGCGCGAGCTGGCTCTTCAGGTGGCCTTCGACCTGCAAAGCGTCGAGCGCGCGGTCGGCCGCCCCCATCGCGAGGCGCAGGAGCGAGACCGGCCAGATGACGATGTTCACGCCGACGCTCCGCAGGTCGTCGACGCTGAAGAGGTCGCTCTTGCCGAACTCGGTCATGTTCGCCAGGATCGGCACGTCGACCGCCGCGCGCACCGCCTCGAACTCCGCGAGGGTGCGCATCGCCTCGGGGAAGATCGCGTCCGCTCCGGCGTCGACGAGCTGTCGCGCGCGGTCGATCGCGGCGTCCAGACCGTCGACGGCCCGGATGTCGGTGCGGGCCATGACGAGGAAGTTGTCGTCACGCCGCGCATCGACCGCCGCGCGGACGCGCTTGATCGCGGTGTCGGTGTCGACCACCGCCTTCCCGTCGAGGTGGCCGCACCGCTTCGGGTTGATTTGGTCTTCGATGTGGCATCCGGCCAGTCCCGCGTCTTCGAGCGTCTGGATGGTCCGCGCGACGTTCATGGGTTCGCCGAAACCGGTGTCGGCGTCGATGATCGCGGGGAGGTCGGTCATCCGGGCGATCTGCTGCCCGCGACCGGCGACTTCGGTGAGGGTGGTCAGACCGATGTCGGGAAGCCCGAGATCGGCGCTCAGCACCGCTCCCGAGATGTACACGCCCTCGAACCCCTTGCGTTCGATGAGGCGGGCCGAGAGCGGGTTGAACGCCCCGGGGAAGCGGAGGAGTTCGCCGGATGCCAACCGCTCGCGGAACGCCCGCCGCTTCTCGGCTGCCGAGACCGACGAGTACAGCATCAGAAGAGTCCCTTGGGCGCGGGAGCGGATGCCAGGACGCCGGGCTTCGCGACGATGGTGAGCTGCATGACCTCGGCGGGGGTGAGCTCGGGCAGGCGCTCGGCGAGGGCGAGGAAACGATCGATCTCCTCGGGAAGCAGGACGGGCTCGGCGAGGATCCGGAACTTGCGGATGTAGTCCTCGCGGGCGAACGGCCGGGCGCCGAGGGGGTGGGCGTCGGCGACGGCGATCTCGTCCTCCAGGGTCGACCCGTCGGTGAGGGTGATGACGACGCGACCGCCGAACGCCTTCTCGTTCGGGTCCTCGGAGTGGTACCGGCGGGTCCACTCTGCATCCTCCGCCGTCGTCACCTTGTGCCAGAGTTCCACGGTGTCCGGGCGGCCCGCGCGTGCGGGGGCGTAGGAGTCGACGTGGTGCCAGGCGCCGTCCTGCAACGCCACGGCGAAGATGTACGGGATGGAGTGATCCAGCGTTTCGCGCGAGGCCGTGGGGTCGTACTTCTGCGGGTCGTTCGCGCCGGAGCCGATCACGTAGTGCGTGTGGTGGCTGGTGTGCAGCACGATCGAGGCGATGTTCGCCGGGTCGGTGAGGTCGGGGCGCTCGTGGTGGAGCTTGCGGGCGAGATCGATCCACGCCTGCGCCTGGTATTCGGCGGAGTGCTCCTTCGTGTACGAGTCGAGGATCGCCCGCTTGGACTCCCCGTCACCCGGCAGCGGGACGTCGTAGGTGGCGGTCGGGCCGTCGAGCAGCCAGGCGATGACACCGTCTTCGCCTTCGTAGATCGGGGAAGGCGACGTCTCGCCCCGCATGGCACGGTCGACGGCTTCGATCGCCATCTTCCCCGCGAAGGCGGGGGCGTGCGCCTTCCACGTGGAGATCTCGCCCTTGCGGGACTGGCGGGTCGCGGTGGTGGTGTGGAGGGCTTGGCCGATCGCCTGGTAGATCGTGGCCTGATCGAGGCCGAGGAGGGTGCCGATGCCGGCGGCGGCCGAGGGGCCGAGGTGGGCGACGTGATCGATCTTGTGCTTGTGCAGGCTGATCGCGCGGACCAGGTCGATCTGCACCTCGTACGCCGTCGCCAGCGCCCGCACCACGGCGGCGCCGTCACGGCCGGTGTGCTGGGCGACGGCGAGGATCGGGGGGATGTTGTCGCCGGGGTGGGAGTAATCCGCCGCGAGGAACGTGTCGTGGTAGTCGAGTTCTCGCACGGCGACGCCGTTCGCCCACGCCGCCCACTCCGGGCTCGAACGTCGCTCCAGCGCGCACCCGAACACCGTCGCCCCGGCCCCGCCGATCGACACCGCGTGATCCAGCGCCTGCTGACGCGCCGCGCTGACCGGCTCGCGCGATAGCGACGCCGCCGCGACGGCGGCGTTGTCGATCACCCGGTTGATGATCATGTCCGCCACATCGGCGTCGACCGCCACCGGGTCGACCGCGACTCGCGCGAGAGACCATGCGAGTTGTCCCTCACGGGCCAGGTTCTCTTCGCTGCGGTGGACACGAACGTGGTGCGTGATCGTCATGATCTTCTCTTTCGGCCGGTGGATTGCGTGCTGGACGCGAGGGTCGGGGAGGTCTCGAGCGAGTCGAGGATGCTGGTGAGGGCGTTGTGCAGGTGGACGTGGACGGCGTGCGCGGCGAGGTCGCCGTCGCCGGCCGCGATAGCCGAGGCGATCAGGCGGTGCTCGGCGACCGAGGCGGCGAGTCGTTCCGGGCGGTACCGGGCGAGACGTCGGACGCGCACGAGGTGAGCGCGGACGGTGCGCAGCGCGCCGACCAGATAGTCGTTGTCGGCGGCGGCATCCATCTCCTCGTCGAACTCGGCGATGAGCGCGTAATACGCGTCGCGGGCGGTATCGCCGTCAAGATCGGCGGCGGCGAAAGCGTCCGCCAGACGGGCGAACGCTTTCGCCGAGGGCGATGCCGCGGCCAGGCGGGCCGCCGTCTCCTCGAGGGCGCGGCGGACGGTGAAGAGCGCCCGGATGTCGTCGCTCTGCACGTCGGTGACGACGGTGACCCGGGGGGACGATTGGGCGACGAGTCCGTCGGATGCCAGGCGAGCGAGAGCCGTGCGCAGGGGAGTCCGGCTCACGCCCAGGCGGGCGGACTGCTCGACTTCGCCGAGGACGGTGCCCGGCGCGAGGACGCCTGTCTGGATCTCTTCGAGGAGGGTTGCGTAGGCCCGATCGCTCGCGCGCATGCTGGCCTCCTCGACATCGCCGTTCACCGCTGAGTGTATACGCAAGGCGCCCTGCGGGGTGGCGATCGTGTCGTCGAGGGGTCCAATGTATCCAGAACACGAAAGATCCCGGATGCGGGGGTGTGGCATCCGGGATCTTCCGTGTCGCGTCGTCTACTTCACCTGTGCGCTGATGACGCTCATGACGGCGGTGTCCGCGAGGGTCGTGGTGTCGCCGACCTCCCGGCCTTCGGCGACGTCGCGGAGGAGACGTCGCATGATCTTGCCGGAGCGCGTCTTGGGGAGCTCGCCGACGATGTAGACGTCGCGCGGGCGGGCGATCGGGCCGATCTGCTCGCCGACCCATTTGCGCAGCTCGTCGCCGAGCCCCTCGACCGGGTGCTGTTTCAGGTAGCTGCTCTTGATGATGACGAAGGCCACGACCGCCTGACCCGTGGTCTCATCCGACGCGCCGACGACGGCCGACTCGGCGACGCCCTCGTGCCCCACCAGGGCCGATTCGATCTCGGCCGTCGAGAGGCGGTGACCCGAGACGTTCATGACGTCGTCGACCCGCCCGAGGAGCCAGACGTCTCCGTCGTCGTCGAGACGAGCTCCGTCGCCCGCGAAGTAGTAGCCCTTGTCGGAGAACTTGTCCCAGTACGTCTCGCGGAAGCGATCGGGGTCGCCCCAGATCCCCCGCAGCATGCTCGGCCACGGCTCGGTGATCACGAGCAGACCGCCGCTGCCGTTGCCGACCGGCTCGCCCTGATCGTCGACGACGGCGATGGAGATCCCGGGGATCGGAACCTGCGCCGATCCGGGCTTCGTCTCGGTGACACCGGGGAGGGCGGAGATCATGATCGCTCCCGTCTCGGTCTGCCACCAGGTGTCGACGATCGGCGTCGTGTCGGCGCCGATGATGTCGCGGTACCAGACCCACGCCTCGGGGTTGATCGGTTCGCCGACTGACCCGAGCAGGCGCAGCGAGCTCAGATCGAACTTCTGCGGCACGTCGCGACCGATCTTCATGAACGAGCGGATCGCGGTCGGCGCGGTGTAGAAGATCGTGACGCCGTGCTTCTCGATGAGCTCCCACCACCGGCCCGGGTGCGGGGTGTCGGGGGTGCCCTCGTAGAGCAACTGCGTCGCGCCGTTGGCGAGCGGACCGTAGGCGACGTAGGTGTGGCCCGTGATCCAGCCGATGTCGGCGGTGCACCAGTAGACGTCGGTCTCGGGGTGCACGTCGTGGACGACGCGGTTGGTGAAGGCCGCCTGCGTGAGGTACCCGCCGGAAGTGTGGAGGATGCCCTTGGGCTTCCCGGTGGTGCCGGAGGTGTAGAGGATGAAGAGCGGCGTCTCGGCGGGGAACGCCTCAGCCTCGTGCTCGCCCGAGGCCTGCGGGACGACGTCGTGCCACCAGATGTCGCGGTCGTCGATCCACTCGACGTCGTTCTCGCCGCGCTTGACCACGAGCACGTGCTCCACGGTCTCTTGGATGCCGGACCCGTTGCGGTCGGCGAGCGCCTGGTCGACCGCGGGCTTGAGGGGAGACACCTTTCCCTTGCGCCAGCCGCCGTCGGCGGTGATGACGAGTTTGGCGCCGGCGTCGTCGATGCGGGAGCGGAGACTGTCGGCCGAGAAGCCGCCGAACACGACCGAGTGCACTGCCCCGATGCGGGCGACGGCGAGCATGGAGGCGATGGCCTCGGGGATCATCGGCAAATAGATCGCCACGCGGTCGCCGCGCTCGATCCCCAGGCCGATCAGGACGTTGGAAAGGCGCTTCACCTCGTCGGTGAGCTCGGCGTAGGTGACGTTCCGCTGATCGCCGGGCTCACCCTCCCATCGCAGCGCGATGCGGTCGCCGTGGCCGGCTTCGACGTGACGGTCGAGGCAGTTGTACGCGACGTTCAGCTCGCCGTCGCCGAACCACTCGGCGAAGGGCGGGTTCGACCAGTCGAGCACTCGCGTGAACGGCGTGTGCCAGTGCAGTTCTCTCGCCTGGTCGGCCCAGAATCCCTCGCGGTCGGCCGCGGCGCGCTTGTAGAGACTCGCGTCGGCGACGGCGTTCGCGGCGAACTCCGCCGAGGGGGCGAAACGGCGGGTTTCATTGAGGAGATGGTCGATCTGGCTGCTCATCGCGGCGCTCCTTCGCGGTCGAGGGGATGCCGCGTCCTCGCAGGCATCGTCACCGTGATGACGCTAGCGAGAGCCTCCGACACCCGGCCACCTCCGATAGTTGGCATCCCCGCCGGAAGAAACAGGTGATATATCAGGGCGCGGTGGCGCGTGGTGAGTTGGCGCGGCCGTCCGAGGCGCGTAATCTAGCAACGCCCGAACATCGCTTCCGGCATCCGCGTCGGTGGGAGCCCCCCAATTTCCGCCGGCGCGTGGCGGCATCCCTCGCCCCCCACTGACGGGATGCCGCCCCCTTTTTTTTTCTGCCCCGGATCCACTGTCGGACCGTGTGAGGCGGCACTTCTTCTCCCCGAGCCGCGAGCTCGAAGATCTCTCCACGAATCCGACATTCGGCTCGGTGCAAGGCGGGCTCGCCCTCGTACCGTCGTCGGCATGTCTCCCGTCCTTTCCCTCCGGCCTCCTTCGGAGGTGTGGCGCGACCCGGCGCTGTCCTTCCTCCGGCCGTTCCTCGACGACCCCGCAGTCACCGACCTGTTCCTCAACGGCGAAGAAGGTCTCTTCATCGATCGCGGACGCGGGGCGGAGCGGGTTCCGTCCTGGCGAGCGGGGGAGGGCGATATCCGACGGCTCGCCGTGCGTCTCATCGCGCTCGGAGGGCGACATCTCGACGACGCGTCGCCGTGCGTGGACGTGCGCCTGGACCGCGGCATCCGGGTGCACGCGGTGCTGTTCCCCGTCGCGACGAGAGGAACGGCGGTCTCGATCCGTGTGCCCCGGTGGGATGCGCCCGACCTCGATCGACTGGAATCCGCGGGCATGTTCACGGCGCGCGGTCGGTCGCACCTCGATGCGCTCATCGATGAGCGGGCCAACGTCCTCATCACCGGTGCCACAGGGGCGGGGAAGACCACCCTGCTCAGCGCTCTGCTCTCCCGGGTTCCCCATGGGGAGCGCCTCGTCACGATCGAAGAGGTCGCGGAGCTCCGGCCCGACCACCCGCATCACGTGGCGCTCGAAGCGCGGCAGCCCAACCTCGAGGGCGCCGGCGGAATCGGACTGGCCCGTCTGGTCCGCGAGGCACTGCGGATGCGACCCGATCGCCTCGTCCTCGGGGAGTGCCGCGGAGAGGAGATCCGCGAGCTTCTCCTGGCGCTGAACACGGGGCACGACGGGGGAGCCGGAACCCTCCACGCGCGCAGCCTCTCCGACGTTCCGTCGCGCCTCGAGGCGTTGGGGGCGCTCGCGGGCATGGATGCGACGGCGACGGCGCGGCAGGTGCACAGCGCCATCGACGTCGTCGTCCATGTCGAACGAACTCCCGTGGGTCGACGCATCGTGGGGGTCGGTCGACCCGTGGTCCACGATGAGCGTCTGTTGATCGAACCGGAGCCGTGGACATGATCGCTCCCGGTCGCCGGTCGCGCACAGCTGCACCGGACCCCCTCGACACCGTCCTGCGTCTCGCCGTTCTGCTGGCGGCGGGGCTGAGTACGGCTACCGCGTGGCGGCATCTCGCCGAAGACGCGGGTCCGGTGGGACACGACGCGGCGGAAGCCGCCGCGATCGGCGATGACGTCGCCCGAGTTCTTCGCGAGGCGGGCGAGGGGTGGCTCGACATCGCGGCGGTGTGGGCCGTTGCGACCGCGGTCGGGGCTCCTCTCGCCGACACATTGCGCGACGTGGGGACGTCGCTGCGCGAGGCGCGTGACATCGTCGACGATGTCCGCGTCGCTCTCGCCGAGCCGCTCGCGACCGCGCGCCTGCTCGCCGGACTTCCGCTCGTGGGCGTTCCCCTCGGCATGGTCCTCGGATTCGACACCGTCCGGGTGCTCGTCGCCGATCCGATCGGTCAGGTCTGTCTCGGGGTGGGGCTCGCGCTGACCGTCGCCGCGCGGGTGTGGTCGGGGCGCCTGGCGCGGAGCGCGACGCCTCCGCCCGCCGTCCCGGGTCTGACCGCGGAGCTCTTCGCGGTCGCCCTCTCCGCTGGTGCCTCGATCGAACGCGCGCGTGCCCTCATCTCCGGAGAGCGACACCGCGCCGATGCTGCCGCGGTCGACGACGACGTGCGGCGTGCTGAGGCGACACTCGACCTGTCGCTGCGCGCCGGTGTTCCCGCGGGTGAACTCCTCCGCGGCGACGCGTGGCTCGCCCGACGGGCGGCCCGGACCGCGGGCCGAGAGGCCGCAGCACGGCTCTCCACGCGACTTCTCCTCCCGCTCGGGGTGTGCACCCTCCCAGCCTTCCTCCTGCTCGCCGTCGCGCCGCTGATGGTCGGCATCCTCCGATCCGGCGTCTCGCCGTTCTGATGCGTCCGTCCGATCCGTCCACATCCATGAAAGAGGTCTCCATGTCCGCCCCGTTCTTCTCACCCGCTGCATCCGCTTGCGCCGTGCCCGCCCTTCCCCCTCTGACGACCCGCCGTGCCGGAGCACTCTTCCTGGACGACCGCGGCGCCGCCACGGCGGAGTACGCCATCGCGACGATGGCGGCCGTGGCCTTCGCCGGCTTGCTTGTCGTCATCATGAGGAGCGATGAAGTGCGCGGCATTCTGACCGATCTCGTCCGCCGTGCACTCACGGTTCAGTGAGCAGCCTCTCGTGAGGGGGATGTGGCGCGATGAACGCGGATCGGTGACCGCCGAGTTCGCGGTCGCGGTCCCGGCGGTGATCATCGTCCTCGCGCTCTGCGTGGGCGTGCTGGCGTCGGCGGCGACGGCCGTTCGGCTCCAACACGTGTCGGCGGAGTCCGCGCGAATGCTCGGGCGCGGTGACGAGGCGCGAGCCTTCACCGCGGTCAGCGAGGTCGGCGGATCCATGTCGGTGTCGCGGGCCGGCGGACTCGTCTGCGTCGACTCGTCGGCACCGTTACCGCTCTCCGTCCCGCTCCCGCCCGTGACGGCGAGAGCGTGCGCTCTGGACGGGGGCGAGTGATGCCCGGGGTCGTCACCGTCGTCGGGATCACGGCGGTGACCGTCGGTCTGACCGTGGCGCTCGCCGCGGCGTGCGGCGCGGCCGTCCAGGCTCAGAAGCTCGCCGGGACGGCGGATGCGGCAGCCCTCGCCGCCGCCGACACGGTGAGCGGCGCCGTCGACGGCGTACCCTGCGACGCCGCCGCCGCGGTCGCTGCGGCGGACGGAGCGACCCTCGAGGAGTGCGTGCTCGACGGTCTCGTCGCCACGGTGACCGTCGGCACGGCGTACGGTGGAATTCCGTTCGATGCACACTCGCGGGCCGGTCCTCCCGATACGACCGCCCGAGCGGTCTCCGGGAACCCCACCAGGAATGCGTGTGTATGGTGTGCAGCGAAGAAAGGACCCCAGTGGCAAACGGCAAGAAGCTCGTGATCGTCGAGTCCCCGACCAAGATGAAGTCGATTCAGGGATACCTCGGTGACGACTATGAGGTCCTCAGCTCGGTCGGGCACATCCGCGACCTTGCGTCGAAGAAAGAAATCCCGGCCGACAAGAAGGCGGCATACGGGAAGTACTCGATCGACGTCGAGAACGACTTCGACCCCTACTACGTCGTCAACGACCGCAAGACGAAGACGGTCGCCGAGCTGAAGCGGGCGTTGAAGACGGCCGACGAAGTCCTGCTCGCCACTGATGGTGACCGCGAGGGCGAAGCCATCGCGTGGCACCTCCTCGAGGTCCTGAAGCCGAAGGTCCCCGTGCGACGCATGATCTTCCACGAGATCACGAAGGACGCCATCCGCGACGCCGCGGAGCACACGCGCGACCTCGACGTCTCGCTCGTCGACGCGCAGGAGACCCGTCGCGTCCTCGACCGCCTCTACGGGTGGGACGTCTCGCCGGTCCTCTGGCGCAAGGTCGGCTCCGGCCGCGAGGGCACCGCGCTCAGCGCGGGCCGCGTGCAGTCCGCGGCGACCCGCATGGTGGTCGAGCGCGAGCGAGAGCGCATGGCCTTCGTGTCGGCGTCGTACTGGGATGTCGAGGCTCGCGCGTCGCAGGCGGGTTCGTCGTTCACCACGCGGCTGAACCGGCTCGACGGAGCCCCGATCGCACGCGGTGGCGACTACGACGACAACGGTCAGCTGAAGAAGGCCGTCGTCGTCCTCGACGAGGCACAGGCTCGCGCGCTCGCCGACGCCGTGACCGCCGCCGGACGCGCGACGGTCGCCAAGGTCGAGGCCAAGCCTGGAACCCGCAGCCCCCGTGCCCCCTTCACGACCTCCACGATGCAGCAGGAGGCCGGTCGCAAGCTCTCGATGAGCGCCAAGCACGCCATGGGCGTCGCACAGCGGCTCTACGAGAAGGGGTTCATCACCTATATGCGAACCGACTCCGTCGCGCTCTCCGCCCAGGCGATCTCGGCGGCTCGCGCCCAGGCGGTGTCGCTCTACGGCGACAAGGCCGTGCCCGCCAACCCCCGCGTCTACAAGAGCAAGTCGAAGAACGCGCAGGAAGCGCACGAAGCCATCCGCCCCTCGGGCGAGACCTTCCGGACCCCGGCGTCCGTGGCCTCCTCACTCGACCGCGACGAGCAGAAGCTCTACGACCTCATCTGGAAGCGCACCGTCGCCAGCCAGATGGCGGATGCCAAGTACGAGACGACCACCGTCACCCTCACGGTCCAGGCGGAAGAGAAGGTCGCGGAGTTCACGGCATCCGGAACCGTCTACACCTTCAAGGGCTTCCTCGAGGCCTACGAGGAAGGCGCTGACGAGAAGCGCAACGGCCGTGACGACGACGAAGACCAGTCGCTGCCCGCGGTCGCCGTGGGCGACGAGCTCGCCGTCAGCGACGTCGAGCCCAAGGGGCACAGCACCTCACCGAAGCCGCGCTACACCGAGGCGAGCCTCGTCAAGGCGCTCGAAGAGAAGGGGATCGGTCGTCCCTCGACCTTCGCCAGCATCATCGGCGTGATCCTCGACCGCGGGTACGTCACGAAGCGCGGCCAGGCGCTCGTTCCGAGCTGGCTCGCGTTCAGCGTCGTCCGTCTGCTCGAGGAGCACTTCGCCGACCTGGTCGACTACGACTTCACCGCGGCCCTCGAAGACGACCTCGACGCGATCGCCCGCGGCGAGCAGCGTCGCACCGAGTGGCTCAAGGAGTTCTACTTCGGCTCCGACAAGCAGATCGGTCTGCGTCACATCGTCGACAACCTCGGCGAGATCGACGCGCGTGAGCTCAACTCCACGCGGATCACCGACACCGCGACGCTCCGTTTCGGCAAGTACGGCCCGTACCTCGAGGTCACCGAGCCCGGCGCCGATCCCGAGGCGAAGCCGCGCATCGTCAACATCCCCGAGGATCTCGCGCCTGACGAGCTCACCCCCGAGAAGGCGCAGGAGCTCATCGACGCCCCCGTGGCCGGTGACCGTGTGCTCGGGGAGAACCCTGAGAACGGCAAGCTCGTCGTCGTGAAGGACGGCCGCTTCGGTCCGTACGTGCAAGAGGTCGAGCCCGAGGACCCCGAAGAGGTCGACCCCGCCACGGGCGAGGTCGTCGAGCAGCCGAAGAAGAAGACGACGAAGAAGGACGCTGCTCCCAAGCCGCGCACCGCGTCGCTGTTCCGCTCGATGTCGGTCGACACCGTCGACCTCGACACCGCGCTGCAGCTGCTGTCGCTCCCGCGTGTCGTGGGTGTCGACCCCGAGTCGGGTGCCGAGATCACGGCGCAGAACGGGCGCTTCGGCCCGTACCTGAAGAAGGGCACCGACTCGCGTTCGCTCGACAACGAGCAGCAGATCTTCGACATCACGCTCGAAGAGGCCCTCGCGAAGTACGCCGAGCCCAAGTACGGTGCACGTCGCGCGTCGAGCGCCTTGAAGGAGTTCGACGCCGACCCCGTGAGCGGCAAGCCGATCAAGCTCAAGGACGGCCGCTTCGGTCCGTACGTCACCGATGGCGAGACGAACGCCACGGTCCCGCGCGGTGAGGATGCCATGGCCATCACCTTCGAGCGCGCCGTCGAGCTCATCGCCGACAAGCGTGCCAAGGGCCCTGCGCCGAAGAAGACCGCCGCGCGGAAGACGACGACCACCCGCAAGGCCCCGGCGAAGAAGTCGTGACCCCGGATTCGACCCGGCCGCCGCGCGCTCCCCGAGCCGTGACGGCCGGGGGACCCGGGCTGTTCGTCACGTTCGAGGGCGGCGACGGCGCGGGTAAGACCACGCAGGCGGCGCTCCTCGAAGAATGGCTTCGCGAGAGCGGCCGCGAGGTCGTCCGCACGCGTGAACCCGGCGGGACCGAGGTGGGCGTCCTCGTGCGCGACATCGTGCTGCACCACCGCGGACACATCGCGCCGCGCGCCGAGGCTCTGCTCTACGCCGCGGATCGCGCGCACCACGTCGAGACCGTCGTCCGGCCGGCGATCGCGCGCGGCGAGGTCGTCATCCAGGACCGTTACCTCGACTCCTCCGTCGCGTACCAGGGGGCCGGGCGGGTGCTCGACTCGGACGACATCCGCGAGTTGTCGCTGTGGGCTACCGGCGGGCTGCTGCCCGACCTGACCGTGCTCCTCGACCTCGACCCCGCTGCGGCCCGGACGCGCCTCGACGCAGACGCCAAGCCGTTCGACCGGCTCGAGGCCGAGAGGGAAGATTTCCACGCTCGGGTGCGCGCGGGATTCCTGACCCTCGCGGCGGCCGAGCCCGAACGCTTCCTCGTGCTGGACGCACGCCAGCCCGTGCCCCTCCTCGCCGCCCGCGTGCGCGAGGCCGTGGCGTCGCTCATCGGGTGACGCCGCTTCACGAGGCGAGCGCACAGCGGATCGCCAGCGGCGTCGTCGGAACCCCCGTCTAGGGTGGAACGCATGCCCGCCGTGCTCGACTCCTCACCCGACGTGGCCGTTCCCGCACCGTTCCCCTGGGACGCCGTGTGGGGGCAGCCCGAGGCCGTACAGACGCTGCAGGCGGCAGCCTCCGACCCCTCGGCTCTCGCGCACGCCTGGCTCATCACCGGGCCTCCGGGGTCGGGCCGTTCCACCCTCGCGTACGCCTTCGCGGCCGCGCTCATCGCCGACCCGGGTGACGTACCCGCGCAGCGTCAGGTGATCGCCCGTACCCATCCCGACCTCACGGCGCTCCGGACCGAGCAGGTCGTCATCCGCATCGACGAGGCACGCCGGCTCGTCGAACGCGCCTCGTTCGCCCCCTCGCTCGGGCGGTACCGCGTCATCGTGGTCGAAGACGCCGACCGCATGGCCGAGCGCACCTCCAACGTCCTCCTCAAGGCGCTCGAAGAGCCGCCCGAGCAGACGGTGTGGGTGCTCTGCGCGCCCAGCGACGCCGACCTGCTGCCCACGATCCGCTCGCGGGTTCGCGTCCTGCGCCTGCGCGAGCCCTCGGTGTCCGACGTCGCGGCACTCATCGTCGAGCGCACGGGGGCCGCCCCCGACGTCGCCGAAGAGTCGGCCCGGCACGCGCAGCGCCACATCGGAATGGCCCAGCGGCTCGCGACCGACGACGACGCGCGCGCCCGTCGGGCAGAGACGCTCGCCGCGGTCCTCGGCGTCCGCGGCATCGGCGACGCCGTCGAGGTCGCCGGCCGGATCGTGCGGCTCGCGACCGACGACGCCAAGGCGCTGACCGCGACCCGAGACGAAGAAGAGCGACGCAACCTGCTGCGCATGCTCGGTGTCGCCGAGGGCGCCGCGGTACCCCCGTCGGTGCGCGGCCAGGTCAACGCCCTCGAAGACGACCAGAAGCGGCGGGCGACACGGAGCCTCCGCGACGGAATCGATCGCGTGCTGACCGACCTGCAGTCGCTCTTCCGCGACGTCGTCATGCTGCAGTTCGGCCGCGACACCGATCTGGTCAACAGCGAGCGCGTCGACGACCTCCGCGTGCTCGCGGGGGAGTGGTCTCCGGCGCGCACGCTCGGCGTGCTCGATCGGATCTCCGAGACACGGCGCAATCTCGAGCAGAACGCGGCCCCCCTGCTCGCGCTCGAGAGTCTGTTGATCACCGTGGCCGACGGGTCGGCGCCGTGAACGCGCGTCGTCGTGTCGTCGCCCTGGTCGCGGGGCTCGCGACCGCGATCCTCGCCCTCTCGGGCTGTCTCTACGCCCAGATCCCGCCCGCCGCGCCGGCCCCGGGGCCCTCTCTCGCGCCGCAGACCGACGGCGTGGCCCCCGAGCTACTGCCCTACTACTCGCAGGCGTTGACCTGGGAGGAGTGCGGCACCGGCCTCGACTGCACCACGGTCACGGCCCCGCGCGACTACAGCGATCCCTCCAAGGGCGATCTGCAGCTCGCTGTCGTCCGACACCGCGCGACCTCCGGCAAGCCGCTCGGCTCGCTCCTGACCAATCCCGGCGGCCCCGGCGCCAGTGGCGTCGACCTCGTGAAGTCGTCGCTGTCGATCCTCGTCGACCAGAAGCTGGCCGACGCGTACGACGTGATCGGCTTCGATCCCCGCGGCGTGGGTGCCTCGACGGCGGTCAGCTGCTACGACGCGAAGGGTCTCGACAGCTACTTCTACGACATCCCGCCCGGCGCGCGCGGCAGCGACGAACGCGAGCAGGCCCTGAAGGAGCGCGCCGCCGCCTTCGCCCAGGCGTGCGACGCGAACAGCGACGGCATCCTGCCCTACATCAGCACTGAGAACTCCGCGCGCGACATGGACCTGCTGCGCGCGGTCCTGGGCGACCCGAAGCTCAACTACCTGGGTTTCTCGTACGGGTCGTTCCTCGGCACCACCTACGCGGGACTCTTCCCCGAACGGGTCGGCCGTATGGTGCTCGACGGGGGCATCGACCCGACCCAGTCGCAGTCCGAAGCCTCGATCGGTCAGGCCGAGGGCTTCGAGCAGTCGCTGCGCGCCTTCATGGCCGACTGTCTCACCATGTCGGAGTGTCCGTACGCGGGCTCCGTCGACGACGCGATGGCCGACCTGGCCGCGACGCTCGCCCGGGTCGACGCGCGCCCGATCACGGCGAGCGACGGGCGTCAGCTCGGCGGAGACACGCTCATGACGGCGATCGTCGCCGCGCTCTACAGCCAAGACAGCTGGCCGTACCTGCGTGCAGCCCTGACGGACGTCGGCAACGGTCGCGCCGACGTCGCGTTCCAGCTCGCCGACTTCTACAACGATCGCCAGGGCGGCAGCTACGCCAGCAACACCATGGAAGCCTTCATCGCGTACAACTGCATGGACTACCCCGACGAGGGGTCGGATGCCGATGACGAGGCGTTCCGTCAACGTCTGGCCCAAGCGGCTCCGACGACGGCCCCGTACTGGGAGGGCGTCGATGTCTGCGCCTCATGGCCGGCTCCGCCGACCGGGACGCGCGGAGCGATCACGGCGGAGGGCTCGCCGCCCATCGTCGTCATCGGAACCACGGGCGACCCCGCTACGCCCTACGTGGGTGCGCAGCGGCTCGCCGAGCAGCTCTCGCAGGGCGTCCTCATCACGAACGTCGGCGAGGGCCACCTCGGTTACAACAAGGGCAAGGCGTGCGTGACCGACGCCGTCGACGCCTATCTCGTCGACGGAACCGTGCCCGAAGACGGCCTGCGCTGCGAGTGAGGGCGGTCCGCTCCGTCTCGCCGCCGCGCAGGTCGGAACACCTAGGCTGGTTCACGTCCCACCCGAAGGAGTCCCCATGACCGCGCCCGTCACCGACCTGGCCCGCTACATCGACCACACGCTGCTCAAGCCCGAGGCGACGCGCGCCGACGTCGAGCGCATCATCGCCGAGGGCGCCGAGCTCGGCACGTACAGCGTCTGCCTGTCGCCGTCGTTCCTGCCCGTCGAGGTGCCCGCCGGGCTCAAGGTCGCGGTCGTGTGCGGTTTCCCGAGCGGAAAGCACCACGCCGAGGTCAAGGCCGCCGAGGCGGCGCTCTCCGTCGCCCAGGGTGCTGACGAGATCGACATGGTCATCGACGTGGGCGCGGCGATCGAGGGACGCTACGACATCGTCGAGACCGAGATCCGCGCCGTGCGTGCCGCCGCTCCCGCGCCCACGGTCCTCAAGGTCATCATCGAGTCGGCTGCACTCTCCGACGACGCCATCGTCGCCGTCTGCGAGGCGGCGGTCGCCGCGGGCGCCGACTTCGTGAAGACCTCGACGGGCTTCCACCCCGCCGGCGGCGCGAGCGTGCACGCGGTCGAGCTCATGAAGCGCACCGTGGGCGATCGCGCCGAGGTCAAGGCATCCGGGGGCATCCGCACCCGCGCCGCGGCCGAAGAGATGATCGCCGCGGGCGCCACGCGGCTGGGTCTGTCGTCGAGCCGCGAGATCCTCGCCGACCTCTCGGCGTCCGGCGACTACTGACGCGTGCGTCGACACGCGCTGGAGCATGTAAGATCGATGATCGTGCACGCGACAGCGCGCACACGCCGCCTTAGCTCAGACGGCAGAGCGATTCACTCGTAATGAATAGGTCAAGGGTTCGATTCCCTTAGGCGGCTCCACCACAGAAGGCCCGGGACAACCCCGGGCCTTCTGCCGTTCGCGGCGGCTGTGGCGCGGCGGTGCCGAGGCTCGCGATCTCGACATGTCCCCGCGGCGGCGGTCTCCCTCGGCGCGGTCGCTCGTCATCGAGGCATCTCGCGGCGGCACGGCGGCCGCGGTCGTACTCTCGGGAGCACAGCCCGGGAGGCCGCATGACCCTCGCACCCGCACTACTGCGCCGCGTCCGTTTCTGTCTGACGGTGGTCGTCGTCGGTCTCGTCGTGAGCGGAGCGACCGCGTTCCCTCTCCGTGAGGAGCTCGCTCTGGCGCGGGACGTGCTGGCGCAGCTGAACGTGGGCTCGATCCTGCCGGGCGCCGTGTGGTGGGTGAACCGGGTCGCCGAGGGCCTGGATGCCACGGCCGCGGCGTATCCGTTCATCGCGTACGGCACCGACTGGCTCGCGTTCGCCCATCTGCTCATCGCGGTGGCCTTCCTCGGGCCGCTCGTCGATCCCGTGCGCAATGTCTGGGTCATCGTCTGGGGCCTCATCGCGTGCGCCGGCATCGTGCCGCTCGCGGCCATCGCGGGCGCGCTCCGTGGACTGCCGCTCGGGTGGCAGCTGATCGACATGTCGTTCGGCGTGGTCGCGGCGGTCCCGCTCGTTCTCGCGCTGGTGTGGACGCGTCGCCTCGCGAGCCCTATCGAGGCGGCCCGCTAGGCTGACGTCACCCGTTCTGCCCTGGCCCGACGGAGGCCGTCCCGTCCGCGACCCGCAGGAGACCCCCGTGTCGAACGCCCTCGACGCCGTCATCGAGATCTTCACGTGGGTGGGGCTGGGCGGCGGGACGTTGCTCGCCCTCCTCGCCGTCGTGCTGCTGCTCGCCGACGGGACCTGGCTCCCGGCCCGTGCCGTGGTCGAGGAGGTCGACGGGGGTCGCGTGGTCCGGTGGTTCGACGATCGCGGTGGGGTCAACGAAGCCCCGCTCTCCTCCCACGACGACGCGAAGATCGGGTCTGCCGACATGGCCGACATCTTCTATCGCCGAGGAAGCGCGCACCGCATGCGTCTCACGCGTGCCTCTCCCGTGGTGCGGTTCGTCTCGCTGCTCGCGGCCGGGATCCTCGGGCTCGGACTCGTCGCTTTCGTGCTGTCGATCGTGGTGCTCTTCGCGCGGGGGTGAGAACTGGCGCGAAAGTCATGTAGCTAGATAAGCTAGCGATATGGCTCGCTCCACCTCGACCCCTGCTCTTCGCCGCGACCGCGTCGCGCCGCGCGTCTCACGCTGGCTGCGCATCGGCATCCCGAGCCTGCTCGTGCTGATCTGGGTGGTCGGCGGATCGATCGGCGGCCCGTTCTTCGGCAAGGTCGACGAGGTCGCGACGAACGACCAGTCGTCGTTCCTTCCGCAGTCGGCGGATGCCACGCGCGTCAGCGAGCGTCTCACCGACTTCACCGGCGGCGACACGATCCCGGCACTCATCGTCGCCGAGACGACGGACGGCACGGCGCTCTCGGACGCGCAGCTGACGGCGTTGAAGACTCTCGCCACCGCGGCCGCCGAACTCGAGGGAGTCGAGGGGGAGGCATCCCCACCCGTCGTCTCCGAGGACGGGCAGGCCGCGCAGATCTTCCTGCCCCTCGACAGCTCCGGAGAGGTGCGCGAGGTCGTGGAGGCCGTGCGGACCCTCGTCGCCTCAGACGTCCCCGCCGGGGTACAGGCGTGGGTGACGGGTCCCGCGGGGTTCACGGCCGACCTGGTGAAGGGTTTCCTCGGCATCGACGGTCTGCTGCTGATCGTCGCCCTCGGCGCCGTGTTCGTCATCCTCGTGGTCGTCTACCGGTCGCCCCTCCTGCCGATCCTCGTGCTGCTCACCTCGGTGTTCGCCCTGTGCGTGGCGCTGCTGACGGTGTGGTGGCTCGCGTTCGCGGGCATCGTCGTGCTCAACGGTCAGGTGCAAGGCATCCTGTTCATCCTCGTCATCGGGGCGGCGACCGACTACGCACTGCTGTACGTGGCGCGGTTCCGCGAGGCGATCGGAGCGGGAGACAAGCGGTGGGATGCCACGATCCGGGCGTGGAAGGGAGCGGTCGAGCCGATCCTGGCCTCGGGTGGCACCGTGATCGCGGGGCTCCTCTGCCTGCTGTTGTCCGACCTCGCCACCAACCGCGCCCTCGGTCCGATCGCCTCGATCGGCATCGCCTTCGCCGTGCTGTCGGCGTTGACGTTCCTGCCGGCTCTTCTCGCCCTGTTCGGGCGCGCGGCCTTCTGGCCCTTCCTCCCCAAGGCCGGGGCGACCGATCTCCCCGACGACCTCACCGCCCCGGTGAGAGGGTTGTGGCCCCGCCAGGCGCGCTTCGTCGCCCGACGAGCGCGACCGGTGTGGGTCGTTTGCACCGTCGTCCTCCTCGCGGCGTGCGCGGGTCTGACGCAGCTCCGCGCGGACGGCGTCCCCTCGAGCGACCTCGTGCTGGGCGCATCCGAAGCCCGCGACGGCCAGGCGGCACTCGCCGAGCACTTCCCGGGCGGCTCGGGCAGCCCCGCGTACGTCCTGGTGGCCGAGGACCGTGCCGTGACAGCGGTCGAGGTGCTCGATCGCGCAAGCGGCATCGACTCGGTCGCCGTCCTCTCCACCGAGGCGACCGGGGGACAGGCGCCCGTCCAGGCGGTGGATGGAAGCCTCGTGACGACCGCGTTCGGCCCTCCGGGGACACCGGCACCCGCGCCCACCGTGTCGGACGGGCAGGTCCTCCTCGCCGCGACGCTCGCCGACACGGCTGACTCGGCCGCGGCCGACGACACGGTCCGTCAGCTCCGCGTCGATCTCGCCGACGCTCTGGGGGAGGGGACGGCCCTGGTGGGAGGGGTGACCGCGACCGACATCGACTCGATCGACACGTCGATCCGCGACCGTACGCTCATCATCCCAATCGTCCTCGCGGTGATCCTGCTGATCCTGATGGCGCTGCTGCGCGCGATCGTCGCGCCGGTGCTCCTCATCGGCACGGTCATCCTGTCGTTCGGGGCGGCGCTGGGCGTGAGCGCCCTCGTCTTCAACGGGCCCCTGGACTTCCCCGGCGCGGACCCTTCCGTTCCGCTATACGGCTTCGTGTTCCTCGTCGCCCTCGGGGTCGACTACAACATCTTCCTGATGTCGCGGGTGCGCGAGGAATCCCTCGCTCACGGCACGCGCTCCGGCATCCTGCGCGGGCTCGTCGCGACGGGTGGGGTCATCACGTCGGCGGGCCTCGTGCTCGCGGCCACTTTCGCGGCGCTGGGCGTGATCCCCATCCTCTTCCTCGCCCAGCTCGCGTTCATCGTGGCCTTCGGCGTCCTGCTCGACACCTTCGTCGTGCGCTCGCTCCTCGTCCCGGCGCTCGCGTACGACCTCGGCTCGGCGATCTGGTGGCCGTCGAAGCTGTGGCGTCGCGACCGCGCGCAGCCCGCCACCGGCGCGAGCGCGGGCCGCGGCGCGAGCAACGGATAGCCCGCCACCCGCGGGAGCGCGCGTAGGCTCGACACATGACCAGGGCACTGTTCATCGTCGATGTCCAGAACGATTTCACCGAGCACGGGGCGCTCGGAGTCGAGGGAGGCGACGCGGTCGCCGAGCGCATCTCGCGCTTCCTCGCCTCGCACGCCGACGAGTACGCCGTCATCGTCGCCTCGCGCGACTGGCATCACGGCGACGACGACAACGGCGGCCACTTCTCGACCGCGCCCGACTTCATCGACTCGTGGCCCGTGCACTGCGTGGCGGGGACAGAGGGTGCCGAGTATGACGCCGTCTTCGACGCGAGCCGGGTGACCCATCACCTCAAGAAGGGGCAGGGGCGACCGGCGTACTCGCTGTTCGAGGGCGTCTCGGACGACGACCAGACGGCGGCGGACATCCTCGACGCCCACGGCATCCGGGACATCGACATCGTGGGCATTGCGACCGACTACTGCGTCCGCGCGTCGGCTCTCGACGCGGTCGCTGCCGGTCGCGCGGTGCGCGTCTTCACCGACCTCGTCGCCGGCGTCCACCCGGCCTCCAGCGCGGCCGCGCTGGCCGAGATCGAACGCGCGGGGGCGACGCTGGCGACCTCAGAAATCTAACTCGTCGGCCCGCGGGATCGAGATGGTGACCCGGGTTCCCATTCCCGGCTCGCTGGTGATCCGCAGGACGCCGTGGTGTTCGGTCACCACGCGCTGGACACTGGCGAGACCGATACCGCTGCCGCCGTCCTGGGCGTCCGCGAAACGTCCGCGCTCACCCTCTTCGACGATGCGGTGCAGATCGTCGGAATGGATGCCGCGGCCTCGGTCGCTCACCGACACCACCGCCCCCTCGTCGGTCTCGTACGCCTCGATCGTGATCTCGTCGTCGGAGTACTTCGCCGCATTCTCGACGACGTTCGCCACGGCGCGGCGTAGGCCGAGCACGTCCCCCGCGACCGTGATGGCATCCATTCGACCGAAGACGACGCGCCCCGGGCTCCCACCCGGCAGGACGAGTGCGACGGCCCCCCGTGCGATGAGATCGAGCGTCGCCCGCCTCTGCCCGCGCTCGGGCCGTGTCGTGGCGTCCGTCATGAGGGCCTGCGCCATCGCCACCAGGTGTTCGCTCGCCTCGGACGCCAGGCGCAACAGCCGGTGGTCCGCGGGGAGTTCGTCGGCGAGAAGGTCGAGGTAGCCGCGCAGGGCGGTCACCGGGGAGAGCAGGTCGTGGGCGAACGTGCGCTGAAGAGCTGCCTGTTCGTCGGCAGCCTGCTTCTCGCTCGTCAGGTCGCGCACGATCTTCACGAATCCGAGGACCTGCCCCTGGTCGCTGCGGATCGCCGAGATGGTGACGCGCGCCCAGAACTCGGTCCCGTCTTTGCGGACTCGCCATCCCGTGTCTTCGACGTGACCGTCGCGCTGGGCGGCCGCCAGGAGGGTATCCGGAACGCCGCGCCGTCGATCCTCCTCGCGGTAGAAGCGCGAGAAGTGCGAGCCGACGATCTCTTCCTCGGTGTAGCCCTTGATGAGCTCCGCGCCGAGGTTCCACCCGCGCACGAAACCCCCGCCGTCGAGCTTGACGATGGCGAACTGATCGACCTGATCGTCCCAGTCGGTCGGGAGCACACGGCGGAAACTGGCGAGCGGACGCTCGCCGCCGTCGCGGCCGTCGGGCTCGGCGTCGCCGGGCGGAGACTGCACGGGCGCGCTCACCGGCGCAGGGTCGAACGCTCGGGAATGCTTGCTGAGGGCATTTTCCGATCTTCTCGTTCGGGGGAGGCGGACACCAGCACTTGACAGGGCGTATTCGTCAGCTGACGGTCACGAGGGTGCGCTGCCACCCGCTCGATCCGTTCGGTGCGATGGCGGCCTGCTCCTGGACCTGCAGATTGCCCTGCTTGTCCCGCGCGCGCACGACGATGTAGTGCGTGCCCGCATCGGCGTTCCAGTCGAGCTTCCACTGGACCCACGACTGATCGTTGATCGGGGTCGACAGGGTGGCCTGCTGCCAGTCGCCGTCGTCGATACTCACCTCGACGGCCTGCACGCCGACAGGCTGCGCCCACGCCATACCGGCGATGACCACGTTGCCCGCCGGGACAGGATTGCCGATCTTCGGGGTGTCCACGCGCGACGACATCTTGATCGGCGCTTCGGCCGCGTAGCCGCGGGGCGTCCAGTACGCCTCCGCCTGATCGAAGCGCGTCACGGTCAGCTTGGTGACCCACTTCGTCGCCGACACGTATCCGTACAGTCCCGGAACGACCATGCGCACCGGGAAGCCGTGCTCGAACGGCAGCGGCTCGCCGTTCATGGCCACCGCGAAGATGGCGTCGAGGTTGTCGTCGACGAGAGACGAGAGGGGAGTGGATGCCGTGTACCCGTCGACGCTCTCGGACAGCACCATGTCCGCTCCGCTCTGCGGACCCGCTTTGCGCAGCACGTCGCGGATGGGGACTCCGGTCCAGATCGCGTTTCCGACGAGGTTGCCACCGACCTCGTTCGACACACAGGTCAGGGTCACGCCGTACTCGTCGAGACCCATGCCGACGAGGTCGTCGAAGCTCAGCTCGATCGGCGTGTCGACCATTCCCTCGATCGAGAGCCTCCAGGTCGTGGGGTCGACATTCGGGACGGTGAGGGCCGTGTCCACGCGGTAGAAGTCCGCGTTGGGCGTGATGATCGGCGTCACACCGGGCACGCCGAGGTCGGCGCCCGCGGGGACGGTCACGGTGCTGCGCGCCGCGGGGAGGCGGAGGGCGTCGCGGGCGGCCGCGACCGACGCCGTCGCGACATTCACGACACGGGCGCCGACGCCCACGACGATCGCGGTCGCAGCGGCGATCCCCGAGACGATGAAGAATCCGCGACGATCCACCCCGGCAGCGGGAGCATCCGCGGCCGCGGCATCGGCCGCCCAGCGGCGCAGCCGCGCGGTCAGGACGAGCAGGATCGCGACGCCGGCGATGGTGCCCACGACGGGCGGCAGCCACGCCAGGGCGCCGGCCCCGGCGCGGGTCACGATCGCTGCGGTGGCCAGCGCCCCACCGATCGCGAGGAGGACTGCCCCGACGAAGCGGAACCGGTACTCGAGCGCGCCTGCGACCGCGGCGGCGACGACCGCGCCCAGACCCACTCCGACCAGGAGCGCGATCTTGTCGGACTCGCCGAACAACGTGATCGCCAGCTCCTTCAGCGGACGCGGCACGATGTCGACGATGAACGAGCCGACGGCGAGGACCGGGCTGGCGGACCGTGCGAAGATCGCCGCCAGCACCTCGGCGCCGCCCAGCAGAACGAGAGCCGAGACGATCCCGGTGAGGGGGGCCCAGATCCAGGAGCGCGGTCGGCGAACGGCACGTGCGTCCGTGGTGGTTTCGGTGTCCATGGCATCCCTCATTCCCGACGGGCGCACGCGGCATGCCCGTCACCCCGTATTCGGAACCACGCGGAGAACGGATGCCGCGGGCTCAGCGCCGCGGCGCCAGGTGGAACACCGCGACGCCCGACACGATCAGCGCGAGAGCGATCGCGAGGCCCGCGGTGAGCGGTTCGTTCAGCAGCGGGACGGCCACGACCGCGGTGAGGACGGGACTGAGAGCCCCGGCGCTCGAGGCCAGGCTGCTCCCGAGGTGCTTCACGGCGAGCACGTAGCACGCGGTCGAGAGCAGGCCCGTGCCGACGCCCTGGACCAGCGCGTACGTCGCGATCTGCGGAGCCGGGAGCGTCCCCGCGAGCAGGTGCGAGGGGAGCACGCCGGTCACCGCCAGGGCGAGCGCGACGATCGCGGAGGTGACGCTGATGACGACGATGACGCTCACCAGATCCAGTCGAAGGGATGCCAGCCCCACCGTGTAGAGCGCCCAGACGAGGCCCGCGGCCAGGAGCACGGCGACCCCGCCGAGATCGGCCGTGCCGCCTCGGAGCATCGCGCTCGCCGCGACACCGACGACGATGGCGGCGAGAGCGCCGAGACGTCGCCGCGAGACGGGTGTGCGGTGACGGAGGAAGAGCAGGAGCGTGACGAAGAGCGGAACCGTGCCGGGGACGAGGAGACCGGTCAGCCCGGCCGAGGTGAGCTCTGCGCCCCACGCGAAGAGGAGGAAGTGCGGGAGTCCGGCGAGGAGCACGAGACCGAGTGCGCCGGCGCCGGCGCCGCGCACGGCGCGCAGTGTGCGGGGGATCCACGGGGTGAGAAGGAGCGCGGGCACCGCGAAGCGCAGGATCGCGGCATCGCCGGTCGTGAGGCCTGCTCCCTCGATCGCGCGCGTCGACAGTGCGAACGCCGACCACAGCGCGACGACGCCGGAAAGAGCGGCGACACCGATGAGCGTGCCGCGCGACAGGGCGAGACGCGGCGAGAGGGCGAACGAGGTCACTTGGTCAGCGTAGGAACGCGGCGTGCGCAGTCGATTGCGAATATTGCTCTGTGGAGTCGAATATTGGCAGAATCTGCTCCATGCACGTCCTTGACGAGATCGACCGCCGCATTCTGGGCGAACTCCAGCGCGATGGCCGGCTGTCCAATCAAGACCTCGCCGACCGTGTAGGCCTGTCGCCGTCGCCGTGTCTTCGCCGCGTTCGCCAGCTCGAGCAGGCCGGCATCATCGAGGGATACCGTGCGGTCGTCTCTCCGAAGGCCGTCGACCTCACGATCACCGCGTTCGTCCGCCTGCGTCTCGCCTCTCACGAGGGGGCGACGGTCGACGCCGTCGAGGAGCGTCTGCGGGCTCTCCCGAACATCGTGGAGGCGCACCTCCTCGCGGGCGACTGGGACTACCTCGTGCGCATCGTCACCCCGAGCTTCGAAGAATACGAGCGCCTGCTCCGGGAGCACCTCCGGGCCATCCCGTCGCTCGCGTCCATCGACACGACGTTCGCCTTCGGGGTGACCAAACCGCTGTCGCCCCTGCCTTTCGGATGACGGTGCCCGCCGATACGATGGCACGACCCGTGGCATCCGGGATCCGCCCCTGCCCGAGAGGAGTCCGCACGTGGATGACCTCACCCGGTGGACAGCGGCGCTGACGACACTCGTCGGGCTCGGGTTGACGCTCGGCCTGAACCCCGCGCTCTACGGCGCCACGGCCGACATGCTGGCGCAGAACGTCCGCGTCATCCCGCGCATGGCGTTCATGGTCGCGGGCCTTGCGACCGGAGCCACCATCCTCTACCTCGCGCTGCAGAGTTTCGACCCGACCGAGTTCGTGTCGGCGGCCGAGCGCCAGGCCACCGAAGCGGTGCTGGACCGCCGCGTCGATCTGGCCGCGGGTGCGCTGTTCCTCGCGGGCGCGGTCGCCATGGTCGTCTGGCGCCTCCGGGTACCGATCCGCGCGCCGCGGACCAAGCCGGTGAAGAGCCGCGCGCACTCGTGGAGCTACTACGTGCTCGGGGTGAGCTGCTCGATCATCGGTTTCACGACGCTGCCGATCATGTACATGACCGGTCGGATCGCCGACGGCGTCAGCGATCATCCCGCGCTCAGGTGGACCGCGTACGCCGTCTTCCTCGTGGCGCTCGCCGCGCCCTTCGTGCTCCTCGCCACCGCGTGGCTGCATTTTCCGGCGACCGCGGCTCGCGTGAACGGCTACTACACCCGCGCGATCGACATGGATCACCGGTGGCTGTACGCGGGCGTCCTGGCTGCCGCGGGAATCGCGTGCGTCGTGCTGGGCGTGGTGCCCGGCCGTTGAGCTCAGCGCTTCACGCGCTGCTTCCGCATCTTCGCCACGACCCGGCGGCGCACCTTCTGCACCTTCGGGTCGGTCCACACGCGGTAGGCCACCGTTCCCGCGGCGACCGCGCGACCGATCGCCGTTCGTGCGAGCACGGCTCCCGCCAGCCCCACGGCTCCGGTACCGACCCAGCGTGCAACTCCCATGGCATCCCTCGTTCTCTCTGTGGAGAGACCAGCAGACACGAGGAGGGCGCGGATGCCAGGCGGCTTGCGTCGCGGGAGGGGATGTGCGTGTCACGGGCGAGCCGTCGTCCCATCGGGAATGCGTCTGCCGTGGCGCAGTGCGGTGACGATCAGGGCGACGCCGATGACGGATTGCACCGACCCGATGGCGAGCCAGGATGTGGCAGGAGTCACCGGCGGGAGGAGCGTGCCGGCGATCACGGTGCCGACATGGAATCCGCCGTGCACCCCCACCGCAGCCCAGAGCGAGCCCGTCCACAAGAGCAGGCCGACCGCGAGCAGGGCGAATCCGAAGGGCAGTGCGAGATACAGCACGTGCTCCCACGGTGACTGCTGCCCGCCGTTGGACACGAGATGGATCAGCGTGAACGCGAGAGTGGTGACAGCCACGGCGAGAATCGGGCGCTCCCGCAGTCGCCAGAGCAGCATCCCGCGGAAGAGCAGCTCCTCCGGGATCCCCTGCTGCAGGAAGGCGAGGCCGAGTGAGTACGCGATCAGCAACGAGATCATGACCGGACCCGTCTGCCCGGAGAAGTGTGTCGAATCGCTCCGGACGGGACCGTCGGCGGGGATCAGCGCTGTCACCGCGACGACCGTTCCGGCGGAGAGCCCGATGCCGAGCAGGAGCCACACGGCCGAGAGCCTGTTCGCGCTCCATCCGGCCGCGCGGAGCGGCGCGCGCTCGACTCCGTTCATCCACCCCCACACACCGAGCACGACGGTGCCGAGGACGAGCGACTGGAGGACGACCGCGAGCCCGAAGCCCCACGGCGACGATCCGCCGAAGACCTCGGACGCCCCGGGCACCAGGACCAGGAGGCCCGTCGCGAGCGCGGGAACGAGGTTGGCGATGATCAGGATGCCGATGGCCACGACGACTCGGACGGTGATGCCGAGCGGTCCCAGCGCCAGTCGCGGAGCGACCGACCTCGTGCCGGGGGCGGGCGGGACTTGTGTGACGTTCATGCCGAGGACGCTACGGAGCGTCGGGGCGGCGATCCCGTCCCGGGAGTCACGATCGCGAACGACCCCGGTCACGCGCGAGAGGGCCGAAGTCGTGACCGCAGTCACGTGTGAGGGACGAGAGCGCGTGCTTAGCTGAAGCGTATGTCCGGGACCCCGAACCGTCGCGCGCTGTTGCTCGATCTTGCCGCCGTCATCGGGTGGGCGGGACCGGCTCTCATGGTTGTCGCATCGCTGGACCGGAGGCCGGGGTGGGCTTCGGCCGCGGTGTCCTCGCTGCTGATCGGCTCCATGGTCGTGTGGGTGCTGTGGCGTCGCTCGGGGCAGCGGTCTCGCGCTGCCGCGATCGCCTTCGCGACCATCGCGACGGTGACGATGTCGTTCGGAAACGGATCGTTGTACTACGGCATCGTCTGGGCGGCATGTCTCGTCCTCGGTGTGACATTCACGGCGGCCGCCGTGGTCTGGGGCTACGCTGCCGCTCTCGTGGGACTCGTCGTCGCCCTCCATCTGTCCACCGGGAGCGCACCCGAGCTCATGATCGGTGAAGCCGCCGTCGCCGCGGTCTTCGCCGGCGTGGCGGCGGCCGTGGCGGCGATCCTGCGCGACAGCTTCCGGGTCGGGGAGGAACTGCGTGCGGCGCTCGTACAACTGGATGCCGTCAACGCCGAACTCCGCAGCCGTCTCGACACCGACCGTGACCTCGCACTCGCTCGCGAACGCGAGCGCACCGCGCGGGAACTCCACGACGGCCTGGGGCACCGGCTGACAGCCGTCGGGATGTCGCTCGATTATGCCGACCGCGTGGGTGACTCGCCCGAGGCGCGCGAAGAGACGCGACGTGCGCGACAGCTGGTGGGGGAGTCCCTCGATGCGATGCGCCGACTCGTCCGTGCCATGCACCCCGTCGAGCTCTCCACCCTCCGCAACGCCGAGGCGTTCCACGCTGTCGCCGAGGCGTTCCGGGGCACGGGGATCGATATCCGGGTGTCGATCGAGGGCGACGACTCCGCGCTGAGTCATGACCACGCGCTCCTACTGCTGAGTTTCGTTCAGGAAGGGTTGACGAACGTCGTGCGTCACTCCGATGCGACATCCGTCGACCTGCGAATGGTGGTGGGGGATGCCCACCTCTCCGCGGTGATCGAGGACGATGGGGCCGGAGCGTCGACCGACCCGTTGATCGAGGGCTTCGGCCTGCGATCGCTTCGCGCGCGCGCCGAGCGGATGGGCGGGGCATTCACTGCGGAGCCGACTCCCACGGGCTTCCGTGTGGCGCTCGAACTCCGTCCCGCGCTGATTCGCGGGCTCGCGTGAGTACCGTGCGGGTCTTCGTCGTCGACGACCAGGAGCTTCTCCGGCGAGGCCTGCGCATGATCCTCGAAACGGACTCCGCGGTCGAGGTGGTCGGTGAGGCTGAGAACGGGCAGCGGGCACTCGCTCTCATACCGGGGCTTGCGCCCGACCTCGTGCTGGCCGATGCCCGCATGCCGGTGCTCGACGGTCTCGGACTCGTCCAGCGGTGCGCGGTGTCCCATCCCGACCTTCCGGTCCTGGTCCTCACGACGTTCGACGACGCGCGTCTCGTGCGTCAGCTGCTGGACGCGGGGGCCGCCGGATTCCTGCTGAAAGATATCTCAGCGGACGCGTTGATCGGCGCCATACGCCATGTCCTGGCGGGTGGGCTCGTGCTGGATCCGCGCGTCGCCCGTGCTGTGCTGTCGTCGACGCCGGTGCAGATGGAGCAACCCGTCCTCACCGAGGCGGAGCGAGCGGTCGCGGACCTCGTCGCCCGGGGGCTCCCCAACGCGGAGATCGCCGCACGCCTTCATCTCGCACACGGGACGGTGAAGAACACGGTCTCCGCCCTGTTGCGCAAGTTCGCTGAGCCCGACCGCACGGCCCTTGCTCTGCGGCTCGCGCGAGAGTCGACGGCCGGGGCCTGAGGGCAGCCTCGGAGCGGAGTCCCCGCCCCTGCGGATGGACCCGTTCCGTGTCGGTGGCCGGCGGCAGCCCCGCTAAGGTGAGCCGGGTGAGCGACGCGGGAGAAGGGCAGGCGGGGTCGGGCGACTTCGTCCAGTCTCTCGCGCGCGGGCTCGAGGTCATCCGCACCTTCGATGCCGAGCACCCGGCGCTGACGCTCAGCGATGTGGCTCGTCGCGCGGATCTCACCCGCGCCGCCGCGCGGCGCTTCTTGCGCACCCTCGAGACGCTCGGTTACGTGCGCGCCGACGGCCGGGTCTTCTCGCTCACGCCGCGGGTGCTGGAGCTCGGCTTCAGCTACCTGTCGGCGCTGTCTCTCCCGGCTCTCGCCCAGCCCCACCTCGAGCGCCTGTCGCGCGAGGTCGACGAGAGCGTGTCGTCCGCCGTCCTCGACGGCGCCGACATCGTCTACGTCGCGCGCGTCCCCACGCGGCGCATCATGAGCGTCGGGATCACGATCGGCACGCGATTCCCCGCCTACGCGACCAGCATGGGGCGCGTCCTGTTGGCCGCGCAGCCCGAGGGTCGCGCTCGCGAGATCATCGCGGCATCCCATCCCGAACCGCTCACGTCCCGCACGCGCACCGACGTCGAGGCGATCCTCGCGGAGCTCGCCTCCGTGCGTGCGCAGGGGTGGGCGCTCGTCGACGGCGAGCTCGAGGAGGGGCTGCGATCGCTCGCCGCGCCCATCCGTGACCGCGAGGGGACCGTCGTCGCGGCGCTCAACATCTCGGCCACCGCCCGGGGCGACGGCGACGCCTGGCGCGAGCAGTGCCTCCCGGCGCTCCTCGCGGCCGCCGCCGATATCGACGCGGATCTTCGTCTGATCTGACGGGCTCACGCGCCGACCGCGTGGCGAGTGGACGTTTTTCGCGGCGGTCCGGGTGCCTTGGACACTCGAGCCCGCTTTCCGGGATGCGGATGCCACCGGCCCGCCGGGCGCGCCGGGTTGATGCCGACCCTTGTCGCCGTCGCGCGCGCGTCGTAGAATGTTCGCAAGACGTACGTATGTGCGCAGAGCGAACACATGGGAGCCCGAGTGATCGACAAGACCGTCCCCGACGTCGCGGCGGCCGTCGCCGGTATTCCGGACGGAGCCACCGTGATGATCGGCGGTTTCGGACGAGCCGGACAGCCCGTCGAACTCATCGACGCGCTCATCGCGCAGGGCGCCCGCGACCTCACCGTCGTCAACAACAACGCCGGCAACGGCGACACGGGACTCGCCGCCCTGTTGGCCGCCGGACAGGTGCGCAAGATGATCTGCTCGTTCCCCCGGCAGAGCGACTCGTGGGTGTTCGACCGCCTCTACCGCGCGGGCGAGCTCGAGCTCGAGCTCGTGCCGCAGGGCAACCTCGCCGAGCGCATCCGCGCGGCCGGCGCGGGTATCGGCGCGTTCTTCACACCGACCGGCTTCGGCACGCAGCTCGCCGAGCGCAAAGAGACGCGCCGCATCGACGGGCGCGACTACGTGCTCGAGTACCCCATCCGCGCCGACGTGGCTCTCATCAGTGCACGCGCCGCAGACCGCTGGGGCAACCTCGTCTATCGCGAGACAGCGCGAAACTTCGGACCGATCATGGCCGCCGCGGCGGCGACCACGGTCGTGCAGGTCGACGAGATCGTGCCGCTCGGTTCGCTCGACCCCGAGGGCGTCGTGACGCCGGGACTGTACGTGGACCGCGTCGTCGCGGTCGGGGAGCGCGCGTGGCTGCGAGACGGCGAATTCGTCGGTGGCGTCGACATCGAGGGCCGCGTCCTCTCCGAAGAAGGTGCCTGATGGACGCATCCACCAGTTCCGCACCGGCACGTCGTCGAGCTTGCGCGCACCGCGCGGGAAAGAGAGCAGCACAGTGACCACCCGCATCTCCCGCGCGCAGCTCGCCGCGCGCGTGGCATCCGACATTCCCGAGGGCGCGGTCGTGAACCTCGGCATCGGGGCCCCGACGCTCGTCGCCGATTACCTCCCCGAGGGGCTCGAGATCGTTCTGCACACGGAGAACGGCATGCTCGGCATGGGGCCCGCTCCCGAGCGTGGGCGCATCGACCCCGACCTCATCAACGCGGGCAAGCAGCCCGTCACCGCCCTCGCGGGGGCGGCCTTCTTCCACCACGCCGACTCTTTCGCGATGATGCGCGGCGGGCACCTCGACGTGTGCGTGCTGGGCGCGTTCCAAGTCTCGGCCGGGGGTGACCTCGCGAACTGGTCGACGGGTGAGCCCGGCGCGATTCCGGCGGTCGGCGGGGCGATGGACCTCGCGATCGGCGCGAAGGACGTCTACGTGATGACCGACCTGCTCACGAAGGGCGGCGAGCCCAAGCTCGTGGAGGCGTGCACGTATCCGCTCACGGGCGTCGGCTGCGTCTCGCGCGTCTACACCGACCACGGCGTCTTCGACGTCACGCCCGACGGCTTCCGCGTGCGCGAGCTGTTCGGCGACAACACGCACGCCGAGATCGAGTCGCTGCTCGGCCTGAAACTGGAGGCCTGACTCATGCCCGCATCTTTCGTCTACGACGCCGTCCGCACGCCCTTCGCGCGGCACGGCAAGGCCTTCGCCGACGTGCGCCCCGACGACCTCGCGGCGACGGTCATGGCATCCGTCGTCGAGCGCACGGGTATCAACCCCGCCCGCATCGAAGACGTGATCTTCGGCGACGCCAACCAGGCCGGCGAAGACAACCGCAACGTCGCGCGCTTCGGCGCGCTGCTCGCGGGCTTCCCGTCGTCGGTTCCCGGGACGACGATCAACCGCCTGTGCGGATCGTCCCTGGATGCCGTTATCCAGGGTTCGAGGGCGATCGAGGCCGGCGACGCCGATGTGATCCTCGCCGGCGGTGTCGAGTCGATGACCCGCGCGCCATTCGTGGTCGAGAAGAGCCCGCGGCCCTTCCCGGCGGCGAACCAGACGATGTGGAACACCTCGATCGGCTGGCGCATGACCAACCCGCGCCTGCGCAAGGACTGGACGATCTCGAACGGCGAGAGCGCCGAGAAGCTCGCGGAGATCTACGGCATCTCGCGCGAGGAGCAGGATGCCTTCGCCGCCCGCAGCCACCGCCTGGCGGCTGCCGCGTGGGCCGCCGGGACCTTCGACGACGAGATCGTGCAGGTCGAGGGCCACGCGCTCGCCCGCGACGAAGGGATCCGCGACGACTCGACCGCCGAGGTGCTCGCGGGTCTCCGCCCCGCGTTCCAGAAGGACGGCACGGTCACCGCCGGCAACTCGTCGCCCATCAACGACGGCGCCTCTGCGGTGCTCCTCAGTTCCGAGGGAGCCCTGGATGCCGAACCTCTCGCGCGCATCGCCGGCCGCGCCGCGTTCGGCAACGACCCCGATGTCTTCGGTGTCGCCCCCGTCGAGGCCGCGAACCGCGCGCTCGCCCGCGCGGGCCGTTCGTGGAGCGACGTGTCGTTCGTGGAGCTCAACGAGGCCTTCGCCTCGCAGACCCTCGCGTGCGCGCAGCTGTGGACCGAGCTCGACCCGTCGAAGCTGAATGAGAACGGCGGCGCGATCGCCATCGGTCACCCGCTCGGCGCCTCCGGCGGTCGCATCATCGCCCGCGCCGCCCACGAGCTGAAACGTCGCGGTGGGGGAGTGGCCGTGACCGCGATCTGCATCGGAGTGGGTCAGGGCCTCGCGGTGGTTCTGGAGCGCTGAGCGTCAGAGCTTCCTGCGATGAGCTGCTCCGAGCCCCCTCGTAGACTCCGGGCATGGCCTTTCCCTCGTTCCAGGATGACGCGGCGATCCTGTTGGCGGCGATCGGTAGCAGTCAGCGGTCGACGTCGGTCCGCTCGGTGCTCGGGACCTGGGACATGATCAACGTCGACGTCCCGTCGCGGCAGATGATCGAGTCCGCGGCCGGGGCGCTCCAGCGTGCGGGCCTCGTGGTCATCGACGACGAATGGGGCCTCCGGCCCACTGCCGAGGGAGTGCGTCTTCGGCGCACGCCACGCGGCGTCTCGATGCGAGGGCTCCCAACGGCGATAGGGAAGTTGCTGCCACCTCTGACGCCCGACCCATCCGTCGTGATGCCGCAAGAGATCTATGACTCTGCTCTCGACGACTATCTGCACCCCAAACCTTTGCTTCCGCGGTGGCTGACGGGGCTGTTCCGGTGATGGACTATGCGGATGCCGATGACGGTCACGTCATCGTCAGCTTCGATGTCTCGACGGCGGTTCGCGTCGGTGAGCTCGATCAGTTCAGAACACAGCCAGGGTCCGCGCCTGCGTTCTCGTACCGTCTGGGAACCGTCACCTTCGATGAGTCGAATGCGAAGGCGCGGGCTGACAAGCTGAATGCCGTGATCATGGAGTTCGTGGACCGCCTGCACGGCGTCCCGCCGGCCGTTCTCGACGCTCCCGAGACGTTCGTTCGCCTCTTCATGACCCTTCCCGCCGGAGCCGAGACCCTCCACGCCGAGACGGTGAAACGGCTCGCCGACGTCGGCGCCACGATCTGGATCGACGCGTGACGGATTTTCCCTTGCATCGAGATGTCGCCGCCCCGGAGAGAGAACGACTGAGCTGGGTGCGTCTGGCCATCGCGTGTGCAATCGCGTCCGCGGTCGCGACGGTGCTCATCACCGTGGGGACGATCTTCCTCTATGAAGGTCGCGGGTTCGTCTTCGGGGACGAAGACTGGTCGCCATTGGCATGGTCATACGCTCGGCTGGATACCTACCTCTACGGGATTTGCGTCAATTCTCTGTTCGTGGGTCTTCCCGTGGCCCTCTGCACCTTCCTGATAGCGGTGAGGCTTCGGTCGGCCGGCAGGAGAATTCGCGTCGTGGCCGTCGTGGCGCCGTCCCTTGCGACGCTGATCCCTGCGTGGTGGGCGGCCGCATGGGACGGGCCACCCCTGCTCGCTCTTCTCGTCGGGAGCCTCAGCGCTCTTTTCGGTGCCGGCGTGTTTCTTCTCGCAGCGCACATCGCGGGATACACGCGGACAGAGGGGCGTTCTGATGTCAGGCGGTCGAGAGGAACTGCGCGAAAGAGCATCGACCACGCGCGGCTCTCACGACCCCGGGGGCGTGCAAGGTCGCGGGGGACTGGCCTACGCTGAGCAACCGACCTATCCGAACAACCGTTGGTCTTGGGGTTAGGACAGCACTCATTAGTACTCGAAATTTGTACGGAGCGGCAGCCGCTTTGTTCATTGCTGGACTGTCGGTAGCAGGTCTATCCCAGTACATTCTGCTGCACGATGGAGGTTCGGCCGGAAGGTGCGCACAGTTCGCGATCTTTGCTCTTCCGGCCGGTGCGGACTACATCGACAGCAGCCTCAAGGGATCATTTGAGATCTTCCCTTTGCAGGTGAGGTGTGTAATCGAGTTCACCGATGGCTCGACCGGGGTCGATCTGATCACCGATTGGCTAGGGACCTGGCTCGCTTATGGCCTGATCGCCGCCGGTATGGCTGTGGTTGTGGCCGGAAGCTTGCGCGATCGTCCAAGCAGGTCGGGCGGCACACGGACGTAACCCTGGCACACCTCGACTTGCTCGAGTGCCCGCACAGCTTCTCCGGCTCCGCGCCCGAATCGATCGAGCAGCGTATTTTCGAGGAACCGTTCGCGGAACCGCGGGGCGAGGATGAGTCGGATCGAGCGACGAGCCCGCCTGGCCTCAGCCGCGGACGCCGTCGTGAGAACATGAGGGATGCCTTCACGCCGTGTGTCGATGGACGACATCGCCCGACGCCTGGGGCTCAGTCGAAGCACCGTGTCGTTCGTGATCAACGACCGCAGCGACATCCGCATCGCGGAGGAGACGAAGCGGCGGGTGTGGGAGGCGGTTGCCGAGTTGGGGTACCGACCGCACGCGGCTGCGCGCGCCCTCGCGTCGCAGCGGACCCATCTGCTGGGTCTCGTCACCGACATCGCCAGCAGCCCGTTCGGCGGCGGAATCATCACCGGGGCTCAGCGAGCGGCCTGGGCGCGGGGGCAGGTGCTGCTGATCGTGAGTGTGAGCCCAGACGACTCGGCCGACACGGCGCTCGAGATGCTGCTGGAGCGACGGGTCGAGGGTTTGATCTACGCGACCGCCGGTCACATCGGGGTGAAGCTCCCGACCGCCGCGGCGGAGGTGCCCGTCGTGCTCGTGCACTGCGAGGATCTCGACGGTCACTACCCCTCGATCCTCCCCGACGAGGAGCACGGTGGGTACACGGCGACTCGGCGCCTGCTCGACACCGGGCACCGGCGCATCGGCCTGCTGAACATTGATGCGCCCTACCCCGCTGCTGGTCGCCGCGCGGGCTACGAACGTGCACTGCGCGAAGCGGGTATCGAGGTCGACCCCGCGCTCGTCTCGTCGGGTCCCGCTCACGCCGGGGCCGGGTACGAACTCGCCCGCGCCATGCTGGAGCTCCCGGACCGTCCGACCGCGCTCTTCTGTGGAACGGATCGCATGGCCATGGGCGCATTCGATGCGATTCGTGAGGCGTCTTTGCGTATCCCCGAAGATGTCGCGGTCGTCGGTTTCGACGATCAGGAGATCGTCGCCGCCTACCTGCGACCGGCGTTGACGACCATCGCGCTCCCGTTCGAGGAGATGGGCGCGGCGGCCGTGGAGATCCTCAACGGCGACGTCGCGGAGTTCAGCGGCGCGACGATGCCCGGGTGGCTCGTCGAACGCGATTCGGCGTGATCGCCCGGATCTCTTGTCCGAGGGGGCGGGGAGCGCTACGTTAACTCGCGTTAGTAACGCGCGTTAGCGAATGGAGCCTCGTGAACACAACAATGAAGTTGCGCGCCCTCGCGGCGGGAGCGGCGACGCTGATCACCGCACCCGTCCTCACGGGTATCGGAGTGACGGCGGCGCACGCCGACAACCCCGACGCAGAGCAGTATCGTCCGCAGTATCATTTCTCGGTCCCCGACCACTGGAAGAACGACCCCATCCGACCGGTCTATCTCGACGGCGAGTACAACTACTACTACCTGTACGACGTCGACTACAACGGCGTCTCGACGCAGACGGCGTGGCGGCATGCGACGACGACCGACCAGATCGTCTACCACGACGAGGGGATCGCCATCCCGGAGGACACCACCTTCGGCTCGCCGATGGCCGGTTCGATCGTCGTCGACACCGACAACACGGCGGGTTTCGGGGCAGGGGCCCTCGTGGCGCTCGTCTCCGTCGACGAAGGACCGACGAACGCGACCGATCAATGGGTGTACTACTCCACGGACGGCGGCGACACCTTCGTGCCGTACTCGACGACCACGCCCGCGATCGCGAACCCCGGACCCGGACTCCATGAGTTCCGCGACCCCAAGATCGAGTGGGACGAAGCCAACGACCAGTGGGTCGCCCTCGTCGCGGAGCCGCTGAGCGGCATCGGCTTCTACACCTCGTCCGATCTGAAGAATTGGACCTTCGAGTCGTTCTTCCCGGCCCCGAGCGGGATCACGTTCACCGAGTGCCCGGACTTCTTTCAGATGAGAGCCGACGACGGCACGTTGCAATGGGTCGTCGGAGCGAGCACCGGCGGCGACATGCACACCTTCGCGTATTGGCCGGGAGAGTGGGATGGCAGCACCTTCACCCCCGACACGACGGTGCCGAAGTGGTTGGACTATGGTGACGACTTCTACGCCGCTGTCACCTACCCCGACGAGGCCTCCGCAGACCGGAGCACGCGGTTCCTCAAGGGGTGGGTCAACTACTGGAGCCACCCGAACACGGCGAGCAGCTGGACCGTGGACGGCTTCACCGGCACCGATGCCATCACCCGGGAACTCCGGCTGAAGGCGACGGGCGACACCTATCGCCTCGTCTCGAATCCCGTCGCCGCTCTCGACGACTACGCCACGCGCACCTGGGAGCTGGGCGACATCGCCGTCGACGGGGAGCGCGATCTCGGTTACCACGGCACCTCGTACCGACTCGACACGACGGTGTCGTGGGCCGATCTCGACAACGTCGCGATCAAGCTGCGACGCTCACCCGACGGGACGCGCGACTTCACCGTCGGCAAGTTCGACGACTTCATCTACGTCGACGCGAATGATCCGACGATGTACCGGGAATCGCACGCGCCGTTCGACCCGCAAGCCACGACCGTCCAGTTGAGCATCCTGGTCGACACCACCACCGTGGAGGTGTTCGTCAACGGCGGAGAGCAGGCGCTGACCATGAAGTCGAACCTCGATCCGACCGACACCGGTCTGCAGTTCTTCACCCAGGGCGGTGCCGCGACGTTCGGCGACGTCACGATCACCGAGTTCGCGAACGTGAACGGGCAGGCGGAAGGAGGAACGGTGTTCCAAGACTTCGACAGCGGCTACGACGGATGGGCCACCAGCGGTAGCGCCTTCGGTTCGGCGCCGGCGGCGGGGACCCTTGCGGCGCAGCAGCCGGTGACCGGGTGGCGGGGGACGGGTCTCGTCAACAGCTACCTCGGTGGAGATGCGTCCACGGGAACACTGACATCGCCGACGTTCACCGTCTCGAGCCCGTACGTGAGCTTCCTCGTCGGCGGGGGCGATCATCCGACGCCGTCCGAGGTCTTCGCCGACTTCGAGGGGAGTGGCTGGGGGCCGGGGTGGACGGCCACGGGCAGCTTCGCCGGTCAGGGGCCGACGGTCTCGAGCCTGACGAACCAGGCGGGGGCGAAGGTAGCTGACACCTTCGTCAACGGCGGCGACGCGGCCACGGGGACCATCACCTCGCCCGAGTTCACAATCACCCGTGACTACCTCACCTTCCGGATCGCCGGGGGAGACTTCCCCTGGCCGGCCGTGGGGAACGCCTCCGTCCGATTGGTCATCGACGGTCAGGTGTACTTCAGCGCCACCGGCGACGGCACCCCGACACTGCGCGACGTCGCTTGGGATGTGCACTCGCTGAGGGGCAAGACGGCGCATCTCGAGATCGTCGACGAGTCGACTTCGACAGCGTTCGGCCACATCATGGTCGATCAGGTGATGTGGGGGAACACCCCCGATGCCGTCGTGGGGGAGGCGGACACCCCGACCGCGGTGAATCTGAAGGTCGGTGGGGCCACCGTCCGCACCGTGACCGGTACCGATGCGGAGCGGCTGCACTGGGAGTCGTGGGACGTCGCCGACTTCATCGGCCAGACCGCCCAGATCGAGGTGGTCGATCAGAGCACCGCGGGGTGGGGGCACGTGAACGTGGACGAGATCACGTTCTCGGATCGGCCGCTCGGCTGAGCGTTCGCGCAGGAGTCACCCGTCCCGTCGGCTGACGGCGCGCACCGGACCCGCCGGAGATCCTCCGGCGGGTCCGTCGTGTGAGGCGTCGCGGAACATCGGTGTTGACGACGGCTACTTACGCGCGTTAGCATCATCGAAACATCGCACTAACGCGGGTTAGTAACCTCGAAGAACGAAGACATCATGTCGAAGAAGACACCGCAGACACGCGCTGTGACGATGCAGGACGTGGCCCGCCACGCGGGCGTATCCCGCACCGCCGTATCGCTCGTGCTCAACGATCGCTTCGACGTGACGTTGGCGTCCGACACCCGCGAGCGGGTCATGAGCTCGGCGACGGAACTCGGCTACCGCCCCAACGCCGGCGCCCGGGCCCTCGCCCAGCAGCGCAGCGACTGGTACGGCCTCGTCACCGAGATCGTCACGGCACCGTTCGCGGTCGATGTGATCAAGGGTGCTCAAGATCGGGCGATGACCGACGACAAGTACCTGCTCATCGCCTCGACGGAGTCTGATCCGGCCGCCGAGACGACCGCGATCGAACGGCTCCTGGAGCAGCGCGTGGAGGGCCTGATCTACGCGGCGACGTGGCATCGCGGCGTCTCGGTTCCCGATATCGCGAGCGAGGTCCCCACCGTGCTGGTGAACTGCTTCGACCGCGACGGACGGTTCCCCTCGGTCGTGCCCGACGAGCGCGCCGGCGGATATCGGGCGACTGCCCGCTTGCTCCGCGCCGGTCACCGACGCATCGGGTTCATCAACCTCGACCCCGGGATCCCGGCGGCCATCGGCCGCCGCCAGGGGTATCTCGCGGCTCTGGCCGACGCGGGGATCCCGGCTGACGAGCAGTGGCAGGTCACCGGCCACGCCACGGCCGACAGCGGGTTCGCGGCGGCCGAGGTGCTCCTCGATCTCGCCGATCCGCCGAGCGCGATCTTCTGCGCGAACGACCGGATGGCCATGGGAGCGTACGACGCCATCAAAGAACGGGGACTCCGCATCCCCGACGACATCGCCGTCATCGGCTTCGACAACCAGGAACTCATCGCGGGGTACCTGAGGCCGGCGCTGACGACGGTTGCGTTGCCCTTCGAACAGATGGGCGCACGGGGCGTGGACATCCTCGCCGCCATCACCGCGGGAGAGCCGACCGTCACGAAAAGAGTGACGGTCGACTGCCCGCTCCTCGAACGCTCGTCGGTGTGACGGGACATCCCCGACGAGCAGGATTCTTCGGCTTCAACGCGGAAGAGAAGAAAGGAACAGCACCAATCATGGCACTACACCGGAGAAAGACGGCCCTCTTCGCCGCCGTCGCGGCAGCGGGAGCTCTTCTGCTGTCGGGCTGCACCGCGGGTGGCGGCCAGTCGGCCGCCGACCTCGACGGCACGCAGCTGCTGACGATCCCTCGCGAGGACATGGGCACGTTCGATCAGAACTTCAACCCGTTCTCGAACCCCGACTTCCCGATGACGCAGGTCGCGATCTACGAGTCGATGCTCGTGTTCAACCCCGCCGACGGCACGACGACGCCGTGGCTCGCGACCGACTGGGAGGCGGCCGACGACGGCAGTGGCCTCACCTTCCACCTGCGCGAGGGCGTGCAGTGGTCGGACGGTGAACCCCTCGTCGCTCAGGACGTGGTGACGAGCTTCGCGCTGCAGAAGGAGATTCGCGGAGGATTCGACTACGTCGAGACGGTGACCGCCATCGACGACCTCACCGTCGAGTTCGACTTCAACACGCCCTTCTCGCCCGCCCTGCTCGATGTCGGGCAGCAGATCATCGCACCCGCGCACATCTGGGCCGAACAGAGCGACGCCGCGAAGTTCACGAACCCCGACCCGGTCGGAACGGGGCCGTACACCGAGGTGACGAACTTCCAGGCGCAGTCGTTCGACCTGCTGAAGAACCCCCATTACTGGCAGCCCGACAAGCAGAAGATCGAAGGTGTACGGATGCTGGCGTTCGCCGGCAACGACGGTGCCAATCTGGCCGCCGCGAACGGCGACGTCGACTGGGCACCGCAGTTCATCCCCAATATCGAGCAGGCGTACGTCGCGAAGGACCCGGAGCACCGCTTCTTCTGGTTTCCCACGACCGGCTCGATGATCAGCTGGCAGTTCAACACGACGAAGGCGCCCTTCGACAACCCCGATGTGCGCAAGGCCCTGTCGATGGCCGTGGACCGCGACCAGGTCACCTCGATCGGCATGCAGGGGTACACCATTCCCGCCGACTGCACCGGATTGTCGGGGGCGTACGACGCCTGGCGCGACAGCGACGTCGTGGACTCGTGCACCTGGACGAAGCGCGACCTGGACGCGGCGGGCGAGCTTCTGGATGCCGCCGGCATCACCCGCGGCGCGGATGGCACGCGCGTGCTTCCCGACGGCTCGCCGTTCGCCTTCGACTTCTCGGTCGGGTCGACCTCGAGCGACTGGGTGTCGGTCGGCAACGTCATCTCGCAGAACCTCGCCGAGCTGGGCGTGACGGTGACCGTCGCGGCTCGGGACTGGGCCGAGGTCAGCGCGAGCTACGAGAACGGCACGTTCGACTCCGGCATCGTGTGGAGCAACAACGCGCCGACGCCGTACCAGTTCTACCGGGGTGTCATGTCCACCGAGACGGTCAAGCCGGTGGGCGAGCAGACGTTCGAGAACTACCACCGGTACGGCAGCGCCGAGGCGGACGCTCTTCTCGCGCAGTTCGCGGCGACCTCTGACGAGGAGCAGCAGCGCTCGATCATGAATGAACTTCAGGCGCTGTTCGCCGAGGACATCCCGGTCGTCACGCTTTTCCCCGGTCCGGAGTTCGGCGCGGCCACCACGGCGCGCTTCACCGGCTGGCCGAATGCCGACAATCCGTACGCCAGCCTCGGGGCGGTGCGCGCCCGCAGCGCGGTGCTGATCCTCACCACTCTCGAGCCCGTCACGGGCTGATGACCGGACCGCTGCGCCGCCCGCACGGGCGGGCGGTGCAGCGGCACCTCACGAGGAGAAACGATCATGGGCTACATCCTTCGGCGCCTGGGCTTCTACCTGGTCGCCTTCTGGGTCTCTCTCACCCTGAACTTCCTGCTGCCGCGGCTCATGCCCGGCGACCCCGTGACCCGCATGGTCGCGCGACTGCAGGGCGCCATCCGTCCCGACCAGATCGAGGCGCTGCGGAGCTCGTTCGGTCTGGACGATGCGCCGCTCTGGGAGCAGTACTTCCGCTACATCGGACAGATCCTGTCCGGCGACTTCGGTTTTTCGATCTCGCGCTTCCCGACCCCGGTCACCGATGTGATCTCCGCGCAGATCGGATGGACGCTCCTGCTGGGTCTGACGTCGCTGCTGATCGCGGTCGTGATCGGCAACCTGCTCGGCATCGTCGCGGCGTGGCGCCGAGGCGGGGCCGTGGACTCCGTCCTTCCGCCGGTCCTCATCTTCATCGGCTCCTTCCCGTACTTCTGGCTCGCGATGGGTTTGCTCTACCTGTTCGGAGTCACCCTGGGGTGGTTGCCGCTGCGCCACGCCTTCTCGGTCGGCGCGACGCCGGAGTTCTCGTTCGCCTTCCTCGGTGATGTCGCGGTCCACCTGTTCCTGCCGGCCGCCTCGATCGTGCTCGTCTCGATCGGCGGCTGGATGCTCGGGATGCGAAACACGATGATCTCGACCAACGCCGAGGACTACATCACGATGGCGGAGGCCAAGGGGCTGCGTCGCAACCGGATCATGTTCGCCTACGCGGCCCGCAACGCGATGCTGCCGTCGGTGACCGCGTTCGGGATGTCGCTCGGGTTCATCGTCGGCGGGGCGCTGCTGACCGAGGTCGTCTTCGCCTATCCGGGCGTCGGCTACCAGTTGCTGTCGGCGGTGCAGAACCTCGACTACCCCCTCATGCAGGGCCTGTTCCTCACGATCACCACCGCCGTGCTGATCGCCAACTTCCTCGTGGACATCGTGTACGTGCGGCTCGACCCGCGCGTGCGCGTGAGCTGATCGGAGCGTGACGATGTCTCTCGCCCAAGACCCCCGTGCCATGGTCGAACTCGATCTCGGCGTCGCCGCCGACGCGGACACCCCGCCCGTCCGGCCACCCCGCGGGCGCGATGGCTTGCTGCGCGGGCTGCTGAGAAACGGCAAAGCCATCGCCGGCCTCGTGATCCTGGCGCTCTTCGTCGCCGTTGCCGTGCTCGCCCCGGCGCTGGCCCCGGGCGACCCCACGCTCATCCGGGGTCTGGGAGCGCAGCCCCCCTCGCTCGACCACCTGCTGGGGACGACCGCGAAGGGGCAGGACGTCCTGGCACTCAACGTCTGGGGAGCGCGGTCGTCTCTCTTCGTCGGTTTCACCGTCGGAGTCCTCGCCACTCTGGTGGGACTGCTGGTGGGTCTTGCCTCGGCCTACCTCGGCAAGAACGTCGACAATCTGCTCTCCCTCGTGACGAACGTGTTCCTCCTGCTGCCGGGCTTGCCGCTCCTGGTGATCCTGGCGGCCTTCCTCCCGCAGGGCATCGGCACCGTGATCATCGTCCTGGTGATCACGGGATGGGCCGGATCCGCTCGCGTCCTGCGCTCGCAGGCGATGTCCATCCGCGGGAAGGACTTCGTCGCCGCCGCGCAGGTCACCGGTGAGTCGTCCGTGCGCATCATGTTCCGCGAGATGCTGCCCAACATGGCGTCGATCGTGATGAGCACGCTGCTCTCCTGCGTGATCTTCGGAATCGGCGCCCAGGCCGGTCTCGAGTTCCTGGGCCTCGGCGACATCTCGACCACGAGCTGGGGCACCAATCTGTACTGGGCGAGCAACGACGGAGCTCTGCTCACCGGCTCGTGGTGGGTGTTCGTGCCGCCCGGCGTCGCGATCGCGCTGGTCGCCTTCGCCCTCTCCCTGGTCAACTACGGCGTCGACGAGACGACCAACCCTCGTCTTCGCACTCCGCGTCGCCGCGTGTCGGCGACCGCTCCGACGCCGGTCGCCGACCTCCGCGTCGACCCCGCCATCGCGAAGGAGGACGCCCGATGAGCGCCGCACTGTTGGAGGTCGAGGACCTCTCCGTCGAGTACGTCACCGATTCCCGGACGGTCCGCGCGGTCGATCGCGTCTCCTTCACGGTGGGCGAGGGCGAGGTGTTCGGCCTCGCGGGTGAATCAGGTTGCGGAAAGTCCACGATCGCCAACGCGATCCTGCGTCTCCTCCGCGACCCGGCGATCATCGCGGGCGGATCGATCCGCTTCCGGGGGACCGACGTGCTGGCGTTGACCGCCGGGGAACTCCGCGCGTTCCGGTGGCGCCAAGTCGCCATGGTGTTCCAGAGCGCGATGAACTCGCTCAACCCGGTCATGACGATCGGCGATCAGATCGCCGACATCTACACGACGCACGAGCGTGTCTCCAAACGCGAGGCCCTCCGCCGGGCGGCCGGCCTGCTCGATCTCGTGGGCATTCCGCACGATCGGCTCCGGTCCTACCCGCATCAACTCTCCGGCGGCATGCGGCAGCGAGTCGTGATCGCCATGGCGACCGCCCTGCGTCCGCTGCTGCTGATCATGGACGAGCCCACGACGGCGCTCGACGTCGTCGTGCAGCAGGAGATCATGGCCCAGATCAAGGACCTGCAACGCGAGCTCGGGTTCGCGATCCTCTTCATCACCCACGACATGTCGCTCATGGTCGAACTGAGCGACCGCATGGCGGTGATGTATGCAGGACGATTCGTTGAAACGGCATCCGCTCTGTCGATTTTCGAGACGCCGCGCCATCCCTACACGAATGCGCTCATGAACGCGTTCCCTCCGATGACCGGTCCGCGCGTGCGCCTGCGCGGCCTGGGCGAAGGCATCCGCTTCACCGACATCCCCGACCTCGTTCCCGTCGGGCCCGACCACTGGGCGGCACCGACCTCGGTCGAGACGTCCCGAACGGAGGCGACCCGATGAGCCCCCAGACTCCCGTGCTGTCGGTGCGCGGACTGACGAAGACGTTCCCGATCGGCGGGATGTTCTCGCGTCGACACGTGCGCGCGCTCGGCGGCGTCGACCTCGACATCGCCCCCGGCGAGATCGTGGCGCTGGTCGGCGAATCCGGCAGCGGCAAGTCGACCCTCGCGCGGTGTCTCGCGCGTCTCGAGCAGCCCTCCGGCGGCAGCTTCGCGTTCGAGGGGCGCGACGTCCTGAAGGCCGAGCCGCGACGAGCCAGCCGCGCGTACCGATCGGCGGTGCAGATGATCTTCCAGGATCCGTTCGGCTCGCTGAATCCCGTCCACCGGGTCTCCCACTTCCTCGAGCGGCCGTTGCAGCTGCACGATGCCGTCTCCGGGAGGGACGAGCTCGAACGCGCGAAGCGCCGGTTGATGCAGAAGGTCGATCTGCCCGCCGAACTCCTCCACCGATACCCGCATGAGTTGTCCGGCGGTCAGCGACAGCGGATCGCGATCGCGCGTGCGCTCGCCGTGAATCCCCGCCTGATCCTGGCCGACGAGCCGACATCGATGCTGGACGTCTCGGTACGCATCGGCGTGCTGAACCTGATGCGATCGCTGTGCGAGCAGCAGGACATCTCGATGCTCTACATCACCCACGACCTCGCGTCGGCGAGGTATCTCGCCGACCGCATCATCGTCATGTTCGCCGGCCAGTTCGTCGAAGGGGGCGAGGCCGCGGCCCTGCTGGCAGAGCCACGGCATCCGTACACCCGTCTACTCATCTCCGCCGTTCCCGACCCGCGTCGACGCGGCGGCTTCGACCCCGTCGAACGTGCGCGGTTGCGTCACGAGGTCGTTCAAGCGACTTCTTGTGCCTTCCACGGCAGGGGAGAGACCGCGTGCTCCGCCGAGACCGCGGTGTTCCATCGCGTGAGCGACGCGCCCGAGCACTGGGTGCGGTGCGGTCTGTACGCGCCGCCCTCGGACGCCCCCGGCACCGCCCTCGAACGACCCGACACGACGCAAGAAAGCCCCGCCGCATGACCATGACCTCTGGCCCCGCCCTCGTCTCCGCCGAACTCCTCGCGCTCGCCGCCGAAGACCCGCACCGCCCGGTGTTCCACTTCACCGCACCGGCGGGGTGGCTCAACGACCCGAATGGCCTCACCCAGCGCGGCGGCGAGTACCACCTCTTCTATCAGTTCAACCCCGATGCTCCCGTGCACCATCGCATCCAGTGGGGCCACGCGGTGAGTACCGATCTCGTCACCTGGCGCGACGTCCCGGTCGCTCTCACTCCGACGGAAGGCCCCGACGTCGACGGCTGCTGGTCGGGCGTGCTGGTGTACGACGGCGACGTGCCGACCATCGTGTACTCGGGCAGACACGGCGACCGCGAGTTGCCGTGCATCGCGACAGGCTCCGACGATCTGCTCGTGTGGACCAAGGATGCCGGGAACCCCGTCATCGCGGCTCCCCCCGAGGGTTTGGAGGTCACCGCCTTCCGGGATCACTCCGTCTGGCGGGAGGGCGACGTCTGGCGCCAGTTGATCGGCTCCGGCATCCGGGGGCAGGGGGGAACGGCGTTCCTGTACGAGTCTCTCGACCTGAGGAGCTGGACGTATCTCGGCCCCCTCCTCGTCGGCGACGGCGCCGGCTCCGATCCGGCCGCACCGGACTGGACCGGCACGATGTGGGAGTGCGTCGACCTGTTCGCCCTCGGCGACGCGGACTCCGCACACCGCGACATCCTGGTCTTCTCCGCCTGGAACGAGGGCATCACCCACCATCCGCTGTACTGGTCCGGTCGGTACGAGGGCGAGCGCTTCACACCGGCGGCGCTGCACCGGCTCGACCTGGGCGGGCGGTACTTCTACGCGCCGCAGTCGTTCCTCGACGAGTCGGGCCGGCGGGTGATGTTCGGCTGGCTGCAGGAGGGGCGATCGGATGCCGCGGCGGTCGCCGCCGGATGGTCGGGGGTGATGTCGCTGCCGCGGCTGGTGACGCCGGCGCCGGACGGATCGCTTCATCAGCGGCCGGCGCCCGAGGTCGATGCTCTGCGCGCGGCGGAGGTCGCCGACCGCGCACTGACCCTCGGGGCAGAAGAGACCGAGGTCGCTCGCGGAGACGAGCTCGACATCGAGGCGCGATTGACCATCCCGGAGGGCGGTGTGTTCGCGATCGTCGTGCGCGCGTCGGACGACGACGCGGAACGCACGGTACTGCGGCTGCGTCGAACGGGCGACCGCGCAGAACTGAGCCTCGATCGTTCTCGATCGAGTCTGAATGGCGACGTCGATGTCACTCCGCGCTCGGGCGAGGTTCCCGTGGATGCCGAGGGTGCCGTGGAGGTCCGTGTGCTCGTCGACCATTCGGCGGTGGAGGTCTTCGCGGGCGGGGTCCCGCTCACGACCCGCGTCTATCCGACGCGTGCGGATGCCCTCGGCATCCGGCTGTCCGGCGAGGGGGTCGCCGTCCACCTCCGTGCGTGGTCGATGCGTTCCGTCGCACGCGGAGCCGAGGGTGCGGAGTGAATCCTGACACGCAACCGCGCCCCGCGACGCGGCGCCCCGCCTTCCATTTCAGTGTTCCCGACAACTGGAAGAACGACCCACAGCGGCCGATCCACCTAGCGGGGGAGTACCTGTACTACTACCTCTACAACGGCGACTACCTCGCCGGTGGTATCGGCACCTCGTGGCGATTGGCCACGACGCGTGACCACGTGGCGTTCGTCGACCGCGGGGTCGCGATTCCGAAGTTCTCGAACGGCAACGGTGACTGCTGGTCGGGCTCGCTGGTCGTCGATACCGGGGGCACGGCCGGATTCGGTGCAGGTGCGATCGTGGCCCTGGTCACCCAGGCCCGGGTGGACGCCGTGCCCGAGGGGCGCCAGGCGCAGTACCTCTGGTATTCCACCGACGGTGGCCGCTCGTTCCGCTCCGGCGGAGACGATCCCGTCCTGGACGTTCCGGGAATCCCGGACTTCCGCGATCCCAAGGTGATCTGGGACGCAGAGCGGGGGCGGTGGTTCCTCGCCCTCGCTGAGGGGGACCGGCTGGGGTTCTACGCCTCGACGGATCTGCGCACGTGGGACCGCGTCGGTGAGTTCGCCCGCAACGACCTGGGACTGCTCGAGTGCCCGGACATCTTCTCGATGACGGCCGACGACGGATCGACGACCTGGGTCCTCGGCGTCAGCGCTAACGCGAAGCACCGGGGTCTGCCCGCCACTTACGCCTACTGGACGGGCACTTTCGACGGTCGTACGTTCGTCCCCGACGCCGAACAGCCGCGCTGGCTCGACTGGGGGTTCGACTTCTACGGTGCCGTGACCTATCCGCACCACGGCACCACGGGAGCGGAAGACCCGGGCCTGCGCCACGTGATCGGGTGGGCCAACTTCTGGGACTACCCGCACAACACCCCGACGATCGATACGGACGGGTACAACGGCGACGACATGATCGTGCGCGATCTGAGACTCGTGCGAGATGAGCGCGGCTACCGGCTGATCTCCGCTCCCACCGCGGCGCTCGCCGACTACGTCACCACCACGCATCTCGTCGGAGACGTCGAGGTGTCCGCGCATGTCGATCTCGATGTCTCCGCCGTGGCCTATGACCTCGAGTGCGATGTGTCGTGGTCGGCATCGACGCAGGACGTCGGTGTGCAGGTCTGCCGCGCGCCGGGAGGAACCCGCTTCGTCGCGGCTGGCCTCGACGTGACCAAGGGGAGCGCGTACCTCGACCGGAGCTTCACCGCAAACCCCAACCGAGGCCGCAGTGAGGCGCCCTTCGACCCCACCGCCGGCTCCGTACGGCTGCGCGTGCTCGTGGACAGGACGAGCGTGGAGGTCTTCGTCGCGGATGGAGAGACCGTACAGTCGCACCGGGTGTTCCCGCTCAGCGGGGACGAGCGGGTACGCCTGTACAGCAGCGGAGGAGCGGCCGTTTTCCGTGACGTCACCGTCCGCGAGCTGGAGGTCGGGCCGCGACGCGACGGGGGTGCGGGCTGAGGAGAGATCGCGATTCCCGAACTTCTCCGTTCAGTTCGGAATCATGGTGGGCCCGGAGGGGCTCGAACCCTCGACCCGCGGATTAAAAGTCCGATGCTCTGCCAACTGAGCTACAGGCCCTCGGTCCCAGCCTAGCGGGCGCGGCGGGGGTGCCGTGCTCACCGCCGGGAGCGGGCGACGATCCAGAACAGGTACGCACCGCCCACCGCCGCGGTCAGCAGACCGACGGGGATCTGCAGGGGAGCGAGCGCGCGCTGGGCGACGACGTCGGCCACGATCAGCACGACGGCCCCCGTGAGGGCGGATCCGACGAGGGGGATGCCGCTCGTCCCCATTGCGCGACGAGCCAGCTGCGGTGCGGCGAGGGCGACGAAGCCGATCGGGCCCGCGACCGCTGTCGCCGTTCCGGTCAGGAGCGCGGCGACCACCACGAGCGCGAGGCGCGCGCGACCGGTGCGGACGCCCAGCGACCGCGCGGTGTCGTCGTCGAGCTCGAGGGCGCGATAGTCGCGACGGAGCGCGACCAGCGCGGCGCTGAGCACGCCCAGTGAGGCGAGGAGCAGCACGACGTCGTTCGCGGAGGTGGCGGCGAGACTTCCGTGGAGCCACTGCGTCGCGTTGCGCGCGACGTCGAGGGGAGCGCGGGTGAGCAGGTAGTCGTTGACGGCGGCCAGGAGGGTCGTCAGGGCGATGCCGGCGAGGATCGTTCGCTCCCGCGAGATCCCGACGCTGCGGGCGATCGCCATGACCACGATGACGGTGAGCAGCCCTCCCGTCCACGCGCCGATCGCCGGGGACGGGGGAGGAGAGATCAGGGTCAGCCCGATGAGCGCCCCGGTCGCCGACCCGGCCGTGAAGCCGACGATGTCGGGACTCGCGATCGGGTTGCGCGCCAGGGTTTGGAACACCGCACCGGCCAGACCCAACGCGGCCCCGATGAGAAGCGCGGCGATGAGGCGTGGCATCCGCATGCCCATGACGACGACAGTGGTTCGTGAATCGGCGTCGCCGGATAGAGCGGATGCCACATCCCCGAGCGATGCGTGGAACGAACCCGTCGTGAGCCCGACGCCGGCCGCGGCCACGGCGACGAGGATCAGGATCGCCGTGACCGCGAGCGTGCGTCGATGTCGTGACAGCCGGGTCCGCGAGGGCGCGCTCATCGGGTTCTCCGCAGGATCAGCCAGAGGAGGAGCGGAGCGCCGAGGAAGGCGGCGACGATACCCGCCTCGACTTCGCCGGGGAGGGCGATGACGCGCCCCACGATGTCGCTCGCGAGCGTCAGTGCGGCACCTGTCACGGCCGCGAGCGGCAGAGAGACGGGGACGGATCCGCCGACGGCTCCGCGGACGGCGTGCGCGACGAGCAGGCCGATGAAGGCGAGCGGCCCCGCCGCCGACGTCGCGGTGGCGCAGAGCACGGTGATCGCCGCGCCCGAGGCGATCGTCACGAGGGCGGGCGAGACCCCGAGGGATCGGGCCAGATCCCGTCCCAGCTGGAGGTGGTCGAGGCCTCGTGCGATGAGGGCGGCGAGCGCCATCCCGACGATGGCGAACGGAAGCAGCTGGGCCGAGACGTCGGCATCCCTCCGTTCGAACGAGCCGACCGCCCAGAATCGGAACGACTCGAACGTGGTGTCGTCGGCGAGGGTGATGATGCCGACGATGGCGCTGAGGCAGGCGCTCAGGGCGACGCCGGCGAGGATCAGACCGACGGTGTCGTTGCGCCGGTCGGGCCGTGCGGCGGCGTTCACGAGCAGGGCGGCTCCGCCCGCCCCGGCGAACGCGAACCAGACATAGCCGCTGGCGGTCCCCACTCCGAAGGCGGCGATCGCGACGACCACGCCGAGCGCGGCACCCGCGTTCACCCCGAGAAGCCCGGGGTCGGCGAGCGGATTCCGGGTGAGCGCCTGCATGAGGACGCCGGCGACACCCAGGCACGCTCCCGCGAGCAGGGCCGTGAGGGTGCGCGGCACACGGAGCTCGTGGACGATGACGCCGACGGTATCCCGGCGTTCCGAGAACAGGGCGGACAGCACGTCCACGGGGGCGAGGGCCCGCGATCCGACGGCGAGGCTCGCGACGACGAGGACCGCAAGAAGAGCGGAGACCGCGACGATCAGCACGATCGCGCGAGAGCGCGCCGAACGACGACGCGAGTCCAGCTGTGCCGCAATCCCCGGTGAGCTGGCAGCGGCCGAATCGAGCACAAAGGTAAGGTTATCCTAACCGTGTGACCCTCTTTCGTTTCTCGTCTCCGCACATCCGTCATCGTCCTCGACGAGCGGTCCTCGCCCTCGGAGCGGCCCTCGCCCTCGTACTCAGCGGCTGCGCCGGGGCCGGCGCACCGTCATCGACGGTCGACGCCGAGGCGGGGGCCACCGGCACCTGGGTGGTCTCGCGCGATCTGGAGCCCGGCATGGGTTCGAGCGAGGCCGACGGCGTCTTCCCGCGCGAGGTGACCCACTTCGGCGGGGTCACTTCGATCACCGCGAAGCCGACGCGCATCGCCGTCGTCTCGACCGGTCAATTGGACGCCCTCTTGGCTCTCGGAACCGTGCCGGTCGCGGCGACGCGCGCCGAGAACAGCGGCCTCGTTCCGCAGTACCTCCAGGACGCCTTCCCCGACGAGGCGGCCCCGCTTGCCGCGATGGCCGACATCGGCAAGCGGACGGAGCCCGACCTCGAGGCCATCGCCCAAGCCGACCCCGACCTGATCCTCATCAACTCCACCCGGGGCACCGAGCTGTACGACGCGCTCTCCGCCATCGCCCCCACCGTGCTCACCAAGGGCAACGGCGTGAACTGGAAGAGCGACTTCCTGCTCATCGCGGACGCCCTCGGTCAAGAGGGGGAGGCGCGCGGCATCCTGGATTCACTGCAGTCGGAGAGTGCGGCATTCGCCGAGACGCACGCGGCGGGGGAGCCGACGGTCTCGTTCCTGCAGTCCACCGGGGACCGCACGCGCATCATGGGAGTGCCCTCGTTCGCCGGGGGAATCGCCGAAGACCTCGGTCTCGGGCGACCGGCCTCTCAGCAGTTCGATGACACGTCGCAGGACATCAGCGCCGAGCAGATCGATCTGGCCGATGCCGACCACGTGTTCTACGCCGGGATCGGCGAGGGGACGGCCTTCATCGAGGATGCGCCGCTGTGGAAGACACTCGGCGCCGTTGCCGACGGCCGTGCCGTCGCGGTCGACTACGACCCCTGGTTCACCAATGCCGGCCCCGTCGCCGCGCGTCTCGTGCAGAACGAGATCGTGCGCGCGGTGGACGGCGACTGACCGGCACGAAAGAGCGAGCGCCGGACCCCCTCGCCTGGGGTCCGGCGCTCGCCGTCAGATCCGATCCGAGGATCGGCCGGGTGCGTGACTTACGCAGCCGGGGGCATCAGCACCGTGTCGATGAGGTACACGGTCGCGTTGGCGGTCTTCACGCCACCGCAGATCACCTTGGCGTCGTTGACCATGAGGTTGTCGCCCGAGCCCGAGACGGTGACGTCCTGTCCCTCGACCGTGGCGTGGGTGCCGTCGATCTCGGACGGGCTGAGCTGACCGGCGACCACGTGGTACGTGAGGATCTTGCTCAGCGTGGCGCTGTCGGTCTTGAGGCCGTCGATGGTCGCGGCGGGGATCTTGGCGAACGCGTCGTCGACCGGAGCGAACACGGTGAATTCGCCGCCGTTGAGCGTGTCGACCAGGTTCACATCGGGGTTCAGCTGGCCGCTGACGGCGGCGGTGAGCGTCTTCAGCAGCGGGTTGTTCGAGGCGGCGGTCGCGACCGGGTCAGCGGCCATGCCTTCGACCGAACCGGCGCCCGAGGGGACGGCGGCGGCGTAGTCGGCGCAACCGGGGCCGACGAGGTCGGACGCAGCGTCCATCGAGCCAGAGGAGGCCGAGGGCGACGCTGCCATCGAGGGGGCGCTGCTGGTCTCTTCGCTCATGGAACCACCCGAGGTGGTGCCACCCGAGCAGGCGGTGAGAGCGAAGGCCGAACCCAGAACGAGGGCGAGACCAGCAACGACAGGCTTCTTGTTGGTGAGCATGACATTCCTCCGAAATCGTTCGGATCGCATTCACGATCCGTCAGGGACACCCCGGTGCGGGTGGTTCGCCGTGGAGCGGCTTACACGGGGTCTTCGGGACCCCAGGGCGATCGGATTGGCGTCGAGGCGGAATTCGTTCTCGAACGAGAGATTCCGAGATGGAAAACCCCAGGTGAGAGGCGAGGAAATATTCTGAGGAATATTTTCTATCAGCTCGGAAGAAGGTCGATCCGCGCGCATAACGGTTCCGTACCCAATGTCTCGACGCGCGGCCACCCGGTCGGGCCGCGCCCTCGGCGTAAGAGAGGATGGATGCCATGGTGATCGACGGCTTCGACCTGCCCGACGAGGGCTCGGATCGCGCCGACCACGTGGGCGATCTCATCCAGCGCGTCGCGACGGGCGACCGGGATGCATTCGCCGAACTGTACGACGCGCTGTCGCCTCGGGCTTTCGGTCTCATCCTCCGGGTGCTCGTCGACCGGGCGCAGAGTGAAGAGGTGCTGCAGGAGGTCTTCCTGGAAGTGTGGCAATCCGCTGCGCGCTTCACTCCGAAGAGAGGGCAGGGAAGATCGTGGGTCCTCACGATCGCACACCGGAGGGCGGTGGACCGCGTGCGGTCCGCGCAGTCCAGTGTCGATCGGGATGTGCGCGCGGGCTTCCGCGATATCGACGTTGCCTATGACAACGTCGCCGAAAAAGTCGAGATGAAGATCGAGGGGAGACGCGTCGTCGATGCACTGGCGGCGCTTCCCGAGGCCCAGAAAGAAGCGCTCACGTTGGCCTACTTCGGTGGATACAGCCAGAGTGAGATCGCTACTCTCGTCGGTGCGCCCCTCGGGACGGTCAAGACGAGAATGCGTGACGGTTTGTCACGCTTGAGGATGGAAATGGGGGTGGACAAGTGAACGAGAGGGAATTCGCCGACCTCGCAGCCGGTCACGCGCTGAATGCGCTATCCGATGCTGACGAACGCGCGTACCAGGAGGCACTTGCGAGCAATCCCCACTGGGAGTCGCACGTCCGCGACGCAGCCGAGGCGATCGCCGCCCTGAGCGCGGTCATCGAGCCCGTCGACCCGCCGCCGTCGGTGCGCGCCTCCCTCATGGCTCGTATCGCCGACGTTCCTCAGCAGGCAGTCGGGCCGGTCACCACCCCCGATGTCGACCGCGACGACGAGGACTACGCGGCGGCAGGTCCCGCGCCGGTCGTTCCGGATGCCACTTCCTCGCGCCCCGCGAGCTGGGGCCGTCGTCGCTGGTTCACGCTCGCGGCATCCATCGTCGCTGTTCTGGTCCTCGGCTTCGGGGCGGCGTCGTTCGGCCAATACCTCACCCGGCCCGCGGCCGTCATCGCCCTGCAGCAGATCGAGAGCGCGCCCGACGCGCAGTCCGCTTCGGTGTCGATGCCGGACGGCGGCTCCGCGACCGCGCACTGGTCTGCCTCGACCGGGCAGAGCGTGCTCGTGACCGACGGCATGCCGGCGCTCAGCGACGACCAGACCTATGAACTGTGGTTCGTGCGGGGCGAGACGCCGATCGCCGCGGGCATCTTCGAGACGGATGCCGAGGGCCGGGCGACAGCGATGCTCGATGGAGAGTTCCACTCGGGCGACGTCATCGCGGTGACGGTCGAACCGGCGGGCGGCTCGCCCGACGGGACGCCGAGCTCCGCACCGGTCGTCGCGGTCGCCACCGCTTGAGGCTGCTCGAGCGAGGTCCCTGAGCCTCGCGACCGAGGTCCCCGAGCTTGTCGAAGGGACCGGACCCCCTTCCCCGGCTGACCGCCTAGCCTGGAACGATGAGCGATTCGCCGCGCGAGTTCCACAAGCCGATCCGACGTCCCGCTGAACTGTTCGACCGTCTCTTCGCCGCCGACGACCCCGCCGAGGTCTCGCGTGTCGCGCACAGCACCGCTCACGCTCTCCTCGCGCGCGTCCGCGCGGATCCGAGCGTCGACATCGTCGAGCGTCTCGTCGCCTTCACCGACGACCACGGCATCGACGACATCGCCGAGCTGTGGTCGCGGTCACCCGCGCGCTCCCTCCCAGGGGCACTGTGGCGCCTCTACCTGCTGCAGCTCATGATCCACGACGATGCGGCGACGGCGGCCCTGCTGTACGAGCGAGGGCGGGTCGAGATGACGACGGTCGACCCCGTCGTGGTCGGCGCCCCTGCGCCCGCCGGTCCCGAGGAGCTCGTGCAGCTGATCGACACGATCCTGAGGGGACTGTTCGAGGGCGATTTCGCCGTGGCGCTGGACCGCGCCGCCGCGTTCTGCCGTGTGCAGGCGTCGGGGTCGACGCATCTCGCCGACGACTACGAGAACACCGAGTCGGAGCGGGCCTCGGCGTTGACGACGCGCGCGCTTCGGCTGTCGACGTACGCCGAGGATCTGTCGGCCGCCGCGGCGCTGTGGCGGCGGGATGCGCTGACCTGAGGGTGCTCCCGGTCCCTTCGACAAGCTCAGGGACCTCGCGGGGCGGGTGCCGTCGCGCGAGCCGTGCCTCGCGCGAGCGGGCGGCGGAGAGCGCGCGGGCGGCGGAGAGCGCGCGGCGGGAACGGTGGCTGAGCCTGTCGAAGCCACCCGCAGGAGAAACCCACCGCGGAGAAGAAAAGTGCCGGACCGCAGAACGCCTCTCGGCGCATGGCCGCTCAAAGCGGCAGAAGATGGAGCCCGGGGTTACTGCGGCCCGGCATGAAAAGTGTAACAAGCGTCAGCGGCGGACATTCCCTCCGGAGGCCCCGTTGACAAGACCCGGGCGTGTCGTGCCCCGAGCGTAGGCTCGCTCCATGGCTTTACGTTTCGCCCTCATGATCGACCCCGTGGCATCCGACGATCGACGCGAGAGCTTCGCCGACGGGTTCACGGTCATCGACCCGCTCGGACCGGCGCTGCCGCTCGGTGAGCTGAGCGCGCAGCGTGGCGACGGTGTCTTCGAGTCGCTCGGTGTGGTCGACGGGCATGCTCAAGAGGTCGGTCCGCACCTGGATCGACTCGCGCATTCCGCGCACCTGCTCGACCTTCCGGCTCCGAACGCGGCTCAGTGGCGGGCGGCGATCGCGCGCGTCGCCGCCGAAGCCGGGCCGGGGGAGCGCGTGATCAAGCTCATCCTCAGCCGGGGCATCGAAGAGGGGTCGTCCCCGACCGCGTGGGTCACCCTCGCGACGGCGCCCGAGAACACGCGCGCCCGCACCGAAGGGGTGCGCGTCGTCACCCTCGATCGCGGGTACCAGCTCGACGTCCCCGGGCGCGCGCCGTGGCTGCTGCTCGGCGCGAAGACCCTCTCTTACGCGGTCAACATGGCCGCGATCCGCGAGGCGAAGCGCCGCGGAGCCGACGACGCGGTGTTCGTCACGACCGACGGATACGTGCTCGAGGCGCCGACGGCATCCGTCATCCTCCGACTCGGAGACAGGTTCGTCACGCCCGAGCCCGCCGCCGGCATCCTGCACGGGACCACTCAGCGAAGCCTGTTCGCCCACCTCGCGCAGCGTGGCTTCTCGACCGTGTACGAGCCGGTGCTCCTGAGCGACCTCAGAACCGCGGATGCCGCGTGGTTGCTGTCGAGCGTCCGTTTGGCCGCGCCGATCTCGGCGGTCGACGGCGTCGAGAAGACCGTCGACCGCGATCTGACCGACGAGCTGAACGCGTACCTGCTCTCGCCCCGCGACTGACTCCCGGAACCGACGGACCAGACACGTCCGCCCCCCCCGGAAACGACGATGGCCCCGCCGAAGCGGGGCCATCGCGCGACGCGGGTTTATCCGAAGCGTCCCGAGACGTAGTCCTCGGTCGCCTGGACGGTCGGGGCGGTGAAGATCGTCGCGGTGTCGTTGTACTCGATGAGCTTGCCGGGCTTGCCGGTGCCGGCGATGTTGAAGAACGCCGTCTTGTCGCTCACGCGCGAGGCCTGCTGCATGTTGTGCGTCACGATCACGATCGTGTACTCGCTCTTCAGCTCGCCGATCAGCTCCTCGATCGCGAAGGTCGAGATGGGGTCGAGGGCCGAGCACGGCTCGTCCATCAGCAGCACGTCGGGCGAGACGGCGATCGCGCGCGCGATGCACAGGCGCTGCTGCTGACCACCCGAGAGGCCGCCGCCCGGCTTGTCGAGGCGGTCCTTGACCTCGTTCCAGAGGTTGGCGCCCTGCAGCGACTTCTCGACGAGGGCGTCGGCGTCGCTCTTCGACATGCGCTTGTCGTTGAGCTTCGCGCCGGCGAGCACGTTCTCGCGGATCGACATGGTGGGGAACGGGTTCGGACGCTGGAAGACCATGCCGACGTGGCGGCGCACCAGCACCGGGTCGACCCCGGGGCCGTACAGGTCGTCGCCGTCGATCAGCACGCGGCCCTTGACGTGTCCGCCGGGGATGACCTCGTGCATGCGGTTCAGCGTGCGCAGGAACGTGGACTTTCCGCAGCCCGAGGGGCCGATGAAGGCGGTGACCGAACGCGGCTCGATGTCGATCGAGACGCCCTCGACCGCGAGGAAGTCGCTGTAGTAGACGTTGAGGTCCTGGACCTCGATGCTCTTGGACATGGGGGTGTGCCTTTCCGCGCTCAGCGGGACTTCGGTGCGAACAGGGCCGCGACGATCCGGGCGATCAGGTTGAAGATGACGACGAGGACGACGAGGAGGAAAGCCGCGCCCCAGGCGTTGGCCTGGGAGGCGTCGATGTCCTGCCCGGGGAAGCTGTACGCGGTGTACGCCATGACCGGCAGGGTCTGCATCGGACCCTCGAAGGGGTTGGAGTTGAAGTTGTCGGTGAAGCTGGCGGCGATGAAGATCGGCGCCGTCTCACCCACGACGCGGGCCACGGCCAGCACGACACCGGTGATGATGCCCGAGGCTGCCGTACGGAGCACGACCTTGATGATCGTCGCCGAGCGCGGCACGCCGAGCGCGAGAGATGCCTCGCGCAGGTCGGCCGGCACCAGGCGCAGCATCTCTTCGGTGGAGCGGATGACGATGGGGATCATCAGCACGCACAGGGCGATGGATGCCGAGAACCCACTGAACGCCTTCGGACCGACGATGAGGCTGAACAGCGAGAACGCGAACAGACCCGCGACGATCGAGGGGATGCCGGTCATCACGTCGACGAGGAACGTGATCGTGCGGCGCAGGGGATTCGTGGGCAGCGCGTACTCGACGAGGTAGACGGCCGCGAGGACGCCGACCGGAACCGAGATGAGCGCGGCGATCCCGGTGATGATCAGTGTGCCGGCGATGGCCTGCCACGCGCCGGCGGTCGCGACGACCGCGAGGGTGTTCGGGTCGAAGGTGGTGCCGCCGACCTGGGTGATGAACTGCAGGTTCACCACGGCGAGTCCCTTGGAGATCACCGTCCACAGGGTCGACACGAGAGGCGCGAGAGCGAGAAGGAACGCGGCGGTGACGAGTCCGCGGACGATGCGGTCGACAGCCTTGCGGCGGTTCTCGACGATCGCGGAGCCGACGCCGATCGCGATCAGGTAGATCACGGCGGTCAGGATCAGCCACACCGCGAGGTTGAAACCGCCGAAGAGGAACTGCACGGCGGCGATCACCACGGCGACCCCGACGAGCAGGGCGGGTTCGATGAACCGCGGAAGCTGCCCGCTGGTCAGGGCCAGGGGAGCCGAAGCCGGGACGGCGGAGGCGGTCACGAGCGCTTTCCTCTCTTGCGGCCCTTCGCGCCCGGTCCCGTCGCCGAGATGATGTAGCGCGCGAGCATGTTCACCGCGAGCGACACCACGAAGAGCATCAGGCCCGTGCCGATGAGCGCGGAGCGCTGCAGGTCGGTCGCGATCGGGAAGTTCAGGGCGATGTTGGCGGCGATGGTCTGGGAGTTGTAACCGTCGGTCAGCAGGAGCACCGAATAGATGAGGCTCGGCGAGATGATCAGGGCGATGGCCATGGTCTCGCCGAGGGCGCGACCGAGACCGAGCAGCGTCGCCGACACCATGCCGCTGCGCGCGTACGGGAAGACCGCCAGGCGGATCATCTCCCAGCGCGTGGCACCGAGGGCGAGAGCGGCTTCCTCGTGCAGGCGCGGGGTCTGCAGGAAGATCTCTCGGGTGATCGAGGTCACGATCGGCAGGATCATCACGGCGAGCACGACGCCACCGGTGAACATCGTGGAGCCGGTGGTCGACACGGGCCCCTGGAAGAGCGGGATCCAGCCGAGGTACTCGTTGAGGAACTGGCTCACGGGCAGAAGGAGCGGGCGCATGACGATGATGCCCCAGAGGCCGAAGACGATCGAGGGCACCGCCGCGAGCAGGTCGACGACGTAGCCGAGCGCGCCGGCCAGTCGACGGGGTGCGTAGTGCGAGATGAACAGCGCGATGCCGATGGCGACGGGGGTTCCGATCACCATCGCGATGAGCGCGGCCCAGATGCTGCCGAAGAGCAGCGGACCGACGTACTCCCAGAAGCTCGACCAGTTGCGGTTCTGATAGCCGGCGAGGTCGCCTTCGCTCCAGTTCGCCGTGATGGCCGGGAGGCCTCGGATGATCAGGAAGATCGCCACGCCGGCGAGGATGACCATGATCGACACAGCCGCCGTGGTCGACAGGCCGAGGAAGACGGTGTCGCCGACGCGACGCTTCCCGACGATGCTGGCTTTCGGGGTGCTCGGTGTCGCGGCGTCGGTCGCGGCGTCACTCACGGTGTCAGTCACGGGGGACCTCATGCTCGGCACGGATCAAGGGGTGCTCCTCGGTCGGGTTCTCTCTGAGGATGTTCGGCTCAGCGGAACGGTCGATGCTGAATCGACCCCTCCGATCAGCCCGGCCCGGTCCGCACGGGAGGTGCGGACCGGGCCGAGTCCGAGAGGTGTTACTTGATGGCCGCGAGCGTCTCCGCAGCAGCCGAGAGGACCGAGTCCGGCAGCGGGGCGGAGCCGGCGTTCTTCGCGGCGACAGCCTGGCCCGTGGTGCTCGTGACGAAGCCGAGGTACGACTTCACCAGCTCGGACTGCTTGGTGTCCTTGAAGGTGGTGCAGGTGACGGCGTACGACACGAGCGGGATCGGGTAGGTCTCGGCGGTCAGCTTCGAGTAGTCGAACTTCTTCGACAGGTCGCCCGGGACGCCGTTGCTGGCGTCGACGGCCGCGGCCTCGAACGTCGCGGTGACGGCCTCGGCGCTGTAGGGGATCGCGGTGCCGTCCTGGATGATCGCGGCTGCGTTCAGGTCGCCGATGGCGGAGTGGTCGGCGTAGCCGATGGTGCCCGAGCCGGCCTTGACCGCCTCGACGACGCCGGAGCCGCCCTTCTGCTTCGACACGTTGCCCTCGATCGGCCAGTCCTTGCCCGCGGGCGAGGTCCAGACCGACGACTGCGTCGCGGCGAGGTAGTTCGTGAAGTTCTGCGTGGTGCCCGAGCCGTCCGAACGCGCGACGGTCGTGATGGGACCGGCGGGGAGCGCCGTGCCGTTGTCCTTGGTGATGGCCGGGTCGGACCAGTCGGTGATCTGCAGCGCGAAGATCTTCGCGACGGTCTCACCCGAGAGCTTGAGGTCGGTCACGCCGGGGACGTTGAAGATGATCGCGACACCGTCGAGGTAGATCGGGATGTTCACGCCACCCTCGGTGCAGAGAGCCTTCGACTGCGCGGTCTGGTCGGCGTTGAGGGGGGCGTCCGAGCCGGCGAAGTCGTACGCGCCGCTCAGGAAGTTGGTGACACCGCCGCCGGAGCCCTGCGACTTGTCGTAGTTGACCGTCACGCCCTTGACCTGCGCGTTGTAGGCGGCGGTCCACGCGGCCTGCGCGTTGGACTGGGCGCTCGAGCCACCCGCGGTGATCGTGCCCGTGAGGTTCGGGTCGAGCGTCGCCGTGACGTCGGACGAGGTCGGCGATGCCGAGGTGCCCGCGGCGTCGCCGGAGCCGGAGGGCGAGGAGCAGCCGGCGAGAGCGAGGGAGGCGACGGCCGCCACGGCGCCCAGCTGAACGAATCGGGAGAGCTTCACTGTGTGAATCCTTCGTATGTCGGGGACACGAACCCGGTGCAGGGTTCTCCCGCACGGTAAACACCGACTCTTACGAGAGTGCGTTGTGCGGGTGAACGGAAGGTGAACCGCTCCCGCCTGACCGGGACGTTTTCTTCGGCGGTATACGCTTCACCCCCGTGACGACCCCCGCCTCCGCCGCCCAGGCGCCGCTCGATCGTGTGAGCGCCGCCCCGCCCGCCCGCACGCTCATCGATCTGCTCGCCGACGTCGCGGCTCGGCATCCGGAGGCCTCGGCGATCGACGACGGCTCGGGCGCCCTCAGCTATCGCGAACTGCTTGCTCGGGTGTGGCGGACAGCGGGTGCCCTTCACGCCGCGGGCGTGCGCCGCGGCGACCGCGTCGGCGTGCGCATGCCGTCGGGGTCCAAAGAGCTGTACGTGTCGATCCTCGCCGTGATGGCCGCCGGAGCGGCTTACGTGCCGGTGGATGCCGACGACCCCGACGAACGCGCTCGGCTGGTGTTCGGCGAGGCGGGTGTGAAGGGCATCATCGCGGGCGACGGAGAGTTCGTCGCCGGCGATGACGATCTCGTACGCCTGTACGAGGGGGACGCTCCGCATCCGAGTACGAACGCCATTCCGGTCGTGGCGCCGCCCACGGTGGACGACGACGCGTGGATCATCTTCACGTCCGGCTCGACCGGCGTGCCCAAGGGTGTCGCCGTGTCGCACCGATCGGCTGCCGCCTTCGTCGAGGCCGAAGCGCGCCTCTTCCTCCAGCAGGAGCCGCTCGGCCCGGGCGACCGCGTGCTCGCGGGGCTCTCGGTCGCCTTCGACGCCTCGTGCGAAGAGATGTGGCTCGCGTGGGGCCATGGAGCCTGTCTCGTCCCCGCCCCGCGCTCGCTCGTGCGCTCGGGCGAGGACCTCGCGCCCTGGCTGCTGCGCCAGGGCATCACCGTGGTCTCGACGGTGCCCACGCTCGCGGCGATGTGGCCGGCCGACTCGATCGAGAACGTACGCCTGCTGATCTTCGGCGGTGAGGCGTGCCCGCCCGAACTGGCGGCACGACTGGTCGCCGAGGGGCGTGAGGTGTGGAACACCTACGGACCCACCGAGGCGACGGTCGTCGCGTGTGCGGCGCCGCTCGACGGCACCCTTCCCGTGCGTATCGGCCTGCCCCTCGACGGCTGGGCGCTGGCGGTCGTGGATGCCGAGGGCCTTCCCGTCGCGGAGGGACAGGTCGGCGAGCTCATCATCGGCGGTGTCGGTCTCGCGCGCTACCTGGACCCGGCGAAGGACACCGAGAAGTACGCCCCCATGCCCACGCTCGGCTGGGAGCGGGCGTACCGTTCGGGCGACCTCGTGCGCTTCGATCCCGAGGGACTCGTCTTCCAGGGCCGCGCCGACGATCAGGTCAAGGTCGGCGGGCGTCGCATCGAGCTCGGCGAGGTCGAGTCGGCACTGCAGGACCTCGCCGGGGTCAGCGCCGCCACTGTCGCGGTGCGGACCACCGAGGCCGGGGTCCCGGTGCTCGTGGGGTATCTGGTGATGGATGCCGGGGTCGACCTCGATCGCGGAGCGGCCCGTGCCGCACTCGCCGAGCGTCTCCCCGCCTCGACGATCCCGCTGCTCGGCGTCGTCGACGAGCTCCCCGTGCGCACCTCGGGGAAAGTCGACCGTGCAGCGCTCCCGTGGCCGTTACCGGGTGTCGATGCGCCCGCCGCCACGGATTTCTCCGCCGACGAAGCTTGGCTCGCCGAGCAGTGGCAAGCTGTCCTCGGCCTTCCCGTGACCGAGCGGAAGGCCGACTTCTTCGACCTGGGCGGGGGATCCCTCGCCGCCGCGCAGCTCGTCTCACGGATCCGTGCGCGCGTGCCCGAGTTCTCGGTGGCCGACATCTACGACGTCCCCCGCCTGGGAGCGATGGCCAAGGCGCTCGGCCCGCAGCTGAGCGACGAGGGTCCGGCCGAGTTCCACCGCGCGGCGCCGACACCCCGGACGACGCAGTGGGCGCAGACCCTCCTCGGCGCACCGCTGTTCATCCTCGCCGGCGTGCGGTGGCTGTTGTACCTGCTGACCGCGTCGGCGATCCTGCACCTCCTGCCGGGTTTCGAGGTGCTCCCGACGGTGCCCTGGCCCGCCCTGCTGATCGGTCTGCTCGTGTTCGCGACGCCGTTCGGGCGCATGGCGATCGCCGTGGCATCCGCTCGTCTCCTGCTCGCGGGAGTGCGTCCGGGCGACTATCCGCGCGGAGGGTGGGTGCACATCCGTCTGTGGCTCGCCGAGCAGATCGCCAACCAGGTGGATGCCGTGGGCCTCGCCGGTGCGCCCTGGGTGTCGTACTACGCCCGGGCGCTGGGTGCGCGCATCGGCCGCAACGTCGACCTGCACGCACTGCCGCCCGTGACCGGGATGCTCGTCGTCGGCGACGGAGCGTCGATCGAGCCCGAGGTCGACCTGACCGGCTATTGGATAGACGGCGACCTCGTCCGCATCGGGGAAGTCCGCATCGGAGCGGATGCCACGGTGGGAGCCCGCTCGACCCTGGCCCCGGGCACGCGGATCGGTCGTCGCGCCGAGATCGCTCCCGGCTCCGCGGTGTTCGGCCGGGTCAAGGCGGATCAGTCCTGGGCCGGCTCGCCCGCCGTCCGCGTCGGCGGAACGGCGAAGGGCTGGCCGGGAGAGCGCCCGCCGGCTCCGACGCGCTGGCTGTGGGCGTACGCCGCGTCGGCCGTGGTTCTCGCGCTGCTCCCGCTCGCGGCGTTCACCGTCGGCGGTCTCGTGATCGCGCAGGGCATCCACGGGGCCGACAGCCTCGGTGAAGCGACCGCGCGGGCCTTCGCCTGGCTCGTGCCGGCGGTCGCGGTCACGGGCGTCGTGTTCGCGGCATCCGTGGTCCTTCTCGTGCGGCTGCTCTCGATCGGTCTCGTCGAGGGGACGTTCCCCGTGCGCAGCCGGGTCGCGTGGCAGGCATGGAGCATCGAGAGACTCCTGGATGCCGCGCGCACGATCCTCTTCCCGCTCTACTCGTCGCTTTTCACCCCCGTGTGGCTGCGCCTGCTCGGCGCGCGCGTCGGGCGCGACGTCGAGGCATCCACGGTCCTTCTCATTCCGTCGATGACCCGTATCGAGGACGGGGCGTTCCTCGCCGACGACACCATGGTCGCGTCCTACGAGTTGCGCGCCGGGTGGCTGCGCCTCGGGCCGGTGCGCATCGGCAAGCGCGCGTTCCTCGGCAACTCGGGAATGGCGGCCCCCGGACACCGCGTGCCTCGAGACGGTCTCGTGGCCGTGCTGTCCGCCGCTCCGCTGAAGGCGAAGCCCGGCTCGTCGTGGCTCGGCTCCCCGGCGGTGCGCCTGCGGCGGCTGTCGGCCGAGGGCGACGAGTCGCGCACGTACCAGCCGACCCCGGGCCTGCGGCTCGCGCGCACGCTGTGGGAGCTGTGCCGCTTCGTGCCGGTGGTCGTCACCTGCGGGATCGGCCTCGGCGTGCTGTTCACCCTCGCCGGCCTGTGGGATGCGGTCGGACCGGTGTGGACGCTCCTGCTCTCGGGTGTTGTCCTGCTGGCGGCGGGCGCGGTCGCGGCGGCCGTGTCGACCGCGGCGAAGTGGGCGATCGTCGGGGTCATCCGGGCAGGAGAGCAGCCCCTGTGGTCGAGTTTCGTCTGGCGGACCGAGGTGTCCGACACCTTCACCGAGATGGTCGCGGCGCCGTGGTTCGCTCGCGCCGCGTCCGGGACGCCGGCCCTCGCGGTGTGGCTGCGCAGCCTCGGCGCGCGGATCGGCACGGGCGTGTGGTGCGAGAGCTACTGGCTGCCCGAGCCCGACCTCGTGACCCTGGGCGACGCATCGACGGTGAACCGCGGGTGCGTCGTGCAGACGCACCTTTTCCATGATCGAATCATGAGTATGGACACCGTCGAGCTGGAACCCGGGGCGACCCTCGGCCCGCACAGCGTGGTGCTGCCGGCATCCACGCTCGGCGCTCACGCCACCGTGGGCCCGGCTTCTCTGGTCATGCGTGGCGAGACCGTCCCGGTCGGCTCGCGCTGGAGCGGAAACCCCATCGGCCCCTGGCGTGCGGTCAAGGTGCGCGCCTACCAGTCGACGTCGTGAGCGGCGGCGACCCCTACGCCCCGCAGAGCGGCGACGCGTCGTACGACGTCGAGGAGTACGACCTCGCCCTCAGCTACCGCGTGCGCACCAATCGCCTCGAGGGGGTGGCCACGATCACCGCCGTCGCCCGGCAGCCGATCGCCTCGTTCGCCCTCGACCTCGTCGGACTCCGCGCCACACGCGTGAAGGTCGACGGAGTGGCAGCGCGTCACACGAGCGGTCCTCGCGCGTTGCGGGTCACCCCGCCGCGCGCTCTCGCCGGCGGTGCGTCGTTCCGCGTCGAGGTGGTCTACGCCGGTTCGCCGGCCCCGCGGCGCTCGCGCTGGGGGACCGTCGGGTGGGAGGAGCTGACCGACGGCGCTCTCGTCGCGGGACAGCCGACGGGTGCACCCACGTGGTTCCCCTGCAACGACCGGCCCGACAACCGCGCGCGCATGCGGCTGGAGGTCACGGTCGACGACGGGTACACGGTCGCGGCCACCGGCGTCGCGGGGGCGACGACACGGCGCGGCGGTCGCACCACGACGACCTTCGCGTCCGGGGTCCCGACCGCGACCTACCTCGCGGCGGTGCACGTCGGGCGCTATCGCACCCAGGTCCTGGTGGGAAGCGGCGTCGACGTGGTCCCCGTCGTCAGCGTGACCGCCCCGCCCGCCCTCACCGCGGCCGCCGACCGGGCCTTCGCCCGCGTCCCCGACATGCTGCGCGTGTTCGACAGGCTGTTCGGTCCATACCCGCAGGAGGCGTGCACGCTCGTCGTCACCGCGGACGAGCTCGAGATCCCTCTCGAAGCGCAGGGGCTGGCGGTGTTCGGCATGAACCACCTCGTCCCGGCGGCGCAGCGTCTCGTCGCCCATGAGCTCGCGCACCAGTGGTTCGGCAACAGCGTCGGCATCGCCCGATGGAGCGACATCTGGCTGAACGAGGGCTTCGCTTGCTACGCGGAGTGGCTGTGGTGGGACGCCTCAGGTGGCCCCTCGATCCGGGCTTCCGTCGCCGAGAATTACACCCGGCTCGCCGCGAAACCGCAGGACCTGCTGCTCGTCGATCCCGGACCCGACGACATGTTCGACGATCGCGTCTACAAGCGCGGCGCTCTCGCGCTGCACGCGGTGCGTCGCGCGCTCGGCGACGACGCCTTCTTCGCGCTGCTGCGCGGCTGGACCGCCGACCACCGCCACGGTCTCGTCACGACCGACGACTTCCGCGCCGCGGTCGAGCGGGCCGGGGGAGCGGATGCCGCTCACCTGCTGTCGCGCTGGATCGACCATCGCGAGCTGCCCGCGCTGCGCTGACGCCGCGCTGATTCGGTGCTGCGGCGGCGCGGAGGCGTGCGCGATGGAGGATCAGGGACGCAGGGAGGATCCGCCGTGGGTTTCGGCCCTCCGCTCGTCCCTGGTCCTCCTCCTGTCACGCGTCGCTCACGGATGACGGGTGAGCACCGCGACGGCGACCACGACCCCCTCGGGCCCCTCGACGTCGTACCCGTCGAACGCCGGGCCGTCGTCGATCGCGCCGCTCCACGTGCCGTCGTCACGCGCGTCGATCCGCACGCGCGCCGGATCGACCTCGAGCCCCCGCCCGTCGGCCTTCACCACCGCCTCGAGCCGCGCCCACGCCCACGCATCCGCGCCCGGCATCACGCGGTCCAGGCCGGACGCGTCGGCGGGCACGGCGTCGAGCCCTACGCGCCCCTCGCCCTCGAGCGTCGCGACCACCGCCCAGCCCCCGGCGTAGGAGACGGATGCCGCTGCCTCCACGCCCGAGACGCGCAGGCGCCCGTGGTCGCCACCGCACCGCGCACAGCGCGACGAGAGCCGCGCTCCGGGCAGGAGTTCGCTCACCAGCGCCCGCGACACCGACCGACGCGCCACCCCGCCGGCGATCTCGCGCCACGCGACGCGGACGCCGTCGGGGAGGCTCACACCGGTGGCTCGTGCGTCTCGATGGCGACGATGCCCGCACCCGGGTGATGGACGGGGATGTGCACCACCGAGAACCCGCCGGTCTCGAGCGCCGACGAACTGCCGAGGTAGGAGCCGCGCATCGTGCCGGTCGCGAGCGCCAGCTCGTGCATGATGGCCGGCAGCACCGGCCCGTGGCTCGAGATCACAACGGGCTTTCGTGCCCGCACCCGTTCGCCGACGACCCTCCGGACGTCGGCGCGACCCTCTTCCCAGGCGTCCTGACTGATGTCGGCCGTCAGCTGGATCTTCAGCGCCAGTGCCTGCGACAGCGGGGTCACGGTGCGCACGCAGCGCTCGGCGGGGCTCGACACGATCCGGCGCACCCCGAACGCGAGCAGGGGGCCGACGATGGCGTTCGCCTGCTTTCGTCCGCGCGGGGCGAGGGGGCGCTCGGCATCCGGGCCGTCCCACTCCTCGCGCGGGCGGGCCTTGCCGTGTCGGAGCGCGATGATCGGGAAGGTCGGCAGGGCCTTCTCATCGACGAGCCGGATGAACTCGTCGAGGATCTCGAGGTCGACCGGGTAGCTCAGGTTCTTCCGGGCCTTCTTGAGGCTCATCCACTCGATGGCGGCGACCTCTTTGTTCGGCACGAAGGTCGACGTGCGTACCGCGGCATCCGACGCCTCGGCGGCCCAGTAGTGCACGATCTTCGTCCGCGAACTCGGCATCCGATACCGAGAGACACCGACGGGCACCCCGAGGGCGACACGGATGCCGGTCTCTTCGCGGATCTCGCGCACGGCGGTCTCGGCGAGCGTTTCGCCGGGGTCGACCTTTCCCTTGGGCAGCGTGACGTCGCGGTACTTCGTACGGTGGATCAGCAGGACCCGCAGCTTGCCCTCGACCTCGCGCCAGACCACGCCTCCAGCCGCGTAGACGGCGGTTTCACTCACCGTGCCGCCCGCGCGCGCCGCTTGCGCTGCACGCGTGCCATCGTGTGCTCCTGCAGATCGATGAGGGGCGCGCCCTCCGCGTCGACGCTGTGCCGGACCCACTCGCCGTCGGCGTTCAGGTGCCACGACATGGTGCCGTCGTCCATCGCGAGGTCGAACAGGGTCGACAGCTCCTGCAGCTGGCTCGGGTCGACGACCCGCACGAGCGCCTCGACACGACGGTCGAGGTTGCGGTGCATCATGTCGGCGCTGCCGATGTAGATCTGCTCGTCGCCGTCGTTCGCGAACGAGAAGATGCGCGAGTGCTCGAGGTAGCGGCCGAGGATCGAGCGCACCGTAATGTTCTCGCTCATCCCCGGAACCCCGGGCTTGATCGAGCAGATGCCGCGCACCCAGACCTCGACGGGAACTCCCGCTTGGCTCGCACGGTAGAGCGCATCGATGATCTCTTCGTCGACCATCGAGTTGACCTTGATCCGCACGCGAGCGGGCTTGCCCTCGAGGGCGTTGCGGCGCTCCTTGTCGATGTGGCGGAGCAGGCCCTTGCGCAGGTGGAGCGGCGCGACGAGGAGGCGCTTGAACTTCTTCTCGATCGCGTACCCGCTCAGCTCGTTGAACAGGCGGGTGAGGTCGCGCCCGACCTGATCGTCGATCGTGAACAGACCGAAGTCCTCGTAGATGCGGCTCGTCTTGGGGTTGTAGTTTCCCGTCCCGACGTGGCTGTAGTGGCGCAGGCGCCCCTCTTCCTCGCGGATCACGAGCGCGAGCTTGCAGTGCGTCTTGAGTCCGACGAGGCCGTAGACGACGTGCACGCCGGCCTTCTCGAGCTTGCGCGCCCAGACGATGTTGTTGGCCTCGTCGAAGCGCGCCTTCACCTCGACGAGGGCGAGCACCTGCTTGCCCGCCTCGGCGGCGTCGATCAGGGCCTGCACGATCGGGCTGTCGCCCGAGGTGCGGTAGAGCGTCTGCTTGATCGCGAGGACGTGCGGGTCGCGCGCCGCCTGCTCGAGGAAGGCCTGCACGCTCGTCGCGAACGACTCGTAGGGGTGGTGCACGAGGACATCCGCCTTGCGGATCGCCCCGAACAGGTCGGCGCGCCCGTTCTGCTCCGGCGGTTGGAACGCCAGTGCGGTCTTGGGAACGTGCGGCGGGTAGTGGAGGTCGGGCCGGTCGATGCGCGAGAGGTCGAACAGCCCGCGCAGGTCGAGCGTGCCGGGGAGGCGGTAGACCTCCTGCTCGGTGATGTCGAGCTCGCTCAGAAGGAGCGAGCGCGTGACGTCGTCCATGTCCTCGGTGATCTCGAGGCGGATGGGCGGGCCGAAGCGACGGCGGAGGAGTTCGGCCTCGAGGGCCTGGATGAGGTTCTCGGTCTCGTCTTCCTCGATCGTCATGTCTTCGTTGCGCGTGAGCCGGAACGCGTGATGATCGAGCACCTCCATGCCCGGGAACAGGTCGCCGAGGTGGTTGGAGATCAGCTCCTCGAGAGGGAGGTACCGCACGCCCGGACCCTCGCCGGGGACCTCGACGAACCGCGGCAGCATCGGTGGCACCTTCAGGCGCGCGAACTCCTGGCGACCGGTCCGCGCGTTGCGGATGCGGATCGCGAGGTTCAGCGACAGTCCCGAGATGTAGGGGAAGGGGTGCGCGGGGTCGACCGCGAGCGGCATGAGGACGGGGAAGACGTTGTGCTGGAAGTACTCCGTCAACCGCTCGGCGGTGGGCGCGTCGAGCGAGTCCCACGTGACGACCTCGATACCCGCCTCGGCGAGGGCGGGCCGGACCTTCTCGGTCCACGCCGCCGCGTGGCGGAGCTGGAGACGGTGCGCTTCGGCCGAGATGTCGGCGAGGACGTCGAGGGGAGCGCGACCGACGTTGGTCGGGACGGCGAGCCCGGTGATGATGCGACGCTTCAGACCGGCGACGCGCACCATGAAGAACTCGTCGAGGTTGCTCGCGAAGATCGCGAGGAAGTTCGCGCGTTCCAGGACGGGGACCGTCGGGTCTTCGGCGAGTTCGAGCACGCGCTGGTTGAAGGCGAGCCAGCTGATCTCACGATCGAGGTACCGGTGGTCGGGCAGCTGGTCGTCCGCGGCCTCGATCGCCTCGTCGAAGTCGTCGTCGTCCGCGTCGCCGAGGCCCGCGTCGAGAGCGTCGTGTTCCATCATCCCCACATCATTGCAGGGGTCGGTGACACGGGAGTGAACACGCGGTACGCGCGCCGCACGCGCGGGTGGTCAGAGGCGGAAACTCAGAAGTGGAAACTCGGGCCGCGGGTGGCTCACGCGGGAGCGGATGCCACGGGCGGCTGGTCGTCTTCGTACACGTTGAAGCGGTAGCCGACGTTGCGCACCGTGCCGATGAGCTGTTCGAGGTCGCCTAGCTTGGCGCGCAGGCGCCGCACGTGGACGTCGACCGTGCGGGTACCGCCGAAGTAGTCGTAGCCCCACACCTCGCTGAGCAGCTGCTCGCGCGTGAAGACGCGCGAGGGATGCGTGGCGAAGAAGTGAAGGAGCTGGAACTCCTTGTAGGTGAGGTCGAGCGGCTTGCCGTGGACCTTGGCCGAGTAGGACGACTCGTCGATCGTGATGCCGGAGGTCTGGATGCGCGTCGACACCTGATCGGCGCTGCGCCGCCCCATGGCCAGGCGGATGCGAGCGTCGATCTCGGCCGGACCCGCGCCCACCAGTACGACGTCGTCGACGCCCCAGTCGGTCGAGACCGCGGTGAGACCGCCCTCGGTGATGACGAGGATCAACGGGGCTTCGATGCCCGTCGTCGTGAGGATCTTGCACAGCGACTTCGCGCCGACGAGGTCGAAACGCGCGTCGACGAAGACGATGTCGGCGCTCGGGGCATTCACCAGCTGAGCCGGCTCGGCGGGGATCTGGCGCACCCGGTGGCTCAGAAGTTCGAGCGCAGGCAGAACGGCACCACCGCCGGGGGCGGAGCTGAGAACGAGAAGTTGAGCCACGCGGTCCTCCCAGTGCGGGCTGCCGCACACCCGCCCATCTTAGGGTGAGGCACGCCACCACGCCGCACGCCGCCGTCCGGGGCGTGCGTCACGCCGCGGTCTGAGCAATGATGGGGGCATGTCGACGCCCGACCTCGTACCGCGCCGCACCTACGGTGGCGTGATCGCCGTGTGGGTCCTGGCCGTCATCGCGGGGGTGGCGATCGGCATCCTGGTGCCGGCTCCGTGGCGGGCGCAGTGGGTCACCGTGGCCCTCGGGGTGTGCGTGGTCGCCGCCTTCGCCATCCAGCTCTGGTACGGCCGGTCGCAGGCGTTCATCCAGCGCATGGCCGCGAGCGTCCTGGGCGCTCTCGTCGTTCTCGGACTCATCACGGCCGGCTTCGGTCTGGCGGCCATCGTTCCCCGCTAGAGTTGAGGCATGAATCTCCTCGCGCTCGAACTGTTCTTCGTGGGACTTCTGGGCCTGGCGTCGCTGGCGATCGCCTTCGTCTCCGGCACGGTCATCTGGAACCTCTTCCGCGGCCAGCGCTGATCGGCATCTCGTGATCGAGATTCCGACGGACCTTCCCGCCGACCTCGTCCCCCTCTCGTGGCTCCTCGGCGTCTGGGAGGGCACCGGGGTCATCGACTACGAGGCGGACGGTCGTTCCTACTCGGGCGAGTTCGCGCACCGCGTGAGCTTCAGCCACGACGGCGGGGACTTCCTGAACTACTCCGCGGACGCGTGGCTCCTCGCCGGGGAGGAGCGGCGCCCCCTCGTCTCCGAGATCGGCTACTGGCGCGTCGCGCGCCCCTCCGGCGGCGCTGACGCCGGTCCGGCGCTGCTCCCGCCGACCGAGTCCGCGGTCGTCCGCACGGCCGACGACGTCGAGAAGCTCCGCAACGACGACGGCGGGTTCGACCTCGAGGTGAGCCTCGTGCATTCGGACGGCGTCCTCGAGCTGTATGTCGGACAGGTCAAGGGCCCGCGCATCGACCTCGCCACCGACGCCGTCGTGCGCACGGCCGGCGCGAAGCCGTACACCGCCGCGACCCGTCTGTACGGGCTCGTCGACAACCACCTGCTCTGGGCGTGGGACATCGCCGCTCTCGGGCGCGAGCTGGGCTCGCACGCCTCGGCGCGTCTCGCGCGGGCGGAGTGACGATGGCGACGCTCGCGGACGTCCCCGGCGCCGTGGTCGACGATCGCGGTCTGCGTCACGTCGGTTCCCCGGTCGCGGAGCAGCGACGCCTGGCATCCGGGTCCGCTCTCGCCCCGCTCGGCGACCGTGGTGTCATCTCGGTCGGTGGTGAGGACCGCCGCAGCTGGCTGGATTCGCTCTCTTCGCAGGCGCTGACGCACCTGGCGCCGGGCGTGTCGACCGAGATGCTCATCCTCGATCCCCAGGGACGCGTCGAGCACGCCGCTTCCGTCGTCGACGACGGAGAGACCTCGTGGCTCATCGTCGACAGGGCCGACGTCGAGGCGCTCGCCGGGTGGCTCACGCGCATGCGGTTCCGCCTGCGGGTCGAGGTGAAGGACCGCTCCGACGACCTGTTCGTCGTAGGCGGTACACGCGACGCGGTCTCGGCGCTGTCGGCGGTCGCGCCGGTGTGGGTCGACCCGTGGCCCGACGTGTCGCCCGGAGGATGGGCGTACGCGCGTGTCGAGCCGCACCCCGGCTCCGAGCGTGACTGGGCGGAAGCGATCCTGGATGCCGCCGAGTTCGACCGCGTGATCGATTCCGCCGTACGCGGAGAGGTCGCGCTCGCAGGCCTCGACGCCGTCGAAGCGCTGCGCGTGGCCGCGTGGCGCCCGCGCGTCGGTGTCGATGCCGACGAGCGCCTGCTGCCGCACGAGATGGACTGGTTGCGCACCGCGGTTCACCTGTCGAAGGGCTGCTACCGCGGTCAGGAGACCGTGGCGAAGGTCCACAACCTCGGTCACCCGCCCCGGCGCGTGGTCGCCCTGCAGCTCGACGGCAGCGACAACGTGCTTCCGCAACGGGGCGACGAGGTCCGCGCGGGTGACGCGGTGATCGGGGCCATCACCTCGGTCGCCGTCCACCACGAAGAGGGACCGATCGCGCTCGCGCTGATCAAGCGCACCGCGCCGGAGGGTGTGCCGCTCGTCGTCGAGACCGCCGACGGTCCGCTCGCGGCCGCGCAGGAGACCGTCGTGCCCGCTGATGCGGGTGCCACGGCCTCGATCCCGCGGCTCCCGCGCCTCGGTCGTCGTCGCGCCGCGGAATGACCGGGGACGACGCGTCGACCACCACCGTCGGGGTGGCGGTCGCGCGGCCCGGATGGCGCACGGCCCTCACGCGCCGGAGTGTCCGGGTGCGCGAGTCGCTTCCGGCGATCGCGCAGATCGTCGTCGCGGCCACGGCCGCCTACTGCTTCGCGCATTTCGTGCTCGGACACTCCGTCCCCCTCCTCGCCGCCACCGTGACGGTGTCGAGCCTGGGGCTCGTGCGCGACGCCCGCCCGTGGCGCGTGGCCGAGACCGTCGCCGGGATGCTCGTCGGCATCCTGATCGCCGAACTCGTGCTCCTGATCGCGGGCGCAGGGTGGTGGCAGATCGCGGTCGCGATGACCGTCACGCTCATCGCCGCGCGCTTCCTCTCCCCGCAACCCGGCTTCGCCCTCGCGGCGGTCGTGCAGTCGCTCATCGCGCTCGTCCTCGTCTCGGGGGTGCCGTTCCTCCGACTCGTCGACGGGGCCGTCGGGGGAGTGGCGGCCCTCATCGTCACGGCCCTCATCCCGCGCACCCTGCGCCGCACCGAGCTGCGTGACGCCGACGAGCTTTTCGACGCGCTCGATGTGGCGATGAACACCATCGTGCGCGCGCTTCGCCGGGGTGACAGAGCCCGTGCCGAACGCGGGCTCGAGCGCGCGCGCTCGCTGCAGACCTATGTCGACGCGTGGAGCGGCTCGCTCGAGTCCGGTCAAGAGGTCGCCCGGATCTCCCCGTTCCTCCGACGGCAGCGCACCGAGCTGCAGCGTCACGCCCGCGTGCGTGAAGCCCTCGACCTCGCGACCCGCAACCTCCGCGTGGTCGCTCGCCGCGCCGCCTACCTGTGCGCCGACGGACAAGCACGTCCGGTTCCCGCCGACCTCCTCGCGGAACTGGCGCGCGGTGCGGCTCTGGTGCGGGACAGCCTCGACGACATCTCGCTCGAGCCGGCTGCCCGATCGGCCGTGGTCGCGGTGATCCGCCGCCTCGATCCGGCGGCGCTGCTCCCCGGTGGCGGGGTCGGCGAGCTCAACCTGGTGGCCGCGATGCGTCCGTTGGCCGTCGATCTCCTGGTCGCGGCGGGGATGCCGTCGGCCGAGGCGCGGGCCCTGCTCCCGCGCATCTGAGAGCGTCGCGGCGCGCGTCAGCGCGGAGCCACCGCGTCCCAGGCCACACCGACTTCGCCGAGCCGCCAGCGCTCGCGGCGCACGAGCGGCCATCCGGCGTCGGCGAGGGCGTGCATCGCCGTCCGCCACCGATGCACCGGCCCGAAGGGCGCGACCGCGGCCGCCCGCGTCCACTCCCGATCGACGGATGCCACGAACTCGTGCACGCGCTCCCCGGGGACGTTGCGGTGGATCAGAGCCTTGGGTAGACGCTCGGCGGCGATCGAGGGCACGTCCAGCCCGGCGAGGCGGAGCGAGATCGTGAGGCTCCGGGGCTCGGCATCCGCCCCGACCTCGATCCACGTCGCGACGCGACCGATCTCGTCGCACGTGCCCTCGACGAGGATGCCGTCGGGCTGGAGTCGCGCGCACATGAGGGCCCACGCATCGGCGACGTCGCCCTCGTCGTACTGCCGCAGCACGTTCATCGCGCGGACGACGGCGGGACGCTCGCCGCGGGGCAGGGGGATCTCGAAGCCGCCGCGCGCGAAGCGCACGCCGTCGATGCCCCGCGCCTCGGCACGGGCGCGTTCCACGCGCTCCGGGTCGATCTCGAGACCGACGACGCGCGCGTCCGGGCGCTCGCGCCGGAGACGCGACAGCATCTCGACGGGCGTGACCGAACTCGCGCCGAACCCCAGATCGACCACGAGCGGATCCTCGGTGCGACGGAGCACGGGATGCCGAGCGATCCACCGATCGATCCGGCGGAGGCGGTTGGTCCCGGTCGTGCCGCGGGTCGGGCGGCCGACGGGGGAGGAAGTCACTCCCGACATGATGCCAGGCTCGGCTCGGGAGCAGGCTCCGCTCGGGAGCAGTCCGCGCGTCGATAGCATGGAGTCATGCCTCACACGCTGATCCTCCTCCGCCACGGGCAGAGCGAGTGGAACAAGACCAACCAGTTCACCGGCTGGGTCGACGTGCGACTCACCGACCAGGGCAAGGCCGAGGCGAAGCGCGGCGGCGAGCTGCTCGCCGAGTCCGGCACCCTGCCCGACGTGCTGCACACCTCGGTGCTCAGCCGCGCGATCCAGACGGCGAACATCGCCCTCGACGCGGCCGATCGCCTGTGGATCCCCGTGAAGCGCTCCTGGCGCCTCAACGAGCGTCACTACGGCGCGCTGCAGGGCAAGGACAAGGCGCAGACTTTGGAGGAGTTCGGCAACGAGCAGTTCATGCTCTGGCGTCGCTCGTTCGACGTTCCGCCGCCGCCCCTGCCCGCCGACGACCAGTACAGCCAGGTCGGCGACCCGCGCTACGCGGGCATCGACGGCGAGGTGCCCGACACCGAGTCGCTGAAGATCGTGATCGACCGCATGCTGCCTTACTGGCACAGCGACATCGTCCCCGACCTGCAGGCAGGCAAGACGGTCCTCGTCACCGCGCACGGCAACTCGCTGCGCGGTCTCGTCAAGCACCTCGAGGGCATCAGCGACGCCGACATCGCCGAGCTCAACATCCCCACCGGCATCCCGCTCGTCTACCAGCTCGACGACGACATGAAGCCGCTCGGCCCGGGCCAGTACCTCGACCCCGAGGCGGCCGCCGCGGGCGCCGCGGCCGTGGCTGCGCAGGGCAACAAGCACTGACACCGCGACGAAGAAGGGGGTGGATGCCGATCGGCATCCACCCCCTTCTCGTTTTGCCGCTCAGATCACGGGGTGAGGCTCGTGCTCGATCTCGTCGTCGGCGCCGGCCCAGTCGCCGGTCGCGAGGTAGACCACCTTCTTGGCGACCGACACCGCGTGGTCGGCGAAGCGCTCGTGGTAACGGCTCGCGAGGGTGGCGTCGACCGTCGCGGTGGCCTCGCCCTTCCACGAGTCGCCCAGGACCTTCTCGAAGACGCTGACGTGCAGCTCGTCGATGTCGTCGTCGGCGTCGCGGATCGCCTCGGCGATGCGCAGGTCCTGAGTACGCAGCAGCTCGGCGAGCTTGCGCGCGACCTCGACGTCGAGTTCACCCATGCGGGTGAACGTCGTCTTGAGGCCCTTCGGGATCGCGCGCTCGGGGAAGCGCGATCGCGCCAGCTGAGCGATGTGCTCGGCCATGTCGCCCATGCGCTCGAGCGAGGCGCTCACCCGGAGCGCCGTGACGACGATCCGCAGGTCGCGCGCGACGGGCTGTTGACGCGCGAGGATCTCGATCGCGAGCTCATCGAGCTCGACGGCCTTCTCGTCGATGATCGCGTCGGCCTCGATGACCTCTTCGGCGAGCGAGACGTCGCTGGTGCCGAACGCGCGTGTGGCGCGGTCGATCGCGACCGTCACCAGGTCGGCGATCTCGACCAGGCGGGCCTGAACGTCCTCGAGGGACTGGTGGAATACTTCGCGCATCGCGGTACCTTCCGTCGGCGGCACGGCACATGTGCGTTCCGCTACCTCCGGGGATTGTTTCCAGCGAAGATGAACGAATGGTGCCGTGACAGTGAATAGTAACGTTCGGCTTCGGCATCCCGTGCCTGAACGGCCGGTGACGCCGTGACCACGCCTTTACGCTGGGGGCATGGAACCACCGCAGCTCTCGCTGCTCGCGCTCCTCGTGGGACTCCTGCTCGGGGGCGGCATCGTCGGCCTCGTGGTCGGAGCCCTGCGAGCACGCGATCGTTCGTTGGCGCAGACCGCCGTCGATCTGCCCGAGGGCGTCGAGGCGATGCTCGGGGCGATGGACGACCCCGCCTTCGTCTGCGACATGTCGTCGACGGTTCTCGCGCTCTCATCGACCGCGGGCGTCTTCGGTCTGGTCGCCGGAGAGGTGATCGCCAGCGACGAACTGCGTCGCGTCGCGCGGGCGGCGCGTGACACGGGAGCGTCGGTCAGCGAGAACCTGCGGTTGCGCCGAGGCGCCGCGCCGGCAGAACCGCGCCTGGTCGCGGTGCGCGCGACTCCCATCTCGCCGCGACTGGTCCTCCTGGTGCTGCGTGACATCACCGAACGCGAGCGCGTCGAAGAGATGCGTCGCGACTTCGTGGCGAACACCAGCCACGAGCTTAAGACTCCCGTGGGGGCGGTGAGCCTGCTGGCCGAGGCGATCGAATCCGCGGCCGAGGATCCGGAACAGGTGCGGTACTTCTCATCGCGGCTGCAGGCGGAGGTGACGCGGTTGGCCGGCCTGGTGAACCGCATCCTGAGCCTGTCTCGTCTGCAGGCATCCGACGAACTGCGCGACGTGCGGGACGTCTCGATCGACGAGGTCGTCACCTCGGCGGTCGAGGCCTACGCGATCGCCGCGGACTCGGCCCAGGTGACGGTCGTGCGCGGGGGGACCAAAGGGCTGTGGGTGCGCGGCGAGCCGCAGATCCTCACCGAGGCGCTGGGCAACCTCGTCGCGAACGCGATCGCGTATTCGCCCGGCGGCTCCAAGGTGGGCGTCGGGGTGAAGCTCGACGGCACGGTCGTCGAGATCGCCGTCACCGACCGCGGGATCGGCATCCCCGAAGCCGATCAGCACCGCGTATTCGAGCGCTTCTACCGGGCCGACCAGGCGCGATCCCGCCGCACAGGTGGAACCGGGCTCGGTCTGTCGATCGTCAAGCACGCCGTCCAGCGCCACGGAGGCGAGGTGCGACTGTGGTCGCGCCCCGACCGCGGCTCGACGTTCACCATCCGACTGCCGATGTCCGAGGCGCCCGACCTCGAGCAACCCCGCCCCAAGTCGGGACGCAAGGGCCGCAAGGCCGCTGCTGCACGTCCCGCCCCCATGAACGGAGACACCGTATGACCCGCGTTCTGATCGTCGAGGACGAGCCGGACCTCGCCGACCCGCTGGCCTATCTGCTGCGGCGGGAGGGGTACGAGGTCGAGATCGCCGAGGACGGCGCTCTCGCCCTGACGGCGTTCCACGACCGCGGTGCCGACATCGTGCTGCTCGACCTGATGCTGCCCGGCATGCCGGGCACCGAGGTCTGCCGACAGATCCGGCTGTCGTCGCACGTGCCGATCATCATGCTGACGGCCAAGGACTCCGAGGTCGATATCGTCGTGGGGCTCGAGCTCGGTGCCGACGACTACGTGACGAAGCCCTACTCGACGCGGGAGTTGCTGGCCCGCATGCGCGCCGTCCTGCGACGTCGGACCCCGGATGACGCCGACCTCGACGACCGGATCCTCAGCGGAGGACGCGTCACCCTGGACATCGATCGACACACCGTGGCGGTGGATGGAGCGGAGATCAACATGCCCCTGAAGGAGTTCGAGCTGCTCGAGGTCCTCATGCGCAACGCCGGCCGCGTGCTGACTCGCGGTCAGCTCATCGACCGGGTCTGGGGCACCGACTACTTCGGCGACACCAAGACGCTCGACGTTCACATCAAGCGCATCCGCTCGCGCATCGAGCAGAGCCCGAGCGAGCCGACGATGCTCGTCACCGTCCGAGGGCTCGGCTACCGATTCGAGGCCTGAGGCGGGAATGACGAAGGCGCCGACGGGAATCCGTCGGCGCCTTCATCATTCCGTCAGGAGGACGGCGTGGGGCTCGGTGTCGCGCTGGGCATCGGCGTCGCGCTGGGCGTCGGGGTCTTCCAGGCGGTGGCCTGCGGGGTGGGCGCGAGAGTGCTCAGGTACTGCAGCGCGCCGTCGAGGACGGGGACCTGCATGAGCGCCCCTTCGCCGTCGCCGGACTGGAAGTAGACCGGGACGGTCGATCCGGGGACGGCCTCGATACCGTCGAGACGGAGCGGCTCCACACCATTCGTGAGGTCGCCCAGGCTGAGGGTGCTGCTGGCGGGGACCTTGACCGAGGCGCGAACGGCCGAGGAGCCCTCGCCGACCTCGAGGCGCAGCGTCTGCGGCTCGGTCGTGGAGTTGACGACGGCGGCGACGAAGTTGCCGACCTCGCCGCTCTCGTCGGCGACGATCAGAGCGTTGCGGACGTCGAGGGGGCCCGAAGCGGCGGGGACGTTGACTCCGTCAGAGGCGGAGTAGTCGATCGTCGTCGCCTGGGGCGCAAGGATGTTGCAACCCGTCGTGCCCAGCACGACGGCGGCACCTACGGCGATGGACGCGATCAGGCGCGATTTCACGGATCCTCCCAGGACGACAGACGGCACACCTTCATCCTACGGGGTCGGCGCACCGCGGTCGGTTCGGGTGCGAACGCGGTACCCCTTCGCGCGTCGCGTCGCACGCGCGAGGGGGCGCGCGGAGCGGAAGCGGGTCAGGAGGGCGGAACCTTAGCGTATGAGTGCCTGTGGTATCCTGGATGTTGCCGAAAGGACATAACTCCATGCTTTTTGAGGTTGGCGAGACCGTCGTTTACCCGCACCATGGCGCGGCCACGATCATCGAGGTCAAAGAACGCGTCATCAAGGGCGAGACGAAGAAGTATCTGAAGCTGAACGTCACGCAAGGCGACCTCGTGATCGAGGTCCCGGCTGACAACGTCGACCTGGTCGGCGTTCGCGACGTCATCGGTAAAGAGGGTCTCGATCGCGTCTTCGACGTGCTGCGCGCACCGTTCACCGAAGAGCCCACCAACTGGTCTCGGCGCTACAAGGCGAACCTCGAGAAGTTGGCCTCGGGCGACGTCATCAAGGTGAGCGAGGTCGTCCGCGACCTGTGGCGCCGCGACCAGGACCGCGGGCTCTCCGCGGGCGAGAAGCGCATGCTGGCGAAGGCTCGTCAGATCCTCGTGTCCGAGCTGGCTCTGGCCGAGAAGACCGACGAAGACCGCGCGAGCGTCGTGCTCGACGAGGTCCTCGCGTCCTGAGACGTTCCATCGCCCGTCGTTCCTTCCGAGCGGCGGGCGATGCCCGCGCTAGCGTAGGGGAGTGATCCCCTCGCCTTCCCCGCGTCTCGCGGTCATCGTCGTCGCCGCCGGCTCCGGCACCCGTCTCCAGGGGGGAGCGCCGAAGGCCTTCGTGCCTCTCGATCGCGACTCGATCCTGCGTCACTCCCTCCGGGGGGTTCTGGCGGCACCGCGTGCTCAGGTCGTGGTCGTCGTGCCCGACGGGTTTCAGGATGCCGCCCGCGCCGACGTGCAGGCCGTGTCCGGCGATCACGGAGACGGTGATGGTGGAGACGCCGTCCGCGTCGTCGTGGGCGGTCGTACCCGGCAGGAATCCGTGGCCGCGGGCCTCTCGGCGCTCGATGCGGACGTGGACCTCGTGCTCGTGCACGACGCCGCGCGCGCGCTGACCCCGGTCTCGGTGTTCGAACGCGTGATCGACGCGCTCGAGGGTGGCGCACCGGCCGTCATCCCGGCCGTCCCCGTCGTCGACACGATCAAGCGCGTCGATGAGAACGGGGTCATTCTCGCCGCGGTGGATCGTTCCGAGCTCGCCGCCGCCCAGACGCCCCAGGGCTTCCGACGCGACGTGCTCGAGGCAGCGGTCGCGTCAGCCGACGCCGACCACACCGACGACGCCGCCCTCGTCGCGGCTGCCGGCCATGACGTCGTGACGGTCGCGGGCCACGCGGACTCCTTCAAGATCACCACCGCCCCCGATCTCGACCGCGCGCGAGCTCTCGTCGCGTCGCGACGCCCGGCCGCGCCGCGCATCGGTATCGGGACCGACGTCCACGGCTTCGGCGGCGAGGGAACGCTCTGGCTTGCTGGTCTCGAGTGGCCCGGCGAGCAGGCGCTGTCCGGGCACTCCGACGGTGACGCCGTCGCTCACGCGATCGTCGACGCTCTGCTGTCGGCCGCGGGCCTCGGCGATATCGGCACCCACTTCGGCACCGATCGGCCCGAGTTCTCGGGTGCGCACGCCGAGGCCTTCCTCTCGCACACGGTGCGGCTGATCGAAGACGCCGGCTGGCGCGTCGGGAATGTCTCCGTCCAGGTGCAGGCCAACCGCCCGCGTTTCGCCGCGCGCCGGGTCGAGGCGGAGGATGTGCTCTCACGCGCTCTCGGCGGGGCGCCGGTCTCGGTCAGCGCCACCACGACCGACGGGCTCGGCTTCACCGGACGCACCGAGGGAGTCGCCGCCTTCGCGACCGCGCTGGTGCTTCCGCTCTAGACCTCGCGCGTCATGAAGGTCGACAGCGGGTCGGGTCGGTAGTCGCCGAAGGGCGGGCACTCGACGAAGCCCTCGCTCGCGTAGAGGCCGCGCGCGGCCGCGAAGTCGTCGCCGCTGCCGGTCTCGAGCCACAGGCTCCGGATGCCACGCGCCCGCGCCTCAGCCACGATGTGGCGCAAGATCGCGCGGCCGATGCCCTTCCCGAGGAACGCGTCGGTCACGCGCATGGACTTCAGTTCTCCCTCCTCGGCGCCGAACGGCGACAGGGCGCCGATGCCGGCGAGTTCTCCGTCGACCCATGCTGACCACAGCAGTGCTTCCTTGCCCATGAGCGCGTCAGCATCCAGGGCGTGGCAGCTCTCAGGCGGAGTGTTCGCGAGCATCCCGGCGACATGTGCCGTCACCAGCTCTCGCGTCGGTGTGCCGGAGAGGTCGTCGAGGCGGATGTCGAGGTCCATGCTGCGAGGTTAGCCGCGGCGTGTGACGGGAATGTGTCCGTCGGTGGTGGCGCCCAGCGCCGCGGTGATCTCCGCCGTGGTGACGTGCAGTTCGCGTTCGATGGCGGCCACCGCTTCGTCGTCGGCCAGGCGCGCCGGCAGAGCGACGGAGACGGCGAGGGGCAGCGACCCTTCGGCGAAGACCGGGGCGGCCACGGCGGCGAGTCCCGCCATGACGCTGCCCGAGGTCACGGACGCGCGTCGCTCACGGACGGTCGCGCGAATGCGCTCGGCGTGTGCCATGGCCGCGACGGCGCTCTCGCCGGCGGAGGCCGCGTCGACGATCGCCGACCGGGTCATGGCCTCGGGGAGGTAGGCGAGGAACACCTGGCCCACCGAGGAGTCCAGGAGCGGCAGCGTCGAGCCGATGCGGATGTTCATGGGCAGCGCGTGTTCGCCGTACTCCCAGTGCACGAGCACCGGCCCATTGTCTCCCCAGACGGCGAGGTTGACCGAGTGCGTGGTGCGGTCGCGGAGGGAGGGGAGGTACTCGGTTGCCAGGGCGACCTCGTCGACGCGGCGCAGGGCTTCGATGCCGACGCGTCGCGCGGCCGGGCCGAAGTCGTACAGGCCGGTGCGTTGGGACTGCGACACGAGCCCCGAGCGGATGAGGCTCACCAGGTACCGGTGCACCTTGCTCGTGCTCATCCCGCATGCCTGCGCCAGTTGCGAGAGAGTGCGGGGGCCGCGACCTTCTTCCAGCGCTCGCACCACCTGCATCGCGAGCTCGACGGACTGGATCCCCTGACGCTGCGGGGCTGCGTCGTCGTCGGCGTCGATCGGGTCGGACATCTTCCGATCGTAGCGGGGGACGTGGTACCGTCAGCTTCACTATGGTGAACGCGTTCACGATAGTGAAACGGTTCGAAGGAGATCCGATGACGATGAACGATGTGGTGATCGTGGGGTGCGGTCCGACGGGCATGACGCTGGCTGCGCTGCTCGGACAGCAGGGCCGGACGGTCACTGTGCTGGAGCGGTACGAGAGCCTCTACAACCTTCCGCGTGCTGCAGCGTTCGACGACGAGACGATGCGGACGTTCCAGAAGCTGGGCGTCGCCGAGAAGATGCTGCCCGGGACGAACGTGCAGTCGGGCTACGTCTGGACCAACGCCGCAGGCGAGGTCCTGCTCGACATCGAGTACGACAACCCGGGTCGCAGCGGCTGGCCTGCGCAATACATGATGTACCAGCCTCACGTGGAGAAGACCCTCGTCGAACTCCTCGCGTCGATGCCGAACGTCGAGATCGTGCGCGGTGCGACCGTCACCGCGATCCGCGACGCCGACGACCACGTCGAGGTCGCGGCGGTCCGCGGCGACGGATCGTCGCTTCAGGTCGCGGGGCGGTTCGTCGTCGGCGCCGACGGCGGCAACGGCTTCGTCCGATCGCACATCGGATCGACCTGGGACGACTACGGGTTCTTCGAGAACTGGCTCGTGTGCGACTTCGCCCTGCACGGGGAGGTGGAGACGCTGCCGACCTTCCGGCAGGTGTGCGACCCCGACGGGCCGATCGCCATCGTCAACATCGGTCCCGGGCACCACCGCTTCTCGTTCCGTCTGGAGCCCGGTCAGACTCGCGAGGAGGTCACCGAACCCGGCTTCGTGTGGGCAAAGGTCGCGGCCTACCTCCAGCCGCACCACGCCGAGCTCATCCGGACCGCGAACTACACGTTCATGTCGCTCATCGCGCACAGCTGGCGCGCGGGCCGCGTGTTCCTGGCCGGCGATGCCGCGCACCAGATGCCCCCGTTCCTCGCGCAGGGCATGGTCTCCGGCATCCGGGACGCTCGAAACCTCGCGTTCAAGCTCGGGATGGTCATCGACGGAGCGCCCGACGAGCTGCTCGACACCTATCAGGCCGAGCGTGAGCCGCACGTGCGTTTCATCACCGAGCGCGCCGTGGAACTCGGACGCGTGCAGACCGAACGTGACCCTCTCCGAGCGGCCGAGCGTGATCGACGGATGCTCGCGGCCCGGCAGGCCAACCAGAAGCCGGACAAGCTGATCTACCCCGCGCTGCGCGGCGGGCTCATCGCGAGCGATGGGAGCCTGTTCCCGCAGGGACTGGTGTCGACGCCGGAGGGGACCGGGCTGTTCGACGACCTCGCCCCCGCCGACTGGCTCATCGTGGTGTCGGAGCCCGCGGCGCTGTCGGCGCTGGACGACGAGGTGCGCGCCGCTTTCGCGGCCGTCGGCGGCGAGGTCGCCGATTTCGCGATCACGTCCATGTTCCAACGTGCGCGGTTCTCCGACACGGGCGGCGTCTACACCCGCTACTTCCGAGGCAGCGGCCTGGTCGCCGCCGTCGTGCGACCCGATCGCTACACCTACGGTGTGGCATCCACCCCTGAGGAACTGCGCTCGCTGCTCGCCACTCTGCTCAGCGCCGTCACCACCACCGAGAAGGAAGCAGTGCTCGCCCGATGAACGGAAAGATCGCTCTCGAGGAGCATTTCGCCATTCCCCAGACCCTGCAGGACTCGGCGGGCTTCGTGCCCGGCGACTACTGGAGGATCCTTCAGGACCGTCTGCTCGACATCCACGGGCAGCGTCTCGACCAGATGGACGCGCACGGCATCGAGACATGCGTGCTCTCCCTCAACGCTCCCGCGATCCAGGCGATCCCGCAGCGCGACCGCGCGGTGGAGTACGCGCGGATCGCCAACGACGTGCTCGCCGAAGAGGTCGCCAAGAGGCCCGATCGTTTCCGCGCGTTCGCGGCACTTCCTCTTCAGGATCCGGATGCCGCGACCGCGGAGCTACGTCGGTGCGTGGAGGAGCTCGGATTCGTCGGAGCCCTCGTGAATGGCTTCTCGCAGGACGAGCAGCACGGAGACGGACACGACCCGCTCTACTACGACCTTCCGCAGTACCGCGCGTTCTGGGCCGAGGTCGAGCGGCTCGACGTGCCGTTCTACCTCCACCCCCGCAATCCGCTCCCTCAGGACGCCCGGATCTACGACGGTCACCCGTGGCTGCTCGGGCCGACGTGGGGCTTCGCGCAGGAGACGGCCGTGCACGCACTCCGCCTCATGGCGAGTGGGCTCTTCGACGAGCACCCCGGCCTGAAGATCGTGATCGGGCACATGGGGGAGGGGATCCCCGCGATGCTCTACCGCATCGACCACCGCAACAAGTGGGTCGAGGCGCCGCACACCTATCCCGCGCAGCGGAAGTTCGTCGACTACTTCTCCGAGAACTTCTGGATCACCACGTCGGGCAACTTCCGCACGCAGAGCCTCATCGGTGCCGTCCTGGAGATCGGTGCCGACCGCATCCTGTTCGCCACGGACTGGCCGTTCGAGAACATCGATCATGCCGCGGAGTGGTTCGACACGGCATCCATCTCCGACGCCGACCGCCGCAAGATCGGCCGCACGAACGCGCTGAGCCTGTTCCGGCTCGGGGCGGGGGAGTGATCTCGAGATGGCGTTGAGTTTCGACCACCGCACTCTCGGGCAGAGGGTGCTGTTCGGCACGGATGCCGCCGCCGACAACGTCGCGACGGCGGTCGGGGATCTCGGTGGGCAGCGTGTGCTGCTGGTCGCCGACGCTGCCGCTCCGGAGGTCGTCGCCCGGATCCTCGAGCGCGTGCCCGTCGCCGCCCGGATCGACGAGGTCGTGCAGCACGTCCCGGTCGAGAACGCCGAGGCCGCCGTCCGGCTCGCGCGCGAGGTCGACGCCGACCTCGTCCTCACCGTCGGCGGCGGGTCGGCGACGGGCCTGGGGAAGGTCGTCGCCCGCGACACCGCGCTGCCGCTGGTGGCCGTCCCGACGACCTTCGCCGGCTCGGAGGCCACTGATGTGTGGGGTCAGACGGAGGACGGCCGCAAGGTCACCGGATCCGACCCTCGTGTGCTCCCGCGCGCGATCGTCTACGACGCGGCGCTGTCGCGTTCATTGCCGGCGGGCCTCGCCACCGCCAGCGGCATGAACGCTCTCGCGCACGCGGTCGACGGTTTCTGGGCTCCCCGGGCAGACCCGATCAACCGCGCACTCGGCACCGAGGGAATCCGTGCGCTCGTCCCCGGACTGCGTCGACTGTCCGCCGATCCCGATGATCTCGGGGCGCGCGAGCAGACTCTCTACGGTGCTTACCTCGCCGCCGTCGCGTTCGCTTCGGCCGGCAGCGGCATCCATCACAAGATCTGCCACACGCTCGGTGGCGCCTACAACCTCTCGCACGCCGAGATGCACGCGATCGTCCTGCCGTACGTCACGGCTTTCGTCGCCCCCGCGGCTCCCGATGCCGCCGGTCGTGTGTCGCAGGCGCTCGGCGGTGTGCCCGCGGGACCGGGGCTCCTGGCACTGCGCGCCGAGCTCGGCATCCCGGCCGGACTGCATGACCTGGGCATGCGCGAGGACGACGTCGCGGAGGCTGCGGAACTCGCGCTGCCGTCGATCCCGCCGAGCACCCCTCGCCCGGTGGGCCTGAATGACCTGACGACCCTCCTGCGCGCGGCGTGGGCGGGCGCACCCCTCGAGGAGGTGACGGCATGACCGTCGAGAGCGATGAGCAGACCGCCCGCGAAGACGCGCTGGTCGAGCGGGTTCGGGCCTCGTTCGCGGGCACCTCCGACGCGCGGCTGAAACTCCTCATGGAAGAGCTGGTCGACACCCTGCACGACTACGTGCGCCGGGTGCGACTCACGGAGCAGGAATGGAACGTCGCGATCGACTTCCTCACGCGTGTCGGCCGCATCACGAGTCCGACGCGACAGGAGTTCGTCCTCCTCTCCGACGTGCTGGGCGTGTCGATGCAGACCGTCACCGTCAACAACGAGGCGGTGGGGGATGCCACCGAAGCGACGGTCTTCGGACCGTTCTTCCTCAACGACTCACCGGAGATCCCGCTCGGGGGCGACCTCTCCGGGGGTGCGCCGGGCGAGCCGGCGTGGGTGGAGGGATCCGTGCGCGACGTCGAGGGAACGCCGATCCCCGGGGCTCGCATCGAAGTGTGGGAAGCGGACGAGGACGGGCTCTACGATGTCCAGCACGAGGAGTTCGAGGTGTACGGCCGTGCGCACCTGTTCAGCGACTCCGAGGGCGGCTATCGCTTCTGGGGTCTCTTCCCCACGCCGTATCCCATCCCCGACGACGGACCTGTGGGGGAGTTGCTGCGAGCGACCGGCCGCAGCCCCTACCGCGCGGCGCACCTGCACTTCCTCGTGACGGCTCCGGGGTACCGGACCCTGGTCACCCACATCTTCGTGCGCGGGGACGAGCTGTTGGACGCGGACTCCGTCTTCGGCGTCCGCGACAGTCTGGTCTACGACTGGTCGCATCACGCCGCCGACGAACCGACCCCCGACGGCCGCGACGTGGGCGGCCGGAACTGGGCCCGAACCCGCTTCGACATCGTGCTCGCCCCCGGTGAGGGGGTCGATCACACCACCCTCATGCGCTGACGACCCCCGCCCGCGCTTTTCGCAGTACCCGATGTTCTCTCAACGACGAGGAGCCACCATGACCACATCCACCGCCCGCGCGGCCGCGACACGAGCGTCGCGACCGCTTCTCAGCAGCGGCCGCGCCCTCGCGATCGCGACGCTGATCTGCACCCTCGAGGGCTTCGACCTCGCCGTCTGGGGTGCCTCCGTCCCACTCATCATGAAAGATCCGGGTTTCGGGCTCACCCTTCCCGCCGCGGGGCTCATCGGCGCGATCATCAGCGTCGGCATGCTCGTCGGAGCCGCCGTCGCGGGTGCGATCGTGCAACGCGTCGGGCAGGTGCGCCTGATCGGCGTGGCTGTCGGCCTGTTCACGGTCGGCATGCTCGTCTGCGCCGTCGCGGGCGAGCCGGTGCTCTTCGGCGTCGGACGCCTGGTCGTCGGCCTCGGCCTCGGTGTCGTCCTGCCGACGGTGAACGCGTACACCGCGGACATCAGCAAGCCGGGGCGCATCGGACGCAACATCGGCCTCACGATGGCCGGCTACGGTGTCGGGGCGCTGTGTGCGCCCCTCCTGGCCGCGCTTCTGCAACAGCAGAGCTACCGCTGGCTGTACCTCATCGGCGTCGTTCCGGCGCTCATCCTCCTGCCACTGCTGCGGCGGCTCCCCGAGAGCCCCGCGTTCCTCTGGCGCACCGGGCGCCGCGATGAGGCGCGGGAGCTGGCGACGGCCTTCGGCCTGCCCGACCCGAGCGCCCAGGTCGAAAGCCACCCGGGACGCTGGCTGGGTCTCGGGGCGCTCTTCGCCCGGGGCGTGGCACCCGCCACCGTGCTGTTCTGGATCGTGTCGTTCTGCGGTCTGCTGCTGGTGTTCGGCATCAGCGCGTGGCTGCCGACCATCCTCCAGGCCGCTGACTACGCCATCGGTAATGCGCTCTACCTCACGGCGGCGATGTGGCTCGGCGTGATCGTCGGTGTGATCGTGGGCGGACGGATCGCCGACATCATCGGGGCCAAGGCGATGGTCGTCATCGCGTTCCTCACCGGCACCCTCGGCCTCGTCCTGATGGCCTTCGCCCCGCCGCTCTGGCTGATGTACGTGCTCATGTTCATCAGCGGGTTCGGTTTCATCGGCTCGCAGATCATGAGCAACGCACTCATGGTCACCCGCTATCCGACGGAGCTGCGCGCCAACGGGATCGCCTGGGCCCTGTCGATCGGGCGCATCGGCGCGATCGTCGGTCCGCCGCTCGGGGCCGCGGTGCTCGCCGCGCAAGTCCCGGTGGAGTGGAACTTCTACGCCTTCGCAATCCCCGCCCTGGTCGGTGCCGTCGCCGCCCTCCTCGTGCCGCGGATCACGGCGAGCCGATCGAGCCGCTGATCGCCCTGGCCGACGCGTGCCGCGGGTGCCCTCCGGGGGCGCCCGCGGCACGCGTCGCGCGTCGGAGACTCGGGTCGCGGAGACAGGCGGCCGGTAGGCTGGGGCGGTGACTGTTCGGCTCTACGACACGAAGGCTCAGGCCCTGCGTGACTTCACGCCTCTCGACCCGTCGAACGTCACCCTCTACGTCTGCGGACCGACCGTTCAATCCGGTCCGCACATCGGGCACGTGCGCGCCGCTCTCGCCTTCGACCTCCTCCGCCGCTGGCTCGCTCACCGCTTCGGCCGGGTGACATTCGTCCGCAACGTCACCGACATCGACGACAAGATGCTCGCGAACGCCACCGACACCGAGCCGTGGTGGGCGCTCGCGTACCGGATGGAACTCGAGTTCTCCCGCGCGTACGCCGCCATCGGCATCCTCCCGCCGACCTACGAGCCGCGCGCGACGGCGTCGGTCACGCAGATGCAGGAACTGATCGCCGAGCTCATCGAGCGCGGTCACGCCTACGCCGCCGAGGGGGATGTCTACTTCGACGTGCGCTCCTGGCCGACCTACGGCGAGCTCACGCGTCAGAGCCTGGATGCCATGGAGCCCGCGTCCGACGCCGACCCCCGGGGAAAGCGCGACCCGCACGACTTCGCCCTGTGGAAGGGCGCGAAGCCGGGTGAGCCCGCGTCGGCGACGTGGGCATCGCCGTGGGGTGCGGGCCGGCCGGGCTGGCACATCGAGTGCTCCGCGATGTCGCGCCGGTACCTCGGCCCCGAGTTCGACATCCACGGCGGCGGACTCGATCTGCGTTTCCCCCATCACGAGAACGAGATCGCCCAGTCGACGGCGGCGGGCGACGCGTTCGCGCGCTACTGGGTGCACAACGGTCTCGTGACCGTCGACGGGCAGAAGATGTCGAAGTCGCTCGGCAACTTCACCCTCGCGTCCGACGTGCTCGACGCGCACGACCCGCTGGTGGTGCGATACGCGCTCGCCGCGGCGCACTACCGCTCCAACCTCGATCTGAGCGACGCATCGTGGGCTGAGGCCGAGGCTGCCCTCGGCCGGATCCGGACGTTCCTCGACCGGGCCCGACGAGTCGTTGAGCCCGGGTGGCCCGAGGGGAAGGAGGGGCTGCCCACCGAGTTCTCCGACGCCATGGACGACGACCTCTCGGTGCCCCGGGCCCTGGCGGCCATCCACTCGAGCATCCGGTCCGGAAATGCGCTGCTCGACGCCGGCAAGTACGATGAGGCGAAGCAGGATGTCATGGACGTCATGCAGATGACGCTCGTCCTGGGGATTAACCCTCACTCTTCTCAGTGGGGTGGCACCGGCGGGGGAGCGGAGACCGCCGCTCTGGACACCCTCGTCCAGACGATGATCACGCAGCGCGCGCAAGCGCGCGCGGACAAGGATTGGGCGGCCGCGGATCGCATCCGTGACGCGATCGCCGCCGCAGGAATCACGCTGGAGGACACTCCAGCCGGAACCCACTGGAGTATCGATGGCTAAGCCAGGACGCCCGGGCGCACGCAACCCCGGCAAGAAGAAGGGCCCCCTGAAGGGCACCGGCGGGCACTCCCGCAAGGCGCTCGAGGGCCGGGGTCCCACCCCCAAGGCCGAAGACCGCGCGTGGCACCCCGCCGGCAAGCGCAAGGCCGCCCAGGAGCGCTACGCCGCCGCCGGCGGCAAGGCCAAGCCCGCCGTCCGCGGCGTCGGCGGTAACGCGAACCGGAAGAGCCCCAAGGCGTCCGACGACACCGAGACCGTCACCGGCCGAAACTCGGTGCTCGAGGCACTGCGCGCCAAGATCCCCGCGACGGCGTTCTACATCGCACAGCGGGTCGAGATGGACGACCGCGTCAAAGAGATGCTGTCGATCGCGACGAACCGCGGTATCCCGGTGCTCGAGGTCACGCGGCCCGAACTCGATCGCATGGCCGGCTTCGACGGCGTCCACCAGGGTGTCGCCCTGAAGGTGCCGCCCTACACGTACGCGCACCCGCAAGACCTGCTCGAAGAGATCATCGATCGCGGCGAGGTCCCGCTGCTCGTCGCCCTCGACGGCGTCACCGACCCGCGCAACCTCGGGGCGATCATCCGCTCGACCGGCGCGTTCGGCGGCCAGGGGCTCATCCTTCCGCAGCGCCGTTCGGCGAGCGTCAACTCCGCGGCGTGGAAGACCAGTGCCGGAGCCGCGGCGCGCATCCCGGTGGCGCTCGCGGCCAACCTCACCGCGACGCTGAAAGAGTTCAAGAAGCAGGGCGTGTTCGTGCTCGGTCTCGCCGGTGACGGCGAGGTCTCGCTGCCCGCGCTCGAGCTCGCGGATCGTCCCGTGGTCATCGTCGTGGGCTCCGAGGGCAAGGGGCTCTCGCGCCTGGTGACCGAGACGTGCGACCAGGTCGTGTCGATCCCGATCTCCGCCGCAACCGAGTCGCTGAACGCCGGTATCGCGGCATCCGTGGCTCTGTACCAGGTGTCGACGCTTCGCGCCGCGCACTGATCCCGTCGAGGAAGGAACGCTCATGACCCGTATCGCCGTCATCGGAGGAACCGGCTACGCTGGTAGCCACATCGTCGCCGAGGCCGCCCGCCGCGGACACACCGCCGTCTCGATCGCCCGGTCGGTCCCGACCGATCGCGTGGAGGGCGTGACCTACCTCGAAGGCACGGTCCTCGACGTTCCCGGCCTGGTCGCCCAGCTCGAGGGCGTCGACGTGGTCGTGTCCGCCGTGGCTCCGCGCGGCGACATGGAGGGCAAGCTCCGCCCCGCCATCGCCCAGCTCGTCGCGGCTCTTCCCGACAATGTCCGGGTGGGTGTCGTCGGCGGCGCCGGTGGCTCGCTCGTCGCCGAGGGCGGCCCGCGCCTGATCGACACCGACGGCTTCGCCGAGGAGTACAAGCCCGAGGCCCGCGAGGCCATCGGCATCCTCGAAGACCTGCAGGCCGACGACACGGGTCGCGACTGGTTCTACATCCACCCCGCGGGCGGCTTCGGCTCGTGGGCTCCGGGCGAGCGGACGGGCGCGTACCGCGACGGCGGCGACGTCCTCGTCGTCGACGGCGACGGCAACTCCTTCATCGGCGGCGCCGACTTCGCGGTCGCGGTCCTCGACGAGATCGAGAACCCGAAGCACACGCGCGAGCGTTTCACCGTCGGTTACTGAAACCCGCTTCTCACACGGAAGGCCGTGGCATCCCGGATCCTCTCCGGATGCCACGGCCTTCCGCGTCGAGGAGCGGCGGCGTCAGACCAGGTCGCGCCAGTCCACGACGTCGGTGTCGGTCGTCGGCACCTCGCCCGTCGCGGGAGCGTCGGCGTCGGACACCGTGGGCAGAGACATCGTGTCGGTCGGCGGGCCCATGACGGTGGCCTCGTCGCGGCGGTGGCGCAGGACGTCGTCGATGTACGACGACACGACCTCGGCGAGCGGCACGGACCGGCCGCGCGCCTGCGACATGTACCAGCGGTGCTCGAGAACCTGGTGGAAGACCTCGGCGGGCTCGAGCTTGGCGCGCAGATCGAAGGGGATCGCCATGACGATCGGCTCGAAGACACGCGTGAGCCACTCGTGGGCGACCATCTCTTCGTCCGACCCCAGTCGTGACACGCGGGCGCGGAACTCGTCGAGGTCGTTGAGCAGGCGCCGGGCCTGGTTCTCTTCGACGTCGAGTCCGGTCAGGCGGAGCAGTCGTCGCTGGTGATGACCGGCGTCGACGACCTTCGGCTGGATGGACACGCGGGTGCCGTCGGGTGTCGTGCTCATCGACATCTCGCCGATGTCGAAGCCGAGGGCGTTCAGACGGTGCACGCGCTCGGTGATGCGCCACGACTCGTCGACGGCGAACGACTCCTTGTCGGTCAGGGCGCCCCACAGCGAGTGGTACGACGAGACGAGACCGTCGGCGATGGCGACGGCATCCAGTCCGCCCTCCAGACGACCGCCCGCTTCGAGATCCATGATCTCGCCGGCGATGTTCGTCCGCGCGATGTCGAGGTCGTGCGCGCGCTGTCCCGGGCTCAAGCGGTTGCCGTGGAGCTCGCCGGTCTCGGCGTCGACGAGGTAGGCGGCGAACTCGCCGGCGTCGCGGCGGAAGAGGGTGTTCGACAGCGACACGTCACCCCAGTAGAACCCGACGTTGTGCAGACGCACCAGGAGGACGGCCAGGGCGTCGACGAGGCGCGTCGCCGTGTGGGGGCGCAGCACCTGCGTGAACAGGGCGCGGTAGGGGAGCGAGAAGCGCAGGTGCGCGGTGACGAGCGCCGCGGGAAGAGGACGACCCGAGGCGTCGGTGCGTCCCGCGATGACCGCGATCCGATCGACGCACGGGGCGTCGAGGCGGTCGAGGTTGCCGAGCATGTCGTACTCGCGGCGCGCCATCTCTTCGGTGGTCTCTTTGATCGCCACCACGCGTCCGGACAGGTTCGCGAAACGCACGAGGTGGCGGGAGATGCCCTTGGGGAGCGCGACGATGTGGTTGCTCGGCCAGTCGGCGAGACCGGTCGACCAGGGGAGCTGCAGGAGTCCCGGGTCGACGGCGCTGGCGGTGATGCGGAGGGATTCGGACACGGTGTCTCCGGGAAAACAGGTGCGGCGCGTCGATCAGGCCGAGGCGATGGCCTTGTCGGTCAGGCGGTCGCCCGAGGTGGCGTCGAACACGTGCACGTGTCCGGGGACCGGAGCCAGGACGACGGTCTCGCCGGCGTTCGGGTGACGGCGGCCGTCGACACGGGCGACCAGGTCGGTGCGCTTGCCGTTGATGTCGGTGTGGCCGTAGAGGTAGCCGTCCGCGCCGAGCTCCTCGACGAGGTCGACGACGACCGACAGGCCGCGGCCGTCGGCCGGAGCGACCTGGATGTCTTCGGGGCGGACACCGATGGTGACCTCCGAGCCGTGCGCCTTGCCGATGACGTCGGCCTCGACGGGGACGACCAGGTCACCGAAGCGGACGCCGCCTTCGGCGAGGTCGACCGAGAACAGGTTCATCGCGGGCGAGCCGATGAAGCCGGCGACGAAGACGTTCTTCGGCTTCTCGTACAGGTCGCGCGGGGTGCCGACCTGCTGGAGCAGGCCGTCCTTGAGCACGGCGATGCGGTCGCCCATGGTGAGCGCCTCGGTCTGGTCGTGCGTGACGTAGACCGTGGTGACGCCGAGGCGGCGCTGCAGCGACGCGATCTGCGTACGCGTCTGGACACGGAGCTTGGCGTCGAGGTTCGACAGCGGCTCGTCCATGAGGAACACCTGGGGCTGACGGACGATCGCGCGGCCCATGGCGACACGCTGACGCTGACCACCCGAGAGGGCCTTCGGCTTGCGGGTCAGGTACTGCTCGAGGTCGAGGAGCTTGGCGGCCTCGAGGACGCGCGCGGCGCGCTCTTCCTTGCCGACGCCCGCGATCTTGAGCGCGAAGCCCATGTTCTCGGCGACCGTCATGTGGGGGTACAGCGCGTAGTTCTGGAAGACCATGGCGATGTCACGGTCCTTCGGGGGGACGTCGGTGACGTCGCGGTCGCCGATGAGGATGCGGCCCGAGTTGACCTCTTCGAGGCCGGCCAGCATGCGGAGCGACGTGGACTTACCGCAACCGGAGGGGCCGACAAGGACGAGGAATTCGCCGTCTCCCACCTCGAGGTTGAGCTTGTCGACGGCGGCACGGGTGCCACCGGGGTACAGACGGGTTGCGTTGTCAAATGTGACGGACGCCATGTTCTCTTCTCCTTCACCGGCAGGTACGTGCCGGACGATCCGTAGTGAATGGAATGAGCGGGGGCGACCCCGCGCGCTCGACGTTGGGCGCAGGGTCAGTATGCCATGCGTCTGGGCTTTTCTCAGCCAGCCTGGCTAGCATCGATGCTCGTTCGCCCCAACCCGAGCGATCCCCAGATTTGTTGCGGCACCGCCGTGCCCGAGAGGTTCCATGTCCAACGACCAGTCGCCGAATGTGCCCGCCGAACGCGATCGCCGTGAGGCGGTGCGTGAGAAGGCGCAGCAGGTCAAGGCGCGCCAGGCTCGCCTGCGCGTCCTTCGCCGCTCGCTGATCGGCGCGGGCGCTGCGGCCGTGGTCGCGGTGGGTGCGGTCGCGGTGACGTACGCGGTGTCGTCGAACGGCTCGCGTCCGCAGGCGCTTCCGGCCGCGGCCACGGACGACGGCTTCCTGGTGTCGAGCGCGACCGGTGTCCCCGACCCGCTCGCGCCCCAGGCGGTCGACGGCGACGCGTCGACGCTCGCCGCGGGAGCGACGCCGTCCGCGACTCCGGAACCCGCGACCACCCCGACGCCGACCCCGACGTCGACGGCCGCTCCGGTCGACATCCGCGTCTACGTCGACTACCTCTCCACCGAAGCCCGCGAGTTCCAGGTGGCCAACGCGGAGCAGCTCTCCAAGTGGGTCGACGAGGATGCCGCGAAGCTGACGTACTACCCGGTCGCGATGCTCACCTCCAAGTCGAACGGCACGAAGTACAGCCTCCGCGCCGCGGGTGCCTCGGCCTGCGTCGCCACGCATGCGTCGGATCGCTTCTTCGCCTTCAACCACGAGCTGCTCACCAACCAGCCCGCCGTCGACTCCGAGGGTTACAGCGACCAGCAGCTCGCCGATATGGCGCAGGGCGCCGGGGTCAGCGACGTCGCGACGGTGCGCTCGTGCATCGAGGACGAGACCTACACCGGCTGGGCGAAGGCCGCGACCGATCGCGCGATCAAGGGCCTGCCCGACACGAAGGGCCTCGCACTCACGACGCTGCCCACCGTGCTCGTCAACGGCACCCCGTACGTGGGTCACATGGACGACCCGAAGGAGTTCGCGCAGTTCGTCCTGACGATCGACAGCAACGCGTACTACTCCACCGCGACGCCGACGCCCACGCCCTCCGCGACCCCGACGGCGACGCCCGCGGGCTGACCCGGCGTGCGCGGGAGCCGCTTCCGCGCATCGCTAGACTGGGACGCCTGCCGGCTTGGCGCAATTGGTAGCGCACCGTACTTGTAATACGGGGGTTGCAGGTTCAAGTCCTGTAGCCGGCACCACGTTCGATTCCCCCCTCGTGTCCAGCCTCGCGAGGGGCCTGGCCCGTTCACGGCCGGCTCTCATCGATTGTTCACACGATCGGAACGCCGTCGATGCCTCGCGGTTCGGCGGCGGTGGGATCCTGCACATGAGGAGGACTCTCATGGCTCGCCCCCGCGTCGTCACCCACGCCTACCGGTACCCCACGGGCTGGCAGGAAGTGAAGCACGAGCGCCTCACGCGAGAGTACGCCCGGGCCCTGAGCGCGGAGGGTTTCACGCTCGTGCGTGCCCGCCGCGGGTTCTTCGACGTACGCGAGGTCTCGCTGAGCTGGTACACCGGCTGAGGCGCCTCAGCGCAGCGCAACCCGCAGCCAGGCGACCCCGTGCGCGGGAAGCGTGCGGCCGGGCCGGAGCGAGACCTTGACCCCCTCGACGAGGTCCACGGCGTCGGGGACCAGTCCAGACAGGGTCAGCGGGGCGATGTGGACGGCGTGATCGCCGACGTTCGCGAGAACGAGAACCGAGCTGCCCGCCGCCCCCGGGCGCAGGAAGCCGACCACCGAATCGTGGTGCGCGTCGAAGGCGATGAGCTCGTTGCCCGCGAACTCGGGCGTCGCCCGCCGCACGTCGATGAGGCGCGTCAGTCGAGCGAAGATCCGACCCGCCGGGGTCCTGGCATCCATTCGGTCGGCGTAGCCCTGCACCGGACGGAAGGGGCGGTGCACCCACCGGCTGTCCCCGGCTTCGTCGGGGCGGTCGCGGTAGCCGTAATCGTTCAGCTGAGCGACCTCGTCGCCGAGGTACAGCAGGGGGATGCCCCCGGTCGACAGCGCGAGGGCGTGCGCGAGGATCACACGGTCTTCGCCGCCCGCGTCGCCCGCTTCGATTCCCGCGAGGGATGCCGTGGTGCCGGTGACGCGGGCGTCGCCGGTGCGCGGGTTCTCCTGGAACGGCACCCCGCGGGCGAAGGTCCCGTCCGCTCGACCGACGTAGAAATCGTTGAGGAAGCGGCGGTGCGGGTAGCCGTCGATGCCGAGCTCGGCGGCATCCTCGTCGGCGAAGGTCCAGCCGATGTCGTCGTGGCTGCGCACGTAGTTGACCCACGCGGTGCCCTCGGGCAGGGCGTGTCGACGCTCGAGCGCCTGCTGCAGCAGGCGGCCGTCCCGGGTGGCCAGGGCCTCCCAGGTGAGGGCCATCTGCAGAGGGTTGTAGGAGATCTGGCACTCGTCGGGCGAGATGTACGAGACGACCTCGTCGGGATGCACGATCGCCTCGGACTTGAACAGCAGACCGGGCGCCGCCATCCGCAGCACGGCGTTGAACGCCTGCAGGAGCAGGTGCGCCTCCGGCAGTGACTCGCACGTCGTTCCGAGTCGCTTCCAGATGAAGGCCACGGCATCCATCCGCAGGATCTCGACGCCCTGGTTCGCGAGGAAGAGCATCTCGCCCGCCATCGCTTCGAAGACGGCGGGGTTGGCGTAGTTCAGGTCCCACTGGAAGTGGTAGAACGTCGCCCAGATCCACCGCCCGTCGTCGAGCTGCACGAACGATCCCGGGTGGTCGTCGGGGAAGATCTCGCGCGTCGTCTGCTCGTAGGCGTCGGGCATCTCGCGGTCGGGGAAGATCAGGTAGAAGTCCTCGTAACCGACCTCGCCGGCGACGGCCTTCTGCGCCCACTCGTGCTCGTTGCTCGTGTGGTTGAAGATGAAGTCGACCACGAGCGAGATGCCCGCGCGGCGGAGATCCGCGGCGAGCGCGGCGAGCTCCTCCATCGTCCCCAGCGCGGGGTTGACCCGTCGGTAGCTCGACACGGCGTAGCCGCCGTCGCTGTTGCCTTCGGGGCTCTCGAACAGCGGCATCAGATGCAGGTAGGTCAGCCCCAGCTCGCGGAAGTACGGGATCTGATCCCGGATGCCACTGAGACCGCCCGCGTACCGGTCGACGTAGCAGACACCGCCGAGCATGCTCTCGCTCTCGAACCAATCGGGCTCGCCGTCTCGCGCGCGGTCGAGAGCGCGGAGGTCCGCGGGACGCTCCGCCCAGGAACGGTGGGCCAGATCGACGAGGGATGCCAAGCGCTCGAGACCGTCGGACCGCTCGCCGTAGAGGCGGACGAAGAGCTCGTGCAGACGGGGGAGGTGCAGTTCGGCGTGAGCGAGGAACTCGCGATCGGTGCCCGACGACGCGGTCAGGTCTCCGAGAATGCGCGATACGTCGTGGGGGCCGGGGCGGAGCTGGGTCACGGGGACAGCCTGACGCATGCGTGCGGGCGACGTCGACATCGACGTGGCTGTCAGCCCGTCTCGGAGGCCTTTCCTGCGCCCGCTCGCAAATTGTGTCGCAATAGTGATACACATTGTGCTAAGAATGTGGCACGAAAGGTGGTTGCCGTGAGCCCCGAGAATGTGTGGAACGTGTGGAACCGGATCCTGCGGGCGTCCCCGTGGGAGATCGTCTGGGGGCTGCTGTCGTCGCCCGTGGTCTGCGCCGCGCTCGGCATCGCGCTCGCTCTCGTCGTGGTGCGGGTGCGGCGCGGGAGCTCGACGGGGCGAAGCGTCCTCCGTGGGGAGCGGGTTGCGGTCGGCGCGATTGCGCTCGTCGTCGGGGTCGTCTGGGTGGTCGACCTCGCGTTGCGCGGCTACGTTCTCGACATGTCGGCCACCGTGTCGTGGTGGCGGTTCGCCGTCGCGCCGATCGCGGCTGCGGCGGGGATGGCGGTCTGGGGTGCACTCTCGCGGACGAAGGCGCCGCGGCGCACCGTCGACGCGACATCGGCGGCCCGGCGCACCTGGACGACGTTCGGCTCCCGCCGCGGCATCCGGATCCTCCTCGCGCTGATGGTCGTCACCTCCTGTCTCGTCGTCGTGTTCGGTCAGATGTCCACTGCTCTCGACCCGGGCGTTGCCGCTCACGTGGCCCTCGACGTGCCCAACGTCGAGGCGCCACCCATCGTGACCGTCTTCCCCGGCTGGGCCTATGGCATCCCGTTGCTCGCGGGAGTGGTCGCGCTCGCCGCCGCCGTCGTGTTCGCCCTGCACCGGAACGCCGTGCGTCCGTTCTCGGACCGTGTCCGGCTCGACCTGGAACGCTCCGGCCGATCCGATGCGGCGCGTGACGTCGTCACGCTCGCTCTCGGTGTGGTGCTCATCGCGCTCGGCGGGCTGCTGCACATGGCGCGTTCGGGTGCGGTCACGACCATGATCGTCATGACGGATTCGGGTGCCGAGGCGCGCCACGACGTCTCGCTCCCGCACGCCGATCTGATCCTCGCCGGAGGGTTCCTGGCACCGTTCCTGCAGATCGCAGGCTGCGTGCTCCTGGCCCTGCTGGTCGTCCACGCCATCGGTCTCGTCCGTGCCCGACCGCGGCGCTCCGCTTCGCCGGTGGAGGTACCGGTATGACGGATGCCGCGCGCACGCGATCCGAGAACATCACCGCTCCCATCGATCTGCACCGCTTCTTCCGCGGTCTGATCCTGTCGGGCCGGCTCGGAGAGGGGGAGAAGCTGCCCACCGTGCGGCAAGCGGCCGCCGATTTCGGAGTCGCGCCGGGCACCGTGCAGAAGGCGTACCGCGCGCTCGAGCACGAGGGTCTCATCGTGAGCCGGGTGGGATCGGGGACGCGCGTCGCGCCGGGCGTCGCTCCGCTGCCGGCCGACTTGGCCCGGCAGCTTCGCACCCTCGTCGACGCGGCCGTCGCCGAGGGGGTCGCGGTCGACACCCTCGCCGACGTGCTCCGGGTGATGTGGAACGACGCGCACACCCGCTGAGCGAGGCGACGAGCACCGTCGGCTCCCGTGGCGGCGCGTGAGGCGTCGTACGATCGACGATGGCCCTCACGGCGAGCGGCCGCGAGGAGAGCACCATGGCGCAGCGCGGGTCGATCGTCGCCGCCGTGGGTGGCGCCGTCGCGGTGGGGGCGATGACCGCGGTGCAGACGCGGGTGAACGGCAGCCTGGGCGCAGCGCTGAACGACGGCGTCCTCGCGGGAGCCGTCTCGTTCGGCTCCGGGCTCGTCGTGGTCCTGGCGATCGCCCTGGTGCTTCCTGCCGGGCGGCGCGGGATCGGTCGTCTGCTCGCGGGGGTGCGAGCGCGATCGATACCGGTGTGGATGCTGCTGGGCGGAGCCGCTGGCGCTTTCACCGTCGCGAGTCAGGGGCTGACCGTCGGGGCGATCGGGGTCGCCCTGTTCACTGTCGGGTTCGTCGCGGGCCAGACCAGCGGGGGACTCGCGCTCGATCGGGCCGGCTACGGTCCGGCCGGTGTGGTGGCGGTCACCCGCCCCCGCCTGATCGGCGCCCTCCTGGCGATCGCGGGGGTCGGAGTCTGTCTCGCGGACGGAGCGGTCGGCAGCGTTCCGCTCTGGATGATCCTCATTCCCGTCGTCGCGGGGGCCGGAGTGTCGTGGCAGCAGGGCACGAACGGGCGGCTGCGGGTGCGCGTCGACAGTCCTCTCACCGCGACCCTCGTGAATTTCCTGGGTGGCACGATCGTGCTGATCGCCGCTGCCGCCATCCACATCGGGTTCGCCGGCCCGCCTCGCGCTCTCCCGACCGATCCGTGGCTGTACCTCGGCGGGACGATCGGCGTCGTCTACATCTTCCTCTCGGCGCAGATCGTGCGACGCACCGGAGTGCTCCTGCTGGGACTCGGCTCGGTGACGGGGCTGCTGAGCACGTCGGTCGTGCTCGACGCGTTCTGGCCGGCGCCCGCGGCCCCCTCGACACCGATCGCCCTCCTCGCCGCGGGAATCGCCCTCCTGGGTGTCGCGGTCGCGGCGGTTCCGTGGCGCCGCCGCACACGCTGACGCCGCCGGCAATCACGTCACCGACGGCGTCACGCGGCAGGATCTCAGAGAGCGGCGGCTTCGCCCTTCGCCTTCTTCCGGGATTTGGTCCCGGGCAGTCGCGAGATGTGCTTCGTGGCATCCACGGTCTTCCGGCGGACCGGACGCGAGCGCTGCGGCTTGCCGCCGACGTAGAGCCACCCCAGCAGGACCTCGCCCTTCTTCAGGCCGTGGGCCTTCGCCAGCGACTTGCTGCGCGTCTTGTCGTCGGTGCGCCAGAACACGCCGAAGCCGGCCTCATCCAGCGCGAGGCTCAGCATGTGGGCGACTCCGGATGCCACGGCCTCCTGCTCCCACGCGGGGATCTTCTTCGACGACACGTCGGCGACCACGGCGAGGATCAGCGGGGCGCGGCGCGGCTTGGAGGAGTGGCCCTTCTTGCCGTCCGCCTTGTTCAACGCGCGGGCGAGGATGTCGCGATCGCTCCCGCGGATCTCGATGATCCGCCACGGGCGCAGGGACTTGTGGTCGGCGACACGACCGGCCGCGGCGACGAAGGCCTCCAGCTCGACGCTCGTCGGGGCGAGATCGGTGACCTTCGACCACGACCGACGGTCGCGCATCGCCTCGAGCGCGCTCACGCCTGCGTTTCCGGGGTGAAGTTGAGCGACAGCGAGTTCATGCAGTAGCGGTCGCCGGTGGGCGTGCCGAAGCCGTCGGGGAAGACGTGGCCCAGGTGCGATCCGCAGTTCGCGCAGCGCACCTCGGTGCGCTGCATGCCGTGGCTGTTGTCCTCGAGGAGCTCGACGGCCTCGGGCCGCACCGACTCGTAGAAGCTCGGCCACCCGCAGTGCGAGTCGAACTTGGTGCCGCTCTGGAACAGCTCGGCGCCGCAGGCGGCGCACGTGTAGAGGCCGGCGCGGCTCTCGTCCAGGAGCTCACCGGTCCACGCGCGCTCGGTCCCCGCCTGGCGCAGCACCGCGTACTGCTCGGGCGAGAGCTCCTCGCGCCACTGGTCGTCGGACTTTTCGACGGCATAAGTCATTGGAAGGTCCCCTTCTTTCGCGTCCTATTCTCTCGTGCCGGACGCCGATCAGGTCGGCGAGAGAGAATTCTCGGATGCATCAGGATGCCGCGACCTCCGTCGTCGATCGCTACCGCCGTTTCGCGCGCGACGAGGCTCCCGGCCGGTCGGTGTTGTACACGATCTGGGCGGAGCGCGTCATCGCCGACGCCGAGGTGACCGAGGTCGTGGCGCGCATCGCGGAGACGCACCGCCAGCCGCCGCTCGTGTTCGCCGTGATGCGACTCCTCGGTGCACCGGACGGGGTCGACGCCTGGGCGGACTGGGTGGTCGCTCACGCGGACGCCCTCGTCGCGGAGTGCGATCGTCGGAGCGTGCAGACGAACGAACCCCAGCGCTGCTCGGCGTTGCTGCCGGCGCTCTCGCTCATCGAGGGGCCGATCGCGCTCCTCGAGGTCGGCGCGAGCGCGGGTCTGTGTCTGTACCCCGATCGCTACTCCTACCGCTATCGCCGTGGCACGGAGGTGGTCTCTCTCGATCCCGTCGACGGACAGAGCCCGGTCGTGCTCGACTGCGCCCTCGACGGTGCCCCGGCCCTGCGGATGCCCGAGATCGTCTGGCGCGCGGGCATCGACCTGAACCCCCTCGACGCCCGCGACGCGGAGGACCGGGCGTGGCTCACGGGACTGGTGTGGCCGGGGGAGGAGGGGCGGCGCGAGCGTATCGTCGCCGCGCTCGACATCGCGGCATCCGATCCTCCGCTCCTCGTCGAAGGTGACGGCGCCGCCGCGCTACCGGCGCTCGCCGCGGACGCGCCCCGAGAGGCGACGCTCGTCGTCACGACGCCCGGCGTCCTCGCGCACGTTCCTCGCGCGCGGCGCGGCGACGTGATCGCCGCCGCACAGCGGGCCGGACGCTGGATCACCCTCGACGCACCGGGACTCCACGACGGGTGGACGAGCCCGCCGGACGTGCGCTCGGACGGCTTCGCGCTCGCGCTCGACGGCGAGGTGCTCGGGGGCGTGGATCCTCTCGGTGCGTGGGTGGCGTGGCATCCGGAGATCGGCTCCGCCGCGCAGTAGCGTGGCGCCGTGCCTCTCTCCGACCGCGACCGCGAGATCCTCGCCTTCGAGGGTGAATGGCGTCGGCACGGGGGTGCGAAGGAGGAGGCGATCCGCAGCGCCTTCGACATGCCACCCGCGCGCTACTACCAGCTGCTCGGGCGACTGATCGACCGCCCCGAGGCCCTCGCGCACGACCCGATGCTCGTTCGTCGTCTGCGGCGTCTGCGCGACGGCGACCCGCGCACGCGGCTCGATCGCGCCGCCACCCTGTGACGGGGCGCAAAGGCAACGACCGGTAGCATCGTCCAATGGCCAGATCGACCTTCCCTCGGGATCGCTTCGACGACCTCCCCGCCGAATCCGGCCGCGTCGGTGCGCACCGCGCTGAGAACCCGCATCTCCGGGGTTGGGTCGTGTTCCTGTGGGCCGCGGTGGCCACCGTGGTCCTCATCGCCGTCGGCATCTTCGGAACGCTCGTGGTCTCGGGGCGCATCTCGTTCGGCTCCGAGCCCGTCGCGACGCCGACGATCGCCCCCACGACCCCGGCGGTGATCGACCCCTCTTACTCGGTCGTGGTGCTCAACGGCACGTCCGACGAAGGTCTCGCCGGCAACCTGCGCGATCAGATCATCGCGGCGGGGTGGGCGGCGGACACGGTCCAGACCGGCGATTCCGACACGACCGACTTCGCGACGACGACCATCTACTACCTGCGCCCCGAGGACGAGCAGGCCGCCCGCGGGCTCGCCGACGCCATCGGAGGGGCCGAGGTCGCGCAGAGCGACTTCCTCCAGCCCACCGATGACCCGAACACGCCCGACGACGAGAGTGCCGAGAAGCGATTGATCGTCGTGATCGGTCTCGATCGCGCGGCGGCCCAGCCCACCCCCTGAGGCCCCCGCGGCCCGCGTGTTTCCGCGGCGTAAAAAGTTGGGTGCACGCACGTCAACAATGCCGCTGACGGCCGATTTCGCGTGTCACCGCGTGCTTACGTTGACCTCGTCATCCAGCAGCACAGGAGATTCGCATGACGCAGGGCACCGTCAAATGGTTCAACGCCGAGAAGGGTTACGGCTTCATCACCGTGACGGACGGCCAGGACGTTTTCGTTCACTACTCGAACATCGAGATGTCGGGCTTCCGTGTTCTCGAGGAGGGGCAGGCGGTCGAGTTCACCGTCGGTTCCGGCCAGAAGGGCCCGCAGGCCGAGTCGGTGCGCCTGATGGCGTAACACGACGTTTCACACGCCGTGGCATCCGTTGGACGGATGCCACGGCGTCGTGCTGTGCGGCGCGGCTCGCGGCTTGCACTCCCTAGGGGCGAGTGCCAGAATGAGTTAGCACTCGCTTTCGTCGAGTGCCAAAATCTGGAAGTCACCCGTCCGGGAGGGACGACACACTTATGGCAAAGATCATCGCTTTCGACGAGGAGGCCCGCCGCGGCCTCGAGCGCGGCCTCAACACGCTGGCCGACGCCGTCAAGGTGACGCTCGGCCCCCGCGGTCGCAACGTCGTGCTCGAGAAGAAGTGGGGCGCCCCCACGATCACGAACGACGGCGTCTCGATCGCCAAGGAGATCGAGCTCGACGACCCGTACGAGAAGATCGGCGCTGAGCTGGTCAAGGAGGTCGCCAAGAAGACCGACGACGTCGCGGGTGACGGCACCACCACCGCTACCGTCCTCGCTCAGGCGCTCGTTCGCGAGGGCCTGCGCAACGTCGCCGCCGGCGCCGACCCCATCTCGCTCAAGAAGGGCATCGAGAAGGCCGTCAAGGCCGTCACCGACGAGCTTCTCGCCTCGGCGAAGGAGGTCGAGTCGAAGGAGCAGATCGCCGCGACCGCCTCCATCTCGGCCGCCGACCCCGCGATCGGCGAGCTCATCGCCGAGGCCATCGACAAGGTGGGCAAGGAAGGCGTCGTCACCGTCGAGGAGTCGAACACCTTCGGCACCGAGCTCGAGCTCACCGAGGGCATGCGCTTCGACAAGGGTTACATCAACCCGTACTTCGTCACCGACCCCGAGCGTCAGGAAGCGGTCTTCGAAGACCCGTACATCCTGATCGCGAACCAGAAGATCTCGAACATCAAGGACCTTCTGCCCATCGTCGACAAGGTGATCCAGGAGGGCAAGGAGCTCCTCATCATCGCCGAGGACGTCGAGGGCGAAGCTCTCGCGACGCTCGTGCTCAACAAGATCCGCGGCATCTTCAAGTCGGCGGCCGTCAAGGCTCCCGGCTTCGGCGACCGTCGCAAGGCGCAGCTCCAGGACATCGCGATCCTCACCGGCGGCCAGGTCATCACCGAAGAGGTGGGCCTCAAGCTCGAGAACGCGACCGTCGACCTGCTCGGCCGTGCCCGCAAGGTCATCATCACCAAGGACGAGACCACGATCGTCGAGGGTGCCGGTGAGTCGGAGCTGATCGAGGGTCGCGTGACCCAGATTCGCCGCGAGATCGAGAACACCGACAGCGACTACGACCGCGAGAAGCTCCAGGAGCGCCTCGCGAAGCTCGCCGGTGGCGTCGCCGTCATCAAGGCCGGCGCGGCCACGGAGGTCGAGCTCAAGGAGCGCAAGCACCGCATCGAGGACGCCGTCCGCAACGCGAAGGCCGCCGTCGAAGAGGGTGTCGTCGCCGGTGGTGGCGTCGCGCTCATCCAGGCGGGCAAGACGGCGTTCGCGTCGCTCGAGCTCTCGGGTGACGAGGCCACCGGTGCGAACATCGTCAAGGTCGCCATCGAGGCCCCGCTCAAGCAGATCGCGCTGAACGCCGGTCTCGAGCCCGGTGTCGTCGCGAACAAGGTCGCGGAGCTCGAGGTCGGTCACGGCCTCAACGCCGCAACCGGCGAGTACGGCGACCTCTTCGCGCAGGGCATCATCGACCCCGCGAAGGTGACCCGTTCGGCCCTGCAGAACGCCGCGTCGATCGCCGGTCTGTTCCTCACGACCGAGGTCGTCGTCGCCGACAAGCCCGAGAAGGTCGCCGCTCCCGCGGGCGACCCGACGGGTGGCATGGACTTCTGATCCACGCCTGACGCGTCATGAGAACGCCCCCTCCTTCGGGAGGGGGCGTTCTTTCGTTCTCGAACAGAACGCTCCCGCCCGCGAGCCAGACCCCCGTGCTCTTCCGCCGGACGCCGCGTGCGCGTCCCACCGGGCCTGGAGCGCGCGCGGGACGCGGAAGGGTTACGCGGTGGGTGGCTCGGGCCGGTAGTCCTCGGGGAGGCGCTCGAGAGGCTGCGTCTCGATCAGGGCGTGTTCCTGCGCGTCGCGTCGATCGGCGAGGGGGAGAGAGACCCGGAAGGTCGCTCCTCCGCCGGGGGTGTCGACGACCTCGACCTTCCCGTGCAGGAGATCGACGATGGATGCCACGATCGACAGGCCGAGGCCCGACCCACCCGTCTCCCGCGTGCGCGAGGTGTCCGCCCGCCAGAAACGCTGGAAGATCTGGTCGCGAATCTGCTCGGGAACCCCTTCGCCGTGGTCGATGATCTCGATCCACCCCATGTCGGCGTCGGCATCCACTCCCACGCGCAGTCCGATGGGGGAGTCGTCGGGGGTGAACCGCCGCGCGTTGCCCAGGAGGTTCGTCACGACCTGTCGCACCTTGTTCTCGTCTCCCAGCACGATCGGCGCGAGGCGGGGCGACGGACGAACGGGGCTCGCCGGGCTCGCGGCGGAGGGCGAGGTCTCGGCTGCGGGCTCGACGACCGGGCCGTCGCCGGTGTCCTTGGCTCGACGCCTCAGACGCGACAGCGTCGCACCCGCGATCGCCATCGCCGAGGTCGTCGGAGCGACTCTGCGACGACCGTTCGCGCCCGTGGCATCCGTCTCCGTCGTGGGCGGCACGTCGAGGCTCATGACGGGCAGCACGATCTCGTTGCGGCTGGTCGTGTCGTCGACCGTGACCTCGCGCTGCGGTGAGGTCACGCGGAGGTCGAGGGCGGCGTCGCGAGCGATGGGCCGCAGGTCGATCGCGGTGATGCTGACATCGCGCCGCTCATCCAGCCGTGCCAGTGCAAGGAGGTCCTCGACGAGGGCGCCCATGCGGATCGCCTCCTTCTCGATCCGCTCCATCGACTGGGCGACGTCTTCGTCGGAGCGGATGGCACCCATCCGGTACAGCTCGGCGTAACCGCGCATCGTGACGAGGGGAGTGCGCAGCTCGTGGCTCGCATCGCCGATGAACCGACGCATCTGCCGCACGGTGGCATCCCGCTGTCCAAGGGCTCCGTCGATCCGCGCGAGCATCGCGTTGATCGCCGTCTTCAGGCGACCGACCTCGGTGTCGGGGACGATGTCGGTGAGACGTTGGCTGAAGTCGCCGGCGGCGATGTCCATCGCGGTGGTCTCGACCTGATTCAGACTCCGGAACGTCAGGGTCACGAGCCAGCGGGTCAGCAGCGCACTGGCGATGAGGATGAGCAGGGCGACGAAGCCGTAGATGCCGACGTAGGCCGCGACGATCCGATCCGTCGGACCGAGCGGCTGGATCACCATCTGGGTGTACGAGCCGCTGTTGGGCACTTCGAAAAGACCCACGCGCGCGATGAAATGCTGCCCCGTGACCGGGTCATCCAGGTCGATGCGCTTGTCGAGCTGCGTGTAGGTCTGCGGCGTCGTGAAGGTGTCGGGCAGCTGCGGCGTGGCCTTGGTCGATGTGCCGTTGAAGAAGGCCTCCCGCTGGCCCTCGGCGTTGTAGACGACGACCATCGACCCGATCTGCGGGGCGTTCTCGACCGGCGTGAACACCATCCGACCGTCTTCGTTGGTCGTCGTGAAGATGGTGTTGGCGATGTTGCCCGCCGCCTGCTGTGCCAGCTGCTCGTCGAGGTTGTTCACGAGCGTGGTGCGCAGGAAGACCATCGTGCCGATGCCGGCGGCGAACAGCCCGACCGCGAGGAGCGTGACAGTGACGCCGGTGACCTTGGCCCGCAGGCTCAGTCGGCGCCACCAGCGCGTCACGGCATCGTCGGAGTGCAGGAGGAGGCTCCGCTCAGACGGTCTTGCCCGACTTCAGCATGTAGCCGAAGCCGCGCTTGGTCTGGATGAGCGGCTCCGAGGAGTGCGGGTCGATCTTGCGACGGAGGTAGGAGATGTAGCTCTCGACGATGCCGGCGTCGCCGTTGAAGTCGTACTCCCAGACGTGGTCGAGGATCTGCGCCTTCGACAGCACACGGTTGGGGTTGAGCATGAGGTAACGCAGGAGCTTGAACTCCGTGGGGCTGAGGTCGATCGAGACGTCGCCGACGCTGACGTCGTGCGTGTCCTGGTCCATCGTGAGCTCACCCGTGCGGATGATCGACTCCTCGTCGGCCTGCATCGTGCGGCGGAGGATCGCCTGGATGCGCGCGACGATCTCGTCGAGGCTGAACGGCTTGGTGACGTAGTCATCGCCTCCGGCGTTCAGCCCCATGATCTTGTCTTCGGTCTCGTCTTTGGCCGTGAGGAAGAGGATCGGAGCGGTGTAGCCGGCGCCGCGGAGACGCTTGGTGACACTGAACCCGTTCATGTCCGGCAGCATCACGTCGAGCACGATGAGGTCGGGTTCTTCTTCGAGCACGGCCGAGATCGTCTGCGCGCCGTTGGCCACGGCTCGCACCTGGAAACCGGCGAAGCGCAGGCTCGTGATGAGCAGATCGCGGATGTTCGGTTCGTCGTCCACGACGAGGATGCGAGGAGCTGTCATGCCCTCATTATCGTGACTGCACCCAGCAAAGTGCTGGATATGGAACGGAAAGCCGCACCCTGGTATGTCTCAGGCGGCCGCGGCGTCGATTCCGTCGGCATCCAGAATCGTGTACGCGTACCCCTGCTCGGCGAGGAAACGCTGGCGGTTCTGCGCGAAATCCTGGTCGACCGTGTCGCGCGCGATGAGCGTGTAGAAGCTCGCCGTGTGGTTCGACTGCTTGGGTCGGAGCAGGCGGCCGAGGCGCTGTGCCTCCTCTTGCCGTGAGCCGAACGACCCCGATACCTGGATCGCGACGGATGCCTCGGGGAGGTCCACCGAGAAGTTGGCGACCTTCGACACGATGAGCAGCGAGATGTCGCCGACACGGAAGGCCTGGAACAGCTCCTCGCGCTCGGCGACCGGAGTCGCGCCCGTGATCTTCGGGGCGTCGAGCGCCTCGGAAAGTTCGTCGATCTGGTCGAGGTACTGACCGATCACGAGGATGCGCTCGTCCGGGTGCCGTTCGACCAGACGCCGGACGACGTCGATCTTCGCGGGAGCCGTCGCGGCGAGCCGGTAGCGGTCTTCGTCGGCGGCGGCGGCGTATTCGAGCCGCTCGCCGGCGGGCAGGTCGATGCGCACCTCGTAGCACGCGGCCGGCGAGATGAAGCCCTGCGCCTCGATCTCTTTCCACGGTGCGTCGAAACGCTTGGGGCCGATCAGGCTGAAGACGTCGCCCTCGCGCCCGTCCTCGCGCACGAGCGTGGCGGTCAGTCCCAGGCGCCGCCGCGCCTGCAGGTCGGCGGTGAGCTTGAAGACCGGGGCGGGGAGCAGGTGCACCTCGTCGTACAGCACGAGGCCCCAGTCGAGCGCGTCGAGCAGGGCGAGGTGGGCGTACTCTCCCTTCCGCTTCGCGGTGAGGATCTGGTACGTCGCGATCGTGACGGGCTTGATCTCTTTGACCTGGCCCGAGTACTCGCCGATCTCGTCGGGGGTGAGAGTCGTGCGGCGCAGGAGCTCGTCGCGCCACTGTCGGGCGCTCACGGTGTTCGTCACCAGGATGAGGGTCGTCGTGCGGGTGTCGGCCATGGCGCCCGCTCCGACGAGGGTCTTGCCCGCTCCGCACGGGAGGACCACGACACCCGAACCGCCCTCGGAGAAGGAGTCGACGGCCTGCCGCTGATAGGGGCGCAGACTCCATCCGTCTTCGGCGAGATCGATCGGGTGCGGGGTGCCGGGTGTGTAGCCGGCGAGGTCTTCGGCGGGCCAGCCGATCTTCAGGAGCTCCTGTTTGATGTGGCCTCGCGCCCACGCGTCGATCAGGTAGGTGTCGGGCGTGGGGTGCCCGATGAGCAGGGGCGAGATGCGCTTGTTGCGCGAGACCTCGCCGAGCACCGCCGGGTCGGTCGAGCGGAGGACGAGCTCGTTCTCGTCGTTGCGCTCGATGACCAGGCGGCCGTAGCGGTTGACGGTCTCGCGGATGTCGGTGCTCACCGAAGCCGGGACCGGGAAGCGCGACCAGCGGTCGAGGGTCTCGAGCATCGCGTCGGCGTCGTGGCCGGCCGCCCGGGCGTTCCAGAGCCCCAGCCGGGTGATCCGATAGGTGTGGATGTGCTCGGGTGCGCGCTCGAGCTCGGCGAAGACCGCGAGCTCATGCCGCGCCGTCTCCGCCTCGGGGTGTGCGACCTCGAGGAGGACGGTGCGGTCGCTCTGCACTATCAAGGGGCCGTCAGCCATAGCGTTCGAGTCTACCGGGGTCGCGGCGGTCGGGCTTCACGCGGCGTCACTCGACGGGAGCGATCCCGTCGATGTGCGAGAGCGGGAGGGTGCGCTCGACGTCGGCACCCCGGTCACGGCCGCGGAGACGTCCGCCGCCCAGTCCCGTCGCCTCCAGTCGGAACACGCGCGTCGAGCCGTCGGGCAGGCGAACGGTCACGTCGATGACCGCGCGGGCACGCACCGCCTGGTCGAGCTCGCGTTCGAGCCAGGCGGCATCCGAGTCCTCCCCACCCGCGCGCACGCGCCCGATGAGCGGCGCGTAGGTCTCCAGGGGATCCGTCGATGGGGTGTCGGCGGCCAGCCGGGCGCGCTCCAGCGTCCTCGGGGCGCCGGACTCGTCGACGGCGACGGCGGGGTAGTGCGCGTCGGTCAGCGCCCAGAAGACGACGTCGGCGGCGACGTGCGACTCGAGGGCGTCGTCGGCGCGGGACAGGGCGACGGATCGCAAGGACTGGTCGACCTCCATCGCCTGGAGGAGAGTCGGGTCGGTCGTCGTGACCCGCGTCAGCCGTGTCTCCGGGTCGCTCGAGACACGGACGCGACCGTGCTGCGCCGAGGTCCGCTCAATCACGTAGGCCAGGGGCTGCGGCAGCCCGGTGAGCGACAGGTCGGTGAGGAAATCGCGCAGGGACTCGGCGGTCTCGCCGCCGGTGATCGCCGCGCCGATCGTCGCGGCACTGAACCGGTAGCTCGACGCCTGCGCCCGGGATTCTCGCGTCGCCATGCTTCGCAGACGCACATCGAGGTGCGGAGCGAGCGGACCCGGGGCGATCGCCGTGAGGTCGTTCTGGAGGTACACGCGGTCGACCTCGGGTGGAAGGAGGTCGCGGAGGGCGGAGACGTCGACCTCGTCGCCCGCCGCGAGTCCGGAACTCCAGGGCGGAGTCTGGTCGGCGGCGTCGATGAGGCCCCACGCCGAGAAACGCTCGCGCCACAGCGCAGCCCGCTCCGCGCCGGACGGGTCGAAGGGCAGCGCGTCCGGCCAGCTCGCGCTCGAGATCCAGCCGCCCTCGGCCGTGCGATACGCCCGGGGCAGGACGTCGCGCAGGGTCTTCGCGGTCTCCTGCCATCGATCGAGGGTGGGCAGGCGCAGCCACGCCTTGCCGGCGGGGGTGACCAGCCATGCGCGGCCCGTGCTGCCCAACAGACCGACGGATGCCGCGATCCCGACGAGCAGATCCGCGTCCTCGGGTGTCTCCACGGCTCCCGCATCCACGAGACGCCGCCGCTCGGTGGCGCCGAGCGATCCCGAGCCGATGCGTCCGAGCGGTGCGTCGAGAGTCAGGAGGAGGACGTCGGCCAGGGCTGCGGCGTTGGTGAACGCGGCTTCGGCGGCGGCATCGGATGCCGCGGCTCGGTCGGGGCGGGAGGGCTCGGCATCCGGGATCCCGTCGGGGAACCTCTCGCCGACGATCGCGGCGACCGCTGCGTAGGCGACGCCGTCGTCGCGCACGAGAGCTCGCGCGACGAGCGCGGCGCGCACCTCGGCGGGTACGGGCGATCCCGTCGAGACGGCCGAGACGAGGGCTTCGGCCTCGATCCGGGTCAGCGGAGGGAGTGCCCGCGAGATCGAGGACGGATCGAGCAGCGCATCCGCCGCGTCGAAGGTGTCGCGCCACGTCGCCGAGGGCGAGACGTCGCGGTCGAGGAAGAGCTGAGCGAGGTCTTCGTCGGCCCGCGCGCTCAACGAGACCGCCAGTGCGCGTTGGTCGGAGGTCTCGGGCACGGTCAACGCCCCTTGTTCGCGCGTGCCCTTCGCACGAAGCTCATGATGAGCACGGCCACCAGGCACGCGAACGCGACCGGGGGTGCGATGTAGAGCAGAACGCCCACCGTCGGCCAGATGCCTGTGCTCATGTCTGCCTTGGCCGTCGACGCGATGATGATCGCGAAGAAGCTCACGACGGACAGGATGAGCAATCCGAGCGACATGAATGCCAGGATGCGATCGACGCGGCGGATCGGGACGTCGCCGTCGGGGGTGCGTGTGCTCATCGCGCTCAGCCTACTGCCTGGCACGGGTGGCGTAGGCTGAAGGGCCGGGATCCGTTCGGGTCCCGGGTTCCACCGCGCGTTCGCGCATGTCTTTCAGCGAGGTTTCCATGCCCACCGGCAAGGTCAGGTTCTACGACGAAGAGAAGGGCTTCGGCTTCATCGCCACCGATGACGGCCAGGACGTGTTCCTGCACGCCACCGCCCTGCCCGCCGGAACCCCCGCGCCCAAGGCCGGCACGCGCCTCGAGTTCGGCGTCGCCGACGGTAAGCGTGGTCTGCAGGCCCTGTCGGTGCGCGTCCTCGAAGCGCCCGTGAGCATGGCGAAGCGCTCGCGCAAGCCCGCCGATGACATGGCGATCATCGTCGAGGACCTCGTCAAGCTCCTCGACGGCATCGGCGGCGATCTGCGTCGTGGCCGCTACCCGAGCGGTGCGCACGCCAGCAAGATCGCCGCGGTTTTGCGCAAGGTCGCCGATGACTTCGAAGCCTGAGCAGCCTGTCGACGACCGACTGCTCCACGCCCACGACCTCGCGCTGAGCGCGCTGCACGAGATCACGCCTGCCGACACGGTGGGGCCGCCGGCGGACTACCTCCTCGAGGACGACGGTGTCGTTTCGCTGCGTTTTCACACGCGCCTGCTCGGGTACCCCGGGTGGTACTGGACGGTGAGCGTGGCCGTCGTCGACGACGCCGAGCCGACGGTTCTCGAGGCGGAGTTGATGCCCGGCGAGGGCGCTCTCCTGGCGCCCGAGTGGGTTCCCTGGGCGACGCGCCTGGCGGATTACCAGGCGGCGCAGGCCGCCGCGGCGGAGAGCGACGAGTCGGATGACGACGTCGACGACGATGATGACGATGATGACGATGACGATCTCGACGGCGAGGACGATGACGCCGAAGACGACGACGAGTCCGAGGATGAACCGAAGGCGCGGTTCCACGCCGGTGACCTCGACGGCGTCGACATCGATGAGTTCGACGAGCCGGGTGACGACGAGCCGGGTGACGAGGAGCCGGGTGACGACGAGCCGGAGTCCGAGGACGACTCGGAAGGCGACGAAGGCGAAAACGAAGAAGACGACGACGAGGACGAGCACGAACGCAGCTACTGATCCCATGAACGACGAAGGCCGTCCCGCGCGTGTGCGGGACGGCCTTCGTCGTTCGATCAGGCGCCGGGCAGCCGTTCGATCGTGTAGTCGATCGCGCCGATGAGGCGGCGGACGTCGTCGGGCTCGATCGACACGAAGGTCGCGACGCGCAGCTGGTTACGCCCGAGCTTGCGGTAGGGCTCGGTGTCGACGATCCCGTTCGCGCGCAGACTCTTGGCGATCGCGGCGGCGTCGATGCTCTCGTCGAAGTCGATCGTGACGACGACGGGGGAGCGGTCGGCCGGGTCGGTGACGAACGGCGTCGCCACCGCGCTGGCATCCGCCCACTCGTAGAGTGCCGACGACGACTCCGCGGTGCGGGCGCCGGCCCATGCCAGGCCGCCGTTGTCGAGGATCCAGCCGAGCTGGTCGTCGAGGAGCAGGAGGGTCGCGAGTGCCGGGGTGTTGAGCGTCTGCTGCAGTCGCGAGTTGTCGAGCGCGTTCTTCAGGCTGAGGAATTCGGGGATGTACCGATCGGATGCCGCGATGCTCTCGATGCGCTCGATCGCCGCCGGTGACACGACGGCGTACCAGAGTCCGCCATCGGAGCCGAGGTTCTTCTGCGGCGCGAAGTAGTACACGTCCGCCTGGGTCACGTCGAAGTCGATGCCGGCCGCGGCGCTCGTGGCGTCGATCACGGTGAGCGCACCGGCGTCTCCATGGACGCGTTCGACGGGGGCGGCGACACCCGTCGAGGTCTCGTTGTGCGGCCAGGCGTACACGTCGACGCCCTCGACGGCCTCGGCGACGGTGCGCGTGCCCGGTGCGGCCTTGCGCACATCGGGGGCCTGCAGCCACGGGGCGGCCGCGGCCGAGGCGAACTTGCCGCCGAACTCGCCGAAGACCAGATTCTGGCTGCGGTTCTCGATCAGGCCGAAGGCGGCGGCATCCCAGAAGGCGGTCGATCCGCCGTTGCCCAGGATGATCTCGTAGCCCTCGGGCAGGCGGAACAGCTCGGCGAGCCGCTCGCGCGTGCTGGCGACGAGGTTCTTCACGGGGGCTTGGCGGTGCGAGGTGCCCAGGATGCTCGCGCCACGGGTGACGAGAGACTCGAGCTGCGCTCCGCGCACCTTCGAGGGGCCGCATCCGAAGCGGCCGTCGGCGGGCAGGAGGTCGGTGGGGAGGTCCACGTGCGGCATGGGCTCGATTCTAGGGCGCGGGGCTGCGGCATCCGGAGTCTGTGTCGGACGGGGTCGGTAGGCTGTCCTTACCAGCCGCGCGACGCCGAGGACTCCTGAATGACCGATCTCATCGACACCACCGAGATGTACCTGCGCACGATCCTCGAACTCGAGGAAGAGAACATCGTTCCCCTCCGGGCCCGCATCTCCGAGCGTCTCGGGCACTCCGGCCCCACCGTTTCGCAGACCGTCGGTCGTATGGAGCGCGACGGTCTCGTGGTCGTCTCGGAGGATCGCCGCCTCGAGCTCACCGGCGACGGGCGTCAGAAGGCCGTCGACGTCATGCGCAAGCACCGCTTGGCGGAGCGCCTGCTCAGCGACGTGATCGGTCTCGACTGGGCCTACGTGCACGACGAGGCCTGCCGCTGGGAGCACGTCATGAGCGAGCAGGTCGAGCGCCGCCTCGTCGAGCTTCTCGGACACCCCACCGAATCGCCCTACGGCAACCCGATCCCCGGTCTCGATCAGCTCGGCGACGTCGCCAGTTCGACGTTCGAAGAGGGTGTCGTCGGCCTGGTCCGCAAGCTCAACGACGCGGGCGGGCCCATCACCGGCACGGTGCGCCGCCTCGCCGAACCCGCCCAGGTCGACCCCGAGCTGCTCCAGCAGCTCAAGGCGGCGGGGGTCATGCCCGGTGCGCGAGGCGACTACCGGTTCAACGAGGGATACGTCCTCGTGCAGATGGAGGGCGCCGACGAGGGACTCGAACTCCCCGTCGAGGTGGCGTCGCACATCTTCCTCGTCGACGAGGCCTGACGCCGTTCCCGCAGCTCCGATTTGTCGCATGACGTCCCACGATGTCGTCGCGCGGCCGGGCGGGCGCGGCTCGGCCGAGCATCTCCTGTACGCGATGTCCTTTGCGTGACTTGTTCGTTATCTTCGGGTAGCCTCTGAGGGTCCACAGGCGAGAAGCCCGCCGTCGGACCCCTCGCGGTTTGCCTCCCCGGCTCGTCGTCCGCAGAGGGTGAAGCCCGCACATCGTGCCCCCAATATCGAGTGCTGACGAGCCAGCGTCTTCACGGACGCAGAGGCGCCGGAGGAAATTTGGCTGAACACACCGATCCTGTCGACGACCGACCCGAGGTCTCCTCGACGGGGCTGACCCGAAAGAGCGCGCGCGCAGCGGCTACCCGACCCTCGCGTGGCACCATTCGACCCACCGCTCCCGCGGCATCCCCGGTTCCCCGGACCGCGCCGCCCGCCCGTTCGCTTCCCGCGGCTCGCCGCGTCGGAAAGCCCCTGCGCAGCGCCGTCATCCTGTCGATGGTGGCCGGTCTGGTCGCCACGGTCGCGATCCCGGCCTATGCGGCGACGGTGCCGCCCTCGAACACGGTGACCCTGGGTGAGATGTCCGCTCCCGACAACCAGTCGATGGTCGTCGCCTCGGACGTCGCCAGCGAGACCCTCGATCGCAGCAGCTACTCGGCGACCACCGCCGACGAGATCCAGAAGAAGAAGGATCAGGAAGCCGCCGCTGCCGCCGCCGCGGAGCGCGCGCGTCAGCTGGCCGCCAGTGCCGGCGCGTCGCTGTCGAACATCGACCTCAACATGACCGCTCCCGGTTCGGGAGAGGTGCGCTGGCCGCTGACGAGCTACGTGCTCGGTCGTGGTCTGTGGGACTCCGGATACCACCAGGGCGTCGACCTGCTCGCTCCGGGCGGACAGCCGATCTTCGCCGCCGCCGCGGGCGTGGTGAGCACCTCGTCCGAGAGCTTCGGCGGCTACGGCGTGGGTATCGTCATCGAGCACGTGATCAACGGTCAGAAGGTCTCGACCACCTACGGCCACATGACGTACGGCAGTCGTCAGGTCCAGGCGGGCGACACCGTCGCCGCGGGCCAGCTCATCGGTCTCGTCGGTTCGACCGGAAGCTCGACCGCCAACCACCTGCACTTCGAGGTGCACATCAACGGCCAGGTCGTCGACCCCTACGCCTGGTTGCAGCAGAACGCGGGCTGACCGCTTCCTGCTCGACAGCTCGACCTCGACACGGCGTGTCGGAGACTCCTGTTCTCCGACACGCCGTTTCTTGTTTCCCGATCTCACGGACCCGGGCGTGTCGGTCGTGGGTTAGCCTGTCAGCGACGTCGGGAAGAACCGAAGGGAAAAGCCGATGAACGCCAGGCCACGCATCCGCACCATGGATGCGCTCGGGCTGCTCGTTCTTCGGCATCGTCTGTTCGGATGCCACGGTCTCACCGTGACTCCTCGGGCGCTGTCTGTCTAGACAGCGCCTTTTTTCATACGCCTGCGCACCTTCCTCTCGTCGCGAGTCGAACATCCGAGAAGCCGTCTCGGCCATTCGAGAGGAGACCTCATGCGTACTCTGGTGCTGAACGCGGGCTACGAACCGCTCGCCGTCGTGTCGTTCAAACGAGCGCTCGTGCTCGTGATGAACGAGAAGGCCACCGTCGTCGAGCGCGTCGACGAAGATCCGGTCTGGGCGGCGGGAGGGACCTACGATCGCCCGGCCGTGATCATCCTCACGCGGTATATCCGGGTGCCGGGTGCGCGCCAGGTGCCGGTCACCCGGCGCGGGGTGCTCCGCCGCGATGCCCACCGGTGCGGGTACTGCGGCAAGACGGCCTCGACCATCGACCACATCCTGCCGCGTTCGCGCGGGGGGAAGGACACGTGGGAGAACCTCGTGGCCTGCTGCCTGCGATGCAACAACGTCAAGGGCGACCGCACGCCGCAGGAGATGTCGTGGGAGCTGCGGGTGATCCCCGCCCCGCCGCGGGGGTCGTCGTGGACGGTGCGCGGTGTCGACAAGAGCGACCCGCGGTGGGAGCCGTATCTCGCACTCGCAGCGTGATGGCGCTCGTGCATCGGTGATCGTCCGTCTCCCGCAGCCCCGGTGTCGGCGCTCGGTGATGGAATGGGGCCATGACACGTGCTCTGGTCGTCATCGACATGCAACGGGGTTTCGACGACCTCGCGTTCTGGGGCCCCACGGCCAATCCCGACTGTGAGGCGAACGTCGCCGCCCTCATCGAGAGGTGGGGCCGCAAGGGTGAGCCGATCGTGATCGTGCGTCACGATTCCCCGAAGGAAGGCTTGCCGTTGCACCCCGCGGCGCCGGGGAACGCCCTCGTCCCGGCGGTGGCCGCCGTCGAGCCCGACGTGCTGGTGAGCAAGAGCGTGAACTCGGCGTTCTACGGCGACCCCGACCTGCGGGTATGGCTCGACGAGCGTGGCATCCGGGATCTGGTGATCTGCGGCATTCAGACGAACATGTGCGTCGAGACGACCGCGCGGATGGCCGGGAACCTCGGGTACGGCGTCACCGTCGCTCTGGATGCCACGCGCACCTTCGATCTGGCGGGCGAGGTCGCGGGGCTCGGGACGGTCAGTCGTACGGCGGCGGAGTTGATGGCCGACACCGCTCTGGTGCTCCAGCAGGGCGGGTTCGCGCGGATCGTACGGACGGCCGAGCTGCTCTGAGCGGCGACGATCGTCGCGTCGACGGCGATGTCGGAGGTAGATCGTATCTTCGAACCACAGGGATTGAGAGTGTAGAACACATGTTCTAACCTGTGGGAGTGAGGGCGATCGTGCGAGACCAGGTGCAGGCGGTGCCTGACATCCACGCGCTGCGAGACCGTCTCGAGCGCATGCAGGGCCGGCGGATGGACGCCCCCGTGCTGCCGACGCACCCGGCTTTCACCTCTCTCCTTCCCGGCGGGGGGCTGCGGTCGGGCTCGGCCTATGCGATCGCCCGGTCTTCGTCGCTGCTGCTCGCCCTCATGGCGCGCCCGTCGCAGGACGGCGCCTGGTGCGGAGTCATCGGCATGCCCGAACTGGGGGCGGAGGCCGCCGAAAAGTACGGGCTCGATCTCGACCGTCTCGTTTTCATCCCCGACCCCGGGCCGCGCTGGTTGGCGGTCACCGCGACGATCACGGAGGTGCTTCCCGTCGTCGCCGTGCGTCCTCCCCAGGGCTCGAACGCGGCACGCGGTGGGGCCGAGGCCACGCGGTTGGCCGCGCGTCTGCGTGACCGGGGGACCGTTCTGCTGGTGCAGGGATCGTGGCCGCAGGCGGAGGCCGTCATCGATGTGACCGACCCGCGTTGGACGGGACTGGGGCAGGGGAACGGATACCTGGCCGGTCGCGAGCTGACGGTGTCGGTGAGCAGCCGACGCTCTCCGAACGCCCGCCGGGCGCGCATGCTGCTGCCCGCGGCCGACGGCACGATCGAGATGCTCGGCGCTCCGACCGAGCGTCTCGTCCCGCGCACGCGCGAGACGTCCCCCGTGCGGGCGGTGGGCTGATGCAGGCGCCCACGCGCAGCCTCGTGCTGTGGTTTCCCGACTGGCCGATCACGGCGTTCGCCCGCGAAGCATCGTCGCCCCCGCGCGATGACGCCCCCGTGGCGGTGTTCGCGAACAACGTCGTCGTCGCCTGTTCGGCCGTCGCCCGTGCTCACGGAGTGCGGCGCGGGCAGCGTCGACGCGACGCGCAGGCGCTCTGCCCTACCTTGGTGGTGATCGCCGCCGACCCGGTCCGTGACGCGCGGGTCTTCGGTCCCGTCGTCGCACGCATCGAGGACCATGCTCCGGGGGTTCAGGTCGTCCGGCCCGGGCTCTGCGCCCTGCGCGCCCGCGGCCCCGCGCGGTACTACGGCGGCGAAGCCGAGGCGGCGCGCACGCTCATCGACCTCCTCACCGCCGACGGCTTCTTCGGGGTGCGCGCGAGCGTCGCTGACGGGATCTTCACCGCCGGCCATGCGGCCCGCGCGGCGTCTTCCGATGAACCCGTGCGGGTGGTTCCTCCCGGCGACGCCGCGTCCTTCCTCGCTCCGCTGTCGGTGGCGGCCCTCGACGACGACGAGATGGCGAGTCTGCTCGCGCGACTGGGAGTCCACACCCTCGGCGCTTTCGCCGCGATGCCCGTCGAGCGGGTGCTCGAGAGGTTCGGGCCGCGTGGAGCCCGACTTCATGCACTGGCCGGTGGGCGCGACTCCCGACCCGTCGAACCGCGTGTCCCTCCTCCCGAACTCCACCGCGACGTCGCGTTTGAACCCCCGCTCGATCTCGCCGACCAGGTCGCCTTCGGCGTCCGCGTGGCGGCCGAGGAGTTCATCGCCCGCCTCGGTGCCCAGAATCTCGTCTGCACCGAGCTGCGCGTCGTGCTCTCCGGAGAACGGGGAGAGCGCAGCGAGCGTGTATGGCTGCATCCGGGGTCTTTCGACGCGGCGGCCGTCGTCGACCGCGTACGCTGGCAGCTCGCCGAAGACGGTCAGGGCATCTTCGGCAGCGGGGTCGCCGGAGTGCACATCGCACCCGAGGCCGTCGACGACGCCGCGCACCACAGCAAGGGGCTCTTCGGCGCCGGGCCCGACGAACGGGTGCATCACGCGCTCTCGCGTGTCCAGGCCATGCTCGGCCATCGCGGGGTGGTGACGCCGACGATCGGCGGGGGCCGGTGGCTCGCGGAGCGCCAGGTGCTGGTCCCGTGGGGCGATCGCGCGGTGACGGCCAAGGATCGCACCCGCCCCTGGCCGGGCAGTCTGCCGGATCCTCTGCCGGCGACCGTCTATCCCGAGCCGCGGCTGGTGGAGGTCACCGACATCGCCGGGGCACCCGTGACGGTGGGGGAGCGCGATGCGTTGAGCGCCCCGCCCGCCGTGCTCGTCACGGGCGAGCAGCGCCGCCGCATCCTCGAGTGGGCGGGACCGTGGCCCATCAGCGAACGGGGATGGGACCCTCTGCGTCGTCGCCGGGCGCACCGGTTCCAGGTCGTCGACGCCGACGGGGGTGCGTGGCTGCTCGTGGTCGAAGAGGGGGAGTGGCGAGCGGAGGGGCGTTATGACTGAGTGCGTGGCCCCGCGGGTCGCCGCCCCGCCCATCGAGTGTCCAGAACACGCCGTAACGCGGGGCGGGGATACGGCGTTTCTCGGACACTCGACGGCGCTGGCGGGGGCCGGGCGGTGCGTGCGGGCGGGGGCACCCTGATGGGGTGGAACAACCCACCGGTGAAGTGGTCGGAGCTCGAGCGCCTGCTGAGCGATGCGCGGCGTCCGACCGGGGCTCCGCCGAACGGTGACGGGGGCGACAGCCCGGCGTGGTCGCACAAGCGCGGAGCCTACGTCCCGCCGGAGATCGAGCGCCCCGCGGACGCCGTGCCCTACGCCGAGCTGCACGCGCATTCGTCGTACTCGTTCCTCGACGGGGCCTCCTCTCCCGAAGAGCTCGTCGAAGAAGCAGAACGACTAGGTCTCCACGCGCTGGCGGTCACCGATCACGACGGTTTCTACGGGATCGTGCGTTTCGCCGAGGCGGCTGAGGCGCGAGCGGTGCGGACCGTGTTCGGGGCCGAGCTCTCGCTCGAGTTGCCCGGACCCCAGAACGGTGAGGCCGACCCCACGGGTTCGCATCTTCTCGTGCTCGCCCGGGGCGAGGAGGGATACCACCGTCTGGCCGCAGCGATCACTCACGCGCAGCTCACGGGGGCCGAGAAGGGCCGCCCGGTCTACGACCTCGCGGAACTGGCGGAGCGTTCCGGCGGCGCTGGGGATCCGCACTGGGCGGTTCTCACCGGATGCCGGAAGGGGGCCGTGCGGCAGGCGCTGGCATCCGAAGGCCCGGCGGCGGCCGCTCGTGAACTCGACGCACTCGTCGACCTCTTCGGCGTCGAGGCCGTGTACGTCGAACTGATGGATCACGGGAACCCTCTCGACTCACGCCACAACGACGTGCTGGCGGCCCTCGCCGCGGAGCGCGGACTACCGACCCTCGCCACCAACAACGTGCACTACGCCGTCCCCCGGAAAGAACTGCTCGCCGCCGCCGTCGCGGCGGTGCGGGCGAACCGCGGTCTCGACGAACTGGACGGGTGGCTCCCGGCCCACGCCGGTGCGCATCTGCGCTCGGGGGCCGAGATGGCGGCCCGGTTCGCGCGCCACCCCGGCGCAGTGGCGCGCACGGTGACGCTCGCCGATGAGCTCGCCTTCCCCTTGCGTCGCGCCAAGCCCGCGCTGCCGAAACAGGCGGTGCCCGAGGGACACACGCCCATGTCGTGGCTTCGCCATCTGGTGTGGGAGGCCGTGCCGCGCAAGTATCCGAACCTCTCCGCCGACGACCGCGACCGCATCGAGCGCGAACTCGGTGTCATCGAGATGAAGGACTTCCCGGGGTACTTCCTCATCGTCTACGGCATCGTCGCCGAGGCCCGACGTCGCGGCATCCTGTGTCAGGGACGCGGGTCGGCCGCCAACAGCGCGGTCTGCTACCTGCTCGACATCACCGCGGTCGACTCGATCTTCTACCGGCTGCCGTTCGAGCGCTTCCTGTCGAGTCTGCGCGACGAGGAGCCCGACATCGACGTCGACTTCGACTCGGACCGGCGCGAAGAGATCATCCAGTGGGTATACGAGACGTACGGGCGCGAGCGGGCGGCGCAGGTCGCCAACGTCATCCAGTACCGGCCGAAGAACGCGGTGCGCGACATGGCCCGCGCGCTCGGGCATTCGCCGGGTCAGCAGGACGCGTGGTCGAAGCAGGTCGAACGGTGGGGAGCCACGCTCGAGACCGGAGCCGATCACGACATCCCCGATCAGGTCATCGAGTTCGCGGCCGAGTTGCTGAAGGCACCTCGGCATCTCGGCATCCACTCCGGGGGCATGGTGCTCACCGACCGGCCGGTGGGCGAGGTCGTGCCGATCGAGCACGCGCGCATGGAGAATCGCACGGTCATCCAGTGGGACAAAGACGACGCCGCGTGGATGGGGCTGGTCAAGTTCGACCTGCTGGGGCTCGGCATGCTCGCGGCGCTGCAGTACTGCTTCGACCTGATCCGGGATGCCACGGGCGAGGCGTGGGAGCTGTCGACGCTGCCGAAAGAAGAGAAGGCCGTCTACGACATGCTGTGCCGAGCCGACTCGATCGGGGTGTTCCAGGTGGAGTCGCGGGCCCAGATGGGGCTCTTGCCCCGCCTGCAGCCGCGGAAGTTCTACGACCTCGTGGTGCAGATCGCGCTCATCCGTCCCGGGCCGATCCAGGGCGGAGCCGTGCACCCCTTCGTGCGGCGGAAGCTCGGTCAGGAGCCGATCACGTACGTGCACGAGAAGCTGCGACCCGTGCTCGAGCGCACCATGGGGGTGCCGGTGTTCCAGGAGCAGCTCATGCAGATGGCGGTCGCGATCGGCAACTGCACGCCCGAGGACGCCGACCTGCTCCGGCGGGCGATGGGGTCCAAACGCGGGCTGGAACGGATCGACTCGCTGCGCGAGAAGCTGTACGCAGGCATGGCCGAGAATGGGCTCGTCGGCCAGGTCGCCGACGACCTCTACGCCAAGATCCAGGCGTTCGCGAACTTCGGTTTCGCGGAATCGCATTCGCTCTCGTTCGGACTTCTGGTCTACGCGAGCTCGTGGATCAAGCTGCATTACCCGGGCGTGTTCCTCGCCGGGCTCCTGCGGGCCCAACCCATGGGGTTCTACTCGCCCGCCACGCTGACCGCCGACGCACGGCGGCACGGGGTGCGGGTTCTCCGGCCTGATCTGCTGCGCTCGGGCGTCGAGGCGGGGATGGAGCCTCTCGACGACGCGAGTCCCCACGGCCCCACGGGTCTCGACGCCTGCGTCGACGCGCACCAGCCGCCGACGGGGGAGTTCGACCGATCTGCGCCCGACGAGACCGCCGCGCATCGGCGGGACGGAGCGTTCGCGGTGCGGCTCGGACTGGCGGGAGTGACCGGGATCGGCGTGAAGGTGGCGGAACGTATCGTCGCCGAACGAGAGCGGAACGGTCCCTATCGCGACATGCGCGACCTGGTGCGGCGCACGGGGCTGATCGCCTCGCAGCTCGAGGCGCTCGCGACCGCGGGAGCCTTCGAGAGTCTCGGCCATTCGCGCCGAGAAGCGATCTGGCTCTCGGGGTCGGCGGCCCAGGACCGCCTGGAGTTCCTTCCTGACTCGCTCGTAGCCGTGCAACCCCCGCTGTTCACCGACCCGACGAGCTACGAACTGCTCGCGTCCGACCTGTGGGCGACGGGTCTCTCCACCGACGATCACCCCCTTACGCACTTCCGATCGGCGCTCGACGCGCGCGGAGTCCTCACCTCTCGCGAACTGCAGACGGCCGAGACCGACCGCCGAATCGAGGTGGCGGGGCTGGTCACCCATCGGCAACGTCCGGCGACGGCATCCGGGATCACCTTCCTCAACCTCGAAGACGAACACGGCCTCATGAACATCATCTGCTCGGTCGGGGTCTGGAATCGCTACCGTCGGATCGCGCGCGAGTCGCCCGCATTGATCGTCCGGGGCATGCTCGAACGCTCGGTCGAGGGCGTGACGAACGTGGTGGCCGATGGCTTCACCGACCTCCGCGTGGGCGTCTCGCACGCATCGAGGGATTTCCGATGATCGCGAACCCGCTCACTAGACTCGGGGAACTCGCATGAACCGCCCGCATCACCATCCAGGGGGACGACCATGACCGACACGCCCACTCCGCCCGAAGGCTGGTACCCCGACCCCGCAGGCAGCGGCGGGACGCGACGCTGGGACGGCACCGCGTGGACGGACGAGGTGCGTCCGGCGGTCACCGAGCACGCGGATGCCGCACAGGTCGATGCGCCGAGCCCGGCCGGAGCCGAGGCGACAGAGGCCGCCGCAGCGGGTGAGAGCCGGGACGAGACCGAGGTCGCGGCTCCCGCCACCCCCGCGGCTCCCGTCGCGCCCGCGGCTCCCGCCGCTCCCGCGGCCCCCGCCGGCACTCCGGCCTACTCCACCGCACCGGGCTACCCGGGTGCGGCCGCCGCCTCGACCCCGGGTTTCCCTGCGTCTCCGGGCTACGGTGCCGCGCCGGGGTATCCCGCGGCGCCGGGATACCCGGCCGCCCCGGGCTACGCCGGAGCGTCCGCCCCCGCGAGCCCCGCGAAGAGCGGTGTTCCCACCGACACGGTCTGGGTGTGGCTGATCGTCGCCCTGCCCCTGGTGCAGTTGCTGTCGTTGTTCCTGGTCGACTGGCGGTCGATCCTGGAACAGGCGATCTACTCGGCGGCGTTCTCCGAGAGCAGCGGCTACTCGTCTTCCATGCTGAGCGCGTCGCTCGGAACGACCCTCGCCACGCTGGGGGTGAGCGTCCTCTCGCTCGTGATCGCGGGTCTCAGCATCCTCTTCGCGTTCCTCGACTGGCGTCAGCTCCGTGCGCGCGGAATCCAGAACCCGTTCCACTGGGCATGGGCGTTCTTCGTCTTCCTGATCTCGTCCGGCGTCTACGTCATCGGCCGCGGGATCGTCCTGCGCCGGCAGACCGGCAAGGGACTCGGCCCGATCTGGGGTTTCATCGCCGTGACCGTCGTGTCGCTCATCGCCGCGACGATCTGGGCCGTGGTCGTCCTCCGCGAGGTGTTCGCCCTCATCGAGCAGGTCGCGTACTACTACAGCTACTGATCGCCCATCGCGATCAGCCCTGTCGGTGGGCGACGATCGCATCGAGTAGCGCGTGGGCGGTGTCGTCCTTCGAGCCGGATGCCACCGCCACGACCTCGCCCTCGCGTTCGACGATCACGAGCGCGTTGTCGGTCGACTCGAACCCCTGCGTCCAGCCGACCGCGTTCGCCGCCAGCAGGTCGACGCCCTTGCGCGCGGCTTTCGCTCGCGCGCGTTCGAGCAGTTCGTCGTCGTCGCGGACCGTCTCGGCGGCGAATGCGACGATCGTCTGCCCGTCACGGCGCGCGGCGACGAGACCGGCCACGATGTCGCGGTTCTCGACGAGCTCGAGAGTGAGTCCTCCGGGGGCGTCCTGCTTGCGGATCTTGTTCTCCGACACAGAGGCCACGGAGTAGTCGGCGACCGCCGCGGCCATGACGACGACGTCGGCGTCGGGGGCCGTGGCATCCATCGCCCTGCCCAGTTCATCGGCGGTCGCGACGGCGATGACCTCGACCCGCGGATCGGGGACGACTTCGGCGTCGAGGTGCGCCGCGACGAGGGTCACGCGGGCGCCGCGGTCGGCGGCGGCTCGCGCGATCGCGACGCCCTGTCGACCGCTCGAACGGTTGCCGAGGAAGCGGACCGGGTCGATGGGCTCGCGCGTGCCGCCGGCGCTGACGACCACCGATACACCCTCGAGATCGCGAGGTTGTTCGACGAGGGCGAGAGCTGCGGCGGCGATGTCCTCGGGCTCCGACATGCGACCCGGACCAGAGTCGCCGCCCGTGAGGGCTCCGTCCGCGGGGCCGACGACGTGGACCCCACGTTCCCTCAGCACCCGCATGTTGTGCGTGGTCGCCGGGTGCCGCCACATCTCGGTGTGCATCGCCGGGGCGACCACCACGGGCGCGGTTGTCGCGAGAAGGGTCGTGCCGAGGAGATCGGATGCCAAGCCCGCGGTCATCGCGGCGAGGGTGTTCGCCGTGGCGGGGGCGACGATCACGAGCTCGGCCGATTGCCCGAGCGCGACGTGGCGGACCCGCGCGACATCGTCGTGAACCGACGTAGTGACGGGGTTGCGGCTGATCGCCTCCCACGTCGGAGCCCCCACGAAGCGCAGGGCGTCGTCGGTCGGGATGACGTGCACGTCGTGCCCCGCTTTCACGAGGAGGCGCACGAGCCCCACGGTCTTGTAGGCGGCGATTCCCCCGGTGACCCCGACGACGATGAACATCGCCCCAGTCTTCCAGGTGGGGGCTCTTCCCGGTGTCTGGGCTCTTCCGATGCCCTGCTCTTCCGATGCCCTGCTCTTTCGGATGCCGGTCGGGAAGGAGGGAGGGGGAGCGGTTCGGGGGCGCGACGCGACCACCGTTCGCGTGGCGCGGGTAGCGTGGAGCGGGTGTGCACCGTCGTGATCGATGTCCCCGCCGTGGAGGGCGAGCCGGTGCGGCTCCTCGCCGTCCGGGACGAGGATCGTGAGCGTCCCTGGCGCGGCATCGGGCCCTGGTGGCCGGATCGACCGCGTGTTCTCGGCGTGCGCGACGACCGCGCCGGTGGCGCGTGGCTCGCGGTCGACCCCGACCGCCGTCGATTGGCGGTGCTGCTCAACCGCGAGGACCTCTCGGCCCGCGGCGACGACGAGGTGGTCAGCCGCGGCGCGATCGCTCTCGACGCGCTGGCCGACGGGATTCCGGAGAATCCTCCGACCCGGGGGTTCAATCTCGTCGAAGTGGATGCCACGGGTGCATACCTCGTCGAGTGGGACGGTCTGCGGACGCAGCGCACGCGGCTGGAACCCGGGACCCACATGATCGCGCACCACGCGGCGGATGACCCGGGAACTCCGCGGATCGCCCGATGGCTCGACGAGTTCCGTCGCGCCGGAGTGGGCGCGGGACCGAACTGGTTCGAGCCGTGGCTCGCGGTCGTCGAGAACTCGACACACGATCCCGGATCGTCGGTCCTCCGGCGAGATGCGCATGACGGTCTCGTGCTCGAATCGCTGCTCGTGTGCACGGCCCGCATCGGAGCGGACGGTGTCGAGGTGAGGGAGGCGGCCCTTCCCGAACCGGGGCGATGGGACGAAGGTCTGCCGACGCGGCTGTTCTCGGGCGACCCCCTGTCGCGACGGTAGGCTGGTGGCATCCCGCCTCCGTAGCTCAGGGGATAGAGCGCCGCACTCCTAACGCGGGCGTCGCAGGTTCGAATCCTGTCGGGGGCACCACTCGACGACGACGACCGTGCCGCGGGCGACGAGAAACGGCGACGCGCGAAGCCGGCTCCGGTTCCGCGCGTCGCCGCACGACCTCACTCGGCGGCGTCGCGGACGAGTGCCGTGTCGACGAACTGCTCGAAGCGCACGATGAGGCCGCCGCGGACGACGAAGTGGTGCGCGACGCGGACCGCGAGCGCTTTGCCCGTGGTGCGGTGGGTGGCGGTGTAGCGGGCCAGGACGACGACGTTCTCGCCGTCGACGACGTAGGTGTCATCGTGGGCGGTCCACCCCTCCCACTCCTGCCCCAGGCGCTCCATGACGTTCGAGGTCACGCCCTCGGGCGTGCGGTAGGTACCGGCGAGCGGGAAGCCGGCCATCTCGGTCCACTCGACGTCGGGCGCCAGGGTAGCGCGCAGCGCGTCGAGGTCGCCCGCAGCGGAGGCGAGGTACTGGCGGCGGACGACGTCGCGCGGCGCGTCCGAGACGCTGTATTCGTTCAGCCCCATGACATCTCTCCCTTGGCGACCTTCGGACCGATCTGAGCGGCGATCAGCATTCCCGCCGCAGGGTACCGCTCGATGAGGGTCGCGGTCACGGCCGCGCCGTCGGCCGATTCGTCGAGGATCTGCTCGAACGCCCGCAGGTAGTCCCGCGTGTAGGCGATCGCGCTCGCGTCGGTCGCGGTGTCGGGCAGGCGGTGACCGGGAACCACGAACGCGGGGTGCAGGGCATCCATCTCGTCGAGCAGGGCGATCCACGCGGCGCGCTTCTCGGGGGTGGCGGTGTCGGCGGTCCAGACATGCTCCTGCTGGAAGATCAGGACGCCGCCGAGGATCGCGCGGTGCCCCGCGTTCCACAGGTACTGGCGGTCGGGCAGGATCTCCGAGCTGCCGCGCAGTTCGAGGCGCTCGCCGTCGACGACGAGGGCGTCGGCCGTCAGCGGCGAGATCTCCACGAGACGCGTGGGGAGGTTGGTGCCGAGCGCCGCCCAGGCCTTCAGCTTGCCCTCGAAGGAGTGGCGGATGTGGTCGATGACGATCGGGGTCGCCACGATCGCGGCATCCGGGAACGCGTCGGCGATGGCCTCGAGACCGAAGTAGAAGTCGGGGTCGGCGTGGCTGACGAACACTGTCGTCAGCTTCTTGCCCGAGTCGAGCACGGCGGCGACGAGGCGATGCCCGTCGGCGCGCGTGAAGCCGGCGTCGACGAGGACGGCCTCGGTCTCGCCGGTGACGAGGGTGGCGGTCTTGTTCTTCGACCCCGCGGGGAAGTCGAGATCGAGAACGGTGAAGTCCAGAGCCATGGTTTTTCCTTCCGAGTGGTGCCGCGATCGCGGCGTACCGAAGAGAACATTAGCTGAGTAGTCAGCTATTCCCATCTCTCCGAACTTTTCCGACGGGGCCGCCCCTACGCTGTGAGGATGTCCGCCCCGACCCCCTTCGACTCCGCCACCGACGCCGCGTACGACCCCCGGATCCTGCTGTTCGGACGTCTGCTGGCCGCGGCGAACGGGTTCGAGTACCTCCTCGCGAAGGAACTCGAGGATGCCACTGGCCTCACGCACCCGATCTTCGAACTGCTCCTCATCGTCGCCCGCGGCGGCGAGACCGGCGTCTCGCTCAAGGACATCGCCCAGGCCAAGGTCGTGACCTCCGGCGGTGCCACGCGCCTCGTTCACCGCGGCGTCGAGCAGGGGCTTGTCGAACGGCACGCCTCCGCGGAAGACGGTCGAGTGCAGCTCGTGCGCCTGACGCCCCTCGGTGAGCGAACCGTGCGCGAGGCGAGCGCCGTGCACGCGCGGAACATCCAGACGTTCCTGATCGATGCGCTCCCCGAGGGGAGCGTCGAGGCGTTTGCGGCGGGCGTGCGTGCACTGAGCAAGACGGCGTCGGCCAGGCTTCCTGTCATGCCCTGACCAGGCGGTCGGAGACCGCGCGGGGCCTCAGAGCACAGTCATTCCGCCATCGACGAAGTACGTGCTGCCGGTCGTGAACGACGCCTCGTCGGAGGCGAGGTACACCATCATCGCGGCCACGTCGTCAGGGGTTCCGGCGCGACCGAGGGGCACGCGCGACACGATGTCGGCGCGCGAGGCCGCGTCGTCCGCCAGCGCGGCGACGAGGGGCGTGGCGGTGAAGCCGGGCACGACACTGTTGACGCGGATGCCGACCGGGGCGTAGGCCGCGGCGACCGTGCGCACGAGTCCCATCCCGCCGGCCTTCGTCGTGGAGTACGCCGTATACGGGGCACCCTCGCCGGTCAGGGCGGTGGGGCTGCCGGTGACGAGGATCGCCCCGCCCGTGGCGAGCATCGCCCGGACGGCGTGCTTCACGGTGAGGAAGGTGCCGGTGAGGTTGATGTCGACGGTGCGCTGCCACACCTCGAGATCGAGGTCGGCGATGGGCGCGTCCGCGCCGAACAACTGCACTCCGGCGTTGGCGACGACGACGTCGAGCCGACCGTGCGCATCGTGCACCTGCCGGAAGGCCGCGGCGACGGAGTGTTCATCGGTGATGTCGGCGACGAGCGCGCGCCCGGTCCCGTCGAGTGCCGCAGAGAGTCGGTCGCCGTCGCGGTCGAGCCCGAACACCCGCGCCCCCTCCCGTGCGAAGCGCTGGGCGGTCGCGAGGCCGATTCCCGACGCGGCGCCGGTGACGAGGGCCACCTTGCCCTCCAGGCGGCCGGTCATGCGGGTGCCTCTGTCGCGGCGTCGTAGTAGCGCTCGGACCCGTCGAGGTGACGGCGCATCGCCCGTCGCGCCGCCTCCGGATCACGCGCGCGGACCGCGTCGAGGACGGCGGCGTGTTCGGCCAGCGCGATCGGCAGGCGACCCTCGGTGGACAGGCTCGTCGAGCGGATGGCCTTCATCGTGGCGTTGATCGATTCGATGAGGGTGAGCATGAGGGCGTTGTGCGTCGAGCGCGCGAGAAGTCGATGGAACTCGGCGTCGTGGACGGCGGCGGTGTCCGCGTCGCGTGCGGCCGCCATTCGCTCGTGGGCGGCCGAGATGGCGTCGAGGTCGTCGTCGGTCGCGCGCGCGCACGCCAGCTCGACGAGACGGGTCTCCAGCGTCTCGCGGACCTCGGCGATGTGCTCGGGGCGGAGGAGGTCCTGGGACTGCGCTCCACGCAGATAGACCTCGAGGGCTTCGGTGACGCGGCTCGCCGAGACGGTGGCGATCTGCGTCCCGCGGCCCTCGGACACCTCGAGCACTCCCTTGGCGTAGAGGGTGCGTATCGCCTCTCGGATGACCGTGCGCGACACCCCGAAGCGTTCGCTCATCTCGCGCTCGCTGGGCAGGCGCTCACCCGCGCGGAAACGTCCGGAGGCGATCGCCTCCAACAGCTCGTCCGACACGCGGGTCGCCAGGGACGGTTGCCGCGTGAGGGGGCCGAAGTCGCTCATGACTCTCGCTTTCGCTTTCGAACCATCATCGATGATGGGCGAGCCAAACGGTAGCAGTGTTTTTGGTATACCAAATACCAAATAGGCCAAATGGCGCGTAAAACTTGCGGTTTGTAGAAACCGTGGCTACGTTTCGAGAGAACCGACGGCAGCAATGGTTTGCCGTATTTCGAGTCAAGGAGGCCTCGTGATCCGTTACCGTGCACTGGGCGCTGCCGCCGCAGCGCTCGCCCTCGTCAGCGCTCTCACCGCGTGCGGAACCACCGGCGGAGGGGCGGGGGGCAACTCCGCCGCTGCGGAGCAGGACATCAGCGTCGAGGTCGGATCCGACCTCAGCGGCAAGCGCATCTGCTTCGGTTTCTCGGGCAGCGAGACGGAGTTCTGGGCAGCGGGCATCAAATCGATCGGCGACTCGCTGGCCGCCGCGAACGCGACCGTCATCGAGCACAACTCGAACGAGGACCCCAACCGCCAGCTCGAGCAGGTGCGGGACTGCATCACGCAGGGCGTCGACGGCATCATCGTCATCCCCGAAGACGGGTCCAGCGCGAACACCATCATCAAAGAGGCGAACGACGCCGACATCCCGATCGGGATCTTCAACCGACCGCCGGCGTCCGAGGACGGCGCGGCGATCATCTCGGTCGCCGACAACCGCGATGTCGCGGCCCAGACGATGCAGTACCTCGCCGACGAGGCCACCAAGCTCGGCCGAAAGGTGCAGCCGCTCATCATGGTCGGAAACCTCAGTGACCAGAACGCCGTCCAGCGGCGCAACGGGTTCATGGACGTGATCGAGGCCAATCCCGACCTGTTCCTCGCGCCGATCGAGGTGCAGACCAACTGGGACGCCGCCACCGGACAGTCCAACCTGCAGGCAGCGATGCAGGCGAACCCGAACGTCGATGTGCTCTTCACCTCGAGCGACTTCCTCTTCCCGCAGATCCAGGCGGTCCTCGAGCCGCTCGGCAAGTGGAAGCCGGTGGGCCAGGAGGGGCACGTGATCATGGGCGGCCTCGACGGCGACAACCGCGCGTGCGGCCTGATCGAATCGGGCTACGTCGACGCCACGGGCGTGCAGGACCTGTTCTCGGAGGCCTCGGCGATGCTCGGCGCCCTGGGTGCGGCGATCGAGAAGGGCGAGACCGACCCCGACGAGACGATCGTCGACCCCGGGTTCGCCCTCACGGCGAGCAACTTCGCCGACCGCTCACAGGACATGTGGGGTTGCGTCATCACCCCGCCCGCCAGCTGACCCGTACACCGACCAGGAAGGAGCGCCCGCTCGTGTCGACCACCACCCCCACCCCGGCCGCCTCGACGACCTCGTCGTCGAGCGGCTCGGCACCGCCGCCGCGGCATCGGGCGCTCCTTCGCCGGCTCCTCGCCGGTGAGGGGTTCGTCGCGATCCTCATCGTCGTCTTCATCCTGGCCATGGCGCCCTTCGCTCGGGGCCTGCTGACCGAGCGCAACATGGTCAACGTCCTGTCCAACTTCTGGCCCCTCGCGATCATCGTGATCGGGCAGACGTTCGTCCTCGTCCTGGCAGGCATCGACCTCGCGCAGACGGCGATCATCAATCTCACGAACACGGTGGGCGCGCTCCTGGTGTCGCGAGCCCTCGAGCCCGCGCTGTTCCAGAACTCGGTGCTGTGGAACACGGTGATCGGACCGGACGGCGGACCGCTCGGGGGAGGATGGCCCGGCATCCTGTCGGCTCTTCTCATCGTCGTGGTCATCGGGGCACTACTCGGCTCGCTGAACGGGCTGGCCATCGCCCGACTGCGGATGCCGCCGTTCATGGTGACGCTCGGCACGATGCTGCTCTTCAGTGCGGTCGCCGTGTGGCTCACCCGCAGCGAGAACGTCGCGAACCTCCCCGACGATTACGTCGCGATCGGACAGACGTCGCTCTGGGGCGCCCTGACGGTTCCGGCCCTCATCGCCGTCGCGCTGGGGTTCGCGGCCCACTACCTCCTCGGGCGCACGCCCTTCGGCGGCTGGATCTACGCCGCCGGGACCAACCGGGACGCGGCGATCATCTCGGGCGTGCCGTACAAGCGCGTCGTGGTCACGGCCTATGCCCTGTCCGGCGTGTTCGCCACCGTCGGCGGCCTCCTATACTCCGCCCGTCTCGAGGCCGGGCGGCCGACGCTCGCGGACGATCTGCTCCTCGACGTCATCGGCGCCGCCGTGATCGGCGGGGTGTCGCTCTTCGGCGGGAAGGGATCGGTCCTCGGGGCCGCTCTGGGGGCGCTGTTCTTCGTCGTCCTCTCGAACAGCCTGAACCTGCTGAACCTGCCGTTCACGGTCGTCTTCATCGTGAAGGGTCTCGTGATCGTGGCGGCCGCCCTTCTCGACGTCGCCCGGACCCGACTGCTGGGCGGTGCCCGATGACCGCGCCCCGCCTGCGCATCGACGCGGTGTCGCACGGCTTCTACGGCGTCCCCGTGAACAAGGGGATCTCTCTCGAAATCGCTCCCGGCGAGGTCCTCGGCCTCGTCGGCGAGAACGGTGCCGGCAAGAGCACGCTCATGAACATCGTCGGCGGCGTCTTCCGGCCCGACGAGGGCGAGCTCTTCGTCGACGGCATCCTGTACGAGCCGCACAGCCCGGCCGAGGCGCGGCGTGCGGGCATCGCCCACGTGCACCAGGAGCTCAATCTGTTCGCCCCGCTCACCGTGGCCGACAACATGTTCCTCACCGACTCGCCGCGCCGGCTCGGCGTGTTCACCGACCGTCGCGCGGCTCGCGCCCGAGCCGAGGAAGCGCTCGCGCTCATGGACCTGCCGTTCTCGGCATCCACCCTCGTCGAGGATCTGAGCCCCGGGCAGCGCCAGATGCTCGAGATCGCGAAGGCCGCCGTGGGGTCGCCCAAGCTGGTCATCCTCGACGAGCCGACGACCTCGCTCACCTCGCGCGAGACCGCCCGCCTGTTCGAGCTCATCGGCTCGCTCACCGCCGCGGAAACGTCGATCATCTACGTCTCGCACATCCTCGAGGACATCGAGAGGTTGTCGGACCGCATCGCGATCATGCGCGACGGGGCACTCGTCGACGTGCGTCCGCAATCCGAGCTCCCTGTGAGCGAGGTCATCACGCTCATGGTCGGTCGTACCCTCGATGACCGGTTCCCCCGGCGCGGGGGTGCGGCGACGGACACACCGGTCCTCGAGGTGCGGGACCTCTCGGCGAAGGGCGTCGTGGATGCCATCGACCTGACCGTTCACGAGGGGGAGGTCGTGGGACTGTTCGGCCTGATGGGCGCCGGTCGCACCGAGCTGGCACGCATCATCTACGGGTTGGACCCCGCCGACCGCGGCACCGTGCGGGTCGACGGCGAAGACCTCTCCGCGCATTCCACGCGGGGACGCATCGCCCGGGGACTGGCTTTCGTCACCGAGGACCGCCGCGGCGAGGGCCTCCTGATGGACTCTCCGGTGCAGACCAACGCGGCCCTGCCCTCGCTGACACGTTGGGCCGGGGGAGTGCTCGGGCCCGTCCGGCGCCGAGCGCTCGCTCGCGACGTCGCCGAGGTCACCGAAGGCCTGCGCCTGAAGTCCGTCGACCTCGATCGCGCGCCCGTGCGGTCGCTGTCGGGCGGCAACCAGCAGAAGGTCGTCATCGCGAAGTGGTTGCTGACCACGCCGCGCGTGTTCATCCTCGACGAGCCCACTCGGGGCGTGGACGTGGGTGCCCAGTACGAGGTGTATCGCACCACTCTCGAGCTCGCCGACGCGGGCACCGCGGTGCTCGCGATCTCGTCGGAACTGCCCGAACTGATCGGCATCTGCGACCGCATCCTCGTCATGCGGATGGGGCGGCTCGTGGGCTCCTTCGCCCGTCAGGATTTCGACGCGCGTCGCATCCTCGGCGCCGCCTTCGGCGAGAACGCCGCTTCACCGATGGCGTCCGACGATGCCCCGCTCGACGAGGAGGTCTCGCGATGACGCAGAGACTGCGCCAGCTCGCGCTGGCGAACGTGCCGATCATCCTGCTCATCGTGGTGTTCGTCGTGTTCTCCCTGCTGGACCCGCGCTTCTTCGATCTGCAGACGCTCGCGAACGTCGCCCGCAGCACCGCCTACATCGGCATCGTCGCGGTCGGCATGACCCTCGTCCTCATGACGGCGGGGATCGACCTGTCGGTCGGCTCGATGCTGTACCTCACGGCCGTGATCGTCGGGCAGGTCATCAACGCCGCGGCCCTGCCGGTGTTCGTGGTCCCGCTCATCGCCGTCGGCGTCGGCGTGGTGCTGGGGGCCGTCAACGGATTCGCGATCTCGTTCCTCCGGCTCGTGCCGTTCATCGTCACCCTCGCGATGCTGACGGTGTTCCGCGGCGCGGGTCTGGGTCTGTCCCAGTCGCGCGAGGTGAACTACCCCGACGTCATCACCCAGCTCGGCTCCCAGCCGATCCTCGGCATCCCGTTGCCCGTGTGGATCTTCGCGCTCGTCGTCCTCGTCGCCCACCTCGTGGTCACGCGGACACCGTTCGGCCGCCAGCTCCTCGCCACCGGTGAGGACCGCGCGGCGGCCGAGCGGGCCGGCATCCCGGTTCGGCGTGTGCTGTTCACCGTCTACGTCATCGCGGGTGCGCTGACCGGACTCGCGGCCTTCGTGGCGATGACGCAACTGCGCACGGCCGCCCCGGGCTTCGGCTCGGGCGACGAGTTCGACGCCATCGCGGCGGCGGTGCTCGGCGGGACGAGCCTGTTCGGCGGACGTGGCTCGGTCTTCCCGGGGACGGTCGTCGGCGCGCTCCTCATCCAGCTCATCCAGACGGGTCTGCAGTTCCTGCAGGTGGATCTTTACGTGACGCCGATGATCCAGGCGTGCATCATTCTGCTCGCCGTCTTCATCGACGCGCTGCGCACCGGCCGTCTCGAGAAGCTGACCCGCCGGGTCGTCATGTCGGAGAGGACCGAGGGATGACCGCGCCGCAGCCGCCCGCGGACGGGCTCGTGCTCACCTTCTACGGCGACGACTTCACGGGATCCACGGACGTGATGGAGACCCTCGAGGATCTGGGACTGTCGACGCTGCTGTTCCTCGACCCGCCGACGCCCGACGAGATCGCCGCACACGACGGGGTCCGCGCGGTGGGTGTGGCCGGGATCGGCCGGACGATGTCGCCGGAGGAGATGGATGCCGAGCTCCCGCCGGTTCTCGGAGCGCTCGCGCGACTGGGTGCCCCGCTCCTGCACTACAAGATGTGCTCGACGTTCGACTCGGCACCGACGATCGGCAGCATCGGCCGGGCGACCGAGATCCTCCGTGCCGCGGTCGGCTCGGACGACGCCGTCCCGCTCGTCGTGGGCGTGCCGCAGTTGGGCCGCTGGACCGCCTTCGGCACGCTCTTCGCGACTTTCGAGGGCACGGTCTTCCGGCTGGATCGGCACCCGGCGATGACCGTCCACCCGATCACCCCGATGACCGAGGCCGACCTGCGTGCGCATCTCGCCGCGCAGACCGCGCTGCCGATCGCGCTCCTCGATGTCGCGACGCTCGACGGCGCCGACGCCGAGGTCGCCGAACGCGTCGACTCCGTCCTCGGTGAGGAACACGGGGTGGTGCTGCTCGATGTCGACGGCGCGGCCACGCAACGTCAGGTCGGGCGGGCCCTCGATCGTGTCCTCACCCGCGCCGCGGCTCGGGGGACGACGGCGGCGGTGGTGGGATCCTCCGGCGTCGAATACGCTCTCGGCGCCGCGTGGGAGCGACGCGGCCTCGCGCCGGCGGGCGCCGTCCGTGCCCCCGGTGCGACGCTCGTCGTCTCGGGCTCTCGCGCTCCGGCGACGCAGCGGCAGGCCGAGGCGGCGCTCGCCGCCGGCTTCCGGGGCGTCGACCTCGATCCGGTCGCCGTCACCGACCCGATCGCGGGCGAGCAGGCCCGAGAGGAGGTCGCCGCCCGTGCGGCCTCCGCGGCGACCGACGGCGAGCACGTCCTCGTCTTCGCGCCACCGCCCGCTGCCGGTGCCCGTCCCGTCGCGGGCGGAGACCTGTCCCGGGCGCTCGCCGACATCGCGGCGCGCGTCCTCGCCAGGGCCGATGTCTCTCGCCTCGTCGTCGCGGGCGGCGACACCTCCGGTCATGTGGCGCGGGGTCTCGGCATCCGGGCTCTCCGCATGATCCAACGCCTCACCCCGGGGGCGCCGCTGTGCTCCGCGGTCAGCGACGACCCGCGCATCGACGGGCTCGAGCTGTGCCTCAAAGGCGGGGGCGTAGGCGGCCCCGACTACTTCGTCCGGCTGGCCGAGCTGGGCGCCGACGCCCTCGTCGCGGACGCCCCGCGGTGACGGCGAAAGAACCACCAGAAAGGGAACAAATGACCACGATCGCCCTCGTCGGCGCCGGAGGAAAGATGGGCTCGCGGCTCACCGACAACCTCCTCTCCACCGACTACGACCTTCTCTTCGTCGAGCCCAGTGAGGCCGGCGTCGCGCGCCTCGCCGAGCGCGGTGCGACACCGACGAGTCTCGCGGATGCCGTCTCGGTCGCCGACGTCGTGATCCTCGCCGTGCCGGACAACCGCATCGGCGTCGTCGCGGAGCAGGCCGTTCCGCTCATGCAGTCGGGCGCGACGCTCATCGTCCTCGACGCCGCCGCGCCGTACGCCGGCCACCTGCCCGAGCGTGATGACGTCAGCTTCGTCGCGTGCCACCCGTGCCACCCCTCGGTGTTCAACAACTCCGAGACCGACCCGGTGGCGCAGACCGATTACTTCGGCGGGGTCGCCGCCCGGCAGGACGTGGTGATCGCCCTCATCTCCGGGGACGAGGCCGACTACGCTCGCGCTGAGGAGGTCGTGCGGGCCTTCTTCGCCCCCGTGCTGACGGCTCACCGCATCACCGTCGAGAACATGGTGCTCCTGGAGCCGGTGCTGGCCGAGACCACAGCCGCGACCTGCGTCACGATCATCAAGGAGGCGATGGACGAAGCCGTCCGCCGGGGCGTGCCCGCCGAGGCGGCGCGCGCCTTCATCCTCGGTCACGTCAACGTCGAGTTGGCCATCGTCTTCGGGGAGATCGGCTCGCCGTTCTCGGACGGCGCGCTCAAAGCCATCGCCACGGCGAAGGACATCCTGTTCAAGGACGACTGGAAGCGCGTGTTCGACGACGAGATCATCGCGGCCAGCGTCGACGAGATCGTCAACCACTGAGGGCGGGGGAGCGGGACGGATGACGCAGGCGACAGCGGAGCGTTTCTCGGTCGGGCCGTGGGAGTTCGATCTCACCCCGACGGGCGACCTCGCCCACGTGTCCTACGCGGGCATCGAGGTGGCGCGCGGCATCCAGTTCGTCGTCCGGGACGACGCGTGGGGAACGATCGTCGGAGATCGGGACGTCCGTGTGACGCGACGATCCGATCGGGAGGTCGTCGTCGAGATGCGATCGCGGCACGACTTCCCCTCGGGGGCGGTCGAGGCGACCACGCGCATCCGCGTCGGCGGGGATCGCCTGCGGTACTCCGCCGATGCCGTCGTCGACGGCGCGGTCGAGACGAACCGCGTCGGCCTGGTCGTCCTGCATCCGCTCACACAGGCCGGTGCGGAGGTCGACCTGACGCACGCCGAGGGCACCCGCTCCCGTTCCCGCTTTCCCGAGCACGTCTCGCCGCACCAGCCGTGGTCGGCGATCACGGGACTCGCCCTCGACGTCGCCGACGGATGCCGGCTGCACATCGCCCTCGAGGGAGACGTGTTCGAGACCGAAGACCAGCGCAACTGGTCGGACGCGTCGTTCAAGACCTACAGCCGCCCGCTGGCATTGCCCTACCCGTATCGGCTCGAGGCCGGGGAGTGGGTGCGCCAGGCGGTCGATCTGCGCGTCACCGGCATTCGTGCGACGGGGGCCGTCGATGCGGCGGCGGATCCGTTCGGACCGTTCGCGATTCGATCCGATCGTTCTGCCCCGCGTCCCCGCCCGAGCCTCGGCGTTCAGCTCGGACCCCGGGATGCCGACCTCGGCGCCGACGAGGTGCGCTCGCGCGTCGAACGGCTCGGCGTGGACCACGTACGCGTCGACGTCGTGTGCGAGAACGGCGGTGCCCGGGGTCTCGACCAGTTGGACGCGTGCGAGGACCTTCCCGTGGAGCTCGCCCTGCACCTCGAGGATGACTCTGACGCTGCGCTCCGTGCGGTCCGCGAGCGCCTCGCACGGCGACGCGCCGCGCTGCGTGCGGTGCTGGTGTTCTCGCTCCGAGCTTCGGTGACCTCGGGCGGCGCGGTCGCGCTCGTGCGTCGCGCCCTCGCCGACCAGCTCTCGGGGGCGGTCGTCGTCGTGGGTACGGACGACAACCTCGCCGAACTGGGCCGCGGCGAACCCGATCCGGCCGACGCCGACGAGGTGACCTTCAGCCTCACCCCGCAGGTGCACGACGGCTTCGAACGCTCGATCATCGAGACGACCGAGGCGGTGCCCGCGATGATCGACACCGCCCGGCGGCTGGGCGGGGGTCGACCGGTCGGGATCGGCGCCCTCACCCTCCGACCTCGGCGTTCGCTGTACCGTCAGGGGCACCGCATCGACCGTCTCGACCGCGACCCGGAGTCCGTGGATCCGCGTCAGCACGACGAGTTCGCCGCGAGCTGGCTGCTCGCCACTCTCGCGGCCCTCGCCGCGGAGGGCGTCTCTCGTGTGACGGCGCTCGAGGTGAGCGGTCCCCGGGGAGTGACGGATGCCGGCACCGCCCGCCTGACCCCGTCCGGCGAGGTCATCGCCGCCGTGGCCGCGTCCGCGACGATCGGGACGCCGATCCTCGATCTCCGGGCCGGTCTCGTCGCGCTGCCCGTGGAGTCCGGGACGCTCGTCGGCGATCTCTCGGGCCGTGCCCGGCACGGCGAGGTCGACGGCGTCGACATCGACCTCTCCCCGTACGCGGTGCGTCTGGTCACCCCCTTCTCCGCCCCCGATCCGAAAGCGTCATCATGAGCTCCGACCGAATCCACGCCCACTACGTCATCGAGACCTCGATCGGCCTCGAACGCGCCGCGGCCGCGATGGCCGGTGAGCAGTCCACGGGGACGTTCATCGCGCTTCCCGGCGAGACGCCCGAACTGCACCGCCGGCATGCGGCGCGCGTCGAGAGCGTGGTGCTCACGGAGGAGGGCGGTGAGCCGTCGCTGTCGGGCTCGCGAGGCCCCGGTCCCGTGCAGCGCGGCGAGGTCGAACTGTCCTTCCCCCTCGAGAACGTCGGCACCGCGCTTCCCAACCTCTTGGCCACCGTGGCGGGCAACCTCTTCGAGCTGCAGCAGCTCTCCGGCATCCGTCTGACCGATCTCTCGCTTCCCGAGGCTTTCGGACGGGCGCACCCGGGACCGCAGTTCGGTGCCGCGGGAACGCGGGAGGTCGCGGATGTGCGCACCGGTCCGATCATCGGAACCATCATCAAGCCGAGCGTGGGCCTCACACCGGAGCAGACCGGCGTGCTCGCGGAGGATCTCGCGCGCGCGGGCCTCGACTTCATCAAGGACGACGAGCTGATGGCCGACTCGCCGCACTCGCCGTTCGAGGAGCGCCTCGACGCGGTGCTGCGGGGCCTCGACCGTGCGGCGGAGGTCACGGGACGGCGTCCCCTGTACGCGGTCAACCTGAGCGGCGACATCGACGAGATGCGTCGGCGGGCCGATCTCGTCGCCGAGCGCGGTGGCAACTGTCTCATGGTGAGCGTCAACGCGGTCGGCATCGCCGGCCTCCGCGACCTGCGGCTGCACAGCTCTCTGCCGATCCACGCGCACCGCAACGGTTGGGGCGCGATGACGCGCTTCCCGCTTCTCGGCTATTCCTACCGGGTATGGCAGCAGCTGTGGCGCCTCGCGGGCGCCGACCACCTGCACGTCAACGGTCTGCGCAACAAGTTCTGGGAGCCGGACGATTCGGTCGTCGCCTCGGCTCGCGCCGTGCTCGAGCCGATCAACGGCGGGCCCGCGGCCATGCCCGTCTTCTCGTCGGCGCAATCGGCCGAGCAGGCCGCCGACACGTACGCGGCCGTCGGCACGGACGATCTGATGTACGTCTGCGGCGGGGGGATCATGGCGCACCCCGACGGCCCCGCTGCCGGCGTGCGCAGTATTCGACAGGCCTGGGATGCCGCTCTCGCGGGCATCGACCTCGACACGTACGCCGCGGATCATCCGGATCTCGAGGCAGCACTGCGGACGTTTCGCGGGGCGACCAGCGGCTGAGACGGTCTCGGGAGGCCACGCGGGCCGCCGCCCGGGCCGCGCGGGCCTCGCGGGCCTCAGGGCGCGCCGCGGAAGCGCCGGTACTGCTCGGCGTAGTGCCGCAGCCCGTCCCCGAGCGTGGCGAAGGCGGGTTCCACGCCCAGCTGGTCGCGCGCCGGGGACATGTCGACGACCCCGCGGTACCGACTCTCGACCCCCGCGGGGTCCGCGTCCTCGTCGACGGTCCGGATCCGCGCATCGGGGAACGTCGTCCGCACGACGTCGAGGTACTCCGCCGGGGTCGTGAGCGGGAGCCCGGTGGCGGCGAAGAACACGCGGTCGGCGTCAGCGGGGCAGTCGGCTGCGGCCGCGAAGATCGCGGCGACGTCCTCGACCGGCGTGAAGTCGCGGGGCGGACCGCTCGTGGGAATCTCGACCTCGCGCCCTTCCACGATGCCCTCGACGACCGGTTTGACGCCGATGGGCCACTGCATCCCGAACCCGTAGACCGCGCTCGGCCGAACGATCCGCACGTCGAGGGGGAAGGCATCCGCGTAGCCGAGCGCCAGGATCTCGGACACGGCCTTCGAGACACCGTAGAAGCCGCCCGCGGGTCCTTCGCGCGGGGTGACGAGGGGATGGGCCGCATCGATCGGCTCGTAGCGGATGGATGGCAGGACCGCCACGGTCGACGCGAGGACGAACCGTCCGACCCCGTACCGCCGACTCAGCTCGAGAAGTGCGAGCGTCGGTTCGACATTCGCCTCGACCGCCCGAGCGGGGTCGTCGCGGAGGGCCACCGGGTTCACGAAGGCATCGAGGTGGATGATCGCGTCGGGCCGCCGTTCCTCCACCAGGGTCTCGAGCGCTGCGGGGTCGCCGGGGTGCACGCGGGCGAGTTCCGGAAGCTCGGCTCCGAGGACGAACCGTGCCTCGTCGCGCCAGTCGTACCGGCTCACCGCGAGCACCTCGTGACCGCGGTCGCGCACCGCTCGCACGGTGTGCGACCCGATGAAACCGGTCGCCCCGGTGATGAGGATCATCGCCCCTCCTCGTCGAGTGCCCGACGCCGGGCGGACTCCCCGCGCGCGCCCTTCCAGGCTATCGGCGGGTGCGACCGAGTCTCGCCGCCGCGCGACTCGCGGCTCGCGCCACGCCCCGAGGGTGCCGCGGCGCCGGCTCTGCCACACTGACACGGTGACCTCCCCTGCGCGGCCCCGGCGCCGCACCGTCGTCGGCCTCGGCGGTCTCATCGTGGTGATCGTCGCGCTCTACGTCACGGTCGTGGCCCTCTACGCGAGCGGCAGCGAGGTGCTGTCCAGCGGCGAGGAGAACGTCCCCGACGGAGCGGTCTCGCTCGTGCTGAGCCCCGAGAAGATGGATGCCGCGACGAATCGCCTCACCCTGTCGCTGCTGCCCGGTCAGACGGGGGTGAACGACTACACCGACGGCATCGTGGTCGAGAAGCCCTTCTCCGTCCTGGTCTCGGCCATCGCGGGATCACGCGCCGTGCATTACGAGGCTGACACCCTGGTCGCCCCGACGGAGCTGTCCTTCGTCATGGACGGGGCCGTCGAGCAGTGGCCCTTCGACCGGTACTCGGTGCGATCGTTCCTGGTCCCCGTGGTGGACGACGCCCAGGGGGAGTCCGTCCCCCTCCCGTCGACGGTGCACCTCAGCGGTCGAGGGATCTCGGGGTGGGACATCGCGATGACCGAGCGGGACGGGCCGGACGGCTTCGTCACGGTCGAGTTCACGGCCTCTCGGTCGGGAGCCACGGTCGCGTTCGGGATCGTGCTGCTGACGCTCATGGTGATCATCCCGACGCTCGTGCTCGTCGTCGCGATCGCCGTGCTGCGGGGCCGGCGCAAGGTCGAAATCACCGCCCTGGGGTGGATGGGTGCGATGCTCTTCGCGACGATCCCGCTGCGCAACTTCCTCCCCGGCTCGCCGCCCATCGGGTCGTGGATCGACTACCTCATCGTGCTGTGGGTTCTGGCCGCCCTCGTGGCCGGGCTCGTGGTGTTCGTGATCGCCTGGTGGCGGCGCGGCCCGGCCTGACCCCCTCGGTTCCTCCCGACGCACCGGCGGCGACGCCGTGGCGTTGCCCTCGGCGGCATCCTCTGACATGATTACTGAACGATCGGTCGGAAAACCTCGCGGACGAGGTGGAGACGACCCCGCCAGAGCCGGCGGGGGAGAGGATGGCGATGTCGCAGGCGTTTCTCATCGGCGGTGCGCGCACCCCGGTCGGCCGGTACGGCGGGGCTCTGGCATCCGTCCGTCCCGACGATCTCGCCGCCCTCGTCGTCGGCGAAGCCGTGGCCCGCGCGGGCGTTCCGGTCACCGCGATCGACGAGGTGATCCTCGGAGCGGCGAACCAGGCCGGCGAAGACAACCGCAACGTCGCGCGCATGGCCGTGCTGCTCGCCGGGCTTCCGGATGCCGTTCCCGCCCTCACCGTGAATCGCTTGTGCGCCTCCGGGATGAGCGCGATCGCGCTCGCCGCCCAGGCGGTGCGCGCGGGCGACGCCGACCTCGTCGTCGCGGGAGGCGTGGAGTCGATGACGCGCGCACCCTGGGTGGAGGCGAAGCCGTCGAAAGCGTGGGCGAAGCCGGGTGAGGCGTTCGACACCTCGATCGGCTGGCGCTTCACCAACCCGCGCCTCGCCGCTCGCGACAAGGCCACGTTCACCATGCCCGAGACCGCCGAAGAGGTGGCCCGGGTCGACGGGATCTCCCGTGCCGACGCCGACGCGTTTGCTCTCCGCAGCCACGAGAGGGCGATCCGGGCTCAGGATGCCGGACGCTTCCGCGACGAGATCGTCGCCGTCGAGACCGCTCGCGGATCGGTGGACACCGATGAGGGGCCGCGTCGCGACACCTCGCTGGAGGTGCTCGCGGGACTCCGGCCCGTCGTCAAGGGCGGGGAGGTGGTCACCGCGGGCAACGCGAGCTCCCTCAACGACGGCGCCTCCGCGATCGTGGTGGCGAGCGCCGAGGCGGTCGAGCGGTACGGCCTGCGGCCGCGCGCGCGGATCGTCGCGTACTCCTCGGCGGGAGTGGCTCCCGAGGTCATGGGACTCGGTCCGGTGCCCGCGACCGAGAGAGCACTCGCGAAGGCCGGGCTCTCGGCATCCGATCTGGGGGCGGTCGAACTCAATGAGGCGTTCGCATCGCAGTCGCTCGCGTGCATGCGGCGGCTCGGCCTCGACCCCGAGAGCGTCAACGCGGACGGCGGGGCCATCGCGCTCGGACACCCGCTCGGCTCGAGCGGGTCGCGGTTGCTCGTCACTCTGCTCGGTCGGCTGGAGCGAGAGGACGCGCGGTACGGCCTCGCGACGATGTGCGTCGGCGTGGGCCAGGGCACCGCGATGATCGTGGAGCGGGTCGATGGTTGAGACGACGCACGCAGCGACCGACGTCCCCGAGCCCGGCGGAGGGGCTCCCGCAGCCCCCACCCTGCGTGTCGACGCGCGCGACGACCGCGTCGTCGCGACCCTCGACCGCCCCGAACGCCGCAACGCGATCGACCAGGTCATGGTCGACGAACTGCACGCGCTGTGCGCCGAGCTCGAGGAGCGCCCGCGCACGCTGATCCTCACCGGAGCGGGCGGTATCTTCGCGGCCGGCGCCGACATCGTGCAGTTGCGCGAGCGCACCGGCGACGACGCCCGCCGCGGCATCAACGCGACCGTCTTCGACCGCATCCGCCATCTGCCGATGCCGGTCATCGCCGCCGTCGACGGGTACGCGCTCGGCGGGGGAGCCGAGCTCGCGTACGCCGCGGACATCCGGCTCGGCACCCCGCGCGTGCGCTTCGGCAATCCCGAACCCGGCCTCGGCATCATCGCCGCAGCGGGCGCCGCGTGGCGCCTGCCCGAGATCGTCGGCCACGCGCGCGCGAGCGAGCTGCTCCTCACCACCCGCGTGATCGACGCCGACGAAGCCCTCGCCTGGGGCCTGCTGTCGAGCGTCCACGAGCCGGACGCCCTGCTCGCCGCCGCCCACGCGATCGTCGACCGCATCGCCGCGAACTCCGTGCGGGCGACGATCCTCACCAAGCGTGCGCTGCTCGCCCCGCGCACGGAACATCCCGCTATCGACGGCGAGCTGCAGGCCGAGCTGTTCGACAGTGCCGACAAGCGCGCACGCATGACCGCGTTCCTCGAGAGGAAGAAGAAGTGACCACGCTCCCCGAGACCGTCGGCGTGCTGGGTGGGGGCCGCATGGGCGCCGGTATCGCCCACGCCTTCCTGCTCGCCGGTGCCCGCGTCCATGTCGTCGAACGCGACGCCGAGTCAGCCGATGCCGCCCGCGAGCGGGTCCAGACCGCTCTGGTCCGCTCGGCGCAGAAGGGCATCGAGATCCCGGATGCCGACAACCTCACGACCGGCGTCGCAACCGACGCGTTCGCCGACGCCGGTCTGGTGATCGAGGCCGTCCCCGAAGACCGCGCGTTCAAGCTCGAGGCGCTCGCGCGGATCGAGGGAGCGGTGCGCGACGACGCGGTCGTGGCATCCAATACCTCCTCCATCTCGATCGACGCGCTCGCCGGAGCGATGCGGGGTCCGCAGCGCTTCCTCGGTCTGCACTTCTTCAACCCCGTGCCCGCGTCGGCTCTCGTCGAGGTGGTGACCGGCGTCGCCACGACTCCCGAGGTCGTGCACGCGGCGACCGGCTGGGTCGAGGCCACCGGCAAGACCGCCGTCGTCGTGCGCGATGCCCCGGGCTTCGCCTCCAGCCGCCTCGGTGTCGCACTCGGACTCGAAGCCATCCGCATGCTCGAAGAAGGAGTGGCGAGTGCTCACGACATCGACACGGCGATGGAGCTGGGGTACCGGCATCCGATGGGCCCCCTGCGCACGACCGACATCGTCGGACTCGACGTGCGTCTGGGGATCGCCGAAGAACTCGAGCGCGCGTTCGGAGCGCGCTTTACCCCGCCCGCGCTGCTGCGCGATCTCGTCGCACAGGGGCACCTGGGCCGTAAGACCGGCCGCGGATTCTACGAATGGAGCGAACGATGACGTTTCTGCCGAGCTACGTGAACGGCGCGTGGTGGACGCCGGCCGACGATCCCGATGCGGCGATCGTCCGCGACGCCTCGACGGGGGACGAGATCGTGCGCGTCAGCACCCGCGGGCTCGATCTCGCGCGCGCCGTCGCCTACGCGCGACGGGAGGGCCAGAGAAGCCTCGGCGCCCTCACCTTCCCCCAGCGCGCGATGATGCTGAAGAACCTCGCGATCGCGCTGAACGAGCGCCGCGAGGAGCTCTACGCCCTGTCGGAGCGCTCCGGCTCCACCCGACGTGACTCGCTCAGCGACGTCGACGGCGGTATCGGCGTGCTCTTCACCTTCTCATCGAAGGCGCGCCGCGAGCTGCCCGCGGGGAAGGTCGTGCTCGACGGGCCCATCGAGCCGCTGTCGAAGGACGGCTCGTTCCTCGGGCGGCACGTGTACACGCGCCTTCCCGGTGTGGCGGTGCAGATCAACGCCTTCAACTTCCCCATGTGGGGTGCGCTGGAGAAGTTCGCGCCCGCGTTCCTCGCGGGACTCCCCACGATCGTCAAGCCCGCGACCCCCACGGCCTACATCGCCGAAGCGTGGGTGCGCATGGTCGTCGAGACCGGGCTCCTGCCCGAGGGCTCGCTGCAGCTGGTGAGCGGCAGCGTCCCGGGTCTGTTCGATCTGCTCGATCTCGGCGACACCGTCGGTTTCACCGGCAGCGCCACGACCGCCGAGCGTCTTCGCGCCCAGGCGAAGCCGGGCGTGCGCTTCACGAGCGAGACCGACTCGATCAATGCCTCGATCCTCGGCCCCGACGCCGTGCCCGGCACCCCCGAGTTCGACGCGTACGTCAAGCAGCTGCTCGTCGAGATGACGACCAAGGCCGGCCAGAAGTGCACGGCCATCCGTCGCGCGATCGTGCCGGCGGGGATGACGGATGCCGTGGCCGAGGCGTTGCGTGCCAAGATCGCCGAACGTGTCGTCATCGGAGATCCGCGCACCAAGGGCGTGACGATGGGTCCGGTGGTCTCGATCGAGCAGCGCGACGAGGTGCTGCGGCAGGTGCGCAGGCTCACGGACGCCGGGGGACGTTTCGTCGTCGGCGCGGCCGAGGCGCCTTCGGGTGTGTCCGAGGACGGTGCGTTCCTGCAGCCCATGCTGCTTGCCTTCGCGGATGCCGCGACCCCGGCCGTCAACGACATCGAGGCGTTCGGCCCGGTCGCGAGCATCGTCGAGTACGCCGATGTCGCGGAGGCGGCGGCCATCGTGGCGCGCGGCGGCGGCTCGCTCGTCACGAGCGTCGCGACCCACGACCCCGGAGTCGCGACCGAGCTGCTCACCCGTATGGGTGCGATGAACGGCCGGGTGCTCTTCCTCGACCGCGACGACGCGCGCACCTCGACCGGGCACGGTGCTCCCGTGCCGCACCTCGTACACGGCGGCCCGGGGCGCGCGGGCGGCGGTGAAGAGCTCGGCGGCATCCGCTCCGTTCTGCACTACATGCAGCGCACGGCGATCCAGGGCTCGCCGCGCATGCTGACCGCGCTCACGGGGGTGTGGCATCCGGGAGCCGAGACCGACTCCGGGGGGACGCACCCGTTCCGCAAGCCCCTCTCGGACCTCCGGATCGGGGATGCCGTGGAGTCGGCCGAACGCGAAGTCACCCTCGACGACATCGAGGTGTTCGCGAGATTCACCGGCGACACCTTCTATGCGCACATGGACGAGGAGTCGGCGGCCGCGAACCCCTTCTTCCCGGGGCGTGTGGCCCACGGCTACCTGCTGGTGTCGTGGGCGGCGGGACTCTTCGTCGACCCCGCGCCCGGTCCGGTGCTCGCCAACTCGGGGCTCGAGAACCTGCGCTTCGTCACCCCCGTCTCACCCGGCGACCGTATACGCGTCGCGCTGACGGCCAAGCAGATCACCCCGCGCGAGACCGACGAGTACGGCGAGGTTCGCTGGGATGCCGTCATCCGCAACCAGCACGACGAGATCGTCGCGCAGTACGACGTGCTCACGCTCGTGGCGAAGACGTGGGCGCCCGCGCCCGTGGCGGTGCCCGCGTGACCCTGCGCCCGATGATGCGGAACGATCGGGCGTCGGCGATGCTCGGCATGGTCGTCGAACACGACGCGCCGGGGGAGTCGCGGGTGTCGATGACCGTGCGCGACGACATGCTCAACGGCTTCGCCATCACCCATGGCGGACTCGTCTTCACGCTCGCCGACACCGCGTTCGCGATCGCCTGCAACGAGGACGAGCGGGTGACCGTCGCCGGCGGCGCCGACATCACGTTTCTGAAGTCCACGACGGCGGGTCAGACGCTCACGGCGACCGCCGCCCGCCGAGCGCGCAGCGGGCGCACCGGCCTCTACGACATCCGCGTGACCGATGAGACGGGTGACCTCGTCGCCGAGGTGCGCGGCCGCAGCATCACGACCGACCGGCGTCCGCCCGCGGCGCCCCCGGTCCCTTCGACGAGCTCAGGGACCTCCACCGCGGCAGGGACCTCCGCCGCGACCGAATCACACGCCCACGAGCGCAACGCCGCGCTCTCCACCACGGAGGTGTCTCGATGACCATGACCGTTCCCTCGCGCCCTGACCTCTCGGCATCCGTGGATCCGACCGGCATCCCGCTCGAGAGCCTGCGTGCCCTGCAGCTCGAGCGCCTGAAGTGGACGGTGCGGCACGCCTACGAGAACGTCGCGTTGTACCGCCGGACCTTCGACGAAGCCGGCGTCCACCCCGACGACATCCGCAGCCTCGACGACATCCGGCTGCTGCCCTTCACGACGAAAGCCGACCTGCGCGAGACCTACCCCTTCGGCATGTTCGCCGTTCCGATGCCCGACGTCCGCCGCATCCACGCTTCCTCCGGAACCACCGGTCGTCCCACCGTCGTGGGATACACCGCCGGAGACCTCGACCGGTGGGCCGACCTCGTCGCCCGCTCGCTGAGCGCAGCCGGCATCCGCGCGGGGGACCGCGTGCACAACGCGTACGGCTACGGCCTCTTCACCGGCGGCCTCGGCGCCCACGCCGGGATCGAGCGGCTCGGCGCGACCGTCATCCCCATGTCGGGCGGGCAGACCGCGCGGCAGGCGCAGCTCGTCCAGGACTTCGCGCCGGATGCCATCCTCTGCACCCCGAGCTACCTCCTCACGATCGCCGACGCGCTCGAAGCCGCCGGGGTCGATCCCCGGTCGACGTCGCTGAGAGTCGCCGTGCTGGGAGCCGAGCCCTGGACCAACGAGATGCGCCGTGAGATCGAGCGTCGCCTCGACCTCACCGCCGTCGACATCTACGGCCTGAGCGAGGTGATGGGTCCGGGTGTGGCATCCGAGAGCGCCCTCACCAAGGACGGTCCCCACATCTGGGAGGACCACTTCCTCCCCGAGACGATCGACGGCGACACCGGCGAGCCCGTCGCCGATGGGGAGCTGGGCGAGCTGGTGTTCACCTCGCTCACCAAGGAGGCGTTCCCGGTCATCCGCTACCGCACCCGCGACCTCACCCGGCTGCAGCCCGGCACGGCGTTCCCCTCGATGCGACGCATCGAGAAGATCACCGGCCGCAACGACGACATGATCATCCTCCGCGGCGTCAATCTCTTCCCGACGCAGATCGAAGAGATCGTGCTCGGCATCGAGACCCTCACCCCGCACTTCGTCCTCGAGCTGCGTCGCGAGGGACGAATGGATGCCATGACCGTCCGCATCGAGAGGCACCCGGCCCTGGAACGCGAGGTCTGCGAGGCCGCGGGCGTCGTGCTGCAGCAGCGGATCAAGGTGCACATCGGCACCAGCGTCGATGTCCGTGTCGAGGAGCCGGGCTCGCTCCCGCGCAGCGAGGGCAAGTACAAGCGCGTGTACGACCTGCGCTGACCGCGCGCGCCGGCGTCCCGCCCGTGCTCCCCGCCGCTTCAGGCGCGGGCGCGCGCGAGCGGGGTGTCGTCGAGGCCGGTGATCAGGTCGCGGAGGCTGTCGAACACGTGCGCGGCGCCGGCGTCCCGCAGTTCCTCGGGTGAGAAGCCGCCGGTGCGCACCGCGATCGTGGAGACCTCCGCGCGGGCGGCGGCGATGGCATCCCACGGGGAATCCCCGATCATGATCCCGCTCGAGCCGGGCAGACGATCGAGCGCCGTCTGCACGAGATCGGGAGCGGGCTTGCTGGCCTCGACGTCGTCGGACGAGGTCCATGCGTCGGCGAGACCGCGCGCATCGACGAGGTCGAGGAAGTGCTCGACGTGCTCGCTCTTGCCGGAGCTGGCGAGCACGACCTGGAAGCCTCGCCGCTTCACCTCGGCGAGAAGGTCGTGCGCCCCGTCGAACGGCTGCACCTCGTCGATCATCGGCTCGAACTCCTCGGTCCACGCCTCGCGCAGGGCGTCGCCGTGGCGCTCCTCGACCTCGTCGCTCGTGAGGGAGGGGACGAGCTGGTCTCCGCCCATGCCGATCGAGCGATGGATGCGCCAGATGGGCAGAACGATGTCGAAGCGCCGGAACGAGCGGTACCACGCGAGCGCGTGCTGGTAGTTCGTGTCGACGAGGGTGCCGTCGACGTCGAAGATCGCGGTGTCTGCCATGCCCCCACTTCACCCGTCCGCGCGGGAATCCGCAGCACCGTTGCGGCACCCCTCGCCCTCGGGTACAGTTTTACTGAACGATCGGTCTGTAAAGGAGTCGACGATGACCATGACCGCACCCAGCCCGGATGCCCTGGATGGCGAGGCGATGTTCGACGCGCTCATCGAGGCCGACGGCCGCATCGAACCGCGCGACTGGATGCCGGAGGGCTACCGCCGCACCCTGATCCGTCAGATCTCCCAGCACGCGCACTCCGAGATCATCGGCATGCAGCCGGAGGGGGCGTGGATCACGCGCGCGCCGAGCCTCAAGCGCAAGTCGATCCTGCTGGCGAAGGTGCAGGACGAAGCGGGTCACGGCCTCTACCTCTACTCCGCGGCGCAGACCCTCGGTATCACGCGCGACGAGATGACGCAGCAGCTCGTCGACGGCAAAGCGCGCTACTCGTCGATCTTCAACTACCCCACGCCCACGTGGGCCGACATGGGCGCGATCGGCTGGCTCGTCGACGGTGCCGCGATCTGCAATCAGGTGCCCCTGTGTCGCGCCTCGTACGGCCCCTACGGTCGCGCGATGGTGCGCATCTGCAAAGAGGAGTCGTTCCACCAGCGCCAGGGGTTCGAGATTCTGCTCACCCTCATGCAGGGAACCGACGCGCAGCGCGAGATGGCTCAGGATGCCGTGAACCGCTGGTACTGGCCGAGCTTGATGATGTTCGGGCCCCCGGATGACGACTCGCCCAACTCGGCGCAGTCGACGGCGTGGAACATCAAGCGCTTCAGCAACGACGTGCTGCGTCAGCGCTTCGTCTCGATGCTCGTGCCGCAGGCGGCCGTGCTCGGCGTGACGTTGCCCGATCCCGACCTGCGCTTCAACGAGGAGACGGGTCAGTACGACATGGGCGAGATCGACTGGAGCGAGTTCCACGAGGTGCTCGCCGGGCGCGGACCGCTCAACACGATGCGGCGTCAGCACCGTCGCGACGCGCACGAAGAGGGCGCATGGGTGCGCGAGGCCGCAGCGGCGTACGCCGCGAAGAAGAGCGCCGCCCGCACCGAAACGGCGGCTGCCTGATGGCGACGCCGGGTGGGAGCTCCACCGAGACCTGGCCCCTCTGGGAGGTGTTCGTGCGCGCGAACCGCGGTCTGAGTCACGTGCACGTCGGCTCGCTGCACGCCCCCGACGCGGAGCTCGCCGTGCGCAACGCGCGCGACCTGTACACCCGTCGGGGCGAGGGCGTCTCGGTGTGGGTCGTGCCCTCGGATGCCGTGACCACGAGCGATCCGGGAGCGAAGGGCGCGTTCTTCGAGTCGCCGGCGGGTAAGAACTACCGCCACGCGGTGTACTACACCGCGTCCGAGGGGGTGCCGCACCTGTGAGCACCTCGACCGATCACGGCGGAGCGTCGGTGGCCGAGCACGCAGCGTCGGTGGCTGAGCCTGTCGAAGCCCCCGACGCGGGACACCACGGCGACGATCCGCACGGCGACGATCCGCACGGAGACGTCTCGCTCGACGCCCGCGAGCTCGGGGCCGAACTCGCCGGGGGAGAGGGCCGCGCCACCGATCCCGACGTCGCCGCCTACGCGCTGCGCCTCGGTGACGACGCGCTGATCCTCGCCCAGAACCTCTGCGGCTGGATCGCCCGCGCCCCCGAGATCGAGGAGGACGTCGCCCTCGGCAACATCGCCCTCGACCTGCTCGGCCACGCCCGCTCCCTGTTGCGTTACGCCGGCAGCTACGACGGACGGACCGAAGACGACCTCGCCTACTGGCGCGACGAGCAGGAGTTCCGCAGCGCCTGGCTCTTCGAACTGCCGAACGGCGACTTCGCCCACACGATCGTCCGCCAGCTCCTGGCATCCGCGTACCTCGTCGAGCTGTACCGCGACCTCACGGCATCCACCGATCCGGTGCTCTCCGCCGTCGCCGCGAAGGCCGAGAAAGAGGTCGACTACCACCGCGACCACGCCGTGCAGTGGACGCTCCGCCTCGCCGGCGGCACCGACCAGTCGCGGCGCCGCTTCCTCGTCGCCCTCGACGACACCTGGCCGTACCTCGACGAGCTGTTCCGCGACGAACCGGTCCACGACCGACTCGACGGGGTCGCTGTGCGTCCCTCGACGCTGCGCGCGCGGGTCGACGAGGTCGTCGCGACGGTGTTCGCCGAGGAGGACGTCGAGGTTCCCGGCATCCCGTTCTCGTCCGCCGGAGGTCGCCGTGGCATCCATCACCCGTCGTTCGGACCCCTGGTCGCCGAGATGCAGGTGCTGGCCCGCCGCCACCCGGGGGCGACATGGTGACCGCGACCGTCGAGTACGCGCGCGAGGTCGCCGCCGCCGTGGTCGACCCCGAAGTCCCGGTGCTCACGATCGACGACCTCGGCGTGCTCCGCGACGTGCGGGTCGACGGCGAAACGGTGACCGTCACGATCACCCCCACGTACTCGGGCTGCCCCGCGGTCGAGGCGATCCGCGACGACATCGTCCTCGCCCTCACCTCGGCCGGTTTCAACCGTGCGGTCGTGCAGACCACCCTCACCCCGGCCTGGACCACGGAGTGGATGAGCGACGAGGGCAGGCGAAAGCTCACCGAGTACGGCATCGCCCCGCCGACCGGGCGTGCTCCCGCCGGCCCCATCCGACTGAAGCTCAGCGTCGCGTGCCCCCGCTGCGGCTCGCTCGACACCCACGAGCTCTCGCGCTTCGGCTCCACCTCGTGCAAGTCACTGTGGGAATGCCGCGCCTGCCTCGAGCCCTTCGACCACTTCAAGGCCCTCTGATGACGATGACGGATGCCACGCCCTCGCGCTCCTCGGCCTCGAGTACTCGCGCGCGAGTCGGCGCCCCTTCGCCGACGGATGCCATTCCGACGGGTACCGCCGCGACACCCGCCCCGCGCGCCCGCGCGCGCTTCCACACCCTGCGCGTCGCGGACGTGCGGCCCCTCACCCCGACCGCGATCGAGGTGACGTTCGCGGTTCCCGACGAGATCGCCGACGCCTTCGACTACGCGCCCGGTCAGTACGTCGCCCTGCGCGCCACGGTCGACGGGGAGGAGCTCCGCCGCTCGTACTCGCTGTGCCGTCCGCCGGTCCGCGGCGCGATCAGCGTCGGCATCAAGCGCGACCCCGACGGACGCTTCTCGTCGTGGGCGCACGAGGGCCTGCGTCCGGGCGACGAGATCGACGTCATGAGCCCGCAGGGCACGTTCGTGTCGAAGGCGTCCATCGCCACCGGTCACGTGGTCGCGATCGCCGCGGGGTCGGGCATCACCCCGATCATGGCGCTCGCCGCGGGTGTCCTCGAGCGCTCCGCCGACAGCCGCATGACGATCGTCTACGCCAATCGCTCGTCCACCGACGTCATGTTCGTCGACGAGCTCGCCGACCTCAAGGACCGCTACCCGTCCCGCCTCACGCTCCACCACGTGCTCTCGCGCGAGCAGCGTGCAGCCCCGGTGTTCTCGGGTCGGCTCGACGAGGAGCGGCTGCGCCTGATCCTGTCGCGACTCATCGACCCGGCATCCGTCGACGAGTGGTTCCTCTGCGGGCCGTTCGCCCTGGTCGAGGTGTGTCGCGAGACGCTCGCCGAGGCGGGCGTTCCGCGCGACCGCGTGCGGTTCGAGCTGTTCACCGCCGGTGACGGCGACGCCCCCGCGCAGACCGGGGGAGCGCGGCCCGTGCGCGTCCGCGCCGACGAACCCGTGCGCTCCATCGACTTCACGCTCGACGGTCAGTCGGCGCACGTCGACAGCCCGGTCGCCGCGAATGAGACGATCCTCGCCGCCGCCCTCCGCGTGCGCCCGGACGTGCCGTTCGCGTGCGCGGGAGGGGTGTGCGGCACGTGCCGCGCTCGGGTGATCGAGGGGTCCGTCTCGATGACCGAGAACTACGCGCTCGAGCCCGACGAGATCGAACGCGGGTACGTGCTGACCTGCCAGTCGCACCCGACCTCCGACGCCGTGCGCGTCGACTACGACGGATGAGGATGCCGTGATCGACTACTCCTTCGCCGACGACCTCGCGATCATCACCCTCGACGCGCCCGCGAGGCGCAACGCGCTCGGTCTCGATGCGCTGCGCGCGCTCGCCGAGGCGTACGAGCGCGCCGAGGCGGACGGCGCCCGCGCCGTGCTCCTCCGCGGTGAAGGGCCGTCGTTCTGCGCGGGACGAGACATCTCAGGCGTCGACCCGGTGACCGACGACGTCGCCGGATACCTCGACGCCACGCTCGCGCCCCTCCTGCGTCGCATGGCGTCTTTTCCCGCGCCGACGTTCGCCGCCGCTCACGGCGCGTGCCTCGGCGTGGGCCTGGGTGTGCTCATCGCCACCGACGTCGTCTTCGTCGCCGACGACGCGAGAATCGGTTCGCCCTTCGCCGCCCTCGGGGCGACCCTGGATTCGGGTGGTCACGCCCTGTTCGTCGAGCGCCTCGGCACCCACGCCACGCTCGACCTCATCTATACGGGCCGCATGCTGACGGGCGACGAGGCCGTGCGCGCCGGGCTCTTCTCGCGGGTGGTCCCGGCATCCGAGGTCCAGGATGCCACCGAGCTCGCCGCCCGCCGGGCAGCGGCCGGCCCGACCGAGGCGTTCCGCGCCAGCAAGCGCATCGTCGCGGCGATCCGCGACGAGCGGCTGGGACTGTGGGAGGCGATGGCGCTCGAGAATCGCGCGCAGGCCGCCCTCGCCGCGACAAACGACTACCGCGAGGGCTTCGCCGCGTTCCAGGCGAAGCGCGCGCCGGAGTTCACGGGCCGCTGACGCCCGGACGGCCGCGGCTGGTTGAATCGGCTCATGTCGATCGACGAAGAAGACGAACTCGCGCAGTTGCGTCGCCGGGCGTACTCGCCTTCCGCCGACATCGCCTCCGACCCCGATGCGCTCCGTCGTCTGATGGAGCTCGAGGCCCGGGCGACTTCGACCGGGCCGACGCCCGAACGGGCCCCGGCAGCGCCCGAAGAATATCTCGCTCCCACCGAGGACGAGATTCCGGATGCCACCCCCGAGCGGCCGCGGTTCACTCTGCCGCGTCCGCGCCGGTCGACGGTGATCATGGTGGGGGCGGCTGCGCTCGTGGTGGCGACGCTCGCCACGCTGCTCGTGGTCGTGCAACGTGTGCAGACCGATCCCCTCCAGGCCGGGGCGACGCAGATCGCGCGCCTTGCTCCGGACCCCGCTTTCGAGGTGCCGAGCTCGCTCACGATGGGGATCACGGGCAACGTCACGGCCTTCGAGGAGTTCGAGGGCTTTCGCGTGATCTCTCAGCCGTCGTACTACGACGCGGAGGGCGCTGCGCGCTGCATGACGGTGTGGCAGCCGGAACTGCTCGACAGGGCGGGCGGCGGCGGGTTCTCCTATGACGGCGAGTTCTTCATGAGCACCTGCGGTGCCGGCTCTTTCCCCGCGAACATGACCATGCTGCTGCGAGAGGACACCCCGGAGCGCGCGCAGACCGACTTCCCCGCGGGAACCGCCCTGCAGTTCGTGTACGACGCGACGAACAACGAGATCGTCGTCTTCCGCGGCTGAGATCGGAAACGACGATGCCCCGGCACGCGGCCGGGGCATCGTCGAGCGGGGCGATCGTCAGGCCGCGATGGTCACCGCGAACTGCACCGAGCCCTGGGGGTCGATCTTCGCGTCGAGGACGCGGTCATCGAGCACTGCGGCGGCATCGGTGTCGAGGAAGACCCGCGCACCGGCGTTCTCGACGACAGCGTCCTGGGGCTCCGGGCCGTCGACGACCGACAGCGTGAACTGCGACTCGGGCGAGCCCGCGCCTTCGATGCGCACTCCGCCCTGAACGGCGTCCGGGTACTGCGCGGTGATGGTCTTGACGGCCGTCGTGGCCTCTTCGGTGAGCGTCAGCATTCGTGGCTCTCCTTCTTTGTCGACGACAGGAGCCAGCCACGATGCCGAGAATCCCCGCGGCTCTCAACCCCCGGCATCCATTTCCAGGGGATTCCCACGGAGCGTCCAGAGAGCGCTCACGGCACATTCGCCGGGGTCAGGGCAGCAGACCCGCCCGCCGCGCCCGTGCGACGGCGGCGTGCCGCGTCGAGGCGTCGAGCTTGGCCATCGCCGATGCGAGGTACGACTTCACCGTGGTCTCACGGAGGTGGAGGGATGCCGCGATCTCGCCGTTCGTCGAGCCCACGGCCGCGCACGCCAAGACGTCGATCTCGCGGCGCGACAGGTGGATTTCGGCGTCCTCGCCGGAGCGGGGAGCGTCGCCGGTGAGCGCGGCCAACCGCGACTCGAGCTCCTCGAGTCTCCGGCGCACGTCGTCGTCCCCGACCGTCGCGGCGATACTGCGCAACTGCGCGTAGCTCTCGCGGATCTCCTCACGCACGCCGACGCTCAGCCCGGTGTCGCCCACCGGCATGCTCGAGAGGCGCCGATCCACTTCTTCGCGGACGCGCAGTTCGGTGCCCAGCTCTCCGGCGACGTCGAAGGCCGGTCGCGCCTCGAGCTCACCGACCGGGGCCTGCGCCCACGATCCGCAATACAGCACCCCTCGCGCATGGCCGCGGACGAGGACGGGCACGGCGAAGAGCGTCGCGATTCCCTCGCCCAGGATGGCCCGGTCGTAATCGTGGGTGATGGACCGCGCCGTGCGGTAGTCGAGGGTCATCCTCGGCCGCCGTTCGACGAGGGCCCGTCCGCCGAGGCCGCGCTCGGCGCGGACGACCAGGCCTTCGATGCTCCGCGTGCGCGCACCGACGATGGTCGACACGTGGACGGCTCCGTCGTGCTCCAGGCCGCCGAACGCGAGGGGGAAGTGGGTGCGACGCGCGAGTTCGGTGACAGCGTGCGACACCAGCGTCGCGTCGTCGCGAAGAAGAGTCGGTGCTCCCACGAGAACTACCTACTTCCGGGGGTGACGGCTGCGTCGCCGCCTTTCGTAGCGTCGACCCTACCACCGGGAGCGCTACCACGATCCCGGGTCACCATCCCCCCATCGGTGCGAGGTTGCACCGGTCCCATGAGGCAAGGAGGCCACATGACGGACAGAAGGATCGACTCCGCTCGCGGGGGCGGCGTCGACTACATCACGGTTGAGGAGTCGCCCCGCTTCCGCGAGTTGAAGAAGCGCCAACGCAGCTTCATCTTCCCGCTCGCGGTCGCGTTCCTCGTCTGGTATTTCGTCTACGTGCTGCTGTCGTCGTTCGCTCCGGCGTTCATGGCGCAGCCCGTGTTCGGCGCGGTGACGGTCGGACTGCTGTTCGGACTCGGGCAGTTCGTCACGACCTTCGCGATCACGATGGGATATGTCGCCTACGCGAACCGGCGGCTCGATCCCATCGCCGAAGAATTGCGTGACGAGCTCGAGCGCACGGAGCGGGGATCGAAGTGAACGAGGTCTTCGGTACCGTCCACGCCGCCGTTCAGACGGTCGAGAACAACCCGGTCCTCAACATCTCGATCTTCGGGGCGTTCGTCGCGGTGACGCTGTTCATCGTCATCCGTGCCAGCCGCAACAGCAAGACGGCCGCGGACTACTACGCCGCGGGGCGCTCCTTCACGGGGCCGCAGAACGGCTTCGCGATCGCGGGGGACTACCTGTCGGCGGCCTCGTTCCTGGGGATCGTCGGTGCGATCGCGATCAACGGGTACGACGGATTCCTCTACTCCATCGGCTTCCTCGTCGCGTGGCTGGTGGCGCTGCTGCTGGTCGCGGAACTCATGCGCAACACCGGCAAGTTCACGATGGCCGACGTGCTCTCCTTCCGCTTGCGGGAGCGTCCGGTGCGGATGGCCGCGGCGATCACGACCCTCGCGGTGTGCTTCTTCTATCTGCTGGCGCAGATGGCCGGCGCCGGCGGACTCGTCTCGCTGCTCCTCGGCATCACCGAGCGTCTCGGACAGTCCATCGTGGTCGCGGTCGTGGGCCTCCTCATGATCGTCTACGTGCTCATCGGTGGGATGAAGGGCACCACGTGGGTGCAGATCGTCAAGGCGTTCCTGCTCATCGGCGGCGCCGTCGTCATGACGATCTGGGTGCTCGCGATCAACGGGTTCAACCTCAACACGCTCCTCGAGGCCGCCGTCGCGGCGTCGCCGAAGGGAGAGGCGGTGCTGGCTCCCGGTCTGCAGTACGGCAAGAACCCGTGGGACTTCATCTCCCTCGCCCTGGCGCTCGTTCTCGGCACCGCGGGTCTGCCGCACGTCCTGATGCGCTTCTACACGGTGCCCACGGCGAAAGAGGCACGCCGTTCGGTGGTCTGGGCCATCTGGCTCATCGGGCTGTTCTACATCCTCACCCTCGTGCTCGGCTACGGTGCGGGTGCCCTCGTCGGACCGGATGCCATCCTCGCGGCGCCGGGAGGCGTCAACGCGGCGGCTCCGCTGCTGGCTCTCGCCCTCGGCGGACCGATCCTGCTCGGGTTCATCTCGGCCGTGGCCTTCGCGACGATCCTCGCGGTGGTCGCCGGTCTGACCATCACGGCGGCTGCCTCTTTCGCCCACGACATCTACGCGAGCGTCGTGAAGAAGGGGAACGTTCCGCCCGACGGGGAGGTGAAGGTCGCGCGGCGTACGGTGATCGTCATCGGCGTCCTCGCGATCGTCGGGGGCATCGGGGTGCAGGGGCAGAACGTCGCCTTCCTGGTCGCCCTGGCCTTCGCCGTCGCGGCGTCAGCGAACCTCCCGACCATCCTCTACTCGCTCTTCTGGCGCCGTTTCACCACACGCGGCGCGGTGTGGAGCATGTACGGCGGCCTCGGGTCGGCGCTCGTGCTGATCGTCCTGTCTCCGGTGTTCTGGGGCACGCCCACCAGCGTGTTCGTCAACACCGGCGTGGCGATCTGGCCGCTGAACAACCCGGGCATCGTGTCGATCCCGCTGGGGTTCCTCCTCGGATGGCTCGGGTCGATCACCTCGCGTCGCGCCGAAGACGCGCGCAAGGCGGCCGAGATGGATGTCCGCTCGCTCACCGGCTTCGGCGCCGAGAAGGCGTCCAGCCACTGAGAATCCCGTTCGGAGCGGGAGCGCCCGGTCTCGTCGGCACCAGCCGTCGGGCCGGGCGCTTCCCGGTTCACCGGCGAACGCTCGCGCGTGTCGTGTCTCCCGAGCCGACGCCGCGCCGGTCCACCGCGCCGCACGCGGCTACGTCACCCGGCCCCGCGCAGTCCTTCGCGGAGCACGACGTCGTTCTCCAGTGACAGTAGGTACTCCTTGACCTCGGGGTGACCGCCGTACTCGCCGATCGATCCGTCGGCGCGCACCACGCGGTGGACGGGGACGACGATCGAGAACGGGCTCTTCGAGCACGCCGTCCCTACGGCCCGCGCGGCCCCGGGAGCGCCCGCCAGGATCGCGACCTCTCCGTACGACGCCATCTCGCCATAGGGGATGTCGACGGTGGCCTGAAGGGCGGTTCGTGTGAACCCCTGCACCAGTCGCCAGTCGAGCGCGACGTCGAAGTGTCGGCGCGCGCCGTCGAAGTACTCATCGAGCTGCGTGCGCAGGGCGGCGGCGCCCTCGGGATCGGTGTCGGGCATAACCCCCAATCGCTGCGCGATGTCGGCGCGCGCGAGGTCCATCCCGTCGTGCGCGACGTCGAGCCGCACCAGGGCCTCGTCGACGAAAGTGAGCAGGATCGGGCCGACGGGGCTGTCGTATTCCGTGCTGGTGACTGTGTTCATGTGCTCATCCTCGTGACCGGGCGGACCGTCCGTCGGGGCGGCATCGCGAAAAGGGGACAGCCCGGCGATTCGGCATCCTGGGGAGGAAGAGCCGATCCGACGGCGTGTCGCGGATTCCCGCAAAACCCGCCCCGGCTACGCCCCATCCGGGAATGCCCGGCTTAGTCTGGCAGGTGTGTGGCGAGCTGAGGAGGACACCGTGAGCGGTGCCGACGGAGACGTTCCCTCGTCGACCGTCGATCCGGGCGAGCTGCGACTGTCGGAGCCCGGCATCGTGGTCCGCCACGTCGCCGACCCCGAGCGCGATCGCATCCGCGCCGAGGCGGCCGCCCTGGGCGGCCGATCCACGCTGCTGCGGTTCGATGACACGCTCGACGCCGGCATCGACATCACGAAGGCTCATCCCGGGTCGCTGCCGCAGTTCATCACCGGCCGGGCGACGCTGCTCTCCAACCTCTTCCGCGACGAGGTGGCGCTGCGCACCGCGCGACTGGCGGCCGAGCGCATCACGGCGAAGAACGTCGAGCTGCGCACCGCGCGCGGCCTCGAGCCCGTTCATCTGGCCGTCGGTCTCGCCGCGTGGAAGATCGGGGGAGTGGAGTGGTCCTCGCCCGTCCTGCTCCGGCCCCTCGCGATCCGTCGCCACAACGGGGATTTCGAGCTGAAGCTGCACGGTGCTTTCGTGATGAACCCCGAGCTGGCCCGCGCGTTCCGCAGCCACCTCGGCATCCACATCGACAGTGCCGCTCTCGCCGGCCTCGCCTACGACCAGGGCGTGTTCAAGCCGCAGCCGGTGATCGACCACATCCGTCGCCTGACCACGCACGTCCCGACGTTCGTGGTGCACCCGCGCCTGGTCATCTCGTCGTTCGCCGACGTGGGGTCGGGCATGGCCCGCGACACCCAGCACCTCGACGACACGCTCCTGAACGCCCTCGCTGGGCACCCCGACGACCGGGCGCGGATCACCGTGCGCCGCGAGGACCCCGTCATCGTCAGCCCCGACGAGCGCCCGCCGGCGTCCGACACCCTCCTGCTCGACGCGGACGCCGAGCAGGAACGCGTCCTCGCCCGGATCGCCGCGGGCCACTCGCTCGCCGTCCACACGCTTCCGGGAACCGGTGGTACGCAGACCGTGATCAACGCCGTGGGACAACTGGTGCACGCCGGAAAGCGTGTTCTCGTCGTCAGCGCCCGCCGCTCCACGCTCGACGGCATCCGTCACCGCCTCGCCGGGGTCGGTCTCACGGGGCTCGCGGTCTCGCCGAACCACGTGCGCCGCGACCTCATCCGCGCGATCGGGCGCAACGAGAAGGCCGAACAGCCCAAGGTCGCCGAGATCGACGACGCGCTGCTCCGCCTCCGCACCGTCCTTCGCGACTACCGCTCGGCCGTGACCGAGCCGCACCTGGCGTTGGGAGTCTCGGCCCTCGACGTTCTGCGCGCGCTCACGGCTCTGGCATCCACCTCCCCGCCGCCGTCGACCGCCGCCCGCTTCGATCTGGCGACCATGGAACGACTCGCCGGGCGCCGCGACGCGGCCGCGCGGGCGCTGGCGATGGCCGCGCGTCTGGGCGAGTTCCGTTTCGGGCCCGACGACTCCCCGTGGTACGGCGTGAGCTTCACGCGCACCGAAGACGCGAGAGCGGCGCACGACCTCGCCGGCAAGCTCCACACGCACGACGTCCCGCGCCTCCTCGAGCGCGGATACGAGCTCATCGCGCAGACGCGCATGCGCCCGTTCCAGACGGTGTCCGAGCTCGGCGCGTACCTGAAGCTCCTTCAGGGCATTCGCGAGTCGCTCGACCGCTTCAGCCCGAGCGTGTTCGAACGTCCGCTCGGCGAGCTCATCGACGCCCACTCGCCGCGTCGTGACGCGTCGCCGATGAGCGGCCCGAACCGCCGTCGCCTCAAGCGCCTGTCGAAGGAGTACGTGCGCCCCGGCGTCCACGTCACCGACATGTACGAAGCGCTCGTACGGATCCAGCAGCAGCGCACCGAGTGGCAGCGCGTCGTCGAGGCAGGCGTCACGCCCGAAGTGCCCCTCGGACTCGCTGATGTGCACGTCGCCTGGCAGCGCGTCGACGCCCTGCTCGGCGAACTCGACCAGATCCTCGGCCGTCAGGGGTCGGAGCGCCTCGCGACCCTGCCGGTGCACGAGCTCGTCCGCACGCTCGCCGGTCTCGCCGCTGAGTCGACGTTCTTCGACAACCTCGTCGAGCGTGCGCAGCTGCGCTCCGAGCTCGCCCGTCTGGGGCTCGAGCCGCTGCTGGTCGAGCTGTCGGTCCGCCACGTTCCCGAAGAGCGGGTGGGCAACGAGCTCGAGTTCGCGTGGTGGCAGTCGGCGCTCGAGCACCTGCTGCGCACCGACCGCGCGCTGCTGGGCGCGAACACCGCCGTGGTCGATCGTCTGGAACGCGACTTCCGTCTCGTCGACGAGGCGCACGCTGCCGCCGCGGGTCCGCTGCTGGCCGCCGAGCTCGCGAAGCAGTGGCGCATCGGCATCGTCGATCACCCCGACGAGGCCGCGGCGCTGAAGCGCTCGCTGAAGGACGGGCTGCACACCGCGACGGAGATCTCGGATGCCGCGCCCACCCTGCTGCGCACCCTCGCGCCCGTGTGGCTTGCCTCGCCGTACGAGGTTCCGGACGTGCCGACCGACCTCGCCTTCGACGTCGTGATCATCGCGGACGCCGCGGCCCTTTGTCTCGCCGAGGCCGCGCCGGCCCTGCGCCGGGCCCGCCAGGTCGTGCTCTTCGGCGACCCGGTGGTGCAGAAGCCCACCCCCTTCCGCGTCAGCGCGTCGATCGCGCCGGCGCCCGACGAGGCCGACGACGTGCCCTTCGACGAGGTCTCGGTCTTCGAGCGCATCGCCGAGCTCCTCCCCGTCGAGACGCTGACCCGCAGCTACCGCGCGGGCGGCGAAGACCTCGCGCAGCTCGTCAACGACGCGTTCTACGGCGGCGAGATCGTCTCGCTCCCGTGGGCGGGCTCGTACCTCGGACGCGGCAGCCTCAGCGTCGACTACGTCGAGAACGGCGTGGGCGCGCCCCACCCCGTCAGCGGTGCGGTCGAGAGCCCGGATGCCGAGGTCGCCCGCGTCGTCAGCATCGTCATCGAGCACGCGGTCAACCGCGCGTCCGAGTCGCTCATGGTCGTCACCGCGAGCCGTACCCATGCGGAGCGCGTGCGCGCGTCCGTTGAGGCGGCGCTCGCGGGGCGCTCCGACGTCGCAGCCTTCGTGTCTCGGGATGCCGCCGAACCCTTCGCCGTGCTCACTCTCGAGGAGTCCGTGGCCGAGAGCCGCGACCGCGTGGTGTTCTCGCTCGGTTTCGGTCTCACCCGTCACGGTCGCGTCCTGAGCGACTTCGGTGACCTGTCGACCCCCGACGGCGAACGCCTCCTGACGGTCGGCATGACCCGCGCGCGGCGCTCGATGGTCATCGTGTCGTCGATCCGCCCCTCGGCCTTCGACGACGGGCGCCTCGAGCATGGGGCCGCGACGCTCATGGGCATCCTCGGGTCGGTCGCGTCGCGCGGCCGGGAGAGCCGCCTCGAAGACCTCGCCGACCCCCTCACGCGCGCTTTGGCGCGCGAGCTGCGCGCCCTCGGCGTCGAGGTCGACCTCGACTACCGGGGACTCCTCCCGCTCGTGGCCCGCCACGGCGGAAAGGCCGTCGTCGCCGAGAGCGACCCCGAGACCATCGGCGAATCGCTCCGCGAGACGCTCCGCCTGCGTCCGCAGATCCTGCGTCGCCTCGGCTGGCACTACGTGCGCGTGCACGCGTTCGATCTGTACAGCGACCCCGCGGGGGTGGCATCCCGGATCGCCGAGCTGCTCGGCGTCGCACCCGACGACCCCGCCGACTCCGGGACGACCACCGAGCCCCTCGACCTGCCCGGTTGAGTGCGATGAGCACGACCCCGGATGCCACGGGTGCCGCGGGCGGTCCCGACCCGGAGCTCGCGCGCAACGACGCCTTGTCGCACGAGGAACGACAGCCGGTGGTCCGGGTCCGCGGGGCGCGCCGTGCGCGGCTGCTGCCTGCGCCGGGCACGACGGCGGAACCCGCGCCCGCGGACGACCCGCACCGGGGCGGAGGGTCGGGGCCGGTGGCATCCGGTCCGAATGACGACCGCATGCTGCGCGACGTTCCCCCGCACTACTGACGAACGGGCCCGCGCTGATCTCAGCGCGAGCCCGTTCGTCGAGGCGGTCAGGCCTTGTTCTGACGCTCCAGCAGGTCGCGGATCTGCACGAGGAGCTCCTGCTCGGTGGGGAGCTTGGGCTCTTCGGATGCCGCGTCGGTCACGCCGGCGCGGGCTGCGGCGATCGCCTTCCAACGGTTCATCGGGTAGACGAAGACGAGGTAGACCACGATCGCCACAGCGAAGAAGCTGATGATGGCTGTCAGGAGGCCCCCGAGGGGGAAGGTGACCTGCTGGCCGTAGATGCCGGTGATCGTCGGTCCGAACTCGCCGTTGTCGTTGGGCTTGTAGAAGATCTCGACCAGTGGGTTGATGATCGCACTCACGATCGCGTTGACCACTGCGGTGAAGGCCGCACCGATGACGACGGCGACCGCGAGATCGATCACGTTGCCGCGGAGGATGAACTCTTTGAATCCTTTGATCACGTTGGTCTCCTGGGGGGTCGAGGGGCGAGGGGCGAGGGCTTGAGCGTCAGGACGACGACGACGAAGCCGTCGAAGTCGATGATGACGACGTCGACGACGATCCGCCACCGCTTGCGCCGGTCGAGCTCGACGATCCGCTCGACGACGCGCTGCCGGACGAGCTGCTCGAAGAGCTCCGGGAGTCGGTGCGGTAGAAGCCCGACCCGTTGAACGTCACGCCGATCGAGCCGTACTGCTTGCGGAGGTCTCCGCCGCACTCGGGGCATTCGGTGAGGGCCGCGTCAGAGAACGACTGGACGGCGTCGAAACGGTGTCCGCACTGCTTGCAGGCATACGAGTAGGTGGGCATGGTGCTTCTTTCGGGTGTCAGGCGGGGGAGGCGGCGATACGTACCGTGCGCGTCGGGGTCACGATGCCCGAGACGGGCTGGTCGTGCACGTCGCGCGGAACGTCGTCGACGAATTCGGAGTCGAAGATGACGGCGTAGACGGGAGGGCACTTCTCCATCGAGCCGAGGGTCTTGTCGAAGTAGCCGCGGCCCCAGCCGAGGCGCATGCCGCGCCGGTCGACCGCCGCCGCGGGGATGACGAGAAGATCAACGTCGTTCACGGCGATCGGTCCGAGCACGTCGCCGACGGGTTCGGGGAGGCCGAACAGCCCCTCGGTGATGTCGGCGTCGGGCGTGGCGACCGCCCAGTCGAGCAGCCCGTCTTCGCGCGTGATCGGCAGGAGGACCCGGATGCCGCGCGCCACCGCGGCGGCGACGAAGGCGTGCGTGCCGGGCTCGGTGGTCGTGGACAGGAAACACGAAATGCTGCGTGCGCCGAGGCTTTCGACCAGGGCGTCGAGCTGTTCTTTGACGCCGTCCTCGGCGATTTCGCGCGCGTGCGCAGAAATGGTCTGTCGTCGTTCGCGAAGATCGGCGCGTAATGCGCGCTTGGCCTGCTCGATGCTGTCGGGCATGCAGTAAGTGTAAGTGCGCGTCCCGTCACGCCGCCGTCACAGGAGACCAGTAGGGTATGCCCATGCCTCATAAGCCCTTTAAGGCCGTCATTCCGGCCGCAGGACTCGGTACGCGCTTCCTCCCGGCCACCAAGGCCATGCCGAAGGAGATGCTGCCGGTCGTCGACAAGCCGGCCATTCAGTACGTCGTCGAAGAGGCCACCGGCGCCGGTATCGACGATGTCTTGATCATCATCGGCCGCAACAAGAACAACATCGCCAATCACTTCGACTCGATGCCCGAGCTCGAAGCGAAGCTTCGTGAAAAGGGCGACAGCGACAAGCTCGCCAAGGTCGAGCACTCCTCCGACCTCGCCGACGTGCACATGGTGCGCCAGGGCGAGCCCAAGGGCCTCGGTCACGCCGTTCTCCGCGCGCGCAGCCACGTGGGCGACCACCCCTTCGCGGTCCTTCTCGGCGACGACCTCATCGACGAGCGCGACCCGCTGCTCACGACGATGATGGAGCAGTACGACAAGCGCAACGCGACCGTCATCGCTCTGATGGAGGTCGACCCCGAGCACATCCACCTCTACGGTGTCGCCGCGGTCGAGCCCACCGAAGAAGACGGTGTGGTCAAGGTCACCCAGCTCGTCGAGAAGCCGAAGGCCGAGGACGCTCCGTCCAACCTGGCCATCATCGGCCGCTACGTGCTCGGACCCGACGTGTTCGACATCCTGGAGCACACCGAACCCGGCAAGGGCGGCGAGATCCAGCTGACCGACGCGCTCGAAGAGCTCGCCAACGGCGGCGGCGACGGTGGGGGCGTGTACGGCGTGGTGTTCCGCGGCCGTCGTTACGATACCGGCGACCGCGTCGACTACATCAAGGCGATCGTCCAGCTCGCCGCGGACCGCGACGACCTGGGCCCGGCGCTGCGTCCGTGGTTCAAGGAGTTCGCGGCGGGTCTCTGACCCCATGGATCTCTCCGTCCCACGACGGCACGGCGAGGTGTCGATCCGTCTCATCCGCAACCGCGATGCGCGCGTCCTTCAGCAGCAGCTGATCGACAACCGCTCGTGGTTGCGGCCGTGGGAGGCCACGAGCCCCGATGGTCCGGTGTCGTTCGACATGCGCCTCGGCATCCGAAGGCTCATGCAGCAGTACCGCGACGGCGTCGGCGTTCCCTTCGTCATGGAGTGGAACGACGAGGTCGCCGGTCAGCTCAACGTGTGGGGTGTCTCGCGCGGCTCGCTCGCGTCCGCGACCATCGGGTACTGGGTGGCGGAGCCCTACGCGGGACGCAACATCACCACGATCAGCGTCGCGATGGCCACCGACATCTGCTTCACCTCGCTCAACCTGCACCGCGTCGAGATCTGCATCCGTCCCGAGAATCACGCGAGCCTCCGCGTCGTCGAGAAGCTCGGGTTCCGCTACGAGGGGCTGCGCCGCCGGTACATCCACATCGACGGCGACTGGCGCGACCACTACGCCTTCGCGCTCGTGCGCGAGGAGGTCCCGCACGGTGTGCTCGACCGCTACGAGCGCGGCCAGGTACCGCCGGACGCCGCTCGCGTCCCGCCCGCCGACCGGCTCTAGTCTTTCGGTCGCTCCCGACCACTCGCGCCCGCCCCCGCGTGGCGAGACTGCATCGCGCTGACATTCCCACTGCAGGCTGCAATGGAGATGTCAGCTGGATGCAGTCTGGGCTGGTCAGGGGAGATCGCGCGGTCAGCGACGACACGCGCGGGGATGCCGGGCTGTGACCGTCCGGTGACCTACCGTGTTCACATGGGTGGACAGGTTCTCGGTGGCGGGGTGATCGTCTTCGTGGCGGTCGCGCTGTGGCTCGTCTATCTTCTGCCGTCATGGCAGAGCCGACACCGGTTCACCTCGGCCGAGCGCAACGCCGTCCGCCTCAACCAGGCGCTCCGCGTACTCGCCGAGACGGCGGAGACGCCCCGTGAGGTCCACCTCGAGCTCACCGCGCGGACGGCGCACCAGCAGCAGAAGATCGCGCGTCAGGTGCAGGCCAAGAAGGCCGAGATCGAGCTCGCCGAGGCGAAGGCCCGACTCGAGGTCGCCCGCCTCGAGAACGCCCGCGACCGTGATCTCGTGAAAGAGCAGCGCGCTGCCGCCCTCGAACTCGCGCGGGCGGAACGCGCGGCCGCCGTGCACGTCGCTCGTGCCGAGCGCGCCGCAGCCCTCGAGAAGGCCCGTGCCGAACGCGAGGTGGCCATCGAGCGGGCCCGCGCCGAGCGCGCCGCGGCGGTCGCCCACCCCGAAGCGCGTCGTGCCAAGGCGCGCCGCCGCTTCCGCCTCGCCACGTCTGTATTCGCCCTCGCCGGCCTGATCGCGGCCGTTGCCGGAACCGTGATGGTCGTCGCCGGTGGGGGACCTGTTCTCCTCATCGCGGGTTCGACCGGGGTCGTGGCATCCGTTCTCCTTCTCCGTCGTCTCGCGGTCGTGGCCTCTCGGGGCGTCGCTCGTCCGGCGGTCGTCGCCGAGGAACGCGTGGCAGCGGTGGTGCAGGACTTCGCTCCGGCGGCTCCCGCGCCCCGCCAGACCTGGACGCCGCGCGAGCTCCCGCGGCCGCTCGTCGCCTCGGCCGGCTCGCGCGCTGCGGCTGTCGTCGACGAACAGCTCGCCCGCGAGGCCCTGCGTGCCGCCGCCCGCGAAGAGGCCGCCCGCGAGATCGCCGCTGCCCAGGCTCCGACCCCGATCGAGACCGCGCGTCCGGCGGCCGCTCCCTCGCCGTACGCGGCGATGGGGTACGTCGACGACACCGAGATCGAGGACCACGTCCGCCGGCTGCTCGAGCGTCGCGCGTCGGGTCAGTGATGGACCGCATGCCGTTCGCGGCATGACGCGCCCGGGAGGTCGCCCAGGGCGGGTGTCGGGCTCGCGGCGTGATAGTGTTGTGGAGTTGTCCGGGCCTGTGGCGCAGTTGGTAGCGCGCCTCGTTCGCATCGAGGAGGTCAGGGGTTCGAATCCCCTCAGGTCCACCAGATAGCCAAGAAGACCCCCGCTCCGGCGGGGGTCTTTCTCGTTGCGAGGAACGCGGCTGGCAGCCTTCGCGTCTCAGGCTTCGCCGTTCCCCTCCGCCCATCCGCCCGGCGCAGCGATGTTGAACATCCACGCCACGCCCCACGGATCGACGAGCTCGCCGTAGAGGTCGCCCCACACCTGCTTCTCGAGAGGCTGAGTGACCTGGGCGCCCCGCTCGACGAAGCGGTCGTAGAAGCCCCGCACGCGGTCGGTCTCGTCACTCATGAAGGCGGCGTGCACGCGGCTCTTGCCCCAGCCCTCGGCGGGCTCCTCGAAGCCGTCGGCGCCCATGATCGTGAAGCCGTCGGCCGAGAGCTCGGAGTGCATGACACCGTCGGCCGGGGCGTCGGGGATGCCGAAGTCCGAGAACGTGTGGATCGAAAGCTCGCCGCCGAACACCGACTGGTAGAAGGTCATCGCCTCGCGGGCGGCGCCGGCGAACGAGACGTAGACAACGAGGGAGGTCGACATCGAGGCATCCTTCTCTCTGGCGGATTTGCCCTCACGATAGACCGGCCACGTTCGCCGCGGGAAGACCCGGATATGCTCGGGAAAAGCCCGCTCACCCTCCGAGGGAGAAGCCATGATCCTCGCCCACGACGTGTCGGGTTCCGGCCCGCTGCTGGTCCTCCTGCACGGCATCACCGAAGACCGGCGCAGCTGGGATCCGGTCGATCTGACCGACAGCTTCACGGTGGTCCGGGTCGACCTGCGTGGTCACGGGGCCTCGGCGGCGGAGGAGCCGTACGACATCCCGACGCTCGCGGCCGACGTTCACGAGACTCTGGCGCAGCTCGCCGAGAACGACGTGATCCCCGCGGAGCTGCCGGTGGTCGTCGGCCACTCGATGGGCGGCATCGTGGCGACGGCCTACGGCGCGCTCTTCCCCGCCCGAGCGGTCGTCAACGTCGACCAGCCCCTGCAGCTCGCGGGGATGCAGGGACAGGTGCAGCAGGCCGAGGGAATGCTGCGCGGCGAGGACTTCCCGCTGTTCATCCACGGGATGTTCGCGCAGATGGCGGGCGGCCTGGATGCCGATGAGCTGGCGCGGGTGAATGGCATCCGGACTCCGCGGCAAGACGTGGTGCTCGGGATGTGGCGCCCGTTGCTCGAGGACTCGCCCGAAGAGTTGACCGAGCTGGTCGGCAGGCTGACGAAGATCCCGGCGGACGTCCCCTACCTCGTGATCACGGGGCTCGACGCGGGCCCCGAGTACGCGGCGTGGCTGCAGCAGGAGATCCCGCACACCGTGCACGAGGTGTGGCAGCCGCCGACGCACTACCCGCACCTCGTGGATCCCGCACGGTTCGTCCAACGCGTGGAGGCCTTCGTGCGGTAGGCGGCGATCGACCAAAGCGGGATTGCGCCCGCCCGCGAATCGATCGCCGCCCGATCCTCACGCCGTCGCGCGGAACCGCTCGTCCAACTGCCGAGCGCTGGTGATCAAGTCCACCCCGTCCGGTCCCCAGAGGAGCTTCATGATCCGCGCCTCGTTCTCGGGGCTCTGGATCGCGCGGATGTCTCCCTCGCGTGCGCGGATCGTGTGCTCCGATGCGCTGATCTGCTCCGGGCTGCGTCCCGCGGCGAGCTGCAGCCTTTCGGGGAGGATCGCCGGCATGACGTCGTGCCAATCGTTGTAGGTCTCAGCGAGGACGTCCGTGGCGAGTGCGTGGCTCGGGTGCCAGTTCTTCTCCGCCACCTGCCGGTACTGCACCATCATGTTGACGCCCGTCTCGAGATCGCGGAAGACGCTCTCGCGATGGCCGAAGTAGGGCGCGTACTTCTCGTAGAGCGCGTCGAGTTCGGCCATGCTGTACGGGATCTCGGATTCCTCGGCGCCCACGAGCCGAAGGTAGGGCGCCATCTCGGCAACGTACTGGTCGCGTTCTTCCGGTGTGAGAGGGCGCGGAGGTTCGTCACCGTGCCAGGCGAGGTTCTCGTACGCGAGCAGCATCGCATGCATCTCCGTGATCGCGGCCCACATCGCATCGCGGGGTTCGGCCGCGGCGTAGCCACCGAGCGACGAATCGTCCGGGTCGATGACCGGACCCTGCACGTGACCGTGGATGCGATGCAGATGCGTTGCCATCCGGGTCGCGGTCTCGGTGTCGCCCAGCCACATCGGCGCGTGCATTCCCGAGTTGCGCTGGAACCGCTCGAAGAAGTCGAACCACGTGAACTTCCCTGACCTCGCACGACGCGACATCGGATCGGCATCCCGGATGCCGGCCGTGATGGGCTTGTACAGGAACTGGAGCACCGCTTGAGCGGGGCTTTCGAACACGATGATCGCGGGATGCAGAACGACCTTCCACGTGACGGACCCCGGACCGAACAGTCCGTGATCCATGGAGCCGTCGGCCGCGACGGACTTTCCCGCCGGAACGACCTCGCCGAACCGTCGCCATCTCGAGACATCGCCCCACAGAAGTTCCTCGGTGAGGACGAACGGCGCGTTCGCCGCGCCGGAGGGAGGGAGGGTGGTGGTCATTGTCGACTCCTTCGTCACTTACGTACGCATATCGTACGTAAGTGACGGTAGACCGTTCTTCCGCACCCCGCAACGGCGGACGCGTCGTCGAGACCGCCCTCGGTATCGTGGACCGCGTGGCGGAGACTCGACAGCGAACCGGCCGCCCTCGTGATCCTGAGATCAACGCGAGGGTGTTGATCGCGGCGCAACGCGTCTATGCGGCGTCGGGCCGAGCGGGTCTCACCTTCGACGCCATCGCCCGGGAGTCGGGTGTGGGTAAGCCCGCGATCTACCGTCGGTGGGCGTCACCAGACGACATCTTGGACGAGGCTCTCCGCTCTCACGTGCTCGAGCCCGCTCAGACCGACGGGACGGACATCCGCGATCACCTTCGCGAGATCGCTCTGTCGGTCCTGCGACTGATGTTCTCCGACCAGGGCAGCTTCGTGCTCCGCGTCAGCGCCGAACGGGCATCCCAGCCCGCCGTCTTCGACCAGTATTTCGAGCGGTTGCGCACGGTCATCCACGTCGGCAACCGCGGTCTGGTGCTCGCGGCCATCGAGCGAGCAGAGCTGTCGGATCACTGCGACGCCGACGTGCTGCTGCAGGCGATCACGGGTTCAGCGCTGGTCGGAACCCTGATGGGTTTCGCGCCGTCGCCCTACGAGGACCCGCTCGCCGCGGAGAACTACTGCGAAATCGTCGTCGATCAGGCCCTCCGAGGAGCGGGCCCCTCGTCGGCCTGACGTCCGTACCGAGCTCGTTTGGGTCGAACGCCGGCGCCGGGCGAACGGCATCCTCCCCGCTTACGCCCCCTGGAACGACCGCAACTGCGCGAGGAGGCTCGGCGCGTTGACGTCGAAGCGTTTCCCGCCGAGCACCACTCCGGCCGCGAGCACGATGAGGCCGAGCACGGGGCCCACGACGAACGCGATCCAACCCGCGAGGCTCGATCCCGAGAAGGTCGCGATCACGGCAGGGATCACCGTCGGCAGGCCGATGACGGCCACGAGGGCCCAGCACGCGAAGAACGTCAGGAACATCGAGAACGACGAGCCCGGCACGCGCTTGAACGGCGAGTCGCCCGGGGCCGGTGTGGGCACCACGAGGAACGCCGAGCTCACCGCGCTGATGCCGAAGCCGATGAGGGTCAGTCCGAGCGAGGCGCCGAGCACCGGCGGGAGCAGGTCCCACCGGCCCGAGATCCCGATCGTGACGAGATCGGCGAGCACGACGAGCGGGAGCGTGATGCTCGCGACGCCGAGTGTGCGCCCGAGCCGATCGGCGCGGCCCCGGATGCCGGTCTGCATGACGGTCGCGAAAGCCGTGCCGTCGTACGAGATGTCGGAGTAGGGGAGCACCCCCGCGAAGAACCCGACCAGCAGGCCCGAGAGGGCGAAGAACGGTCCGCTGACGTCCCACTGGGAGTAGATGAGCACGAGGATCGGCGCGAACGGGATGAGCAGCAGCTGCCGGATGTAGCGCAGATCGCGGGTCCACGACGTGAGCGAGCGGGCCCAGGTCGCCCCGACGGGGTTCGACGGCATGACGCCGAACCAGCCGAGCGATCCCGTCTTGCGCTTCGCCGTCGACCGGGCAGGCGGGGCGATGACGGATGCCGAGAGGTTGCGGAACCACAGCACCCACAGCATGCCGAGGGTCGCCAGGGCGATCACGAACTTCAGGATCGCGGTCAGCCACGAGCCGGTCGCGAGGTCGCCGGGCACGGCCCAGGCGGCACCGATCGGCGTCCAGGAGATCGCGCCCACGAGTGACTGCAGCTGCAGGCCCTGGGCGGTGGCGGACTGCACCGCGTTCAGGATGCCGATGAGGATCGGGCTCGCGAAGATCACCAGCGCGAATGCGAGAAGCCCGATCAGTTCCTTCGTGCGGCGTCCGCCGCCCATCCCGGATGCCAGGGCGGCGACGGTCCGCGAGGCGACGACGCAGATCAGCACCGCGATCGGGACGCACACGATCGCGGCGATCGCCGCTACCGGCTCATGTACCCACACGAGGAAGGTGAGCAGGCTGCCGACGACGGTCGCGAGGCCGCCGACGCCGGTGAGCCCGCCGGCGGTGATCGCGATCATCATCTGCGTCGTGGTCATCGGGAACGGAGCGAGCTTCGCGGGATCCAGGGTCGTGTCGACCCCGGTCGCGAAGATCGGACCGAGCACCCATCCGAGGATCAGCACGGCTCCCGCCCCGGTGACGATCGATCGAGCGACGTCGAATTCGAGGGTGCCGGCGAAGAACAACCCGACCGCGGCGAACAGCAGCATCCACAGCGCGCCGAGCACGCCGAAGATGAACCCGACCAACTGCATCGGGCTGCGCGCGAGGGTGTTGCCGAGGACGCGGAAACGGATTCTCAGGACTGTCGCAACCACTGCGGCCCCTCCGCGTGGTGGCGTCCGCCGACGAGCTCGACGAAGCGGTCCTGCAGGGTCTTGCCCGCGCGCACCTCGTCGACGGTTCCGGATGCCAGCAGTCGGCCCTGAGCGATGACGGCGACGTGATCGCACATGCGCTGCACGAGGTCCATCGAGTGACTCGACACGATGACCGTGCCGCCCGAGGCGGTGTAGCCGCGGAGGATGTCCTCGATGTTAGCGGCCGACACGGGATCCACCGACTCGAAGGGCTCGTCGAGCACCAGCAGACGCGGCGCGTGGACGAGGGCGCAGGCGAGGGCGACCTTCTTGGTCATGCCCGCGGAGTAGTCCACGACGGGGGTACCGGCGGCCTCGGTCAGGTCCATGATGCGCAGGAGGTCGGCCGTGCGCGTGGCGACCTCGTCGCGCGTGAGGCCGAACATCATGCCCGTGTACGTCACGAGCTGTTCGCCGGTGAGCCGGTCGAAGAGCCGGACTCCGTCGGCGAGGTTGCCGATGAGCTTCTTGGCCTCCACCGGCTGCGCCCACACGTCGACGCCGTGGATGTGCACCGTTCCGGCGTCGGGACGCAGCAGGCCCGTCGCCATCGACAGCGTCGTCGTCTTCCCGGCACCGTTGGGGCCGACCAGGCCGTAGAACGACCCCGCGGGGACGCGGAGGTCGAGACCGGCGACGGCGACCTTCTCGCCGAACCGCTTCACGAGGCCCGTGATGTCCATCGCGGGGAGCGAATCGGTGGGGGTCGGGGGAGCGACCCCGTCGGGCAGGGCGGAGGGCGGCGGCACGGCGCTCGAGGAGTCGGTCACGTTCCGAACCTATCGGGCGCTCCGCCGCGCGGCGAGGCTCCCGCGCGGACGTCAGTAGCGGATCGCATCGATGACCTTGACCCGCACCGCGACGAGGGCCGGCAGCAGTCCCGCCAGGGCACCCACCGCGGTGGCCGCGACGAGGCCGACGATCGCGGCATCCACGGGGAAGGGCGGGAAGTCACTGACCATGCCCTGACCGACGAGGTCGCGCATCGCCGGTGACTGCACGATCAGGATCGCCGCCACCACGCCGAGGGCGCCCGCGACGACCGTGGCGACCACGCTCTCCATCATCACGGCGAAGAAGACCCGACCCGCCGTCGCTCCGAAGCTGCGTCGGATACCGATCTCGCGCACCCGCTGCTTGACCGTGACCAGGGCGATGTTGACCAGGCCCAGCGCGCCGAGCAGGAGGACGAGCACCGCGATCCCGATCACCACGAGCTTCGTCACCAGGAACGGGTCGTTGCCGTACTGCGCCCAGTCCTGCCGCGACACGTTCACCTTGGTGCCTTCGCCGAGGGCGGCCTGCAGGTCGCGCGTGACGGCCGCCGTGAGGGCGTCTGCGAGCTCGGGCGGCACCCACATCTCGTACTGGCTCTGCGGTGCTCCGCCGCCGCCGTACGGGTCCGCGGCCGCGGCCGCCGACCCGCGTTCACCGGTGGCGGCCTTCTGCATCGCCTCCGCGTGCCGCGCGAGCATGATCATCGTCGGCTCGGTCTCCCACGTGCTGGCGGGAGTCACTCCGACGACCACCGCGAGCGTGCCTCCGGCGGGGATTCCGGATGCCGCGCCCGGGACGCCGTCCCCACCGAGCGCCACAACCGGGTGGCTCTCGAGCGGCGGTCGGCCCATGCGGTCCCAGAAGACCTCGTTCACGATGATCCGCGGTGCGAGCTGTTGTTCGTCGGTCGGCGAGAACCACGAGCCCTCGGTCAGCTGGACGCGGTGCATCTCTCCGAAAGGCTGGTCGACGGCCTGCGTACCGACCTGGACCGCGCCCGTCGCGAACGGGACCATCTGGACGGTGTTCTGCACACGCGACGCGTAGGAGATGTCGTAGCGCTCGAGGACCTTGCTCCACGCGGCATCCATGTCCGCAGGGTCGATCGCCCCGTCCAGACGGAACGCCGAGACGTAGAGGGTGGCGGGCCTGCCGCCCTGACGTTCGCTGAGCTCCTGGTTCGCCTGCTGCACGATTGCGCCGAGGGCGACCACCGTGGTCAGCGAGCACACGGCCACGGCGACGCCGATGAGCGAGAGGAGCACCCGCGTGCGGTGCACGCGCACCTCTTGCCAGGCCTCGAGCAGGGCCCCGACGAAGCCGGTGAGCCCGCGCATCAGGACTCCCTCCGATCATCGGCGAACATGTCGAGCACGTCGGCTTCGTCTTCAGCCGCGTCACCGCTCGGCTCGACCGGTGCCATCTCGCGCATCTCGCGCCGTGTGAGCGGCTCGAACGCGGGATCGTCCACGGGCGTCAGGATGCCGCGGTCCAGGCGGAAGTGCCGGCGCGCGCGCCGCGCGATCATCGGGTCGTGCGTGATGACGACCTGCGCCGCGCCGGTGCGTTCGGCGACGTCGTCGATCAGTTCCATGACGCTCTGGCCGGTGTCGAGGTCGAGGGCGCCCGTGGGCTCGTCGGCGAGGATCAGGCGCGGCCCGCGCACGAGGGAACGGGCGATCGCGACGCGCTGCTGCTCTCCGCCGGACAGGCGGTCGGGCATGCTGTTCAGCCGGTGCCCGAGACCAACCAACTCGAGCATCTCGGCGGCGATCCGCTTGCGCTGCCAGAACGTCCGTCCCGACGAGTAGAGCAACGGCATCGTGACGTTCTCGAGTGCCGTGCGTCCCGCGAGCAGGTTGAACTGCTGGAAGACGAAGCCGATGGAGGCGCCGCGCAAGCGGTCGCGTCGAGCGCTCGAGTAGCTCTTCACCGGGCGGTCGTCGAAGCTGATCACGCCGCTGGTGGGAAGGTCGAGCAGACCGAGCAGGTTGAGCAGGGTGGACTTCCCCGAGCCGGAGCGGCCGACGATCGACACGTGGTCGCCCGGTTCGATGGTGAGGTTCACCCCGGAGAGGATCGTCAGGGCGGGCTGATCCGGAGGGATCACGGTGCGGGTGACGTCCTCGAGTCGGAGGAGGCTCACGACGCCGGTACCGACTCGCAGAACATCGTCCCATCGGGGTACGTGGTGCAGTTGTCTCCCGCGCCCGATCCCGCCATCGCGCCGGGGGCGAACTCGAGCACCTCTTCGCCCTCGGTCAATCCCTGCGTGATCTCGACCTGGGTCCCGTCCGTCAGGCCGAGGGCGACGGGGCGCTCCTCGGTCGCGCCGTCGGCCGTCGACACCCAGACCGTCCCGCTCTGGGCGGCCCCGCGGACGGCGGTGGTCGGGACGACGAGCACATTCTCGGCCTTACCGCCGGCGATGGTCATCTCGGCCGCGAGCCCGGCGAACACGGTGACCTCGCCGGGGACGGCGCACGTCACCGTCGTCCCGGAGCCGCCGCCCGAGGAGGAGGTGCCGCCGGCTGTCGACTCCCCGTCGCCGGCGCTTCCCGCGAGAGGCGTGACCAGGCGCAGGTTCGTGCATGTGAAGGGTGCGGGTCCGCCGGTGATGGCGACCGAGGCTTCGGTGGGTCGGTTGAGGAGGCGGTACTGCTGCGCGGCCTCGAGCGTCCCCGTCACCGAGAAGGTCGGGGGAGCGACGTTCCCCGCCGCCATGCCGACCGTGACGTCCTGGCCCTCGAGCACCGCGAGGGAACTGAGTGTTCCGCCCGCGGGCGCCGTCACGTCCTCGTAGCGGAAGATCGCGGGCTTCGGCTTGCCCTCCTCGTCCACGCTGTCGGCAGGATCACGCTCGATCGGAACCTTGACGTTGAAGATGACGTCGCCCTGGTTGACCGCCGACCCCTGCGTGATGAAGATCCTGTTGACGACCCCACCGGCGGTGGACTTCACCGGAACCGCCGGGTCGGCCGCCACGGCCGCCGTGACGACGACGTCGTTCGTGATCGTCCCGAGCGCTGCCGGAACGCGCGGCTCGACGATCGCGCCCGTGGGCTCGGCGGGAGACGCGTCGGCCGGCCGATCCGGGAAGAACGCCAGCTTGATCAGAGCGGCCGCGACCAGCGCGACCAGAAGCAGACGAAGAATCGGGAAAACCCAGGTGCGTGCGATCCCCATGAAACCCCCCGGAGCGGTGATCGTCGTCGATGGACGCTTCTCACCCTAGGGGGAGGGACATATCGCGCACGTATCGCGTGTGGTCTCGCCGTCTGCTTCATCGAGGCAGCAGGGCCCCGGCGGAACGGTGTCCGCCGGGGCCCTGGCATCCGGGACCGATCAGTTCTTCGGTGGAGTGATGACGTGCGGCGTGACGTCTTGCAGTCCCACGCGCGCGTGCCGGCGCGAGTACGCGAAGTAGATCGCGAAGCCGATCGCCAGCCAGATGAGGAAGCGCAACCACGTCTCGACCGAGAGATTGAGCATCAGGTAGGTGCAGATCGCCGCCGACAGGATCGGAAGCACCGGGCTCAGCGGGACGCGGAATCCGCGCTTGAGGTCGGGCCGCGTCCGGCGCAGCACCACCACGCCGATCGAGACGAGCACGAAGGCCGAGAGGGTGCCGATGTTGACCATCTCCTCGAGGATGCCGACCGGCGTGAGGCCGGCCACGACCGCCACCACCGCGGTGACGATGATCGAGATGACCCACGGGGTGCGGAAGCGGGGGTGCACCTTCGCCAGAGCGCCCGGCAGGAGTCGGTCGCGCGACATGGCGAAGATGATGCGCGTGGCTCCGATGAGCAGCGTGAGCACGACGGTGGTGAGGCCCGCGACGGCGCCCGCGGCGATGACGGTGGCCATCCAGGTCTGGCCGTGGAAGGCGAAGGCCTCGGCCAGCGCGGCCTTCGGGTTGAGCTGGTCGTACGGGACCATTCCCGTCACGACGATCGCGACCGCGCAGTAGAGGATCGTGCAGATGACGAGCGAGGCGATGATGCCGATCGGGAGGTCGCGCTGCGGCTTCTTCGTCTCTTCGGCGGTCGTCGCGACGACATCGAAGCCGATGTAGGCGAAGAAGACGAGGGCCGCACCCGCGAGGATGCCGCCGACGCCGAACGTCGCCGGCTGCAATCCGGAGAGGAATTGCAGCAGAGGCTGGGTCAGGCCCGAGGTCGACTCGGTCGGGACGGATGCCGGGATGAACGGGTCGTAGTTCGCCGGGGCGATGAACATGATGCCCGCGATGATGACGAACAGCACGATGAACAACTTCACCGCGACGAGGACGAGATTCACCCGCAGCGATTCCTTGATGCCGATCGTCATCAGGCCGCCCAAGACGAGCACCAGGAGGATGGCCGGGACGTCGACGACGCCCCCCGAACTGATGCCCGCAGGCAGGACGACGCCGAGCTGCTGCAGGAAAGCCGAGAGATAGGCGCTCCAGCCCTGCGCGACGACGCTCGCGCCGAGGAACATCTCGAGGATCAGGTCCCACCCGATGATCCAGGCGAAGAGCTCGCCCAGCGAGGCGTAGGAGAACGTGTAAGCCGAGCCCGAGACGGGCACCGTGGACGCGAACTCGGCGTAGCACATCGCCGCGAGGCCGCAGGCGATCGCCGCGATGACGAAGCTGATCACGACGGCGGGACCGGCGACGTCGTGCGCCGCGCGCCCGGTGAGGGTGAAGATACCGGCGCCGATCACCACGCCTACCCCGAAGACGGTGAGGTCGACGGCGCTGAGGGACTTCTTCAGCCGGAACTCCGGCTCGTCGGTGTCGGCGATCGACTGCTCGACCGACTTCGTGCGGAATAGGCTCACGCGCAACTCTCCTAACGGGCGCTCTCGGTGCGAACGCCACGGGGGAGGATAGCGCTTCTCGTCGCTCGTGCCTATCGCCCCCCTGAAGATGAGCGACAGGGTGTACCACATTCTTGAATGTCGCTGTCAATTGCGTAAAAGGTGTAGCGTTTTATGCATCATGGCAATCAAGCACATCACTCACCTCGTTGACGATCTCGACGGCTCCGTTCTCGAAGAGGGCGAAGGAAAGCAGATCACCTTCTCCGTCGAAGGTCGTGCCTACGAAATCGATTTGTCGAACCGCAACGCGGATAAGTTCTACAACGCCATCGCTCCTTTCGTCGACGCCGCGCGCTCGGTCTCGCGGACGACGACCACCTCGCGTCGCCCTCGTGCCGCACGCCGCGACAACGACCTGGACCTCGGCGCGGTGCGCGAGTGGGCGCGGGCGAACGGGCACACGGTGAGCGATCGCGGTCGCGTTCCCGCCGCGGTGCTCGAAGCGTATTCAGCCGCCCAGTCCTGATCGTGCCGGGGGACATTCGCCCCGCAGCAGTGATCAACCCGGGTGTCGTCACGCAATTCGCCGCTCTCGACGCCCTTCTGGGTGGGTTGTATTCCACCGGTATCACCGTGGGCGACGCGCGCGCCCTCGGCGATACCGGCATCGGATGCTGCGAGCGATTCGGTGGCGAGGTCATCGTGCTCGACGGCGAATTCTTCGCGTGCACCACGGACGGGCCTCCGCGTCGTATGAGCGACGACGAGACCATGCCGTTCCTCGACATGTGCTCTTTCGGGGAACCGCTCTCCCGCGCCGTCCGCGACCTCGACGGACCGGCGCTCGCGGCGGAGATCGACGGCGTCCTCGTCAGCCGGAACCTGTTCCACGCGATCCGCCTGGACGGCGTCGTGGCGCGGGTTCGCACGCGCCTCACGCCGCGCGAACAACCGCCGTTCCGACGTCTCGCCGAGGTCACCGCGGAGCAGATCGAGACCGTGTCGCACGACGTGCGCGGAACGGTCGTGGGGTTCTGGATGCCGGGCCTCTATCAGGGCATCACCGTTGCGGGTCTGCACCTGCATTTCCTCAGCGAGGACCGCGCTCTCGGCGGACATGTTCTGGAGATCTCCATCCGTGAGGCGGTTCTGCGGGTATCCGCGTATGCGCGATTCGCGCTTCACCTGCCTACCGACGACGAATTCCTCTCGAACGAACTCACGCACGATGAGGACCGCCGGATCGGTGCGATTGAGGGCGGTGCTTCTCGCTCAGAGGGGTGAGGAGATGTGTTCCGATCGGCGGGTTAGTCGAGGGGTGAATTACCATTCTTTCGCCCCGTGGCTCCATAACGCCGGTCTTATGATCGCGGCATGGCCAAGAAGCACATCACACAGCTGATCGACGATCTCGACGGTTCCGTCCTCGAAAGCGGATCGACGATCACATTCTCTCTCGAGGGTCGCGCCTACGAGATCGATCTCTCCGAGAAGAATGCCGCGAAGCTGCGCGAGGCAATTGAACCGTTCACGACGGCGGCGCGCTCGATCGGCTCATCGAACCATGCCGCACATCGCGCTTCGCGCGGCCGTGCTCCTTCCTCTCGAGACCTCGCGGATGTGCGTGCCTGGGCGGAAAAGAATGGGCACTCCATCAATCCGCGCGGTCGCATTTCCTCCGCTGTTCTCTCGGCGTACGACGCCGCACACTGACCGAAAAGAATCCGGATGCCGCGAGAGCGCGGCATCCGGATTCTTCGTGTTCAGACCAGTGCGCCCGAGCTGGCGCCTTCGCGCAGGCGCTCCGCGGCGACTCCCTCGGCGGCGGCGAGCGGTGTGACTCCGCGCGATTCGGCTTCGTCGAAGATCCGGCGGAGGGTGTCGCCGATACCCGCCACGCGCGTCATGATCTCGTCGCGGGTTCCGCGCTGCTTGGCCTCGAGGTCGAGGTAGATGACCCCGCCGGCGTTCACCACGAAGTCGGGTGCGTACAGGATGCCGCGCTGCGCCAGCCGGTCGGCCCCGGATCGATCCGCGAGCGGGTTGTTGGCGGGGCCGCAGACCGCGCGGGCGTCCAACGCATCGATGACCTCGTCGGTCAGCACGCCGCCGATCCCGGCGGGGACGAAGACGTCTGCGGCGACCAGGTGTGCTTCGTGCGGCTCGACCCACGCGGCCCCGAGCTCGGCGGCGAGCGCGCGCTTGGCGGGATTCACGTCGGTGACCGTGAGTACGGCGCCCTCGGACGCGAGGCGGGCGGCGAGTCGGCCGCCGACCTGGCCGAGTCCGGCCACGGTGATGCGGCGTTCGGCGACGTCGCGGACGCCCACACTCCGCTCGAGGGTGGCGATGAGTGAGGCGTAGACGCCGAGGCTCGTCGGCCCGGCGGGTTCGCCGGAACCGCCGCCCGCCTCGGGCAGACCCACGACGTGGGAGGTTCGCTCGCTCACCACGAGCATGTCGTCGGTGGTCGAACCGACGTCTTCGGCGGTGCGGTAGAGACCGCCGAGGCTTTCGACGGCGTCACCCAGATCGAGGAACGCGGCGCGGCGTCGGTCGGGGTCGAGCACCCTGCCCGGCGGCAGGCCGATGACCGACTTCCCGCCCCCGGCATCGAGGCCCGCCGAGGCGTTCTTGAGCGTCATCGCCGCCGAGAGGCGGAGAGCGTCGCCGAGTGCGTCGCTCCAGGTGGGGTAGGTCCACAGGCGGGCACCGCCGAGAGCGGAGCCCAGCACCGATGAGTGGAGGGCGACGGCGATGAAGAGGCCGCTGCGGCTTCCCGTCACCACCTCCACGCGTTCGTGGGCGAAATCGGGCAGGGGCAGGGCGTGGGTCATCGCGATCCTTGTCGTCGGCCACCTTGTGGGTGGCGCTCTCCGGGTGCCGCGGCTTTGCGGCATCCGTCCTCCATTCTGACTCGCGCGCGCTCCGGGCGCGAGGGCGGCGCGCCCGTCGGTGTGCCGTCACGCGGAGATGGCGGGCGACACGCCGTTTGGGAGCTGCCGCGGCGGGCGTGTCGGGGGAGAACTCCGCCGGACGGGCCGCGGCGCGCGTGGCTCTAGGCTGTCGGGCATGACCGACGCCCTCCCCACTCGCAGCCGTCTCGTCGCCGCATCGCTGGAGTCCGCCGGCATCGCGGGCACGATCATCGTCCTTCCGGATGCCGCCTCCACCGCCGCCCTGGCGGCTGCGGCCCTCGACATCGAAGTGGGGGCGATCGCGAACAGCCTCGTGTTCTGGAGCGACGACGAGCCCCTCCTCGTGATGACCAGCGGAGCGCACCGGGTGGATACGAGAGGGCTGGCCGAACGCCTGGGACGCGGCACCATCCGCCGAGCGACGCCCGAGCAGGTCCTCGCGGCGACGGGTCAGCCGATCGGCGGTGTCGCCCCGACGGGGCACCCCGCGCCGCTCACCACGATCGTGGACGAGGACCTGGCCGCGTTCCCCGAGATCTGGGCGGCGGGCGGCACCCCGCACACCGTGTTCCCCCTGACGTTCGACGAGCTGGTGCGCCTGACCGGCGGAACGGTCGCGAAGGTCGACTGAGCCGGGCCCCCGGGTTTGGGGCGCGTTCTTCCGTTTGGGGCGCGGAATGTCGCGCCCCGAACGGAATCGCGTGCCCCAAACCGAGCGGCGCGCTCCGGACCAGAGGGGGAGGGGTGGGCGGAGGCGGCGCGCGGGGTCAGGCGTGAGGCGTGAGCGCGGTCAGGCAGACCACCGCGGCGGCGGCCGACCAGGCCTGGGGGCGGCAGGCCGCGGGGTAGGGGGTCGGCACCGACGAGTGGCTGCGCGGGTCGCCCGCGTGCAGCTCGGGAACCCGGTAGGCGAAGCCCTCCGCGGCGTTGAGCAGCCCCTCGACCACCGCTCGGGCGTCGTCGCGGAGCCCCGCCCGGAGCATCCCATGGGCGGCGATCGCGGTGTCGTGCACCCACACACTGCCGCCGTGGTACGACAGCGGCCAGTAGCCGTCGGCATCCGTCGACATGGTCCGGATGCCGTACCCCGTCGACATGCTCTCGCCCAGCAGCAGCGCAGCGACGTGCTCCTCCTCCTCGGGCTCGAGGACGCCGGTGCCGATCAGGTGGCCGATGTTGCTGGTGAGCGTGTCCACCGGGCGCTTCGCGCGGTCGAGGGCGACAGCCGGGTAGCGCCCCTCGGAGGTCTCGACCCAGTAGGCCTCGGCGAAGCGCGCCTTGAGATCGGCGGCCCAGGATCGCCAGAACGCCGCGTCGGCGGCATCCGTTCCTTCCCCGAACTCCTCGAGGAGAGCGGCGCCGGCGAGAGCCGCCTCGTACGCGTAGGCCTGCACCTCGCACAGGGCGATGGGGCCCTCGGCGAGGCGACCGTCGCGCCACTGGATCGAATCCCCGGAGTCTTTCCACCCCTGGTTCGACAGCCCGGTGCCGAGGCGATCGATGTAGTCGAGGAAGCCGTCGCCGTCGCTGTCGCCGTGGTCGCGGATCCAGCCGAGCGCGGCGCGCAGCGCCGGCAGCAGTTCGCGCACCTCGGCTACGGGCATGCCCGCACGCCACGCGTCGCCGAGCAGGCAGATCCACAGCGGTGTCGAGTCGACGCTCCCGTAGTACTTCGGGGGCAGCACGATGCCCTCACCGGGCATCTCGAGCGCGGACGCCCGCAGCTCGTGCAGGATCTTGCCGGGCTCCTGCGCCGTCTGCGCGTCGTCGTCGGTGCCCTGCAGGCGCGCGAGAACGCGGAGAGTGGATGCCGCGATCTCGCTGTCGAGGGGAAGAGCGAGGCGCGCGGCCCAGATCGAATCGCGTCCGAACAGCGTGAAGAACCACGGGGCACCCGCGGCGAAGAACTCGTCGTCGGGATGCTCGGGCAGCACGAGGCGGAGGGCGTCGAGATCGTCCAGGGCGGTGCGCACCCAGCGACCGAGGCGAGGGTCGGGCGAGCTCGCCGCCACCGCGGCCGCATCCCACCGGGCCGGCGCGGTCGCCGCCCCCACGACGAGGGTGTCGTCGCGGAGGGTGAGGGTCCAGGCCACCTCGGCGGTGCCGAAAGCGGGGACCTCCACCTCCCAGCGCGCCTCGATCCCCTCGGGACCGGATGCCACGCGGCCCCCCGGAGCCGCGAGTTCGAGGCCCTGCGCGCCGGCGTCGACCGTGACACGGTCGCCGTCGATGTCGACGACCGTGTCACGGGCGTGCGCGTGCCCGGACTTGACCTCGTGCAGCTGGGCGAACTCGGGCGAGAGCGTGAGGCGCAGTGTCGTCGAGATCGGCCGGTCGACGCGGGAGCGCAGGGTCCAGGTCTCGCTGACGAGCCCGTCGGCGACGCGGCGGTCGCGGAGCAGGCGCACCTTCGGGTCGGGGGTCGTGTCGTCGAGCCCGCGGAGCAGTCCGCCGAGGACGAGGCGCGAGGTGCCGTCGGGGGCGGCCGAGATCCATTCGACCGGGGAGCCGTCGCAGGTCAGCGAGAGCGAGCGTACGTGCCGCACGTCGCCGTGGTAGACCCCGTGCACGGGGGCGGCACCCATGTCGCCCGTGGTGTCGGACCACACCTGGGTGGGGGCGCGCAGCACGATCACCGCGTCGTCGAGGAGCGGCTGCAGGGGAGTGGTCTCGGTGGTCGTCCCGGCCGGTGAGGTGGTGGGGGCGGTGGTCATTCTTTGACGGCTCCTTCGCTGGAGTTCATGATGCGGCGCTGGAAGATGAAGAACACCACGGCGACGGGGATCGTCATGATGGCGGCGGCCGCGAGTTTGAGGGGGAACTGGCTGCCCTGGCTGAGCTGGCCGCTCGCGAGCGAGGCGACGCCCTTGGTCAGGGTGGTGAGTTCGGGGGACTGGGTGGAGATGACGAAGTGGCTCAGTTCGTTCCACGAGCCCTGGAACGACAGGATGACGATGGTGATGAGCGCGGGTCGCGCCATCGGCAGCACGACCGACCAGAAGATGCGGAACGTGCCGGCCCCGTCGATGCGCGCCTGCTCCTCGACGGACGGCGGGATCGACTCGAAGAAGTTCTTCATGATGAAGACACCGGCGGCATCCACGAGGAGCGGAAGGATCATGCCGGCGTACGAGTCGTAGATGCCGAGCTGGTTGATCACGAGGAACTTCGGGATCAGCAGCACGACGGTGGGGACTGCCATCACGGCGACGAGACCCGCGAATACGATCCCGCGTCCGCGGAACTGCAGGCGCGCGAGCGCATAGCCGGCGAGCGAGTTGAAGAACACCCGGCCCGCGGTGACGAAAACGGTCACCACGACGGAGTTGCCGAACCACACGGGGAAGTCGGAGTTCAGGAACAGCCGCTCGTAGGCCGCCCACGTGAAGGGCTGCGGCGTCAGCGAGATCGGATCGGCCGCGGCCGCGGCATCCGTCTTGAACGATGTCGCCACCTGGACGAGGAAGGGATAGATGTAGATCAGGGCGAGGACGATGAGCAGCGCGTAGAGGCCGATCTGCCACCCGAGAGCCTTGCGCGAGAGACGGTGCTTCGCGGGGCGTGCGGGACCGGCGAGCCGCTGCTCGGCGAGCACGGTCGTCTGCGGGGATGCCGTGGCGGTCATCGCGTGCCTCCCTTCGCGGTTGCGGTGGCTTTCTGGACGGTGGTCGGCACCTCGTACTGCCGGATGCGTCGACGTGAGACCGGGCGGTCGCGCAGGACGAAGCGCTGCAGGATCGTCAGAGCGACGATGATGACGAACAGCACGAAGGCGATCGCGGCCCCCTGCCCCCACTGCTGCGAGAGGAACGCGGCGGAGTAGCTGAGGTAGGCGGGGGTCAGGGTCGTCTTTCCGGGGCCGCCCTGCGTGCCGGTGTAGATCTGGTCGAACACCTGCCAGGTGCCGATGAGGCCCAGGGTCAGCACGGTGAACAGCACGGGCTTGAGCTGGGGGAGCGTCACCCGCCAGAAGCGCTGCCACCCGTTCGCACCGTCCATCATGGCGGCCTCCTGCACGTCGCCGCCGATGTTCTGCAGGCCCGCGATGAACAACAGCATGAAGGTGCCCGAGGTCGTGAACACGGCCATGAGGATGAACGCCGACATCGCGACCGAGGGACCGGCGAGCCAGTCCCACCACGAGACGCCGAGCAGCGTGTTGTCGGTGAGGAAAGTCGGGCCGCTCGTGACGCCCACGGCGCCGAGGAGGTTGTGTACGACTCCCGAGGGGTCGCTGAACCAGTTCGGTCCATTGATGCCGAGCCACGACAGGACCTCATTGATGGCTCCGGACGACGAGAAGAGGAACAGCCAGAGCACCGTGATCGCGACCGAGCTCGTCACCGATGGGAAGTAGAAGGCGGTGCGGAAGAAGCCGCGACCGCGCAGGATCGCGCGGTTGACCAGCACAGCGAGGAAGAGGGAGAGCGCCGTCTGCAGCGGCACGACCAGCAGGACGTACCAGGCGTTGTTGCGCAGGGCCGTGCCGAAGTCGCGTTCGGCGAGGCCGCCGCCGGTGGTGACCGCGGCGTAGTTGTCGAGGCCGACGAAGCCGACGTTCGACGAGAAGGGGCTGCCACGCCCGGTCCAGTCCGAGAAGCTCACCCAGAGCGCCATCAGCACGGGGACGAGCAGGAACACGCCCAGGATGATCAACACGGGAGCGGTGAAGAGCCAGCCGGCGGCGGCCTCGCCGCGCCGGATCCCCGAGGAGGACGACCCGGCGCGGCGAGGCGCGGTGGAGAGAGCGCTCATGTCGATTACTTGACGATGGCCTCGAGGTTGGACTGCGCCGTCTTCAGCAGCGCCTGCGGGTCACCCGTCTTCAGCGACTCCAGCTGCGCGTTGAAGTCGGTGATGACGTCGGCGGCTCCGGCCATGTTCGGCGGGAACTGCGCGTACGCAGCTCCCGCGAGGAAGGCGGTCTGGTCGGGGTTGGCCGACGACCACGCGTCAGCCGCGGACTGGATCGACGGCATCGGTCCGAAGGCCTTCGAGAACGCGAGCTGCTGGTCGGTGCTCGTCAGGTATTGGACGAGGTCGCGCGCCTGCTCCTGGTTGCCGCTGTCGGCGGCGAGCCCCCAGCAGTTGGTGAACTGCAGCGTGCCCTTGCCGCCGGGGCCGGCGGGAAGCTCGGCGACGGTGTACTTCACGTCGGGGTAGTCGGCCTTCATGGCGCCGGTGATCCAGTTGCCCTCGATCACCATCGCGGCCTTCTGGGTGCCGAGGGCTTCGCCACCCCAGCCGGCTCCCACGTCGGAGGCGAACGCGAAGCTGCCGTCGTTCAGGTGGGTCTTCACGTAGGTCAGCGTCTCGACGTTCGCGGAGCTGTCGGCCGTGGCCTTGCCGTCGGTGACGAGGCCGCCACCCGCCTGCGCCATGAACGCGCCCACGCGCTGGTACTCGGCGCCGAAGGCCAGACCGACGCGCCCGTCCGCGGTGAGCTTCTGGGCGACGGATGCCAACTGGTCCCACGTCGTGGGGATGTCGGCATCCGTGAGCCCGGCGGCCGACCACAGGTCGGTGTTGATGATGAGCGCGAGGGTCGAGAAGTCCTTGGGAGCGCAGTAGAACTTCCCGTCGACGGTGAAGTTGTCGACGAGTGAGGGGTAGAAGTCGCTCTTGTTCTCGAGATCGTCTCCGTACGCCGCGATCGACCCGTTCGCCGCGTAGCCGGCGAGGGCTTCGGGCGCGAGGTAGAAGAGATCCGGCGGGGAACCCGCGGCGAAGCCCTGCGAGAGCTGCTGGGGGAGGTCGTTGGCGGTCTGGACCTCGGCCTGGACGCCGGACTTCTCGCTCCACGCCGCGACCGCGTCGGTGACGGCCTTGGTCTCGGCGTCGCCGGAGGAACCGATGAGGATGCTGAGCTTTCCGCTTCCGGAGGCCTGCCCCTCGCCGGGGCTGTCGTTGAAGCCCGAGCCGCAGGCGGTGAGCGTGAGTGCTCCGGTGGCGAGCAGGGCGCCCGCGGTGAGCCAGAGGCGGGCTGGATGCCGTGTCATGTGTCTCTCTCCTTCGATGAGGCATGCGACCCCTCCGCATGTGATCGGAGGGTCAAAGTTTGAACGTTCAAACTTTGATGCGACCACCGTACGAAAGGCCGGTCGCGCCTGTCAAGTGGTTGTCGTGCGCCTTAGGCTGACGGTCGGGCGGCGCGCGCCGCCGGGGTCGAGCAGCGAGGGGGGACTGCGTGGCGAAAGCGCCTACCGTCGACGATGTCGCCCGTGTCGCGGGCGTCTCGCGGCAGACGGTATCGAACGTCGTGAACACCCCCGACATCGTGAAGGAAGCGACGCGCCTGCGCGTGGAAGCGGCCATCGCCGAGCTGGGCTACCGGCCCCACGCCGCCGCGCGACGCCTGCGGACCCGCCGCAGCTCGACCATCGGCATCCATCTCGATCCCTACGCGGGCGGGATCTCGGGTGTCGTCCTCGACCGTTTCGTCCACGCCCTCACGGAGCGTGCCGGCGACCGTGACATGCGAGTGCTCCTGTACGCGGCGCGCACGCCCGAGGAGGAGATCGCGCGGCTCGGCGATCTGCTCGAAGGGGGAGAGGTGGATGCCGTCGTCGTCACCGGCACCTTCCACGGCGACCCGCGCACCGGGTGGCTGACCGCGCGAAACCTGCCGTTCGTCTCGTTCGGTCGCCCGTGGGGCGAGGACGACGTCGAGGCCCCGGCGCACCTCTGGGTCGACGTCGACGGCGCCGCGGGAACCAGGGCGGCGACGGCGCACGCCCTCGCGCGCGGCGGCGGCCGCGTGGCTTTCCTCGGCTGGCCCGCGGGTTCGGGAACGGGTGACGACCGCGAACGCGGCTGGCGCGAGACGGTGGCCGACGGTCCGCGGTGGGTCGTCGAAGAGAACGTCGGGGCCGCGCGCGATGTCGTTGCCGCGGGCCTGGCCGCAGACTCCGGCGTCACGGGCATCGTCTGCGCGAGCGACTCCCTCGCGATCGGCGCCCACCTCGCGGCCACGCTCGCCGGGCGCGACGACGTCACCATCGTCGGCTTCGACAACACGCCCGCGGCCGAGGCGCTCGGACTCTCGAGTGTCGAGCAGCTGCCCGAGCGCGTGGCATCCGGTGCTCTCGATCTGCTCATGGGTGAGAACGGGACGGTGGTCGCCCCGCGCGCCGCCGTCGCCGGCGGTGCCCACGTGCTGGTGGAGCCGCGGCTGGTCGTGCGCTGAGGCGTTCCCCGCGGGTCGGCCGGGTGGTTGGGGCGGAATCTTCCGTTCGGGGCGCGGAAGATCACGCCCCGAACGGCAGAACGCGCCCCAAGACTCGCGTCATGCCGCGAACCTGCGCTGCGCCGGGTTTCAGGCGTGCCGGCCGATGCGGCGGGCGAGCTCGGCGGCGGTTCCGGATGCCGCTGACGCCAGCGCATCGGCATCGCGGGCGGGGCCGTCGGCGGGCCACGTGATCGCCACCGCCGCGGCGGGCCACCCGGCGTGGTCGAGCACCGCGGCGGCGACGGACCGGAATCCGGGCGTGATCTCGCCGTTCTCGCTCGCGTAGCCGTCGGCTCTCACGAGCCGGAGCACCTCGCGCAGTTCACGCGGGGTCGCGGGGCCTGTGCCGTGACGCTGGGTGAGGGCCGTGGCATCCGGGAACAGCGCCCGCACCTGCTCGCGGGGGAGCGCCGCGAGCATCGCGCGACCCGTTGCGGTGAGGTGCGCGGGCAGTCGCACGCCCACGTCGGTGACGAGCGTCGGGCGGTGCGGAGCGCGTTCCTCGACGATGTAGAGCACGTCGCGTCCGGCCAGCACGGCGAGGTGCGCACTCTCGCCCACGCGATCGGAGAGCGCGGCGAGCAGCGGGCGGCCCAATCGGGCGAGCGGCTGCTGTCGGGCGTAGCCGCCGCCGAGTTCGAACGCCGCGGTGCCCAGACCCCAGCGGCGGTCGCCGGGCAGGTGAACCACGTATCCGTGCTGCTCAAGCGTCGCCAGCAGGTGATAGGTGCTCGAGCGAGGGATCCCGAGTGACGCCGCGATCGTCTGCGCGGCGATCGGCCCGGGCTGGCGCGCGAGCAGCGAGAGGATCCGCAGCGTCTGATCGGCGGCGGGTACCTGCGGTCGCGTGTTGTCTGGCATGACAGACACAGGATGCCAGATCCCCGCCGTTCCGCGCTCTCGCACGCGATGGAATCGGCGTATGCACTCCATCGTCACCGTCGGTTCCGTCCCCCTCGTCCCCGCCGATGTCGTCGCCGTCGCCCGGCACGACGCCCGGGTCACCGTCGATGCGGAGGCGATGCGGCGCGTCGCGCAGACCCGCGCGCTGATCGAGGGGCTCGCCGACGACCCGCAGCCGCACTACGGCATCTCCACGGGATTCGGTGCCCTGGCCACGACCTTCATCGCCGAGGACCGGCGCGCCCAGCTGCAGGCGAGCCTCATCCGCTCTCACGCCGCCGGCACCGGCTCCGAGGTCGAGCGCGAGGTCGTGCGCGCTCTTATGCTGCTGCGGCTGCAGACGCTCGCGACCGGCCGGACGGGTGTGCGCCCCGTCGTCGTCGAGACCTACGCCGCCCTGCTGAACGCGGGCATCACCCCGATCGTGCGCGAGTACGGATCGCTCGGGTGCTCCGGCGACCTCGCCCCGCTCTCGCACGTGGCGCTCGCCGTGATGGGCGAAGGGGACGTGCGCGACGCGGACGGGCGGTCGATGACCGCCGGCGAAGCGCTCGCCGCCGCGGGGATCGAGCCGGTGCTCCTGCGCGAGAAAGAGGGCCTGGCCCTCATCAACGGAACCGACGGAATGCTCGGGATGCTGCTCCTCGCGGCGCACGATCTGGAAGTCCTTCTCACCACCGCCGACGTCGCGGCCGCGATCTCCGTCGAGTCGCAGCTGGGGACGGATGCCGTTTTCGCGGCGGATCTCATGGCGCTGCGACCGCAGCTCGGTCAGGCCGCCTCGGCGGCCAACCTTCGGGCGTTCCTGGCCGGCTCTCCCATCGTCGCCAGCCACCGCGGCCCGGAGTGCACGCGCGTCCAGGACGCATACTCGCTGCGCTGCGCGCCGCAGGTGCACGGCGCGGCGCGCGACACGCTCGCGCACGCGACGGCGGTGGCCGGGCGCGAGCTCGCCTCGGCGGTCGACAACCCCGTGGTGACCGTGGACGGGCGCGTCGAGTCGAACGGCAACTTCCACGGCGCGCCGGTCGCTTACGTGCTGGACTTCCTCGCGATCGCGGTGGCGGATGTGGCATCCATGTCGGAGCGACGCACCGACCGAGCGCTCGACGTCGCGCGCAGCAACGGGCTCCCGGCGTTCCTCGCCGACGAGGTCGGCGTCGACAGCGGCCTGATGATCGCGCAGTACGCGGCCGCCGGGATCGTGTCGGAGCTCAAGCGCCTCGCCGCGCCCGCGTCGGTGGACTCGATCCCCTCGAGTGCGATGCAGGAAGACCACGTCTCGATGGGATGGGCCGCGGCGCGCAAGCTCCGCCGGGCGCTCGACGGCCTCGCTCGCGTGCTCGCGATCGAGGTGATGACCGGATGCCGTGCCCTCGACCTGCGCTCTCCGCTGCAGCCCGCGGCGGCCACCGGTGCCGTCCGCGACCTTGTGCGGACCCGGGTCGAGGGTCCGGGCCCGGATCGTTTCGTCTCGCCCGAGATCGAGGCCGTGACGGAGCTGGTCGCCTCGGGTGATGTCGCGCGGGTGGCGGTCTCGGCGGTGTGACCGGGGCGGGGCGGCGCGGCTGGGTGTCCGCCACCGAGCTACGGCGTCAGCACCTCGAACTCGTCGGGGGCCGTGGCATCCACGTCGTCCCACGTTCCGTCGTGCCAGGTGAAGATCGCCACGGCGCACGTGACCATCCGCACGTCGCGATCGGCGAGCCGCGAGACGAGCGCGCTCATCCCGGGGTCGTGTGCGACGACCATCACCTCGTTCGAGCCCGCTTCGCGCGCGGCCGCGAGGAGCTGCGCCGGATCGGCGAGGTAGAGGTCGTCGCGAAGCGTGACCTCGACTTCGAATTCGGCGGCGAAGGCCTCGGCCGTGGTCGCCGCGCGCAGAGCGGTGCTCGACAGCAACACCTCGGGGCGCACACCCCGGCGGCTTACCGCGCGAGCGACCTGCGGGGCATCGCGTCGCCCTCGATCGTTGAGCGGTCGGTCGTGGTCGGCGAGGCCCTCGTCGGCCCAGTCGGACTTCGCGTGCCGCGCCAGCACCAGTTGGATCATCGTTCCTCCGCGTCACGCCGGTGTCGCGGGTTCGAGGCACGGCCCGCGTTCCACCGATCACAACGATATCGTCGGCCACAGACATCGGCCGGGGGCTGGTGCTCCGGAGTGCGGCGTGCTGCGGACCCCTGTCAGCGGCGCGAGGGCCCGAGCGCTTCGATCCGACGGCTGGGCGCCAGCTCTCAGATGCCGACGTAGACCCAGGCTTCCCGCCCACTGGCGAGGGCCGCTGACGTGCGTCGGTACAGCGCGACCTCGTACTCGTCGGCCGCGTCCAGTTCATCCGCGGTCAGTTCGAGCACCCGTCCGAACACGCGATCTCGCGGATCACCCGTGTGGCGCAGGATCGGGTGCGAGTCCAGCCCCGACAGCTGAGCGACGCGTTCGTCATCGATGTCGACCCATTCGAGGCGGTAGCCGGGCAGGGCGTCTTCGTCGCTCGGCACGCGGCGACCGAACGTGTCGAGCTGCACGTCGGGCAGCAGCAGCGTGCCGTACGAGAAGAGGAATTCCCGACCCGGATCGTCGCTCACGCGCTCAGGTTATCGACCCGCACGCGAGGTCGGTACGGTCACCCCCAGAAGAGGTGCGCGATCGTGAAGATGGCGAGACCCGCCAGGGCGCCGACGATCGTGCCGTTCAGGCGGATGTACTGCAGATCGCGGCCGACCATGAGTTCGATCTTCTCGGTGGTCTCTTCGGCATCCCATCTCTCGACGGTGTCGGTGATGATCGAGGCGATGTCGTGGCGATACCGCCCCACCACGAAGACCGCCGCGTCGGTGACCCAGCCGTCGACGCGCCGCTGCAGGGTCTCGTCGTTCTGGAGGCGGACACCGACCTCGGCGAGGGCCGCGCTCGCGCGTCGACGCAGCGCACTGTCGGGATCGGCGAGCGCGGTGAGCAGACCGGTCTTGGCGGTGTTCCAGGCGTCGGCCGCGAGCTGGCGGACGCGCGGACTGTCGAAGACGGACGCCTTCGCCTCTTCGAGGCGCATCATCGTCGCCGGGTCGTGCTGCAGGTTGTCGGCGAGTCGGGCCAGGTATCCGTCGATCGCGCCGCGCGCCTGGTGGCGGGGATCGGCGCGGACGGCGTCGACGAAGCTCACGGCCTCGCGGTAGATGGTGTCGTCCACCAGTCGCAGCGCAAGGCTCGGCACCCACGCGGGTAGACGCTGGGACACCAGACCCTGGAACACCTCGCGGTTGTTGCCCAGCCAGACGGCGATGTTGTCGAACGCGAGGTCCACGGCACCGTGATGTGCCCCCGAACTCACGACGCGCTCGAGCCATCCGCCGACCGAGGGGCCCCAGTCGGGGGAGAGCAGATGCTCGCGCGCGAGGTCTTCGATGAGGCCCTGCACATCCTCGTCGCTGAGAGCGCGCAGGATGCTCGTCGCGAGCGTCGCCCCCTCGGCGGCGAGTCGCTCGGCGTGGGCGGGCTCGGCGAGCCACGCCCCGGCCCGCGCGGCGAGAGGCGTCGACTCGAGCTTGGTGCGCACCACGTCGCCCTCGAGGAAGTTCGTCTCGACGAACTCCCCGAGCTGGCGTCCGATCTCGTCTTTGCGACGGGGGATGATCGCCGTATGGGGGATCGGGAGGCCGAGCGGATGCCGGAACAGAGCCGTCACCGCGAACCAGTCCGCGAGGGCACCGACCATGCCGCCCTCCGCTGCCGCGCGGACGTACTGCAGCCACGTGACGTCGCGCTGGAACGCGAACGCCACGGCGAAGATGACCGCCATCCCGATCAACGCGCCCAGTGCGACCCCCTTCATCCGGCGGAGGGCGCGCCGTCGCTCCTGGTCTGCGGGACTCAGCAGGGCGGTGGGGGTCCGCGCCATCACGACGACACCGGTCCGAGCCACGCCGTCGCGGCAGCGGAGTGCGCGGATTCGGGGTCGGAGGGGTGGAACATCCCGGCGAGCACGTCGCGGTAGAGCCGGCTCAGCTCGCTGTGCGCCGAGTATGACGACCCGCCGCCCACGAGGATCGCGTCGTCGACGACCGACTTGGCCATCGTGACGGCACGATGCTTCACCCCGGCGAGAAGCGAGAACCACCGGGCCCCGTGGTCGACGCGGGTGTCGACGTCGGTACTCAGGCCGGCGAGTTGCGGGGGTAGAGCGTCATAGGCGATCGCCATGTCGGCGATCCGCCAGCGGATGTCGGGGTCGTTCGCGTACGTCGTGCCGCTCTTCTTCGACCGCCGCGTGTGCGCGGTCTCGACGGCGAGGTCGAGGGCACGGCGGGCGACGCCGGTGTAGACCGAGGCGAGGAGGATCTCGAACACCGCGAAGATCCCGAACACGAGCGGGTCGGGCTGAGGCCCGGGCGCGAGTCGGCGCACGACGCGCTCCGCGGGGGCGGTCGCGCCGTGGAGTTCGGTGGTGCGGCTCTGGGTGCCCCGCATGCCCAGGGTGTCCCAGTCGTCGCGCGTCACGACCGCGTCGGTCCGGTCGAGGAAGGCGAACACCATTCGCGGCGCATCGGGCGAGGTGGTGTCGAGCCCGTGCACACCGAGGTGGTCCCAGACCGGGGCCAGCGACGTGAAGATCTTCGTGCCGGTGAACGAATAGCCGCCGTCTGCCGCGGGGCGCGCCTCGGTGTCGCTGCCGAAGAGCACGAGGTCGTTGCCCGCCTCGCTGATACCGAAGGCGAACACCTCGCCCGCCGCCGCGCCGCGCTGGACGAACGCGAGGTCGTCGATCCCGCGGTCCTGGAGAACCTTCGCGACGCCCGTCCAGACCAGGTGCATGTTGATCGCGAGGGCCGTCGCCGGCGCGGCGCCCGCGAGGCGCTGCTGCAGGATCGATGCCTCGGCCAGGGTGAGGCCCGCGCCCCCGCGATCGGTGGGGACCAGGATGCCGAGGTAACCCGCCGCCCGCAGCTCATCGAGGTCGTCCTGCGGGAACGTGTTGTCGCGGTCGTGCGTCACGGCCCGCTCGCGGATGCGCGCGAGCAGGTCGTCGGGCAGGAACCGAGCGGGATCGAACGGGGTGGTCATGGCATCCATTCTGTCGTCGTCGGTGAGCGGCGGGGCGTCCCGGCCCGAGAGTCCTCGCCGCCCCGCAGAATGGATGCCATGATCTCGACCGAGATGGCCCTCGCCCTGCGCGAAGCGGGGCTGGTGTGGCATCCGCGATCCGGCGACCGTTTCCAGCTCGACGAGCCCGAGTTCGAGGCGGACGTCTTCACCGTGAGCGAGATGACGGTCGAGCCTCGGGACTATCCGACGGGGCGCATCCTCGCGTTCAACGGCACGACCGAGTGGGCGCTGGACTCGGTGGCCACCGAGGACGCGCTCTGGCTGCCGTCGGAGTCGCAGCTGCGCGAGATGCTGCGCAGCGCCTTCCGCTCGCTGCGTCGCCTGTCTGACACGTACGAGGTCGAGATCTCGGTCGGCGGGGCGAGCGTGGTGTTCGACCACCCCGAACCCGCGGACGCGTACGCGCTCGCCGTGCTGGAGTTGTTGCGCCGGATCCAGTGAGGTTCGGTGCCGGGCGTGTGCCGGGCTCGTGCCGGGTGCCGGGTGCCGGGTGCCGGGTGCCGGGTGCCGGGTGCCGGGTGCCGGGTGCCGGGTGCCGGGCTCCGGGTGCCGGGCTGCGGGTTCCGGGCTGCGGGCTCAGGTGATCGTCTCGACCGGTTCGGTGTCGGGGATCGGCGTCGAGTCGCGGTGACGCAGGTCGGGGAAGCCCTTGACGAAGACAGCGGCCACGGCGAAGCCGGCGAGGGCGAAAGCCGCCGCGGCGATGTACGCGCCCTGCGGGCCGATGCCGTCGACGAGGAAACCTGCGACGGCGGAGCCCGCGGCGGCACCGATGAGCTGGCCGGTGCTGATCCACCCATAGGCCTCGGCGGTCTCGCTGAATCGGACGCTCGCCGAGGTCATCGCGAACATCACGGCGAGAGCGGGGGCGATGCCCGCGCCCGCGACGAGGAGGGTGGCGCCGAGCCACCACGCGTTCAACGACACGATGGTGAGCGAGAGTCCCAGGGCGACGATCGCCAGGCGGCGCGCCATGGCCCACGGTCCGATCGGGATGTGACCGAACGACAGGCCGCCGGCAAGGCTGCCCACGGCGAACACGGCGAGGACGAGACCCGCCTCGAGGCCGCCGTGGTCGAAGGTCGCCACGACTCCGGCCTCCACCGCGGCGCACGCTCCGATGAGCAGGAAACCGGTGGCCGTGGCGAGGAGGACGGGAGGCTTGCCGAGCACGCGGCCGAGGGCGCGGCGGCTGCGCGGGATGCGCACCCGCCCGACCTCGGGGCTCAGGATGAACCAGGCGCCACCGCCGAGAAGGATGACGACCACGAGCAGCAGGCCCGGCACCGTGCCGGCCTGGGTGGCGACGAGGGTGATCAGCACCGGGGCGAGGACCCAGATGATCTCTTGCAGCGACGCGTCGAGCGAGAACAGCGGGGTGAGCTGCTTCGAGTTGACCATCTTGGGGTAGATGGTGCGCACCGCGGATTGGATCGGCGGGGTCGAGAGGCCCGCGATCAGCCCCAGGGTCATGTAGAGGGGGAGGGGCATCTCGATGAGCGCGAGCGTCGCGATCGCGGCGGCGCACACCAGGAGCGTGACGGTCAGCACGCGACGCATTCCCCAGATGCCCATCCAGCGGCTCGTGATCGGGCCCGAGATGGCCTGACCGACGCTCGTCGCCGCGAGCACGAGACCCGCCGCTCCGTAGGAGCCGGTGACGTGCTCGATGTGCAGCAGCACGGCGAGGCTGGTCATGCCGTTGGGGAAGCGCGCGGTCAGCTGGGCGGCGATGATACGCCCAACGCCCGGGGTTCGGAGGAGTTCGCGGTAGCCGGCCACGGGACAACGCTATCTCCCCCCTCCGACATCGAGGGGTGGTCGGCGAGGAGGCCGTGGCGCGACACGCCGCGACACGCCGGAGGTCGAAATCCACCTCCTGTGCAATGTCGGAACCCCCCTCTAGCGTGCGAGCTGTGGATGGATGCCGGAAGGTCCGGCGAGATCCGCGGAACGGCGGGCATCGCGTGGCGTCGAAGAGGGGCGCGACCTGTGGATGAAATCGTGGACAACCTGTGTTGTATATGGGGAGAGCGGTGGAAAATCACACTCGTGTAACTACTACCCCTTGTGGTTCCACCTGATGTCCGTCCCCATATGTAGTATTGAGGTCCCGGCGGGCCCCGCTCGCTCGGAAGATGAGTTTCAAGGGGAGAAAGAGAACAGAATGGCGATCACGGTCTACACCAAGCCGTCGTGCGTTCAGTGCACGGCCACCTACCGCGCGCTCGACTCGAAGGGCATCGAGTACGACGTGCTCGACCTGTCGGAGGACCCCGCAGCCCTCGAGCAGGTCAAGTCGCTCGGCTACCTGCAGGCCCCCGTCGTCATCACGGACGAGGACCACTGGTCGGGCTTCCGTCCCGACAAGATCGACGAGCTCGCGTCGCGCCTGGCGTGACACCGCGACAGGCTCACCGACCCCCGTCATGAGCGCTGTCCTGTCGGCGACCACGGCTCCGCTGCTCGTCTACTTCTCGAGCGTGTCGGGAAACACCGCGCGTTTCATCGAGAAGCTGGGCATGCGGGCCCTGCGCATCCCCCTTCGGCCGACCGATTCGCCCCTCGTCATCGACGAACCCTTCGTGCTGGTCACCCCCACTTACGGTGGGGGTGCCGGACGAGGCGTCGAGAAGGGCGCGGTCCCCAAGCAGGTCATCCGCTTCCTCAATGAGGAGCAGAACCGACGACACATCCGCGGAGTCATCTCCGCGGGTAACACGAACTTCGGCGAGGCGTTCTGCCTCGCCGGCGACATCATCAGCCGCAAGTGCCACGTGCCGCACCTGTATCGGCTGGAAGTATTCGGCACGCCCGACGACGTCGAGCGCGTCACCGAAGGATTGGAACGATGGTGGAAGTTGAGCTGACCGACGTGGACTTCAAGACCGAGGCACGCTTCGAGGGCCTGGATTACCACGCCCTGAACGCGATGCTGAACCTGTACGACGCCGACGGCAAGATCCAGTTCGACGCCGACAAGCGCGCTGCGCGGGAGTACTTCCTGCAGCACGTCAACCAGAACACGGTGTTCTTCCACTCGCTCAAGGAGCGCCTCGACTACCTCGTCGAGAAGGAGTACTACGAGCCCACCGTGCTCGCGAAGTACTCGATGGAGTTCATCCAGGAGCTGAACGACCGCGCCTACGGGGCGAAGTTCCGTTTCGAGACCTTCCTCGGCGCGTTCAAGTACTACACCAGCTACACGCTCAAGACCTTCGACGGAAAGCGTTACCTCGAGCGCTTCGAGGACCGCGTCGTCATGACGGCCCTCGCCCTGGCAGACGGCGACCAGCGCCTCGCGGTGCAGCTCGTCGACGAGATCATCTCGGGCCGCTTCCAGCCGGCCACCCCGACGTTCCTCAACGCCGGCAAGGCGCAGCGCGGCGAGCTCGTGTCGTGCTTCCTCCTGCGCATCGAAGACAACATGGAGTCGATCGCGCGCGGCATCAACTCGGCGCTGCAGCTGTCGAAGCGCGGCGGCGGCGTCGCCCTGCTCCTGTCGAACATCCGCGAGTCGGGTGCCCCGATCAAGCAGATCGAGAACCAGTCCTCGGGCATCATCCCCGTGATGAAGCTCCTCGAAGACAGCTTCAGCTACGCCAACCAGCTCGGAGCCCGTCAGGGTGCCGGCGCGGTTTACCTCAACGCGCACCACCCCGATATCCTGCGCTTCCTCGACACCAAGCGCGAGAACGCCGACGAGAAGATCCGCATTAAGACGCTGTCGCTGGGCGTTGTCATCCCCGACATCACGTTCGAGCTCGCCAAGAACGGCGAGGACATGTACCTCTTCTCGCCCTACGACGTCGAGCGCGTCTACGGCAAGCCGTTTGGCGACATCTCGGTCACCGAGAAGTACCGCGAGATGGTCGACGATCCGCGCATCAAGAAGACGAAGATCAACGCGCGTGAGTTCTTCCAGACCCTCGCCGAGATCCAGTTCGAGTCGGGCTACCCGTACATCATGTTCGAGGACACGGTGAACAAGGCCAACCCGATCGCCGGTCGTATCAACATGTCGAACCTGTGCTCGGAGATCCTCCAGGTCAACACGCCGACCACGTACAACGAGGACCTCTCGTACGACACCATCGGCAAGGACATCTCCTGCAACCTCGGTTCGATGAACATCGCTCTCGCGATGGACGGCGGCGACCTGGGCCTCACGGTCGAGACCGCGATCCGCGCCCTCACCGCCGTCAGCGTGCAGAGCCACATCGCGTCGGTGCGTTCGATCGAAGACGGCAACGACCGCTCGCACGCCATCGGTCTCGGCCAGATGAACCTGCACGGCTACCTCGCTCGGGAGCACGTCTACTACGGCTCCGAAGAGGGCATCGACTTCACGAACATCTACTTCTACACGGTGCTGTTCCACGCGCTGCGGGCGTCGAACCGCCTGGCGATCGAGCGCGGCACGGCTTTCGACGGCTTCGAGAACTCCACCTACGCGTCGGGCGAGTTCTTCGACAAGTACACCGAGCAGGTGTGGGCTCCGCAGACCGAGAAGACGAAGGAGCTGTTCGCCGGCATCCAGATCCCCACGCAGGACGACTGGCGCGAGCTGAAGGCCTCGGTGCAGGCCCACGGCATCTACAACCAGAACCTGCAGGCGGTGCCCCCGACCGGTTCGATCTCGTACATCAACAACTCGACGAGCTCGATCCACCCGATCGCGTCGAAGATCGAGATCCGCAAGGAAGGCAAGCTCGGCCGCGTCTACTACCCGGCGCCGTTCATGACGAACGACAACCTGGACTACTACCAGGACGCCTACGAGATCGGCTACGAGAAGGTCATCGACACGTACGCCGCCGCCACGCAGCACGTCGACCAGGGCCTCTCGCTCACGCTGTTCTTCAAGGACACCGTCACCACGCGCGACATCAACAAGGCGCAGATCTACGCGTGGAAGAAGGGCATCAAGACCATCTACTACATCCGTCTGCGTCAGCTGGCGCTCGAGGGCACCGACATGACCGAGTGCGTCTCGTGCATGCTCTGAGCCACTGACCATTCACCGATAGAGGAAAAGCGACGTCATGGCTGAAAAGCTGCAGCTGCTGAACCACGTGCAGGCCATCAACTGGAACCGCATCCAGGACGACAAGGACCTCGAGGTCTGGAACCGTCTGGTGAACAACTTCTGGCTCCCCGAGAAGGTGCCGCTGTCGAACGACATCCAGTCGTGGAACACGCTCACCCCCGAGGAGCAGACGCTCACGATGCGTGTCTTCACGGGGCTCACGCTCCTCGACACGATCCAGGGCACGGTCGGCGCCGTCTCGCTCATCCCCGATGCGATCACCCCGCACGAGGAGGCCGTGTACACGAACATCGCGTTCATGGAGTCGGTGCACGCGAAGAGCTACTCGTCGATCTTCTCGACGCTGTGCTCGACGAAGGAGATCGACGAGGCGTTCCGCTGGTCGACCGAGAACGAGTTCCTTCAGAAGAAGGCGCGCATCGTCATGGACTACTACCGTGGCGACGACCCCCTCAAGCGCAAGGTCGCCTCGACCCTGCTCGAGTCGTTCCTCTTCTACTCGGGCTTCTACCTGCCGATGCACTGGTCGAGCCGAGCGAAGCTCACCAACACGGCCGACCTCATCCGCCTCATCATCCGTGACGAGGCCGTTCACGGGTACTACATCGGGTACAAGTTCCAGCGTGGTCTTGAGACCGTCGACGAGGCGCGTCGCCAGGACATCAAGGACTACACGTTCTCGCTGCTCTACGAGCTCTACGACAACGAGGTGGGGTACACCCAGAGCCTCTACGACGCGGTGGGCCTGAGCGAGGACGTGAAGAAGTTCCTCCACTACAACGCCAACAAGGCGCTGATGAACCTCGGCTACGAGGCGATGTTCCCGTCGTCCGTGACCAACGTGAACCCGGCGATCCTGTCGGCCCTCTCGCCGAACGCCGACGAGAACCACGACTTCTTCAGCGGCTCGGGTTCGTCGTACGTCATCGGCAAGGCCGAGGCGACGGAGGATGACGACTGGGACTTCTGAGTCCCACGGTGTGACGGAGGGCCCGGCGCGAGGAATCGCGCCGGGCCCTCCGTGCGTCATCGAGGGGCCAGCGCAGGTGTTCCGGCGTCATGCACGCGGGGTTCTCGGCATCCGGTCTCACGCGGTCAGCGGGCGTCGTCGAGCAGACCCGCGTCGTAGGCGAGGATCGCGAGCTGCACGCGGTTGTACGGCGCGCCCCGGCACCTCGGCCGGGGTCGGGTGGCGAGACGTCGTGCGGAGGTCGTGCGCGACACGCCGTGCGAGCGTCGCCGGGAGCGGCGTGTCGGCGCTCGACTCCGCGCGACGGCGCGCGTCTCGCAGCTCGCGCCGTCGCCGTCCTCGCGCATGGCTCACGGTGAGGCGTCGAGCACCTCGGCCAGCACCCGCTTCGCGAACTCCGCCTCGCCGGGAGTGATGTTGGTGAGCATGATCAGCCCCTTCCACAGCGTCCACCCGGCGCCGCGGGCCCACGTGGCGTCATCGAGGTCGAGGGTGTCGCGAAACGCGCGGCGAGCCGTGCCACGGAACTGCGTCCAGAAGACGACCGTGTCGCAGGCGGGGTCGCCGATCGCCGAGCACCCGAAGTCGATCACCGCGGCCAGTTGATGATCGTCGTCGACGAGGAGGTTGCCGATGGCGAGGTCGCCGTGAACCCACACGGGAGGTCCGGTGAACGCGGCGTCAAGGGCATCGCGCCAGACGCCGCGAGCACGGTCGCGCGCCGGCCTCTCGAGGAGGTCGAAGCGACGGACGACCTGGTCGTCCCACTGCTCGACGCCGCCGCCGCGGAAGGCGCTGTGTTCTCCCGGCGGTGGGCCGTCGACGGCATCCGTCCGTCGAAGGGCGGCCAGGAAGGCGGCGAGGTTCTCGGCGAGCGCGATGTCGCCCGGGAGGACTGCCGGATCGGGACGATGCCCGGCGATCCATTCGTAGACCGACCACGGTGCCGGGAACGGGTCGGATGCGCGACCTCGACCCGCGACGGTCGGAATCGGCAGCGGAAGATGCGGGGCGAGCCGGGGGAGCCAGCGCTGTTCCTTCTCCACCTGCGGGACATAGGCGACGTCCGCGGGGAGACGGGCGAGGAGGTCGTCACCGAGGCGGAACGTGCGGTGGTCGTTGCCCGACTCGACCATGGGGGTCACGGCGCGGTGCGCCCACCCCGGGAACTGCTCGCGGACGAGCCTCTGGACGAGCGCGGCGTCGATGGCATCCCGGGTGGGGAACATCGGGCCATGCTAGTCGGGCTTGTTCGCGGCCGAGCCGTCGCGCGGAGTTCGTGCGCGACACGCCGCGCGAGCGTCGCCGGGAGCGGCGTGTCGGCGCTCGACTCCGCTTCACGGCACGATCGGCGCCCGTCGCGCCGCCGGGGAGCGCGCCGGAACCGGCGGGCACCCCGGACGGCCGTGGCATCCGCGGTCAGAACTGCAGCATCCGACGGATCGCGACGACCGCGCCGCCGCGGGCCCACTCGGTGAACTCCACGGGTTCGACCACGAGGCGAACCGGCTCGTCCTCGGGGAGGCGCACGCCCGCGATCGCGTCCATCACGCGGTCCGGTGAGATCTCCATCACCGCGAGGCCGTCACCGGTGAGCACGATCTTCTCGGGGTCGAGGGCGTTCGCCACGGTGCCGATGATCACCCCCAGGGCTCGCGCGGCGGCGTCGAAGGCGGCCCGTGCTTGCGCGTCGCCGGCGCGGGCGGCCGACACGGCGGCGGCGTAGTCCTCGGCTCCCGCCGCCTGGGCGATGCGCTCGCTCGGGAGGTACACGCTCGCGCAGCCGGTGTGCCCGCGGCCGCACGGCGGTCCCGTCGGGTCGATGGGGAGATGTCCGAGCTGACCCGCGCGGCCGCCATGACCGGCGACGACCTTGCCGTCGATCACGAGCCCGAAGCCGATGCCCGCGCCGACCGTGACCACGGCGAGCGAGTCGCACCCGGCCCCCGCGCCGTACCAGTGCTCCGCGGCGGTGAGGCCGCGGACGTCGTTGTCGGCGAAGACCGGGATGCCGAGGCGCCGGCCCAGCATGTCGGTGAGAGGCACGTCCTTCCAGCCGAGGAAGTACGACTCGATCACGACCTGTCGGCCGTCCACGGTGGCGAGATCACCCGCGAGACAGACGCCGACGGCGTGGATGTCGGCGTAGTCGCGCGCGAAGCGGGCGTGGATGTCGGCGATCTGGCCGACGGTGTCGTGGACCGCCCGCGAGCGGAGTTCCTCCTCGACCGAGGCGACGATGCGGGCTCGCAGGTCGGTCACGACGGCGAACACCGCGTCGCCGGTGAGCTTCACACCGAGGAAGTGGTGCTGATCCTCACGGACCGCGAGCATCTCACTCGGTCGTCCCATCGCCGCTCGCAGGGCGATCTCGCGCTCGGCGATGAACGCGTGCTCCATGAGCAGTCGTGTCGCGCGCGTCAGACTCGCCCGCGACACGCTGAGGCGACGCGCGATCTCGGCGCGGGGGAGCGGGCCGTGGATCAGCAGCTCGCGAAGCGTGCTGCGCTCGACTCCCGCGAGGTACGGCCACGCCCGACTCGACGACTCCTCGACGGCGGTACCGGTCATGGGCGTGCAGCCCGTGGCATCCGGAATGCGGACATGGTCAACATCGGCAACAAAGTATCACTCGTCTTCCTGGTGCGGCTCCCTCGCGCGCTCGATGAGAGTAGCAAGCGGCGGAGCGGGGTCGAGCGGATCGCTTGACGTACTTAGTTTACTCAAGTAACAATGGGCTCGGGGATGCGGTTCTCGCTCTCCGCTCACAGCCGGCACCGTCGCCACCGCGGCACGCGTGCCCCGGAAAGGATCGAAGATGCTCCTCAGCACGAAGCGCCGTCGGGCGCGTGCCTGGATCGCCGCGGCATCCCTCACCGCCGCCGCGTCACTCACTCTCGCGGGCTGCACCTCGTCGGGCGCGCCCGGGGGATCGGATGCCACGACCCTGGTCGCCTACACCGGCCAGGCCGGCGACTACCAGATCAACTTCAACCCGTACTCGCCGTCGCAGATCGGCGGCATCGGCACGATCTACGAATCGCTGTTCTTCGTCACCAACGTGAACACGAACGAGTACAAGCCGCTCCTCGGCACCGAGTACTCCTGGAATGACGCGGGTACGGAGCTGACGGTCGGGTTGCGCGACGACGTGACCTGGTCGGACGGCGAGCCCTTCACCGCCGACGACGTCGTCTTCACGTTCCAGATGCTGCTCGACACCCCCTCCATCAACAACTCCGGCTTCGACGGCACGGTTGAGGCGACCGGTGACCACGAGGTGGTCTTCCGCTTCGACTACCCCGCGTTCGTGAACGACCCCGCGATCCTCGGTCGTACCCCCATCGTCCCCGCGCACCTGTGGAAGGACATCGACCCGACGACCAACGTGATCGCCGAGCCCGTGGGGACCGGCCCGTACACGCTGGGCGACTTCAAGGCGCAGGCCTTCACCCTGTCGGCGAACCCCGACTACTGGGGCGGCGAGCCCGCGGTGAAGACCGTGCGCTACCTCTCGCTCTCGGGGAACACCGCCGGAGCGGACGCTCTGGCCGCCGGCACGATCGACTGGCAGACGGGCCCCGTGCCCAACATCCAGAAGGTCTCGGAGACCTACCCCGGCTACAGCGGGGTCACGATCGCCGCGAACCAGATCACGCTCATCACGTGCTCGAACGCCGACCTGGGCTGCGTCGGGCCGCAGACCGACCCCGCCGTCCGCCGGGCGATCTACGCGGCCCTGAACCGCGACCAGCTCAACTCCTTGGCGTTCCAGGGGACGGCGAGCGAGATCTCGCCGACGCTGGCCCTGCCGACGACGCAGACCGACTGGATCTCGTCGTCGATCGCCGAGCCGATCGCGCCGAACAGCCCGGACGTCGCCGCGGCCACGGCCGAGCTCGAGGCGGCCGGCTGGACGCGCGGCGCCGACGGGGTCTACGCGAAGAACGGCGAGCCCCTCGCCGTCACCGTCGAGGTCGTCACCGGCTGGACCGACTACATCACCGCCGTCGACACCATGTCGCAGCAGCTGAAAGAGGCGGGGATCGAGCTGCGCGTCGCGCAGTCGTCGTGGAACGAGTGGACCGACAAGCAGACCAAGGGCAACTTCCAGCTCTCGATCAACTCGCTCGGTCAGGGGGCCGTGTCCGACCCCTACTACCTCTACGACAAGTACCTCAACTCCGCGTTCACCGGGCCGGTCGGCGACGTCGCCTCTCAGAACGTCGCCCGCTTCAGCAACCCCGAGGTGGATGCCGCCCTCGCGGTGTTGAAGGTCACCGATCGGAAGGATGCCGCCGCGCGTCAGCCGCAGTTCGACACCATCCAGGCGATCATCACCGAGGACATGCCGTACATCCCCGTGCTCACGGGCGGCACGTCCAGCCAGATCCACACGGACAAGTTCGAGGGATGGCCGACGCAGGACGACCTGTACGCCTTCCCCGCGGTGTGGGCCTCGCCGGACAACGCCGAGGTCTTCAAAGCGCTGAAGCCGCGGGGGGAGTGAGCGTGGTCGCCACCGAGAGAGGATTCATCGCCGTCACGGAAGGGAGACGGGCGTGAACTACTTCGTCCGCAAGATCGGGTTCTACATCGTCGCCCTCTGGGCGGCGCTGACCCTCAACTTCCTCATCCCACGGCTGCTGCCGGGCAACCCCGTCGACATCCTGCTCGCCAAGCTCCAGCAGCGCGGCGGGATCGTCACCCCGGAGACCCGCAGCGCCTACGAACTCCTCCTCGGTGGCGACTCCTCCGAGCCGCTGATCGCGCAGTACGTCAGCTACCTCGTCAACGTGTTCCGGGGCGACCTCGGCATCTCGGTGACCTACTTCCCGACGCCGGTGAACGAAGTCATCGGGACCTCGCTCCCGTGGACGATCGTCCTCGTCGGGATCGCGACGGTGCTCGCCACCGTCATCGGCGTCGCGCTCGGTGCGATCGTCGGGTGGAAGCCGGGGACCTGGCTCGACTCCCTCGTCCCGGCGACGACGCTGCTCGCTGCGGTGCCGTACTTCTGGCTCGCGCTGATCCTGGTCTACGTCTTCGCGACGACGCTGCACCTCTTCCCCTCGCAGGGCGGGTACAACGTCGCCCTGGATCCGGGCTTCTCCGGCGAGTTCATCGGTTCGGCGATCCAGTACGGATTCCTCCCCGCCCTCACGATCGTTCTCGCCTCGGTCGGCGGGTGGCTGTTGGGGATGCGCAACATGATGGTGTCGACGCTGTCCGAGGACTACATCCTCACCGCGCAGGCCAAGGGACTCACCCCGGGACGCATCCTTCGCAACTACGCCGCGCGCAACGCCGTCCTGCCCTCGATCGCCGGGTTCGCCATCTCGCTCGGCTTCGTCGTCTCGGGCTCGATCGTCACCGAGCAGGTGTTCTCGTACCCCGGCATCGGCTCCAAGCTCCTCTCGGCCGTGACCAACAACGACTACGCGCTGATGCAGGGCCTCTTCCTCTTCATCACCCTCGCCGTCCTCGGCGCCAACCTCATCGTCGATCTGTTCTACGGACTCATCGACCCCCGGACCCGTGCGCACGCCTGACGCCCGCCGACAAGGACCACTGCGATGACGAATCTCTCCCCGCGGACGGAACAGACCGTCCCGGATGCCACGATGGCGCTGGCGACAGCAGCCGCCGAACGACACCAACGCCCGCGCTCCGCGTGGCGCATGATGCTCCCGACGATGACGCCGTGGCTCGCGCTGGGACTCATCCTGATCGGTGTGATCGCCCTCTTCGGCGCGATCGCCCCGTTCTTCGTCTCGGACCCGAGCGTCATCCGTGACATCGGCCTCCAGCCGCCGAGCGCCGAGCACATCCTCGGCACCACCCAGACCGGACAGGACGTGTTCTCGCAGCTGGCCTACGCCACGCGCGGGTCTCTGCAGATCGGGCTCATCGTCGGGGTGCTCGCCACCGTGCTGTCGGCCTTCTTCGGCATCCTCGGTGCCTACATCGGCGGCTTCGCCGACGAGGCGTTCTCGCTGTTCTCCAACGTGTTCCTCGTCATCCCGGGGCTGCCGCTCGTCATCGTGATCTCGGGCTTCGTGCCGCAGGAGCAGCGCGGACTCTGGACGATCGCCGTGGTCCTCGCGATCACCGGGTGGGCGGCATCCAGTCGTGTCCTCCGCGCACAGACGCTCTCGATCCGCAATCGCGACTACGTCGCGGCCTCCCGGGTGTCGGGGGAGCGGGCGCCGCGCGTGATCGCGGTGGAGATCCTGCCGAACCTGCTGCCCGTCCTCGCGTCGCAGTTCGTGTTCGCCGTCATCTCCGCGATCCTCGCCGAGGCGGGTCTGTCGTTCCTCGGCCTGGGGGCGTCGAACTCATCGACTCTCGGGACGATGCTGTTCTACGCGCAGAACGGATTCGCGCTGCCACTCGGCGCCTGGTGGTGGTTCGTTCCGCCGGGCTTGATCATCGCGCTATTCGGCATGGGCCTGTCCCTCGTGAACTTCTCGATCGACGAGATCATCAACCCCAAGCTCAAGAACGTCCGCCTCCACCGTCGGCGTGCCCGTGTCGCCGCGCGCCTCGAGAAGGCCGCGACCGCGCGCGCAACCCGCCGTGCCCAGGCCGAAGGGAGCCGCTCATGAGCGCGTCTCGCCCCGCCGTCATCACCGTCGACGACCTCTCGGTGGTCTACGAGGTCGACCCGCCCGTCGCGGCGGTCAAGAACGCGACGTTCTCGCTCGCCCCCGGCGAGATCCTCGGGCTCGCGGGCGAATCGGGCTGCGGAAAGACCACCCTCGCGTACGCGATCAACCGGCTGCACAAGCCGCCGGCGCGCATCGCCTCGGGAAGCATCACGTTCCACGGTCGCGAGGGGGACGACCTCGACCTGCTGGCCCTCGACGAGCACGCCCTGCGGGCGTTCCGCTGGAGCGAGCTGTCGATGGTGTTCCAGGGCGCGATGAACGCCCTGAACCCCGTGACGACGATCCGCGCGCAGCTGTGCGACGTGCTCTCGACGCACGTCCCGCACCTCTCGCGGAAGGAGCGCATCGCGCGGGCCGGAGACGTGCTCGAGCGCGTCGGCGTCTCGAGGGACCGCCTGCGGTCGTACCCCCACGAGCTCTCCGGCGGGATGCGGCAACGCGTGATGATCGCCATGGCGATGCTGCTCGAGCCGCAGGTGATGATCATGGACGAGCCGACGACCGCCCTCGACGTGGTCGTCCAGCGCGACATCCTGCGCGAGATCGTTCGCCTGCGCGACGAGCTCGACTTCGCCGTCATCTTCATCACGCACGACCTGCCGCTGCTGCTGGAGATCAGCGACCGCATCGCGATCATGCTGCGCGGCGAGATCATCGAGATCGGTTCAGCCGATCGCATCTACCGCGAACCCGAGCACGAGTACACGCGCCAGTTGCTGTCGTCGTTCCCGAGCCTCAGCGGCTCGCGCGGAGCGTTCATCCGCACCGGCACGGACGAAGAGAACGCGGACGAAGAGAAGGAGCAGACGCGATGACGAGGATGCGCGTGTCCGGCCTGACCAAGGACTTCACCATCCGCAAGGGCATCGGGCGCACCGCCTTCCGTGCGGTGGACGACGTGTCGTTCGACCTGCTTCCGGGGCGTACCGTCGCCCTGGTGGGGGAGTCGGGATCGGGCAAGTCGACGATCGCCCGCATGCTGGCCCGGCTCGAGAAGCCGACCGCGGGCGAGATCTCGGTCGAGACCGACGAGGGCGGGCAGATCCCGCGGGGATGCTACCGCCGCCACGTGCAGATGGTGTTCCAGGACCCGTTCGCCTCGCTCAACCCGTTCCACACCATCGAGCACCACCTGGCGCGACCGCTGCGGTTGCACCGTCGCGCGTCCGGCTCGGCGGAGGTCCACGCGCAAGCGCTCGCGATGCTCGAGCGCGTGAACCTCACACCGGCCGAGACGGTCGCCGCGCGCCGCCCGCACGAGCTCTCGGGCGGACAGCGCCAGCGCGTCGCGATCGCGCGAGCTCTCGCACCCGGGGCCGACATCGTCATCGCGGACGAGCCCGTGTCGATGCTCGACGTGTCGATCCGGCTCGGCGTGCTCAACCTGCTCGGACGGCTCCAGCGCGAGGACGACCTCGCGCTGCTGTACATCACGCACGACCTCGCCACCGCCCGACACTTCTCCGACGAGATCCTCGTGCTGTACCGCGGCCGTGTCGTCGAGCGGGGCCCCGCCGACGACGTCATCCTCGACCCGCACCACGACTACACCCGTCTGCTGGCACTCGCGGCTCCCGACCCCGGCAAGGTGGGCAAGGTCGTCTCGAGCGAAGCGGCACCGGATCGCGCGTCCCTCGACAACAGGATCTGCTACAACCACTACACCCAGGCATGGGAGTCGTCCGAGACGCAACCCGCCGCCGCGAAGGAGCGCACCCGATGACCCGCGACGAGACCACGGTGCCGTGGCCCACCGAGGGGCTGTCGTACGGCGGCGACTACAGCCCCGAACAATGGTCGTGGGACGTCGTGCACGAAGACATGGAGCTCATGCGCCGAGCCGGGGTGAACCTCGTGACCCTCGGCGTGTTCTCGTGGGTCGTCCACGAGCCCCGGGACGGCGAGTTCGACTTCACGTGGCTCGACCGGATGCTGGATCTCCTGCACGAGAACGGCATCCGGGTCGACCTGGCGACCCCGACGGCGGCCGTGCCCATGTGGCTGCACGAGGCCCACCCCGAGATCCTCCCGCAGGACATCCACGGACACCCGCTCGCCCCCGGCGGACGGCTCGGATGGTGTGCCTCGTCGTCGGTGTTCCGCTCCTACGCCCTGCGCATCGTCGAGCGGCTCGCCGAGCACGTCGCCGGCCACCCCGCCGTCCGCCTCTGGCACGTGAGCAACGAACTCGGCGGGGGCAACGCGCGCTGCCACTGCCCCGTGTCGAACGCGCGCTTCCGCGAGTGGGTCGCCGAGAAGTACGGCGATGTCGCGGCGCTCAACGATGCCTGGGGCATGGCGTTCTGGGGCAACTCGTACTCGTCGTTCGCCGAGGTGACCACGCCGTGGGGCATCACGGCCCACAACCCCGGGCAACTGCTCGATTACGAGCGCTTCTCGTCCGACGAGCTCCTCGCGCACTACCGCGCCGAGAAGGAGGTGCTGCGCCGGGTGACACCCGAGGTGCCGGTCACCACGAACTTCATGGTGGGCATCGGCACCGACGTGGTCGACTACACACGCTGGGCCGACGAGATGGACATCGTCGCGAACGACCACTACACGGTCGGCCCCGATCCGCTGAAGCACCAGGACATCGCCTTCAGCGGAGACCGCATGCGCGGCATGAGCAAGGGCGCTCCGTGGATGCTGATGGAACACGCCACGGGCGCGGGGAGCTGGCATCCGGTCAACCAACCCAAGACGCCCGACGAGATCGTGCGGCACGCGCTCGCGCATGTCGCGCGCGGGTCCGACAGCGTCATGTTCTTCCAGTGGCGTGCCTCGATCTCGGGGACCGAGCAGTTCCACTCCGCGATGGTGCCGCACGCCGGGGCCGACAGCGTCGTGTACCGCACGATCGTGGACCTCGGCGCGAAGCTGAACGCGCTCGCCGAGGTGCGCGGCAGTCGTGTCGAGCCCGCCCGCGTGGCGCTCCTGCACGACAACGAGGCCGGCTGGGCGCTGCGGAGCGGCCTGAAGCCGCAGAACCCGCAGCGCTACGCCGACACGGCACGGGCGCTGCACAACGCGCTGTTCCAGCGCGCGATCACCGTCGACGTGGTCGCGCCGTGGGCGGATCTCGATGACTACACGCTCGTCGTCGTGCCGGGCCTGTTCCTGCTGTCGGACGAGAACGCTCGGTCGATCGAGGCCTTCGTCGAAGGGGGAGGCACCGTGATCGTCACGTGGTTCTCGGGCATCGTCGACGAGAACAATACGGTCCGCCCCGGTGGCTACCCCGGCATCCTCCGGTCGGTCGTCGGCACCTCCAGTGAGGAGTTCTTCCCCCTGGATGCCGAGCAGTCGGTCGCCCTCACGAACGGGTGGACGGGGCGTCGATGGATGGAGCGGGTACGCCCCGCCGACCCCGCCCTCGGAACGGAGAGCATCGCCGACTACGCCGACGGCGGATACCGCGGGGGACCGGCGATCATGCGCCGGCGCCTCGGGGACGGCGTCGCGTGGTACCTGTCGACCGACCTGGACGCGCCGAGCCTCGACGAGCTCGTCGGCCGCGTCGTCGCGGAGAGCTGCGTCTCGCCCGCGGCCGATGTGGCGCCGGGCGTCGAAGCCGTGCGGCGGACGTCCGCCGAGGCCACCTACCTCTTTTTGATCAACCACGCCGACGAGCGCGGCTGGGCCGACGTGCGCGGTGTCGACCTGTTGACCGGACAGGAGCACGACCAGCGCGTCGTGCTCGAACCGGGAGCCGTCGCGGTGATCCGCGAACGCCCCGAGAAACGACCGTGACGGGCGACTGCCCGCATCCGAACCACCGACCCCAGAGGAAACACATGCACCGCCTGTCACTGGACGGACCCTGGACACTGACCGCCGTCGCCGGCCCCCTCCCCGCAGAACTCGAGGGGGTCGAGGTGCCCGCGATCGTTCCGGGCTGCGTCCACACCGACCTTCGCCGCGCAGAGCTCATCCCCGACCCCTTCGACGGCGACAATGAGAGCCTGCTCGCGTGGATCGGCCGCTCCGACTGGGCGTACGAGCGCGTGTTCGACGCGGGCGACCTCGGCGGCGACGACCGGTGGGACCTCGTCGCCGAGGGCCTCGACACCTTTGCGACGATCTGGCTCAACGGCCACCTCGTCGGGCACACGCAGAATCAGTTCCGCTCCTACCGCTTCGACGTCGTCCCCTACCTCCGTCCGACAGACAACCACCTGCGCATCGTCTTCTCGTCACCCGTGGTGCGCGCCGAGTCGCTCGCCCGCGTGCACGGCGAACTGCCGCACGTCAACCACCACCCCTACAACACGGTCCGCAAGTCCGCTTCCAATTTCGGCTGGGACTGGGGCATCGACGTCGCCACGAGCGGCATCTGGAAGAGCATCGGCCTCGAGTCGTGGTCGGGGGTGCGCGTGACCGATGTCCGCCCGCTCGTCGGAATCGACGGGTCGACCGGCCTCCTCGACGTGCACATCGGCGTGGAGTGGGACGGCGTTCCGGCCACCGCCGAGCTCGACGTCGAACTGCGTGGCCCCGAGGGAGACCTCTGTGCGCGCGCGACCGTCGTCGCGGAGGGGGAGGGCGTGGCATCCGCTCGTCTTCTCGTCGACGACGTGCAGCGCTGGTGGCCGCGCGGCTATGGCGAGCAACCGCTCTATGGCGTGTCCGTGGGGCTGAGCGGCGCCGCGGAACGGTGGAGCGGGCGAGTCGGCTTTCGGACGGTCGAGCTGCAGACACCGGCCGACCGGGCGGGCACGGCGTTCCGCATCGTCGTCAACGGCGAGCGCATCTTCGTGAAGGGGGCGAACTGGATCCCCGACCACGCCTTCATCACCGAGATGGATGCCGAGCGCTACCGGCGCAGGATCACCGACGCCACCGACGCCCACATGAACCTCCTGCGGGTCTGGGGCGGCGGCTTCTACGAATCGGACGACTTCTACGACCTCTGCGACGAGCGGGGCGTGCTCGTGTGGCAGGACTTCCTCTTCGCGTGTGCGGCGTACTCGGAGGACGACGTCATGAAGGTCGAGGTCGAGGCCGAAGCGCGTGAGGCGGTGACCCGGTTGAGCCCGCACCCTTCGCTCGTGGTCTGGAACGGCAACAACGAGAACATCGTCGCGTTCGCCGAGTGGCCGTCGTGGCGTCCGCTGCTGCGCGGTCGCCCCTGGGGTGACCACTACTACCGCGAGATGTTCCCGCGGATCGTCGCCGAGCTCGACGGCACGCGTCCGTACTCGCCCGGGAGCCCGTACTCGTACGACGACTACCTCAGCCCGAACGATGCCGCGCACGGCACGATGCACATCTGGGACGTGTGGAACGTGCTCGACTACACCGAGTACACACGGCACCGTCCCCGCTTCGTCTCGGAGTTCGGCTTCCAGGGGCCGCCCGCGTGGAGCACGCTGACGCGTGTCGTCCACGATGAGCCACTCGACCCGTTCGGCCCGCAGATGCTCGTGCACCAGAAGGCCGATCAGGGCAACCTCAAGCTCGAGCGCGGCATGGCCGGACACCTCGCGGCGTCGACGAACATCGACGACTGGCACTGGGCCACACAGCTCAATCAGGCGATGGCGATCCGTTTCGGCATCGAGTACTTCCGCTCGCTCGGGGAGCACCTGACCGGTGCGATCGTCTGGCAGCTGAACGACAACTGGCCCGTCGTGTCGTGGGCGGCGGTCGACTTCGACGAGCACCGCAAACCCCTGTGGCACGCGCTGCAGCACGTCTACCAGCCGCGTCTGCTCGTCGCGCGCGGCGACGCGGAGGGTGTGACCGTGAGCCTGTCGAACGACGATCCGGAGCCCTGGGCGGGCGCGGTCACCGTCGTCCGCGCGACCTTCGCGGGCGAGGAGCGGGCGCGCGCGGAGGTGCCCGCTGACGTCGGCGTGCGCTCTCACGCTGAGCTGGTCGTGCCCGAAGACGTTCTGCGGGAGTGGGACGTGGCGCGCGAGATGCTGGTGATCGATGCCCCGGGATTCGGGCGCGCGATCCACCACGGGGCCGAGGTGGTCGACCAGGTCCTGGATGCCGATCCCCTCGAGGTCTCGGCCCACCACTCGGACGACGGCTGGGTCGTCGTCGTGACCGCCCGTTCTCTCGTGCGCGACGTGACTCTCCTGGTCGACCGCGCCGATCCGTCGCTGTCCGTCGACACGGGCTTGCGCACGCTCCTGGCCGGTGAGACCGCGGAGTTCCGCGTGCGCGGAAACGCCGGCGACGTGGCATCCCTCACCTCTCCGCTCGTCGTGCGGCATGCGAACGTGTTCTCGGCCGCTGCCTCGAATGTCGTGCGCGCATGACACACCGCTCGCTCATCCACCTCTCCGCGGCGGGGGTTTCGCTGTTGCTCGATGTGGGCGGTGCTCGGCTCCCCGCGGTGCTGCATTGGGGAGCGTCCCTCGGCGACATCGACGAAACGGATGCCGAAGCCCTCGCCGGCGGCGCGGTCGAGCCGATCGTCCCCAACGCGATCGACGTGCCGGTGCGCCTGTCGGTGCTGCCCGAGCCGTGGACGGGATGGATGGGCAAGCCCGGGTTGGAGGGGCACCGTTCGGGGGCGGGGTGGTCTCCTCACTTCGTCGCGAGAGGCGGTGCCCTGGACGGTGCGCCGATCACCGGGTGCTTCGTTGCCTCGGGCCCGGGCATCGTGACCGTGGACGCGCACGATCCGGACGCCGGCCTCGACGTCGCGCTCTCGATCGAGCTCACGCCGTCGGGCGTCGTCCGCCTCGGCGCGGAGGTCGTCAACGTCGGCGCGGGCGACTACGACGTGAGCGCCCTGCAGCTCGCGCTGCCGGTCCCGCCGATCGCGCGCGAGGTGCTCGACTTCGCGGGGCGGTGGGGCAAGGAGCGCATTCCGCAGCGCCGACCCCTGGTCGTCGGGATCGAGGAGCGCGAGGGCCGGCGCGGACGCACCAGCGCCGACGCCGCGACCCTCCTCACGCTCGGCGTTCCCGGCTTCGGCTTCGGCAGCGGGGAGGTCTGGGGCGTCCACGTCGGCTTCAGCGGAAATCACCGCCACTACGCCGAACGCCTGTCGTCGGGTGTGCAGGTGATCGGCGGCGGAGAACTGCTCCTTCCCGGAGAGATCCGTCTCGCCCCGGGCGAGGGATACCGGATGCCACCGCTCTACGCCGTCTACGGCGACGGTCTCGATGACCAGGCGCGACGCCTTCACACACTGCTGCGTGCGAGGCCGCACCACCCCGGCCGACCCCGGCCGGTGACCCTGAACGTGTGGGAGGCGGTGTACTTCGATCACGACATGCCTCGCCTGCTCGATCTCGCCGAGCGGGCCGCGGGAGTCGGGGTGGAACGCTTCGTGCTCGACGACGGCTGGTTCCGCGGCCGCCGCGACGACACCGCCGGGCTCGGCGATTGGTTCGTCGACGAGACCGTGTGGACCGGGGGGCTGCGGCCCCTCGCCGACAGGGTCCGTGCGCTCGGCATGGAGTTCGGACTGTGGTTCGAGCCCGAGATGGTGAACCCCGACTCCGATCTCGCGCGCGAGCACCCCGAGTGGATCCTTTCGACGGGTGAACGCCTGCCCGTCCTCGCGCGGAACCAGCTGGTCCTCGACCTCGCCCACCCGGATGCGTACGCGTACCTGCTCGAACGACTCTCCGCGGTCGTGTCCGACAGCGACGTCGCCTACGTGAAGTGGGATCACAACCGCGATCTCGTCGACGCGGGCACCGGGCGACGCCGGGTCGCGGGGGTGCATCGACAGACCCTTGCGGCCTACCGACTCATGGACGATCTCCGGGCACGGTTCCCGGGCCTCGAGATCGAATCGTGCTCGTCGGGCGGATCGCGGGTGGATCTCGGCATCCTGGAACACACCGACCGGGTGTGGGTGTCGGACTGTATCGACCCCCTCGAGCGACAGGACATGAACCGGTGGACGATGCAGCTGCTCCCGCCCGAGTTGCTCGGTTCGCACATCGCGTCCGGGGAATCCCACACGACGGGGCGCCGGCACACGCTGTCGTTCCGTGCGGCGACCGCGTTGACCGCGCACTTGGGGGTCGAATGGGATCTCGCCCGAGCGACGACCGAGGAGTTGGCGGAACTGGGGGAGTGGATCGCCTTCCATAAGGCTCATCGTGAGCTCTTCCACACCGGCGACATGGTGCGCGTCGACACCTCCGATCCGACGCTGCGTCTGTCGGGGACGGTGTCGGCGGACCGGGAGCGGGCACTGTTCGTCCTCGCCACGGTGGGACGCTCCGAGGTGTCGCCGCGCGGGCGCTTCGTCTTCCGCGGGCTGGACGAGAGCCGCCGCTACGCGGTCGTGCCCGTGCACCCGGGTGGACGACCGCGCGGTTTCACCCCGGCCCCGTGGTTCGGCGCCGAGACCGCGGACGGCTACGCGGGTGTCGAGCTCTCGGGCCGGGCCCTCATAACCGCGGGGCTGCACACCCCGGCGATGTTCCCGGAGTCAGCGGTGGTGTTCCAGGTGACGGCGGTGTGAGGGGGCGGCGGGTGACGGGCGCGCTCAGCCCGGCCACACCCGCCGCTCGAGCCGGTCCAGCAACAGCTCGACCGCCGAGCCCTCCATGCCGCGCACCCAGCGCTGCCTCTCGGACGGGTGCGATGACACCGTGCGTCCGCGCTCGCCGCGTTCGAGGCGCACATCGATGCGTCCGCGGGCGACGCTGACCCCGCGCAGCGCGCCCGCGGCGACCATCGCGGCGAGGGGGTCGTGCAGTGCGCAGCGGCGGTCGGGGAACACGCGGCCCTCGTAGAAGTCGAGGTAGGCGGGGAGCATCGCGGCCAACGCCCGGGGGAGGGCGCCGGGGATCGCGTCGAGGCGCACGAGGTCGGTGGCATCCAGGGTCTGCGTCATCGTCACGTCGAGGGGGACGGCGGTGATGTCCCAGTCCTGCGCGAACACGGTGGCGGCGGCGAATAGCTAGATAGAGACTCATGTCCGGGCCTGCGAGTAAGCGGCGAGATTCGGGAGCAGACAGCGGGCGCTCGTCCGAGTGTCACTGCCGCTTCGAGGCTCAGCGACCATTGCGATGACCGCGCGTCGGGGTTCTTGGCATCCGGTCTCACGCGGTCAGCGGGCGTCGTCGAGTAGACCCGCGTCGTAGGCGAGGATCGCGAGCTGCACGCGGTTCTGCACGTTCAGCGCGGTGAACACGCTGCCCAGGTGCGCCTTCACGGTCGACGGCGAGCAGTGCAGCAGTTCGGCGATCTCGGCGTTGGTGTGGCCCGCGCCGACCGCCCGCGCCACCTCTTTCTCACGCGGGGTGAGCACGGACAGGCGTGCCCGGGCGGTCTCGCGGCGGCTGCGGCGCTGACCCCCGGAGAAGCGATCGACGAGGACACGCGCGTGTCGGGCCGAGAGCACGGCCCCGCCGCGGGCGGTCTCGCGAATGGCCTCGATGATCTCCAGGGGTGGGGTGTCCTTCACGAGGTAGCCGCTCGCACCGGCCTCCAGAACAGCGAGAACCTGCGCGTCGACGTCGAACGTGGTGAGGGCGAGGACCTGAGGGGGATCGGGAAGCGCCCGGAGGTGTGCGGTGGCGGTGCGCCCGTCCATCCCGCTCATGCGGAGGTCCATGAGGACGACGTCCGGCCGCAGAGACGTCGCCAGCGACACCCCCGCCGCGCCATCGGACGCCTCGCCGACGACCTCGATGTCGTCGGTGGACGCGAGCATGAACGTCAGGCCGGAGCGGACGAGAGAGTCGTCGTCGACAAGCAGAACCCGAATCACGCCTCTGCCCGCTTTCCCTCGCCGTCGGTCACGACCCAGGGTAGCCGCGCGGAGAGGACGAAGACCGACTTCTCGTCTCGAACCGTGAGCTCACCGCCGACGATGCGCGCCCGTTCGCGCAGGCCGGGCACCCCTCTCCCGCTGGGCGCGGTCGCCGGGGAGAACGAGGTCGTCTCGGTGGGATTACGGACCTCGACGAGCAATCCCCTCGTCGGATCGCCGTCCAGCGTCACCGAGACGGGAGCGCCCGGGGCGTGCTTGTGGGCGTTGGTGAGCCCCTCCTGCACGATGCGGTACGTGGCTCGCGTGATCGCGCGATCGAAGTCGCGATGCTGGATCGTCTCGGGGAGCCGGAGCTGGACGGTGGCTCCGCTCTGCACGCTCTCGTCGACGAGCCGACGGATGCTCGACAGGTCGTTCACGACCATCCCCGAGTCGAGAGGGTCGACGTCGGGGCTCTCGCCCGCGTCCAGGGAGCCGATGATCGAACGCAGGTCGTTCAGCGCGGCCCTTGCGCTCGTGCGGATGAGGCGTGCCTGGTGCGCCACCACCTCGGGTCCGGCGTCGGCATTCAGTTCGAGGCCGCCGGCCTGCATGGTGAGCAACGACAGCTTGTGGCCGAGGACGTCATGCGCCTCGCTGGCGATGCGGGCACGTTCGAGGAGAACAGCCTCCGCCGCGCGCGCGGTGCGTTCCGCTTCGGCGTGCGCGGCGCGAGCGCGCAGGCTGTCGAGCAGCTCGCGACGAGCGGCGATCGCGAGGCCGGCCACATACGGGATGCCGATGACGGCGACGACATTGAGGACCCAGCTCGCGAGCGGAGACCACTCGTCGGGGGCGAGCCCCTCCAGCGATACGAGCCGCTCGTCGCGGCCCGACACCACGGCCAGCAGACCGACGCACAGAGCCAGGATGAGGGGGTTCCAGCGGCTGTTGCGGCGGACCCCCAGATTGAACACGGCGGGCGCGAGGAAGATCTGCGTCGACGTCAGAGCCGCGATCGCCGCGATACCGACGAGCAGGAACGGCCATCGCGCGCGCACCTGGGTCGCGGCGGCGAGGGCGACGGCCAGAGCCAGGAACAGGGCCAGCGGCCATCCGCGCAGACCCGAGGCGGTGACGACCGTCAGAGCGGTGATCACGGCGAGGTAGAGCGCGGACCCGATCCACGAGGTGTGCGCGAACATCGCGGCCGGAGCACGTGTCATCCGCATCGCCCCCCTCGCTGAGGCATCGTCCCCCGCCTCGTCGGCGAGTGACCCTCACTGTACCTTCCCGTTCCGACGCCCCCTCCGGACCTCACAGGCGCGGCGGCTCAGATCGGCCTTTCGGCCTACTCGATCGGCATCCGTCTCCGCCTTTGAGCCGGTGATCCCTCGGCGTTCAGCCGATGTGGGGCCGGTTCGGTTCTTGGGAAGGTCTGTGCATCGCATCCGCGACCCTCTCTTTCGTCAGGAGACACGATGTCGGAAACCACGAACCCCTACGCCGATCTGACGCGGATCGACTACCCCCTGATCGAAGAGAACACGGCGATGCCCCCGCTGACTCGCGACGCCATCCGCAACGAGGCGCGCTCCGGTCTCGAGGAGATCCGCGACTTCGTCACCACCGACGTCTTCGTCGCGACGCTCGGGGAGCTGTACGACCTCGCGCCCGAGGATCGGGATCAGTTCGTCCGGGAGAACCTCCTCGATCCCGCGGCGCTCGCCGCCCGCGGCATCACGGTCCCCGCGGGCCTGAAGATCCAACGCTCGGTCTTCGGAGACGGTCGGCCCACGATCTTCTGCGTGACGAAGCTGATGTCGGATGGCATCCGGAAAGTGACGTACACGTTCGACAGCGGTTCGCTCCCCGCCCGGGTGTGACATGGGAAGCTCCGTGGATACTCCGGTGGCGGTTCTTCGCGGGCGCTTCTGCGCCGCGACCGTCGACGAACTGCGCGACACCTCGGCGATGCGCCGATGGGCGGCGCTGGTGGATCAGCGCCTGCTGTTCCCTCACCGAGGGAGCATCGAGCTGACGGCGGATCACCTCGACCTCGGCGCGTGGCGGTGTCTGCACCCCGCCGACATCCGCGCGGTCTCGGTGAACTACGTCGCGGAGTTCTCACGATTCGCCGCCGGGGGGACGCGGGGCGGATTCCCCTCTCTCGGCAACATCCGCAATCTCGGGGCCCCCTTGATCCTGGACCTCGCATCGGACGAGCGCCTCGTGGTCCTCATCGACTACACGCTCTGGTCCGGCACGAACAAGGCCGCGTCATGGGAGCCCGCCATCCGCGAGTTCCTGGGGCGGTCCCACTGACTTTCCATCCGGAGAGGCGAAGCGCACGAACGAAAGGCAGAGAGATGTCCCTTGTCGACATTGCCGGCAGCCCGCCGGTCGATCTCACCATTGCTGAGATCCGAAATCGCGTCAATCAGGAGTACCTCACCGCGCAGATCGACGAATTCATCGAGGTGATCGCCTCCGACGGATTCCTGGATTACGTCAACGGCATCGGTGAGTTGCCGACACACCAGGAGCGGCGCGATGAGACCGCCCGCACCGCGAGCGTCGAGACGCTCGAAAGTCTCGGGGTACCCACCCCGGAGGGGTTGCGCCTCACCACCCGTGCGTTCGAGACGCCCGAAGACGGGATCGCCGCGCTCTCGCCCCTGGTGAGCGTCCGTCCCGGTCTCGACCCGCGGATGGGCTTCTGCGTGAGTCTCGGGTTCTACCTCTGTGTGAGCTACGGAGGCTGACCCACCGGGTGCTGCTCGTCGATCATCGCGAGGCGCGACGAGCAGCACCCGTTCGCGAACGAAGGAGTGGAGAAATGACGGATACCCCCATCGTGTGCGCGGTACGGAAGGTCTCGCACAGCTACGGCAGGCGCTCGGCCCTGCACGACGTGTCGTTCGACCTTCGACCCGCGGCCCTCGTCGGGCTCGTCGGTGCGAACGGCAGCGGCAAGTCGACCCTGCTGCGCATCCTCGCGGGTGTGCAGCGCCCCTCTTCGGGGGACGTCGTCCAGTTCGGCGAGGACCTTCGGTCGCGCGAGGGCGCGGGCCACGGTGTCGGCGCCGCGATCGACGGCATGGCGCTCTGGCCGTCGTGGACGGTGGAGCGCAACGTCCGCTACGTCGCCGACCTGGCGGGCACGGCACGGGCGGAGGTGGCCCGCGCCCTCGACATGGTCGACATCGCACGCGAGGCGCGCACGAGGCTGCGCAAGCTGTCGCTCGGCAACCGTCAAAGAGTGCTGCTGGCAGCGGCGATCGTGGCGGGGCCGCGTCTGGTCCTGCTGGACGAGCCGATGAACGGTCTCGACCCCGAATCGCGTCAGCGGGTGCGGGACGTCATCGTCCGACTCGTCGGGGAAGGGCGCACGGTGATCATGTCGAGCCACGACCTCCACGACGTGGAGTCGATCTGCCACGACCTCATGATCCTGTCCGAGGGCGCTCTGACGTACAACGGGCCCACCGCAGGGTATGCGGAGGGGGCGCGGAGGGTCGTCCTCCGCGTCGCGTCACATGACGCCGAGCGCGCTCTGCGGGTGCTGACGAGCGGAGGGATCTCGTCATCCCGCGAAGGCACCGGCGATCCGGTCGTCGCGGAACGAGACGCCGTCGCCGCGGAGCAGCTGCTCGTCGGGGCCGGGATCGCCGTCGCCGGCTCGGCCGTCCGCGCGGCCACACTCGAGGAGAAGTTCCATGATCGCGTCTGACGTCCGTATCTCCCTGGTCGAGGCCCGACGGTGGAGCGGCGACGGCGTCCTGCTGTCCGTCGTCATCGGGGCCGGTGTGCTCGGTGCGGTGTTGAGCGCCGTCGCCGTGCTGGTCGCTGCCGGTTCCGCGAGCGGGGGCTCCGGCGGGCTGCAGATCCAGACGGACGTGCAACTCACACCCGCGTCGGGGGATGCCGACCTGATCGGGATGGCGCGAAGCGGCGTCGCGATGCTCGTCCCCCTCGTGGCGATCATCGTGGGAGTCCGCGCGGCCGGCAGCGAGATGGCTTCGGGTGCGCTGCTGCAGATCGCTGTCGCGGCGCGTCGCCTCCGGCTCGTCTTCCTCGCGCGCGCGGTCATCGTCGCGGTGGTCGCGGCCCTGGGCGGGGTCGTCGTCGCCGTCGCGTCGCTCGCCGGGGCACAAACGGGCGTGGCGGGGAGCCCCGACCTCGCGTTCCTCTCGGCGTGGTCGGGAGCGGGAACCGTGATCGCGGGTGCCGCAGCCCAGGCGGTCGTGCTCGCCCTCCTGGCTTTTTCGCTCGCCGCGCTCACGCGGCGGTGGGTGCTCATCCTCGTCGCCCTCCTGGTGTACCTCGTGGTCCTCGAGCCGGTGATCGCGGGATTCCTCGGAGACGGCGGAGCCTGGCTGCCGCGCCGAGCGACGTCGAGCCTGCTCACCAGCGACGCCGACCTCGGCAGCGTCCTGCCCGTGGTCGTCGTCGCGCTCGGATTGAGCGTCGCCACCGTCGCCTGGCGTCGACGCGACCGGACCGCGCGGTGAAGGCGTCGCCGACGTGACCGACGCTCTGCTGCTCTCCGCGCGCGTCCCACGCCCGCGACGCCTCACGGGGCAGACCGTGGCGCTGTCTGCGGGGGTGATCGAGCTGGCGGTTCCCGTCGCTCTCGCTCTCGCGGTGGGGCAGGTGACCGGGGGAGCGGCGGTGACGGCGGCACTCTGGATGCCGGTGGCCCTGGCCGTGGTGGCATCCGCTCTGTCGACCGTGGCACGGGTGCTCGTGCTCTCGCGGATCGCCGCGACCGAGATGGCGTCGCTCCGGTCTGCCTACGCCTCGCGCCTGATGGGCCTCGGGCCGCGGGACGTCGAGAGGATCGGCGTCGAGGACGTCGTCGCCGCATTCAGCGTTCAGGTCGACGGACTCGAACCCCTGCTCACCGCCGACCGCATTCGCCGCTGGTCCGCGGTGACGACGGTCTGCGGGTGCCTGCTCCTGCTGGTGTTCTTCGAGTGGAGACTCACGCTCGCCCTGTCGGTCGCGCTCGTGATCGCGGGCGTGCTGCTGACGGTCATCGTGCGGCCTGTCCGGGCGCGATCTGCGCAAGGCCTCCGCGCGCTCAGCGCTGTCAGCGCCGATCTGGGCGAGTTCCTCCGCTCGATCCGGTCGGCGACGGTCTTCGGTCTGGCCCCTCGGTACGAGCGGCGCCTCGAGACCCGACTCGCCGATGTGCATCGCGCCGAGGTGAGCGTGGGACGAGCGCAGGCGCTCGTCGACCTCGTCGTGCGGACACTTTCGTTCGTCCTGCTCCTGGGGCTCGGGGCACTGGGGGCCGCTCTCGTGGCGAGCGGGGTCGCATCGCCGGCCGGTCTGGCGGGGTTCCTGGCGACGTTGACCGTGCTGCTCGCGCCGGCCGCGAGCTACCTGGATCTCGTGCAGAAGCGGCAACGGGCGCGCGGAGCCCTCGAGGTGCTGGACTCGTTGCCGCTCTCACCCGAGGCGCCGGCGAACACCGGTCGCGGGGGCGTGGAGATCAACGTGCTGACGCTCTCGTTCGACGATGCTGTGGTCTCCGTCGGATCGGGCATCGACGTGGGCCCGGTGTCGTTCTCGGTCGAGCGCGGGGGCATCGTCGCCCTCACCGGACGCAGCGGTGCGGGGAAGACCACCGTGCTCTCGGCGATCGCGGGGTTCGTGCCATGCGTCTCCGGCGCCGTGCGCCTGAATGACCGCGACCTCTCGGACTGGCCGCCCGAGGATGTGCGACGCTCGATCGCCTACGTCGAGCAGGGCACGCCCATCATCGGCGCGACGCTGCGGGAGTTCCTCGTCACCGACGGTCATGGCCCGGGAGACGATGTGCTCCGCGCAATCCTCGACGACCTGGGGCTCTCGGAGCGCGTCGGACGCGACGACCTGGACACCCCGCTGGAACGCAGTGGTACGAGTCTCTCCGGCGGGGAACGCCAACGCCTCGCGCTCGCCCGGGCGCTCGCGACGGATCGACCGATTCTTCTGCTCGACGAACCGACCTCTCACCTCGACGTCCCCACCGCGGAGCGGGTGCGTCGGGTGCTGCTCCGCGAACGATCGCGTCGGATCATCGTCGTCGCGACGCACGATGGCGCGCTTCGCGAGATCGCCGACAGGGAGGTGCGCCTCGGGGATGCGCCTTCGTCGGTCGATCTCGAGGCGGTGCAGCCCGAAGACCTTCTGGCCCGCGTGGCGCAGAGCTGAGTGCCGGGGCGGCGCGGGGTCGTGTCGAGAAGGGGCTGACGGGGCGCCTCGCCGGGGGCGGGAGGCGAGCCGTCGCGCGGAGTTCATGCGCGACACGCCGCGCGAGCGTCGCCGCGGGCGGCGTGTCCGTAACCGATTCCGCGTGGCGGCACGTCCGAGAGCCGGGGCCCTTCGACGCTTCGATCGGGAGGCCGGGCTTGCGCACACTCGATAATGCGTATTACTGTGACATTCATCGCCTGATAATCCGCATAATCAGAATGGGCGTCAAGGAGGACGAATGTCGCGTATCGAATCACGTCGTGTCACCCAGCGTCAGATCGCTCAGCTCGCCGGGGTGAGTCAGGCGACCGTTTCGCTCGTCCTCAACAACCGGACCGGCGGAGACATCCGCATCCCGGACGAAACGCGCGAGCGAGTGCTCCGCGTGATCGAGGAGACCAAATACGTCGCGGATCCATCCGCCCGCCGCCTCGCCGGGGTCGACAACCGCATCCTCGGCGTTTTCACTTACGAGCCCGCCTTCCCGACGCGCAGCCTCGACTTCTACACGCCGCTGCTGAACGGCATCGAGGCCGGCGCGGAAGAACTCGGGAGCGACCTGTTGCTCTTCACCAGCACCCCCGTGGTCGACGGTCGGCGTCGGCTCTTTCACGAGCGCAATCGCCTTCGGCTCGCGGACGGTGTTCTCCTGCTCGGTGTCGAGATGGATCCGAACGAACTCGCACGCCTCGTCATCGAGGGCTTCCGAGCGGTCGCCGTGGGTCGCCGCGACACTCCGGCGATCCCGTACGTCGGTATCGATTACACCGCCGCGACCGCCGAGGTGGTCGGGCGGGCGCTGGCGCTGGGGCACAGGCGAGTGCTGTACCTCCGCCTCGACAGCGACGGTGAGTCGGTGCGTGATCGCTACCAGGGCGTCCTCAACGCGACGTCGGCGACCGACGTCGTTCTCGCGGATCGCCTCAGCGACGGCTCCGACCTGGAAGCGGATTGGCGCGAGATCACAACGTTCGCGCCGACGCTCGTGATCGCCGAGTCGCCCGAGGTCGCACAGAGCCTGCACGATCGCGCGCTGCACGAGAGCTACGACGTCCCGCGCGATCTGAGCATCATCGCGCTCGGCTCGTCGCCCCGCGTGAGCCCGGACGACGTCAGCTTCACGCGGCTGAACCCGCCGCGCACCGAACTCGGGCAGCGCGCGGTCCACCTTCTGGCGCGTCTGCTCTCGGACGACGACTACCCGTCGGCCGACGAACTGCGAACCCTTCTCCCGTGTCCCATCATCGACGGCGCGACGCTGAGCGCGCCCACCCAGGAGGCTCGCCCATGAGCGAACTGCACACCGAAGTCCTCGTCGTCGGCGGGGGGATGGGTGGCGTCGCTGCCGCGCTCGCCGCGGCGCGACAAGGACGCCGGGTCGTCCTCACCGAAGAGTACGAATGGCTCGGCGGGCAGCTGACGAGTCAAGCCGTCCCGCCGGACGAGCACACCTGGATCGAGCAATTCGGCGCCACCGCGAGCTACCGGGAACTCCGAGACGGCATCCGCGATCACTACCGACAGTGGTACCCCCTCACGACCGCCGCCCGGAAGGACGTCGCGCTCAACCCGGGCGCCGGTCTCGTCAGCCGCATCTGCGCCGAGCCGCGGGCCGGCGTCGCCGTGATCGACGGGCTGCTGGCCCCCCACGTGTCCGCCGGGCGTCTCCGCATCCTGCGGGGTGTCCGGCCGACCGCGGCGTTCCGGCAGGGCGACCGGATCGACGCGGTCGAGGTGACGGCAGACGACGGGACGCGGACCCGGATCACGGCGGACTACGTTCTGGATGCCACCGAGCTCGGCGATCTCCTTCCTCTTGCCGAGGTGGAACACGTCACCGGCTTCGAATCCCGCGCGCAGACCGGCGAGCCCAGCGCGCCCGATGAAGCGCAGCCGGAGAACCAACAGGCGTTCAGCTGGTGCTTCGTCATCGACCACGTCGAGGGCGACCACACCATCGACAAGCCGGACGACTACGACGAATGGCGGGCACGCCAGCCGGAGTTCTGGGGAGCACCCATGATCTCGCTCACGGGCCCGCACCCGCGCACCCTCGAGATCTTCACGCGCACCTTCACGCCCACGATCGACGGGGATCCTCTCGCGATGCTCGCCGATCAGCGCGCCGGGGGCGGCGACGAGGAGCTCTGGACCTTCCGACGGATCCTCGCCAAGGGTCTCTTCGAGCCGGGCGCTTTCGACAGCGACATCGTCCTGGTCAACTGGCCGATGATCGACTACCTCGATGGGACCCTGACCGGTCCGAACCCGGAGGCGCACCGTCAGGCCGCGAAGCGGCAGTCACTCGCGATGTTCTATTGGCTGCAGACCGAGGCCCCGCGCCCGGACGGTGGCCGGGGGTGGCCCGGACTCCGCTTGCGAGGGGACGTCACCGGCACGGCGGACGGCTTTGCACAGGCGCCTTACATCCGGGAGTCGAGGCGCATCGTGGCCGAGTACACCGTCGTTGAACAGGATCTGTCCATCGAGCTGCGCGGCCACGCCGGGCCCGCGCAGTACCCCGACACGGTCGGCATCGGCATGTACCGCATCGACCTGCACCCCACGACGGGTGGCGACAACTATCTCGACGTCGCCTCCGTTCCCTACGAGATCCCGCTCGGGGCCATGATCCCCGTGCGAGCGGAGAACCTGCTACCCGCGGGCAAGAACCTCGGCACCACGCACATCACGAACGGCGCTTTCCGCCTGCACCCCGTGGAGTGGAACGTCGGCGAGGTGGCGGGCACGCTCGCCGCGTTCTGCCTCGAGCGCTCGGTCTCGCCGCGCGAAGTCCGCGCGCAGAGCGACCTTCTCTCCACCTTTCAGAACCGCCTGACCCGGCAGGGTGTCGAGCTGCACTGGCCCGACGTCACGGGTTACTAAGGAGCATTCACATGAAATCAGCAAAGATGCTGAGCGCCGCGGCCGTCATCGCCGCCGCCTCACTCGTCTTCAGCGGCTGCAGCGGCTCCGGCCCCAGCGCCGATGAGCCGGTCGCACTCCGCATGACCGTCTGGACGTCGAACGAGGCACAGCTCGCACTGTTCAACGAGATCGCGGACGCCTACATCGCCGATCATCCCGAGGTATCGAGCATCACCTTCGATCCGCTCGACTTCGACAGCTACACGACGACGCTCACGACCCAGTTGGCGGGCGGGAACCCGCCGGACATGGCGTGGCTGCTGGAGAATTCCGCCCCCGACTTCGTCTCGTCCGGCGCGTTGGTTCCCTTGAACGACACGCTGTCGTCGACCAAGGGGTATGAGCTCGACGACCTCTCCGAACCCGCGACCCAGCTGTGGCGCACGGAGGACGGTGACCTCGCCGCCTATCCGTTCTCCACGTCGCCGTTCGTCGTGTTCGCGAACGACGATCTGCTCGCCGCGGCAGGGCAGCCCACGGCGGCGGAGCTCCAGGCGTCCGGCCAGTGGAACTGGAACACCCTGTCGGATATCGGTGCGAAGGTCAACGCCGCGACAGGGAAGGCGGGCTTCGTCGTCCGCGACTTCGAGTACACGCAGTGGGACTACCTGTCCACGGTGTGGAACGGGTGGGGAGCGGCGCCGTGGTCCGCAGACGGCAAGACCTGCACTTTCGACGCGCCCGAGATGGTCGACGCCTTCACGTTCCTGCACGATGCCGCATTCGCGAAGAAGTCGATGCCCGGACCGGGAACGACCGCAGACTTCTTCGCCGGCGACGCGGCGTTCACCGTGACCCAGATCTCGCGCGCCTCTCTCTTGAAGGAATCCGGGATCACCTCGTGGGAGTTGCTTCCCCTTCCGGCCGGACCCGACGGTGAGTACTCGGTGATCGGTCAGGCGGGGCTGGGCGCCCTGGCGCAGGGCAAGCACCCGCAGCAGGCCGCTGACTTCATCGCGTTCTTCACCAACCCGGAGAACTCGGCCAAGCTGGCGACCTACTTCCCGCCCGCCCGCACGTCGCAGTTGACGGCTGCGACGCTCAGCGCGGCCAATCCCGTGTTGACCGAAGCCCAGCTCGCCGACGTCGTCGTCCCGGCGATCACGTCTGGCACCGTCCGGCCCTCGCACACCGGTGCCGCCGAGATCCAGCAAGAGGTGCGGTCGGGACTCGACGGCCTGTGGGTCGCCGATGCTGATATCGCCGGCACGCTGCGCGGGGTCTGCGACACCATCGGCCCCCTCCTCGAGCAATGAGCGGAGTCCTCGACGAGGCCCCCGTGGTCCTGGCCGCCGGCGCGTCACCCCGCGCCGGGGCCGGGCTCCCGGCGGAGAAGCGGCGTCGGCGTCGTCTGTCGCGCGGTGACACGCTGATCGGTTATCTGTTCGTGGCGCCGCAGGTCATCGGCATCCTGGCCTTCGTGATCCTGCCGCTGGCACTGATCCTCTACTACAACTTCCACGAGTGGAACGTGCTCGCGAACACGTTCCGGTTCGTCGGCACCGAGAACGTCGAGCGGCTCTTCTCCGATCCGAAGGTCGCCCCGGTCCTCGGCGCGACGGCGGTGTTCAGCATCGGCCTGGTGATCGGAAACCTCGGCCTCGCTCTTCTTCTCGCGGTGCTGCTCAATCGCAAGGTCCGCGGGATCACGTTCTTCCGAACCCTGTTCTTCTCGCCCGTCGTCGTCTCGCTGGTCGCGTGGACGATCGTGTGGGGGTTCCTGCTCCAGGACGACGGCGGTATCAACGGCCTTCTCGCGATGGTCGGCGTCGACGGGCCGAACTGGCTGCGCGAGGGCCCCACGGCGATGATCAGCGTCATCGTCGTCCAGGTCTTCAAGAACGTCGGTCTGAACATGATCCTGTTCCTGTCGGCACTCCAGGGCGTCCCCAAAGAGGTCACCGAGGCGGCATCCATCGACGGCGCCGGTAAGGCGGCGATCTTCGGGCGCATCACGCTCCCGTTGATCTCGCCCACGATCCTCCTGACGACGATCATCACGATCGTCGGATCGCTGCAGGTGTTCGCCCAGATCGCCGTTCTGACGCAGGGCGGCCCGGGGATCTCGACGACTGTGCTCGTCTATTACCTCTTCCAGCAGGCGTTCGAGTTCCACCGGTTCGGATACGGCTCCACTCTCGCGCTCGTTCTGTTCGTCATCGTCCTGCTCCTGACCATCGTGCAGTGGCAGCTCCGCAAGAGATGGGTCTTCTATGAGAACTGAGCGGCGACCCGCCGTGCGGGTCCTCTTCTACATCGGGATGTCGCTCCTCGCGATCCCGTTCGTCTTCCCGACCTGGTGGATGATCACCTCGTCCTTCAAGCCGATCGGCGAGATCTTCGCCTTCCCGCCGACCCTGTGGCCCCAGAACCCGACGATCCAGCCGTACATCGACGCCCTCACCGAACAGCCGTTCCTGCTGCAGTACTGGAACAGCATGTACATCGCGGTCGTGGTGACGGTGGCGACGATGGTGTTCTCGGCGATGGCGGGATACGCCTTCGCGCGAATCCGGTTCCCCGGCGTGAACCTCCTCTTCGTCATCGTCCTCGTGGGTCTGCTCGTGCCCTCCGAGGTGACGATCGTTCCGCTGTTCCAGATGTTCAATCAGCTCGGATTGGTGAACACGCACTGGCCGCTCCTGCTGGTGTCGACGTTCGGGGCACCGAGCGTGCTGGCGACGTTCATCATGCGTCAGTTCTTCGTGACGTTGCCGGTCGAACTGGAGGAGGCCGCGCGTCTCGACGGTCTGCACCGGGCGGCGATCTGGTGGCGGATCGCGATGCCGCTCGCCAAGGCATCCCTGGGAGCGGTGGCCATCTTCACGTTCCTGCACACGTGGAACCTGTACCTGGAGCCGACGGTTTACCTGCAGAGCCCCGACCTGTTCACGTTGCCCCAGGCGCTCACCCGCTACACGGACGCGTACGGCGGCCAGATGTGGAACGTCCAGCTGGCGGCGGCGACCATGACCGCGGTGCCCGTGCTGATCGTGTTCATCTTCGCGCAGCGGCAGTTCGTCGAGGGTCTCGCCCAAACGGGCCTGAAGGGCTGAGCGGCCATGTCGAGCCGGGCGTCGCGGGAATCCTCCGCGGCGTCCGGCTCGCCTTGTGCCGAGAGGCTAGGCGCTCGCCGCGAGGGCCTCGGGGCTGGCGACGGAGGCCACCATCGCGCGCTTCCAGGACGCGACCATGTCGAGCAGGGGGATGCGCGGGTCCAGCTGCCAGTAGGTCTCGAGCCCGTTGACGAAGGCGACGATCGTGTAGGCGATGGCGTCGATGTCGGCATCCGGGCGGATGTCGCCGCGCTCGACACCCGCCCCCAGTGCGGTCACCAGGTTGGCGTGTACCGTCTCGGCGCGGGTGACGAGGCGGTCGTGCAGCGGGTCTCCGGCGGTGAGGTTCTCGGCGAGGAGGCCGGTGAACAGCCCGAGCGTCGCGGGACGCTCGAGCCACCCGGTGAAGATCTCCTCCACCTCGGTGAAGACGTCGAGGCCCACGACACCCGCCGGCGGGTTGACGTGACGGTCGACGGCGTCGCGGAGGTCGAGGGCCGCGTTGAGCAGAGCGTCCTTGGTGGGGAAGTGGTGCAGCAGGCCCGTCTTGGAGACCCCCGCGGCCTGGGCGATGTCGCCGAGCGAGACACCGCGCGATCCGTGTCGCGCGATCATCTCGACCGCGGTGTCGAGGATCGCCGCGCGGCGGGCGTCGCCGCGTGCGCGGTTGCCCGATCGCGCCTCGGACGTGCGGTCGCGGGTGTTGCGGTGCTCCATCGCGCCAGGCTACTATGACATAACCGACCGACTAGCCGGTCTGTTATGTCATTGAACGAAGGAGTTCACGTGAGCACGACGCTGCTGCGCAACGCCCGCACGAACGCGCAGGCCCGGCGGTGAGCGCCGCGCAGGCGGCGGCCGTCTCGCACGCGGCCCGGGAGTGGCGCGTGCGCTTCGTCCACCCGGAGAAGGCGACCGAATTGGCGCGTCTCTCGGTGGGAGAGTCCGACGTCGCGCCGCTCGTCGCGGACGCTCTGGGCATCGCTGTCGCGGAGCTCGAGGCGCAACGCGCGGAGGCTCGCGAGCAGGTGCGGGCATCCGCGCGTCTGCTGCTGGAAGACCATGAGGTGCGGGCGGCCTGCGCGCACTTGCCGTTTCGTCCGGGACAGACCATCGTGGCGCTCGGCGACTCCCTCACCGACGACGCGCTGTCGTGGGCGCATCAGCTGAACGCGGTGCTCGAGGAGGTCTACCCCGATGACCCGCCCGCCGTCGTGAACGCCGGACGCAGCGGGGACACCACGGCCGACGTCATCGACCGCCTCGATCTGGTGCTCGCGCAGGAGCCGGACTGGGTCATTCAGCTGCTCGGGACCAACGATGTCCGACACCACGGTGGCCGACGCGTGTTCAGCCCCGGTCAGACGGGCACCAATTTCGACACCATCCAGCACATCCTCGTCACCCTCGGGGGCACGCGGCTGATCCGGATGACGCCGCCTCCCGTCGCCGCTCCTGCCGTCGAGGCGGCCACGGCGGCGCCCGGCGTCCGGCTGCGGTGGCAACAGGAGGATCTCGCGAGGGTCGGCCGACGCCTGATGCGATCGGATGCCACGGTCATCGACCTGCATGCGCCGCTCCTGCCGCATGCCCGGGCGTTGCTGGACCCGGACGGTCTGCATCCCCACATCGTCGGGCACCGCGCGATCCTGCGGGTGTTCCTTCTCTCCGTCGCCGCGTTGCCGTGGTCCGGAGCAGACGACGTGAACGAGCTGCCGACCGCTGTGGTCGGCCACCACGAAGGAGCTGCCTCATGAGCACCACCACCACCGCCGTTCCGGTGTTGCAGGCTCGGGGCCTGTCGCGTCAGTTCGGTCATGTCCGGGCGTTGAACAACGTCGATTTCGAGGTCTATCCGGGTGAGGTCACCGCGTTGATCGGTGACAACGGTGCCGGGAAGTCGACGCTCGTGAAGGCCCTGTCGGGGAATCTCGCGGTGGATGAGGGGGAGATCCTCTTCGACGGCAAGCCGATCGAGATGACCAACCCGCAGGTCGCGTCGAGCTTGGGTATCGAGACGGTGTACCAGGACCTCGCCCTCGCGCCGCACCTCGACCCGGTGCAGAACATGTACCTCGGCCGCGAGATCCGCCGGCCCGGGATCGCCGGGACCCTCGGCTTCATGAAGACGAAGGACATGGCGAAGGCCTCGCGCGCCGCGTTCGACGAACTCGGCGCGACCGTGCGGTCGCTGTCGTCGCCGGTGGGGGAGATGTCGGGTGGGCAGCGTCAGGCGATCGCGATCGCCCGGGCCGTGCACTGGGCCGGTCGCCTCGTCTTCCTCGACGAACCGACCGCCGCCCTCGGCGTGCGCCAGACGAAGAACGTGCTCGAGACCATCCGCCGGGTGCGGGACAAGGGCATCGCGGTGGTGCTGATCTCGCACTCGATGCCGCACGTGATGGAGGTCTGCGACCGCATCCAGGTGCTGCGCCTGGGCACGCGGGTGGCGAACATCTCCGCGAAAGACACCTCCATGGAAGAACTCGTCGGGCTCATGACCGGCGCCGTCACGAAGGACGACCAGAAATGAGCACCACGACCCCTCCCACCGAGACGGTGGCCATCGGCACGTTCGACGACTCGCGGCCGAACTTCTTCAAGGGACTGTTGAAGGCGCAGGCCTTCCAGATCCTGCTCATCCTCATCGTCATCGTGCTGATCTTCAGCGCGCTCGCACCGGATGCGTTCGCGCAGTGGTCGAACTTCCGCCTCATCATCCAGAACGCCTCGATCCTCGCGGTCCTCGGCGTGGGGATGACG
>NZ_JBLWIG010000004.1:0-42284 GCF_048381605.1 Microbacterium sp. S1037
ATCGAGTGCGAGATCAGCACCACCGCGATGCCCTTGTCCCGCACCCGGCGGATGGTCTCGAGCACGTTCTTCGTCTGACGCACCCCGAGCGCGGCGGTCGGCTCGTCCAGGAACACCATGCGCCCGGCCCAGTGCACGGCGCGCGCGATCGCGATCGCCTGCCGCTGTCCACCCGACATCTCCCCGACCGGGGAGGTAAGACTGCGGACCGTCGCGCCCAGCTCGTCGAACGCGGCGCGCGAGGCCTTCGCCATCTCCTTCGTCTTCATGAAACCGAGAGCACCGGCGAGGCCCGGACGGCGGATCTCCCGACCCAGGTACATGTTCTGCACCGGGTCGAGGTGGGGGGCGAGGGCGAGGTCCTGGTAGACGGTCTCGATCCCGAGAGAGGACGCCACCTGCGGGTTGGTCATCTCGATCGGCTTGCCGTCGAAGAGGATCTCGCCCTCGTCGACCGCGAGGTTGCCGGAGAGGGCCTTCACGAGGGTGGACTTCCCGGCGCCGTTGTCGCCGATCAACGCGGTGACCTCGCCCGGATAGACCTCGAAATCGACGTTGTTGAGGGCGCGGACGGATCCGAACTGGCGCGACAGGCCCCGGGCCTGCAGCACCGGGACGCTCGTGCTGACTGACGACATCGTCAGCTCCTTTCAGGAGTGAGGAGGGAGGAAGTGAGGAACGTCTCAGCGACGTCCTCGAAAGAAGCGGCGGACACGGCGAAAGCGGCGAACAGCGCCGCCCCGTAGGCGGTGCCCTCGTCGTGAGTCGAGACGGTGACCTCGGGCAGGAGCGCCGAGCGGGAACGGACGACGGATGCCATCGACGACCACCCGCCGGTCAGCACGGTCGAGGTCGGCGGCTCGACCTCGCGGTCCATCACCACCGTGTACTCGGCGAGCATGTCGTTGCCGTGGCGCAGGGCGGCGGCGAACAGCTCCGCGGGGCTGAGCCCGTCGCTCTGCGCGACGATTTTCAGCACGCCGTCGTCGTTGCGCGCACCCGAGACCGCGAGACCGGCGTCCGAGACCGTTCCGAGCGCGGGGAGCGCCATGGTCTCGTCGTCGATGCGCGCCCGGCCCACGGCATCCGTGATCCCGAGCAGCTGCAGGACGCGTCGCATCAGCAAGCCGGACTTCGTGCCCGCCAGGAGCACGTACTTGCCCGGGATGACGTGCCGCACGCAGTTGATGCCCGCGTGGGCGAGCCGCTCGCGCGCGGCGAAGGGAAGGGTGTCGTCGAGCACGCGCACGAGAGCCTCGGCGGTGCCCATCGAGTCGTAGAGCTGGCCCGTGTGGGTCGCGCCGACCGCGACGGCCGAGACGAGGTGGTCGTGACCGGCGATGGTGAGCGCCGCCCCGCGGAATCCGGCGGGCATCCCGGGGTCGCTCAGCGTGCCGACGGCCTCACCCGCGCTGACGAGCTCCCCGAGGATCGACGCGTCCACGCCGAGCACGTCGAGCGCCGCCTGCCAGGGGGTGCTGTCGTCCTGGTCGATGAGGCCCGTGCGCGAGACAAGCGAGTACTCCGCGACCCGCGGTCCGCCGAGCGCATGCACGACGTACTCGGGGACGTTGAGGAACGTGGTTCCGACGAGCGCGATTCCGCTGTCGCGCAGGTGGAGCAACTTGGCGATGGATGCCAGAGGCCCGACCGGCAGGCCCGTGCGGCCCGGGAACTCGGCGCGGAAGGCGTCGGGGGTCGCCATGATCTGCGCGGCCCCCCGCGGGTCGAACCAGGCCATGATCGGCGCGAGCGCCGTGCCCTCGGCATCCAGGAGCACGCCGGCCTCGGCCATGCCCGAGACGCCGAGCGCGACGATGCGGTATCCCTCGTCGAGGCGGGCGTCGGCCTCGGCGGCGAGCTCGTGCACGACAGCGATCGCCTGCGCGGCGGTCATCTCGGCCCGGCCGTGGTCGAGGTTCGTCCACGGCGAGCGGCGGCTCATCACGAGCACCTGGTGCCCCTCGGGGGTGGCCACCAGCAGCTTGGTGCTGGTGGAGCCCATGTCGATTCCGACGACGTAGTCGCTCATCGCACGTCACCGCCGCGGAGCGTGCCGGGCCACCCTGCGCCGGGGGCGGCGACGAGGATCTCGGCGGCACCGGTCAGGCGCCAAGCACCGAACGCGTGCGGCACGGCGTAGACCTGGCCGCGCTCGACATCGATCGATCCCACGTCGGACACCAGCGCACCGGAGCCCTCGCGCACCAGCACCACCGCGAAGCCGGCCTCGCGAGCAGCGGTGTCTCCCGCGGCGTCGTACAGGCGGAAGTACGGGTCGGCCACCGCGGGCAGCAGCGAGCGGAAGCCCGTCCCCGCCGGGGTCTCACCGACGGTGCTGATCAGGGCGTCGAGGGCCTCGGCATCCAGCTTCTCGGTCGACACCGACGGCATCACGGCGTCGAAGCCGAGATCGAGGTGCGACTCGTCTCGCGTCGACGTCGTGATCGACCACTCGAGCAGGATCGAGAAGTCGGTGGGCTCCTGCACCTCGGCGACGAAGATCCCTCCGTCGATCGCGTGCACGGTCCCCGCGGGCACGAGCACCCCCATGCCCGGCCGCACGACCACGCGGTTCATCCGCGACAGCATCCACTCGCTGTCCTGCGCGTCGCGGCGGCGGTCGAGCTCGTCGCGGTCGACCGGCTGGTTCCAGCCGACGTGTACGGCGCAGTCGTCCTCGGTCTCGAGCACGTACCAGGCCTCGGTCTTGCCGTACGGGCAGTCGAGGTGGGCGCTCGCGAATCCGCGGTCGGGGTGCACATGCACGGGGAGGCGCTGACGCGCGTCGAGGAGCTTGACCAGGATGCCGAGGTCCGCGGCGTCCCGTCCCGCGCGGGCCCCCACCCACGCGGCGCGATCCCCGGCCACGAGGTCGCGCAAGAAGTCACCGTCGTCGGTCACGGCGAGGCCGATCTCGTCGGAGCCGAAGCGCGAGACGGTCGAGCCGAGCCACTCCTCGGGCTGACGGTCGGTCTCGGGCACGATGCCGCGGAGCGCGGCGATGCGGTCGCCGCCGAGGTAGAAGTGCTGCACGGGGTTGGGGGGCAGCAGGACGGGCTTCATCGGGCGAACCCGATCGGCTCGGGGGCGGCCGCGGCGGTCGCTCGTTCGTGGTGGGTCATGGCTGTCCAGACATCGTTGTCTTGCTCGAAGGAGGTCTTCTCGCGACCTCGTGGGATTGAGCATGGGCGTCCGGGACAACGTTGTCAAGTCACAATTCGGGACTCATGACACCGATGTCGAGCCCAAGCTTCCACGACTGCCCCGCCGACAGCGCCCGCAACAGCCCACGCTCGCGGGCGTCCTGGCGCCCGAGGATGGTCACCGCCGTCGCCGGCTCGACACCCAGCACGACGCCGTCGTCCTGCGCCACACGCCACTGGAACAGCCCCGGCAGCGCAGCGGTGTCGAACGAGATCCGGATGCCGAGCCCCGACGGCGCGTGCACCTCGGCGCTCACCCACTGATCGGCCGGGAGCTCGTGGGCGAACACCTGCTCGGGATACCTGTCGGCGGGCGCGGGGAACTGCGCCCAGGTCGCCAGGCCGGCCTCGGCGTCGGCGTCGCGCGGCACGACGCGCTCCGCCGGGGAGTGCAGCAGCGTCCCCTCCTGGATCAGCGGCCGACCGAGGTTCACGTGGTAGAGCACCATGGGCTCGATGGCGCGCGCGCCGCGGTTGACGATCTCGTCGCGCAGTTCGATGCGCGCCTCGCCCCGCGGCACGCGGATGCGCCGGTGCAGCTCGAGGTGCGCGCCGAGCACGGTCGCCTCGACGATCGTCGCCTCCACGACGACGGCGTCGTCGAGCACCTCCGCCCGGGTCACCGTCGCCGCGAGCGTCGTGTACCGCCCGTGCTGCGGATGCTCGCCCTCGCCGTCGCGCGAGGGCGGCCCGAACGACAGCAAACCGCACGTCGTGACGAGCCCTCCCCCGAACGTCGCGCCGAACGGGCCGCCGCTCGGGCGGGGCCAGCCCGTGGGCGAGACCCAGGCCAACGGCACCCCACGATGCCGCACCTGCCCGAGATCGAGGCCGCGGTCGGGAAGGAGCTCGATGTCGAGATCGCCCGCGATGACGCGGAGACGGCGGGTTCCGGCATCCGGTCCGTCGGTGCGGATCGACGCCTCGACGGCCGCTTCCGGCCACCCGAGTGCGGCGCGCCCCCGCGCCGTGGAGGTCATCCTGTCATTGCGCTCGTCCATGAGCTCCGCCTTCCTCGCCGTGTGCGGTCACACGATAGCAGTCGTTGACAACGTTGTCTCGAGACCGCATACTGACCGACGAGCGCAGAGCCGCGCCCCGACACGACGCTTCGGAGACCCACACCCCATGTCGAAACCCCGCCTCAACCGCCTCTTCAACGCGCGCTCCGGCCGCGCGCTCGATGTCGCCGTCGACCACGGCGCCTTCCACGAGCATCACTTCCTCACCGGCATCGAGGACATGGCCAAGACCGTCGCGACCCTCGTCGACGCCGGGCCCGACGCCGTGCAGCTCACTCTCGGCCAGGCGCCGCTGCTGCAGTCCGTCCCCGGCAAGCAGAAGCCCGGCCTGGTGCTACGCACCGACATCGCCAACGTCTACGGCGACCCGCTCGAGTCTCCTCTGCACAGCGTCCTCGTTCCGGATGCCATCCAGGTCGCAGTCCGCTTGGACGCGGTAGCGGTCTGCGTGAACCTGCTCGATCTGCCCGGTGAGCCGCAGATCCGCGAGCAGTGCATCCGGTCGATCCTGGCCTTGCGCACCGACGCGGAGCGGTACGGGATGCCGCTGATGATCGAACCGCTGGTCATGCAGACCAAACCCGGCACCGGCGGATACGGCGTCGACGGCGACACCGCCAAGATCGTCACGCTCGTGCGACAGGCCCGCGAGCTCGGCGCCGACCTCATCAAGGCCGACCCGACCGACGACATCACCGACTACCACAAGGTCATCCAGGCGGCCGGGGACACCCCCGTGCTCGTGCGCGGCGGCGGACGCGTCGACGACCGCACGCTCCTCGAGCGGACGAAGGCCGTGCTCGAACAGGGCGCCCGCGGCATCGTCTACGGCCGCAACGTCATCCAGCACGACGACCCCGCCGGCATCACCGCGGCGCTCATGGCGGTCGTGCACGACGACGCCTCTGTCGACGAGGCCCTGACCCTGATCGGTGGTGCCGCATGACCGGTAAGAAGGTCGGAATCGGCATCATCGGCGGCGGCCTCATGGGCCGCGAGATCGCCGCGGCCCTGCGCCGCTGGCCCGCACTGATCGACCACCCCGCCGAGCCCGAGCTCGTGGCCGTCTGCGACATCAACCCCGCCGCTCTCGAGTTCTTCGAGCGCATCGACACGGTGCAGCTGACCACGACCGACCACCACGAGCTCCTCGCCGACCCCCGCGTCGACGTCGTCTACATCGCCGTGCGCCACGATCTGCACGAGCGGCTCTACGTCGACACCGTCCGCGCCGGCAAGGCCCTGCTCGCCGAGAAGCCCTTCGGCATCGACCGCGCCGCCGCCGACGCGGTCGTCGCCGCCATCGACGAGACGCCCGAGTCGTTCGTCCGCGTCTCGAGCGAGATGCCGTTCTTCCCCGGCGCGCAGTGGGCCGTCGACTACGTGCGCTCGGGCGCCCTCGGCCGCATCGTCGAGGCGAAATGCACCTTCCTCCACGCCAGCGACATCGACGTGAACAAGCCGCTGAACTGGAAGCGGCAGAAACAGTTCTGCGGCGAGGCCGGGGTGCTCAACGACCTCGGCATGCACACCTGGCACGTGCCGCTGCGCCTGGGCTGGACGCCCGAGAAGGTCGTCGGCATCCTGCAGGATATCGTCACCGAGCGCCCGGGCCCCGACGGCACGCCGCAGCCGTGCGACACGTGGGACAACGCCGTGATCCACTCGTGGGCCCGGCACGACGACGCCCCGTTCCCCCTCACGACCGAGACCAAGCGCATCGCGCCGGGGCAGAAGAACACGTGGGAGTTCGAGGCCATCGGTATGGACGGCGGCGTGCGGTTCAGCACCAAGAACCCCAAGCAGGTCGAGGTGTTCGCCTTCATCGACGTGCCGGGTGTGGGCCGTGAGCAGAGCTGGCAGAGCGTCGACGCGGGCAGCCAGTCGGTGTGGCCCACGGTGACGGGTCCGAACTTCGAGTCCGGTTTCTCGGATGCCATCCTGCAGATGTGGGCGGCCTTCCTCGCCGAGTACGTGGGTGAGCTGGGCGACGGCTTCGGCTGCGTCCGCCCCGAGGAGGCGGCGCTCACCCACCGCTTGTTCGCCGCGGCCATCGCCTCGCACGAGACCGGGACGTTCGTCGCACCCGAGCACTGATCCACCCGCCCGGGCGCGCCGCCTACTCGCGGCGCGCCCGGGTTCCGCGCCCGGAGCGGCGAGCGCCGGATGCCGCCCCGCGGCTCCCTAAGCTCGGAGGACGCCGCCCGACGGCACCCCGAGGAGACGCATGCGCAAATCCGGCCGCCCCACGATGATCGACGTCGCCGCCGAGGCCGGCGTGAGCCTGAAGACGGTCTCGCGCGTGGTCAACGGCGAGCCCCACGTCGACCCCGCGCTGACCGAGCGCGTGAACGCCGCCGTCACCCGCCTCGGCTACCACCGCAACGCCCTGGCCGCGAACCTGCGGTCGGGCAGCCGCGACACGATCGGCTTCATCGCCGCCGACCTGTCCAACACCTTCTACATGGCGGTCGCCGCCGCCGTGTCGTCGATCGCGGCACGTCAGCGCATGCACGTGGTCATGGCATCCAGCGAAGAAGACGCCGACATCGAACGCGCCCTCGCCCTCGACATGTGCCAGCGCCAGGTCGGCGGGCTGATCGTGGTGCCCACCGCCGCCGACCACTCCTACCTCGCGCGGGAGGTCGAGTTGGGCACCCCGGTGGTCTTCCTCGACCGCCCAGGTAGCGGCATCCCCGCGGACGCGATCCTGCTCGACAACCGCGGCGGAGCCCGGGCCGCCGTCGCGGAGCTGCTCGCCGAGGGGCATCGGCGCATCGCCGTGCTGCAGGACTCGCTCGGGATCTACACGATGGCCGAGCGCTGGGAGGGGGTGCGCGACGCCTTCGCGGCCGCGGGTCATACGCCCGATCCCGCGCTCGTGGTCGAGAACCTGCACACGCCGACCGCCGCACGCGACGCGATGGAGCGCCTCCTCGCCGCCGACGACCCGCCCACCGCGGTGTTCTGCGCCAACAACCGCGCCACGATCGGCGCGCTGGAGTCGATCCTGCCGCGCGGAGCCGACGTCGCCATCGCGGGATTCGACGATTTCGAGCTCTCCCGGCTGCTGCCCCGACGCATCCGCATCGTCGACTACGACATCGCCGACCTCGGCACGCGTGCGGCGCAGACCCTGCTCTCCCGAGGGGCCGAACCGGCCACCGGGTCGCACACCCAGCTCGTGCCGACGCGCCTCGTCGACCGCGGCGGAGTGGGCTGATCCAACGCGCGGCGGGTCCGGCGGGCGGCCCGCGCACCTCCGCGTCCACGTCGTCGGCATAAACGCGATCCGCGCACAGAAACACGCTGTACTCGCGTTTCCGTGCGCGGATCGCGTTCATGGCCGCGCGGGGAGGTCCCGGATGCCGACGCGTCGACGCGCCTCATGGCACAGTGGACGAATGGTCACCGCGAGCAGAGGCGACGGCATGCGCCGCGCCAATCTCGCGCTGGTGCTGCGCACCGTGCACCGCGAGGGCCCCCGCTCCCGCGCGGCGCTCACCGAGGCGACCGGCCTGAACCGCTCGACGATCGCCGACCTCGTCGGCGAGCTCGTGAGCGATGGTCTGGCCGTGGAGCGGGCGCCCGATCCGGTCGGCCGGGTCGGCCGCCCGTCGCCCACGGTGGCGCCCGATCCGCGTGTCGTCACGGTGGCGGTGAACCCCGAGGTCGACGCGCTCGACATCGGCGTCATCGCGCTCGACGGCACGCTGATCGCTCGCGAACGGCTCCCGCAGACGCGGCTGCTGACGCCGGAGCGCACCGCCGAACTCGTCGGCGAGCGCCTCGCCGCCTGGGCCGAAGGGCCCCTCCGCGGTCGCCGCACGGTCGGTGTGGGAGTCGCCGTCCCCGGCCCCGTGCGCGCCGCCGACGGCCTCGTGCGGACGGCCCCGCACCTGGAGTGGACGGATGCCGCGATCGGCGCGCTCATCGAACAGGCGACGGGATTGCCGGCCCGGGTGGGCAACGACGCCGCGCTCGGCGCTCTCGCCGAGTATCTCTTCGGCGCCGCACGCGGCGCGCACGACGTCGTCTACCTCAACGGCGGCGCGAGCGGCATCGGCGGTGCCGTGATCGTCGGCGGCATCCCGCTCGGCGGCGCAGGCGGGTACGCGGGCGAGTTCGGGCAGAACCGCCCCGGGATCGTGGATGCCGCCGACCGCCGGGCCGCCGACGGGGTACTGGAAGACGAGGTGAGCCGCTCGCGGCTGCTCGCCGCCGTGGGGCTCGAAGGCGGTGACGACGCGGCCCTGTCCGACGCCCTGGCATCCGCATCCGACCCCGTTTCGGCCGCCGAAGTCGATCGGCAGCGGCGGATCCTCGCGACCGCTCTCGCCAACGCCGCCAACGTGCTGAACCCGGCGGTGATCGTGCTCGGCGGCTTCCTGGCTGTGCTCGCGGCACGCGATCTCGACGGGCTCGACGCGGCGGTGCGCGCGCAGACGGTGCCCGCGTGCGCCGAGGGTCTGCGCCTCGCGGTCGCTGAGCTGGGCGAGGACCGGTTGCTCGTGGGCGCGGCCGAGGCGGTGTTCGAGGCCGAGCTCTTCCCGGGGCGGTGAGCGCTCGCCCCGGGGCCCCGCGGCGTGACGCGGGGAGGACAGGGGACGAGCGGAGGATGCCCCCGGCCGGCACGCCCTCCCCTCGTCCCTGCCCCTCCCCTCCTCACCGCGGGCGCGCCGCGCCGGCCCCGGTGTCGGCGACCCAGGGCAGGATGGACACGTCGACTCGAGGAGAACCATGACCGAGACACGCCCCGCCGGAGCCACGTGGTCGGGAAACCACCGCTACCGCGCCACCGAGGTGCTGCTGCCCGCCGACCTCGACGAGCTCGCCGAGGTCGTGGCATCCGCCCGCACCCTCCGCGTCCAGGCGACGCGGCACACGTTCAACGACGTGGCCGACTCCGACGCGGCGCTGGTGTCGCTCGAGCGCATGCCCACCCGCGTCCAGACGACCGGCGACCGGGTACGCGTCGAGGGTCTCGTGACGTTCGCGCAACTCGCCCCCGTGATCGAGGCCGAGGGCCGCGCCCTGCACAACCTCGGTTCGCTCCCCCACATCTCCGTCGCCGGCGCCACCGCCACGGGTACGCACGGTTCCGGTATCCGCAACGGCAACCTGTCGAGCGCCGTGCGGGCTGTCGAGATCATGGATGCCGAGGGCCGGACGCACCGCATCGACGAGACGCACGCGTGGTTCCCCGCCGCCGCGCTCAGCATCGGTGCCCTCGGTGTCGTCACCGCGGTAGAACTGCAGACCGAGCCGACCTACCGGGTGACGCAGCAGGCGTACACCGGGGTGGCGTGGGACGACATCGTGGCGGACCCGAAGCGGGTCTTCGGCGGCGCGCGCAGTGTCAGCATCTTCACGACGTGGGGCGACCCGGCCCACGATCTCGTCTGGGCGAAGAGCGACGACGGCGCACCCGATTGGGTCGGAGAGCTGGGCGGTCGACCCGTCGGAGACGACATCCACCTCGGGCGGATCCGGACCGTCGACAACACCACTCCGCGCGGGACCGCCGGCCCGTGGCACACGCGGCTCCCGCACTTCCGCGCCGACGCCCTGCCCAGCGACGGCGACGAGATCCAGTCCGAGTACTTCGTCCCGTTCTCGTCCGCGCGCGAGGCCCTCGCGGCGGTGCGGGCGATCGCGCCCGCGTTCGACGCGCACCTGCTCGTCACCGAGCTGCGCACCGTCGCCGCCGACGAACTGTGGCTGAGCCCCGCGTATCAGCGTGACGTCCTCGCGATCCACTTCACCTGGCGCAACGACACCGCCGGCGTGCTCGGGGTGCTGCCCCGCATCGAGGCGGCGCTCGCCCCGTTCGACGCACGACCGCACTGGGGCAAGGCCTTCACCATGCCCGGAGAGACCGTCCGCGCCACGCTCCCCCGCGCCGACGACTTCCTCGCGACGGCGAGGGAGGCGGACCCGCGCGGCGTCTTCCGCAACGACTTCCTGCGGCGGACGCTGGGTCTCTAACCGGCGGCCGGCACCCCGCGCAAGAACCCGGCGATCGCCTCTCGGAACCGCCCGGGGTCCTGGTTGGCCTCGTTGCAGTGCCCCGTCGCGTCGAACGCAACGAGTGAGACCTGCGGATGCCGCGCCGCGTAGGCCGTCGAACCGGTCACCGGCACCACCGGGTCGCGCAGACTGTGCACGATGAGGGTCGGCACCGCGGGCGCGGGACGCGAACCGTCGACCCAGTTCAGCGCGCGGGCGTCGACCGCCTCGACGAGCCCGAGCACCCGCGATCCGAGCCGGCTCTCGAGCACCCGCAGGGCGGTGGCACCGACCGAGCCGGGCAGGTGCACACCCCGCACCGCGCGGGCGACGATCCGGTTCCAGTCCAGGGCAGGGGCGACGAGCACGAGACCGGTGATCGCGCCGCGGTGGCGCGATTCCTCGAGCGCGAGCATCGCGATCGTGGCTCCCATCGACCACGCCACGAGCACGATCTCGCGCGCGCCGTGCTCGACGGCGTAGGTGATCGCGTCGTCGACGTCGCGCCATTCCCGCATCCCGAGCGACGAGGGCAGCGCTTCGGCGGGAGCCGCTTCCTCGTCACCCGCGTACGACACGACGAGTGAGGTCCATCCGACGTCGTGGGCGGCGGGTGCTGAGCGCAGCGCACCGGACCGGCTCGACCGCAGGCCGTGCACGTGAATGGCCCAGCGGGCGGCATCCGGATCCCCGATGACCCATGCTCTGGCATCGCCGCCGCGCCGGAGGGGGATCGCGACGTGCTCGGTCGGGCCCACCTCCTCGGGGGCCCCGATGCTCTGCGACGTCCATGCCCCTCGCGCGGGGCCGTCGACCAGGCCGTCCGGACGCGCGAGGATGGATCGGACGATGCGCGCTCCGTCGTCCCGCACGATCTCGCCGACCGTGAGGTGCGTGCCGTCGTCGAGCCAGACTCCGTACGTTCCGGGTTGCCGGCTCTCGGCGGTCGCGGGCACCGAGACCGTGTCGCCGTCGATCTCGACGGGGACGAAGGGCTTGGCTGCGCGCGGTGCGATCAGGCGCCGGGCGACGTAACCGCCGAGCGCGAGATGCACAGCGCCGACGGCCGCCGCGGCGATGCCGGTTCCGACGATGAGGCGGCGAGTCATGCGCGGTCTCCTGAGGTGGGGCGGGTGAGGTGGGTGTCGATGGCGTCAAGCAGAGCGCGCTCCTCGTCCCGCAGAGGGGTCGAGGTGGCGATCGCGTCGTCTTCGATGGCGACGCGCAGGGCGTGGAGTCGGGTGTCGAGTTCCCCGAACGCCGCGGGTCCGACCGGCACGCTCGCCGCGCGATCCCGAGCGAGCCGCTCGGCGCGTGCGAGCAGGCTCTGCCCCCGACGACGGATCTCTGCGACGGTCCGGGATGCCATGAAGATCCCGATCACGAACGACACCACGCCGAGATAGAACAGCGGGTCGAACAGGGCGCTGACGACGGCGTTCGGGACGAAGAACCGCGTGAGGGTGAGGTCGACGACCTCGCTGAGACAGCCGAGCACGATGCCCGCAGCGCCCACCCGGAACAGCCGGCGTGCGACGGGGAGCGAAGTGCGCGCCGATCGGTAGAGCAGGGCCCCGACCAGGGCGATTCCCGACATGTGCACGACGCCATAGGCCCACGCACCGGTCGACGTGCGCGCCGCCGTCTCGAGGAACAGGAACGACGAGGGACCACGCTCCGGCATCGCCACGAAGAAGACCACGGCGAACAGCGCGGCCAGCGCCAGCGGGAAGCCCCACCGCAGGGTCCTGATCCGCGCGCTCGCGGGCGCCGTGCCGGCCTGGATGCCGAGCCACAGCGCGACCATCGTCAGCACGTTCTGCACGAGTTTGAGCACGTTGGTTCCACCGAGCGGCGCGTCCATCGTCACGAGAGGGATGACGGTGCCCTGGGTGAGGAGAGCGATGACGCCCAGGAGGGCCGCGAGCCAGGCGATCCGCGCTCGCGGTTGCCGCCAGGCGACGCGCGCTCGCGCGATCACGACGAGCGCGAGTCCGACGAGCGCTGCGTCGATGAGCAGCGTGGTCACCATGACAGCTCCGCGACTCTCGGGCTGGCATACATCAGACGGGCGATGGCGTGTGCGACGTGTTCGGCCACGAGCTCTGCCTCCACCTGCGCCGTGTCGAGATCGGGATTGGTGTGAGGCGAAACCGACGAGCGCTCGTGCACAGCGCCGCAGCATTGCGCGTCGTCGAGAAGGTGACCGAGTTCGTGCGAGGCCGCGAACTCCCGATAGACGCGTGCGTCGGCCGCGCGGACGTGGATGGTGCCCTCTCGACGATCGGGAAATGAGACGAGGAAGCCGGTGAGAGTGCCCCACGTCGCGGTGTCGGTCTCGGCGATGACCCGGATCCGGATGCCGACCGCGTCCTCGACGGCGCGCACGACCTCGTCGAAGGTCGCGCCCGGAGCGAGCGTCGTGCGGGCGAGCGCACGATCGCCGCGCGTCCGCACGCGCGCGAGCATGTCGTCGGACGCCGTCACCGCCGCCTCCCCGTCCGGTGGATCATGACGCCGGCGGCCTGCCCCGGAGAGATCGGGCGATGGCGCGGAGCGCGTCGGGTGACATCTGGCCGAGCGCACGGAACTGGATGCTCTCCGCACCCGCCTCGCGCATCGCCTCGCGCAGTTCGAGTTCGGCCTCTGTCCGATCCGTCAGGGCCTCGTCGGTGTAGTCGGTGAGGTACTCCGCAGGCACATCGGCCCAGTGCGTGATGAGCCGCAGCACCTCTTCGTCGAGAACCACCGTGTTCGTGGTGGCGGAGAGCAGGATGCGCGCACCGTGCGCGGCACGGGGATCGACGTCTTCGAGATGAGCGAGCAGATCGGCCTCGGTCGCCGCGTGACTCGCGACCAACCGACGCACACGCTGAGCGAGCGGCCCCGCCGGTACGCGCATCTCGATGCGGGGGGCCGAATCGGGGCTCGCGAGCTGCTCGGGCGTCACCTCGAGGACGGCGGCGAGCGCTTCGATGTCGTTGGTGTTGTACGGCAGCGAGAAGCCCGCGCGCGACTGGTAGTAGCTCTTCGTCATCCCGGCGCGACTGATGAGCTCGCCGACGGTGAGCCCTTTCGCCCTCCGCAGGCGATCCACGTTCGCCACCACTCGCCGGGAGTACCGGGAGGGTGGTCCGACAGCACCGCGACCCACGCATCGATCGTAGACGACCCGTCTCTCGATCGTATTTACATGAATCGAAGAGTGCTATTTACGACCCCCTGTGCTTGGATGAAGACAGAGACATGGTGCGAGGCCCCCGACTCCTCCTTCGCTCACGCGCATCGGACGACCCCGGGCCCCTCCTGTTCTCATCAGCGGGCGCGGCGGCATTGGGGGACGCCGCGCCCGCTGTATCTCTTGCGGGGCGCGCACCTTCCCTCCAAATCGGTAGCAGGACTACCCTCACTACCTTTCCTGCAGCTCTTGCGCGCACGAATCGCACCGGATTACCCTCGACGGCATCCACAGTAGGTAGTTTGACTACCCGCTACTCGCCCTCGAAGACGACGGAGTCTCATGCGATCCCCCCATCCCCTACGCCGTTGGACGGCGCTCTCCACCACCGGTGCGGTGATCGCGTCCCTCGCGGTCGCGGGCACCGTGTCGCCGGCCACCGCCGACACGACAGCCACGATCTCGGTCGACACCGCCACGGTGGTGCAGAACGATTTCCTCGGCATCGGCGTCAACGTCATCCCGTCCGCCCTCATGGAGCGTTCACGCGGATTCGGATACTCGGATGCCGACTGGGCGGTGGATGCCGAGCGCATCGCCACCATCCGCCCCAAGGTCGCGCGCGTCTGGTTCCAGATCGACTGGATGGAGCCCGAGAAGGGGGTCTACACCTGGGACAGCGACCGGATGAAGGCTTTCTACGCCTACCTCGACGCGTTCAAGGCCGCCGGCACCGACATCGAGCTGAACTTCGGCTGGAAGGTCGGCTCGACCGTCCACGACTGGTTCGGCATCCCCGGCGTCGACCCGTGGACCAGCGCCCCGGCCGACAACGCCGCGTACGCGGCATCCGCCTCCGCTCTGATCGACCAGCTCAAGAACGTCCGCGGGTACGACAACGTCAAGTACCTGACCTATTACAACGAGCCCAACGGCAGCTGGGACTTCGAAGCCCCCGGTGACCAGCAGGCCGCCTACGTGCAGATGGCGCAGGCCGTGCACCAGCGGCTCGTCGCCGACGGGCTCCGCGACGAGGTCGAGATCTGGGGACCGGAAGAAACCGGCGCCCCGGCGTGGACCACCTACATGGCGCAGAACGGCGGCGACGCGTTCGATCAGTACAGCTTCCACACCTACGGCGACTCGTACGGCTCCGTCCCGACGAGCATCAACGCCCGCAAGAGCGTCGCCGGGGGCAAGCCGGTGAACATGTCCGAGTTCGGCTGGTCGGACGACAACGCGAGCGGCTGGGACTCGGGGTACGCCAACTACGTGATCGCGGGCGCGAACCTGGGGCTGCATTCTCTCCTGGTCTGGCAGCTCAACGGCACCTGGACCGTCGACCCGGACGGCGACACGAACGGCACCTACAACATGTGGGACGCCCTCCCGCTCGGCCTCGAGCCGCGCAAGACGTTCCTCTCCGCAGGGTTGCTGAACCGCTACATTCCGGCGCACAGCCAGGTGCTGCAGTCCAGCTCGTCGACGGCGGACGTGCGCACCGCCGCGTTCCGCGACGCCGCGGGCGAATACACCCTGCTCGTGGAGTCGAAAGGTACCGCTCCGACCGACCTCGACGTCTCGTTCGGTTCCACGGCGATCGGCAAGGACTTCCACCGTGTCGTCTACGACAACGATCTCGTTCCCGATGAGAACGCGCTCCTGCCCGCCGTATCGGCCACACTGCCGGCGGGAACGGGCTTCTCCGACCAGCTCGACGAGGGGTACTCGTTCGCGATCTACACGACGGCCGACCCCGCCGTCCAGGTGCGTGTGAGCGATGCCGACCCCACGGTGGCGTCGGGTTCGACCCTCGCGCTCACCGCCGATGTCATCGACGGAGCTGCCGGCGTGACGTGGTCGGTCGACGGCACGGGCAACGGCTCCGTGTCGAGCGCCGGCGTCTACACCCCGCCGAGCGTCGACTCGGAACGCGAGGTCGCCGTCCGCGCCACCAGCACCGCCGACCCGACGTCGTCGGCCGTCGCGATCGTGACCGTGACCCCGCAGCTCACCGCGAGCCGCGTCGACCCCGTGCAGTTCGATCTCGACAGCGGCGTCTACGCCGGCTCGGAGGTGCTGACCCTGTCGACGCCCACCGCGGGGGCGCAGATCCGGTACACCACCGACGGTTCGGAACCGACCGCGAGCTCGACGCTCTACGAGCGCCCCCTGATCCTCCCGGAGACCTCCACGAAGCTCTACCGCGCCGCGGCCTTCGCAACGGGAAAGCAGGCCTCGGGCATCACGAGCCGCCTCTTCAAGGTCGGCGGCGTCTCCGAAGGGCCCGACGGCTACACCCTCTGCGCGAACGAGGGCGGGGAGTGCTTCTTCTCCGGTCAGCAGAGCGTGGCGTTCGGTGGCGACGGACTGTTCACCTACCAGGCGAAGACGGGCCCCGTCTCCTGCGACGCGGCGACACTCGGCGACCCGAACCCGAACGGGACGCAGAAGTGTTACGTCAGCCCCGAGCTGCCGTCGTCGTACCCGCTGGTGACGCTGACCAACGCCGGCTTCGAGAAGCCCGGTGGGACGAAGTCCAAGACCGGCCCCTTCACGAACGGCTGGACCTTCAACAGTCGCTCCGGCATCCAGAACGGCCAGGGACCCCTGGGGCCGCCGACACCGTCGGAGGGTCAGCAGGTCGGATACCTCAAGACGGATGCCGGGGTCCAGGGCACCATCTCGCAGGAGGCGGCGTTCCCCGCCGGGGAGTATCAGGTCGTCTTCGCCCTCTCGGGACGATCCGGCTACCCCGCGCAGAGCTTCGACGTGCTGTACGACGACACCGTGATCGGCTCGTTCGCAGTCGGTTCGACGAGCTCGTACGAGACCAAGCGGACCCCCGCCTTCACGTCCGACGGCGGTCGCCACACGATCACGTTCCGCGCCACCGCCCCCTCGGGCGACCGCACCGCGTTCCTCGACGCGGTCCGGATCGAAGCCCCGGTCCCGCCGGAGCCGGCGCAGCTGCAGAACACCGGCTTCGAGGCTCCGTCCACGACGGGCGTCAAGTCGGCTCCCTTCACCGAGGGCTGGTCGTTCGTCGGCCGCAGTGGCATCCAGCACAACGGGAGTGCCTTCGGGGCGCCGTCCGCGCCCGAGGGCACGCAGACCGCCCTCCTGCAGTCGCGTGACGGGCAGCACGGATCGTTCTCGCAGACGCTCGACATGACCGCCGGCGACTACACGCTCACGTATCAGGCGTCGCGACGCCCCGGGTACAGCGCGGTGCAGACGGTGCAGGTGCTCATCGACGGGGTGGTCGTCGACAGCTTCGCTCCCCCGACGGCGACGTTCACCTCTCACACCTCGCCGACGTTCACCGTCTCGGCGGGCGACCACGAGATCATGTTCCGCGGGTCGGCAGCCTCGGGAGATGCGACGGCGTTCATCGATCAGGTGGTGCTGTCGCCGATTCCCTGAGTCCGGACGACGGCTTCAGGAGCGGGGGCTCGGGCGGTGCGCCCGGGCCCCCGTGCCGTAGGTCCGCGGGGTCCTCTTCCCCTCGGGCCCACGGCACGGGTGAGACGCCACCGGGTCGCGGGCGAACTGCAGCGCGGTCACCCGCGGGAAGACGCGTCGCGACCAGACCGCCCGGATTCGTCGCGGTCACACTGGGAGGTCGACCCCGTCTTCCCGAGGACCGCCGCATGTCTTTCACCTCCCCACCCGACGAGCGGTGGATTCCCGTGGCGTTCGGCGCGCTCGACGCGCGTGGCATCCCGACCCTGGCCGCCGAGGCGGACGTTCTCGCTGTTCCGATCGTCCCCGGGCCGGCGCTCTGCCTCGTCGGCGACGGCGCCACGCTGTGGCGCGAGCTCGTCGGTAACGCGCCTCGCACACCTCGCGAGTTCACGCCGGAAGAGAACGTCGTTCTCGAACATCTCCGAGACAGGGGTCTGGTGGTCCTGGGTCGAACCCATCCCGCGGCGGTGACGCACCTCGATCCTCCGGCGCTCTCCTCTCCCCTGCACGAGCTCGTCTATGCCCTCGTCCAACGCGTCGCGGCATCCCTCGGCATCCGGTGCGTGTTCGTGAAAGGGCCCGCCCTGCATCACCAGGGTCTGCGTGAGCGCGAGCATTCCGGCGATGTCGACGTCTGGTGCGATCCCGCCCGGTGGGATGAGCTGGCCGCCGCTCTCGCCCCCTGGGGGTGGGAGCGTGAGCCCGACCCGTGGAGGGGCACCTCCGTCCACCACACCGCGACAATGACGCCCACGTCCTGGGGGTGTGAGATCGACATCCACCGCCGCTTCCCGGGGCTGACGCTCGACGACTCCGAGGCCTTCGAGGCGGTCTTCGCGACCACGACCCACGTTCGCTACGCCGGCGTCGCGGTCGCCGTCCCCACGACGGATGCGCACGCCGTCCTCGCCGCTGTCCATGTCGTCCGACCGGAGATCGGGGCGGGGCCACGATCGGAGACGACGTCCGCGTCCGCGAAGAATCTGCTCGCGGCGGCTGACGATCCTCTCCGACATGCGAGGGATCTCGGCGCGATCGCGGTGCTGCGGGACGAGCTCTCGATCATCACCGGCAGGCGGGTGCACGTTCCCAAAGACGCGGTGCCCCGCGACTGGGCATGGCGCGGTCGACCCGACCGTCTGCGCGCTTACTGGACCGCCCTGCAGACCCTGCCCCTGTCCGCTCGTCTCCGCGTCGCCCGCCGCCTGCTGTGGCCCGACGACGACGTCGCGCTCGCGTCGGAACGTCGCGCCGGCGTCGCGATCACCTCGGCCTCGTCAGCGCGACGGAGACGGCTGACTCGCGCCGCCCGCGCCTGGGTTCGAAGCCGATTCCACGGCAGCCGGAGACCGAGCGATGAGTGACTCCTCACGAGACGTCGCAGGGCGACGAGCCCACATGTCCACAACAGCAGGAGTCTCATGACGTTCCTCACACTCGCCGTCTGTCTCGGCTGCATGATCGTCGTGCTGCGTGGGACCCGTGAGACAGCTGCGGCCCGAGCGGTCGGCGGGAGCGTGGTCCTCGCGGCGCTCGTTCCCGTGATGTCGGTCACCGACCAGGTGTCTTCCTCGACCGCCCTGCTGACCGTCGTGCTCCTGTGCGCGACCGCGCAGGTGCGCTCGGGCTTCCGCCCGGCGAGCGGCACGCTCTGGGGAGCGGGGATCTTCGCGCTCTTCGGCGGATGGTTGATCCTCCGAACCGTGGGGCAGTTCTCCGCGGATTCGACGATCCTGAACATCGCGATGGTCAGCACGGCGATCGCCGTCGCGATGATCGTCCCTCACCTGCGTCACGCTGATCTGCGGCCGCTCGCCACGGTCTTCCTCGTGCTGAGCCTGATCGTGACGGTGTATGCCTTCTGCGAGCAGCTGAGAGTGGTCGATACGGCGTGGTCCCTGCGCCAGAGCTCGCTGGAGAGCATCGACGAGCGGGCGAACGTGCTCGTCCCGTGGTTGACGGGACGCTCGCAAGCCAGCTTCGGTCATCCGATCCCCTTCGCCGTTTTCCTCAGTGTCGCGACGCTGGTGCTTCTGCACGCCGCCATCGAGACGCGGCGATGGCGATTCGCGCTCGGTGCCGCTGTCAGCCTCGCAGGACTCTCCCTGTCGGGAACGCGCAGTGCCGTCGTGGCTCTGCTCGTCGCTCTGCTCACCTATCTCGTGGCGAACGTGCGGTGGCGTCGATTGCTCGCCCTCACCGCACTCACGGGGGTCCTGAGCATCGGTGCTCTCCTGACGGACCTCCCCAAGCTGCTGTCCCTCGATGACAGCTTCGGATCCTCCGTGTCCTTCGTCCACCGGACACTCGTGGCCGACTCGTGGTCATCGCTGTGGTCGCAGCCGGACGCGCGGTTGTGGATCGGCGCCGGCGCCGGCGGCACTGCCGAGCTCTTCCGGTCCGGGGTGGTGCGGGGTGCGCGGAATCTCATCTACTTCGACAACATGTACATCTCACTGTTCGCCCTGTTCGGCCTGACCGCTCTGGTCCTCCTTGCCGGGGTGTTCCTGCGGGCACTGCGCGGCGGAGCGCTGGCGATGTCCACCACGGCCTTCCTCGCCGTCATGGGTTTCTCGTTCGATGAGCAGCAGTGGCAGATCTCCTTGATCCTGCTCGCCTTCTCGGCGTTGATGCCGCGCTCGTTCGGTTCGCTTTCGCGTCGTCAGTCGGCCCTCGCCGCGCCGGGATCCCCCATCGCTGACGCGCCGTTCTTGAGACCCCGTGACACGATGACCGCCGAGAGCGCGTAGCCGAGCGTCGCCGCGGCCTCGGTGGTGGCCAGCGCGAGGGGGATCCCCGCGACCCCGACCGTGGGCACAAGGAGGAACGCGGTCCCCGCACCGCACACCAGCCCGGCCGCGTCGGCGACGACGACGGCACGCGTTCGGCCCAGCGGCACCAGCACGTTTCGAACGAGCGGCGTGCCGAGCGACACGAAGAAGAACGCGACAGCGTATCCGGCGAAGAGCTCTCTCGTCGCTCCGAGGTGGTCGCCGAAGAGGACCGCCGTCGCCCACGGTCCGACGAGCCCGAGACCCGCGGCGCCCAGCACACCGAGCACCGTGTGGAGGAGAAGGGCGATGCGATGTCGACGTCCCCCCACGCCGGCTTCGAGCACCCAGTTCTGCAGGGCATCGCCCAGCGCTGACACGCTGAAGAGAGAGTAGCGATACAGCCGATCGGCCGACGAGAGCCTCGCGACGGTGCCGGGATCGCTCACGAATGTCGCCGCCGGGATCGGAGCGGCGGATCGGACGCCCCCGAGGACGACGACAGCCGCGCCGGGGGCGCTCAGACGCAAGGCACCCGTGAGAGCAGCGCGGCCGGGCCACCGCGGGACGGTCCAGCGGAAGGTCCGCCGGTGGAAGACCGTTTGGGTGCCCACTGCCCCGACCAAAGCGGACACCGGGTACCAGACGGCATGACCGGTGAGGGCGACGACGATCGCTCCCAGCGTCAGAAAGGCGAGACGAGGTATCACCTCGAAGATGGTGATCATCCCGGGGCGCCCGCGGCCGATGGCGTACCACGTCATCGACATGCCCGCGAAGGCGGCAGAAGCGCACATGGAGATCGCCAGCACCGCGTTCCCTGCCGGAGAGAGACCCGCCGCCACGACCGCGGCACACGGAGTGGCGGTGAGGAAAACGCCCGCTCGCAGCCACCAACTCGCCGCGTAGATCTCCCGCGCCCCCTCTTCGCCTGCGGCGAGCGCCACCGCCGGCGGGCCCACCACCTGCCAACCGAACATGGTGGCCGCCGTGGCGAACGAACCCACCGCCTGTCCGATGCTGAGGGCCGCCCACTCGTCCGCCGTGCACGAACGCGTCACGATCCCCAGGAGCAGTAGAGGAGCGAGGGAGGCGAGCAGCGGGAGCGAACCGAACCCTACGAGTCGCCCCAGAAGGGCTCTCATTCGATCAGACCGGAGACGAGGGATGCCACCGACCGATACTCCTCGGCGATGCCACAGCCGTATGGCACCCTGTCGCCCGCTCCTGAGGGTCACGGCAGAGGGGCGGACGGGTGACGAATCGGGTGAGTCATCGCGACCGAGAGTCCACCGCCTGCGGGCTGACCGGCTCGCGGATGCGCTACCGTACGCGCCACACCCGGACCGCCTCTTCGGAGGAAGCACCAGCGGTGTCACCGCTCCCCCGTAGAACGGACGGATGCCGACCCCTTCCACCACCTCCTCCGCAGACGGCCGGGTGACCGTCGTGACCGTGACATACGGCGACCGATGGGACTCCGGCCTGTCCTCCACGATCACGTCCGTACTCGCAGACGAACGGGCCGACGTGATCGTCGTCAGCAACGGCGCATCAGTCAGAGTGCAGGAACGGCTGCGCGAGTGCGCGGATCGCGCCGAGGGACGCCTTGAGGTGATCCTGTTCGCGAGCAACAGAGGCTCAGCCCCCGCGTTCAGCGCGGCCCTTGCGGCGGCGTACCGCCGGGACACGCCCGTCCTCATCCTCGACGACGACAATCCTCTCCCCGCGGGTGCTCTCCATGGTCTTCAGGCCGTCGCCGCCGGACTCGGTGCCGGTGACGGTGAGCGTGTTGCCGTCGCGTGTTTTCGCGCGGTCAACCCGGTCCACACCCGACTGCGCTCCGGCGTGTCGCCGAGGGTCGCTTTCGCCGAGCTTCGGCCCGGTGCGTTCCTGTCGACGGACGTCTTCCGTCGCCGTGTGGTCGCCAGAACGTCGTCGATCACCGACGTGCGAACCGAACTCGGCGTCTTTCGTGTGGTCGACCTCCCGAACGCCATGTGGGGAGGGCTTTACCTCCCCCGCCCGACGGCGGCGTTGTGCGTGCTGCCACCCGAGGACTTCGTCCTGTACGCCGACGACAACGCCTTCTCCGCGCGTCTGCGCGCCGCGGGAGTCGACATCTGGCTCTGCCTCGACATCGAGATCCGCGACACCACCGACTGGCGAGCCACCGCCGAACCGCCCCGCAGCCGCTTCCGCCTGCCGCGAATCCTCCGCACCGCGGACGCGGATCTCTGGCGCGTGCGCTACCAGTACCGCAACGCCGCGTTCCTCAGCGCCCAGCAAGCAGGTTCATCCCCCGCTGCACGCGTTCGCCTCGCGGTGAATGTCGGTGTCCGGCTCGGACTCCTCTTCGTCGCCGCCGTGATCGCTCGACGCCTCCCAGTCTTCCTCGCGATCCTGCACGCCAGCGTCGACGGGCTCCGGGGGCGGCTGGGGCACAGTTACCCCCTGCCCGGGGACGGCGGCCGGATCGGAACCTGAGCGCGCGGCGAGGTATCAGCGGTCGATGGCGCGCCGATAGGTCGCGAGGGTCTGGGCGGCCATCCGTTCCCACGAGTATTCATCCGCCTTTCGGCGCCCCCGGCGCACCAGCTCCTCACGCAGTTCCGGGTCGTCGAGGACTTCGGCGAGCGCCCGCGCCATCCGCTGCACGTCACCGGGAGGGAAGTATCGCGCGGCATCGCCGTAGACCTCGGGAAGACAGGTCGCGGAGCTGCTGGCCACCGGGCAGCCGTGTCGCATGGTCTCCAGGCCGGGCAGGCCGAATCCCTCGAAGAAGGAGGGAAACGCGTACACCGACGCGTTCTCGTAGAGCCAGCGCAGTTGCGCATCACTGACGTAGCCCGCGAAGTGCACCCGGTTCATGAGGTCCGGCCGTCGTTCCCTGAGGAGTCGGCCGTCATCGTCGATCCGCCCCGCGACGACCAGACCGACATCGGGATGGGTGCGACGGAGCTCTTCGACCGCCACGGCGAGTCGCTCGAGGTTCTTGTAGGGCACCTGGTTGCCGACGAAGAGGACGAAGCGCGAGAAGGGAACGGTGACGACGACCGCGGCCTCCGAGATGGGGTCCGCCGCGGGGTAGGTCAGCACGATCTTCCTCTCGGGCACCCCGGTGAATCGGCGCAGGTCACGGCCGCTGTAGCGGCTGACGACGACGTTCGCGCGTCCTCGGTGGGCGACGACGGCGAAGGCCACGGCTCCGACGGCGCGACGGAGCAGAGACACGAAGAGCGGCTTCTTGCGGTTGTGGATCTTGAGCAGCGTGAGGTCGTGAAAGGTCGTGATCCTCGGGGCGCCGAGGAGAACGGGCTGTTGCTGCATGCAGAAGTGCACGACGTCCGGCTTCAGAGACCGAATGAGGCGCGCGAGATCCGTCTGCTCCGCCCACGAGAAGAACGGGGCGTCCGATCCCACGGCATGGAATCGCGGCGACGGTGGCACCCATTCCGCGAGGCGGTCGGCCGGAAGCACAAGTGTGTAGTGGTTGTCGTCATCGGGGCAGCGGGCGAGCCACTCGACGAGCTTGCGGATGTACCTGCCGGTCGTCGTGAAGTACCCGCGCGCGTCGAGAACGATATGGGCCATGGCTCCTCCTGCGACCCGCCGACTGCGGAAGCGACGGCCGCTCGGGTCATCGTGCCGGACGCCCGCTCGACGGCCCGCAGCCCCCGTCCGACCTCGATCGGGCGAGAGCGATCTGACACCGAGGTGAGTTCGGTCGTGAAGGGCGTCGCGGGCTCCCGGGGCGGGAGTTCCGAGATGACGAGTCGACCTCGGCGGGATTCCCCCGCTCACGCCCGGAACCGGATGCCAGGAACCGACTTTCACCCCTCCGGTCACCCGTGGTGGCACGTTTCGTTCGGCGTGGGAGCGAGCGAGCGTCGAGGTGATCGCGCCCAGCGATCACGCCAGCCCTCACTTCCGGAGACCTTCGCATGACCTCTCTCCGCGATGCGGTCGTCGTCAATGGGCGATTCCTTGCCCACGCCACCACCGGCGTGCAGCGTTTCGCCCGCGAGATCGTGCGCGAACTCGCGCCGCTCGTTCCGCTCGTCGTCGCAGCCCCGCCCGTGACGCTCCTCGACGCCGACCTGGGCGCGCGCATCGTCCCCGTCGGACGACGGGGAGGCCACGCATGGGAGCAACTCGACCTCCCTGCCTTTCTGCGGCGATCCGGATCACCGCTCCTCCTGGGCCTGGCGAGCACCGGTCCCTCCTTCTACCGACCGCAGATCGTCGCCCATCACGACATCACCTACGTCCGGCACCCCGAGAGCTTCGCCCGCTCGTTCCGCCTGCTCTATCGGGTCCTCATCCCTCCTCTCCTGCGCACGAGCGCTCGAGTGCTCACCGTCAGCGACTTCTCCGCCGGCGAAATCGCCGAGCACTATCGCGTTCCCGCCGAAAAGCTTCGGGTCGTGCCCAATGCGGTGTCGAGCGGTTTCTCCCCGGATGGACCCGCGCACGACGAAGGGCAGCCCTACCTCCTCGCGGTTTCCTCCCCCAATAGGCACAAGAACTTCGATGCTCTCCTCCGGGCGTTCGAGTCCGCGGAGCTGCGTCATATCCGCCGTCTGCTGATCGTCGGGGGCCAAGCGAGGGCTTTCCGATCCGGGCGAGGCGATGCGGGTGCCGAGCGGGTGCGCTTCCTCGGTCGCGTCGACGACCACGAGCTCGCCGCCCTCTACCGCGGTGCAGCGGCGTTCGCCTTCCCCTCGCTCTACGAGGGTTTCGGCATCCCTCCGCTCGAGGCGCAGCGCGCGGGGACTCCCGTGCTCGCGAGCCGAGCCGCGTCCCTCCCCGCAGTGCTCGGCGAGTCCGTCCTGTGGGTGGATCCGCGTGACGTGGACGACATGCGCCGCGGCATCGAGCGGCTGGATCGCGACGAGTCGCTGCGCGCGGAGCTCACCCAGCGCGGAAGAGCGAACGAGCAACGCTTCTCCTGGGTTGCCTCGGCACGGCGTGTGGCCGAGGTCATCGCGGAAGTCCGAGCCGAGACGGCGTGACACCGCGCGCGGTCCACGCTCGGTTCAAAGCCGACCGTTGCGCGCGAGCGGTGCGGTCACCCAAGTAGGCATCCCATGTCGCGCGATTCGCGCGACCCCACTCGAGAAGACGTCCCCCGCGCACGGCCGTGACGAAGCCGTCCCAACCGCGCTCGACGGAGAGCTCCGGAGGAAGACCGGGAACCGCCGAGATCGATCGGCACAGCATCGGAAGACCGGCCGCTCGCGCGTCGAGGAGGGCGATGGGGAACCCCTCCCAGGCGGCGCTGTGGAGGTAGACGTCCAAGTCGCGCAAGCGATCCCCCACCTCGAGCGGCGTCAGCCACCCCGTGCGGTGGACGAGGCCATCCGGCCCCGATCCGGCTGTCGGGTCGCCCGATCCGCCGATCCACCACCCCTCCACGCGAATGCCCGGGAGCTCCCGTCTCAGCGCTTCGATGCGGTCCCGGAAGAACACGGGGTCTTTCTGCGGCGCCCAGCGACCGAGCATTCCGACGCGGATCCGGTCGCTCTTCGCGGGGATCCGGCTGCTCGCTTCCCTCGGCACCGCGAGCAGCGACGACACGTTGGGCACCTCGACGATCCGTTTGCGAGGGAGGCCGAGCTTCTCGGCCTCGATACTCTCCCCCGGACCGCAAGCGGCGAGGACGCTCGTACGGGACGCGAGTATCCGTTCCGCGAGTCGGTAGGCCACCCGGACGGCGCCGGGGACGTCCTGGCGCAGGAAAGCGAAGCAGTGCGGGGTGTACACGACATGCGTCGTCCGCGGCGAGCACAGCAGCCGCGCGTAGACCCCGGGGAAGCTCGAATGGGCGTGGACCACGTCGTGGTGCTCGCCCCGCAGGAGACGCCGGGCATGCGCGAGAGCCCGGGCGGGCGAGCGTGTGTCCCAGTCGACATGGGCGACCTCGAGACCGGTCCACACGGATGCCGGGCACCCGTCCTGGAACGGCGAAGCGATGACGTGCTCGTAACGGCCCGGCGAATGCGCGATGTATGAGCGAACGGCGACGGGTACGCCGCCCGTGACGCGGTCGACGAGGTGGAGGACACGATGGCGCGCGGGCGTGACGTTCACTTCTTCACGCTACGGAGAGCGGCGACCGGGCTTCCCCGTGTCACTCCCGCCCCGAACCGGGTGAAACACCGGGAAGCGGCATCCGCCCCGCCGTCAAGGCCGCGCGCCACGGCGCGCGCCCTGCCTACCGTCGCTTCATGACCACCGATCGCGATCAGCTCACCTTCGACAACCCCGTCACCCGCTACGCGCGTGTCGAACCCCCGATCCAGCACCAGCCCGAGCCGGGTGTGCAGGCCGACATGACTCCGGTCCCCGACCTCGGCGAGAAGACCTACCGCGGTCTCGGCCGCCTCGAGGGGCGGAAGGCGCTCGTCACCGGAGGCGACTCCGGTATCGGCGGGGCCGTCGCGATCGCGTTCGCGCGCGAGGGGGCCGACGTCGCGATCGTGCATCTCCCGGACGAGCAGCGCGACGCCGACCACATCCTCGGGCAGATCCGGGATGCCGGCCGCACGGGCGTCTCGATCGCCACCGACATCACCGATCCCGCCGCGTGCCGCGAGCTGGTCGACCGCGCCGCGGAGGCGCTCGGCGGTCTCGACATCGTCGTCAACAACGCCGGCAAGCAGGTCATGGTCGAGAAGGTGGACGACCTGTCGGACGAGCAGTTCGAGCTGACGTTCCGGACGAACGTGTTCGCGCCCTTCTGGATCACCAAGGCTGCTCTCGCGCACCTTCCCGAGGGCGGGACCATCATCAACACCGCCTCGCTCGAGGCGTACGTGCCCGCCCCCGACCGCCTCGACTACGCGGCGACGAAGGCTGCCGTCAACAACCTGTCGAAAGGGTTGGCCCAGCAGCTTGCGCCGCGCGGCATCCGCGTCAACGTCGTGGCCCCGGGACCGACGTGGTCTGCCCTGCAGGTGAGCGAGGGTGTCTCGGACGACCAGATGGAGCACTTCGACGACGAGAGCACCTACCAGCGCGCCGGTCAGCCCGCCGAGATCGCTCCCGCGTTCGTCTTCCTCGCCTCGGCCGAGTCGAGCTACGTGTCGGGAGAGACGCTGAACGTCAACGGCGGCATGGTCACGCCCTGACCCTCGCGCCCGGGCCGAACTCCCGAGCCTCCGTGGGGGCGACCGTCCTCGCGCGTGTCTCTCAGGAGTCCGGCTCGGGGCGCCCGTCCTTGCGCATATCGTCCGAATTGGCAAGCGGCCCGTTCCCGACCGGGGTGTGCGGGAGCGTGAAGGCATGCCCGTCACCCTTTTCCTGCTGCACGCGCTGGGTTCCAGCGCCGACGAGTTCTCGCGCCTGCGCGATCTCCTCGACGGCACCGTCGATGTGCGCGGCGTCGACCTCCCCGGCTTCGGCGAAATCGCGTCGGCTTCCGACTCCTCGCTCGACGCGACCGTCGAGCACGTGGTGCACCACCTCGTCCGCCACGCCCGGGGCCGCTGGATGCTCGGCGGGCACAGCATGGGCGGAAAGGTCGCGGCGCTCGTGGCATCCCGTGTCCTCCGCGGGGACGCACCTCTCACCGGCCTCGCCGGCATGGTGCTCATGGCTCCCTCACCGCCACGTCCCGAGCCGATGGACGAGGAGCGACGCGAACGCATGCTGTCGTGGGTGGCCGACGGCTCCCTGTCGGACCAGGATGCCGAGACCTTCATCGATCAGAACACCGCGGAGCCGCTCGCCCCGGCGGCTCACGAGCGCGCACTGACCGACCTCCGGCGCACCTCCCCCGCCGCGTGGCGCGCGTGGCTCGAGACCGGGAGCCGGGTCGACGCTTCCGCCGAGGTGGGGACGCTCGACCTTCCGGTCCTGGTGCTCGCCGGTACCGACGACGCCGACCTCGGCGCGGCCGCTCAGCCCGAGCTGCTGGCATCCGTGTACCCCCGGGCGCGCTTCGTCGCTCTGGGCGACACCGGCCACATGATCCCGCTCGAGCGCGCCGCTGAAGCCGCCGGAGCGATCGCGGACTTCGTCGCCGACGAGGTCGTCCTCGGGCCCGTGGTTCCGGACGACTGGGCCGCCCTGATCGCCGGCGACCGCGTGGAGGCCCGGGTGCGCGGCATCCTGAACCGCCGTGCGGTTCCCGATGACCGCGGATACGCCCCCGTCGTTCTCGATCTCGCCCAGCTCACCCTGCTGCGCGAGATCGCCGACCTCGTCGTCCCGCAGGACGGGCCCGCGATCGACATCGCGGCGCGCGTCGATACGCAGCTCGCGCGCGGCGAAGGCGACGGGTGGCGCAACGCCGAGCTCCCTCCCGACCCGGATGCGTACCGCGCCGGGCTCGACACGCTCGCCCGCGTCTGGCCGACCGATCCCACGAAGCGGGCGGATGTCCTGCGCGCGGCGATCGAGGGGACGACGGATGCCGACGGCCCCCTGGACGCGGCTCGGCTGCAGCTGTGGCTCGAGGACGTCCGCAACGACCTCGTCCGTCAGTGGCTCGCCCACCCCGCGAGCATGGCGCTCATCGGCTACGACGGTTTCGCGACCGGCGGCAACCCGATCCGCGGGTACGTGGAACTGCGGCTGGGGCGCCGCGAAGACTGGGAGCCCGTCGGCGTCGGCGGGACTGTAGCCGAGGGAGACGCGGCATGAAGCTCGACCAGATGCGCACGTTCGGCACCGACGAGACCGTCGACGTCGTGATCGTCGGCACCGGTGCCGGCGGCGCTCCGCTGACCGCCGAGCTGGCGAAGAAGGGCCTCCGCGTCATCGCGATCGAGGCCGGACGCCACTTCGCCCTCGACGACCTGACCCCCGACGAGACCGAGGCGGTCGAGATCAACTGGATGTCGGAGCGCCTCAGCGGCGGTGACGACCCGACCGCATTCGGTCCGAACAACAGCGGACGCGGGGTCGGCGGCTCGATGCTGCACTGGGGTGCCTTCACCCCGCGTCCCGACCGTCGCGATCTGGCTCTGCGCACCGAGACCGGTGAGGGCCGCGACTGGCCGATCGACCCCGACGAGTTGCTGTCGTACGTCGAACGCGTGGAGGGTGACATCGGGGTGTCGGGCCCGTCCCCGTACCCCTGGGATCCGTCGCGCCGCTACGCCTACGCTCCCGCGAAGCGCAACGCTCCCGCGAACCTCGTGGCCAAGGGATGCGATGCCCTCGGGGTCACCTGGGCGGACGCGCCCGCCGCAGTCCTCACCCGTGCGCGACTGCAGGATCACCACGGCGAGCGCGGAGCGTGCGTCAACTGCGGCGAGTGCCACCAGGGGTGCCGGACGGATGCCAAGGCCTCTACGGCCAACACGTACCTGCCCGCGGCGGTCGCCGCCGGAGCCGAGATCCGCGCCGAGGCGATGGTGCACGCGATCGAGCTCGATGCCCGCGGTCATGTCGCCGCGGTGGTCTACCGCCAGAACGGCGTGGACGTGCGTCAGCGCTGCCGCGCGCTCGTCCTCGCGGGCGGCGGGGTCGAGACCCCGCGTCTCCTGTTGCACACCGGCCTGGCGAACGACAACGGCCAGGTCGGACGCAACTTCCTCGCCCACGGCGCGACGCAGGTGTGGGGACGCTTCGACGAGCCGGTGCGCGGCCACCGCGGCTACCCGTCGTCGCTCATCAGCGAAGACATGATGCGGCCGGCCGACGCCGACTTCGCGGGCGGGTACCTGGTGCAGAGCCTCGGAGTCATGCCCCTGACCTTCTCGACGACGCTCGTGCGCGGCGGCGGCCTCTGGGGCACGGAGCTCATGCAGCGGCTCGAGCAGTCGCGGTACATGGCCGGGATCGGCATCAACGCCGAGTGCCTGCCATCGGACGACAACCGGCTCGAGCTCGCCCCCGAGACCGACGAGTTCGGCATCCCGCGCGCGCGGGTGACGTTCACCGCCGGCGCGAACGAGAAGGCGCTCGACGCGCACGCGACGGCGTTCATGCTCCGGGTGATGGAGGCTGCGGGGGCGCGCGAGACGATGGTCCTGGCCCGCACGGCCCACACGATCGGCACCTGCCGCATGTCGCTGGACCCCGCCGACGGCGTGGTGGATGCCGACGGCCGCTCCCACGAGATCCCCAATCTGTGGATCAGCGACAACTCGGTGTTCCCGTCCGCGATCGCCGCCAACCCGGCACTGACGATCATGGCCCTGTCCCTGCGCACCGCCGACCGCCTCCTGGCATCCGTCGCCTGATCCCGCGCGTCGCCTTTCCCCGTCGTCTCTCTCCATCGAGTGTCCAAGACACGCCGCATCGGCCCCACGCGAAACGGCGTGTCCTGGACACTCAACGTCTCGCCGCGTGACACGGGAGAATGGATGCCATGAAGCTCGAGCATCTCCGCCGGTTCGCCGTCCTCGCCGAGGAGCTGCACTTTCCGCGCGCGGCCGAGAAGCTCGGCATCCCCCTCCCCTCCCTGTACACGACGCTCGACAAGCTCGAGGAAGAGGTGGGGCAGCCGCTCGTGCAGCGCACGCCGCCGACGCGTCTGCTCCCCGCCGGCGTCCTGCTCCTCGACGAGGCGCACGCCCGCATCGCCGACGCCCCGCCGCCCGCGCCGAGGCAGAAGGCTCCGGGCGGCGGCAAGGCGAAGGCCTCGAAGGGCAAGGGCCGCGCCCCGATCGTGAAGGGCCAACCCAAGCCCTATAAGAAGCGCCAGGGCCGCTGACCCCGTCGCACCACGCATAAACGCGATCCGCGCACATAAACGCGTTCTGCACGTGTTTCTGCGAGCGAATCGCGTTTATGAGCGTTTCCTCGCGCGGTGGAGCCCGGTCTACAGCTCGGTGACCGCGCCGGCCTCGACCCGCCAGCGGCGATCCGTCTCGACCGCCGAGAGCATCCGTCGGTCGTGGGTGACCAGGAGCAGCGTGCCCGTGTACGACTCGAGTGCCTGCTCGAGCTGCTCGATCGCGGGCAGGTCGAGGTGGTTCGTCGGCTCATCGAGCACGAGCACGTTGACGCCCCGCGCCTGCAGCAGAGCGAGGCCCGCGCGCGTGCGCTCCCCCGGCGACAGTCCGTCGACCGGACGCATCACATGGTCGGCTTTCAGCCCGAACTTCGCCAGCAGCGTCCGCACCTCGCCGGAGTTCATCTCGGGCACGAACCCCTCGAACGTCTCGGCGAGTGGCCTCTCCCCGACGAGCAGCGACCGCGCCTGATCGATCTCCCCGATCTCGACGCTGGCTCCCAGACTCGCGGTTCCGTCGTCCGGCGCCTGACGGCCCAGGATGCCACGCAGCAGCGTCGACTTCCCGGCACCGTTCGGTCCGGTGATGCCGATCCTCTCCCCGGCATTCACCTGTAGAGACACCGGGCCGAGGGTGAAGTCACCCTGCCGGAAGACCGCCCCGGACAGCGTCGACACCACGGAGCTCGAACGCGGAGCCGAACCGATCGTGAACTCGAGCTGCCACTCCTTGCGCGGTTCCTCGACCTCCTCGAGTCGCGCGATCCGGCTCTCCATCTGGCGCACCTTCTGCGCCTGCTTCTCGCTCGACTCCGTCGCGGCCTTGCGGCGGATCTTGTCGTTGTCGGGCGACTTCTTCATCGCGTTGCGCACGCCCTGGCTCGACCACTCCCGCTGGGTCCGCGCTCGCGCGACGAGGTCGGCCTTGGTGTCGGCGTACTCCTCGTACTTCTCGCGGGCCTGGCGACGCAGCGTCGCACGCTCTTCGAGATACGCGTCGTAGCCGCCGCCGTAGACCCGGTGCGAGTTCTGGGCGAGGTCGAGTTCGAGCACCCGTGTCACCGAACGGGCCAGGAACTCGCGGTCGTGGCTGACCAGCACCACTCCCCCGCGGAGACCCCGCACGAAGGTCTCGAGTCGTTCGAGGCCGTCGAGGTCGAGGTCGTTCGTCGGCTCGTCGAGCAGGGCGATGTCGAAGCGCGACAGCAGCAGCGCCGCCAGGCCCACGCGAGCCGCCTGACCTCCCGAGAGGCCCGTCATCTCGGCGTCCGGCCCCACGTCGAGTCCGAGGTCGGCCAGCACCTGCGGCATCCGCTCGTCGAGGTCGGCGGCACCGCTCGCCAGCCACCGTTCGAGAGCCGTCGCGTAGGCGTCGTCGGCACCGACGACGGTGGGATCGCCGAGGGCCGCGGCCGTGGCATCCATCTCGCGCGTCGCCTCGGCGCATCCCGTCCGCCGCGCGATGTACTGCGCGACGGTCTCGCCGGCGACGCGCTCATGCTCCTGGGAAAGCCAGCCGACGAAGGCGTCGGCGGGTGCGAGGCTGATCGATCCCCCCTGGGGTTCGTCGACCCCCGCGAGCAGACGCAGCAGCGTCGACTTGCCCGCGCCGTTGGCCCCGACGACACCGACGACATCGCCCGGCGCGACCGTGAGGTCGACGCCCTCGAAGAGCGTGCGGTGCCCGTGGCCCCCGGTGAGGTTCTGTGCGACGAGGGTGGCGGTCATCCCCCTAGTCTCTCAGGGCACAAGAGCCGCGCCGCGGGCCCCCGCAACACGGCGGGCGTCATCGCGCTGGATGAACCGCGAGATCGTCAACGCGCAGATCGCCACAATGATCACCGGTGCACAGACGCCCAGCGAGAAGGGCAGGGTTCTCCACACATCGCCCGGACTCTCCCGGTATCCGATCACCACGACGACCGTCCATCCGACGGCGAGGAACGTGGCGCCGCTGGCGGCGATGCTCACCGCTCCCGGACGCAAGCGCGACCTGACCGCGCGGCCCCGCAGACAGATCGCGGCGAGCAGCGGCGCACCCCCTGCGGCGGCGACGGCGCAGAGCATGCGAGCGATGTCGACAGGTGAGGTCTCACTCCGCAGCACGAAAGAAGCGATACCGAGTGAGAAGATCCCCGACACCGACGCAGCCACGATCAGCGCGACATAGAGCAGAGATAGCCACCACGTCCCCCCGGTGTTCCTCTCCCTGGCGATCCTCATGCGCCCGCTCGTTCCTCTCATCGTGTTCCCCGCCGGAGAAGGATCCCGCGCGGAGATCAAGTATGCCGCCGCGCTGCTCACCGCGCCCGCGGATGCGCGGTGGCGTACACGTCGCGAAGAGCGTCGGCGGTGACGTGCGTGTAGATCTGCGTCGTCGCCACGGAAGCGTGCCCCAGCAACTCCTGCACCACGCGCACATCCGCGCCGCCCTGCAGCAGGTGGGTCGCGAACGAGTGCCGCAGCGTGTGCGGCGAGACGTGGGCGGTCAGCCCCGCCCGCTCCGCCGCAGCCTGGATGATGAGCCACGCGCTCTGGCGCGACAGCGGTGCACCCCGAACGCCCAGGAACAACCGGGGCGTGGCCCGCCCCTTCGCCGCGAGCGCGGGCCGGATACGCGTCAGGTACGCCTCGATCGCCGCGCGCGCGTACGAGCCCACCGGAACCACACGCTCCTTGTCGCCCTTGCCTCGCACGCGCAGAAGATCGCCGTGAACGGTGTCGTCCACGTCGAGGTGCACGATCTCCGACACACGGGCTCCCGTGGCGTAGAGCAGCTCCACCAGCGCGCGATCCCGGACGGCGGCAGGTTCCGCCGCCGACGCGTCCGAGGACCCCGGCGCCGGCCCCGCGGCATCCAGGAGATCCTCCACCTGGCTGATGGTCAGTGCCTTCGGCAGCCGTCTCGGCGTCTTCGGGGGCCGCAGCCGACCGCTCGGATCGTCGTCGACGCGTCCTTCGCGTACGAGGAAGCGATGGAGTCCGCGCACCGAGGACTGCAGTCGGGCGAGCGACGACGCCGCGGGCGGTGGCTCCGCCGCTGCGCGCTCGGCGACGAACTCGGTGACGAGCGCGGGTGTCACCGCCTCGATCTCCGCGGTTCCGCGCGCGCGCAACCACTCGACGTACACGACGAGGTCGCGCCGGTACGCGGCGATGGTGTGGTCGGAGAGTCCACGCTCGAGCGCGACATGCCGGAGGTAGGTCTCGACCGCCCGCTCGAGCTCCACGTCAGCTCGCGGCGGCCTCGCGGCGGAGGACCTCGGCTGCGGCGAGCGCGCCGGTGGCCAGGATGCCGTTGCGCAAGCGTCCCGCCAGCACCCCGTCGACGACCTCGGCGAGCGGCACGCGCTCGACGCGCATGTCGGACTCCTCGTGCTCGCGTTCGTAGTCGGTCTCGACCGACCGGAGCCCGCGGGCGAGGAAGACGTGCACGACCTCGTCGTTTCCACCGGGGGTCGTGTGCATCGAGATGAGGTGCTGCCACCGGTCGGCCTCGAGGTCGACCTCTTCGGTGAGCTCGCGCTTCGCCGTCTCCAGCGGCGGCTCGCCCGCCACATCGAGGAGTCCCGCCGGGATCTCCCAGTCGCGTTCCTTGATGGGGTGCCGATACTGCTGGATGAGGACGACACGCCCGTCGTCATCGATCGCCACGACCGCCGCCGCGCCCGGGTGCTCGACGTACTGGCGGGTCATCTGCGCGTCGCCGTACCGCACGGTGTCGCTGCGCACGTTCCACACCGCACCCTCGTAGACGAGGTCTGTCGAGACGATCTCGAGATCCACCCGCTCGTCGCGCAGCTCGCCCATGTCAGTCCTCCTCGACGTCGAACAGCTCGCTCGAACGGTGGCGCTCGAGCGCCGCACCGACGAGCCCGCGGAACAGCGGGTGCGGCTCGGTCGGCCGCGACCGCAGCTCGGGGTGCGCCTGTGTGGCGATGTAGTACGGGTGCACGTCGCGCGGCAGCTCCACGAACTCGACGAGATCGAGGTCGGGGTTCAGACCCGAGAACACCAGACCCGCCTCGCTGAGCTGCTGCCGATAGGCGTTGTTGACCTCGTAACGGTGACGGTGACGCTCCGAGATGCGGTTCGCGCCGTACAGTTCGGCCGCGAGCGACCCCTCGGCCAGATCCGCGGGGTACAGGCCCAGACGCATCGTGCCGCCCAGGTCGCCGCTCTCGAGGATGTCGACCTGCTCGGCCATCGTCGCCACGACGGGATGCGTGGTGTCGGGGTCGAACTCGCTCGACGAGGCTCCTTCGAGGCCGGCGACCGTGCGCGCGTACTCGATCACCATGCACTGGAGGCCCAGGCAGATGCCGAGCGTCGGGATGCCCTGCTCGCGCGCGAAACGCAGAGCTCCGAGCTTCCCCTCGATGCCGCGGATGCCGAACCCGCCCGGCACGATGATGCCGTCCACCGCGGAGAGGGCCTTCGCCGCGCCCTCGGGGGTCTCGCAGAGGTCGGAGGGGATCCACGTGATCTTCACGTGCGTCTCCTGACCGAAACCACCGGCCTTGATCGCCTCGGTGACCGAGAGGTACGCGTCGGGGAGGTCGATGTACTTGCCGACGAGGCCGATCGTGACCTCGTGCTTGGGGTTGTGCACGGCTTGCAGCACGCGCTGCCACCGCGACCAGTCGACGTCAGCCGCCTTGTCGATGTCGAGCGCGTCGACGATGTAGGCGTCGAGCCCCTGGTCGTGCATCATCGTCGGGATGTCGTAGATGCTCGGCACGTCGATCGCGTTGACCACGGCGTCTTCGTCGACGTCGCACATGAGCGCGATCTTGCGCTTGTTCGACTCGGTGACGGGGCGGTCGCTACGCAGCACGAGGGCGTCGGGCTGGATGCCGATGGAACGCAGCGTCGCGACGGAGTGCTGCGTGGGCTTGGTCTTCTGCTCGCCGGAGGCGCCCATGAACGGCACGAGCGACACGTGCACGAAGAACACGTTCTTGCGGCCCAGCTCGTGCCGGATCTGGCGAGCCGACTCGATGAAGGGCTGCGACTCGATGTCGCCGACCGTGCCGCCGATCTCGGTGATGATCACGTCGGGCTGCGGGCTCTCGCTCGCCTGCAGCCGCATGCGGCGCTTGATCTCGTCGGTGATGTGCGGGATGACCTGCACCGTGTCGCCGAGGTACTCGCCGCGGCGCTCGCGCGCGATGACCTGCGAGTAGATCTGGCCGGTGGTGACGTTCGCCGCCTGACTCAGCTCGATGTCGAGGAAGCGCTCGTAGTGGCCGATGTCGAGGTCGGTCTCGGCTCCGTCGTCGGTCACGAAGACCTCGCCGTGCTGGAACGGGTTCATCGTTCCCGGGTCGACGTTCAGATACGGGTCGAGCTTCTGCATCACCACGCGCAGACCGCGGGCGGTGAGGAGGTTGCCGAGGCTTGCCGCCGTCAGGCCCTTCCCCAGGGAGGAGACCACGCCTCCGGTGACGAAGATGTGCTTCGTCGTGAAGGTCTTGTTGTCTGAATTTCCCGCCGCGTCCGAAGTCTGCATCACGGGCTTCGATCCTATCAGTCGCATCTGTCCGGTGGGCTCGCGGATCCGCTCCGCTTCGTCCGGAAGTCTGTCACCGACCTCCGACATCCACGTCACGGGGTCGTGACGATCGCGGGTCGATCCGTCGGATCAGGCGCCGGTACGCCCGGTCTCGAGCAGTTCCCGGGCGTGCGTCAGCGCGGCATCCGAGTCGCTCAACCCCGACAGCAGGCGCGCCATCTCGGCCTCCCGCTCCGCACCCTCGAGCCGTCGGACACTGGATGCCGTCACCGCTCCGTCGTGACCCTTGACGACCGTGAGGTGGTTGCCCGCGAACGCGGCCACCTGCGCGAGGTGCGTGACGGCGATGACCTGCGACGACTCGGCGAGACGCGCGAGACGGCGTCCGACCTCGATCGCCGCCGCGCCGCCGATCCCGGCGTCGACCTCGTCGAACACGAACGTGGGCACCGGATCGACCCCGGCGATAACGACCTCGATCGCGAGCATGACGCGACTGAGCTCACCCCCTGATGCACCGCGTGACACCGGACGCGGATCGGCACCGGGGTGCGGCGCGAGCAGGATCGACACCTCGTCGCGCCCGTGACCCGCGGGGGTGGCGGGGGCGACGTCGACGGTCAGACGCGCGTCGGGCAGGGCCAGGGCGTGCAACTCTTCGGTGACCGCCGCGCCCAGTCGCGCCGCCGCATCGCGCCGCGCCGCGGTGAGTCTCTCCGCGGCCGAGTCGAGTTCGGCCGCCGCCGCATCGCGCTGGGTCTCGAGGCGCTGCAGGCGGTCGCCGTCATCGTCCAGCTCGACCAGACGGGCTGAACCCGTCTCGAGCAGCGCGATGGCAGCATCCACCGATCCGTGTGTTCGCGTCAGCCCGGCGAGCACCGCGCGCCGCTCGTCGACCGCGGCGAGTTCGTGCGGTCCGGACTCGTCCAGATCGGCGAGATAGCCCGACAGCGCGACGGACGCGTCGGTGGCGCGGTACCCGAGGTCGGCGACCTGCTCCCCGATCGCGGCGAGCGCGTCGTCGCTCGCGGCGATTCTCTCGAGAGCGCGACGCGCCTCAGCGAGCAGAGTGATCACGTCGGGCGCGCCGTCTTCGTTCGAGAGCGCGGCGTGAGCGGTGACCGCCGCGATCCGCAGCTCCTCGGCGTTCGCGAGACGCTCGGCGCGGCGGGCGAGCTCCTCCTCCTCACCGGGAAGGGGCGCGGCGGCCTCGATCTCGGCGATCGCGGCGCGGAGCTGCTCGGCCTCCCGCGCGCGTGCGTCGCGGTCGGTCGTGAGCGTGGTCAGCTCGGCATCGAGAGTCCGCCAGGTATCCCACGCCGCGCGATAGGCGGCGCGCGCGACGGTGATCGTCTCGCCTCCGAAACGATCGAGGGCCTCGCGCTGCGCCGACGACGACTTCAGCCGCAGCTGGTCCGACTGCCCGTGCACGACGACGAGTTCGTCCGCCAGGTCCGCGAGCACGCCCGCCGGAGCGGTGCGACCGCCGACCGTGGCACGTCCTCGTCCTTCGCTCGAGACCGTGCGTCCGAGGTACAGCTCGGCGGATCCCCCGCCGACGGGCTCGACGTCGCCGCCTGCTTCGCGCACGCGAGCGGCGACCGGACCGTCCTCGGGAACGAGCCAGACGCCCTCGACCGCCGCCTGCGCCGCTCCCTTGCGCACGGCGCCCGAGTCGGCGCGTTGACCGAGAAGAAGACCGAGCCCGGTGACGACCATCGTCTTACCGGCGCCGGTCTCGCCCGTGATCGCCGTGAAACCGCGTCCGATCGGCAGCGTCGCGTCGGCGATGACGCCCAGGTCGCGAAGACGCATCTCCTCGATCACGAAGCACCTCCCGACGCGCCGCGCCATCCCGTGACGGGGAGACGGAACTTGCGCACGAGTCGTTCGGTGAACGCCGCGGGATGCAGGCGTGCGAGCCGAACCGGCCGCGACGAGCGACGCACGACGACCCGAGCACCCGGGGGCAGCTCGTGCGAACGGCGCCCGTCGCACCACAGGATGCCGCTGCCGCTCGTCCGTTCGAGGACCTCGACCGCGACACTCGCGTCCGGGCCGACGACCAGGGGGCGGGCGAAGAGCGCGTGCGCGGACAGCGGAACCACCGCGATCGCTTCGACCGTCGGCCAGACGACCGGCCCCCCGGCCGAGAAGTTGTATGCGGTCGACCCGGTGGGAGTCGCGATGACCACTCCATCGCAGCCGAACGACGAGAGGGGGCGCCCGTCGACGGCCATGACGACTTCGAGCATGCGCTCGCGGCTGGCCTTTTCAACGGTCGCCTCGTTCAGGGCCCAGGTCTCGTAGATGACGCGGTCATCGGCATCCTGGATCTTCACCGCGAGGGCGAGGCGCTCCTCGACCGTGTAGTCACGGGCGATGACGCGACGCACCGCGTCGTCCATGTCGTCGCGCTCGATCTCGGCGAGGAAGCCGACATGGCCCATGTTGATGCCGAGGATCGGAGCCGTACTCCCCCGCACCATCTCGGCCGCGCGAAGGATCGTCCCGTCTCCGCCGAGCACGATGGCGAGCTCGACGTCGTCGATTCCGACGTCGGTCCCGAGAGTCGCGACGCCCTCGAGCGACAGCCGCTCCGCGAGCTCGGGCCGGTCTTCGGCTGAAACCACGGGCACAGCCCCCGCCGCGAGCACCGCGGAAATGATGCGCTGGGCGGCCTGGACGGTGTCGTCGCGGCGCGCGTGGACGACGAGGAGGATTCGGCGATCGCTGGGGGTCATCGGCTTCCGGTCAGTCGGGTCACGGTGCTCTCCCATTCTGAGGGGTCGGTGCCGTGAGCGGCCGAGAACCACGCGACGTACTCCTGGTTGCCGTGGGTCCCGACGATGGGCGACGAGATCAGGCCGTTCGTCTTGAGCCCGGCGTCCCAGGCGGCCCAGAGCACACTGTGGACGGCATCGGATCGCAACGCGGGATCGGTGACGAGCCCGCCCTTGACCGCGGTGCGACCGACCTCGAACTGCGGCTTGACCAACAGGACGACGTCAGCGTCCGCTGCAGCGGTTTCGGCCACCGCAGGGAGCACGTGATGGAGCGAGATGAACGAGAGGTCGCCCGTCACGAGCGTCGGGCGCGCGGCGATGCCCGTGGCGTCCGAGAGCGAGGCGGCGGTCATGAACCGCACGTTATACCCCTCGACCGACACGACGTCGGGGTCGGACGTGAGGACTGTGGACAACTGGCCGTGTCCGACGTCGACGGCGAGCACCGGTCGCGCTCCGCGTTCGCGGAGCACCTGCGTGAACCCGCCCGTGGACGCCCCGAGATCCAGGGCGACGCGGCCCGGGACGTCGATCTCGAAAGCATCGAGGGCGGCGATCAGTTTGTGGGCGCCCCGACTGACGTAGTGGTCGGGGGTCGCCACCTCGATCACGCTGTTCTCGTCGACCGCAGCGGAGGCCTTCACGACCGCTCTGCCGTCGACGCTGACCTCGCCCGCGGCGATCAACTGCGTGGCGTGCGAGCGCGAGCGCGCCAGACCGCGGGCCGCGAGTTCGGCATCCAGGCGCGTCATGCGCGCGCGGCCGGCGGCGCGTCGCGAGGGCCGGACTCCAACCGTCGCGCCAACTCGTCGTGCAGCGCCGCGTACGCGTCCGCCCGTGTGTCCAGCGGCTGCTCCTCGATGATGCGCAGTCGGCTGATCAGCTCGGGGTCGGCGTCGTTCTCTCGGCTCTCCGACATGGATGCCATGGTACCGGCGTCAGCGCACGCGGAACGGGTCCGCGTAAAGCTGCTCCGGGACGCGGAACCCGAAGATCGCGCGGCCGGAGTTCCAGATCGCCGCAGCTCCCGCCCTCAGCAGATCGATCTGACGCGAGCCCTCGGACACGATGCGGAGATCGACGCCGTCGATCTCGACGACGGCGTCACCCACGCGAGTCCGCTCACCCTTGACGGTGGTCGACGGGTACGGCTCGAACAGCTCGCGCAGGTCGGCGACGATGAAGTCAGGCCGCTGCGAGGGCGGGGCCGCGAGCACCTGTTTCGGACGATCGATCCCGGTCAGGACGAGGAGCGAGGCCATCTCGGCGGCGCGCGCTCCCTGGATGTCGGTGTCGAGACGGTCGCCGATGAACAGCGGATTCGTCGCGCCGGTCCGGGTCACCGCCTCGTCGAAGATGGGACGCTCGGGCTTTCCCGCGATCGTGGCGAGACGTCCCACGGCGGTGTGCACCGCCGAGACCAGGGTGCCGTTTCCCGGCGCGATCCCCCGGGCCTGCGGAATCGTCCAGTCCGTGTTCGTCGCCACCCACGGGATACCGCCCTCTTCGACGGGCGTGGCAAGCGCGTAAGCGGCCTCAGCGAGCTGCGTCCAGCCCACCTCCGGCGCGAACCCCTGCACCACCGCAGCGGGCGCGTCCTCGGCGCTGCGCGTCACCACGAAGCCGGCCTTCTCGACCTCGACGACAAGACCTTCTCCGCCGATCACGAGCAGCGTGGAGCCGGCCGGAACGAGGTCGCGCATGAGTCGCATCGCCGCTTGAGGGCTCGTGACGACATCGTCCGCCGCGACCCGTAGCCCCAGAGACGACAGATGAGCGGCGACGGTGGCGTCGGTGCGAGACGCATTGTTGGTGATGTACCCGAGACGGCGCCCCTCTTCCTGCGCGCGATTCAAACTGTCCACCGCGTGCGGGAGCGCGCCCGGACCGGCGTAAACGACCCCATCCAGGTCGGCGAGGACGACATCGACGTCGTCGAGCGGCGTCGCCTCACGCTTCGCGCGCCCGAAGATCATCGCGACTCCTCCGCGTCGTCCGCGTCGTCCGCCACCGTCTGCATGTCGATCGCCTCGTCTTCATCCACGTCCGCGACGGGAATGACTCCGGATGCCACGTCCACGCCGCCCTCGTCATCGATGAGGTCGATCTCCTCGACGACGATGACCTCGCGATCGGCGACACCGGACGCGGCGTCGAGAGCGTCCGAGGCGATCTGCGCACGGTGCTCCCACTCGGCGGCTTCATCGTGGCGCCCCAGCTCTTCCAGAACGGCGGCACGCGCCGAGAACAGCGCCGGGCTCCACTCGAACGCGCGGTCCGGGTCAGCCTCGGGAATGTCGAGCTCCTGCAGCGCACGATCCGTCTGTCCGAGATCCAGACGAGCCCCGGACATAGCGATCGCCAGTTGCACGCGCACCGGGACGGACAGCGTCATCCGGTCGACCGCGCGTCCCTCCTCGAGCGCGCGATCCGGGCGTCCGACACCGCGCTCGCTGTCGACGATGAGCGGGAGCTGCTCGTCGGAGCCGGTGATCCGCCTGTGAGTACGAAGTTCACGCAAGGCCAGGGCGAAGTCGCCGACCGCATACGCGGTGATGGCGACCGTCTCGCGGACCACGCCGACACGCCCCGCGCTGCGAGACGCTGCCAGAGCGTGCTGGTGGGCGAGCTCTGGATCCTCATCGATGAGGCGGGCCGCCATGGCGAGGTGCCGGGCGACGTTCTCCGCGTTGTCCTTGCTCAGGGTCTTCAGTTCGTTGCGCGCCGCGCCCGGAAGGTCCCACGCCGTGATCTCTTCGGGGATCTCAGGACCGCGCTCACGGCGGTCTTGCGGCGGCCGGGTCGCACGCGAGTCTTCGCGGTCGAAGCGACGGGGCGCTCCGGCTCCGGGGCGCCGGTCGCCAGAGGGGCGCCGGCCCGAAGCATCGCCCTCGCGACGGTACGGCCGGTCCCCGTCACGCCGAGGCCGATCGGATCCCTGTCCGTCACGACGGTAAGGACGGTCCCCGTCCCGGGACGGGCGGGAATCGTTGTCTCGGCGGGATGGACGCTCACCCTCCCGACGGAACGGCCGATCGCCGTCACGTTGCGGGCGACCGTTCACCGGGTTGTCGCCTCGGTAGGGCCGGTCCCCGTTTCGGGCAGGGCGGGCGTCGTTGTCACGGCGGAACGGACGGTCGCCGCTCCGCGCCGGGCGACCGGCGCTCTGACCAGCACGGCGGGCGGGACGATCGCCATCGCGCGCGGGCCGCGAATCAGCGTTCCGGCTGAACGGACGGTCGCCATCGCGCCGGAACGGACGATCACCGCCACGAGCCGGCCGGCCTGCGCCCTGACCGTCGCGGCGGAACGGACGGTCATCGCGCGCCGGACGCGCGTCGTTGTCGCGCCGATACGGACGGTCGCCACCCCGTGACGGCCGTCCGTCGCCTTCGCGTCGCGGACGGGCGTCGTTGTCACCGCGGTATGGACGGTCCCCGCGCGCGGAACCGCCGGATGATGACGGCCCACGACCGGATGCGCGGTCGCCGGAGCGCCCTTCGTTCCCCTTGCGATCGTTCGCGTCGTCCGTCGACATGACTGTCCTCCCCGGGAAAAACTACCCGTAAATGCGAAATGGCCACCCAGCTTTGGGTGGCCATTTCGTTAGAAGAAGTCCGGCGGTGTCCTACTCTCCCA
>NZ_JBLWIG010000005.1:0-5853 GCF_048381605.1 Microbacterium sp. S1037
CCGCGGATTTCCGCGGTTTCGGGGGTGCGACACGCCCGGGCGGTGGTGTGGATTGGACGAGTGCGCGGGATCCGCGTAACTTATTACTTGTTCGCCCCACAGGGGAGAGCGGAGCGGCCGAAAGGCCCCGCGTCCTCTCAAGCGGAGAACAACCCAAAACCCCGCACCACATGGTGTAGAGTTTTGGTTCTGGTCCTCGACCGGTTATCACGACGTTGATCTCTTAGATAGGTCCCACTGTGAGATCCACAAGGTTCGAGTGACAAAATCTAGAAGTGAACTGCCTCACGGGTAGGTCGAGAGATCGTTTCTGTGGGTGCGTCCGTTCCTTGAGAACTCAACAGCGTGCACTTGTCAAATGCCAATTTATTCCTCGTCGGTCCGTTTTTCGGATTGCGAGAAATTCCTTTGGATCAAAGTCCAACCCTTTGGGGTTGGCATCTGGATAGTCAGTTTTGACTTCCTGTTTGGTCAGATTGAACTCGCTTGTCCCGACCTTATTCCGGTTGGGTGGGCATTTTTCTTTTACGGAGAGTTTGATCCTGGCTCAGGATGAACGCTGGCGGCGTGCTTAACACATGCAAGTCGAACGGTGAAGCCAAGCTTGCTTGGTGGATCAGTGGCGAACGGGTGAGTAACACGTGAGCAACCTGCCCTGGACTCTGGGATAAGCGCTGGAAACGGCGTCTAATACTGGATATGAGCTCCTTCCGCATGGTGGGGGTTGGAAAGATTTTTCGGTCTGGGATGGGCTCGCGGCCTATCAGCTTGTTGGTGAGGTAATGGCTCACCAAGGCGTCGACGGGTAGCCGGCCTGAGAGGGTGACCGGCCACACTGGGACTGAGACACGGCCCAGACTCCTACGGGAGGCAGCAGTGGGGAATATTGCACAATGGGCGGAAGCCTGATGCAGCAACGCCGCGTGAGGGATGACGGCCTTCGGGTTGTAAACCTCTTTTAGCAGGGAAGAAGCGAAAGTGACGGTACCTGCAGAAAAAGCGCCGGCTAACTACGTGCCAGCAGCCGCGGTAATACGTAGGGCGCAAGCGTTATCCGGAATTATTGGGCGTAAAGAGCTCGTAGGCGGTTTGTCGCGTCTGCTGTGAAATCCCGAGGCTCAACCTCGGGCCTGCAGTGGGTACGGGCAGACTAGAGTGCGGTAGGGGAGATTGGAATTCCTGGTGTAGCGGTGGAATGCGCAGATATCAGGAGGAACACCGATGGCGAAGGCAGATCTCTGGGCCGTAACTGACGCTGAGGAGCGAAAGGGTGGGGAGCAAACAGGCTTAGATACCCTGGTAGTCCACCCCGTAAACGTTGGGAACTAGTTGTGGGGACCATTCCACGGTTTCCGTGACGCAGCTAACGCATTAAGTTCCCCGCCTGGGGAGTACGGCCGCAAGGCTAAAACTCAAAGGAATTGACGGGGACCCGCACAAGCGGCGGAGCATGCGGATTAATTCGATGCAACGCGAAGAACCTTACCAAGGCTTGACATATACGAGAACGGGCCAGAAATGGTCAACTCTTTGGACACTCGTAAACAGGTGGTGCATGGTTGTCGTCAGCTCGTGTCGTGAGATGTTGGGTTAAGTCCCGCAACGAGCGCAACCCTCGTTCTATGTTGCCAGCACGTAATGGTGGGAACTCATGGGATACTGCCGGGGTCAACTCGGAGGAAGGTGGGGATGACGTCAAATCATCATGCCCCTTATGTCTTGGGCTTCACGCATGCTACAATGGCCGGTACAAAGGGCTGCAATACCGTAAGGTGGAGCGAATCCCAAAAAGCCGGTCCCAGTTCGGATTGAGGTCTGCAACTCGACCTCATGAAGTCGGAGTCGCTAGTAATCGCAGATCAGCAACGCTGCGGTGAATACGTTCCCGGGTCTTGTACACACCGCCCGTCAAGTCATGAAAGTCGGTAACACCTGAAGCCGGTGGCCCAACCCTTGTGGAGGGAGCCGTCGAAGGTGGGATCGGTAATTAGGACTAAGTCGTAACAAGGTAGCCGTACCGGAAGGTGCGGCTGGATCACCTCCTTTCTAAGGAGCATCTGGCACGGATGGCCTTCGGGTTGTTGGTGTCCAGGCGCCGGATCAGACCGAATGTGTCTGCCGGTTAGCTCATGGGTGGAACATTTGATGAGGTGCTCACGTCGAAGATTTCGGATTTAGTACGCAGCTTGCTGTGGGAACGGTTCGGGTTGGAGGGGTGGGCACATGCACGCTGTTGGGTCCTGAGGGGCCGGGCGCTGATCGCGCGCTAGTCGTTTGGCTGGTAGTGGTTGGTGGCTGTTTCCTTGTGGGCCTGTCTCGGTGCCGGTGTTCCGGTGGCTGGGGTGGGTACCGCCCGTACTTTGAGAACTACACAGTGGACGCGAGCATCTTCCATGCAACTCTTCGGGGTTGTGTGGTGTAGATGATCTTAAAGATCATTAGTCAATTTTTTGACGATTCAACTCATGTGATTTCAAGTCTTTAAGAGCAAACGGTGGATGCCTTGGCATCTGGAGCCGAAGAAGGACGTAGCAATCTGCGATAAGCCTCGGGGAACTGATAAGCGAGTTTTGATCCGAGGGTGTCCGAATGGGGAAACCCCGCCAGGGCGCGTGCGTACCTGGTGACTCCCGCCTGAATATATAGGGCGGGTAGAGGGAACGTGGGGAAGTGAAACATCTCAGTACCCACAGGAAGAGAAAGCAACAGCGATTCCGTGAGTAGTGGCGAGCGAAACCGGAAGAGGCTAAACCTAGCGTGTGTGATAGCCGGCAGGCGTTGCATGTTGGGGGTTGTGGGACTTTTCTGATTGTTCTGCCGAGCAGTCGACGTGACAAGAGGGTATAGACGAACGGTTTTGAATGGCCGGTCATAGAGGGTGCGAACCCCGTAGTCGAAATGCCTGTTCTTGGCGTGAAGAGTATCCCAAGTAGCACGGGGCCCGAGAAATCCCGTGTGAATCTGTCAGGACCACCTGATAAGCCTAAATACTCCCAGATGACCGATAGCGGACAAGTACCGTGAGGGAAAGGTGAAAAGTACCCCGGGAGGGGAGTGAAATAGTACCTGAAACCGTTTGCTTACAAACCGTTGGAGCCTCCTTAGTAGGGGTGACAGCGTGCCTTTTGAAGAATGAGCCTGCGAGTTAGCGATACGTGGCGAGGTTAACCCGTGTGGGGTAGCCGTAGCGAAAGCGAGTCTGAATAGGGCGATTCAGTCGCGTGTCCTAGACCCGAAGCGAAGTGATCTATCCATGGCCAGGTTGAAGCGACGGTAAGACGTCGTGGAGGACCGAACCCACTTAGGTTGAAAACTGAGGGGATGAGCTGTGGATAGGGGTGAAAGGCCAATCAAACTTCGTGATAGCTGGTTCTCTCCGAAATGCATTTAGGTGCAGCGTTGCGTGTTTCTTGCCGGAGGTAGAGCTACTGGATGGCCGATGGGCCCTACAAGGTTACTGACGTCAGCCAAACTCCGAATGCCGGTAAGTGAGAGCGCAGCAGTGAGACTGTGGGGGATAAGCTTCATAGTCGAGAGGGAAACAACCCAGACCACCAACTAAGGTCCCTAAGCGCGTGCTAAGTGGGAAAGGATGTGGAGTTGCTTTGACAACCAGGAGGTTGGCTTAGAAGCAGCCACCCTTGAAAGAGTGCGTAATAGCTCACTGGTCAAGTGATTCCGCGCCGACAATGTAACGGGGCTCAAGCACGCCACCGAAGTTGTGGCATTGACATTTTTGGTAGGCCTTCGTGGTCCAGCCGTGTTGATGGGTAGGAGAGCGTCGTGTGGCGAGTGAAGCGGCGGGGTGACCCAGCCGTGGACGCTACACGAGTGAGAATGCAGGCATGAGTAGCGAAAGACGTGTGAGAAACACGTCCTCCGAAAGACCAAGGGTTCCAGGGTCAAGCTAATCTTCCCTGGGTAAGTCGGGACCTAAGGCGAGGCCGACAGGCGTAGTCGATGGACAACGGGTTGATATTCCCGTACCGGCGAAGAACCGCCCAAGCTAATCCAGTGGTGCTAAGAGTCCTAGCTCAGAATGTTTCGGATCCCTTCGGGGTGATGATCGTCTGTGTGAACGCTCGACCCCATGCTGGTGCGGCTAGCGTATTAACAGGTGTGACGCAGGAAGGTAGCCCAAGCCAGGCGATGGTTGTCCTGGTGCAAGTGCGTAGGCCGAGTGATAGGCAAATCCGTCACTCATTGAGGCTGAGACACGATGCGGATAAAAAGTGGGTGATCCTATGCTGCCGAGAAAAGCATCGACGCGAGGTTCTAGCTGCCCGTACCCCAAACCGACTCAGGTGGTCAGGTAGAGAATACCAAGGAGATCGAGAGAATCGTGGTTAAGGAACTCGGCAAAATGCCCCCGTAACTTCGGGAGAAGGGGGGCCATCCACTTATTAGGACTTGCTCCGAAAGGGTGTGGTGGCCGCAGAGACTAGTGGGTAGCGACTGTTTACTAAAAACACAGGTCCGTGCCAAGTCGCAAGACGATGTATACGGACTGACGCCTGCCCGGTGCTGGAAGGTTAAGAGGACCGGTTAGCCGCAAGGCGAAGCTGAGAATTTAAGCCCCAGTAAACGGCGGTGGTAACTATAACCATCCTAAGGTAGCGAAATTCCTTGTCGGGTAAGTTCCGACCTGCACGAATGGCGTAACGACTTCCCAACTGTCTCAACCGCGAACTCGGCGAAATTGCATTACGAGTAAAGATGCTCGTTACGCGCAGCAGGACGGAAAGACCCCGTGACCTTTACTACAGCTTGGTATTGGTGTTCGGTGTGGCTTGTGTAGGATAGGTGGGAGACGTTGAAGCATTCACGCCAGTGAGTGTGGAGTCATTGTTGAAATACCACTCTGGTCACTCTGGATATCTAACTTAGGACCGTGATCCGGTTCAGGGACAGTGCCTGGTGGGTAGTTTAACTGGGGCGGTTGCCTCCCAAAATGTAACGGAGGCGCCCAAAGGTTCCCTCAACCTGGTTGGCAATCAGGTGGCGAGTGTAAGTGCACAAGGGAGCTTGACTGTGAGACTGACAGGTCGAGCAGGGACGAAAGTCGGGACTAGTGATCCGGCAGTGGCTTGTGGAAGCGCTGTCGCTCAACGGATAAAAGGTACCTCGGGGATAACAGGCTGATCTTGCCCAAGAGTCCATATCGACGGCATGGTTTGGCACCTCGATGTCGGCTCGTCGCATCCTGGGGCTGGAGTAGGTCCCAAGGGTTGGGCTGTTCGCCCATTAAAGCGGTACGCGAGCTGGGTTTAGAACGTCGTGAGACAGTTCGGTCCCTATCCGCTGCGCGCGTAGGAAGTTTGAGAGGATCTGACCCTAGTACGAGAGGACCGGGTTGGACGAACCTCTGGTGTGTCAGTTGTTCCGCCAGGAGCACCGCTGATTAGCTACGTTCGGGATGGATAACCGCTGAAAGCATCTAAGCGGGAAGCCGGCCTCAAGATGAGACTTCCATACCTTCGGGTGAGAGGCTCCCAGCCAGACTACTGGGTTGATAGGCCGGATGTGGAAGCGTAGTAATACGTGAAGCTGACCGGTACTAATAAGCCGATGACTTGATAACACACCGTTTTTGGTGCTTGCGTCCACTGAGTGGTTCTCGATGTACGGTCGGGAACGCAACAATGAAAGTAATCGTTGTTGGTTTTTGAAACATCAATAGTGTTTCGGCGGCCATAGCGAGAGGGAAACGCCCGGTCACATTCCGAACCCGGAAGCTAAGCCTCTCAGCGCCGATGGTACTGCAGGGGGGACCCTGTGGGAGAGTAGGACACCGCCGGACTTCTTCTAACGAAATGGCCACCCAAAGCTGGGTGGCCATTTCGCATTTACGGG
>NZ_JBLWIG010000006.1:0-1230 GCF_048381605.1 Microbacterium sp. S1037
GGCTTTTGCAGGGTCGGGTCGAACTTCTCGGGGCCCTGGGTGGTGACGGTGGCGCCTTCGGCCTTGGCCTCGGCTTCGATGCCGCACTGCATGGAGATGTAGAACTCATCCCCGGCGACGCCCTGCACGAACGCGATCTTGTAGCCGTCTGCGCCGCCCGAGGCGGATCCCGACGAGGAGCCGCCGGAGCACCCGGCGAGGACGAGGGTGGCTGCGGCGCCGAGGGTGGCGACCGCGAGAACCTGCTTGTTCCACTGCATTGTGATTGACCGTTCTCTCTTGATGTGATTCCGGATGCCGGGACTCAGCCGCGGCGTCCTCCGCTGACGAACTTGCGCCAGAGGCTTTGGGTGTTGCCGCGGGTCGCGGCGGTACGGCGCACCTGGTCGACGTACACGGCGGTGATCAGCACCGCGCCGACGGCGACCTGCTGCCAGAACGGCTGCACGCCGGTGATGACGAAGCCGTTCTGCAGAACGGCGGGGATGAACAGACCCACCACGGTGCCGAAGATCGTGCCGACCCCGCCGAACAGCGAGGTCCCGCCGATCACGACGGCCGCGATGACGTTCAGGTTGGTCTGCGACTGCCCCGCGATCGCGGTCGTCGAGAACTGCGACAGGGCCAGGATGCCGGCGAGTCCCGCGAGCGCCCCCGACAGCGTGTAGACCGAGATGAGGTGGCGGTCGACCTTCACGCCCACGCGACGGGCGGCCAGCTCGCTCGAGCCGACGGCGTAGGTGTACAGCCCGAAACGGGTGAAGTGGAGCACCACCGCGCCGATCACGACCACCACGAGGGCGATGACGCTGATGATCGGCAGCGACCCGAACACGTTCCCGTACCCGATCGACACCGTCAGCACCGTCGGGACGTCGCGGATGTCGACACCACCGGTGAGGATCTGCGCCAGACCCAGCGCCATGCCGAGCGAGCCGAGCGTGACGATGAGCGGCGGGATCTTCGCCTTGGCGATGAGGAACCCGTTGAGAAGGCCCCAGCAGACGCCGCTGAGGATCGAGACCAGGATGCCGATCGTCGCCACCCCCCATCCCTCCCCGCCGAGCGCCCGCATCGTCAGAGCCGAGACGACCCCCGAGAACACCAGCACCGAGCCGATGGAGAGGTCGATGCCCGAGGTGATGATGATGTACGTCATCCCCACGCCGAGGACCGCGAGGATCGAGGCGTTCTGGATGATGAGGCGGAAGTTCGACCACTGCGCGAACG